>NZ_JBIWIV010000004.1:0-494526 GCF_044764825.1 Streptomyces sp. NPDC093598 | reverse complement strand
GTGTTCTGGGTGAGGACCATCCCGATACCCTCAATTCCGCCAGCAATCTCGCCAGCACCCTGCACTCCTTGGGGGAGCATGCGGAGGCCCGCCGCATGAATGAGGATGTCCTTGCGCGTCGTGGCCGTGTTTTGGGTAAGGACCATCCCGACACCCTCACTTCCGCCAACAACCTCGCCAGCGCCCTGCAGGGTTTGGGGGAATATGCGGAGGCCCGCCGCATGCATGAGGATGTTCTTGCGCGTCGTGGCCGTGTTCTGGGTGAGGACCATCCCGATACCCTCAATTCCGCCAGCAATCTCGCCAGCACCCTGCACTCCTTGGGGGAGCATGCGGAGGCCCGCCGCATGCATGAGGATGTTCTTGCGCGTCGTGGCCGTGTTTTGGGTGAGGACCATCCCGAGACCCTCTCTTCCGCCAACAACCTCGCCAGAGCTTTGCATGCTCTCCGTCAGTACCCGGAGGCGGTCCGACTCTTGAAGGATGTACGTGCCAGCTACGTATGCCTCTTCGGCGCGAAGCATCCCGACACTCAGCGTGTCACCCGGAATCTCGCCGCTGCACTGACCGCGATGGGAAGGACACATGAGGCGCAGCAGCTGACTGGTCGGAAGTCGAACAAGGGCAAACGCCGCTTTGGCCGCAAACGCCGTTAACGAGCATGGCCAGTGCTTCCAATGCGCGACAGGATTCGCCTTCATACCGTGATCAGCTCCCGGCTCGGGCAGACGCGGCATGAAACCTGACGGCGCTCTTACGGTTATCCGCTTGGTGGGACAAGTGTGGGGCAGCTCCACTCAGTGGTGGCTCAAACCCCTGGTCAGATACAGATGCGCGCGCAGACTGTAAATCTGCCGGCTCAGCCTTCCCAGGTTCGAATCCTGGCGCCGCCACACTGGGGAAGACCCCCTCTCATCTGCGGAGACGCAGGCGAGAGGGGGTTTTTCGTTGGCTCCCCGGTCGATGCATTGTGGACGGGCCTGGACGTGTCTCACCTCATATCCCGCCCGCATCGCACGTTGATCAGTACGTGTCCCCCCGGGCGCCCCCCGCGGTGAGCATGATCACTCGGCTCGACCCACTCCCGCACGGCCGCGTCGATCCGGCTGTTCGCCCGGTCCCGCGTCTGGCCGAGCACCTCGGCGTACACCTGGTGCAGCCCCGCGAGGCCGTTTCCACCTCGATCAGCGCGTCCTCCCGGACCTTCGCCGAACACCTCCCCATAGTCGGTCTCCTGTGTCCGGCCGGCCCTGCCCGCCAACAGCAGTCCCCAACGGCAGCCCAGTACCGGGTGGTTCGCACAACGTCTGCTGAGGGCGTCCGGGGGCCGGAGGAGCAGGCGCCCCGGCAAGCCGACGCACGAGGAGCTGCGGGAGGGACGGCAGCGGGGCGGTGAGCTGGGAGGTCAGGGCCGGAGGGCATGAACTCGTCAGATACGCTGCCGCCTCTTGTAACGGCATTCTCCTGAAGAGGTGTGAATGAAGACAGGCAGACGAACCGTCGCGGTGGCCACGCTCGTGGGGGCGCTGGGGCTCTCGGTGCTGAACGCGCCGGCGGCTCAGGCGGCGGACACCGGTATCACCGTGTCGGACATCGTCATCAACGGCGGCAAGCCGATCGTCGTCGGCACGTCGCAGGAGGTGGAGCCGCCCATCAGTTTCGACATCGCGCTGCCTTCCGGGTACAGCACCTCCGACCCCTCCCGCTACGACGCCTACCCCTTCCTCTACCGCGGCACCATCAAGACGGCGGCCGACACGGGGGAGAACTTCATCCAGCCGGGCAGCTACACCTGCTACGAGATCGACTCCAAGCACGCTCGCTGCGAGGGCAACCTCTACATCGACCCGCACCCGAGCCAGGAGCACGTCGATTCCAACAGCGACGCCACGACCTGGAAGGTCGGCGTCTCGCTGCGGCTGTGGAAGGCCGACGGCGGCCTCAAGACCGGGGAACTGGAGACCCGTTCCACCACCGCCCAGCTCAAGCGCGCGGCCAAGGCCACCACCAACGCCTCGCCGGAGCCGGTCACCAAGGGCAAGCCGATCACCGTCACGGGCAAGCTGACCCGGGCGAACTGGAGCACGAAGAAGTACGACGCCTACAGCGGCCGTACGGTCAGCCTCCAGTTCCGCGCCAAGGGCACCGACACCTACAAGACGCTCAAGAAGGCCACCACCAGCAGCACCGGGGGTCTGAAGGCCACGGTCACCGCCTCGGTCGACGGTTATTACCGCTGGGTGTACTACGGCAACTCCACGACCGGCGTCGCGACCAGCGCGGCCGACTACGTCGACGTGCGCTGACGCCAATCCGCCGGATGGGCCTTCCCAGGTTCGGATCCTGGCGCCGCCACACCGGGGAAGTCCCCCTCTCATCTGCGGAGACGCAGACGAGAGGGGGTTTTCGTTTCGGCCGCCAGGTCCGTGACGAGGGGGCGGCCCGAGGTCGTCGTGATCATGGCCGACCAGGCCGGCGGGCTGGGCGGACCGGGCGGACCGGGTGGACCGGGTCGCCGACGTCAGCGAGCAACTCGACGTGCCCGGGGTGCTGTTGCCGACGGACGGCCACGCGGCCCGGGCCGGCGAGAGTCAGGAGGAACTGCTCAACCGGCTGCCGAGCTGGTTGCCGCCCCCGACGGCTCCCTACTCCCCGGCGTGGGCGAGTTCGATGTCGTGGTCGTCCGCGCCGGAGCCCGGGATCGTCACCTGTCCGCCCGGGGCGGGTAGCCGGTCGCCTCACGCAACGGCAAGAGCTGCCGAATGACCATATCGAGGTCCCGAATGACCATATCGAGGTCCGTAAACGGGCCGCCCCCGCCGCTCGCGCAGTACCCGCAGTCAACGGAGCTCCCCGCAGTCCCCGCAGGGGAGAGGCATGGCCGGTCTGCCCGCGCGGCACACTGACCCCATGTCCTCCCGCCGCAGAGTCTGCCCGGAGTGCCGCCGCGAGATCGCCGTCGTCGCCGGGCGGTACGCACGCCACGACCCGCCCGGCGCCCGCGAGCACGGTGAACTCACCTCGTGCCCGGGCTCCCGCCGCCAGGCCCGGCCGGGCCCGGAGCAACCGTCCCTGGACGGCTACACGGTCCCGGACTTCCCCGGCCAACTGCCCCTGTTCTAGACCCCGCTCGAGCGGTCGGCCGCGAACCTCAGTTCCCGGCCACCGACTTCACCGCCACGGACACCGGCGCCGACCCGCTGATCAGCTCCAGGGTGAGCCCGGCCGTCGCCGAGGTGTCCACCAGCTCCGCCAGTACGGCGGCCACGTCGTCGCGCGGAATCGGGCCGCGGCCCGTCCGCGCCTCCAGACGCACCAGACCGGTGCCGGCGTCGTCGGTGAGCTGACCGGGGCGCAGGACCGTCCAGTCCAGGGCGTCCAGCCCGCGCACGTACGCGTCCGCCTCACCCTTGGCGCGCAGGTACACGTCGAAGATCTCGTCGCCCTGGTGGCGCGGGTCGGCGCCCATGGACGACACGACCACGAAGCGCCGTACGCCCGCCTGCACCGCCGCGTCCGCGAAGAGGACCGCCGCGGCCTTGTCCACCGTGTCCTTGCGGGTCGCCCCGCTGCCCGGGCCCGCGCCCGCCGCGAAGACCGCGGCGTCGGCACCCCTCATCCGCTCGGCGACCTCGTCCACGGACGCCGATTCCAGGTCGAGCACGACCGGTTCGGCACCGGCCTGCCGCAGATCGTCGGCCTGCTCGGCCTTGCGGATGATCCCCGCTACCTCGTCCCCGCGCGCGGCGAGCAACCGCTCCAGCCGCAACGCGATCTGACCATGACCACCAGCGATGACAATGCGCATGCCTTCGACCGTACGCCTGGACAGCACCGTCCGCCGCACGACCTCGGCCACACCACGCCACAGGCCTCACGACACTTCGCCCCGCCCCTGCCGCGGCAGCCCCAGTTCCACCGAGGCCGCCGAATTGCAGTACTCCCGCACCGCGCTGGTCCGCGCCACCACGCGCCCCTGATGCACGACGATCCGGCTGTACGCCAGGGACAGCGCCCCCGCGAGCCGGTCCCCGCGCACCGCCAGCAGCTCGGCCGGGAAACCCGCCTCCACCCGCACCTCGGGCAGCCCCAGCACCGCCCGCGCCGAGGAACTCACCCCGTCGTACGCCTCCTCGGGCGACAGTCCGTAGCGCGAGGCCAGCAGGAAGGCCGCCTCCAGCGGATCGCCGCGCCCCACGGGGTTGGACACGTCCCGCAGCGCCCCGCTCCCGGCGGCCACCCGCACCCCGGCCGTGCGCAGCAGCCGTACCGGAGCCGCCCCGCGCCGGTCGACGCCGCCGCAGCCGCCCTGCGGCAGGCACACCACCGCCACCCCCGCCGCCGCGAGTTGGTCGGCCGTCCGCGAGGCCACGTCGGAGGGCAGCCGGCCGAGGTCGCCGCACGGGCTGAGGGCCACCCCGGGGCGCAGTCCGCCCGCCATCGCCGCGAGCCGGGCCAGCCGGGCCGGATCCCCGGCGTCCGTGTGCAGGTCGACGGGGCAGCCGTGCTCGGAGGCCACCTCCAGGACCGCCTCCGCGTACCCCGTCGGATCCGGGTCGAGGTCCGGCCGGCCGCCCACCACCGAGGCGCCCATCTTCACCGCGTCCCGCAGCATCGCCAGCCCGTCCGCGCCGGCCACCCCGGTCAGCACCCGGGGCATCGCCACCGTCGTCAGCTCCGCCAGCCCGCGCAGTGCCCGCCGCGCCTGCAGCACGGCCTCCAGCGCGCCCAGCCCCTGGACATCGCCCACGCGCACGTGCGCCCGCAGCGCCGTAGCCCCGTGCCCGAGCTGGAGCAGCGCGGCCTCCGTGGCCCGGCGCTGCACGTCCTGCGGCTCGTACGAGACCGGCCCCTCGGTGTCGGCCGACAGGGCCGTGTCGGCGTGGGCGTGCGGCTCGACCGGGGCCGGCAGCAGCAGGTAGCCGCTGAGGTCCACACGCACCCCGCCCGCGCGCGCGGCGCCCGCCCCCAGGCTGCCGGCCGTGCCGACCGCCTCGATGCGCCCGCCGCCCAGCCGCACGTCCACGGTCCGGCCGTCGGTGAGCCGTGCCCCGCACAGCAGCAGCGACGAGGGGTCGGCCGGACCCGGCGAGGACGACGGGGGCGGTGGTGGCTGCGGCCGGCTGTCGGGCATCGCACTCCAGGGGCTCGGGCTGTGCGCGGGAGGACGCATGATCACGCAGAGTGAGACGAGCCTAGGACGGCCTCCCGCCCGCGGCGGGGAGGAGCGCAATAGTCGTACCGGCGTGGTCCGCTCACGGAACGGGAGGCACCCACGAGGCTGCCGGGAGGACGGTCCGCGCGCCCGGGGCGGGGGCCTCGAAACGGATTTGGGTGAACGGCGGCCGAGCGTGTAATGTCTTCATCGCTCGCCCCAATAGCTCAGTCGGCAGAGCGTCTCCATGGTAAGGAGAAGGTCAACGGTTCGATTCCGTTTTGGGGCTCTGGTGTGACTGGTTCCCGTCGCGAGGCGGGGCCCGGACCACATCAAAGCGGTGTAGCTCAGTCGGTAGAGCAAGCGGCTCATAATCGCTGTGTCACCGGTTCAAGTCCGGTCACCGCTACGCTAAGTAGCCGATTGCGGGGTCGGTCCTTCGATCGGCTACTCTTCTTGCGTTAAATGTCCATCCGTTCGTCTTAGGAGCACTCACGTGGCTGCCACCGACGTCCGCCCGAAGATCACGCTGGCCTGCGTGGAGTGCAAGGAGCGGAACTACATCACCAAGAAGAACCGGCGTAACAACCCGGATCGTCTTGAGATGAAGAAGCACTGCCCGCGTTGCAACGCGCACACCGCGCACCGCGAAACGCGATAAAACAGGCTCGTACGCGAGGCCGTTCCCGAGTGATCGGGGGCGGCCTCGCGTCGTTTGAGGGACCCGTACCGGTCAGTAGAGCTACCAGGAGGTGCCGAGCCATGGCGCTCGACCAGTCCTTCGTGGGGCGGACGTACCCGCCCACCGCGCCCTACGAGGTGGGCCGGGAGAAGATCCGTGAATTCGCCGAGGCGGTCGGCGACGCCAACCCGGCGTACACGGATGCGGAGGCCGCCAAGGCACTCGGTCACCCCGACGTGATCGCCCCGCCGACCTTCGTCTTCGCGATCACCTTCAAGGCCGCGGGCGAGGTCGTCCAGGACCCCCAGCTCGGCCTGGACTACAGCCGCGTGGTGCACGGCGACCAGAAGTTCGCCTACCGCCGCCCGGTCCGCGCCGGCGACCGGCTTTCGGTCACCTCGACCATCGAGGCGATCAAGTCCCTGGCGGGCAACGACATCGTGGACGTCCGCGGCGAGGTCCACGACGAGGCCGGCGAGCACGTCGTGACCGCGTGGACCAAGCTCGTGGCCCGCGCGGCCGAGGAGGCGTGAGCGACCCCATGACCGCGAAGATCTCCTACTCCGACGTCGAGGTCGGCACCGAACTGCCCGCCCAGACCTTCCCCGTGACCCGCGCGACCCTCGTCCGCTACGCGGGCGCCTCCGGCGACTTCAACCCGATCCACTGGAACGAGAGGTTCGCCAAGGAGGTCGGCCTGCCGGACGTCATCGCGCACGGCATGTTCACCATGGCCGAGGCGATCCGCGTGGTCACCGACTGGACCGGCGACCCGGGCGCTGTCGTCGAGTACGGCGTCCGCTTCACCAAGCCGGTCGTCGTCCCGAACGACGACCAGGGTGCCGTGATCGAGGTCGCCGGCAAGGTCGCCGCCAAGCTCGACGACAACACCGTCCGTGTGGACCTGACGGCGACCAGCGCCGGGCAGAAGGTGCTGGGCATGTCCCGGGCGGTCGTACGGCTGGCCTGAGCCGCGAAAAGTCCAGGTGAGGGGCGCTTCCCGCTGCGGGGCGCCCCTCACTCGTTTCTCGGACGACTGAACCGCTTGACTAGTTAGTGATTGAGCACTAACTTCGGTTGCATGGTCAGGATGAGTGCGGAAGAGCGGCGCGAGAGCGTCATCCGGGCGGCGACGACCGAGTTCGCCCGGGGCGGTTACCACGGCACCTCGACCGAGGCGATCGCCCGGCGGGTCGGCGTCTCGCAGCCGTACCTGTTCCGGCTCTTCCCGGGCAAGAAGGCGATCTTCCTGGCGGCGGCGCAGCGCTGCGTCGAGGACACCATCCGGATGTTCGCCGAGGCGGCCGAGGGGCTGGAGGGTGAAGAGGCCCGTAACGCCATGGGCGGTGCGTACGTCGAGACCATCTCCGAACAGCCCGAGTGGCTGATGATGCAGATGCAGATGTACCTCGCCGTTGCGGCCGCCGAGGAAGAGGGAGACCACGAGTTCGGCGAGGCGGTGCGCGCGGGCTGGATGCGGCTGTGGGACACCGTCCATCTGCCGCTGGGTGCCGACGCCCACGAGACGACGATCTTCCTGGCCCAGGGCATGCTGATCAACTGCCTGGTGGCCATGGGCTTCCCGGCCGATCACCGGGTCTGGGCAGGACTGAACCTGCCGCCGTCCGACAGCTGACAGACAAGCGCGAGGATGCCGCGCTCCTTTTTGTGGCCGCGAAAGTTAGTAATCAATAACTAATCAATCACCGCCGATTCTCCTTTGGGGGAGCGATGTCACAGCAGACCGCACGTCGCGGGGGAGCCGCCTGGGCCCTCGTCATCACCAGCGTCGCCGGATTCATGGCGGCCCTCGACAACCTCGTCGTCACCACCGCCCTGCCCTCCATCCGCGAGGACCTCGGCGGCGGACTGCACGACCTGGAATGGACCGTGAGCGCCTACACGCTCACCTTCGCCGTCCTGCTGATGTTCGGCGCGGCCCTCGGCGACCGCTTCGGCCGCCGCCGGCTCTTCATCGCGGGCCTCGCCGTCTTCACCGGCGCCTCCGCCGCGGCGGCCATGGCGCCCGGCATCGACTCGCTCATCGCCGCCCGCGCGGTCCAGGGCGCCGGTGCGGCCGTGATGATGCCGCTGACGCTCACCCTGCTGACCGCCGCGGTGCCCGTCGCCAAGCGCGGCATGGCCTACGGCATCTGGGGCGCAGTCAACGGACTCGCCGTCGCCTCCGGGCCCCTCGTCGGCGGCACCCTCACCGAACACATCTCCTGGCAGTGGATCTTCTGGCTGAACGTCCCGCTCGGGCTGGCGCTGCTGCCCCTCGCCCGCCTCCGCCTCGCCGAGTCCCACGGCACCGGAGCCCCGCTCGACGTCCCCGGAACCCTGCTCGCCAGCGGCGGCCTGTTCGGCATCGTCTACGGCCTGGTCCGCGGCCCCGCCGACGGCTGGACCGGTTCCCTCGTCCTGACCGGCCTGTTCGCGGGCTCCGCCCTGCTCGCCGGCTTCGTCCTCTACAGCACACGCGCCAAGAACCCCATGCTCCCGATGCGGCTGTTCCGCTCCCGGGCGTTCGCCGGCATCAACGCGGCGAGCCTGCTGATGTTCCTCGGCATGTTCGGCTCGATCTTCCTGCTCAGCCAGTACCTGCAGGGCGTCCTCGGCTACTCGCCCACCGAGGCGGGCCTCAGGATGCTGCCCTGGACCGGCATGCCGATGCTGGTCGCCCCGATCGCCGGCATCCTGGCCGACCGCATCGGCGGCCGCCCGGTCGTCGCCGCGGGCCTCTTCCTCCAGGCCCTGGGCCTCGGCTACATGGCGGTGGTGGCCACGGCCGACGCCTCCTACACCGCCCAGCTGCCCGCCCTGATCGTCAGCGGCATCGGCATGGCGCTGTTCTTCGCCCCCGCCTCGCACCTGGTGATGTCCAGCGTCCGGCCGTCGGAGCAGGGCGTCGCCTCCGGCGCCAACAACGCCCTGCGCGAGGTGGGCGGGGCGCTCGGCATCGCCGTCATGGCGTCGATCTTCGCGGCCCAGGGCGGCTACGAGACCGGCCAGACCTTCGTCGACGGCATGCGGCCGGCCCTGGTGACGGGCTCCGCGGTGGTCGCGCTCGCGGGCGTCGCGGCCCTGCTGATACCGACCCGGCGGCGCACGGAACGGCAGGCCGAGCCGGCCGAACCGGCACCGGTACTGGAGACGGTCTCCCACTGACCCGAAGGACCCGAACAAGGAGAAGCGGCCATGCCCACCCTTCCCTGGACCGTCCCGAACACCCCGCCCGACGGCACCGAGGTGCACGTCTTCGCCTCCCGCTTCGAGACCCGCACCCTGTGGGGAGCGCTGAAGTTCCTCGCCGGTACGCCCGCCGTCTGGCGGCAGGTCCGCCGCAGCCCCGGCGCGTACGGAGCGACCCTGAGGGCCAAGCCCTTCAAGCGGACCTTCTGGACCCTGTCGGCCTGGGAGTCCAAGGACGCACTGCACGCCTTCGTCCGCGCGGGCGCCCACGGCCCCGCGTCCCGGGGACTCGCCCCGCAGATGAGGGACTCGGCCTTCACCACCTGGCAGGTGAGCAGCGACGAACTGCCGCTGTCCTGGTCCGAGGCGCTCCGCCGCCTGCCCTGACAGCCACCACGCGCGCGTGCGGCCCCCTTCCCCCGCGGAACGGGGCCGCACGCACGCGTGCCCGGTGCCGTCAGTGGCGTCTCGTAGTCTTGAGCCCGTGCAGGAACTCCACGACGCCCCCCTCGCCCCCCTGACCACCTTCCGGCTGGGCGGCCCCGCGACCCGGCTGATCACCGCGACGACGGACGACGAGGTGATCGCCGCCGTCCGCGAAGCCGACGGGACGGGCACCCCGCTGCTGCTCATCGGCGGCGGCTCGAACCTGGTCATCGGCGACAAGGGCTTCGAGGGCACCGCCCTCGTCATCGCCACCAAGGGCTTCTCCCTCGACGGCACGACGCTGGAGCTGGCCGCCGGCGAGGTCTGGACCGACGCCGTCGCCCGGACGGTCGAGGCGGGCCTGGCCGGCGTCGAGTGCCTGGCCGGCATCCCCGGCTCGGCGGGCGCCACGCCGATCCAGAACGTCGGGGCGTACGGCCAGGAGGTCTCCTCCACGATCACGGAGGTCGTCGCCTACGACCGCCGCACCGGTGAGACGGTCACCCTGGCCAACGAGGACTGCGCCTTCTCCTACCGCCACAGCCGCTTCAAGTCCGACCCCGAGCGCTACGTGGTCCTGCGCGTCCGCTTCTCCCTGGAGGACGCCGAGGGCCTCTCCGCGCCCCTCCGGTACGCCGAGACGGCCCGAGCCCTCGGAGTGGAGCCCGGCGACCGCGTCCCCCTCGCCTCAGCCCGCGACACAGTGCTCAAGCTGCGCGCCGGCAAGGGCATGGTCCTGGACCCCGAGGACCACGACACCTGGTCGGCCGGGTCCTTCTTCACCAACCCGATCCTCACGGACACGGACTTCGCGGCGTTCCGCGCACGCGTGCGTGAGCGGCTCGGTGACGGGGTGGAGCCCCCGGCGTACCCAGCCGCCGACGGCCACACCAAGACCTCAGCGGCCTGGCTGATCGACAAGGCGGGCTTCACCAAGGGCTACGGCGACGGCCCCGCCCGCATCTCCACGAAGCACACCTTGGCGCTCACCAACCGGGGGAGTGCGACGACGGAGGACCTCCTCGCCCTGGCCCGTGAGGTCGTGGCCGGAGTCCGCGAGGCCTTCGGCATCACCCTGGTCAACGAGCCGGTGACGGTCGGGGTCAGCCTGTAGGTGCTCGGCGCTGGTGCTGGGGCCGGGGCGTTGCGCAGCTCGGCGTGACGGGGTGCCGCCTGCGCCCACCCGTGCCGCCCAGGCGGCACGCATGCCCGCAGGCGAGCGCACCCGCACCCGCGGTCGTACCCAAGGGGCCGTGTCGGGGGGTGTCCGCCCGCAGCGGTTGGCGCGTCAACGCCAGTCCGTCGGTAGGGAGGCCATCGCGCCGTTCCGAGGACGGACACCCCCCGGCGCGACTCCGACCCACCTTCCGGGCGCCACGCGAAGCACGTCCGCCCGCTACGAGGCCAGCCAGTCGTCCACGCCGGCCAGCAGCTTCGTCTTCACATCCTCCGGGGCCGCCGACCCCCGGACCGACTGCCGAGCCACCTCCGCCAGCTCCGCGTCCGTGAAGCCGTGATGCCGCCGCGCGATCTCGTACTGCGCGGCGAGACGCGACCCGAACAGCAACGGGTCGTCCGCGCCCAGCGCCAACGGCACCCCGGCCTCGAACAGCGTCCGCAGCGGCACGTCCTCCGGCTTCTCGTACACCCCCAGCGCCACATTCGACGCCGGACACACCTCGCACGTCACTTGCCGGTCCGCCAGCCGCTTCATCAGCCGCGGGTCCTCCGCCGCCCGCACCCCGTGCCCCACCCGGTTCGCCCCCAGGTCGTCCAGACAGTCCCGCACGGACGACGGTCCGGCCAGCTCACCCCCGTGCGGCGCCGACAGCAACCCGGCCTCGCGCGCGATCCCGAAGGCCCGGTCGAAGTCCCGCGCCATCCCCCGCCGTTCGTCGTTCGACAGCCCGAAGCCGACCACGCCCCGGTCCGCGTACCGCGTCGCCAGCCGCGCCAGCGTCCGCGCGTCCAGCGGGTGCTTCATCCGGTTCGCCGCGACCAGCACCCGCATCCCGAGCCCGGTCTCCCGCGACGTCGTCTCCACCGCGTCCAGGATGATCTCCAGCGCCGGAATCAGCCCGCCCAGCCGCGGCGCGTACGACGTCGGGTCGACCTGGATCTCCAGCCACCCCGAACCGTCCCGCAGGTCCTCCTCCGCGGCCTCACGCACCAGCCGCTGGATGTCCTCCGGCTCCCGCAGACACGAGCGCGCCGCGTCGTACAGCCGCTGAAAGCGGAACCAGCCCCGCTCGTCCGTCGCCCGCAGGCTCGGCGGTTCTCCGCTGGTCAGCGCCTCACTCAGCGCGTCGGGCAGCCGGACACCGTGCTTGTCGGCCAGTTCCAGGACGGTCGCGGGCCGCATGGATCCGGTGAAGTGCAGGTGCAGATGGGCTTTCGGCAGCTCAGAGACATCACGTACACGCTCCATCCCAGGATCCTGCCGTACGTCCCAGCCGTCCCGGTAGCTGTTTCCCCTTTAGTGGTCTTGCTCGCACAAACAAATGGGGCACATACCGAACGCGGTATGTGCCCCAGGCCGGAGGACCGGCGAAGCGGACGTCAGTCCCTGGCCTCCGCGAGCAGCTTCTGGATCCGGCTCACGCCCTCGACCAGATCCTCGTCACCCAGCGCGTACGACAGCCGCAGATAGCCCGGCGTGCCGAAGGCCTCACCCGGTACGACCGCGACCTCGGACTCCTCCAGGATCAGCGCGGCCAGCTCGACGGTGTCCTTGGGACGACGGCCCCGGATCTCCTTGCCTACCAGCGCCTTCACCGACGGGTACGCGTAGAACGCCCCCTCCGGCTCCGGGCACACGACGCCGTCGATCTCGTTCAGCATCCGCACGATGGTCTTGCGGCGCCGGTCGAACGCCTCTCGCATGGTCGCCACGGCGTCCAGGTCACCGGAGACGGCGGCCAGCGCGGCGGCCTGGGCGACGTTGGACACGTTCGACGTGGCGTGCGACTGAAGGTTGGTCGCGGCCTTGACGACGTCCTTCGGGCCGATGATCCACCCCACGCGCCAGCCGGTCATCGCGTACGTCTTCGCGACACCGTTGACCACGACGCACTTGTCGCGCAGCTCGGGCAGCACCGCCGGCAGCGACACGGCGGAGGCGTCGCCGTAGACGAGGTGCTCGTAGATCTCGTCGGTCAGCACCCACAGGCCGTGCTCGACGGCCCAGTGGCCGATCGCCTCGGTCTCGTGCTCGCTGTAGACCGCGCCGGTCGGGTTGGAGGGCGAGACGAAGAGGACGACCTTCGTCTTCTCCGTACGGGCCGCCTCCAGCTGCTCGACGGTCACCCGGTAGCCGGTCGTCTCGTCGGCGACGACCTCCACCGGGACACCCCCGGCCAGCCGGATCGACTCCGGGTACGTCGTCCAGTACGGCGCGGGCACGATGACCTCGTCGCCCGGGTCGAGGATCGCGGCGAAGGCCTCGTAGATGGCCTGCTTGCCACCGTTGGTGACCAGGATCTGAGAGACGTCCGGCTCGTAGCCGGAGTCGCGCAGGGTCTTCGCGGCGATGGCGGCCTTCAGCTCGGGCAGACCGCCGGCCGGCGTGTAGCGGTGGTACTTCGGGTTCTTGCAGGCCTCGATCGCGGCCTCGACGATGTAGTCCGGGGTCGGGAAGTCGGGCTCACCGGCGCCGAAGCCGATCACCGGCCGCCCGGCGGCCTTGAGGGCCTTGGCCTTGGCGTCCACGGCGAGGGTGGCGGACTCGGAGATCGCGCCGACTCGGGCGGAGACCCGGCGCTCGGTGGGAGGGGTTGCAGCGCTCATGGGCCCCATCGTTTCAGACCGGAAACGCGCGCGGCACGGGGGTTTCACAGACTGAACAACGTCGGGCAAACCCCTGAACAACAGTGCGGATCGCCCGCACGGCCTGGGGGATCTTCAGCGGATTCACGTCAGTCCGCCCCCCGTACCCGAGGCGATCTTCCGCCAACAAGGCCTCCCGCGGGCCCTTTCTGTTCGACGACCGGCCGCGGAGCACGTACACTCTCACCTCGTTGGCCTTCAGCAGGCCGCGCCCGTTCGGTGCACACCAAGCATCCGGATGGATGCGGTACGTTGGGGGACACACAAAGGGTCGTAGCTCAATTGGTAGAGCACTGGTCTCCAAAACCAGCGGTTGGGGGTTCAAGTCCCTCCGGCCCTGCTACACACACCTTCGCCAGGATGTGTGCGCATGTACGTACAGCAATGCACCGCCGTGCGGCTCAGACCGGGCGCGGCACGGCCACGACCCGGAATCAGGTGAGGACGAGTGACGGACGCCGTGGGCTCCATCGACATGCCTGATGCCCAGGACGAGGCGCCGGAGTCGAAGAAGACCCGCAAGGGTGGCAAGCGCGGCAAGAAGGGCCCGCTGAAGCGCCTTGCCCTCTTCTACCGCCAGATCGTCGCGGAGCTGCGCAAGGTCGTCTGGCCGAGCCGCAACCAGCTGACGACCTACACGACCGTGGTGATCATCTTCGTCGTCATCATGATCGGCCTGGTCACCGTGATTGACTATGGGCTCAGCAACGCCGCGAAGTACGTGTTCGGCTGAGCAGTCCGCGAAGAGCGCCGAGGTACCCGGCGCTCCTTTCGCATGTTCCACCCCTATGTATCCAGGAAGAAGCAGCCACCGTGTCTGACCCGAACGTGAACGACGCCATCGAGCCGGTCGAGTCCGTCGAGGACGAGCTCGACACCGTCGAGGGCGCGGACAGCGAGGACACCGAGGCCTCCGCCGAGGTCGAGGCTGCCGACGCCGTCGCGGACGACGCCGCCGAGGCGGAGACCGAGGACGGCGAAGAGGCCGCGGAAGAACTCGAGGAAGAGCCCGAGGACGACCGCGACCCGATCGAGAAGCTCCGCGAGGAACTGCGGGTCCTGCCCGGCGAGTGGTATGTCATCCACACCTACGCCGGCTACGAGAACCGCGTGAAGACCAACCTGGAGCAGCGCGCCGTCTCGCTGAACGTCGAGGACTACATCTTCCAGGCCGAGGTGCCGCAGGAAGAGGTCGTCCAGATCAAGAACGGCGACCGCAAGACGATCAAGCAGAACAAGCTCCCGGGCTACGTCCTGGTCCGTATGGACCTGACGAACGAGTCCTGGGGCGTCGTCCGCAACACCCCCGGCGTCACCGGCTTCGTGGGCAACGCCTACGACCCGTACCCGCTGACCCTGGACGAGATCGTCAAGATGCTCGCCCCCGAGGCCGAGGAGAAGGCCGCCCGCGAGGCCGCCGAGGCCGAGGGCAAGCCGGCTCCGCAGCGCAAGGTCGAGGTCCAGGTGCTGGACTTCGAGGTCGGCGACTCGGTCACCGTCACCGACGGCCCGTTCGCCACGCTGCAGGCGACCATCAACGAGATCAACCCGGACTCGAAGAAGGTCAAGGGCCTCGTCGAGATCTTCGGCCGCGAGACGCCGGTCGAGCTCTCCTTCGACCAGATCCAGAAGAACTAACTTCCGGACTCACCGCTTCCGCGCAGGTCAGGCGATCGCTCCGGCGCTTGCCTGACCTGCGCGGTTTTTGGCCGCGCATCCATACCCGTTATCGTTGTGCGGTATGCCTGCATCCGGGTGGTCCCCGGGCGCGGGCAGGACCCGAATCGAAAGGACCCGGAGAGCTATGCCTCCCAAGAAGAAGAAGGTCACGGGGCTCATCAAGCTCCAGATCCAGGCCGGTGCCGCCAACCCGGCCCCGCCGGTCGGCCCCGCGCTGGGTCAGCACGGCGTGAACATCATGGAGTTCTGCAAGGCCTACAACGCCGCGACCGAGTCGCAGCGTGGCTGGGTGATCCCGGTGGAGATCACGGTCTACGAGGACCGTTCCTTCACCTTCATCACCAAGACGCCGCCGGCCGCGAAGATGATCCTGAAGGCCGCGGGCATCGAGAAGGGCTCCGGCGAGCCGCACAAGACCAAGGTCGCGAAGATCACGCGTGACCAGGTCCGCGAGATCGCCACGACCAAGATGCCCGACCTCAACGCCAACGACCTGGACGCCGCCGAGAAGATCATCGCCGGCACCGCCCGTTCCATGGGCGTCACGGTCGAGGGCTGAGCCCCAACCTCCATCAGCAGAAGTGGCAGGGCCTGCTCGGCCCGGACCACGACTCCTAAGAATCCACAGGAGCAGTAGTGAGCAAGCGCAGCAAGTCCCTTCGCGCTGCGGACGCCAAGGTCGACCGGGAGAAGCTCTACGCCCCGCTCGAGGCCGTCCGTCTCGCCAAGGACACCTCCACGACCAAGTTCGACGGCACCGTCGAGGTCGCCTTCCGCCTGGGTGTCGACCCGCGCAAGGCCGACCAGATGGTCCGTGGCACCGTGAACCTGCCGCACGGCACCGGCAAGACTGCCCGGGTCCTGGTCTTCGCGACCGGTGACCGTGCTGCGGCCGCGGAGGCCGCGGGCGCCGACATCGTCGGCTCCGACGAACTGATCGACGAGGTCTCGAAGGGCCGTCTGGACTTCGACGCCGTCGTCGCCACCCCGGACCTCATGGGCAAGGTCGGCCGCCTCGGCCGCGTGCTCGGTCCGCGTGGTCTGATGCCGAACCCGAAGACCGGCACCGTCACCCCCGACGTCGCCAAGGCCGTCACCGAGATCAAGGGCGGCAAGATCGAGTTCCGTGTCGACAAGCACGCGAACCTGCACTTCATCATCGGCAAGTCGTCCTTCGAGGACACCAAGCTGGTGGAGAACTACGGCGCCGCGCTGGAGGAGATCCTCCGTCTGAAGCCGTCCGCCGCCAAGGGCCGCTACATCAAGAAGGCCGCCATCAGCACCACGATGGGCCCCGGCATTCCGGTCGACCCGAACCGCACCCGCAACCTCCTCGTCGAGGAGGACCCGGCCGCGGTCTGAGCCTGACGGCTCACCCAACCGGTCACGGGCCCCGCACCTCTTACAGGTGCGGGGCCCGTTCCCTTTTCCGGTACGTACGCCGGTGGCCTGGGTTAACGTGCGGGAACCGGATGTGAACGGGGGGACGTATGCAGGGCACGACCGTGCGCCGCGTGGGCCTGGGACTCGCGGTGGCGACCGCGTTGACGGGGATGGCGGCCTGCACCTCCCCGGACACCTCCGACGGTCCCGATCGGAACGACCGTGCCGCGCGTGGCCGGTCCCTCGCCGCCCTGCGGTCCGCCGAGCGCGCCACCGAGCACGCCGAGTCCGCCCGGGTCGAGTCCACGACGACCATGGGCTCGCTGATGTCCATGACCGCCGACGGCATCCTCGGCTGGAACGACGGCATCACCGGCACCCTCACCATCACCTACACCGGCGGCACCATGGCCGACACCATGCGCCGGCTCGGCAGCACCTCGATGGAGGCCCGCTACCTGCCCGACGCGTACTACGCGCGCATGGGCGAGAAGTTCGCCGAGCAGGCCGGCGGCAGACACTGGATCCGGTACGCCTACGAGGACCTCGCAGCCCTCACCGGCGGCTCCGGCGGCCACCTCGGCGACCAGATGCGCAGTACCACCCCCAACCAGTCCGTGAAGCTCCTGCTGTCCTCGGGCGACGTCAGGAAGGTCGGCGAGGAGACCGTCCGCGGCAGGCCCGCCACGCGCTGGTCCGGAACCGTGGCAGCTGCCGACGTCGCCGACGCCGGCCTGAGGAAGCAGCTCACCGAGGCCGGTGTCACCACCGAGACCGTCGACATCTGGATCGACAAGCGGAACCTGCTGGTCAAGAAAGTCGAGAAGGCGCGGATGGCCACGGGCCTGATGACCCAGACCGCGCACTACGCCGACTACGGCGTCACGGTCCGGGCCGAGCGGCCCCCGCAGGCCGACACCGGAGACTTCGAGGACCTGATGCGGAAGCGGACCGGGACGCCCTGAAGCCTCCGCCCAAACCGGATAGATCACTTGTGCCCCTCTGGGATAGGCTCACGGCCTTGCTGTGAAGCAAGCATGTATTCCTTGGGGGGAATCCGATGAAGACATCCATACCTGCCGCCGGGCTGTGCGCCCTGCTTCTCGCCGCCGGTGCGGTGGGCTGCGGTTCCGAGAAGTCGCCGGAGATGACGCCCGCTGCGGCCGTCGCCAAGGCGGCGAAGAACACGGAGGACATCACGTCCCTCCAGTACCGCATGAAGGGCTCGGTCCCGGAGTCCGGCCGTGTCGAGGGCGAGGCGTCCATGCGCCTGAAGCCCACGATCGCCATGAGCATGAAGATGAAGGCGCCCGACCAGGGAGCCGGCGAGACCGTGGAGATCCGTCTCGTCGACAAGGCCATGTACCTCGGTGGGGGAGCCGAGATGGCCAAGCAGATGGACGGCAAGCGCTGGCTGAAGTTCGATCTGTCCGGCTCCGACGCGGCCAAGGACCTGGACAAGATGGGGTCCACGAGCCAGGCCGAGCAGAACCCGGCGGCGGAGTCCACCTTCCTCACGGGCGCCAAGGACGTGAAGAAGGTCGGCAGCGAGAAGGTCGACGGCGTCGAGACCACCCACTACACGGGCACGGTCACGCTCGCCGACCTGCGTGCTTCGCTCAAGGACGCCAAGGCGGAGACCCGCGAGCAGCGCGAGAAGAGCATCAAGCAGTACGAGAAGCTCGGCGTCGACAAGTTCACGATGGACATGTGGGTCGACGGCGAGGACCACACCAAGCAGTTCCGCATGAAGGGCCAGGCCGACAAGGGCCCGATGGACATGACCATCACCTTCCTGGACTACAACAAGCCGGTCACCGTCACGGCCCCGCCGGCCAAGGACGTCGCGGACCTGGGTGAGATGTTCAAGGAGCTGGAGCAGGGCTGAACCGCCCCTGCGCTGATGAGCCGTACGGGCGGATTTGCTTGACGGCGATCCGTTCCCGTACTCTCCTACAGAAGCCAAAGACCGCTGGTCGTTACCGCGCGCTCATCAGAGGGCGCGGTGGCCGAAGGATCCGCTGAACGGCGGACGACCCGCGCAGGTGACACAGGAGAAGCTCCCGGAACCCGCCGCCCAGTGCGCGTGTGGAACCGGTCGAGCTACGCCCCGTGCGCTTGCGCCGGGGCGTTTCGTTTTCCCCAGTCCTCCTTCGGGTCCGCGCGGTCCGAATCACCCGGAAGGAGGCCGAGGCTCATGGCGAGGCCTGACAAGGTCGATGCCGTCGAGGAGATGCGGGACAAGTTCCGCAACTCCAACGCTGCCGTCGTTACCGCGTACACCGGTCTCACCGTCGCGCAGCTCCAGCAGCTGCGTCGTTCACTCGGTGAGAACGCTCAGTACCGTGTGGCGAAGAACACGCTGACCAAGATTGCGGCCAACGAGGCCGGGATCACGACGCTGGACGACCTCTTTGCGGGTTCGTCGGCCGTCGCCTTCGTGACCGGTGACCCGGTCGAGGCGGCGAAGGGTCTCCGTGACTTCGCCAAGGACAACCCCAACCTCGTCATCAAGGGCGGCGTCCTTGACGGCAAGGCGATGTCCGCCGATGAGATCAAGAAGCTTGCGGACCTCGAGTCCCGCGAGGTTCTGCTCTCCAAGCTGGCGGGCGCCTTCAAGGGCAAGCAGTCCCAGGCTGCTCAGCTCTTCCAGGCGCTTCCCTCGAAGCTCGTCCGCACCGTGGACGCGCTCCGTGCCAAGCAGGACGAGCAGGGCGGTGCCGAGTAACTCGGCTCGCATCCCGGCCGCCGCTGCCTGAACGCGGCGACCGTAGCGGGCCAGACGTACGCCCGCCTCACATGTACATCCGGCACCTGCCGAATTAGTGGAAGGACCGCCATCATGGCGAAGCTCAGCCAGGAAGACCTGCTCGCGCAGTTCGAGGAGATGACCCTCATCGAGCTCTCCGAGTTCGTGAAGGCGTTCGAGGAGAAGTTCGACGTCACCGCCGCCGCGGCCGTCGCCGTCGCCGGTCCGGCCGGCCCGGCCGCCCCGGCCGAGGCCGAGGCCGAGCAGGACGAGTTCGACGTCATCCTCACGGGTGCCGGCGACAAGAAGATCCAGGTCATCAAGGTCGTGCGTGAGCTGACCTCCCTGGGCCTGAAGGAGGCCAAGGACCTCGTGGACGGCGCCCCGAAGCCCGTTCTCGAGAAGGTCGCCAAGGACGCCGCCGAGAAGGCCGCCGAGTCCCTCAAGGGCGCCGGCGCCTCCGTCGAGGTCAAGTAACACCCTCGGATCCGTCAGGATCCACGACACGTCCCCGCGGACGTGTAACGCGTAAGCGCGGAAGAGCGATCATCCATCCGGGTGGTCGCTCTTCGGCGTTCTCGGGGGTCGGCCGCGGTTGCCTTGAACCCTCTGTGGCGGGGGGTATGGTGATCTTCGTCGTGTCTCCGGGCGGCTCCGGATCGGGCAGGGGGGCCTTGACGAACCGCACGCAGCGCGCAATTCTCAGGACGCGTCGTCACAGGATCCGAATCCGAGGCATGGATCGACGACGAAGAGGGCAGTATCAACGTGCGTTGAGGGCAGCGCCTTGTCGCAGGAGTGGAACAACGAGGGTGAACACGGGTTTCACGACCCGCACTGGACATCAGTGTGCCAAGTGGCTACACTGACCCTTTGCGCTGCCTGTTAGCTGTCCCCTGCCCGTCACCAGGGGTCTGCCCTCGCCCGAGCATCGACGACAAGACCTGTTGACCTGGCCTTTGGCCCGATCGACGCGGCTTGTCTCCGTGTACGGGAGAGGGGCCGGTACGCGCGTAGTGAGTCCGAGCCCTCGGAAGGACCCCCTCTTGGCCGCCTCGCGCAACGCCTCGACCGCGAATACGAACAACGCCGCCAGCACTGCCCCGCTGCGCATCTCTTTTGCAAAGATCAAGGAGCCTCTCGAGGTTCCGAACCTGCTCGCGCTGCAGACCGAGAGCTTCGACTGGCTTCTCGGCAACACCGCCTGGCAGAGTCGGGTCGAGGAGGCTCTCGAGAACGGTCAGGACGTCCCCACCAAGTCCGGGCTCGAGGAGATCTTCGAGGAGATCTCCCCGATCGAGGACTTCAGCGGGTCGATGTCGCTGACCTTCCGCGACCACCGCTTCGAGCCGCCGAAGAACTCCATCGACGAGTGCAAGGACCGCGACTTCACGTACGCGGCCCCGCTCTTCGTCACCGCCGAGTTCACGAACAACGAGACCGGCGAGATCAAGTCCCAGACGGTCTTCATGGGCGACTTCCCGCTCATGACGAACAAGGGCACCTTCGTCATCAACGGCACCGAGCGTGTCGTGGTGTCGCAGCTCGTCCGTTCCCCCGGTGTCTACTTCGATTCCTCCATCGACAAGACGTCCGACAAGGACATCTTCTCCGCGAAGATCATCCCGTCCCGGGGTGCCTGGCTGGAGATGGAGATCGACAAGCGCGACATGGTCGGTGTCCGCATCGACCGCAAGCGCAAGCAGTCCGTCACCGTCCTGCTCAAGGCGCTCGGCTGGACCACCGAGCAGATCCTCGAGGAGTTCGGCGAGTACGAGTCCATGCGCGCCACCCTGGAGAAGGACCACACCCAGGGCCAGGACGACGCGCTGCTCGACATCTACCGCAAGCTGCGTCCGGGCGAGCCCCCCACGCGTGAGGCCGCGCAGACGCTGCTCGAGAACCTCTACTTCAACCCCAAGCGCTACGACCTGGCCAAGGTCGGCCGCTACAAGGTCAACAAGAAGCTGGGTGCGGACGCTCCGCTGGACGCGGGCATCCTGACCGTCGAGGACATCATCTCGACGATCAAGTACCTGGTGAAGCTGCACGCGGGCGAGACCGAGACGGTCGGCGACAGTGGCACGAACATCGTCGTCGAGACCGACGACATCGACCACTTCGGCAACCGCCGCCTGCGCAGCGTCGGCGAGCTCATCCAGAACCAGGTCCGTACGGGTCTGGCGCGTATGGAGCGTGTCGTCCGCGAGCGGATGACGACCCAGGACGTCGAGGCGATCACGCCGCAGACCCTGATCAACATCCGGCCGGTCGTCGCCTCCATCAAGGAGTTCTTCGGCACCAGCCAGCTGTCGCAGTTCATGGACCAGAACAACCCGCTGTCGGGTCTGACGCACAAGCGTCGTCTCTCGGCGCTGGGTCCCGGTGGTCTGTCCCGTGAGCGGGCCGGCTTCGAGGTCCGTGACGTGCACCCCTCGCACTACGGCCGCATGTGCCCGATCGAGACGCCCGAAGGCCCGAACATCGGTCTGATCGGTTCGCTCGCCTCCTACGGCCGGGTCAACGCCTTCGGTTTCGTCGAGACCCCGTACCGCAAGGTCTTCGAGGGCCAGGTCACCGACGACGTCGACTACCTGACCGCCGACGAGGAGGACCGCTTCGTCATCGCGCAGGCCAACGCGCCGCTGACGGACGACCTCCGCTTCGCCGAGGCCCGCGTGCTGGTCCGCCGCAAGGGCGGCGAGGTCGACTACGTCGGCCCCGAGGACGTGGACTACATGGACGTCTCCCCGCGCCAGATGGTGTCGGTCGCGACCGCCATGATCCCCTTCCTCGAGCACGATGACGCCAACCGCGCCCTCATGGGCGCGAACATGATGCGTCAGGCCGTGCCGCTGATTAAGTCCGAGGCCCCGCTCGTCGGCACCGGCATGGAGTACCGCTCCGCGGTCGACGCCGGCGACGTGGTCAAGGCCGAGAAGCCGGGTGTGGTCCAGGAGGTCTCCGCGGACTACATCACCACCGCCAACGACGACGGCACGTACATCACGTACCGCCTGGCCAAGTTCGCCCGTTCCAACCAGGGCACCTCGGTCAACCAGAAGGTCATCGTCAACGAGGGCGACCGGATCATCGAGGGCCAGGTCCTCGCCGACGGTCCGGCCACCCAGAACGGCGAGATGGCGCTGGGCAAGAACCTGCTCGTGGCGTTCATGCCGTGGGAGGGTCACAACTACGAGGACGCGATCATCCTGTCGCAGCGCCTCGTGCAGGACGACGTCCTCTCCTCGATCCACATCGAGGAGCACGAGGTCGACGCCCGTGACACGAAGCTCGGCCCCGAGGAGATCACCCGGGACATCCCGAACGTCTCCGAGGAGGTCCTCGCCGACCTCGACGAGCGCGGCATCATCCGCATCGGTGCCGAGGTCGTCGCCGGCGACATCCTCGTCGGCAAGGTCACGCCCAAGGGTGAGACCGAGCTGACGCCGGAAGAGCGCCTGCTGCGCGCCATCTTCGGCGAGAAGGCCCGTGAGGTCCGTGACACCTCGCTGAAGGTGCCGCACGGCGAGATCGGCAAGGTCATCGGCGTCCGCGTCTTCGACCGCGAGGAGGGCGACGAGCTTCCCCCCGGTGTGAACCAGCTGGTGCGCGTGTACGTGGCGCAGAAGCGGAAGATCACCGACGGTGACAAGCTCGCCGGCCGCCACGGCAACAAGGGCGTCATCTCGAAGATCCTGCCGATCGAGGACATGCCGTTCCTGGAGGACGGCACCCCGGTCGACATCATCCTCAACCCGCTCGGTGTGCCGTCCCGAATGAACCCGGGACAGGTTCTGGAGATCCACCTCGGCTGGCTCGCCAGCCGTGGCTGGGACGTCTCCGGCCTCGCGGACGACTGGGCGCAGCGCCTGCAGGCCATCGAGGCCGACCAGGTCGCCCCGGGCACCAACGTCGCCACCCCCGTCTTCGACGGTGCGCGCGAGGACGAGCTGGCCGGTCTGCTGAACCACACCATCCCGAACCGCGACGGCGAGCGCATGGTGCTCCCGACCGGTAAGGCGCCGCTGTTCGACGGCCGCTCCGGCGAGCCGTTCCCCGAGCCGATCTCGGTCGGCTACATGTACATCCTCAAGCTGCACCACCTGGTCGACGACAAGCTGCACGCCCGGTCGACCGGTCCGTACTCGATGATCACCCAGCAGCCGCTGGGTGGTAAGGCCCAGTTCGGTGGCCAGCGCTTCGGTGAGATGGAGGTGTGGGCGCTGGAGGCTTACGGCGCCGCATACGCCCTCCAGGAGCTGCTGACCATCAAGTCCGACGACGTCACCGGCCGCGTGAAGGTCTACGAGGCCATCGTCAAGGGCGAGAACATTCCCGAGCCCGGCATCCCCGAGTCCTTCAAGGTGCTCATCAAGGAGATGCAGTCCCTGTGCCTCAACGTGGAGGTGCTGTCCTCGGACGGCATGTCCATCGAGATGCGCGACACCGACGAGGACGTCTTCCGCGCTGCGGAGGAGCTTGGCATCGACCTGTCCCGGCGTGAGCCGAGCAGCGTCGAAGAGGTCTGACGGGAGTTCGGAGGCCTTCGTCATGAAGGCCTCCGGCCCCAGGACCCCCGTATCAGACCCCATGACTTACAACCCTGAGAGGGATTGACGCATAGTGCTCGACGTCAACTTCTTCGACGAGCTCCGGATCGGTCTGGCCACCGCTGACGACATCCGTCAGTGGAGCCACGGCGAGGTCAAGAAGCCCGAGACGATCAACTACCGCACGCTCAAGCCCGAAAAGGACGGACTCTTCTGCGAGAAGATCTTCGGTCCGACCCGGGACTGGGAGTGCTACTGCGGCAAGTACAAGCGTGTCCGCTTCAAGGGCATCATCTGTGAGCGGTGTGGCGTCGAGGTCACCCGCGCCAAGGTGCGCCGTGAGCGGATGGGCCACATCGAGCTCGCCGCCCCGGTCACCCACATCTGGTACTTCAAGGGCGTCCCGTCGCGGCTGGGCTACCTGCTCGACCTGGCCCCGAAGGACCTCGAGAAGGTCATCTACTTCGCGGCGTACATGATCACGTACGTCGACGAGGAGCGCCGTACGCGCGACCTGCCGTCGCTGGAGGCCCACGTCTCCGTCGAGCGCCAGCAGATCGAGCAGCGCCGCGACGCCGACCTGGAGGCCCGCGCCAAGAAGCTTGAGACCGACCTGGCCGAGCTGGAGGCCGAGGGCGCCAAGGCCGACGTGCGCCGCAAGGTGCGCGAGGGTGCCGAGCGCGAGATGAAGCAGCTGCGCGACCGTGCGCAGCGCGAAATCGACCGTCTCGACGAGGTGTGGAACCGCTTCAAGAACCTCAAGGTCCAGGACCTGGAGGGCGACGAGCTGCTCTACCGCGAGCTGCGTGACCGCTTCGGCACGTACTTCGACGGCTCGATGGGTGCCGCGGCGCTGCAGAAGCGCCTGGAGTCCTTCGACCTCGACGAGGAGGCCGAGCGCCTCCGCGAGATCATCCGTACCGGCAAGGGCCAGAAGAAGACCCGTGCGCTCAAGCGCCTGAAGGTCGTCTCCGCGTTCCTGCAGACCAGCAACAGCCCCAAGGGCATGGTGCTCGACTGCGTGCCGGTCATCCCGCCGGACCTGCGTCCGATGGTGCAGCTGGACGGTGGCCGCTTCGCGACCTCCGACCTGAACGACCTGTACCGCCGTGTGATCAACCGGAACAACCGCCTGAAGCGCCTTCTCGACCTCGGTGCGCCCGAGATCATCGTGAACAACGAGAAGCGCATGCTCCAGGAGGCCGTCGACGCGCTGTTCGACAACGGCCGCCGTGGCCGTCCGGTCACCGGTCCCGGTAACCGCCCGCTGAAGTCCCTCAGCGACATGCTGAAGGGCAAGCAGGGCCGCTTCCGTCAGAACCTGCTCGGCAAGCGCGTGGACTACTCCGCGCGTTCCGTGATCGTCGTCGGTCCGCAGCTGAAGCTGCACCAGTGCGGTCTGCCGAAGGCGATGGCGCTGGAGCTCTTCAAGCCGTTCGTGATGAAGCGCCTGGTCGACCTGAACCACGCGCAGAACATCAAGAGCGCCAAGCGCATGGTCGAGCGCGGCCGCACGGTCGTGTACGACGTGCTGGAAGAGGTCATCGCGGAGCACCCGGTTCTGCTGAACCGTGCGCCCACGCTGCACCGCCTCGGCATCCAGGCCTTCGAGCCGCAGCTGGTCGAGGGCAAGGCCATCCAGATCCACCCGCTCGTCTGCACCGCGTTCAACGCGGACTTCGACGGTGACCAGATGGCCGTGCACCTGCCGCTGTCCGCGGAGGCGCAGGCCGAGGCCCGCATCCTGATGCTGTCCTCGAACAACATCCTCAAGCCGGCCGACGGCCGCCCGGTGACGATGCCGACCCAGGACATGGTCCTCGGTCTGTTCTTCCTCACCACCGACGGCGAGATGCGCGAGCTCAAGGGCGAGGGCCGTTCCTTCGCCTCGGTCGCCGAGGCGATCATGGCCTTCGACGCGGGCGAGCTGTCGCTCCAGTCGAGGATCGATGTCCGCTTCCCGGTCGGCACCATCCCGCCGCGTGGCTGGACCCCGCCGGCGCGTGAGGAGGGCGAGCCCGAGTGGCAGCAGGGTGACAGCTTCCGGCTGAACACCACCCTGGGCCGTGCGCTCTTCAACGAGCTGCTGCCCGAGGACTACCCGTTCGTCGACTACGAGGTCGGCAAGAAGCAGCTCTCCGAGATCGTCAACGACCTCGCCGAGCGCTACCCGAAGGTCATCGTGGCGGCGACGCTCGACAACCTGAAGGCGTCCGGCTTCTACTGGGCCACCCGTTCCGGCGTGACCGTGGCCATCTCCGACGTCGTCGTTCCCGAGGCGAAGAAGGAGATCGTCAAGGGCTACGAGGCGCAGGACGAGAAGGTCCAGAAGCAGTACGAGCGCGGTCTGATTACCAAGGACGAGCGCACGCAGGAGCTCATCGCGATCTGGACCAAGGCGACCAACGAGGTCGCCGAGGCGATGAACGACAACTTCCCGAAGACCAACCCGATCTTCATGATGGTGAACTCGGGTGCACGAGGCAACATGATGCAGATGCGTCAGATCGCCGGTATGCGTGGTCTGGTGTCGAACGCGAAGAACGAGACGATCCCGCGTCCGATCAAGGCGTCCTTCCGTGAGGGTCTGTCCGTGCTGGAGTACTTCATCTCCACGCACGGTGCCCGTAAGGGTCTGGCGGACACCGCTCTGCGTACCGCCGACTCGGGTTACCTCACGCGTCGTCTGGTCGACGTCTCCCAGGACGTCATCATTCGCGAGGAGGACTGCGGCACCGAGCGCGGTCTGCGTCTGAAGATCGCCGACCGGAACGCCGAGGGCACGCTGGTCAAGACGGAGGACGTCGAGACCTCCGTGTACGCGCGCTGCCTCGCCGAGGACATCGTGGTCGACGGGCAGGTGCTGGCCCCGGCCGGTACCGACCTGGGCGACGTCCTCATCGAGGAGCTCGTGCAGCGCGGCGTCGAGGAGGTCAAGACCCGCTCGGTCCTGACCTGCGAGTCCGCCGTCGGCACCTGCGCGATGTGCTACGGCCGTTCGCTCGCCACCGGCAAGCTGGTCGACATCGGTGAGGCGGTCGGCATCATCGCCGCCCAGTCCATCGGTGAGCCCGGTACCCAGCTGACGATGCGTACCTTCCACACCGGTGGTGTGGCCGGTGACGACATCACCCAGGGTCTGCCGCGTGTCGTCGAGCTCTTCGAGGCCCGTACCCCGAAGGGTGTCGCCCCGATCTCCGAGGCCCAGGGCCGCGTCCGGATCGAGGAGACCGAGAAGACCAAGAAGATCGTCGTCACCCCGGACGACGGCAGCGACGAGACGGCGTTCCCGATCTCGAAGCGTGCCCGTCTCCTGGTCAGCGAGGGCGAGCACGTCGAGGTGGGCCAGAAGCTCACCGTGGGTGCCACCAACCCGCACGACGTGCTGCGCATCCTGGGCCAGCGTGCCGTCCAGGTCCACCTGGTCGGCGAGGTCCAGAAGGTCTACAACTCGCAGGGTGTGTCGATCCACGACAAGCACATCGAGATCATCATCCGGCAGATGCTGCGCCGTGTGACGATCATCGAGTCCGGCGACGCCGAGCTGCTGCCCGGTGAGCTGGTCGAGCGCTCGAAGTTCGAGACCGAGAACCGTCGTGTGGTCCAGGAGGGCGGTCACCCGGCCTCCGGTCGTCCGCAGCTGATGGGTATCACCAAGGCCTCGCTGGCGACGGAATCCTGGCTGTCGGCCGCCTCCTTCCAGGAGACGACCCGAGTCCTGACGGACGCGGCGATCAACGCCAAGTCCGACAGCCTCATCGGCCTCAAGGAGAACGTCATCATCGGTAAGCTCATCCCGGCCGGTACGGGTCTGTCCCGCTACCGCAACATCCGGGTCGAGCCGACCGAGGAGGCCAAGGCCGCGATGTACTCGGCCGTCGGCTACGACGACATCGACTACTCGCCGTTCGGCACGGGCTCCGGCCAGGCCGTTCCGCTGGAGGACTACGACTACGGTCCGTACAACCAGTAAGCGAGTCGCTTGAGTCGAAGGGCGGTCACCCTGCGGGGTGGCCGCCCTTCGGCGTTCCGTGCCTTCAGGCGGGTCCTCCGCGCGTCCCGGCGTACGGCGGCGCGTACGAGGCGTGCCCCCGCGCCGGAGCGCGTCTGGCGGCCGTCTGGCCGACACGCAGTGGTGGTGAGGGACGCACCCGTGCCGGAACGGCGCGCTCGGCGCATCATGGAAGGACTCCGGCCCCCGGGGAGGTGCTCCGTGTCGCAGCCGCGCTATCCGTCCTGGCAGCCCTGGCAGCCCTGGCAGCCCTGGCAGGGCTCCGGTGCCCCGTCGATGCTCGCGTCGCACGCCGACCGGGAGCGGGCCGTGGACGTGCTCAGAGCCGGGTACGGCGAGGGACGGATGGAGCGGGACGAGTTCGAGAACCGGGTGGGGCGGGCGTACGCCGCGCGGACCGTGGGGGAGCTGGCGCTGCTCGTCGCGGATCTGCCGCAGGGGCCGCTGCCGCAGTCGGCCCCCTTCGGGCCCGTGCCGACGACGTTCCTGCCCGTGCCGCGGCCGCGGACCAACGCGAAGGCCGTCGCGGCCGGCGTGTGCGGGCTGCTGTGCGTGCCGACGATGGGGCTGACCGGGATCCCGGCCGTCGTGCTGGGGCATGTGGCCCGGGCCGAGATCCGCAGCCGGGGAGAGCTGGGGGACGGGCTCGCGCTGACCGGTCTGGTGCTCGGGTGGTTGTCCACGGCGGGTTGGGCACTCGTTCTGGTGTTGCTCACGGTGGTGTCCGTCGTAGCATCGTGAAGGTATGCAAAACGGACAGTCACCGTCGAATTGAAGATCGACAACGGCCGGGGGGCTTGACATGCCCCGCATGGCGATGCGGGCGGTGCCCATTTGTTTTGACCGCAGCGAATGCGGTAGGTACGCTCAGACCTTGTGCCTGGGGTGTGCCCTGGCTCGCGTGTGTGCCATGAACCGCACGGCGAGTCGACGCCGGCCACCGTAATCTGCGCTGTTTCTGCCTCGCGGCGGAAGTCCGCGGGTTCGACACACCCGACCGCGTGGGTCGGAGATGTTCCAGGTTAGCTTTACCATTCGGCACACAGAAACCGGAGAAGTAGTGCCTACGATCCAGCAGCTGGTCCGCAAGGGCCGGCAGGACAAGGTCGAGAAGAACAAGACGCCCGCACTCGAGGGTTCCCCTCAGCGCCGGGGCGTCTGCACGCGTGTGTTCACGACCACCCCGAAGAAGCCGAACTCGGCCCTGCGTAAGGTCGCGCGTGTGCGTCTGACCAGCGGGATCGAGGTCACCGCTTACATTCCGGGTGAGGGACACAACCTGCAGGAGCACTCCATCGTGCTCGTGCGCGGCGGCCGTGTGAAGGACCTGCCGGGTGTTCGCTACAAGATCATCCGTGGCTCCCTCGACACCCAGGGTGTCAAGAACCGCAAGCAGGCCCGTTCCCGCTACGGCGCCAAGAAGGAGAAGTAAGAATGCCTCGTAAGGGCCCCGCCCCGAAGCGCCCGGTCATCATCGACCCGGTCTACGGTTCTCCTCTGGTCACGTCGCTCATCAACAAGGTGCTGCTGAACGGCAAGCGCTCCACCGCCGAGCGCATCGTCTACGGCGCCATGGAGGGTCTGCGTGAGAAGACGGGCAACGACCCGATCATCACGCTGAAGCGCGCGCTGGAGAACATCAAGCCGACCCTCGAGGTCAAGTCCCGCCGTGTCGGTGGTGCGACGTACCAGGTTCCGATCGAGGTCAAGCCCGGTCGCGCCAACACGCTCGCGCTGCGCTGGCTGGTCGGTTACTCCCGCGCCCGTCGCGAGAAGACCATGACCGAGCGTCTGCTCAACGAGCTTCTCGACGCCTCCAACGGCCTCGGTGCCGCTGTGAAGAAGCGCGAGGACACCCACAAGATGGCCGAGTCCAACAAGGCCTTCGCGCACTACCGCTGGTAGTCGCTACCCACATCGAGACCGAGAGAAGACTGAAGCCTTATGGCTACCACTTCACTTGACCTGGCCAAGGTCCGCAACATCGGGATCATGGCCCACATCGACGCGGGCAAGACGACCACCACCGAGCGGATCCTGTTCTACACGGGCGTGTCGTACAAGATCGGTGAGGTCCACGACGGCGCTGCCACCATGGACTGGATGGAGCAGGAGCAGGAGCGTGGCATCACGATCACGTCTGCTGCGACCACCTGTCACTGGCCGCTCGAGGACAACGACTACACCATCAACATCATCGACACCCCGGGTCACGTCGACTTCACCGTCGAGGTGGAGCGCTCCCTGCGCGTGCTCGACGGTGCCGTGACGGTGTTCGACGGTGTCGCCGGTGTCGAGCCGCAGTCCGAGACGGTGTGGCGTCAGGCCGACCGTTACGGCGTGCCGCGTATCTGCTTCGTCAACAAGCTGGACCGTACCGGCGCCGAGTTCCACCGCTGCGTGGACATGATCTCGGACCGCCTGGGCGCGCAGCCGCTCGTCATGCAGCTGCCGATCGGTGCGGAGGCGGACTTCAAGGGCGTCATCGACCTCGTGACGATGAAGGCCCTGGTCTGGTCGGCCGAGGCGACCAAGGGCGAGATGTACGACACCGTCGACATCCCGGACACCCACGTCGAGGCTGCCGAGGAGTACCGCGGCAAGCTGCTCGAGGCCGTCGCCGAGAACGACGAAGAGCTGATGGAGCTGTACCTGGAGGGCACCGAGCCCACCGTGGAGCAGCTCTACGCCGCGATCCGCCGTATCACGATCGCGTCCGGCAAGGGCGGCGGCACCACCGTCACCCCCGTGTTCTGCGGCACCGCGTTCAAGAACAAGGGCGTTCAGCCCCTGCTCGACGCGGTCGTGCGCTACCTGCCCACTCCGCTCGACGTCGAGGCCATCGAGGGCCACGACGTCAAGGACCCGGAGCTGGTCGTCGCGCGCAAGCCGTCGGAGGACGAGCCGCTCGCCGCGCTCGCGTTCAAGATCATGAGCGACCCGCACCTCGGCAAGCTCACCTTCGTCCGGGTCTACTCGGGCCGCCTGGAGTCCGGCACCGCCGTGCTGAACTCCGTCAAGGGCAAGAAGGAGCGCATCGGCAAGATCTACCGCATGCACGCGAACAAGCGTGAGGAGATCGACTCGGTGGGCGCCGGCGACATCGTCGCCGTCATGGGCCTGAAGCAGACCACCACCGGTGAGACGCTGTCCGACGACAAGAACCCGGTGATCCTGGAGTCCATGGACTTCCCGGCGCCGGTCATCCAGGTCGCCATCGAGCCCAAGTCGAAGGGCGACCAGGAGAAGCTGGGCGTCGCGATCCAGCGTCTGGCCGAGGAGGACCCGTCCTTCCAGGTCCACTCGGACGAGGAGACCGGCCAGACCATCATCGGTGGTATGGGTGAGCTGCACCTCGAGGTGCTGGTCGACCGTATGCGCCGTGAGTTCAAGGTCGAGGCCAACGTCGGCAAGCCGCAGGTCGCCTACCGTGAGACGATCCGCAAGGCCGTCGAGCGCGTCGACTACACGCACAAGAAGCAGACTGGTGGTACCGGCCAGTTCGCCAAGGTGCAGATCGCGATCGAGCCGATCGAGGGCGGCGACGCCTCGTACGAGTTCGTGAACAAGGTCACCGGTGGCCGTATCCCGAAGGAGTACATCCCTTCGGTGGACGCCGGTGCGCAGGAGGCCATGCAGTTCGGCATCCTCGCCGGCTACGAGATGACCGGTGTCCGCGTCACGCTCATCGACGGTGGCTACCACGAGGTCGACTCCTCCGAGCTCGCGTTCAAGATCGCCGGTTCGCAGGCCTTCAAGGAGGCCGCGCGCAAGGCCAGCCCCGTGCTGCTCGAGCCGATGATGGCCGTCGAGGTCACCACGCCCGAGGACTACATGGGTGAGGTCATCGGTGACATCAACTCCCGCCGTGGCCAGATCCAGGCCATGGAGGAGCGGGCCGGTGCCCGCGTCGTGAAGGGCCTCGTGCCCCTCTCGGAGATGTTCGGCTACGTCGGCGACCTGCGCAGCAAGACGTCCGGCCGTGCGAGCTACTCCATGCAGTTCGACTCCTACGCCGAGGTTCCGCGGAACGTCGCCGAGGAGATCATCGCGAAGGCCAAGGGCGAGTAACGCACCGCGTCTACACGCCGTAGGCTTGACTCCGGAGCCTTGAGGGGCATTCCGCCGCAATCGTGGTGGGAATGCCCCGGGGCCCGGGCTTTCCAGCAAAGATCACCTGGCGCCGATGAGTAAGGCGTACCAGAACCACTCCCCAGGAGGACCCCAGTGGCGAAGGCGAAGTTCGAGCGGACTAAGCCGCACGTCAACATCGGCACCATCGGTCACATCGACCACGGTAAGACGACCCTCACGGCCGCCATTACCAAGGTGCTGCACGACGCGTACCCGGACCTGAACGAGGCCTCGGCCTTCGACCAGATCGACAAGGCTCCTGAAGAGCGCCAGCGCGGTATCACCATCTCCATCGCGCACGTCGAGTACCAGACCGAGACGCGTCACTACGCCCACGTCGACTGCCCCGGTCACGCGGACTACATCAAGAACATGATCACGGGTGCGGCGCAGATGGACGGCGCCATCCTCGTGGTCGCCGCCACCGACGGCCCGATGCCGCAGACCAAGGAGCACGTGCTCCTGGCCCGCCAGGTCGGCGTTCCGTACATCGTCGTCGCCCTTAACAAGGCCGACATGGTGGACGACGAGGAGATCCTGGAGCTCGTAGAGCTCGAGGTCCGTGAGCTCCTCTCCGAGTACGAGTTCCCGGGCGACGACCTGCCGGTCGTCAAGGTCTCGGCGCTCAAGGCCCTCGAGGGCGACAAGGAGTGGGGCAACTCCGTCCTCGAGCTCATGAAGGCCGTGGACGAGAACATCCCGCAGCCCGAGCGTGACGTCGACAAGCCGTTCCTCATGCCGATCGAGGACGTCTTCACGATCACCGGTCGCGGTACGGTCGTCACCGGCCGTATCGAGCGTGGTGTCCTCAAGGTCAACGAGACCGTTGACATCGTGGGCATCAAGCAGGAGAAGACCACCACCACGGTCACCGGCATCGAGATGTTCCGCAAGCTGCTCGACGAGGGCCAGGCCGGTGAGAACGTCGGTCTGCTCCTCCGTGGCATCAAGCGCGAGGACGTCGAGCGCGGCCAGGTCATCATCAAGCCGGGCTCGGTCACCCCGCACACCGAGTTCGAGGCGCAGGCCTACATCCTGTCCAAGGACGAGGGTGGCCGCCACACGCCGTTCTTCAACAACTACCGCCCGCAGTTCTACTTCCGTACGACGGACGTGACCGGCGTGGTGACCCTCCCCGAGGGCACCGAGATGGTCATGCCGGGTGACAACACCGAGATGAAGGTGGAGCTCATCCAGCCCGTCGCCATGGAGGAGGGCCTGAAGTTCGCCATCCGTGAGGGTGGCCGGACCGTGGGCGCCGGCCAGGTCACCAAGATCAACAAGTGAGTCCTCGGACTGGCTTGAGGGTCTACTGACCTGAGTGGCTCGAAGGGGCCCGTACGACTTCGGTCGTGCGGGTCCCTTTGTCGTGTCCGGGGGTGCTCACCTGCGGCAGGTCGGCGCGCGGGCGGACCGAGGCCTGGGGTGTGTTTCCTGTAGTCGGTCAGAAGCCCAGGTACGTGATCTGGACGATGAAGATCCGCTCGCTGCGGACGACGACCTGATACGTGAACATGCCGCCGGGGACGATGACGTCGCCACCCTTCGGATCGACGCTCCCATGCGCCTGTCCGTGAGTGTGCAGGGCTTCGGCGGCCCTGACCAGCTCATCCGCCTTGCGTTCCACCTCCGCGAGGAAGCCGGTGGGAGCGGTGCGGGCCACTTCCTCCGCGCCGAAGGCGTACTCCCATTTCCAGCTCACTCGCGGACTGCGTTCATGGCTTCGTCCAGGACAGCGCTCAGTTCACGCAGGGCCTCTTGCGCGATGGCGGGGTCCTCGTGCTCCAGGTTGCCCTTCGCGCGGGTGTAGCGGATGGACAGGTCGGGACGCCGGGCGATCTCGATGTCCCGGGCCCAGGACAGCACCCAGCTCTGCACAGGGCTGAGGGACTGCCACTCGACCGCCTTGGCGAAGGCGTCGTCCTTCGTGGCCTGCATCTCTTCCAGGCGAGCCGGATCGACAGCGGTGAGGGCGGCACGCAGGGCGTCAGGAGTGTGCTGAGGGCGGGGGACCAGCTCATGTCCGTGGTCGGCCTGAGTGCTCATCGTGTCCACCTCCAGGGAGTGCCCCGGCCAGGCTATCCCGCTCGGTTGGCGGGGGAGCGAGGCGACGTGTGCGGCCGTTGCTCTCTTCATACGGCTTCCAGGAGTTCGGTTTGGCCGGACCGGCAATCGCGGCAGTGGCCGGGGTCCGGTGCGCGGAAGGCGCGGTCGCAGCCGTCGCAGGTCTGGAGGGGGTGCCGGGTGGGTGGTGGGGGAGTCGGTGGGGCGAAGGGCGGCGGGGCTGGCAGCTGGGCCGTGAGGCGGCGGGCCAGGAGGGCGGCCGGGCGGTGGAGGGGCTCGGGTGGGAGGTCCGTCGTCAGGGCGTGCCGTACGGCGGCCGGGGAGACGTCGCGCTCCAGCCAGGCGGCGACGCCCGGGGCGAGGTGGGCGGTGTCGCACGCGGACAGGAGGAGTCGGGGGTCGTCGCGGCGGAGCCGACTGAGGAGGTCCGTGGCCTGCCGGAGGAGGGCGGGGGCAGGGCAGGCCGGGCGCGGTACCGCGGGGAGGGGTTTGCCGCCGGGTTGCCTCGGCCGCTTCCTCGGGGCCGGGTGCGGCGGGGTCTCCGTACCGCTGTGACCCGGCTGGTTGCAGGAGGTCGTGCGGGTGATGATCCGGCCGTCCGGGACGCGTTCGCGGGTGCGGCGGAGGTAGCCGTGCGCCTCCAGCTCGCGCAGGGCCGCGGCGATGCGGGTCGTGCCCTCCGGGAAGCGGGCCGCGAGGGACTTGATGTCGATGCGGGCGCCGGCCGGGAGCGACTGGATGTGCACCGACAGCCCGATCGCGAGCAGTGACAGTTCCGGGTGCTGGGCCAGGTGGTTGCCGATCACCGTGAAGCGGGTGGTGTGGCGGGCGTTGTCGTGCACCAGGCCGGAGTGGGGGTGCCGCCGGTTCGGGTGCTTCTTTCCGGCAACCCGGGTGTGGGCGTGCGTGGGCACGTTAGGGTTCTGCGTATCCATCGGGAAGCTCCTACTTCCTCGGTGGTCAGGCCCTCGCACTGGGATTGCAGTCCCGGCGGGGGCCGTCGCATGTCTGCGGTTGTGTCGTGACGTGTTGCGCTGAGCGTAGGGCAGGCGATGGGCCCTGACTCCAGCTGAGTTGGCGATGTTCACTCGCGAGGGTGAGGCAGCCCTGCGGCTGGGAGGAGGGGTGGGGTTTGGTCGGGTTCTTTCACCCTTGTGGTCCTTGGAGGAGAGCGCCTGTACCGCCGGAGCACGCACTTTCGGGTTTCGGTGCGAGGTCGAGTTCGGCCCAGACGGTCTTGCGGGGCGGCAGCCCTCGGGTGACGCCCCAGCGGTCGGCCAGCGCGTCGACCAGGAGGAGCCCCAGGCCGGGTCGGGCTGTCGGGAGGCGGTCCGCGCGGGTGTCCGTCACCTCGATGCGGAGGGTGTCGGCCACGACGTAGAGGAGCAGGCGGAAGTCGCGGCCGGGGGTTCGGCCGTGTGTCGCCGCGTTGGCCGAGAGCTCCGCGATGACCTGCCTTGCCGGGTCCAACGGCACTCCCCAGGAGCGCAGTTGTTCAGCGGCGAGGAGGCGGGCCAAGCGGGCGCCGCGCGGGGTGGCGGAGAGTTGGAGGCTGAAGTTGCGGAGTGGGGTGCGGAGTTCGGGGGAGTTCTGCTTCACGTCACTCAGCGTGGCTGTCTGCGCTTACCGTGACAGTGACTCAGCGAGTGCGTACGGTGACTGTCCGGAGCCTGTCCGGCGTTGTCCGGGCTGTCGGGGCCGGGCGTACGGGTAGGGCGCTGAGCACGGTCGTACGACGGCGGAAGGGCGCGGGATGACGGTCGAGGCGGACTCGGGGCGGCTCAAGGGCGAAACGGACGAGCCGGGTTGGGAGGTGGACCCGGACGACGAGTGGGGCGTCGCGGTCATCGCCACGGTCGGGCGGCAGCTGAAGCTGCGGCGTGAGGCGGTGGGGATGCGGGCCGCCGAGTTCGGAACGGCGGTCGGCTACGGCGAGGACATGGTCTACAAGATCGAGGGCGGGAAGCGGATTCCTCGGCAGGACTATCTGGTCCGGGCGGATGAGGTGCTGGGGGCGGGTGGGCTGGTCGCGGCGGCTTGGGAGGACGTGAAGAAGGTCCGGTATCCCAGGAAGGTGCGGGAGCTTGCCAAGTTGGAGGGGCAGGCGGTGGAGATCGGGGTGTACGAGTGCAGCAGCGTCAACGGGCTGCTGCAGACCCCCGAGCACGCGCGGGCGTTGTTCGAGTCGTGGCAACCCGCGTACTCGCCGGACGAAGTGGAACGTCTGGTGGCTGCACGCATGGCTCGGCAGTCGGTGTTCGAGCGGTCGCCGGCACCTTCGCTGAGCTTCGTCCAGGAGGAGTCGACGCTGCTCCGCCCGGTCGGAGGCACAATGGTGTGGCGTCGGCAGCTTGAGCGTCTGCTGGAGGTGGGGCGGTTGCGTAACGTCAGGCTTCAGCTGATGCCGACGAGCAGCGAGGCACACCCCGGTCTGAACGGGAGGATCGAGGTGCTGAAATTCGGGGACGGCACTGCGGTAGGCCGGTCCGACGGCGCTTTCAGCGGCCGGCCGACCACTGACCCGAAGCACATCCGGATCCTCGAACTGCGCTACGGCACCATCCGAGCTCAGGCCCTTCCCCCGCGGGAGTCGCTGGCCTTCATCGAGCAACTGCTGGGAGAGACATGATCCGCAACGCTGAACCGGCGTGGTTCAAGAGCAGCTACAGCAGTGGCCCTGATGGTGACTCCTGCGTCGAGATCGCCATAGCCCCCCACACCATCCACGTCCGGGACTCCAAGCACACCGAAGGCCCCCGGCTCGCGCTTGCGCCGGAGGCCTGGTCGGAGTTCCTGGCCTCCGTGTAGAGCATGACTTCGGAACCGGCGCGCGACGACTCTCTCGACCCCGCCGCGGACGCGAACGGCGACCACCTCGACCTGGAGGCGATCGAGGAGCTGTGCTCGGGCTCGACCCCGGACTCCGTACTGGCCGCCACGGCCAGGGAGACGGTGCCGCGACTGGTGGCGGAGGTCAGGCGCCTGCGATGGCTCGTCGAGTACGGGGCGTGCCCGACGGCGGGCACCACGGGGACGGAGTTCGTGCTCCCGCTCGACGAGGACATGCTCGGCTTCTTCCGCGCAATGGTGGACGTGCTGGTGGAGCGGATCGGTGTCCCGCGTGCGGAGGCCGTCGCCAGGGTCAACGCGGTGTACGGGACGCGGGAGTCGGTGACCCTGGACCTCCAGCTCATGGGGCATGAACTGCCCGAGTACTGGGCCTACGGTCTGTACTACGGCTCGGACAGCCGGGGCCGGAGTCCGGTCGGGGACCCGGTCGCGGATGCGGACATCGACTTCACGGCGCTCCCCGTACGCCCGGCACCGCCGAAGGACTCCCCCTTCTGGACGGTGGCGGAGCCCGAGGTGCTCAGTGAGCCAGCCGAGGGCCCAGGAGCGGCAGCAGCCGGTCCCTGAGGAGGCCGCGCGCGGGCTCCATGGACATCCACAGCAGCTTGTGACGCGTCCCGTCGGCCATGGAGAGCGTCATTCCGGAGGTGGTCAGGCCGCGGTGGATCCGAGCGTTGGCGATCTCGGTGAGGGGGAGCACCTTGTTGGTGCGGTGCGCGGAGCGGATGGCGTCGGGGTCGTGGGCGAGCGTCCGGAACGTGTCCGGGGTCGCCAGTTCGGGCCCGAGGAGCCCGACCGTCATGGTGGCCGGTACGCCGCCGCGGATGCGGAGCAGCTGATCGGGGAGCAGCCACAGCTCGCCGTGGATCCAGTCCAGCCAACCGGTCGTGCAAGTACGGGCGATGAGCTGCGCCGGCTGGAGGCTGATCCGCCCGGCCCGGGTCACCGCCTCGTCGAGCAGTGCGCCGACCGCCTCCACGGAGGCGAGCCGGCGGGACTCCTGGACGGCCTGGCCCTCGCCTCCGAGCTCGTTCTCGCTCTCGCTCTCGCTCGGCGAAGTGAAGTGGAGCCGCGCGTGACCGTTGCAGTGCACCTCCACCAGCAGCCGCACGGCCCAGCCCACAGCGCTGAAGTGCACTGCCAGCCACTCGCGATCGTCGGCCCATGGCACGGAGGACACCTGGATCCCGTCCGAGATCCACCGCGACCTGCGCCGCTCGATCTCCGCGCCGGCCATGTCCATGGCTATCGCTTGTTTCGTCCGTCTCACGCCGCTGATCTTGTCGCACCCAGCGCTCGCACGATGGGACGATGGCCGGACTTGTGATCGAGTGAACGGGAGGCCGGCGCCATGGCCCGGTACATGGAGACCCTGACCGTCGAGCGGGGCGGTTTCCGGATCAAGGTGCCGGAGTCGTGGTGGGAGTTCGACGTACGGCCGGAGTCGCGGGACGACTCGATCCGGCGGATGGTGAGCGAACGGGTGCGGCAGCGCCCGGAGTTGGAGCAGCACCGCGGCACCTACGTCGACTTTCTCCAGAAGGCCGCTGCCGATGCCTGGAAGTCGGGCGCGCTGTACTGCGGCTGCATGGCGGAGAACTTCGGCGGCGATACGCCGATCACCGGCTCGGTGACCGTCTCCCTGGTCGGCGGCCGCAACGACCGCGGCGAGCCGCTGCCGAACGACCCGTCGGTCATCGCGGGCCAGCTCGCGGTCAAGGAGGCCAAGCGGGAGGGCGACTCCTGGCGCAAGGTGACGACGGTCGACATCCCGGGTGTCGGCCCGGCCGCGCGCACGCAGGGCATCGAGGACATCGCCGTACCGGGTGACGCCCTCAACCGCACGATCCGGGCCGTGCTGATGCAGACGTACATTCCCGTGCCGGGCCAGGAGGGCAAGGTCGCCCTGGTCGCCGGCAGCAGCCAGGTCCTCGACCTCGCGGACTCGTTCTTCGACATCTTCGACGCGATCACGTCGACGTTCCGCTTCACGGGCTGATGTGCCGGTGTCTCGTGGGTGGGACTGGGAGAGCGGTGAGGGACTGTTGAGGCTGGACGACCCGGGGGAGTGGGACCTGGCCTTCGAGCGTGGCGAGGCGCGTCTCGGGACGGCGGTGATCGGCCTGGCGGTCCACTGCTCACTGGCGGAGGCCTCCCCGCGGATCGCCCGGGCGATGCGGCTGCCGGACGCCGCTCAGCGTGGGTTCGCCTTCACGGCGGCGGGTCACGCGGCGCGCCTGAACGGGGAGTTGACGCCCGAGCTGTACGCGGCCCTGCGCGCGGAGGGACCCGGCGGAGTCGCCGAGCACCCCATCAGGGACACCTTGACCTTCGTACCGTTCCGGAAGCTGCCGCCGTGGTTCAAGCGGCGGTGGGTGTACGTGACGGTGCGGGACGGGCTGGAAGGCTGGTGGCTGCGGTGCGTGCACGCCGTCGAGGATGCCTGGCGGGCGGTACGCGGACCCAGCTCCTGACGCCGGTCTCCGCAGTCTCCGCCCGCGGTACCGCCTTTCCGTCGAACGACTGTGCCTTGTAAGTTCACGTGTGCATACGGTTGTTGATGCAGATACATGCGTGACGGGGGTTGCGGTATGGCGGGGCACAGGCCTTCGGATTGGCATGTCCTGGACTTGGACAACGATCCGACTCCTGGGGATCCGCAACGCGTACGCACACTCGCGAAGCATCTGCACGACTTCGCCGACGACGTCTCCGATGCGCTGCGTCTGGTCAAGGGCATGGCGGGGGAGGGCACGCTTCTCGAGTGGGCGGGCAAGTCGGCGGATGTCTTCAAGGAGGACTTCGCGGATGTCCCGAAGAACCTCAAGAAGCTGAAGAAGTCCTATGAGATGTGCGGGGTCGCGCTGGCGGACTTCTGGCCGAAGCTGGAGCGGGCGCAGTCGCTGGCGGACAAGGCCCTGCGCAAGGGGCGTGAGGCGCGCGACAGCCTTTCCTCCGCCCAGTCCCGTCTCACCTCGGCCGACTCGTGGGTGACACGGGCCGGCAAGGAGGCGGACAAGTACAAGGACGACCCGACCGGCAGCAAGTCCGACGCCGACAAGCCCGATGAGGCCAAGGTGCGGGCCGCGACCCGGGACGTCCAGCACGCCAAGTCGGCTCAGTCCAAGGCGCAGTCGGACGTATCCGACGCGCAGGACGCGCTGGCCGCGGCGAAGAAGATGGCCGCGGATGCGCGCGCGATGCGTGACGAGGCGGCCCGCGAGGCCAAGTCGAAGATCGACGAGGCCTCCGACGCGGGCATTCAGAACCGGTCGTGGTGGGAAGAGGTCGGCGACTGGTTCGTCGACAACTGGGACACCATCGTCGCCGTGTGCAAGGTTGTCGTCGCCGTTGTCGGGATCGTGGCGATGATCATCGGTGGACCGATCCTCGCCGCGATCGTTGTGGTGGCGGGACTCATCGTCCTTGCCGACGCGCTGTACAAGTACTCCAAGGGGCAGGCATCCCTATGGGATGTGGGATTTGCGGCACTGGACTGCATACCCGGCATGAAGGGCCTGACCACTCTCGGCAAACTCGCAAAGGGCATGAAGGCCCTCGGTAAAGGTGGCCTCAAGGCCATGGCCAAGGGGCTCAGGAGCGGTCTGCGCAGAGAGGCGGACGACGCCCTGGCCAAGAGCAAACCGGTGGAGGGCCGGTGCAAGGGTGGCGACCCCGTCGACATGGTCTCCGGCGAGATGCTGATGGAGCACACCGATGTCGAACTGCCAGGTCTGCTCCCGCTGATAGTGCGCCGCACCCACCTGTCCACCTACGCCTCAGGGCAGTGGTTCGGCCCCTCCTGGGCCTCGACGCTGGACGAGCGACTGGAACTGGACAGCGCAGGCGCCTTGTTCGCGGCTGAGGACGGGATGGTGCTCGTCTATCCGGTTCCCGTCCCCGGGGAGTCGGTACTCCCCCTCGAAGGACCCCGATGGCCCCTCGACTGGGACGGCGAGCCCGGCGCACCGATCCGCATCACGAACCCGGCCACAGGGCACACCCGTCACTTCGCGCCGACGGCCCAGCCGCCGTCAGCCACAGAGGTTTTCACTCTCCCGCTCGTTATGGTGACCGACCGTAACGGCCATCGGATGGACATCGACCGTGATGAGCGGGGCGTCCCGGTGGCCGTGCGCCATTCTGGCGGCTATCACCTGCACGTTCTCACCGACGGTGCACGCATCACTCAGCTGCGACTGCGTGACCCGCAGGGCGGCCCGGGCGGCGTCACACTGCTGAGGTACGGCTACGACACTGAGGGACACCTCACCGAGATCTACAACTCGAGCGGTCTGCCGTACCGGCTCACCTATGACGATCGGGGACGTGTCACCTCCTGGACCGATCGCAAAGGGTCCTGGTACCGCTACACCTACGACGACCAGGACAGGTGCATACGAGGTGAGGGGGCGGAAGGCTTCCTCGACTGCGTCATTTCCTACGACACCGACGCTCGTGAGACCCGGTACACGAACGCGCTTGGGCACACCACGGTCCACCGCTACAACGAGTTCCTGCAACGTACGGAGATGATCGACCCATCCGGCCGAGCGGTCCGCACGGGGTGGGACCGGTACAACCGGATGCTGTCCTATACGGATGCACTTGGTAACACCACTGCATTCACGTACGACTCCCGCGGCAACCTCGCGGCCGTCACACGTCCGGACGGCCTTCGAACGACGGCTGAGTACGACGATCTCGGTCTTCCCGTTCGTCTGGTCGAGGCGGACGGGGCCGTGTGGGAGCAGCATTTCGACAGGTGCGGCAACAGGCTGAGGATCGTCGACCCGTCGGGCAACTCACGTCAGTACAGCTATGACGAGCGAGGCCGTAGCACTGCGGTGACCGACGGCCTCGGGCATGAGACCCGTATCGAGTGCAATGCGGCAGGACTGTCGATACGAGAGACCGATGCGCTCGGACACACGACACACGCTGAACGCGACGCCTTCGGCCGTGTCGTCAGGGTTGTAGATGCCGAAGGCCGGGCCGAGTCCATGGGATGGACCGTAGAGGGGCGTCCGGCGTGGCGTCTCGCCGCCGACGGTTCCCGGGAAAGCTGGGAATGGGACGGCGAAGGCGACCTGGTCGCCCACACGGACCAGCTCGGGCGCAGGTCGCTCATCGAGACCGGGCACTTCCACCAGCCGACCAGCCGCATCGACCGCAATGGCAGCGAATACCGGTTCACGTACGACGCCGAGGTGAACCTGACTGAGGTCATGAACCCTCGGGGACAGAGGTGGAAGTACGAGTACGACTCGACCAACCGCCTGGTCGCCGAAACGGATTTCGAGGGTCGCTCGCTCACCTACTCCTACGACGCTGCCGGCCGGCTGTCCTGCCGCACGGATGGCGACCGTCAGGAAACCGTGTTCCTTCGCGACGAACTCGGCAGGATGGTCGAACAGCGCACGGGCGACCAGGTGTCGCGATTCACCTACGATCCGGCCGGGCGGCTGGTCCGAGCGGTGAGCGACACAAGCACCCTGGAATGCGCCTACAACTCCTCCGGACGCTTGGTGCGCGAGGTGCTGGACGGTGCTGAGACGACCTACGCCTACGACGCACTGGGCCGTCGAACGGAACGCCGCACCCCCAGTGGAATCACCTCGACTTGGAGCTATGACGCCGTTGGCCGCCCCGCCTCCCTGCATGCGGCAGGGCAGACGGTCACCTTCGGGTTCGACGCCCTAGGGCGGGAACGGGTCCGCGAGTTCGGGTCGTTCGCCTCGCTCACTCAGGCTTGGGATGAGCGCGGACACCTGGTCGGACAGGAGCTCCACGGCAACGGAACCCGTGGCCGAGCACTCCTGCAGAACCGCACCTACACCTACAGGCCAGATGGCCTGCTGTCCGGAATCGACGAACTCACAACCGGTCAGCGCAGGTTCGATCTCGATGCAGTCGGCCGCGTCACAGCGGTACACGCGCTGGACTGGACGGAGAACTACGCATACGACGCTCTCGGCAACATCCAAGAGTCGACCGCGCCCTCTTCGGAAGATCGTCCGACGACGCGTGATTACGAAGGGACGCGACTTCGGCGATCCGGCCGTACCAGCTACCAGTACGACCGACGAGGGCGGCCCGTCCGTACCGTCAAGCGGCTCCTGAACGGGCAGAAGCGCATAGCCTCCTACACCTGGGATGCGCAGGACAGACTCACCGCTGCTGTCACACCGGACGGCGACCACTGGCAGTACCGCTACGACCCCACGGGACGGCGCTGCGCCAAGGTGCGGCTTGATGCCGAGGGCTCGGTTCTCGAGGAGACGCGGTTCACCTGGGACGGCACTCGCCTCGCCGAGCAGGTCAACGGCTCCGGAGAAGCGCTGACGTGGGACTACTTTTCCGGCACGCATCGCCCGGTGACACAGATACGTCGTGGGGCGGACGGTGTCCGGTTCCACGGCGTGGTCACGGACACCGTCGGAGCTCCCACTGAACTCGTCGACGCCGAGGGTGCCGTGGCGTGGCATCGCAGGACCGAGCTGTGGGGCCGGGAGCTGGAGCCACGCCCAGCAGATGTGGGCTCCGGCGTGCCGGTCGACTGCCCACTGCGCTTTCCCGGACAGTACGCCGACGCCGAGACCGGCTGGAACTACAACCACGCCCGCTACTACGACCCCGAGAACGGCCGCTACCTGACACCCGACCCATTGGGTCTTGCGCCGCAGCCGAATCACTACGGGTACGTCCCGAACCCCTTCTGCTTCATCGATCCGCTCGGCCTGGCACAGCCACGAGGCGGAAACGGAAGGTGGGTAAGGGACCCCGACGCCCCGGACACCCGCCACAACCGATCTTCGGAATACCCCCATACGTACTGGGACGAGACGCATGAGGACATGGTCACCCGATTTACCGACGAGGGCCGTGCGGCGGGTGGCTGGCCTCTCGACCAGAACGGAAATCGCATTCCGCGAGACCAGCTCACATGGCGAAACAATGCGGGTGAAGTAATTCCGGCGGACTCGAAGATCCTCACTTACGACCACAATCCGCGAGTGGTCGAACATTGGAATGAGACGGGTTACAACACCAATTATCCGGAACGTGAGGCTTGGTACAATGACACAACCGACATGGAGCCCATGACGCGGGCGGACAATGGCCGGGACGGTGCGCGAGCTCCCAGGTACCGTCAGGACACCGGGCCCAACTATTCCTGCAAGGGAGCATAAGGGGAGGTAGATGTGGATCCGGCTGCTGTAGTGTCCAAATTTCCCGGGGTGGAGGAGTTCGACGGACTCCCCGACGCCTGGCACTGGTCTCCTGCGCCAGGCTTGGATTTCGCTGCGGCGCTCAGCGCTGATGGGCGTAACCTCTTTCAGGTGAATGCTCGCGACACGTACGACCAGAATCTGGTGGCTGCGATTCTTCACACTGCCCGCGAGAACAGTCCGCAGCTGCTGGAGAGGAGTGCACTTCTGAGCGCTCCTCAGGAATTTCGTCACCCCGGGCGGGACTTCGAGGTCATCGCGGCAGCACGGCCCGGAGTTCACCGCTACCACGAAGTTCAACAGCCCGAGCTGCAACAGGTCACATGGGCAGTTTTTCCCGGTTACACCTGTGAATTTGCCGATCCCAACCGATACTCCCTCGAAGACGCCCGGGAGAGCTTCATCCGGTTCCTCTCGCCGGCCGATCTCAGCAGGGAACCCGTACCGTTCCTCAGGCTCTGGTACGACAACACAGTCACCAAGGGGGGAACGGACGGGCCTGACGGAATCCTCGCAGCGGAGAAAACGCTGTACCGGGAGATCAAGCTGCTTGAAGGCGCTCCAGGAAGCTTCGTCCGGTTCGAAAACTTCCGAGGCAGCGTTTTCCGGATCGAGTGGGATCCGGAGCGGGCCTGGACGCTCGTTGAGGAGAACCAGAGCAGCGGACCGGACCCCCTCGACATCGTGGATCTGCTGTCATTCGTGGAGCGGTCTCTGCGATGACCCAGCCCCGCCTGCGGGTCACCGTGGCCGACGACGAGGTCTGGGACGACCCTTCCGACCGGCAGATCCAGCGGCTTTTCGCCGGACTCAACGCGCGTCGGCACTTCCTCGTTCTTGAGCGGCTCGACGTGCCGGAGGGCGAGGTCGGGCAGCACTACCTGCAGATCGCGCTCCATGACGATCTGACGCTGCTGCTCGAGTACCGGGACGGAAGCGCCATCGCGCACCACCGCGCGGAAGTGAGCGTTCCGTCGGACCAGGGGGGTGCCGGTCTGGTGGTCCCCGTGATGCTCGACTGGGCCGCGGGCCGACCGGGCTGGCGTACGGCATTGCCCTGGGTGCACTGGGACGCTGAGCGCGAATGCCCCTGGGGGGACCGGCGGTGAAGCCGCACCAGCCGTGTGTCGGACGGTGTGTGGGTGACTGATCAGACAGGGGACTGGTCCCCGCAGACCGAAGCCCACGATGCCGCACGCCGGTGCCTCTCCGAATTCGGCGGGCCGGTGACCTTCGGCTGGCCTGCCGATTCGATCACTACGTCGTCCGCCATCCGCTTCGATGATGACCTCGCCGAACAGGCGGGCGTCGATCTGTACCCCCATCGGCATGCGCGACCGGGCTTCGGAGAGACGGAGGTGTTGTGACCGCACGCGACGAACTCCTGCGCATCGTGCCGCCGCCGGGCGGCGTCGAGATCCACGTCGACTGGGCCGGAATCGAGGAGGCCCTGGGCGTAGCACTGCCGGACGACTACAAGTGGCTCGTCGAGCGGTACGGGCCGGGATCCTTCGATGACTTCCTGCACATCTTCCAGCCGGAATCCCCCTTCGCCATGACCCGTCTCCTGGAGTCCTCGGAGCGGGCCGCGGAGATCCTGGACCAGGCACGGGAGAGGGGCGGGAACATCCCGTACGAGACCGACGAGCTGTTGGCCGTAGGGGCTACGGACAATGGCGACACGATCTACTGGGTGACCTGTCCGGAGGATGAGCCGAATTCCTGGACGATCACGGCCAACGGTGCGCGCAACATGAAGTGGCCGCACTTCGAAGGCGGGATCGTCGCCTTCCTGGCTGCGGTGATGTCCGGTGCACATCACGTGGACGTCTTTCCGCAGGTCTTCCCCCGAGAGCCCGTGTTCTCTCCCTACCCTGCTCCGGATCCGCGCCGCCGCTGATCACCGGAGAGTGGCGCTACCACGTAGATTCCGTGTCCGCAGGTGGTGCACTCGACCTCGGCGTAACCGGTGGGACTGTCGCGACGCCCCGTCTCCCGGACGGCGAGATCGCACGCACCGCAGTTGGGCAGGCTGCGTCCGTGATCTGCACCTCTTCGCGCAGTATCTTCCTGCCCAGCGTGGACCATGCGTCCCTGTGCGGTACGACCATGAGTACTCCAGCCCCGGTTTGACCTACGTCACGCCCGGGGTATTCTCCTCGGCTCGATTGGCGTCTGCCCTGCCCCATATGGCAGACTGTCCGAGTTGCTCGGTCGAGTGTTGATGCTGCGCGCCTCCCGCCGGGAGGACCGGAAGCGAGTCCCACAGTACTCGTCGTCCTAACTGCCACCACGGCAGCGCTGGGACGGACGTACGGGAATCTTTCGGGAAGTGTCAGTGCGGCACCGGCCAGGCACCCGGTGGGCCTTTCGCCCCCGGCTCGCGGTTCCGGCAGGGCCGTGTGCAATCCCGCAGGGATGTTCGAACAAGGGGCATCTGTGTCAGCGGGAGTGCGACACGCCCGACCGCGTGGGTCGGAGGAACGAAGGCAGCAACAGGAATCCACCGGGATGCCAGAGCGTAAGAGAGACAGGACTACTGAGTAGCCATGGCGGGACAGAAGATCCGCATCCGGCTCAAGGCCTACGACCACGAGGTCATCGACTCTTCGGCGAAGAAGATCGTCGAGACGGTGACTCGCACTGGTGCGTCGGTCGCGGGCCCGGTGCCGCTGCCCACTGAGAAGAACGTGTACTGCGTCATCAAGTCGCCGCACAAGTACAAGGACTCGCGCGAGCACTTCGAGATGCGCACGCACAAGCGCCTGATCGACATCCTCGACCCGACCCCCAAGACCGTTGACTCTCTGATGCGACTCGACCTCCCGGCCGGTGTCGACATCGAGATCAAGCTCTGAGGGCTGGTGATCTGAGAATGGCTAAGCAGATCAAGGGCATCCTGGGCGAGAAGCTCGGCATGACGCAGGTGTGGGACGCGAACAACCGTGTTGTTCCGGTCACCGTCGTCAAGGCCGGCCCCAATGTCGTCACCCAGGTCCGTACGAACGACGTCGACGGCTACGAGTCCGTCCAGATCGCGTTCGGCGAGATCGACCCGCGCAAGGTGAACAAGCCCCTCAAGGGCCACTTCGCCAAGGCCGACGTCACTCCCCGCCGCCACCTCGTCGAGATCCGTACCGCTGACGCCAGCGAGTACACCCTCGGCCAGGAGATCACCGCTGAGGTGTTCGAGGCCGGCATCAAGGTCGACGTGACCGGCAAGAGCAAGGGCAAGGGCTTCGCCGGTGTCATGAAGCGTCACAACTTCAAGGGCCTCGGCGCCGGACACGGCACCCAGCGCAAGCACCGCTCCCCCGGTTCCATCGGTGGCTGCGCCACCCCGGGCCGTGTGTTCAAGGGGCTCCGCATGGCGGGTCGCATGGGCAACGAGCGGGTCACCACCCAGAACCTGACCGTCCACGCCGTTGACGCGGAGAAGGGTCTGCTGCTCATCAAGGGCGCGGTTCCCGGTCCGAACGGCGGCCTCGTCCTGGTCCGCACCGCGGCCAAGGGGGCCTGAGGTACCGATGAGCACTGTTGACATCCTTTCGCCTGCAGGCGAGAAGACCGGTAGCGTCGAGCTCCCCGCGGAGATCTTCGGCGTGGAGAAGATCAGCATTCCGCTGATCCACCAGGTCGTCGTCGCGCAGAACGCCGCTGCCCGTCAGGGCACGCACAAGACCAAGCGTCGCGGTGAAGTCCGTGGTGGCGGCAAGAAGCCGTACCGCCAGAAGGGCACCGGTCGCGCCCGTCAGGGTTCGACCCGCGCGCCGCAGTTCGCCGGTGGTGGCGTCGTGCACGGTCCCGTGCCGCGTGACTACTCGCAGCGGACCCCGAAGAAGATGAAGGCTGCCGCTCTGCGTCACGCCCTCACCGACCGGGCCCGCCACAACCGCATCCACGTCGTCTCCGGCGTGGTCGAGGGCGAGACCCCCTCCACGAAGGCCGCCAAGACGCTGTTCGGCAAGATCTCGGAGCGCAAGAACCTGCTCCTGGTCGTCGACCGCGCCGACGAGGCCGCGTGGCTGTCCGCCCGCAACCTGCCCCAGATCCACATCCTGGAGCCGGGCCAGCTGAACACGTACGACGTTCTCGTCTCGGACGACGTGGTCTTCACCCAGGCCGCCTTCGAGTCCTTCGTGTCCGGCCCGAAGGCCAATGACACCGAAGGGAGCGAGGTCTGATGGCTATCCGTCACCCCGCTATCGCCTCCAAGGCGGCGAAGAAGGCCAAGGCAGCGCGCGTCGCCAAGGCGCGCCGCCACGCCGCCGAGGGCAAGAACACCGTCGAGACCCCGCTGAGCAAGTCCTTCACGGACCCCCGTGACGTGCTGCTCAAGCCGGTCGTCTCCGAGAAGAGCTACGCGCTCCTCGACGAGGGCAAGTACACGTTCGTCGTGGACCCGAGCGCCAACAAGACCCAGATCAAGCAGGCCGTCCAGGCGGTCTTCTCGGTCAAGGTCACCGGGGTCAACACGATCAACCGCCAGGGCAAGCGCAAGCGGACCCGCACCGGCTTCGGCCAGCGTGCGTCCACCAAGCGCGCGATCGTGACCCTCGCTGAGGGCGACCGTATCGACATCTTCGGCGGTCCGACCGCCTGAGGGCGGTCCGGATCGTCCGATATCGGACGAGGACTGAGAAATGGGAATCCGCAAGTACAAGCCGACTACGCCGGGCCGTCGTGGCTCCAGCGTCGCCGACTTCGTCGAGGTCACGCGGTCCACGCCGGAGAAGTCGTTGGTCCGCCCCCTGCACAGCAAGGGTGGCCGTAACAACTCCGGTCGTGTGACCGTCCGCCACCAGGGTGGTGGCCACAAGCGCGCCTACCGCGTGATCGACTTCCGTCGTCACGACAAGGACGGCGTGCCGGCGAAGGTCGCGCACATCGAGTACGACCCCAACCGCACCGCGCGCATCGCGCTCCTGCACTACGCGGACGGCGAGAAGCGCTACATCCTCGCGCCGCGTGGCCTGAGCCAGGGCGACCGCGTCGAGAACGGTCCCGGGGCCGACATCAAGCCGGGCAACAACCTTGCCCTGCGCAACATCCCGGTCGGTACCACGCTGCACGCCATCGAGCTGCGTCCGGGCGGCGGCGCGAAGTTCGCCCGCTCCGCCGGCGCCTCGGTGCAGCTGCTCGCGAAGGAGGGCTCGATGGCCCACCTCCGCATGCCGTCCGGTGAGATCCGCCTGGTCGACCAGCGCTGCCGCGCCACGGTCGGCGAGGTGGGCAACGCCGAGCAGAGCAACATCAACTGGGGTAAGGCGGGCCGTAAGCGCTGGCTGGGCGTTCGCCCGACCGTGCGTGGTGTGGTCATGAACCCGGTGGACCACCCGCACGGTGGTGGCGAAGGCCGTACCTCGGGTGGTCGTCACCCGGTGTCCCCCTGGGGCAAGAAGGAAGGCCGTACTCGTTCGCCCAAGAAGGCGTCGAACAAGTACATCGTCCGCCGCCGCAAGACGAACAAGAAGCGCTAAGGACGGGTTGAGATGCCTCGTAGCTTGAAGAAGGGGCCCTTCGTCGACGACCACCTGATCAAGAAGGTGGACGCCCAGAACGAAGCCGGCACCAAGAACGTCATCAAGACCTGGTCCCGTCGCTCGATGATCGTGCCGGCCATGCTCGGCCACACGCTCGCGGTGCACAACGGCAAGACCCACATTCCGGTGTTCGTCACCGAGTCGATGGTCGGCCACAAGCTCGGCGAGTTCTCGCCGACCCGCACCTTCCGGGGTCACGTCAAGGACGACCGGAAGTCGAAGCGCCGCTAAGCGCGGGGTGGAATGACCATGACAGACACTGGAAGGACAACCATGGAAGCCAGGGCCCAGGCGCGGTACATCCGCGTCACGCCCATGAAGGCCCGCCGTGTGGTGGACCTCATCCGTGGCCTCAACGCCACGGAGGCTCAGGCGGTCCTGCGTTTCGCCCCGCAGGCCGCGAGCGTGCCGGTCGGCAAGGTGCTGGACAGCGCCATCGCCAACGCCGCGCACAACTACGACCACACCGATGTCGACAGCCTCTACATCTCCGAGGCCTACGTCGACGAGGGCCCGACCCTGAAGCGGTTCCGGCCGCGCGCCCAGGGCCGTGCCTACCGGATCCGCAAGCGGACCAGCCACATCACCGTGGTCGTCAGCAGCAAGGAAGGAACCCGGTAATGGGCCAGAAGGTAAACCCGCACGGGTTCCGGCTCGGTGTCACGACCGACTTCAAGTCGCGTTGGTACGCCGACAAGCTGTACAAGGACTACGTCAAGGAAGACGTCGCCATCCGTCGGATGATGACGTCCGGCATGGAGCGCGCCGGCATCTCCAAGGTCGAGATCGAGCGCACCCGTGACCGCGTGCGTGTGGACATCCACACCGCTCGTCCGGGCATCGTCATCGGCCGCCGTGGCGCCGAGGCCGACCGCATCCGCGGTGACCTCGAGAAGCTCACGGGCAAGCAGGTCCAGCTGAACATCCTCGAGGTCAAGAACCCCGAGACCGACGCTCAGCTGGTTGCCCAGGCCGTCGCCGAGCAGCTCTCCTCCCGCGTCTCCTTCCGCCGCGCCATGCGTAAGAGCATGCAGTCGGCGATGAAGGCCGGCGCCAAGGGCATCAAGATCCAGTGCGGCGGCCGCCTCGGTGGCGCCGAGATGTCCCGCTCGGAGTTCTACCGCGAGGGCCGTGTGCCCCTGCACACGCTCCGCGCGAACGTGGACTACGGCTTCTTCGAGGCCAAGACGACCTTCGGCCGCATCGGTGTGAAGGTCTGGATCTACAAGGGCGACGTCAAGAACATCGCCGAGGTCCGCGCCGAGAACGCCGCTGCCCGTGCGGGTAACCGCCCGGCGCGTGGTGGCGCCGACCGCCCGGCCCGTGGTGGCCGCGGTGGCGAGCGTGGCGGGCGCGGTCGTAAGCCGCAGCAGGCTGCCGGCGCCGAGGCCCCCAAGGCCGAGGCTCCCGCTGCCGCCGCTCCGGCTGAGAGCACCGGAACGGAGGCCTGACCGACATGCTGATCCCCCGTAGGGTCAAGCACCGCAAGCAGCACCACCCGAAGCGCAACGGTATGGCCAAGGGTGGCACGCAGGTCGCGTTCGGCGAGTACGGCATCCAGGCGCTGACCCCGGCGTATGTGACGAACCGCCAGATCGAGGCCGCTCGTATCGCCATGACCCGCCACATCAAGCGTGGCGGCAAGGTCTGGATCAACATCTACCCGGACCGCCCCCTCACCAAGAAGCCCGCCGAGACCCGCATGGGTTCCGGTAAGGGTTCTCCTGAGTGGTGGATCGCCAACGTCAAGCCCGGACGCGTGATGTTCGAGCTGTCGTACCCCAACGAGAAGATCGCGCGCGAGGCCCTGACCCGTGCGGCTCACAAGCTGCCGATGAAGTGCAAGATCGTCAAGCGCGAGGCAGGTGAAGCGTGATGTCGGCCGGTACCAAGGCGTCCGAGCTGCGCGAGCTGGGCAACGAGGAGCTCCTCAACAAGCTCCGCGAGGCCAAGGAAGAGCTGTTCAACCTCCGCTTCCAGGCGGCGACGGGTCAGCTCGAGAACCACGGTCGGCTCAAGGCCGTCCGCAAGGACATCGCGCGGATCTACACCCTGATGCGTGAGCGCGAGCTGGGCATCGAGACGGTGGAGAGCGCATGAGCGAGAGCAACGTGACTGAAGAGACCAAGACGGACCGCGGTTTCCGCAAGACCCGTGAGGGCCTGGTCGTCAGCGACAAGATGGACAAGACCGTCGTCGTCGCCGTCGAGGACCGCGTCAAGCACGCGCTGTACGGCAAGGTCATCCGCCGTACGAACAAGCTCAAGGCCCACGACGAGCAGAACGCCGCGGGTGTCGGCGACCGCGTCCTCCTCATGGAGACCCGGCCGCTGTCCGCGACCAAGCGCTGGCGCGTCGTCGAGATCCTCGAGAAGGCCAAGTAATCCCTCCTAGGGGGACCCCCTAGGCATCGTTCCGCCAGGCTCGGGGCGGAGTGCCGCCATGCACTCCGCCCCGGGAACCGGCAGACAATCAGGAGATAGACGTGATCCAGCAGGAGTCGCGACTGCGTGTCGCCGACAACACTGGTGCGAAGGAGATCCTTTGCATCCGTGTGCTCGGTGGCTCCGGTCGCCGCTACGCGGGTATCGGTGACGTCATCGTCGCCACCGTCAAGGACGCGATCCCCGGCGGCAACGTGAAGAAGGGTGACGTCATCAAGGCGGTCATCGTTCGCACCGTCAAGGAGCGCCGCCGTCCGGACGGCTCGTACATCCGCTTCGACGAGAACGCCGCCGTCATTCTCAAGAACGACGGCGACCCTCGTGGCACCCGTATCTTCGGCCCGGTCGGCCGGGAGCTGCGCGAGAAGAAGTTCATGAAGATCATCTCGCTCGCGCCGGAGGTGCTGTAAGCATGAAGATCAAGAAGGGCGACCTGGTCCAGGTCATCACCGGTAAGGACAAGGGCAAGCAGGGCAAGGTCATCGCGGCCTTCCCCCGCGAGGACCGTGTCCTGGTCGAGGGTGTCAACCGGGTCAAGAAGCACACCAAGGCCGGTCCGACGGCTCGCGGTTCGCAGGCCGGCGGCATCGTCACCACCGAGGCCCCCATCCACGTCTCCAACGTCCAGCTGGTCGTGGAGAAGGACGGCAACAAGGTCGTGACCCGCGTCGGTTACCGCTTCGACGACGAAGGCAACAAGATCCGCGTTGCCAAGCGGACGGGTGAGGACATCTGATGACGACCACCACCAGCCCGCGCCTGAAGCAGAAGTACCGTGAGGAGATCACGGGCAAGCTGCGTGACGAGTTCAAGTACGAGAACGTCATGCAGATCCCCGGTCTCGTCAAGATCGTGGTCAACATGGGTGTGGGCGACGCCGCCCGCGACTCCAAGCTGATCGAGGGCGCCATCCGCGACCTCACCACGATCACCGGTCAGAAGCCGGCCGTCACCAAGGCCCGCAAGTCCATCGCGCAGTTCAAGCTGCGTGAGGGCCAGCCGATCGGTGCCCACGTCACGCTCCGTGGCGACCGCATGTGGGAGTTCCTGGACCGCACCCTGTCGCTCGCGCTGCCGCGCATCCGCGACTTCCGCGGCCTGTCCCCCAAGCAGTTCGACGGCCGTGGCAACTACACCTTCGGTCTCACGGAGCAGGTCATGTTCCACGAGATCGACCAGGACAAGATCGACCGCACCCGGGGTATGGACATCACCGTGGTGACCACGGCGACCAACGACGCTGAGGGCCGCGCGCTCCTTCGTCACCTCGGCTTCCCCTTCAAGGAGGCGTGAGCGAGATGGCGAAGAAGGCTCTGATCGCTAAGGCTGCTCGCAAGCCCAAGTTCGGTGTGCGTGGCTACACCCGCTGCCAGCGCTGCGGCCGCCCGCACTCCGTGTACCGCAAGTTCGGCCTGTGCCGCGTGTGCCTTCGTGAGATGGCTCACCGTGGCGAGCTGCCGGGCGTGACCAAGAGCTCCTGGTAATCCCCCAAATAGGGGATTTGCAGGGCTCTCGGTAAGCATCTGGGGCGGCAGGACGCCCAGCCCACATGCCTTAGGCTTGTGGGGTTGGGCGTCTGCCGCCGCCCTTACGACTTACTACGCCGTAGGTCCACCGCGCCGCACCCGTCCCGTCTCGGATCGGGGAGAGGGATGGCGCACCAGGAAACCCCGGCGAGAGAGGCCACAGGCCAATTCATGACCATGACTGATCCGATCGCAGACATGCTGACGCGTCTGCGGAACGCGAACTCGGCGTACCACGACTCTGTGACGATGCCGGCGTCCAAGATCAAGTCGCACATCGCGGAGATCCTCCAGCAGGAGGGCTTCATCACGGGCTGGAAGGTCGAGGACGCCGAGGTCGGCAAGAACCTCGTCCTGGAGCTGAAGTTCGGCCCCAACCGTGAGCGCTCCATCGCGGGCATCAAGCGGATCTCCAAGCCCGGTCTCCGGGTGTACGCGAAGTCCACCAACCTGCCGAAGGTCCTCGGCGGCCTGGGCGTGGCCATCATCTCCACGTCCCACGGTCTCCTGACCGACAAGCAGGCGCAGAAGAAGGGCGTGGGTGGGGAAGTCCTCGCCTACGTCTGGTAATTCGGGAACGGAGGAGAGACAGCAATGTCGCGTATCGGCAAGCTCCCCATCCCGGTTCCCGCCGGCGTGGACGTCACCATCGACGGCCGTACGGTCGCGGTCAAGGGCCCCAAGGGCGAACTGACCCACACCGTCATCGCGCCGATCGACATCGCGAAGGCCGAGGACGGCACCCTTCAGGTGCTCCGGCCCAACGACGAGCGGCAGAGCAAGGCCCTGCACGGCCTGTCCCGCACGCTGGTGGCGAACATGATCACCGGTGTGACCCAGGGATACGTCAAGAAGCTCGAAATCAGCGGTGTCGGTTACCGTGTCGTGGCCAAGGGCTCCAACCTGGAGTTCTCCCTGGGCTACAGCCACCCGATCCTGGTCGAGGCCCCCGAGGGCATCACCTTCAAGGTCGAGTCCCCGACCCGTTTCTCGGTCGAGGGCATCGACAAGCAGAAGGTCGGCGAGGTTGCGGCCAACATCCGCAAGCTGCGCAAGCCCGACCCGTACAAGGCCAAGGGCGTCAAGTACGAGGGCGAAGTCATCCGCCGCAAGGTCGGAAAGGCGGGTAAGTAAGCCATGGCATACGGGCAGAAGATCCTTAAGGGCGACGCCTACAAGCGCGCCGCGATCAAGCGCCGCCACATCCGGATCCGTAAGCACATCAACGGTACGGCGGAGCGTCCGCGTCTGGTCGTCACCCGCTCGAACCGCCACATCGTTGCCCAGGTGATCGACGACATCAAGGGTCACACCCTTGCGTCGGCGTCCACCCTGGACAGCTCGATCCGCGGTGGCGAGGGCGACAAGTCCTCGCAGGCCAAGCAGGTCGGCGCCCTGGTCGCCGAGCGCGCCAAGGCCGCCGGTGTCGAGGCCGTCGTGTTCGACCGTGGTGGTAACCAGTACGCGGGGCGCATCGCCGCCCTGGCGGACGCCGCCCGCGAGGCCGGACTCAAGTTCTGAGTCCTGGTTCCGTAGCTAGCGGAGACAGAGAGAGGTAATTCCAATGGCTGGACCCCAGCGCCGCGGTGGCGGTGCCGGTGGCGGCGAGCGGCGGGACCGGAAGGGCCGTGACGGCGGCGCAGCTGCCGCCGAGAAGACCGCGTACGTTGAGCGCGTCGTCGCGATCAACCGCGTCGCCAAGGTTGTGAAGGGTGGTCGTCGCTTCAGCTTCACCGCGCTGGTCGTGGTGGGCGACGGTGACGGCACCGTGGGTGTCGGATACGGCAAGGCCAAGGAGGTGCCGGCCGCCATCGCCAAGGGCGTTGAGGAGGCCAAGAAGCACTTCTTCAAGGTCCCCCGCATCCAGGGCACCATCCCGCACCCCATCCAGGGTGAGAAGGCTGCCGGCGTCGTGCTGCTCAAGCCCGCGTCGCCCGGTACCGGTGTTATCGCCGGTGGTCCGGTGCGTGCCGTGCTCGAGTGCGCCGGTATCCACGACGTGCTGTCGAAGTCGCTCGGCTCCGACAACGCGATCAACATCGTGCACGCGACCGTGGAGGCCCTGAAGGGTCTGCAGCGTCCCGAGGAGATCGCGGCCCGCCGTGGTCTGCCCCTCGAGGACGTCGCCCCCGCGGCTCTCCTGCGTGCGCGTGCCGGGGCGGGTGCGTAATCATGGCGCAGCTCAAGATTACGCAGGTCAAGTCCTACATCGGCAGCAAGCAGAACCACCGCGACACCCTGCGTTCCCTTGGTCTCAAGGGCATCAACACGCAGGTCGTCAAGGAGGACCGCCCCGAGTTCCGCGGCATGGTGCACACCGTCCGCCACCTCGTGACGGTCGAGGAGGTCGACTGATCATGGCGGAGAACAACCCGCTCAAGATCCACAACCTCCGTCCCGCCCCGGGCGCCAAGACCGCGAAGACCCGTGTCGGTCGTGGTGAGGCGTCGAAGGGTAAGACGGCCGGTCGTGGTACCAAGGGCACGAAGGCCCGTTACCAGGTTCCGGAGCGCTTCGAGGGTGGGCAGATGCCCCTCCACATGCGCCTCCCGAAGCTGAAGGGCTTCAAGAACCCGTTCAAGACCGAGTTCCAGGTCGTGAACCTCGACAAGCTGGCCGCGCTCTACCCCGAGGGTGGCGAGGTCACCGTCGAGGGTCTGGTGGCCAAGGGTGCCGTTCGCAAGAACAGCCTCGTCAAGGTGCTCGGCCAGGGCGAGATCTCCGTGGCGCTGCAGGTGACGGTCGACGCCGTCTCCGGCTCCGCCAAGGAGAAGATCACCGCCGCCGGCGGTACCGTCACCGAGCTCGTCTGAACTTCACAGGCGTCTCGATGACCTGAGCGATCCCGACCGGGGATACCCCACATATGGGGTATCCCCGGTTGGTCGTTCCTAGGGCGGCAGTCCCGCCGGTAAGGTGGCCTGCACTGCCCTCTTTTCACGGGGTGCTTCACTTCGGGCACTCTGAGCGGCAGTTGACCGTTACCTATTCGTCGAACCTCAAGACCGTCACCCTTGACGCAGTTGCGCGGGGGTCGCAGGAGGCACCGTGCTCACCGCGTTCGCCCGGGCGTTCAAGACGCCCGACCTGCGCAAGAAGCTGCTCTTCACGCTCGGCATCATCGTGGTCTACCGGGTCGGTACACACATCCCGATTCCAGGCGTCGACTACCGGAACGTCCAGACCTGTATCGACAACGCCCAGACCAACCAGGGCCTCTTCGGCCTGGTCAACATGTTCAGTGGCGGCGCGCTGCTGCAGATCACGATCTTCGCGCTGGGCATCATGCCGTACATCACGGCGAGCATCATTCTGCAGCTGCTGACCGTGGTGATCCCGCGTCTGGAAGCCCTGAAGAAGGAGGGCCAGGCCGGTACGGCGAAGATCACGCAGTACACCCGTTATCTGACGATCGCCCTCGCCATCCTCCAGGGCACCGGCCTCGTCGCCACCGCCCGGAGCGGCGCCCTGTTCTCGGGCTGCCCGGTGGCCAGCCAGATCGTCCCGGACCAGTCGATCTTCGTCACCATCACCATGGTCATCACGATGACCGCCGGTACGGCGGCCGTGATGTGGCTCGGTGAGCTCATCACCGACCGCGGCATCGGCAACGGCATGTCGATCCTGATGTTCATCTCGATCGCCGCCACCTTCCCGTCCGCCCTGTGGGCCATCAAGGAGCAGGGCTCCCTGGCCGACGGCTGGATCGAGTTCGGCACCGTCATCCTCGTCGGCCTGGTCATGGTCGGCCTGGTCGTCTTCGTCGAGCAGGCCCAGCGCCGCATCCCGGTGCAGTACGCCAAGCGCATGATCGGCCGCCGCTCCTACGGCGGTACGTCCACGTACATCCCGTTGAAGGTGAACCAGGCGGGTGTGATCCCCGTCATCTTCGCCTCGTCGCTGCTCTACATCCCGGCGCTGATCGCTCAGTTCGCCGGAGGCACCTCGGGCTGGAAGACCTGGATCGAGCAACACTTCGTCAAGGGAGACCACCCGTATTACATCGCTACGTACTTCCTGCTGATCGTTTTCTTCGCGTTCTTCTACGTGGCGATCTCCTTCAACCCCGAGGAAGTCGCCGACAACATGAAGAAGTATGGTGGCTTCATCCCGGGCATCCGGGCTGGCCGACCGACCGCTGAGTACCTGAGCTACGTACTCAACCGGATCACCTGGCCGGGTTCGCTGTATCTGGGTCTGATCGCTCTCGTACCGACGATGGCGTTGGTTGGTTTCGGGGCAAACCAGAACTTCCCGTTCGGTGGGACCAGCATCCTGATCATCGTGGGTGTCGGTCTCGAGACGGTGAAGCAGATCGAGAGCCAGCTCCAGCAGCGCAATTACGAAGGGTTCCTCCGCTGATGCGTATCGTCCTCGTCGGGCCGCCGGGCGCCGGTAAGGGAACGCAGGCCGCGTTCCTGGCCAAGAACCTGTCGATCCCGCACATCTCCACGGGCGACCTGTTCCGGGCCAACATCAGCCGGCAGACGGAACTCGGCAAACTGGCGAAGTCCTACATGGACGCGGGCAACCTGGTGCCCGACGAGGTCACCATCGCGATGGCGAAGGACCGGATGGAGCAGCCGGACGCCGAGAACGGTTTCCTGCTGGACGGCTTCCCCCGCAACGTGTCGCAGGCCGAGGCACTCGACGAGCTGCTCGAGACCGAGAACATGCAGCTCGACGCGGTGCTGGACCTGGAGGTCCCGGAGGACGAGGTCGTCAAGCGGATCGCCGGCCGGCGCATCTGCCGCGCCGACTCCTCGCACGTCTTCCATGTGACGTACAAGCAGTCGGCCAAGGAAGGCGTCTGCGACGTCTGCGGAGGCGAGCTGTACCAGCGGGACGACGACTCCGAGGAGACGGTCCGGACGCGGCTGGAGGTCTACCACACCCAGACCGAGCCGATCATCGACTACTACAAGGCCCAGGGCCTGGTGGTCACGATCTCGGCGCTCGGCAAGGTGGAGGACGTCACGACGCGCGCCATGGAGGCGCTGAAGCGTGGCGAGGACGACAAGTAGTCGTCCGTACGCAGCTACGGCCGCGGTTCCCCTCGGGGGCCGCGGCTGCTGTGTGGACGGGGTCGGGCGCGCGGCCCCGTATCGTTGAAGGCGTTCGCAGTCGCCGAAGGTCCAGAAAGGCCGTAGCCCCCATGGTGCAGATCAAGACCCCCGAGCAGATCGCCAAGATGCGTGAGGCGGGGCTGGTCGTCGCCGCCATTCACGCGGCGACCCGTGAGGCCGCCGTGCCCGGGGCCACGACGAAGGATCTGGACCAGGTCGCCCGCAAGGTCCTCGCCGAGCACAACGCCAAGCCGAACTTCCTCGGCTACGGCGGCTTCCCGGCGACGATCTGCACGTCCGTGAACGAGGTCGTCGTCCACGGCATCCCCTCCGACGACGTCGTCCTGAAGGACGGGGACGTCATCTCCATCGACTGCGGTGCGATCATCGACGGCTGGCACGGCGACGCCGCCTTCACGGCCTTCGTCGGCTCCGGTCACGCTCCGGAGCTCGTCGAGCTGTCCCGGGTGACCGAGGAGTCGATGTGGGCCGGCATCGCCGCCATGAAGCAGGGCAACCGCCTGGTCGACGTCTCCCGGGCCATCGAGACCTACATCCGCCGCCAGCCCAAGCCCGGCGGCGGCAAGTACGGGATCATCGAGGACTACGGCGGCCACGGCATCGGCACCGAGATGCACATGGACCCGCACCTGCTGAACTACGTCGACCGGCGGCGCGGCAAGGGCCCGAAGCTGGTGCCCGGGTTCTGCCTCGCGATCGAGCCGATGGTGTCTCTCGGCACGCCGAAGACGGAGGTCCTCCAGGACGACTGGACCGTCATCACGACGGACGGCACCTGGTCGTCGCACTGGGAGCACTCGGTCGCGCTGACCGAGGAGGGCCCGCTGGTGCTGACGTCTCCCGACGGGGGTAAGGCGAAGCTCGCCGAGCTGGGGATCGTCGCCGCGCCGGATCCGCTGGGCTGATCGCGGACGCCCTCCGGGGTGGGCGGTCCAGTCGTCCGGCGGCCGCGGGTTCGTTGTGGGTGTTCGCGCAGTTCCCCGCGCCCCTTCTGAGGGCGCTTAAAGCCCTGCCCGCTGGGGCAGACTCTCTCGATTCGTGTTTCCGGGGGCCCTGTCGTAGACTGACTCGTCGGCTCTTGTGTTCCCGCATGTCTGCATGCGCTCGCACAGGGTCGATCAAGGTAGTCGATTCGAAGGGCGAAGCGTGGCCAAGAAGCAAGGTGCCATCGAGATCGAGGGCACTGTCGTCGAGTCTCTTCCGAACGCCATGTTCAAGGTCGAGCTCCAGAACGGCCACCAGGTCCTGGCACACATCAGCGGCAAGATGCGCATGCACTACATCCGCATCCTCCCTGACGACCGGGTCGTGGTGGAGCTGTCTCCGTACGACCTGACGCGTGGCCGGATCGTCTACCGCTACAAGTAGATCTTGCCTGTGCCCCGCCGCCGCGTGCGGCGGAGCTGCCGGCACTGACCCGGAGAACCTCAACATGAAGGTCAAGCCGAGCGTCAAGAAGATCTGCGACAAGTGCAGGGTGATCCGCCGTCACGGCCGGGTCATGGTCATCTGCGACAACCCGCGCCACAAGCAGCGCCAGGGCTGACGCACGACCGATCCCTCTGCATCCATCGCAGAGTTTCGCGCGACGCAAGCTGAATTTGTTCATACGCAGGACCCAGGCGGACCCGTTCGTCTGACACCCCCGGTTCGGAGGCTGGGGACCCAGTTCGTACCTGGTACGGCGGCTGGGAGTCGGTTCTGCGGAAGACCTCCGACAAGCAACTGGAGCCATTGAATGGCACGCGTTTCCGGTGTTGACATCCCGCGCGAAAAGCGCGTGGAGATCGCCCTCACCTACGTGTTCGGCATCGGCCGGACCCTCTCCCAGCAGACGCTGGCCGCCACCGGCGTGGACCCGAACACCCGTGTTCGGGACCTCTCCGAGGAGCAGCTGGTCGCGATCCGCGAGTACGTCGACAACAACATCAAGACCGAGGGTGACCTCCGTCGCGAGATCCAGGCCGACATCCGCCGCAAGGTCGAGATCGGTACCTACCAGGGTCTGCGTCACCGTCGTGGTCTGCCCGTCCGCGGTCAGCGCACCAGCACCAACGCTCGTACCCGCAAGGGACCGCGTCGCGCCATCGCCGGCAAGAAGAAGCCGGGCAAGAAGTAGTCCACAGCGGACGCCTGTCCACGGTCTTCGCTGTAGGACCGACCACCTCCCGTAGGAGTTATAGATGCCCCCCAAGGGTCGTCAGGGCGCTGCCAAGAAGGTGCGCCGCAAGGAAAAGAAGAACGTCGCTCACGGCCACGCGCACATCAAGAGCACGTTCAACAACACGATCGTCTCGATCACGGACCCGTCCGGCAACGTGATCTCCTGGGCCTCCGCCGGCCACGTCGGCTTCAAGGGCTCCCGGAAGTCCACGCCGTTCGCCGCGCAGATGGCCGCCGAGTCGGCTGCCCGCCGCGCCCAGGAGCACGGCATGCGCAAGGTCGACGTCTTCGTCAAGGGCCCGGGCTCCGGTCGTGAGACCGCGATCCGCTCCCTGCAGGCGACCGGCCTCGAGGTCGGCTCGATCCAGGACGTCACGCCGACCCCGCACAACGGCTGCCGTCCGCCCAAGCGCCGCCGCGTCTGACCCCTCGGGTCGGACGGGCTGCTTGGTTCGAGGATTTCGGGCGGTATGGCTCTTCGGGGCCATATCGCCCGTACCCTTGTAACCGCACCACATATCGGGCTACCGCCCGTGGCAAGGGCATCAAATAGTGGGTGCCCATGACTGAAGGATTCACTTCATGCTGATCGCTCAGCGTCCCTCGTTGACCGAAGAGGTCGTCGACGAGTTCCGCTCCCGGTTCGTGATCGAGCCGCTGGAGCCGGGCTTCGGCTACACCCTCGGCAACTCCCTGCGCCGGACCCTCCTCTCCTCGATCCCGGGTGCGGCGGTCACGTCCATCCGCATCGACGGCGTGCTGCACGAGTTCACCACCGTGCCGGGCGTCAAGGAGGACGTCACCGACCTGATCCTCAACATCAAGCAGCTGGTCGTCTCCTCGGAGCACGACGAGCCGGTCGTGATGTACCTGCGCAAGCAGGGTCCGGGTCTGGTCACCGCCGCCGACATCGCGCCCCCGGCCGGTGTCGAGGTGCACAACCCCGACCTGGTCCTCGCCACGCTCAACGGCAAGGGCAAGCTGGAGATGGAGCTGACGGTCGAGCGTGGCCGCGGTTACGTCTCTGCCGTGCAGAACAAGCAGGTCGGCCAGGAGATCGGCCGGATCCCGGTCGACTCGATCTACTCGCCGGTGCTGAAGGTCACGTACAAGGTCGAGGCCACGCGTGTCGAGCAGCGCACCGACTTCGACAAGCTGATCGTCGACGTCGAGACCAAGCAGGCCATGCGCCCGCGTGACGCCATGGCGTCCGCCGGTAAGACCCTGGTCGAGCTGTTCGGTCTGGCCCGCGAGCTCAACATCGACGCCGAGGGCATCGACATGGGCCCGTCCCCCACGGACGCCGCCCTCGCCGCCGACCTCGCGCTGCCGATCGAGGAGCTGGAGCTCACGGTCCGCTCCTACAACTGCCTCAAGCGTGAGGGCATCCACTCCGTGGGTGAGCTCGTGGCCCGCTCCGAGGCGGACCTGCTCGACATCCGCAACTTCGGTGCGAAGTCGATCGACGAGGTCAAGGCGAAGCTGGCCGGCATGGGCCTGGCCCTGAAGGACAGCCCGCCCGGATTCGACCCGACCGCCGCCGCGGACGCCTTCGGCGCGGACGACGACGCCGACGCCGGCTTCGTGGAGACCGAGCAGTACTGAGAGCTCGGGCCTTCCCGTCCGTACTCGGGTGCGGGTGCGCTGCGCTTGATCGCGCAGTTCCCCGCGCCCCTTCCGGACGACAGCCCCTCCAGGGCTCGTCGTCCGGATCTCTGACAGGCGACCGCCTGCTCAGATACTGACCCCGGTACCTGATACGGCCGGGGCAGACACCTAGGAGAAACACCATGCCGAAGCCCACCAAGGGTGCCCGTATGGGCGGCAGCGCCGCGCACGAGAAGCTGCTCCTCGCGAACCTCGCGAAGTCGCTCTTCGAGCACGGCCGCATCACCACCACCGAGGCGAAGGCGCGCAAGCTGCGTCCGTACGCCGAGCGTCTGGTCACCAAGGCGAAGAAGGGCGACCTTCACAACCGCCGTCAGGTGCTCCAGGTCATCACGGACAAGAGCATCGTGCACACGCTCTTCACCGAGATCGGCCCGCGCTACGAGAACCGTCCGGGTGGCTACACCCGCATCACCAAGATCGGTAACCGCCGTGGCGACAACGCGCCCATGGCTGTCATCGAGCTGGTCGAGGCGCTGACGGTGGCGCAGGAGGCGACGGGCGAGGCCGAGGCCGCGACGAAGCGTGCGGTCAAGGAAGACGCCCTCAAGAAGGACGAGGCCCCCGAGGCCAAGTCCGACGAGGCCGCCGAGGAGTCGAAGGACGCGTAAGCGTTCTGCCGGGGACTGTGCGTCGGCGGCTGCGGCTTCGTCGTGGTCGTTCGCGCAGTTCCCCGCGCCCCTTCAGGGCGTTGGCGGGCCCGTTCCCTTTGCGGGGGGCGGGCCCGCCTTTGTGTTGGTGAGAGGATCCTGGGGTGAGTGACGAAGTAGCGGACGGCTGCGTCCGGGTCCGGCTCGATCTGTCGTACGACGGGAGCGAGTTCTCCGGATGGGCCAAGCAGGCCGGCGGACGGCGGACCGTGCAGGGGGAGATCGAGGACGCCCTGCGGACCGTGACGCGGTCACGGGAGACGTACGAGCTGACCGTCGCGGGGCGTACCGACGCCGGCGTGCATGCGCGCGGGCAGGTCGCTCATGTCGATCTGCCGCGTGAGGTGTGGGCCGAGCACCACCAGAAGCTGCTCAAGCGGCTCGCCGGCCGGCTGCCCCGGGACGTGCGGGTCTGGGCCCTCAGGGAGGCGCCCAGTGGCTTCAACGCCCGGTTCTCGGCGGTGTGGAGGCGGTACGCGTACCGGGTCACCGACAACCCCGGGGGCGTCGACCCGCTGCTGCGCAGCCATGTGCTGTGGCACGACTGGCCCCTCGACGTGGACGCCATGAACGAGGCCGCCGGGGGGCTGCTGGGGGAGCACGACTTCGCCGCCTACTGCAAGAAGCGGGAGGGTGCCACCACCATCCGCACGCTCCAGGAGCTGAGCCTGGTGCGGGGTGACGACGGGATCATCACCGCCACCGTGCGGGCCGACGCCTTCTGCCACAACATGGTGCGCTCGCTGATCGGGGCGCTGCTGTTCGTGGGCGACGGGCACCGGCCGGCCGACTGGCCGGGGAAGGTGCTGGCGGCCGGCGTGCGGGACTCGGCCGTGCACGTCGTACGGCCGCACGGGCTGACGCTGGAGGAGGTCGGCTACCCGGCCGACGAACTGCTGGCCGCGCGCAGCAAGGAGGCGCGGAACAAGAGGTCGTTGCCGTCGGCGGGCTGCTGCTGACGTCCGGCTATTCGTCGGCCGCGGCCGAGGCCTGGACCTCGCCGCGGCGGCGGATCTGGTTGAACGTGAACTGGGCCAGGTCGTCGCCGGTCTTGTAGACCGGGGTGTCCTTGGGCGTCACGTCCTTGCCGTTGGTGAAGCCGGCGTTGGTGAAATAGGCGTAACGCCCGTAGGAGTTGCTGGTCGTGCGGCAGAACCCGGACTCGCAGAAGGGCTTCACGCCGCCGCCGGAGAGCGACTTCACGAAGCTCTGCTTGGTGGTCTGGCCCTTGGCCTTGACGGCCTGTGCCTCGGTGTCGAAGACGGCCACGCCCACCGTCACCGCGATGTCGTCCTTGACGTAGGTCACGCGTATCAGGCGGGTGCAGTCGTTCGCGGTGAGGATCTTGGGGAGGGTGCCTCCGGCCGCCGAGGCGCAGTTCCTCGTGTCCGCCGTGGGGCCCTTCTTGTAGACCGTCTCGCCCATGGTGAGCTGGGTGCCCGGGAAGAGGACGGCCGGGCTGAGCGGGGCCTTGTCCTTCTTCGCGCTGGCGATGAAGTCCTTGGGGTCCAGCGGGGGAGGGGCGCTGGTCGGGGCGAACGACGGGGCCGAGGCGGACTGGCTCGGGATGTCGGTCGACGGCAGCGAGGTCGGGTTGCCCTGGTTGTCGCCGCCCGCCGAGACGACGGCCACCGCGACGGCGGTGCCGATCGCGACGGTGGCGAACGCGCCGCCGCCGATCAGCAGCAGCCGGCGTCGCTTGTTGCGGGCCTCGGAGGCCTCGGCGAGCGCGGCCCAGTCCGGAGACTGGCCGCCCCCGCTGTTCCAGGGCTGCTGCGACTGCGGTTTCCAGGGATCCCACTGGGACTGAGGTCCCCCCTGCTGCCCAAAGCTCATGGGCCGCATCTTAGACGGGACAAGGGGTGTGCTGGTCCGCCCGGATCGGCTCTCCAGCCCCTAGCGTTCCTCCCATGCGCACGGGCAAAGGCGACATCTCCGGGTGGTTGGGGCGACTGCTGCCGACCGCGGTGCTGCTGGTGTGTCTGCTGTCGTGGCCGGGCCTCGCGGCCGGGGTGTGGCCGTCGGTCGTGGCGGGGGTGCTGGGGGCGTACCGTCGTCCGCGCCGTGGTGGATCCGTGGTGCGGTGGGGCGCCGCGGTCGCCTTCGACGTCGCTGTCTCGTCGGTGGTTCCGTATGTACGGCCGCTGCGGCGGCGGACGCTGCGGAGGGCCGTCACGTTCTGTGCCGTGCTGTGCGTTTCCGTGACCGAGCGGCTTCGGTGATACCGCGTTTTGACCCTTGTGGTGTACCCCGGTATTCTGCTTGTTCGTTGTGTATTGGCTTGCTCATTCTCACGGGACGGGCCCTTACACCGGTCCACCGGGCCGATGACCAGCGACCCCACGTACGCGGTATGCGTCGCCGCAGTGCGGTCCAGGCTGTCGTGATCGTTTCGGTGACCAGTTATGGACCATTCACTCGAAGCGAAGGCTACGAACCGTGCGTACGTACAGCCCCAAGCCCGGCGATGTGACGCGCCAGTGGCACGTCATCGACGCTCAGGACGTTGTCCTGGGCCGTCTCGCCACCACTGCCGCGACGCTCCTCCGGGGCAAGCACAAGCCGATCTACGCGCCGCACGTCGACGCTGGTGACTTCGTCATCATCATCAACGCCGACAAGGTGCACCTGTCCGGCAACAAGCGGACCCAGAAGATGGCGTACCGCCACTCCGGCTACCCGGGTGGTCTGCGCTCCGTCCGCTACGACGAGCTGCTGGACAAGAACCCCGAGAAGGCCATCGAGAAGGCCGTCAAGGGCATGCTCCCCAAGAACACGCTGGGCCGTCAGATGCTCTCGAAGCTGAAGGTCTACAAGGGTGACCAGCACCCGCACGGCGCGCAGCAGCCGCAGCCGTACGAGATCACCCAGGTCGCGCAGTAAGTCCGGCCACCCCCTAAGCCTGAAGAGAATCTGAGGAGAATCGTGGCCGAGACCACTGCCGAGCAGCCGCTCGAAGAGCTTGACATCGACAGCTACACCACCGAGTCCGAGGTCCCCGTCGAGGGTGAGTACACCTCGGAGTCGATGGCTTCCCGCTTCGGCGAGCCCCAGCCGGCCGCCGGCCTGGGCCGTCGCAAGAACGCCATCGCCCGCGTCCGGATCGTCCCGGGCACCGGCAAGTGGAAGATCAACGGTCGCACCCTCGAGGACTACTTCCCGAACAAGGTGCACCAGCAGGAAGTCAACGAGCCCTTCAAGGTGCTCGAGCTCGACGACCGCTACGACGTCGTCGCCCGCATCTCCGGTGGCGGCGTCTCCGGCCAGGCCGGTGCGCTCCGTCTCGGTGTCGCCCGTGCGCTGAACGAGGCGGACGTCGACAACAACCGCGGCCCGCTGAAGAAGGCCGGCTTCCTCAAGCGCGACGACCGTGCGGTCGAGCGCAAGAAGGCCGGTCTGAAGAAGGCCCGCAAGGCTCCGCAGTACAGCAAGCGCTAATCGCGTCGCCTGTCCTTGCGACTGGCTTCGCAACGATCGCCCCGGCGGCACGGACGTGCTGCCGGGGCGGTTCGTTTACACAACCCCTACAGCTCCCGGACAGTCTCAGGGGGTGTACTGGGGGATGTGAGCCGCATTCTCTTCAGCAATTCGGAGGACACCACTGTGGGACGACTCTTCGGCACGGACGGCGTGCGCGGTGTCGCCAACGCGGATCTGACGGCGGAGATGGCCCTCGGCCTCTCCGTGGCCGCGGCACACGTACTGGCCGAGGCGGGCACGTTCGAAGGACACCGGCCGAGGGCCGTGGTCGGGCGTGACCCCCGTGCGTCCGGGGAGTTCCTGGAAGCCGCCGTGGTCGCGGGCCTCGCCAGCGCGGGCGTGGACGTCCTGCGGGTCGGCGTGCTGCCGACGCCCGCCGTGGCGTTCCTCACCGGGGAGCTCGGCGCCGACCTCGGTGTGATGCTCTCCGCGAGCCACAACGCCATGCCCGACAACGGCATCAAGTTCTTCGCCCGCGGTGGGCACAAGCTCGCCGACGAGCTGGAGGACCGGATCGAGTCCGTCTACGAGGAGCACCGCACCGGCGCCCCGTGGGACCGGCCGACCGGCTCCGGCGTGGGCCGCGTGCGCGACTACGAGGAGGGCTTCGACCGGTACGTCGCGCATCTGCTGGGTGCCCTGCCGAACCGGCTCGACGGGCTGAAGGTCGTCCTCGACGAGGCGCACGGCGCCGCCGCCCGGGTCTCCCCGGAGGCGTTCCAGCGGGCCGGTGCCGAGGTCGTCACGATCGGGGCCGAGCCGGACGGGCTCAACATCAACGACGGGTGCGGTTCTACGCACCTGGACAAGATCAAGGCCGCGGTCGTCGAGCACGGAGCCGATCTGGGCATCGCGCACGACGGTGACGCCGACCGGTGCCTCGCCGTCGACCACACCGGTGAAGAGGTCGACGGGGACCAGATCCTCGCCGTGCTCGCGCTGGCGATGCGGGAGCGCTCCGCGCTGCGGGCCGAGACGGTCGTGGCCACCGTGATGTCCAACCTCGGGTTCAAGCTGGCCATGGAGCGCGAGGGCATCCGGCTGGTGCAGACCGCTGTCGGTGACCGGTACGTGCTCGAGGAGATGAAGGAGCACGGGTTCGCCCTCGGGGGCGAGCAGTCCGGGCACGTGATCATCCTCGACCACGCGACGACCGGGGACGGGACGCTGACCGGGCTGCTGCTGGCGGCTCGGGTGGCTCAGAGCGGGCGTACGTTGCGGGAGCTCGCCGCTGTCATGGAGCGGTTGCCGCAGGTGCTGATCAATGTGCCGGATGTCGACAGGACGCGGGTGGGGACGTCTGCGGAGCTTTCGGCGGCCGTTGCGGACGCGGAGCGGGAGCTCGGCGAGACGGGGCGGGTGCTGCTTCGGCCCTCCGGGACCGAGCCGTTGGTTCGGGTGATGGTCGAGGCGGCCGATATCGAGCAGGCTCGGTCGGTTGCGGGGCGGCTGGCCGATGCGGTGAAGTCCGCGCTCGGTTGATGACCGGGCAGGGGGCGGGGGTTCTGTTGTAGGCGGGCTGCGGGTGCTACGTGGCTTGTCGCGCAGTTCCCCGCGCCCCTCAAGGCCGCCTCGACCAGAGCCATTTCTGGGTCAGCAGGGTCGCTGTGCCGGCCACGACGATGCCCAGCAGGTTCAGCAGGAGTTGCTGGGTGGAGCCCCAGGTCTGGCTCGTGTCGCCGTAGCTCAGGGCCACGGCCGCGTTCGCGGCGGCCGGGACCGTGGTGACGGAGATGGCCACCCCCACCAGCGCGCCCGACTTGGCCGAGGTCAGGGAGAGGGTGCCGGCGATGCCGGCCAGGACCGCCACGACGAAGGAGAACCAGTCGGGGGCGTAGATGAAGCCGGTGTTGGGGCGGTCGGCCTCCAGTTGTGCCTCGGTGAACAGGCCGACCGCGTCCATGAACAGGCTGAAGGCGACCGTCGTCGCCATCGCCGCGGCGAAGCCCACCAGGAGCGCGATCAGCGAGCGCAGGGCCAGGCGCGGTCCCCGCTGGACGATCGCGGTGCAGATGCCGGCGAGAGGGCCGAACTCGGGGCCCACCGCCATGGCACCCACGATCAGGATCGCGTTGTCCAGGACCACACCGCAGGCCGCGATCATCGTGGCCAGCGTGAGGAACGCGAGGTATGTGACGGAGAGGGTGGACTCCTCATGCGTCGCCTCGCTCAGGTGCTCCCACAGGACGGCGTCCGCGCCCTCCCCCGGGGCGTCCGCCTCCGCCTTGTCGGCCCGCTCCGACAGGGACAGGTCTATGGACTCGACGGCGATGGAACCGGTGGTGTCGATGCCCAGTTCCCGCAGCCCGGCGACCAGTTCGTCGCCCGCCTCGCGGGCCACGTCGCACATCACCACGTCCCCGGCGGGGTCGCGGGCGGCGCCCGGCAGCACGACCAGGTGCGTGGTGCCGACCGTCTTCTCGATCAGCAGGACCACCTCGTCGGTCCTGTCGGATGGTGTGATCAGGCGCAGATGGAGCATGGCGCCCATCTAACCGGGCTTTTCACCGGGCGTCACAGCTTGCGCAGACTGAGCCGCTGCACCTTGTGGTCCGGGCCCTTGCGCACGACGAGGGCGGCGCGGCCCCGGGTGGGGGCGATGTTCTCGACCAGGTTGGGCCGGTTGATCGTGCGCCACATCGTCCGGGCGTAGTCCAGGGCCTCCTCCTCCGAGACCTGGGTGTACTTGCGGAAGTACGAGGACGGGTCCTGGAAGGCGGTCGCGCGCAGCTTGCGGAAGCGGTTGAGATACCAGGTCTCGATGTCCTCGACGCGGGCGTCGACGTACACGCTGAAGTCGAAGTAGTCGGCGAGACCGACGCGGGTGCGGCCGTCCTTGCCGGGCAGGGCCGGCTGGAGGACGTTCAGGCCCTCGACGATCAGGATGTCGGGGCGGCGGACCGTGAGCCTCCTGTCGGGGACGATGTCGTAGATCAGGTGGGAGTAGACGGGCGCGGTGACCTCGTCCTTGCCGGCCTTGATGTCGGCGACGAAGCGGGTCAGGGCGCGGCGGTCGTAGGACTCCGGGAAACCCTTGCGGGACATCAGGCCGCGGGCCTGGAGCTCCTGGGTGGGGAGGAGGAAGCCGTCGGTGGTGACCAGTTCGACGCGCGGGTGCTCGGGCCAGCGTGAGAGCAGGGCCTGGAGGAGGCGGGCGACCGTCGACTTGCCGACGGCGACCGAGCCGGCCACACCTATGACGAACGGGGTGCCCGACTGGGAGCCCTGTTCGCCCAGGAACGTGTTCAGCGCGCCTCTGAGGCCGTCGGTGGCGCCGACGTAGAGATTGAGGAGGCGCGACAACGGGAGGTAGATGTCGCGCACCTCGTCGAGGTCGATCACGTCGCCGAGACCGCGCAGCTTCTCGACCTCCTCCGCCGTCAGCGGCAGCGGCGTCTTGTCACGCAGCGCGCTCCATTCGGCTCGGGTGAGATCGACGTAGGGAGTCGCCTCCGGGCGGGTCCGGTGGGCGCTCCGGGGCATCGGGGAGACCGGAGAGATCACAGTCCATTGTTACGGGCGTACGAACGGACCGTGAGGTGGGATCCGTCACGCAGGGGGCCACGGCCCTCCCATTCGGGAGAAAAGAAACCAAAGGGAGGAATGTCAGTGGTGTGGGTCACAGTTGTGGGAGAGGTGGGCCCAGGCCGGGGTTCACGAACGCCGAGGGGTGACCCATGACGTATGCGATAGAGGCGGAAGGCCTGGTCAAACGGTTCAGGGAGACCGAGGCCCTGGCCGGTGTCGACCTGGGGGCCCGCAAGGGCACGGTGCTCGGGCTGCTGGGCCCCAATGGCGCGGGGAAGACGACCGCGGTGCGGATCTTCGCCACGCTGCTCCGGCCCGACCGGGGCACGGCCCGCGTGGCCGGCCACGACGTGGTCCGGGAGGCCGGGGTCGTACGGAGCATGGTCGGGCTGACCGGGCAGTACGCGGCGGTCGACGAGAACCTGACCGGCACCGAGAACCTGCTGCTCATCGGCCGGCTGCTGGGGCTGCCGAGGCGGGAGGCGAAGGCGAGGGCGGGTGAGCTGCTGGAGCGGTTCCAGCTGACGCACGCGGCCGGACGGGCCGCGAAGACCTTCTCGGGCGGCATGCGCCGGCGCCTGGACCTCGCGGCCAGCCTGGTCGGCCGGCCCAGCATCCTCTTCCTCGACGAACCGACCACCGGCCTCGACCCGCACAGCCGCGGTGAGCTGTGGGACCTGCTCCGCGGCCTGGTCGCGGACGGTGCGACCGCCCTGCTGACCACGCAGTACCTGAACGAGGCCGATGTCCTGGCCGACGACATCGTGGTGATCGACAAGGGGCGGGTGATCGCCGAAGGCACACCGGACCGGCTGAAGGCCCAGGTCGGCGGGCAGGTGCTGGAGCTCCGGCCGATCCTGGGGCAGGACCTCGCGCGGGCGCACGCGCTGGTGGCCGGGGCCGCCGGTCCCGAGGCCCGGATCGAGGGCGAGATGATCACCGCTCCCGTGAAGGACCCCGAGCTGATGCCGACCGTCGTGCGCGCGCTGGACCGGGAGGGGATCGCGGTGGGCGAGCTGGCGCTGCGCCGCTCCTCGCTCGACGAGGTCTTCCTCTCGCTGACCGGTCACCGTGCCGAGCCGGGCGAACCCGAGGAGGACGGCGACGACGCCGTCCGGGAGGACGAGGAGCTGGAGAGGGCGGTGAGCCGGTCATGACCGCCACCACCATGCCCGCGCCCGTCACCACGTCGGGCCGGGTGCCGGCCCTCGCCGGGCTGCGGCAGACCTTCACGATGGCCTGGCGGAGTCTGGTCGCCGTCAAGCACAACCCGCTCGAACTGGTCGACTACAGCATCACGCCGATCATGTTCGTGTTCCTGTTCACCTACGTGCTGGGCGGGCAGATGGCCGGATCGCCCGACGCGTACCTGAAGTACGCGCTGCCCGGGATCATCGTGCAGAACACCCTGTTCATGACGATGTACACGGCGATGGCGCTCAACACCGACCTCACCAAGGGCGTCTTCGACCGGCTGCGCAGCCTGCCCATCGCCCGCTCCGCCCCGCTCATCGGACGCATCACCGCCGACCTCGCGAAGCACGTGTGGGCGATGCTGCTGATGATCGGCCTCGGACTGGCACTCGGCTTCCGCGTCACCGGCGGGTTCGGAGGGTTCCTGCTCGGCGTGCTGCTGGTGGTGGTGTTCGCGGCGGCCGTGTCGTGGAGCGCGGTACTGATCGGGATGCTGGCCGGCGACGCGGAGAAGGTGCAGGCGTTCGCCTTCACCCTCATCTTCCCGATCACCTTCACCAGCAGCGCGTTCGTCATGGTCGACACCATGCCGGGCTGGCTCCAGGCCTGGAGCGACGTCAATCCGGTGACGCATCTGTCCGACGCGTTCCGCGGGCTGCTGCTCGGCGGGCCGGTGGCGCAGCCGGTGCTGTGGTCGCTGGTGTGGGCGGCGGGGATCGCGCTCGTCTTCTATCCGCTGGCCATGAGGGCGTATCGCGCGAAGGTCTGACAGCCGGGGTCCGGGCTGTTCGTACCACGGTGGGAATTTCCGATTTCGGGCACGCAACGGCCGGTTCGGCGCGGGAATCGACCCTAAGCTGCCGCTCATGTGTGGAATCGTGGGATACGTGGGGCCGCAGTCCGCGCTCGAGGTCGTGATGGCCGGGCTGAAGCGGCTGGAGTACCGGGGGTACGACTCGGCGGGCGTCGCCGTCCTGGCCGACGGCGGGCTGGCGACGGCGAAGAAGGCCGGCAAGCTCCTCAACCTGGAGAAGGAACTGGACGGCAGGCCGCTGCCGACCGGCGCGACGGGCATCGGGCACACCCGTTGGGCCACGCACGGCGGGCCGACGGACACCAACGCCCACCCGCACATCGACAACGCGGGACGGGTCGCGGTGGTGCACAACGGCATCATCGAGAACTTCGCCCTGCTGCGGGCCGAGCTGGCGGAGCGCGGCCACGACTTGGCCTCCGAGACGGACACCGAGGTCGTGGCGCATCTGCTCGCCGAGGAGTTCTCCTCCTGCGCGGATCTCGCCGAGGCGATGCGGCTGGTGTGCCGGCGGCTGGAGGGCGCGTTCACGCTGGTCGCGGTGCACGCCGACGAGCCGGACGTGGTGGTGGGCGCCCGTCGGAACTCGCCCCTGGTGGTCGGCGTCGGTGAGGGCGAGGCCTTCCTCGCCTCGGACGTCGCCGCGTTCATCGCCCACACGCGTGCGGCGATCGAGCTCGGGCAGGACCAGGTGGTGGAGCTGCGCCGGGACGGCGTGACGGTGACGGGCTTCGACGGCCGCCCGGCCGACGTGCGCTCGTACCACGTCGACTGGGACGCGTCGGCCGCCGAGAAGGGCGGCTACGACTACTTCATGCTCAAGGAGATCGCCGAGCAGCCCAAGGCGGTCGCCGACACGCTCCTGGGCCGGATCGACGGTTCCGGTTCGCTGACGCTGGACGAGGTGCGGATCCCTCCGCGGGTGCTGCGGGAGATCGACAAGGTCGTCATCGTCGCGTGCGGTACGGCCTTCCACGCCGGGATGATCGCCAAGTACGCGATCGAGCACTGGACGCGGCTCCCCTGCGAGGTGGAGCTGGCGAGCGAGTTCCGCTACCGGGACCCGATCCTGGACGCGCAGACGCTCGTCATCGCCATCTCCCAGTCCGGCGAGACCATGGACACGCTGATGGCGCTGCGGCACGCCCGCGAGCAGGGCTCCAGGGTGCTGGCGATCTGCAACACCAACGGCTCGACCATTCCGCGCGAGTCGGACGCGGTGCTGTACACGCACGCCGGGCCGGAGGTGGCCGTCGCCTCGACGAAGGCGTTCCTGACGCAGCTCGTGGCGTGCTACCTGGTCGCCCTGTACCTGGGTCAGGTGCGCGGCACCAAGTGGGGCGACGAGATCCGGGCGGTGATCCGCGACCTGTCCTCGATCGCCGGTGCGGTGGACCAGGTGCTGGGCACGATGGAACCGGTGCGGGAGCTGGCGCGCACGCTGGCCTCGAAGAAGACGGTGCTGTTCCTCGGGCGGCACGTGGGCTATCCGGTGGCGCTCGAAGGCGCGCTGAAGCTCAAGGAACTCGCCTACATGCACGCGGAGGGGTTCGCGGCCGGTGAGCTCAAACACGGGCCGATCGCGCTGATCGAGGAGGACCTGCCGGTCGTCGTGGTGGTGCCGTCGCCGCGTGGACGGTCGGTGCTGCACGACAAGATCGTGTCCAACATCCAGGAGATCCGGGCGCGGGGGGCGCGGACGATCGTCATCGCGGAGGAGGGCGACGAGGCGGTCGTGCCGTACGCGGATCACCTGATCCGGATTCCCGCCACGCCGACTCTGCTGCAGCCGCTCGTCGCGACGGTGCCGCTTCAGGTGTTCGCGTGTGAGCTGGCGACGGCTCGGGGGAACGAGGTGGATCAGCCTCGCAACTTGGCCAAGTCGGTGACGGTGGAGTGAGGGTGGGGGAGTGAGCGGGCCGCGTTGCCCGGCCGTGTGAGAAGGGGCGAACGGCTGTCTTCCGTTCGCCCCCTCGGTCAGCCGGTCAGGCCGTCAGGTGCTCAGCTCAGATGGGCAGGCAGGTCGCCGGGACCCAGCCTTCCTTGCTGGTGCTGTTGGGGCCGCCGAAGTACCACTTGTTGCTCGTCTTGCCGCAGGCCGTGTAGCTGCCGCCCGTGGCGGGCTTGCGGTCGCCGAAGCAGACGCCGCCCTTCTGGCCCTTGCCCCAGGTGCCGAGAGCCGTGGCGCTCGTCTTGGGCGAGCTGCGGAGGTTGACGGTCGCCTTGGGCTTCACGTTGACCAGCGCGCTGCTGCAGTCCGGCTTCGACGCCGCGGCGGCGGTGCCGGCGGTGGCGACGGTGCCGGTGAGGGCCGTGGCGAAGAGGGCCATGGCACTGGCCGCGGTCCCCAGCGACTTGAACTTCATGGTCGGTGTCCTCCCGTTTGGCGCGATGCCGTTTGCTCATCGCGGTCAGCGCGAACTCTATAGCGGCCAGGTGAAGTTGAGGATCATGGGGTCGCTCGGGGGCGCAGCGGGTGCCGTTGCCGCAGGATCCCGCCCGTCACCGTAGGGTGCTGCGCATGAGCATCATCGGGGTCGGCATCGACGTTGCCGAGATCGAGCGGTTCGCGGCTTCACTGGAGCGTACGCCCGCGTTGGCCGCGCGGCTGTTCGTGGAGCGGGAGTTGCTGCTGCCCAGCGGGGAGCGGCGGGGGGTCGCCTCGCTCGCCGCGCGGTTCGCGGCCAAGGAGGCGTTGGCCAAGGCGCTCGGAGCGCCGCCCGGGCTGCTCTGGACGGACGCCGAGGTGTGTGTGGAGGACAGCGGGCAGCCCTGGCTGCGGGTGACCGGGACCGTGGCCGCGCGGGCCGCCGAGCTCGGGGTGCGGTCCTGGCATGTGTCGCTGAGCCATGACGCGGGCGTCGCCTCGGCCGTGGTCATCGCCGAGGGATGAGACGTCGTCACCCGGGTCGATACCCCTAGGACAGGGACCGGATCAGCGTGGCCGTGCCGATGATGCCGAGCGCGCCCGGTGTCGTACCGGCCGCCGTCGGCCCCGGTCGGCCCGTTCCCCTGTGGGCGTAGTGGAGGCCCATCGCCCCGAAGGCCACCCCGAGCACCCCGGCCAGTACCGTCCACGGGATCAGGAACGCCCAGGCGCCCACGGCCGAGAAGGCGCCGAGAACCAGGCGTGGTCCGGGGGAAAAGGACCCCGAAGCCCCCGCCGGGCGTGGAGGCCGGGGACTTCGGAGCAGGGGGTTCCGGTCAGCAGATCGACTGGCTGCTGTTCACCCGTGTGATGTTGCGGAACGTGGTGTTCTCGCCGCACGGGCTCTCCCTGATGGCCGAGTTGGTGACCGTCAGGTTCTGGATGGTGATGTCCTTGTTGTTGGGGAACTCCGAGCGCGCGGCCAGGCGCAGTTCGCCGCCGCCGGTGATCGTGCCGCTCTGGGCCGCGAGATTGACGTTGTAACAGTTCTCGATCAGGACCGAGTTGTTGCCGGTGCCGGACAGCGTCACCTTGTCGATGACGGCCCCGCCGCTCTCCGAGACGCAGAACACGCCGCGTCCGCCGCCGCGGGCGATGACCTCGCCGACCCGGATGTTGGTGGGGTAGCCGCTGCCGACCCGGCCGTTGCGGTTGGCCATGCGGAAGGCGGCGTAGCCGGTGCCCGTGCCCGCGTTCTCCGCGTCGACCTTGGTGACCCGGGCGTTGATGGTCTGGTTGAGCAGCAGGCCGGACTCGCCCACGTTGCGTGCCGTGACCGTGCCGATGGTGAGGCCGTCGACGCCATAGGTCTCGACCGCGTGGCTGGACGCGCCGGAGACGTAGACGTTGTCGATGCGGACGTTGCGCGTCCACTGGCTGGTGTCGCCGTGGTTGTCGATGCGGACGCCCAGGCCGCGCGAGAGGCGCATGTCGATCTGGCCGAGCACCACGTTCTGGACGTTGCGCAGGAAGACGCCGTACAGCGGGGTGCCGGTGAGCTTGAGGTTCTGGACCTCGACGTCGCGGGTGCCGCGCGAGTAGACCGGCGCCTGGTCGCCCGAGCCGCTGCCGGTGACGTTGATCGTGCCGCAGACGTCGAGGACGGTGTAGCTCGGCAGCGAGATGCGGGAGCCCGCAGAGACCGAACCCGAGCCGCGGACCACGACCCGTTCCTTCGAGGTGCGCCCGGAGGTGAGGCTGTTGACGGCCGCCTGGACGGCCGCGCGCATGTCGGTGCCGGTGTGGACGGTGCTGCCGCCGCGCCGGGCGGTCCAGGTGCTGCCGCTCTGCACGGCCTCGGCCTGGTAGGAGCCGTCTCCGCAGGCCAGTGCTCGCGTGGGGGCGGCCGTGGCGGGGGCGGTCAGGGTGCCGGTGGCGGTGAGGAGGGCGGTGGCGCCGGCGGCGGCCAGTAATGCGGCTCTGCGTCCCATGGGGGGCCTCGGTTTCGTCGAACGTGGGGGAGTGTGCAAGCGCTTTCTGCGCGGCCGGGAGTCTGGCAAAGGGACGGCAGAGCGTCAATGGAAGCGACACGGTTCGCCGATGCGGGAGATGCGTGTGAGGGGGAGTGGCCCGGCGGTCGTACGGGAAACTCGACCGCATGCGTACTGCGTACAGCGTGGAGACGGTCCGGAACGCCGAACGGGAGCTGATGGCGCGGCTGCCGGAGGGGGCGCTGATGCAACGCGCCGCCGCCGGGCTCGCCGCGGCCTGCGCCGACCTGCTGGGGCGGGTGTACGGGAGCAGGGTCGTGCTGCTGGTCGGCAGCGGCGACAACGGGGGCGACGCCCTGTACGCCGGGGCCCGGCTGGCCCGGCGGGGGGCCGGGGTCACGGCGGTGCTGCTCGCGCCGGATCGGGCGCACGCGGCGGGGCTCGCGGCGCTGCGGCGGGCCGGGGGGCGGGTCGTGGGGACCGGTGAGGGTGAGGCGCTGGTCGAGGGCGCGGACCTCGTCGTCGACGGGATCGTCGGGATCGGGGGGAAGGGCGGGCTGCGGCCGGACGCCGTGCCGTTGGCCGCTGCCGCCGGCCGGTCGCGGGGGGCCGTGGTCGCCGTCGATCTGCCGAGCGGCGTCGATGCCGACACCGGGGAGGTGCACGGGGTTGCCGTGCGGGCCGACCTGACCGTGACCTTCGGGACGCACAAGCCGGGGCTCCTGATCGATCCGGCGCGGGAGTACGCCGGGTCGGTGCGGCTGGTCGGCATCGGGCTGGAGCTGCCGGCCGAGGCGGAGCTGGAGGCGTTGCAGCACGTGGACGCGGCTCGGTTGCTGCCGGTGCCGCGGGCGGAGAGCGACAAGTACCGGCGGGGCGTGGTCGGCATCGCCGCCGGGTCGGCGCGCTATCCGGGGGCCGCTGTGCTGGCCGTCGCGGGCGCCCTGCGGGGTGGGGCCGGGGCGGTTCGGTACGTCGGGCCGGCCGGGGACGCGGTCGTCGCGCGGTTTCCCGAGACGCTCGTGTCGGATCAGGGGCCGAAGCATGCCGGCCGGGTGCAGGCGTGGGTCGTCGGGCCGGGGGCCGGGGACGACGCGGCGACGGTGGCGGAGGTGCTGGGGGCCGAGGTGCCGGTGCTGATCGACGCGGACGGGCTGCGGCTGGCGGATGCGGAGGTCGTGCGGGGGCGGCGGGCACCGACGCTGATGACACCGCACGCGGGGGAGGCGGCGGCGCTGCTGGGGGTGGATCGGGGGGAGGTCGAGGGGGGCCGGTTGGCCGCGGTGCGGGAGCTGGCACGGCGGTACGGGGCGACCGTGCTGCTGAAGGGGTCCACGACCTTGGTGGCCGACTCGGGGGGCGGGGCGGTGCGGGTGAATCCGACGGGCACGGGGTGGCTGGCCACGGCCGGGAGCGGGGACGTGCTGTCGGGGCTGGCCGGGTCGTTGCTGGCGGCAGGGCTGTCCGCGGTGGATGCGGGGAGTGTGGGGGCGTACGTGCACGGGCTGGCCGGGCGGCTGGCGGCGGAGGGGGCGCCGGTCGGGGCGCATGATGTGGCCGCGGCGGTTCCGGAGGCCTGGCGGAACGTTCTGGACTGAGGGCCGGGTGCCGGGCCGGGGTGAGGACTGGGTGAAAGTGCGGGTCGGTGGGGTTGCGTGGGGGCGGGACGGCCTCGTCCCCCCTCGACGAGCGCCCGGACGGGCTGACGCGTGGCTGAACGGTGTCATCGAGTGCGCCGCTCGTGGCTCCGGGTCACCCCGGCCGCTCGTGGTGACCCTGCTGCCCGAGGGCGTCGCCGGGCCCGCGCGGCCCCGGTCGCTCAACAGGCCCGACCAGGCTCTGCCACCCCGTGGAGTACCCGCCGTCCCGCGACGAGGACGCCGTCGAGCCGTGGGGTGCGGTGGCCGGGACGTACGCGCGCGTCGAGTGCGTGCCGTCGGAGGAGGCGGTGGCGCAGGTGAGCCGCACCGCGAAGGACGGGGCCGTATCAGCGGCAGGCACGGGCCGACGCCGCACAACACGCCCACGCCGTGACGGCCGGGGACGTAGCCGACCTGCCGCTGCGGCCCTCTGAGACACTGGGCGCGATGAGCGAGAGAACAGCCCCGACCGCGCCCCTGCGGGCCCGTGCCGAGATCGATCTGGCCGCCCTGCGGGCCAATGTGCGGGCCCTGCGTGCCCATGCGCCGGGCGCGGCCGTGATGACCGTGGTGAAGTCCGAGGCGTACGGCCACGGGGCTGTGCCGTGCGCCCGCGCGGCCGTCGCCGCGGGGGCGAGCTGGCTGGGCACGGCCACGCCCGAGGAGGCCCTCGCCCTGCGGGCCGCCGGGCTGCCGGGCCGCATCCTGTGCTGGCTGTGGACGCCGGGCGGGCCCTGGCGCGAGGCGATCGAGGCCGAGCTGGACGTGTCCGTCAGCGGGATGTGGGCCCTGAAGGAGGCCGTCGAGGCGGCCAGGGGAGCCGACCGGCCCGCTCGTGTGCAGCTCAAGGCCGACACCGGGCTGGGGCGCAACGGCTGCCCGCCCGGGGACGACTGGGCCGCGCTGGTCCGCGAGGCGCTGCGGGCCGAGGCCGAGGGGCTGCTGCGCGTCACGGGCCTGTGGTCGCACTTCGCCTGCGCCGACGAGCCCGGGCATCCCTCCATCGCCGCCCAGCTCGGCGTGTTCCGCGAGATGGTCGCGTACGCCGAGGCGCAGGGCGTACGGCCCGAGGTCCGGCACATCGCCAACTCGCCGGCCACCCTCACGCTCCCCGAGAGCCACTTCGACCTGGTCCGCACCGGCATCGCCACCTACGGCATCTCGCCCAGCCCCGAGCTCGGCACCCCGGCCGACTTCGGGCTGCGCCCCGTCATGACGCTGTCCGCCTCGCTGGCCCTGGTCAAGCAGGTCCCGGGCGGGCACGGCGTCAGCTACGGCCACCGGTACGTGACCCTCGGGGACACCACTCTCGGCCTGGTTCCGCTGGGCTACGCGGACGGCATCCCGCGGCACGCCTCCTCGGCCGGGCCGGTCCTGGTCGAGGGCAAGTGGCGCACGGTCGCCGGGCGGGTCGCCATGGACCAGTTCGTGGTGGATCTGGGCGGCGACGAGCCCGCGGCGGGGGCCGAGGCGCTCCTCTTCGGCCCGGGGGACCGCGGCGAACCCACCGCGGAGGACTGGGCCCAGGCGGCCGGAACCATCGCCTACGAGATCGTGACCCGGATCGGAACGCGTGTTCCTCGCGTCTATGTGAATGAGGAACAGGACGGGTAACTCGCACAGGTAACCCGTCACGCGAGGAACAACAGGCACCCTGACAACAGCAGCATCATCCGGCCCAGTGATTCACCCGATCCGGTGAGTCCTCCGATCAGCAGCCCGGCGAAGAGGAGCGGTACGTGAGCGAGAGCAGTGCGGAGGTCGTCGCGGACGTCGCCTCCGCGGCCGTCGCGGCCTCCGCCGCGGGGGCGGCGGGAAGCTGGCGCCGGGCGACCGGTCTCGCCGGCGTGGCGATAGGCGTGGTGGCCGCGGGCGCGGCCGCCGGTGTCGCCCTGGAGCGGATGACGGTCGGCCGCGGCATGCGGCAGAAGGCCCGGCTCGCCCTGGACTCCGCGGGACCCTACGGCTCGCTGCGCGGCATGCCCGGCAAGGCGTTCGCGGACGACGGCACGGAGCTGTACTACGAGGTCGACGACGTCGATTCGGAGGCCGCCCCGGCGGCCATCGGCCCGCGCCGCCGCAGGCTCTTCGGCCGCAAGTCCCCCGCCCCCGTCACGGTCGTCTTCAGCCACGGCTACTGCCTCAGCCAGGACTCCTGGCACTTCCAGCGGGCGGCCCTGCGGGGCGTCGTACGGACCGTGCACTGGGACCAGCGCAGCCACGGCCGGTCCGGGCGGGGCGTGGCCCAGACGCGGGACGACGAGCCGGTCACCATCGAGCAGCTGGGCCGGGACCTGAAGGCCGTCATAGACGCGGCCGCCCCCGAGGGGCCGCTCGTGCTCGTGGGGCACTCCATGGGCGGCATGACGGTGATGGCGCTGGCCGACCAGTACCCGGAGCTGGTCCGCGAGCGGGTCGTCGGGGTCGCCTTCGTGGGGACGTCGTCGGGGCGGCTCGGCGAGGTCAACTACGGCCTGCCCGTCGCCGGCGTCAACGCGGTGCGGCGGGTGCTGCCCGGGGTGCTGAAGGTCCTGGGGCAGCGGGCCGAGCTGGTGGAGAAGGGGCGCCGGGCCACGGCCGACCTGTTCGCCGGGATCATCAAGCGGTACTCGTTCGCGTCCCGGGACGTCGACCCGGCCGTCGCCCGGTTCGCCGAGCGGATGATCGAGAGCACGCCGATCGACGTGGTCGCCGAGTACTACCCGGCGTTCAACGACCACGACAAGACCGAGGCGCTCGTCCACTTCGCCGACCTGCCGGTGCTCGTCCTGGCCGGAGTGCAGGACCTGGTCACGCCGAGTGAGCACAGTGAGGCGATCGCCGATCTGCTGCCGGAAGCCGAGCTGGTGCTGGTGCCGGACGCGGGGCACCTGGTGATGCTGGAACACCCGGAAGTGGTCACCGACCGCCTCGCCGACCTGCTCACCCGCACGGGTGCCGTGCCGGCAGGGGCTACCGTGAAGGGCTATGGAAGCACCAGCACCGCACAGCCCGGCTGAGCCCGGATCCGTCCAGATCGTCGTCACGTCCCCCGAGCAGATGCGGGAGCTGGGCCGCCGGCTCGCGAAACTGCTCCGCGCGGGTGACCTGGTGATGCTCAGCGGGGAGCTCGGCGCGGGCAAGACGACGCTGACCCGCGGCCTGGGCGAGGGGCTCGGCGTGCGCGGAGCCGTCACCTCGCCGACGTTCGTGATCGCCCGGGTGCACCCCGCGCTGGGCGCCGGGCCGCCGCTCGTCCATGTCGACGCCTACCGGCTCTCCGGAGGTCTCGACGAGATGGAGGACCTCGACCTCGACGTCTCGCTGCCCGAGTCCGTGGTCGTCGTGGAGTGGGGCGAGGGCAAGGTCGAGGAGCTGACCGAGGACCGGCTCCAGGTCGTGATCCACCGGGCGGTGGGCGACACGACCGACGAGGTCCGTCAGATGACCGTCACCGGTGTGGGGGAACGCTGGGCCTCGGCGGACCTGAGCGTGCTCGCCGCGTGAGCCTTGGTGTGCGGGCATTCGATGGACGTTCCGACAAGACGTCGGCAAGATGTTGCGTTCGGCGTCTTGTGCGTGGTCACATGGTATCCAGTCCGTAGTTAGGTGTACCTAACTTCGTTTGCCCCGGCCCTTCGGGAGGCGTCCATGTCGACTACAGAGAGCAAGGGGCAGCCGCAGCGGTTCGCGGTCGCCGGGGTGTCCATGCGTGACCTGCTGGCGGCCGGTGAGGCGGCGGCGCTGATCTCCACGCCCCCGCGCGCCCCCGACCCGGAGCTCTCCGAGCGGGCCCCCGCACACCGCGAGGCGGCCTAGAGAGCCGTCGTTCGCATGCGGCCTCAGCGGACGACCACGACCCTGCGGCCGATGGTCGCGAACGTCCACATCGCGTCGCCGTCCACGCGGGACTCGCGGATGCCGCCCGTGCGGACCTTCGGGTCGGGGGCCGGGGCGGTCGGGCCGCCCACGGCCGCGCTGAAGCCGATGACCACGCCGTCCACGGTGGCGAAGCGCACCACGTGCTCGACGGGGACGCCGTCGGAGCCGGTGACCGCGTTCGAGCGGGACGTTACCGAGTAGCTGCCCGGGGCCGGGTCCACCGCGCTCGGCTCGACCTTGAACGTACGGCTGATCGCCTCGTCGGCGGCGACCAGCCACACCCGGTCGCGGCGCAGTGAGTACACGACCCGGGCGCCCTTGCCGGAGCCGTCGGGCAGCGCGGCGGGGTCCTTCCTGACCGGGGGCGCCTTCGACGTGCCGGCCGCCGGTGCGGCGCCGGGCTGCGCCGCCCTGCCCAGTCCGGCCGGCACGGTCCGGGCCGCCTCGTGGGCGAGGTAGCCGACCGTCGCGAGGGCCGCGGCGGTGAGCCCGGCCACGATTCCCGAGCTGCTAGCTGCCACCGGCGTCCACCTCACGTCGTACGTCCCTGTCGTGACGGTAGGTGACGGTAGCAGCACGTGACGACCCGACAGGCGCGACCGTGCCGGGCCCCGGAGAGCCGTAGGCTGTTTGCGTGCTCTTGCTCGCTCTGGATACCGCCACGCCCGCTGTCACCGTCGCGCTGCACGACGGACGCGATGTCATCGCCTCGTCGAGTCAGGTGGACGCGCGGCGGCACGGGGAACTGCTGCTGCCGGCGATCGACCGGGTGCTCGCCGAGGCCGGTCTGCGGCTCGACGCCGTCACCGGGGTCGTCGCCGGGATCGGTCCGGGACCGTACACCGGGCTGCGCGTCGGCCTGATGACCGCGGAAACCTTCGGGCTCGCGCTCGGTGTCCCCGTGCACGGCGTGTGCACGCTGGACGGCCTCGCCTACGCCTCCGACCTGGAGGGACCGTTCGTCGTCGCGACCGACGCCCGCCGCAAGGAGGTGTACTGGGCCCGCTACGGCGACTCCCGCACCCGGGTCACCGACCCGGCCGTCGACCGGCCCGCCGACATCGCCGACCAGGTCAACGGCCTGCCCGCGGTCGGCGCGGGCGCGCTGCTGTACCCCGACACCTTCCCCAAGGCGCACGAGCCGGAGCACGTGTCCGCCGCCGCCCTCGCCCGGCTGGCCGCCGAGAGGCTGGCGGCCGGCGAGGAACTCCCCGCGCCCCGGCCGCTGTACCTGCGCCGCCCCGACGCCCAGGTCCCCAAGAACTACAAGGTGGTCACCCCCAAGTGACCGAACCCGTGACGTGCGCGCTGCGCGAGATGCGCTGGTGGGACATCGACGCCGTGCTGGAACTGGAGCGGGACCTGTTCCCCGAGGACGCCTGGTCCCGGGGCATGTTCTGGTCCGAACTCGCCCATGCCCGGGGGCCCGAGGCCAACCGCCGGTACGTGGTCGCCGAGGCCGGCTCCCGGATCGTCGGGTACGCCGGTCTGGTCGCCACCGGTGAGCAGGCCGACGTCCAGACCATCGCCGTCTCCCGCGAGCTGTGGGGCACCGGCCTCGGCGGACGGCTGCTGGCCGAACTGCTGAGGGCGGCCACCACCTTCGAGTGCGCCGAGGTGCTGCTGGAGTGCCGGGTCGACAACGTCCGCGCACAGAAGCTGTACGAGCGCTTCGGCTTCGAGCCCATCGGTTTCCGGCGCGGCTACTACCAGCCGGGAAACGTGGACGCCCTGGTGATGCGCCTGACCGCCCCCGAGAACTCCGTACAAGGAACTGAGATCAATGGCTGACGAACCGCTCGTACTGGGAATCGAGACCTCCTGCGACGAGACCGGCGTCGGCATCGTCCGGGGCACCACCCTGCTGGCCGACGCCGTCGCCTCCAGCGTCGACGAGCACGCCCGCTTCGGCGGCGTCGTCCCGGAGGTGGCGAGCCGCGCCCACCTGGAGGCGATGGTCCCCACCATCGACCGCGCCCTGAAGGAGGCGGGCGTCAGCGCCCGCGACCTCGACGGCATCGCCGTCACCGCCGGGCCCGGTCTCGCCGGTGCCCTGCTGGTCGGCGTCTCCGCGGCGAAGGCCTACGCGTACGCACTCGGCAAGCCCCTCTACGGCGTCAACCACCTCGCCTCGCACATCTGCGTGGACCAGCTGGAGCACGGAGCGCTGCCCGAGCCGACCATGGCCCTGCTGGTCTCCGGCGGCCACTCCTCGCTGCTGCTGTCCTCGGACATCACCTCCGACGTCCGCCCGATGGGCGCCACCATCGACGACGCGGCCGGCGAGGCCTTCGACAAGATCGCCCGCGTGCTGAACCTCGGCTTCCCGGGCGGCCCGGTCATCGACCGGTACGCGAAGGAGGGCGACCCGGACGCGATCGCCTTCCCCCGCGGTCTGACCGGCCCGCGCGACCCGGCCTACGACTTCTCCTTCTCGGGGCTGAAGACCGCCGTGGCGCGCTGGATCGAGGCCAAGCGGGCGGCGGGGGAGGAGGTCCCGGTGCGGGACGTGGCGGCCTCCTTCCAGGAGGCGGTCGTGGACGTGCTGACCCGCAAGGCCGTGCGGGCCTGCAAGGACGAGGGCGTCGACCACCTGATGATCGGCGGTGGCGTGGCCGCCAACTCCCGGCTGCGCGTCCTCGCCCAGGAGCGCTGCGAGGCCGCCGGGATCCGGCTGCGCGTGCCGCGGCCCAAGCTGTGCACGGACAACGGCGCGATGGTCGCCGCCCTCGGCGCCGAGATGGTCGCCCGGGGCCGGGCGGCCTCGTCCTGGGACCTGTCGGCCGACTCGTCCCTGCCGGTGACGGAACCGCACGTCCCGGGCAACCACGACCATGTGCACGAGGTCAGCAAGGAGAACCTCTACTCGTGACGGTCGCGTTGATGTGGGAGGCCCGGGCGTCCGACGGGCGGGGCGAGGAGCTGCTGGCCTGGGCGCGCGCCCAGGAGCTTCCCCGTGAGCCCCTGCGCCGGGAGACCTTCCGGGCACCCCAGGACCGGGTCCTCGTCATCACCTGGTGGGACGCCCCCTACGACGCCGAGCTGCCCGAACTGCCGGAGCCGGACGGGGACCTGGTCACGCGGGCTGTGCACCGGTGGCGGTTCGAGTCGGTGGGCGACGGCTGACCGAAAGCTCCCAGGGCCTGCTCTCGACCCGTCCCCGCCACAACAGCACGCCGTGCCTGCGCTCCCAGCGGGCGGCGATCGCGGCCTGGCCCAGCCAGTCGAGAGCCGACCACAGGGGCAGTACGGCTGCCCATGGTTCCCACACGGACAAGGGCACCGTGAACAGCAGGTACAGCACGAAGAGCCGCGGGCTGAACGGCTGGTCGCGCAGGAAGCGTTCGGCGTGCAGGGCCGGGCCGGTGTCCGCGACGGGGATCGCCTTCTCGTAGTCCCGTACCTCGCCGACCCACTCGAGCCTGGTCGCCTTGAGGAGCGTCCACAGCAGCAGGAAGGCGAGCACGCCGGCGATGTACATGCCGAGCCGGCCGGGTTCGGACGGCGCGGAGAAGCCGTGGAGCAGGCCCGCGGTCGTCAGGGCGACGGCCGTGGCGGCCAGGACCGACACGGCGGCCCGCAGCTCGTGGTGCACCAGCCTGTCCATCGCGACCCCCCGGTAGCGCCTCGCACGGAGGGTCACCCCACCCCCGACACCTCCGTCTCGCACCGCAGCCGCCGGTCGGCTCCCGCCTCGCGGACCGGACCCGTGAGTGTGAGGTGCGCCGTGTGGCGTACGTCCGTGCTGGACGCCGCCAACCGTAGTTCCAGGGCGCCCGGTTCGACCACCCTGCGCCCCGAACGGTCGGTGAACGCCGAAAGGTCCGTGTGGAAACGGAAGGTCACCCGGGCCGCCTCGCCCGGGGCCAGCTCCACCCGCTGGTAGCCGATCAGCCGGACGTCGGGGCGGGTCACCGAGGCCACCGGGTCGTGCAGGTACAGCTGCACGACCTCGGCACCCTCGCGCTCGCCCGTGTTCCGGACGGTCACCGACACCTCGTAGGAGTCGTCCGTGCCGAGCTCGGCCGGTTCGGTCGCGGAGCAGTCCTCCCAGGCGAACGACGTGTACGAGCGGCCGTGGCCGAAGGCGTACAGCGGGGTCGGGTCGAGGTTGCTGACCTCGCCCGCGAGGCCCAGGGGCGGCTGGAGGTAGGTCCAGGGCTGCCCGCCAGGGACCTGCGGGACGCTCACGGGGAGGCGGCCCGTGGGGTTCACGCGGCCCGACAGGACGCCCGCGACCGCGGGGCCGCCCTCCTCACCCGGGAAGAACGCCTGGACGACCGCGCCGAGGCGGCCGTGCCAGCGGCCCAGGGCGTAGGGGCGGCCGGTCAGCAGCACCAGCACCACGGGGACGCCGGTGGCGACCAGCGCGTCCAGCAGCTCGCCCTGGGCGCCCGGCAGGCCGAGGTCCGTGGCGTCGCAGCCCTCGCCCGAGGTGCCGCGGCCGAACAGGCCCGCCCGGTCGCCGAGGACCGCCACGCACACGTCCGCCTCGGCGGTGCGGGCGATCGCCTCCTCGAAGCCCGTGGTGTCCGGGTCCGTCACGTCGCAGCCCTGCGCGAAGGTCACCTTGGCGTCGGGGAGTTCGGTGCGCAGGGCGTCCAGGACGGTCGGGATGTCGATGCCGGCCGGCACCTCGGGGTGGTGGGTGAGGACGTGGGACGGGAAGGAGTAGCAGCCCAGCATGGCCAGGGCGTCGGCCGCCCGGGGCCCGACCACCGCGATGCGGGTGCCGGGGGCCAGCGGGAGCAGGCCGTCGGGGTTGTCGAGCAGGACCACCGATTCCTCGGCCATACGGCGGGCCAGGACGCGGTTGCCCGTCGAGTCGAGGTCGATCCCGGTGGCCGGCTCGGGGGTCCAGTCCTCGTCCAGCAGGCCCAGTTCGCACTTCTGGAGCAGGACGTGGCGGGCCGCGCGGTCCACGAGCTCCTCGGGGACCTCGCCCGAGCGGACCGCCTCCAGCAGCGGCCGGCCGTAGCACCTGACGGTGGGGAGTTCGACGTCGATGCCGGCGGTGAGGGCCGCGTGGGCCGCTTCGGCGGGGGTACCGGCGACGCGGTGGAGGGTCTGGAGGAAGCCGATGCCGAAGTAGTCGGCGACGACCGTGCCGGTGAAGCCCCATTCCTCGCGCAGGAGACGGGTCAGCAGCCCGGGGTCCGCGGAGGCCGGGACGCCGTCCGTCTCGGTGTAGGCGGCCATCACCGAACGGGCGCCGCCCTCGCGCAGGGCCATCTCGAAGGGCGGGAGGGTGACGTCGGCGAACTCGCGGACGCCGGCCCGCACCGGGGCGAGGTTGCGGGCGCCGGCCGAGGCGGCGTACCCGGCGAAGTGCTTGAGCGTGGCGATGACACCGGCCGACTCCAGGCCGCGCACATACGCGGTGCCGACCGTGCCGACCAGGTACGGGTCCTCGCCGATCGTCTCCTCCACGCGGCCCCAGCGTGGATCGCGGACGACGTCCAGCACGGGCGCGAGACCCTGGTGGACGCCGGCCGAGCGCAGGTCGTCGCCGATGCGGCGGGCCATCTCCTCGACCAGCGGCGGATCCCAGGTCGCGCCCCAGGCGAGCGGGACCGGATAGGCCGTGGCCTGCCAGGCGGTGAAGCCGGCCAGGCATTCCTCGTGCGCGATCGCCGGGATGCCGAAGCGGCCGGCCTCGGCGATACGGCGCTGGGCGCGGGCCAGGGCCTGCGCACCGAGCGCCGGGTCCACGGGTGCGGTGCCGAAGGAGCGGGTGAGCTGGCCCAGGCCGTGGGTGATCAGCTCGGCCCATTCCTCGTCGGAGGGCTCCGCGGTCATGTCGTGCTGGTGCGGAGCGACTCCGTCGCCGTCCGTCGCGGCACCCACCCACACGCCGTACAACTGGGCGGTCTTCTCCTCCAGGGTCATCCGCGCAAGCAGGTCGTCGACGCGGGCGGCGGCGGGCAGCGCGGGGTCACGCCAGGGCGCGGTGGTCATGAAGCTCCTGTCGGATGGACGGGACGGCCCTCTCACGAGCGCGTGGAAGCTCCTGCCGATCGGTTCCCGCGCCCGCTTCTACGAATGTTTCGATATGCACGTCGAATGTTCCGGGAACCTATGGCGCCATGAGGACTTCGTCAAGGGGGCCCGGAGGGTTACGATCGCCGCCATGACATCCCCGGAGCCCGTTGAAAGCCGGACGCAGACCCGGACGCAGGGGCGCACCGCGCAGACCGCGACGCTCGCCGAGATCGCCCGTGAGGCGGGTGTGTCGGCACCGACTGTTTCGAAGGTCCTCAACGGCCGGGCCGACGTCGCCCCGGCCACCCGGTCCCGCGTCGAGGACCTGCTGCGCGCCCACGGCTACCGGCGCCGCCGTGCCGAGGCGACCCGCTCGCCCCTGATCGACCTGGTCTTCCACGAGCTGGAGAGCGCCTGGGCGATGGAGGTCATCCGGGGCGTGGAGAACGTGGCCCGGGACGCCGGGCTCAGTGTCGTGCTGTCCGAGAGCGCGGGGCGGCTCACCCCCGGGCGGACCTGGGCCGACCAGGTGGCCGCGCGCCGGCCGCACGGCGTGATCCTCGTCCTGTCCGGGCTCGACGAGTCGCAGCGGGCCCTGCTGACCAGCCGCTCCATCCCGTTCGTGGTGATGGACCCGGCCGGCGACCCGGGCGCCGACGTGCCGTCGATCGGCGCGACCAACTGGCAGGGCGGTCTCGCGGCCACCCGGCATCTGGTCGAGCTGGGGCACCGCAGGATCGGTGCGATCAGCGGGCCCTCGCAGATGATGTGCAGCCGGGCCCGGATCGACGGCTACCGGGCCGCGCTGGAGACGGCCGGGCTGCCCGTGGATCCCGCACTGATCGCGACCGGCGACTTCCACCACGAGGCCGGCTACCGGAGAGGCCTGGAGCTGCTGCGCCGCCCGGACCGGCCGACCGCCGTCTTCGCCGGGAACGACCTCCAGGCGCTCGGGCTGTACGAGGCCGCGCGTGAACTGGGGCTGCGCATCCCCGAGGACCTGAGCGTGGTCGGGTTCGACGATCTGCCGGTGGCGCCCTGGGTCGGGCCGCCGCTGACGACCGTACGGCAGCCGCTGACGGAGATGGCCGAGGCGGCGGCCAAGCTGGTCCTCGACCTCGGGCGGGACGAGGGGACTCCGGCGGCGACCCGCGTGGAACTGGCGACGAGCCTGGTGGTGCGCAGCAGCACGGCGGGACCTGCGGGGATGTAGGTGCTGTATTGACGGGTGTTCCGGACGCCTCCACACTGCGCCGAAGCCAGTCGGTTGCACCACCGAAACTTTCGGAGGCACCCGCCATGAGGTCCCCGAGATCGGGCTTACCCGACAAGCGCGGGGTTCCCATCGACGGGGTCGGGCTCCAGGCCCATCTCGTCGTCGGCTGCCCTCGACGCTGCGGCAGAACATCCAGCGCTTCGCCGACCTGGGCGTCGACGTGGCGATCACCGAGCTGGACATCCGGATGCAACTGCCGGCGACCCAGGCGAAGCTGACCCGGCAGGCCGCCGACTACACGGCCGTCGTGAACGCCTGTGCCGCGGTGGCGCGTTGCACCGGCGTCACTGTCCGGGGCTTCACCGACTGCTCGGGCGCTTCGCTGTCGGCCTGGAAGGCGAACTGGACGTTCGGCGCCGGGCAGCGGATCACCCAGGCCTGGAACGCGAACTGCACGCAGTCGGGCGCGACGGCCAGTTGCGCGAACGCCCCCTGCAACGGCTCCGTACCGGACGGCGGTTCGCTGACGTTCGGGTTCAACGGCTCGTGGAGCGGAGCAATCCGGTGCCGGTGGTGACCCTGGGGTGAGCCCGGGCCCCGAAATCTGAGAATTTCCGAAGAAAGCGCGTCCTGAACTCCCTGCCCGTAATAATTCGGACTTATGTTCCTGCTCGTGACGGGACACGACGGGGACGAGGGCAAAGAAGCGGGCCGGCGGTCGAGAGCGCTGAAGATCGCCGGCCTCACCCTGGCAGGGACACTGGTCCTGGGCGCCGGAGCGGCGGGCTGGGCCTACTGGCATCTCAACGACAACATCAACAGCGTCGACATCGACAACGCGCTGGGCGACGACCGGCCGCCGAAGCCGGTGACGACACCGGCATCCTCGGCCCCGGCCCCGCCGAGCGAGCCCCTCACCATCCTGGTCCTCGGCTCGGACTCGCGCAGCGGCGCGGAGAACCGCAGGCTCGGCGGCGGGGACAGCTCCGGCGCCCGTTCCGACACGGCGATGGTCGTCCATCTCGACGCCGGGCGGACCGGTGCGACGGTGGTGAGCATCCCGCGCGACACCCTGGTCACCCGCCCGTCCTGCCCGCGCCCGTCCGGTGGCTCCACGGCGGTCGCCCACCACTCCATGTTCAACAGCGCGTACGAGGTGGGCGGTCCGGTGTGCGCGGTGAAGACGGTCGAGTCGCTCACCGGCATCCGTATGGACCACTACCTCGAGATCGACTTCTCCGGCTTCGCCAAGCTCGTGGACGCGCTCGGCGGCGTCACCGTCACGACGGACGAGGACATCGCCGACGAGGACAGCCATCTGCGGCTGAAGGCGGGCACCCACCACCTGGACGGCACCCAGGCCCTCGCCCTGGCCCGCACGCGGCACGGCATAGGCGACGGCAGCGACCTCGGCCGCATAGGCCTCCAGCAGAAGCTGGTGAAGGCGCTGCTGGAGCAGATCGCCTCCCAGGACCTGCTGACCGACCCGGCCAAGCTCTACCGCGTCGCGGACGCGGTGACCGCGGGCCTCACCACCGACACGGGCCTGGACTCCCTCGCCGAACTGACCCGGCTCGGACAGAGCCTGAAGGGCCTCTCGGCGAGCGGGGTGCGGACGGTGATGATGCCCGTCGTGCGGGCGCCGTCGGACCCCAACCGGGTGGTGGCCGAGGAACCGGAGGCGGGGAAGCTGTGGAAGTCCCTGCGCTGACCTGCAACAACACGCCTCGGAAAAAATCTTCGAAGAAATCCGGCGAGCGTGTCGATCCGGCGATTGCCCGATCGACGCACGGGTGAGAGCGGGGAGGAGTCCCGCTCCGCAGAGCCCGAGGAGTCACCATGCCGCGCTTTCTCACCCTGATCCGCGTCGACGAGAAGAACGCCCCCGCCGAAGGACCGAGCCCGGAGCTCATGGAGCGGATGGGCAAGCTGCTGGAGGAGATCACCAAGGCCGGGGTCATGCTCGACACGGCCGGGCTCACGCCGACCTCGGACGGCAGCCGGGTGACCTGGGAGGGCGGGCAGCTGTCCGTCACCGACGGGCCGTTCACCGAGTCCAAGGAGGTCATCGGCGGCTACTCGATCAGCCAGTGCAAGGACAAGGCCGAGGCGATCGAGTGGACCAAGCGGTTCCTGTCCCTGCACGAGGACTACTGGACGATCACCGCCGAGGTCCGGCAGATCGCCGAGGACTGACCGGTCCGGCTTGGCCGGGCGGCGCCACGGGTGTCTGATGGTGGGCTGTGACCCCGCAGCCCACTCCGGCCTCGCAGCCCGCCCCGGCGCCCCGGCCCGACCGGACCGACGAGGCCATCGAGACCGTCTTCCGCATGGAGTCGCCCCGGATCATCGCCGGTGTCACCCGCATCGTCCGGGACGTCGGCATCGCCGAGGAACTCGCGCAGGACGCGCTGGTCGCCGCGCTGGAGCAGTGGCCGCGGGACGGCGTGCCCGACAACCCGGGCGCCTGGCTCATGACCACCGCCCGCCACCGTGCCGTCGACCTGGTCCGCCGCCGCGAGAACTACGCCCGCAAGCTGGCGGAGATCGGCCGGACCCTGCCGGACGCGGCCCCGCCGGAGGAGCCCGCCGACCCCGAGGACATCGACGACGACCTGCTCCGCCTGGTCTTCACGGCCTGCCACCCGGTCCTGTCCACCGAGGCCCGCACCGCCCTCACCCTGCGCCTCCTCGGAGGCCTGACCACGGCCGAGATCGCCCGCGCCTTCCTGGTCCCCGAGCCGACGGTCGCGCAGCGCATCGTCCGCGCCAAACGCACCCTCGCGACGAAGGACATCGCCTTCGAGGTGCCCCACGGCCCCGACCGCGAGGCCCGCCTCGGCTCGGTCCTCGACGTCATCTACCTGATCTTCAACGAGGGGTACGCCGCCACGGCCGGTGACGACTGGCTCCGCCCGTCGCTGTGCGAGGACGCCCTGCGCCTGGCCCGCGTGCTCTCGGCCCTGATGCCGAAGGAACCCGAGGTGCACGGCCTGACCGCGCTCCTGGAGCTGCAGGCCTCCCGTACGGCGGCCCGCACCGGCCCCTCCGGCGAACCGGTCCTCCTCGAGGACCAGAACCGCTCCCGCTGGAACCGCATGCTCATCGCCCGCGGCATCGCGGCGCTGGGCCGGGCCGGGGCCACCTCCTGCGGCGCCCCGGGCCCGTACACCCTCCAGGCGGCCATCGCCGCCTGCCATGCGCACGCGTACACGTACGAGGAGACCGACTGGTCCCGCATCGCCACCCTCTACGGCCTCCTGGCCGCCCGCTCCCCGTCCCCGGTCGTGGAGCTGAACCGCGCGGTGGCCGTCTCGATGTCCGAGGGCCCGGGCCCGGCCCTCGCCCTCGTCGACGCCCTGGCCGGCGACCCCGTGCTGCGGGACTACCACCTGCTGCCCAGCGTCCGCGGCGACCTCCTCGCCCGCCTCGGCCGTACGGCTCAGGCCCGGGCCGAGTTCGAACGGGCGGCGGCCCTGACCCGGAACGAGCGGGAACGGGAGCTGCTGCTGCGCCGCGCCGCGGAACAGCCGTAGCGGTCAGGCCGGGTGCCCGATGAGCATCGCCGGTGCCCCCGCGACCCGGGTCAGGAACACCGTGGCCGCGTGCGGGCCCTGCGGCTTGACCTTCCTGCGGAGCTCCTCCGGCTCCACCGCCGAGCCCCGCTTCTTGACGGTCAGCGTGCCGACCCGCCGCTCCCGCAGCAGTGCCTTCAGCTTCTTGAGGTTGAAGGGCAGATGGTCGGTGATCTCGTAGGCCGTGGCGTACGGGGTCGGGTGCAGGGCGTCGGCCGTGACGTACGCGATGGTCGCGTCGAGCAGCCCGCCGTCGACCCGGTCGGCCACCTCCGCGACCAGGTGGGCCCGGATGACGGCGCCGTCGGGCTCGTACAGGTACCGGCCGGGCGGGCGGACCTCCGGGTCGGGCAGGCCGCGGGAGAGCAGGGTGCGGGGGCCCGGCAGCAGCGTCGCCCGGACCGCCCCGGGCTCGGTGCCGAACCACAGCACCGCCTCCTTGACGTCCCCGCCGTCGGAGATCCACTCGGCCTCGGCGTCCTCGGGGACCGCCTCGTGCGGGATGCCGGGGGCGATCTTCAGCGCGGCGGCCCGGGGGGCCCGGCGGGCGGCGGAGACCGCCCAGGACAGGGGCGGTGAGTAGGCCTCGGGGTCGAAGATCCGGCCGCGGCCGCCGCGCCGGGCGGGGTCGACGAACACGGCGTCGAATCCGGCCGTGTCCACGTCCGTGACGTCCGCCTCGCGTACCTCGACGAGGTCGGCCAGGCCCAGCGCGTCGGCGTTGGCCCGCGCCGCCGCGGCCGTCCGCGGGTCCCGGTCCACGGCCAGCACCCGGATCCCGGCGCGGGCCAGCGCGATCGCGTCGCCGCCGATGCCGCAGCACAGGTCGGCGACCGACGTGATGCCCAGGCCGGCCATGCGCCGGGCCCGGTAGGCCGCCACGCTCGCCCGGGTCGACTGCTCGACCCCGTTCGGCGTGAAGAACATCCGGCCCGCGTCCTCGGCCCCGAACTTCACCGCCGCCCGCTGCCGCAGTCGCGCCTGGCCCAGCGCCGCCGACACCAGTTCGGCGGGATGCTCGCGGCGCAGCCGGGTCGCGACGGCCAGCTCCTGCGCCGGGTCGGTGTCCCGCACCTCGTCGAGGAGGGCGCGGCCTTCGGGGGTGAGGAGGGGAGCGAGGTCGTTCACGGGATCATTGTCGGCCACGGCGGCAGGCGGGAGGTGTGTGGGCCAGTCGGTGGACGGTGGGGCGCCGGCCGCGGTGTCGGGGCGGGTTCACGGGGGTGGGCTGCGAGGATCCGGCATCATGCGAGCAGTCGTACAAAATGACAAAAGTCGGGCGTCGGGGCGGGCGTCCGCCGGCGTACGGATCGTCCTGGCCGTGCTCGTCCTCGCCGCCATCGCCTCCGGCTGCGCGCAGGGCGGCGCCGACGACCAGGTCACCCCGGCCGGCGGCCAGCAGCCCCTCGACGCGCCCCCGGCCCGCGCGCTCGACTCCTACGCCACCAGGCTGCACGCCGTGCACGCCGCCCGGGTCGCCGCCGCGCACCGCTGGGGTCTGCGCAAGGTCCCACTGGCCGCCCCGCCGCCTCCCGCGGACAAGCCGAGGATCAGGACCCGCAAGGGCTTCGAGGTGGACGGCCACCGGGAGCGGAATCTCCCGCCCGTCTTCACCACGGTCCCCACCCGGGACAAGGTCGTCTTCCTCACCATCGACGACGGTGTCGAGAAGGACCCGGCGTTCCTGCGGATGATGAGCGACCTGGACGTCCCGTACAGCGCCTTCCTCAGCGGCTACCTCGTCAAGGACGACACCCGCTACTTCCGCAGGATGCAGTCCCGGGGCGTGGTCCTGAACAACCACACCCTCCACCACCCCGACCTGCGGGGCCTGTCGTACCGCGCGCAGAAGCGCGAGATCTGCGGCATGCAGCGCTACATGGAGAGGCGCTTCGGCAAACGCCCCGCCCTCTTCCGCCCGCCCTTCGGCAGCTACGACCGGGCGACCCTGCGCGCCGCCAAGGCCTGCGGCATCGCGTACGCGCCCCTGTGGAACGCGGAGGTCTTCGTCGACCACTGGGAGTACCGCGACTCGGACGGGAAGCTGAGCCCGGGCGACATCGTGCTCACGCACTTCCGGGGCCGCGACCAGTGGAAGGGCACGATGACCGACATGATCCGCCGCTTCCTGAACAAGGTCACGGCCCAGGGGTACGCGGTCGGGCGGCTGGAGGACTACCTGTGAGGCGCCAGGCCGCCGCCCTGCTGTGCGCGGCCCTGCTGGCCGGCTGCGCCGGGGCGGCGGGGGAACGGCCGGGCAGCGCCGACGGCCGGGCCCGGAACCCGACACGCCCGGTGAGCGACACCCGCCACCTGCCGCCCGTGGTGGACCACGTCCCCACCCGCGACCCGGTCGTCTTCCTCACCTACGACGACGGCGCCGAACGCGACCCCCGCTTCGTCGGCCTCGTGCGCGAACGGCGGCTCCCGGTCAGCATGTTCCTCACGGACAGTGTCGTGGGCCCCGGCTACGGCCACTTCGCCCGGCTGCGCGCGGTCGGCGCGTCCATCCAGAACCACACGCTCGACCACCCCGCCCTGCGCGGCCTGCCCTATGCCGGCCAGCGCGCCGAGATCTGCGGGCAGCAGCACAAACTCCGCTCCCGCTTCGGCATCAGCCCTCGCCTCTTCCGCCCGCCCTACGGCACCTACGACCGGGTGACCCTGCGCGCCGCCGCCGACTGCGGCATCCGGGCGGTCGTCCTGTGGCGGGCGTCCCTGACCGCCGAGGGCGACCTGACGTACACCCGCGGCCGCTCGGGCCTGCGGGCCGGCGACATCGTCTCGGTGCCGTCGGGTGAGACGGCCTCCCCGACCCTGACGGAACGGACCGTGCGGCTGCTGCGGGAGATCGAGCGGAGGGGGCTGCGGGTGGGGCGGCTGGAGGACTACCTGGAGAGAGCACCCGGCCGACGCGACGCGGCCGATTAGCAGTCCGCTTGACCGAGTGCTAATCGCAGTCATAGTCTCGGCTCTGGCACTCCCCCCTGGAGAGTGCCAACACAGCGACGGGCAGGTCCGGCACCCGCGACGACGGATCCACCTGGTCGCCACCTCAGACAGTTAACCCCGTGAGATCTCCGAAGGGGGAGGTCGGATCGTGACGACCACCAGCTCCAAGGTTGCCATCAAGCCGCTCGAGGACCGCATCGTGGTCCAGCCGCTCGACGCCGAGCAGACCACCGCCTCTGGCCTGGTCATCCCGGACACCGCCAAGGAGAAGCCCCAGGAGGGCGTCGTCCTGGCCGTGGGCCCGGGCCGCTTCGAGGACGGTAACCGTCTTCCGCTCGACGTCTCCGTCGGCGACGTCGTGCTCTACAGCAAGTACGGCGGCACCGAGGTGAAGTACAACGGCGAGGAGTACCTCGTCCTCTCGGCCCGCGACGTGCTCGCGATCGTCGAGAAGTAATTCACCCCAAGCACATTGCTTTGAACTGCGCCCCTGGCCCCCGCGATCGCTATTGAGCCGGGCGCCCGGGGCGCAGTTGCCGTTACCCCTGATTCCGGAAGAGGGCTCACGCTCCCATGGCGAAGATCCTGAAGTTCGACGAGGACGCCCGTCGCGCCCTCGAGCGCGGCGTCAACAAGCTTGCCGACACGGTCAAGGTGACGATCGGCCCCAAGGGCCGCAACGTCGTCATCGACAAGAAGTTCGGCGCTCCCACCATCACCAACGACGGTGTGACCATCGCCCGCGAGGTCGAGGTCGAGGACCCGTTCGAGAACCTCGGTGCCCAGCTGGTCAAGGAGGTGGCGACCAAGACCAACGACATCGCGGGTGACGGTACGACCACCGCGACCGTGCTCGCCCAGGCGCTCGTGCGCGAGGGCCTGAAGAACGTCGCCGCCGGTGCCTCCCCGGCCGCCCTGAAGAAGGGCATCGACGCCGCCGTCGCCGCGGTCTCCGAGGAGCTCCTCGCGACCGCCCGGCCGATCGACGAGAAGTCCGACATCGCCGCCGTCGCCGGTCTGTCCGCCCAGGACACGCAGGTCGGCGAGCTCATCGCCGAGGCCATGGACAAGGTCGGCAAGGACGGTGTCATCACCGTCGAGGAGTCCAACACCTTCGGCCTGGAGCTGGACTTCACCGAGGGCATGGCCTTCGACAAGGGCTACCTGTCGCCGTACTTCGTGACGGACCAGGAGCGCATGGAAGCCGTCCTGGACGACCCGTACATCCTCATCACGCAGGGCAAGATCTCCGCCATCGCGGACCTGCTGCCGCTGCTGGAGAAGGTCATCCAGTCCAACGCCTCCAAGCCGCTGCTGATCATCGCCGAGGACGTCGAGGGCGAGGCCCTGTCGACCCTCGTCGTGAACAAGATCCGCGGCACCTTCAACGCCGTCGCCGTGAAGGCCCCCGGCTTCGGCGACCGTCGCAAGGCGATGCTGCAGGACCTGGCGATCCTCACCGGCGCCACGGTCGTCTCCGAGGAGGTCGGCCTCAAGCTCGACCAGGTCGGCCTGGACGTCCTCGGCTCCGCCCGCCGCGTCACCGTCACCAAGGACGACACCACGGTCGTCGACGGCGCCGGCAACAAGGACGACGTGCAGGGCCGCGTCGCCCAGATCAAGGCCGAGATCGAGACCACCGACTCCGACTGGGACCGCGAGAAGCTCCAGGAGCGCCTCGCGAAGCTGGCCGGCGGCGTGTGCGTCATCCGCGTGGGTGCCGCCACCGAGGTCGAGCTGAAGGAGCGCAAGCACCGTCTGGAGGACGCCATCTCCGCGACCCGCGCCGCGGTCGAGGAGGGCATCGTCTCCGGTGGTGGCTCCGCGCTCGTCCACGCCGTCAAGGTCCTCGAGGGCAACCTCGGCAAGACCGGCGACGAGGCCACGGGTGTCGCGGTCGTCCGCAAGGCCGCCGTCGAGCCGCTGCGCTGGATCGCCGAGAACGCCGGCCTCGAGGGCTACGTCATCACCTCCAAGGTCGCCGAGCTCGACAAGGGCCAGGGCTTCAACGCCGCCACCGGCGAGTACGGCGACCTGGTCAAGGCCGGCGTCATCGACCCGGTCAAGGTCACCCGTTCCGCCCTGGAGAACGCCGCCTCCATCGCCTCCCTCCTCCTCACGACCGAGACCCTGGTCGTCGAGAAGAAGGAAGAGGAGGAGCCGGCCGCCGCGGGCCACGGCCACGGCCACTCCCACTGAGGCACCGACCTCGCACGGAAGCCCCCGTACCGCCTCGCGCGGCACGGGGGCTTCCCGCGTTCCCGGCCGCTGTCACAACTCCAGCGGATCGAGCACCCCGAGCTGCTGCATCAGCCCCAGCCGGTCGTACTGCCACCAGCCCTCGGCGATCTTCCCGTCGGGTGTGCAGCGGTGGACGGTCGTCCCGGTCACGGTGACGTCCTGCCCGGTCGGCGGGATCCCGAGGAAGTCGCCCGTGTGGCGCCCGTGGAAGGTCCACCGGGTGCACACCCGGTCCCCCTGCGCCATCTGGTCCTCGATGGTGAACGAGAAGTCGAACCCGCCCCGCCACACCTCCACCTCGCGCCGGACCGCGTCCAGCCCGATGACGTCCTGCACATTGGCGGGATCGTGGTCGTGGTAGTCCTCGATGAACACGTCGTTGAACGGTGGCGCGTCCCCCTGGCCGGGCGCGAGCTCGAAGAACCTGCGCGCCGTGGCCGCGTAGAGCTGCTCGTCCCGCACCACGTCCAGGTCCGTGAAGGTCGGCGTCTCGTCGCAGAGCGCCACCATGTCCTGGAAGATCCGGTCGGTCTCCGGCAGCCCGGAGTTCCGCATCGCCTCCTCGTACGACGGGAACTCCACGATCTCGACGATGTGCGAGGCGTCGGCCCGGTCCTTCGCCACCACACTGTGCGACGCGGTCCGCTTCCCCTTGGTCTGCTCGACCCACCGGTCCATCAGCCGGTTCATCTCGTCGAGCCGGCTGGTCCTGCATTCGATGAGCTGTACGAAGGTCATGGCCTCGCCTCCGGCCCCCCTGGGTCCGGCTGAACAGCTTCATTGTCCCAAGGGGAAAGCCCGGATGCCTCCCGGCTCCAAGGGGGCCCACCAGGGGGACAGGAGCCGGCCGGTGCGCCTACTGCGGTCCGTACTTCCGGCCCGTCCTGGACGACACCGCCCCCAGCATGCCCCGCGGCACCAGCTTCGCCGCGCCCATCAGCGCCTTGTAGCGCGGGTCCGGAACGGACACCGTCTTGCCGCGCGCCAGATCCTGCAGCGCCGCCGCCACCAGCTTGTCCGCGTCGAGCCACATCCAGCCCGGGATGTTGTCCGTGCCCATCCCGGCCCGGTCGTGGAACTCGGTGCGCACGAACCCCGGGCAGAGCGCCATCAGCCGTACGCCGCTGCCGGCCAGGTCGCGCGCCGCGCCCTGGGTGAACTGCACGACCCAGGCCTTCGAGGCGCCGTAGGTGCCCCGGGGGACGAAGGCGGCCACCGACGCGACGTTCACGACGCCGCCGCGGCCGCGCTCGCGCATGGCCTCGGCCGCCGCCGACGTCAGCCGCAGCACCGCCTCGCAGTGCACCTTCAGCATCCGCAGCTCGTCCGCCATGGAGACGTCGAGATAGCGGCCCTTGTTGCCGAACCCGGCGTTGTTGATCAGCAGGTCGACGGGGTTCTTGCGGTCGCCGAGGCGGCCGGCCACCGCCTCGATGCCCTTGTCCTCCGCCAGGTCGGCCGTCAGCACCTCGGCCTCGATGCCGTGCCGGTCGTGCAGCTCGGTCGCCTGCTCCCGAAGCCGCTTGGTGTCCCGGGCCACCAGCACCAGGTTGTGCCCGTCGGCCGCCAGTCGCCGCGCGAACGCGGCCCCGATGCCTGCCGTCGATCCCGTAATCAGAGCCGTTGTCATGGCCCAAGGTTAGTGACCTGGACCGGGTGCATCCGCTTCCCCGTAGGGCCGTCCGTGGTGAAGGGTCGGTGGAGACGGGCGTGGTGAGCGGCCGTCAGGCCCCGTACTTCTCCTCGTACTCCCGTGCCGTCCTCAGCAACTCCGGGTGCAGCGCCTCTCCCGCGGCCAGCAGGCGCGGCAGCAGCGTCCGCTCGGTCGTCACCGCCCGGAACTGCAGGGCCACGGTCACGTCGTGGTCGGGCCGGTGCACGATCTCGACGGCATCGCCCGCCCGGATCTCCCCGGGCACGATCACCCGCAGATACGCCCCCGGCGCGCCCCGCTGCGTGAACCGCTTCACCCAGCCCTTCTCCTCCATGTGGCCCTGGAACGTACGGCACGGGATCCGCCCCGAGGTGATCTCCAGCACCACCTCGGGTCCGATGCGCCAGCGCTCGCCGATCAGAGCACCGGACACGTCCAGACCCCGGGTCGTGAGGTTCTCGCCGAACGCGCCGTCGGCCAGGGTCCGGCCCAGCTCGCGCTCCCACTCGTCCATGTCCTCGCGGGCCATGGCGTACACCGCCTGGTCGTCGCCGCCGTGGTGCTCCAGCTTGCACACCGCGTCCCCGGCCAGCCCGCTCCCGCCGATGCCCTTGGGCCCGGGCGCGGACACCCGCACCGGCCCGTCCACCGGCCGCTTGTCGATCCCGGTCACGCCCTCGGGGTTGTCCGTGTACGGCACGGCCTCGGCACGGCCCAGATTCACTGACAGAAGCCTCATGCCCGCACGGTAAGCGACCAGTCCCCAAAGCGTCGACACATTATCGGCAGCGGCATCAAAGGGTCGCTTATCCTGGAAGGGTGATCGAAGCACGTCATCTCCGCGTCCTGCGCGCCGTCGCGACCACCGGCTCCTTCTCCGCCGCGGGCCGTGCACTGGGCTGCACCCAGCCCGCCGTCAGCCAGCAGATGAAGGCCCTGGAAACCTCCGTCGGCACGCCGCTGCTGATCCGCACCGGACGGGAGATGCGGCTGACCCAGGCCGGTGAGGCCCTGGTGCGGCACGCCGCCGGGATCCTCGCCGGGCTCACGGCCGCGGAGGAGGAGGTCGCCGCCATCGCCGGGCTGCGCGCGGGCCGGGTCCGGCTCGTCTCCTTCCCCAGCGGCTCTTCCACGCTCGTCCCCACGGCCCTCGCCGCCCTGCGCGAGGCGCACCCCGGCACTCGCGTCTCCCTGGAGGAGGCCGAACCGCCCGCGTCCGTCGGTCTGCTGCGCGAGGGCGACTGCGACGTGGCACTCGCCTTCCGCTACGAGGGGGCGGCGGGCGCCGAGGAATGGGACGACCTCGTCGTACGGCCGCTGCTGTCGGACCGGCTCGTCGCGCTCGTGCCGGAGCGGCACCGGCTCGCCGGCGCGGCGTCCGTCGCCATCGGCGAGCTCACCGAGGAGCCGTGGATCGCGGGCTGCCCCCGCTGCCGCGGACAGTTGGTCGAGGTGTGCGCGGCGGCCGGCTTCACTCCGCGCATCGACTTCGCCACCGACGACTACCCGGCCGTCGTCGGCCTCGTCGGCGCCGGATTGGGCGTGGCCGTGCTGCCGCAGCTGGCCGTCGAGTCGGTACGGCCCCGGGGGGTGCGCACCGTGCGGCTCGAACCGGCGGTGCGGCGGGAGATCGTCGCGCTCACGCTGCCCGACCTCGCGCAGGTCCCGGCCGTGGCGGCGACGCTCGACCAGCTGGCCCGGGCCGCCCGCCGCTAGCGACGGCCCACCCGCGTCAAAAAGCAACGGCACGCGTGCGCGTGCCTGTTCGCAGAAACGTTCCTTCAGCTGTTGGGGGCGGAGTGCCCGCCCGGTGCCGATGCCGATGCCGACACCAGCCGGTTGCGCGCCCGCCCCATCAGCTCTTCGCGCTCGTCCTCGGTCAGCCCGCCCCACACGCCGTACGGCTCACGCACCGCCAAGGCGTGGGCGGCGCACTCGGCACGTACCGGGCACCTCATGCAGACCTCTTTGGCCGAGTTCTCACGAGCACTCCGCGCCGCACCGCGCTCGCCCTCCGGATGGAAGAAGAGCGAGCTGTCCACCCCGCGACAGGCAGCCAGCAGCTGCCAGTCCCACAGGTCCGCGTTCGGTCCGGGAAGGCGGGAGAAATCTGCCATTACGTGACCCCTTGTAGCCGTTCTGGGCGGATCCGGTGTCTACGACCGTACAACTACGATCTAAGGAGATGAAAATATGACTCATTGCGAATCTAGCTCCAGACACTGGCAAAGCGGAAGAAATGGGTCTGAATGGGGCATAGGTTGTGATGAAAGTTCGAGGGTCCGTTGTGCATGTCTGCACCGTGTCCGCCCCCTCACGTAGAGTGCCGAAGATGGCAGCCGCCCCCGTAACTCTTTCGAGTGACCGTCGTTGAGAGTGCGAGGCGGTTGAAGGAACAAGCGCTCGGGCAGGCGTCCGAGACGGTCGACCGCACAGGTGACGATTTCGTACCAGCCTGGAGGCTCAAGGTGACGTGCATCAGCTGCGGAGGGCGGTCATGACTTCCGTCCTCGTCTGCGACGACTCCCCGCTTGCCCGAGAGGCGCTCCGTCGTGCGGTCGCGACCGTGCCCGGCGTAGAGCGCGTGACGACGGCGGCCAACGGCGAGGAAGTCCTCCGCCGCTGGGGGGCCGACCGCTCGGACCTGATTCTGATGGACGTGCGCATGCCCGGACTGGGCGGCGTCGAGACGGTCCGGCGGCTGCTGTCCGCCGACCCCGGTGCGCGCATCATCATGCTCACCGTCGCCGAGGACCTGGACGGCGTGGCCCTCGCGGTCGCCGCCGGTGCCCGCGGCTATCTGCACAAGGACGCGTCCCGCGCGGAACTGCGCGCGACGGTGACCCAGGCCCTGGCCGACCCGACCTGGCGGCTCGCCCCGCGCCGGCTGCGCTCGGCCGAGATGGGCGCCGCGCCCACGCTCACGGCGCGTGAGATCCAGGTCCTCGAAGGCATGAGCCACGGCCGCTCGAACGCGGAGATCGGCCGCGAGCTGTTCCTCTCCGAGGACACCGTCAAGACCCACGCCCGGCGCCTGTTCAAGAAGCTCGGCGCCTCGGACCGGGCCCACGCCGTGGCGCTCGGCTTCCGGTGGGGTCTGGTGCGCTAGGACCTGTCGTCCGGATCGGGTCGCAGGAATCTGCCGACATCGTGTCAGCGCCGATGAGCGGGGGCACGCGGATGCCCCCGTCCCTGCCCGGGCGCGGCCGAGAGCTCGGGAGGGCGCACGCGGGAACGCATGACCCCGGGATGGTCCGAACGGCAGGCGGCAGCGGTCGTGGTGAGGGCGCGGAACGCCAGGTGAGCGGGGGTGGACCGGGGGTCCGCCGGGTGCCCGCTGCTCGTTTCGCCGCGGATGCCGCATCCTTGAGGGTGTGGAGTTCCTCGGGGACGAGTCGGTCGAGCGGAAGGGGAGGGCGCAGGGGATGAGTGCCGGCGCACCTGCTCATAACGCTTCGGTGCACAACAACGGGCGCGGTGCCACGGACCCGGTGGCCGCAAGGCACCATGGACCGATGCGCGACGACGAGGCGGCCCATGCCCAGGGCGCGATCGGTGCGCTCGTCCACCGCGCCGTCGACGGGGACGAGCAGGCCACGCACGACCTGCTCGCCCATGTCCACCCCTTGGCGCTGCGCTACTGCCGCACCCGACTGTCCCGCCTCCCGGGCGACGCCCGGCACTTCGTGGAGGACCTCGCCCAGGAGGTCTGCGTGGCGGTGCTCCTCGCACTGCCCCGCTACCGGGACACCGGGCGCCCCTTCGAGGCGTTCGTCTTCGCCATCGCCGCGCACAAGGTCGCCGACCTCCAGCGCGCGGCGATGCGCCACCCCGGCTCGACGGCCGTCCCCTCCGACGAGATGCCCGAGCGCCCGGACGACTCCCTCGGTCCGGAGGAGCGCGCCCTGCTCAGCAGCGACGCGGAATGGGCCAAGAAACTCCTGGCCAACCTCCCCGAGAACCAGCGGGAGCTGTTGCTGCTGCGGATCGCGGTGGGACTGACGGCCGAGGAGACCGGCCAGATGTTGGGAATGTCACCCGGTGCGGTCCGGGTGGCCCAGCACAGGGCGCTGAGCCGGCTGCGGGCGCTGGCCGAGCAGTAGCCCTGCTTCAACAACCCCTCTGTTGAACAGGCGGTGCGCCGCTTTCGTACGAACATACGGAGCCCGGAGCCGGACGGAACCGTGGAATGAGACAGCCGCGCTTCCCGTTAGCATGGACATCCGCACCGATCAAGGCCATTTGGGGAAGGTGTCATGACTGCCAACGTCGACGGAGTGCCCGGTAAATTCGCGACACTCGGGCTGACCTACGACGACGTGCTGCTGCTGCCGGGTGCATCCGAGGTGCTCCCCAACGCGGTCGACACCTCGTCCCGCATCTCCCGCAACGTCCGGGTGAACATCCCGCTGCTCTCCGCGGCGATGGACAAGGTGACCGAGTCCCGTATGGCCATCGCGATGGCCCGCCAGGGGGGCGTCGGCGTCCTGCACCGCAACCTCTCCATCGAGGACCAGGTCAACCAGGTCGACCTCGTCAAGCGGTCCGAGTCCGGCATGGTCACCGACCCGATCACGGTGCACCCCGACGCGACGCTGGCCGAGGCCGACGCCCTGTGCGCCAAGTTCCGCATCAGCGGCGTCCCGGTCACCGACGGCAACAAGAAGCTGCTCGGCATCGTCACCAACCGCGACATGGCCTTCGAGACCGACCGCACGCGCCAGGTGCGCGAGGTCATGACGCCGATGCCGCTGGTCACCGGCAAGGTCGGCATCTCCGGCGCCGACGCCATGGAACTGCTGCGCCGCCACAAGATCGAGAAGCTCCCGCTGGTCGACGACGCGGGTGTCCTCAAGGGCCTCATCACGGTCAAGGACTTCGTCAAGGCCGAGCAGTACCCGAACGCGGCGAAGGACGCCGAGGGCCGGCTGCTCGTCGGCGCGGCCGTGGGCGCCAGCCCCGAGGCCCTGGAGCGCGCGCAGGCGCTCGCCGGGGCCGGTGTGGACTTCCTGGTCGTCGACACCTCGCACGGCCACAACAGCAACGCGCTCAGCTGGATGGCGAAGATCAAGTCGAGCGTCGGCGTCGACGTGATCGGCGGCAACGTCGCCACCCGTGACGGCGCCCAGGCGCTGATCGACGCCGGTGTCGACGGCATCAAGGTGGGCGTGGGCCCCGGCTCCATCTGCACCACCCGCGTGGTCGCCGGTATCGGCGTTCCGCAGGTCACCGCCATCTACGAGGCGTCCCTCGCGGCCCGTCCGGCGGGCATCCCGCTGATCGGCGACGGCGGCCTGCAGTACTCCGGCGACATCGGCAAGGCCCTGGCCGCCGGCGCCGACACCGTGATGCTGGGCAGCCTCCTCGCCGGTTGTGAGGAGTCCCCGGGCGAGCTGCAGTTCATCAACGGCAAGCAGTTCAAGTCGTACCGCGGCATGGGCTCGCTCGGTGCGATGCAGTCCCGCGGCCAGGGCAAGTCGTACTCCAAGGACCGCTACTTCCAGGCCGAGGTCGGCTCCGACGACAAGCTCGTGCCCGAGGGCATCGAGGGCCAGGTGCCCTACCGCGGTCCGCTGGCCAACGTCCTGCATCAGCTCGTCGGCGGTCTGCGCCAGACGATGGGTTACGTGGGCGCCGCCTCCATCGAGGAGATGGAGACCAAGGGCCGTTTCGTCCGCATCACGTCGGCCGGCCTCAAGGAGAGCCACCCGCACGACATCCAGATGACGGTCGAGGCGCCGAACTACAGCCGCAACAAGTAGCGGCCCGGCCTTCCAGGGCGGCTCCGGAGCATCCGGGGCCGCCCTCGCCGTGCCCGTCGGCGATACTGGAAGACGCTGCAACGCATCAGGGAAAGGCCACAGACGTGACTGAGATCGAGATCGGGCGCGGCAAGCGCGGCCGCCGGGCGTACGCCTTCGACGACATCGCCGTCGTCCCCAGCCGCCGTACGCGGGACCCGAAGGAGGTCTCGATCGCCTGGCAGATCGACGCCTACCGCTTCGAGCTGCCCTTCCTGGCCGCCCCCATGGACTCGGTCGTCTCCCCGGCCACCGCGATCCGCATCGGTGAGCTCGGCGGCCTCGGCGTGCTGAACCTCGAGGGCCTGTGGACCCGCTACGAGGACCCGCAGCCGCTGCTCGACGAGATCGCCGAGCTGGACTCGGAGACCGCGACCCGCCGTCTGCAGGAGATCTACGCGGCTCCCATCAAGGAGGAGCTGATCGGGCAGCGGATCAAGGAGGTGCGCGACTCCGGCGTCGTCACCGCCGCCGCGCTCTCCCCGCAGCGCACCGCCCAGTTCTCCAAGGCCGTCGTGGACGCGGGCGTGGACATCTTCGTCATCCGCGGCACGACGGTCTCCGCGGAGCACGTCTCCGGTGCGCACGAGCCGCTGAACCTGAAGCAGTTCATCTACGAGCTGGACGTCCCCGTGATCGTCGGCGGCTGCGCCACGTACACGGCGGCCCTGCACCTGATGCGCACCGGCGCGGCCGGTGTGCTGGTCGGTTTCGGCGGCGGCGCCGCGCACACCACGCGCAACGTTCTGGGCATCCAGGTCCCCATGGCGACGGCGGTCGCCGACGTGGCCGCGGCGCGCCGTGACTACATGGACGAGTCGGGCGGCCGGTACGTGCACGTGATCGCGGACGGTGGTGTCGGCTGGTCCGGCGACCTGCCCAAGGCGATCGCCTGCGGCGCGGACGCGGTCATGATGGGCTCCCCGCTGGCCCGTGCCACCGACGGGCCGGGCAAGGGGCACCACTGGGGCATGGAGGCCGTGAACGAGGAGCTGCCGCGCGGCAAGAAGGTCGCCCTCGGCACGGTCGGCACCCTGGAGGAGATCCTCACGGGCCCGTCCCACACGCCGGACGGCTCGATGAACCTCTTCGGCGCGCTGCGCCGCGCCATGTCCACGACGGGCTACAGCGAGCTCAAGGAATTCCAGCGGGTCGAGGTCACGGTGGCGGACTCGCAGCACCGGCGGTAGGCCGTTCCGACACTGAGTAGGGCCTGGTCACTCGGGGGAGTGGCTGGGCCCTTCTGCATGCCCGAGTGACGTTGACGGGCGCGTGTTGCCGATGGGGGGCGGCAAGCCCACCCGCTGGGACCGACTCCGTCTTCGGACGGTGCAGTGCCGGAGGCAGTCCCCAGGGTTCACGCACCCCGCGCCCCCTTCACAACCGATGCGCCGCCCCCGTAGGCGCCGCCCCCCGCGTGTCCAGCAGCAGCTGTGCCTTCACCGACAAGCCTTGGAGGTCGTACGTGCGGTGCTGCTGGAGCAGGATGGTCAGGTCCGCGTCGGCGGCCGCCTCGTAGAGGGAGTCGGCGCGGGGAATGGGGCGGTCGAGGACGCTCCAGGTGGGGACGTGGGGGTCGTGGTAGCTGACCGAGGCACCCAGTTCCAGCAGGCGCAGGGCGATCTCCTGCGCCGGGGTGCCCTGGAGGTCGGCGAGGTCGGGCTTGTAGGTGACGCCGAGGAGGAGCACGCGGGCGCCGCGGGCCGACTTGCCGTGTTCGTTGAGGAGCGTGGCGGCGCGCTGGACGACGTAGCCGGGCATGCGGCTGTTGACCTCTTGGGCCAGTTCCACCATGCGCAGGCCGCGGCCGCCGCCGTTGGCCATGTCCTGGGGGACGGAGTGGCCGCCGACGCCGGGGCCGGGGCGGAAGGCCTGGAAGCCGAACGGCTTGGTCTCCGCGCAGCGGACGACGTCCCAGAGGTCGACGCCCAGGTCGTTGCAGAGGACGGCCATCTCGTTGACGAGGGCGATGTTCACGTGCCGGTAGTTGGTCTCCAGCAGCTGCACGGTCTCCGCCTCGCGGGGTCCACGCGCGCGTACCACCTTGTCGGTCAGCCGTCCGTAGAACGCGGCGGCCGACTCGGTGCAGGCCGGGGTGAGGCCGCCGATGACCTTGGGGGTGGTGGCGGGGGTGACGTCGCGATTGCCGGGGTCGACGCGGCTGGGGGAGTACGCGAGGTGGAAGTCGCGGCCCGCGCGCAGGCCGGAGCCCTCTTCGAGGAGCGGACGCAGGAATTCCTCTGTCGCCCCTGGGTACACAGGTGACTCCAGGATCACAGTGGTGTGGGGGCGCAGACGGGCGGCCAGGGTGCGGGCGGCTGCCTCCAGCTGGCTCAGGTCGAGCCCGCCGTCCGCTCCCCGCGGGGTCGGCGCGCAGATGACCGCCGTGCGCACCCGGCCCAGCTCGGCCGGGTCGGTGGTCGGCCGGAAGCCCCCCGAGAGCATCCGGCGCAGTTCGGCGGGGCTGAGCGAGCCCGCCTCGGGTCCGGTCCGGTAGCCGATGGTGGGGACGCCGGCGGCGACGGCGGCCTGGGCCAGGGGCAGGCCGTACGGGCCGAGTCCGATGACGGCGAGATCTGCGGGCATGGCGTGGCCGTCCTTCCCGATAGCCGAAGTGGGACAGGTACGCAAGCCCTGTGGACAGGACGGGCGAGCGCAATGTCAGACTAGGAGTAAATATGACCGATATGCGGGATTGCCTGGCCGAGTTTCGGTGAGTGTTCCGTGAGCGTTGTCCACAGGCTGCGGGCCCGTGGTGGCTGAAGTCGGGCAACCCGGTCAGAATTTGGGCAGGGGGATACGGACGGGGCCTCACCCGACGGGTGCGGCCGGCGCGACCGATGAGCGGGAGGCAGCGGTGAGGACAGCGATACTCGGACCGGCGCAGCGCGCCGAGTCACTCGCAGCCATGGCCGAGCGCGAGCTGGATGTGCTGGTCGTGGGTGCAGGCGTGGTCGGTGCGGGCACCGCGCTCGACGCCGTGACCCGGGGTTTGTCCACAGGTCTGGTCGAGGCGCGTGACTGGGCGTCCGGCACCTCCAGCCGGTCCAGCAAGCTCATCCACGGCGGCCTGCGCTATCTGGAGATGCTCGACTTCGCGCTCGTCCGCGAGGCCCTGAAGGAGCGCGGCCTGCTGCTGGAGCGGCTCGCCCCGCATCTGGTGAAGCCCGTGCCGTTCCTGTACCCGTTGCAGCACAAGGGCTGGGAGCGGCTGTACGCGGGTTCGGGCGTCGCGATGTACGACGCCATGTCCATGGCCCGTGGTCACGGCCGGGGCCTGCCCATGCACCGCCATCTGACGCGCTCTCACGCCCTGCGCGTGGCCCCCTGCTTGAAGAAGAACGCGCTGGTCGGCGCGCTGCAGTACTACGACGCGCAGATGGACGACGCCCGGTACGTGGCGACCCTGGTGCGCACGGCGGCGGCGTACGGCGCGAAGGCCGCCAACCGCGCGCGGGTGACGGGCTTCCTGCGTGAGGGCGAGCGGGTCGTCGGCGCGCGGGTGCAGGACGTCGAGGCGGGCGGCGAGTACGAGATCCGCGCCAAGCAGGTCGTCAACGCGACCGGCGTGTGGACGGACGACACCCAGGCGATGGTCGGGGAGCGCGGCCAGTTCCACGTCCGGGCGTCCAAAGGCATCCACCTGGTCGTGCCGCGCGACCGGATCCACTCCACGACCGGGCTGATCCTGCGCACGGAGAAGTCCGTGCTGTTCGTCATCCCCTGGGGCCGGCACTGGATCGTCGGCACCACGGACACCGACTGGGACCTCGACAAGGCCCACCCGGCCGCGTCCAGCGCGGACATCGACTACCTGCTGGAACATGTGAACTCGGTGCTCGCGGTACCGCTCACCAGGGACGACGTCCAAGGCGTGTACGCGGGCCTGCGGCCGCTGCTCGCGGGCGAGTCGGACGCCACCAGCAAGCTGTCGCGCGAGCACACCGTGGCGCATCCGGTGCCCGGGCTGGTCGTCGTGGCGGGCGGCAAGTACACGACATACCGGGTCATGGCCAAGGACGCGGTGGACGCGGCGGTGCACGGGCTCGACATGCGCGTCGCCGAGTGCGTCACCGAGGACGTGCCGCTGCTGGGCGCCGAGGGCTACCGGGCGCTGTGGAACGCGCGGGCCCGGATCGCCGCCCGGACCGGACTGCACGTGGTGCGGGTCGAGCACCTGCTGAACCGCTACGGGGCGATGACCGAGGAGCTTCTCGAGCTCATCGCCGAGGACCCGTCGCTGGGCGAACCCCTGGTCGCGGCCGACGACTATCTGCGCGCCGAGATCGTCTACGCCGCCTCGCACGAGGGGGCGCGGCACCTGGACGACGTGCTCACCCGGCGTACGCGCATCTCGATCGAGACCTTCGACCGGGGCGCCCGCAGCGCTCGCGACGCCGCCGGGCTGATGGCGCCCGTCCTCGGCTGGGACAAGGACCAGATCGAGCGCGAGGTCGAGCACTACCAGAAGCGGGTGGAGGCCGAGCGGGAGTCGCAGCGGCAGCCGGACGACCTGACGGCGGACGCGGCGCGGCTGGGGGCTCCGGACATCGTGCCGTTGTGATCCTGCCGGGTCCTGCCGGGTTCTGCCGGGTTCTGCCGGGTCCCGCCGGACATCACTCGAACGAGTGGCGGGAAGTGGGATCTCTGTTCGGAACCGGGTCGTTCTACGAGGTGCGGGGGCAGAACTCGGCGGCGAGCACCGCGGGTTCGAGACCGGGGTCTGCGATCGCGTCCGTGTTCACGCGGAAGGTGAGGACACGCCGGCCGTCGACGGTGGCTGCGGTGCGCACGTAGCTGCCGGATATGTGCCCGTTGTGCCCCCACACCGTGGTGCCGCACGGAAGTCTCTCGGGAAGCAGGCCCATGCCGTACGCGCCGTGTGCGGCACGGGTGTCGAGCATCTCGCGCAGCCAGCGCGGGGGCAGCAGCCGGCCGCCGAGCAGGGCCGCGTAGAAGCGGTCCAGGTCGGCGAGTGTGGTCACCAGTTCGCCCGCGGCGCCGGCCACCCGCGGGTCGAGTTCGGTGACGTCGGTTCCGTCGGCGGTGTAGGCGCGGCCGTGCGGAGAGGGCAGTGAGGAGCGGGATCCGGGGAAGGAGGTGCCCGTCAGGCGCAGGGGGGTGATGATGCGGCGCTCGGCCTCCGTGGCGTACGAGTGGCCGGTGACCTGCTGGACGACCAGGCCGAGCAGGACGTAGTTGGTGTTCGAGTAGGAGAAGCGGCCGCGTTCGGCCGGAGGGTGGGTGAGAGCGAGGCTCAGGGCCTGACGGGGTGTGACGGGTGCGGTTCCGTCGGTGTCCGCGGTGAAGTCGTGCAGGCCGCTGGTGTGGGTGAGCAGGGAGCGCAGGGTCAGCGCGCGGCCGTCGTTGCCGGCTCCCCGCACCAGGCCCGGCAGGTGCTGCTCCACCGTGTCGGACAGCGACAGCCGGTGCTCGGCGGCCAGTTGCAGCACGACCGTCGCGATGAACGTCTTCGTGATGCTGCCGGCGCGGAAATGGTCCGACCGGGCTATTCCCGAACCGGCGGCGGCGTAGCGGGTGGTGGTTCCCTCCCGGGCCAGCAGGGCCGCGGCCGGGGCTTTGCCCTGTGTCACCAGCAACGGCAGCACCGCGTCGCTGGGCGGCATCGAGAGAGCCGAGGAGTCGGCCGGGGGCAGGCCGAGGAGGACGGCGGCCACCGACAGGGTCAGCAATGTCCGAATCGGCGGCATGCGGGCTCCTCCCTGGTGAGGGCCCATCATGCAAGGCCCCGAGGGACGTGCCGCACCTGGGTTCCCGGCAGGCGGGGCCGCGGGCGTCCGCCAGGGGGCCCCTGGGCGCCGGGCACTTGTCGGGTGAGAGACAATGGAGCCTCTGTCAGGGCGGGTTGTATGAGGGGACGCATGTCGGAGGCGGAGCGGGCGGGCACATCTCGTCAGGACACTCGTCAGGACAACCGGGAGCGTCTCCTCGCGGGGCGGTACCGACTGGGCAAGGTGCTCGGCCGCGGGGGCATGGGCACGGTGTGGCGGGCCGAGGACGAGACCCTCGGGCGGACGGTCGCCGTCAAGGAGCTGCGGTTCCCGTCGAACATCGACGAGGAGGAGAAGCGGCGGCTGATCACGCGGACGCTGCGCGAGGCCAAGGCGATCGCGCGGATCCGCAACAACAGCGCCGTGACGGTCTTCGACGTAGTCCAGGAGGACGACCGGCCCTGGATCGTGATGGAGCTCGTCGAGGGCAAGTCGCTCGCCGAGGTCATCCGGGAGGACGGCCTCCTCGAACCGAAGCGCGCCGCCGAGGTGGGGCTCGCCGTCCTCGACGTGCTGCGGTCCGCCCACCGCGAGGGCATCCTTCACCGTGACGTGAAGCCGTCGAACGTGCTGATCGCCGAGGACGGCCGGGTCGTGCTCACCGACTTCGGCATCGCCCAGGTCGAGGGCGATCCGTCCATCACCTCGACCGGCATGCTCGTCGGTGCGCCCTCCTACATCTCCCCGGAGCGGGCGCGCGGGCACAAGCCGGGCCCGGCGGCCGACCTGTGGTCGCTCGGCGGGCTGCTGTACGCGGCGGTGGAGGGCGCGCCGCCGTACGACAAGGGGTCGGCCATAGCGACTCTCACGGCCGTGATGACCGAGCCGCTGGAGGAGCCGAAGAACGCGGGTCCGCTGAAGGACGTCATCCACGGACTGCTCACCAAGGACCCCGCGCAGCGGCTCGACGACGCCGGTGCCCGGGCGATGCTGAACTCGGTCCTGCGCGCGCCGGAGAAGGCCGAGCCGGAGCCGATGGACGCGACGAAGGTCGTGCCGCTGCCGGCGCAGCCGGACAGGTCCTCGGGCAAGGGCGGTTCGGCGGGGGCCGGGAGCAAGCGGGGCGAGGAGGCCGGGGAGCGGTTGCGCGGGGCGCTGCGTTCCGTGCGCAAGGCCGCTGCGGGCTCGGCCGCCGCCTCTGCCAAGTCCGGGGCCGGTACGGCTTCTTCCGGGGCGGCGGACAAGGCCTCCTCCGAGTCGGACAGCGGTGCGGACCGGACCGGGGCAGCGGGTGCGTCCGTGGCACAGTCGGGTTCCGGCGCGGCCGTCGCCGGTGAGCGGAGTGGACCGGAGGCGAAGACGGCCTCCGTGGGACGGAGTTCGGGATGGCCCGTCGTGCCGCCGCCGGACCTGCCGCCGAGGCCCGTGCCCCGGGCGCCGCTCACCGACGTGGTGCCGCGGCGCACCCTGTTGATCATCGCGGTGGTCGTGGTGCTCGCCGTGATCGGCACCGTGCTCGCCCTCGCGTTCAGCGGTGACGACAAGGGCTCGAAGGGGGCCTCCGGCGAGGGCGGCGGGAAGACCGTCGCCACCGCGTCGAGCAGCTCCGACACCAAGGGCGACAAGAGCGACGGCACGCGCACGGACGGTGCGGAGACCCCCGTCCCGTCCGCGCCCGCCTCGAACGGCACGCCGAGCGGCCGGGCGAGCGGTTCGTCGGACGAGGGCGGCGCCGGCGGCGGGAAGGGCAGCGCGGCGGAGTCGACTCACCAGGGGAACCAGGGGTACTCGATCGGTCTGCCGAAGGGCTGGAAGTACCAGTCCACGGGTGCGGCGGGCGACCGCTTCACCGGGCCCGACGGGCAGAAGCTGCTCATCGCCTGGACGTCCACGCCCAAGGGCGACCCGGTGGCGGACTGGAAGAACCAGGAGCGCTACATGCAGCGCGCGCAGTACAAGAAGATCCGTATAGAGAAGGTGGACTACCGCGACTGGTACACCGCCGACTGGGAGTTCACCTACACGGACGGCGGCACCAGGTACCGGACCATCGACCGGGGTTTCGTGGTCGACGACCGGCAGGGGTACGCACTGATGTACACGGCCAAGGCGGCAGGCTGGGACGGCGAGTTGCGCAAGGAGACGTGGCGCACGCTCACGAAGACCTTCGAACCCAAGTCCTGAGCATGAGGCGCCCCGGGTTTGGGGAGTGAGATCTGGGCATCCCCGCATTGCGGGTTGCCTGCGGCACGTATCGTAAATGTTTGCGGACCGTGCGCAGCCGAAACGGCCCGTGGGGCGAACGGATGTGACCGATCGGGCTGCCGGGGGAGGCAACGTGGACGACTATGCGGGCCGGGTTCTCGCCGACCGCTACCGCCTGCCGCTGCCGCCGTCCGACGAGTACGAACTCACCGAGACCCGCGCCTTCGACACCTACAGCGGACAGGAAGTCCTGGTCCGGCAGGTGCCGTTGCCGGAGGTGGTCGAGGCGGAGGTCCTCGACGCGGAGGGGCTGCCCGACGGTTTCACGGCACGGGACGGTGGCGTGCGGCGGCCCGGGGCGCGTGCCGGTGCGCGTCCGGGCGTGCGGCGGCCCACGGATCCCGTGGTGCGGCGCGCCGTCGAGGCGGCGCAGTCCGCGGCGGCCATTCCCGACCATCCGCGACTCGACCAGGTCTTCGACGTGTTCGCCGAGGGCGGTTCGCTCTGGATCGTCAGTGAGCTGGTGGCCGCCCGTCCGCTGGCGGCGCTGCTCGCCGAGAAGCCGCTGACGCCGTACCGGGCGGCCGAGGTCGCCTCCGACGTGTTGATGGCCCTGCGGGTGCTGCATGCGCACGGCTGGGTGCACCGGAACATCACCGCGCGGACGGTGCTCGTCTGCGACGACGGCCGGGTGATGCTGACCGGGCTGGCGGTGGGCGCGGCGGAGGAGGCGCTGTGCGGGTACGACCCGGTCCCGGAACCGGCCTTCGCAGAGCCCGGGCAGCGGCCGGGGCAGGAGGGCGGCGGCGCCGCGCCGGTCAATGGCGTCGGTGGTCCGGGGGGTCCCGGGCCGGCCGGCGGGATCGGTGGCGCGGGTGATCCCGAGGCCGCGCGGCGTGCTGCCATAGAGGCCCGGGAGGCCAGGGGACTGCCCTCGGCCGGGGGTGACACCGCGGGCGGTGGATCGGTGGTGCCGGCGCGCAGGCCGGTGGAGGAGAGCGGGGACCCGCGGGCGGCGCGTGCCGGGGCGATCGCGGCCTACCGGGCCGGTGCCCGGGCAGCGGCCCGGGTGCAAGAGGCACAGCAGGGCGAGCGGGCGGCGCTGCCCGGAGCCCGGCCCGCCCCGGACGGCGGGGCCGCGCCGTACAGCAGCGGATCGGCGCAGCCGCCGTACATCCCCGGGCAGGGCACCGCCCCCGGGGCCCAGCCGCCCGGACGGATCGCCGACCCCTACGGCGTGGGCGGCGGTCCGCGGACGACCGGGTGGCATGGTGCGACGCCCCGCGGTACGACCGGCGGCGGGCCGGCTCAGGGCCGGGAGCAGGCGGCTCTCCCGCCGGTCCCGGACACCGCTGCCCCCGGCGAGCCCACGCGGTGGGACGACCTGGTCGCCGACACCCCCGCCCCGCGGCGCGGTCCGGCGACGGCGCTGGCCGCCGAGCGGGCGCGGCAGGCGCGGATGGCCGTGGTCGGGCCCGTGACCGAGCGCTGGGCGCCGGAGCAGGCCGGACCGGTGCACGAGAACTGGCAGTTGGCCGCGCCGATCGGCCCCGCGACCGACCTGTGGGCGCTCGGCGCGCTGCTCTTCAGGGCCGTTCAGGGGCATGCGCCCTACCCGGAGGAGGCGACGGCCGAGCTGGTGCAGATGGTGTGCGCGGAGCCGCCCGCGTACGCCGAGGAGTGCGGGCCGCTGCGGCCGGTGGTGGAGTCGCTGCTGCGGCAGGACCCCACCGAGCGCCCGGACTTCGAAGAACTGCGCGGCTGGCTGCGCTCGCTGGTGCGTTCGGCCCCCGAGCCGGAGGCCGGGGTGCATGTCGTCCCGGCGCCGCCCGTGGACGCCGGCCGGCTGCCCGTCGTGCGGCGCCGGGGGGAGCTCGTGCGCAGGCGGAAGGCCGGGCTGCCCGCGCACCACGGGCGGCACAAGCGGGCCAGGAAGGAGTCCGGTTCGCCGCGCAGGCTCGGCCTCACCCTGCTCGTGCTGGTCCTGCTCGCGATGGCCGCGGCGATCGCCTACGCCATGCTCTTCATGCCCAAGTCGGGGACCGAGGGCGCGGACGGCGCGGATCGCACGGGTGCCGCCGGTGAGGTCAGCCAGGCACCCGAGCCGGACGCCAGCAGCGAGCCCCGGCCCGAGCAGACCTCGCCCGAGCCGGAGAAGAGCCCCTCGTCGTCGGCCGGCACCACCGAGACGCAGACCACCGGCCCGGACGTCGCCGACGGCTTCACCCTGCGCAAGGACTCGGCGGGCTTCCAGGTCGCCGTGGCCAAGGGCTGGGACCGCGCCCCACGCAACGGCAGTGGCCAGGTCGTCTACTCCAAGGGCGACTTCGAGCTGATCGTCGTGGCGGGCCGGGACAGCGCGTCGGAGTACGGCAGCGATCCGATGGCCTACCAGCGGGAGAAGGAACGCGAGTTGCAGCCGTACCGCGACTCCAGCTGGGCCACCTCCACCGGGCTGAAGAGGATCGAGGTGGGCGGTCGGACCATGGCCGAGGGGCAGTTCACCTGGACCGGCGGCGACGGGGGCGATCTGTACGTCCGCAACCTCGCGATGCTGGTCGACGGGCGCTACCACGTGGTCCAGGTGCGCGGCCCGGAGTCCGAACGGGACGAGGTGACGCGGCTGTACGAGCAGGCGGCGGCGACGTACAAGGCCACGGGCTGAGAGACCGGCGCGCCGCCTGTACACCGCAGTTCAATCTCTGGTTGCCTCCCGTCCCGACAGGCACAACCGTCACAGTGCGGTCACCGTGGTACCCCGCTTGTTCCCTGGGTGAGGGCGGTTCCTTACGCTGACCCTGTCAAGACCATTGCGGGGCAACGTGAATCAGATGCAGGGCCTGCTCGTCGCGGGCCGCTACCGGCTGACCGAATCCATCGGCAGTGGCGGCATGGGCCGGGTCTGGCGTGCACATGACGAGGTGCTGCACCGGTCGGTCGCCATCAAGGAGTTGACGGCCGCCCTCTACGTCTCCGAGAGCGAGCAGGCGATCCTGCTGGCGCGCACCCGGGCGGAGGCACGGGCCGCGGCGCGCATCAACCACTCCGCTGTCGTCACGGTGCACGACGTACTGGAGCACGACGGCCGCCCCTGGATCGTGATGGAACTGGTCGAGGGCCGCTCCCTGGCCGACGCGGTCAAGGAGGAGGGCCGCGTCGAACCGCGCGAGGCGGCGCGCATCGGCCTCTGGGTGCTGCGGGCTCTGCGCGCCGCGCACACCGCCGGCGTCCTGCACCGCGACATCAAGCCGGGCAACGTCCTCCTCGCCCGCGACGGACGCGTGCTGCTCACCGACTTCGGCATCGCCCAGATCGAGGGCGACACGACCATCACCCGGACCGGAGAGGTCGTCGGCTCGGTCGACTACCTGGCGCCCGAGCGCGTACGCGGCCATGACCCCGGGCCGTCCTCCGACCTGTGGGCGCTCGGCGCGACGCTCTACACGGCGGCGGAGGGCCGGTCGCCGTTCCGCCGCACCACACCGCTGACCACCATGCAGGCCGTGGTCGAGGAGGAGGCCGCCGAGCTCCGGCACGCCGGACCGCTCGCACCCGTCATCACCGCCCTGCTGCGCAAGGATCCGGGCGCCCGGCCCGACGTGTCCGAGGCCGAGCAGATGCTCGCCGAGGCGGCGGAGGGGCGGCGGCCGAGCGGGGCACAGGCGTATGTGCCGACGCAGTACGGGGGGACCTCGCCGTACCGGGGCGCCCGCAGCGGTACGGGCACGGGGACGGTCACCACGGGTGGCTCCGGTACCGGCCCGATGGGCACCGGCTCGGGGGGTACGGGCCACGGCGGCACCGGCCCGGTCGGCACGGGTCAGGTCGGCACGGGTCAGGTCGGCACGGGTCAGGTCGGCTCCGGTTCGGGGTCGCACACCGGGACGCCGCTCCCGCCGCTGGCCGGCACCCCCGCCACCGGGGCGTCCACGGCCGGCACTCCGCCCTACGGCCCCACGGGCCCCACCGCGGTCGGCCCGATGGCGACGGGCCCGCGCCCGACCGGCTCGGGCAAGCGCCGCCGGCTGCGCACCCTCGCCCTCGTCGTCGCGCTCGCCGCCATCATCGGCGGGGGAACGGCCGTGGTGCTCCAGCAGTGGAACGAGAACCGGTCGTCGCAGGGCGGCGGGTCCGGCTCGCCGACTTCCACGAGCACGCGGCAGCTCGGGGGACCGGTTCCGGCCGACTGGGTCCGCTACGACGACCCCGCCGGGTTCAGCCTCCACCTGCCCAAGGGCTGGAAGCGCAGGCCCTTCGGCCCGCAGGGCGAGCTCAAGCAGATCGACTACACGCCGGACGGCGGCCGCCACTTCGTCCGCATCGCCATCGACGAGTCACCGGACTTCGCCGACGCCAAATCCCACCAGGAGGACCTCGAGCAGCAGGTCCAGAGGTTGGTCGACTACCAGCGGGTGACCATGGCGGAGAACACCTACCGGGACTGCAAGGGCTCGCTGTGGGAGTACACCTGGACGGCGCTGGCCAAGGACCCGCCCTACGTCGCCGGGCCGCGCCACGCCATCGAGGAGACGTACTTCTCGCGGGACGGCGTCGAGTACGCGATCTACATGTCCTCACCGGAGAAGGACTGGGCGACGACGAGCAAGCAGTTCAAGTGGGTCCTGCAAGGCTGGCGACAACCGCGGTAGAAGCACCGGTCGCTGCCACTGCCACCGGTACCCGGACGAGGCGTACTTCTGCACCACGGCAGCCCGAAGCACTGCCGGGCGTCGGGCGGCGACCGGATTTCGAGGGCGCGGACGCCGTCTGGGGCATGATGGGCGCATGGGGACCGAGGGGGCCGACTTCCGTGTGATCGCGGGGCGTTACCGCCTGGAGACGAGGCTCGGTCGTGGCGGCATGGGCGTGGTCTGGCGGGCGACCGACCAACTGCTCGGCCGGGGCGTGGCCGTCAAGGAGCTCCCCTACGACGAGACGCTCTCCCCGGCGGAGGCGCGCCGGCAGCGGGACCGTACGCTGCGCGAGGCCCGGGCCGTCGCCCAGCTGAGCCACCCGCACATCATCGTCGTCCATGATGTCGTCGAGGACGACGAACGCCCCTACATCGTCATGGAGTTGATCGAGGGCGGCTCGCTCGCCGACCGGCTCGCCCGCCATGGCCCGGTCGACGCCGCCGAGGCCGCCCGCATCGGCATCGCCCTGCTCGGCGCGCTGCGCGCCGCGCACGCGGCCGGGGTGCTGCACCGTGACCTCAAGCCGGACAACGTGCTGCTGGAGACCGGCACCGACCGGGTCGTCCTCACCGACTTCGGCATCGCCCAGGTCGCGGGCGCCCCCACGCTCACCGAGAACGGGGCCTTCCTCGGCTCGCCCGAGTACACCGCGCCCGAGCGGATGTCCGGGGCCAGGACCGGGCCGGAGTCCGACCTGTGGTCGCTGGGCGCGCTGCTGTGCACGGCCCTCAGCGGGGAGTCGCCCTTCCACCGCGACTCGCTGGGCGGCATCCTGCACGCGGTCGTCGTGGGCGATATCCAGCCCCCCGCGCAGGCCGGGCCGCTCCTGCCCGTCGTGCACGGCCTGCTGGAACGCGATCCGGACCGGCGGCTGGACGCGGACCGGGCGGAGCGGATGCTCCGGGCCTTCCGCGACACGGGCCGCACACCGCTGTCGCCGCCGCCCGGGTACGCGCCGACGGTGGGGGACGTGCCGCGCGGACGACCGCGGGAGCCCGTCCGTCCGGCACCGACCCCGCCTCCGGCGGACGGCCCGGGCCGTCCGGACGAACCGTTCTTCCGGCAGCCCACGCGCCGCGTGCTCATCGCCGCCCTGCTGGTTGCCGCGATGGCGGGGGCAGGGGTGTCCGCGGCGGCGCTGCTGAGGGAGGGGGGCAACGGGGACGGCGGTCCCACGCCGACCAGTTCGGAGTCGACGACGACGCCGACGACCCGGCCGGCCTCCCCGAGTAGGCCCACGCCCACGCCCACCCCGTAGCCGGGCGGGTTCCGCGCACAGCGCCATGAAGGGGATATAAGCCCTGCCTCGAGGTCACGGGTCTGTGACCGGCTCGCGTCCTTTGTGGATACGCGAGCAGTTGGCGCGATATGGATGAACCCATGAGCGACAACGGGGGGGCCCGATCCGGGGCCGACGAGCCGACGAGTTTTCTCCTGCAACCACCGAACCAGCAGACGCTGACAGCGGGCAATCCCTACGCGACGCCGGCCGCGTCACCCACCCGGGTCGTGCCGTCCCAGTCCGGCGGGCTCGGCGCGTCCGGCCAGTCGGCCCCGGCGCCGGAGGGTCCCGGTGCCGGGCGGCTCATCGCCGGGCGCTATCGGCTGCTGGCCAGGCTCGGGCACGGTGGCATGGGCACGGTGTGGCGGGCCAAGGACGAGACGGTGGACCGGGAGGTCGCCGTCAAGGAGCCCCGCGTCCCGGAGCATCTTCCCGAACGCGAACGCGTCAACGCCTTCGAGCGAATGCGCCGCGAGGCACGGGCCGCGGCCCGGCTCGACCACCCGGCGGTGGTCGACGTGCACGACGTCGCGGTCGTGGCGGACCAGCCCTGGATCGTGATGGAGCTGGTCCGGGGCCGGTCACTGGGCGACGCCCTCCAGGAGGGCACCCTGCCGGCGCGGGAGGCCGCCCGGATCGGGCTGGAGGTGCTCGGCGCGCTGGAGGCCGCGCACGCGGCGGGCATCCTGCACCGTGATGTGAAACCGGACAACGTGCTGCTCGGCCGGTACGACCGGGTCGTCCTCACCGACTTCGGCATCGCCCAGATCGAGGGCGAGACCAGCCTGACCGACACCGGCGGCTTCGTCGGCTCACCCGAGTACATCGCGCCCGAGCGGGTGCTGGGGCAGCGCCCGGGCCCGGCCAGCGACCTGTGGTCCCTCGGCGTCGTGCTGTACGCGGCCACGGAGGGTGTCTCGCCGTTCCGCCGCAGCAACACCCCCGCCACGCTCCAGTCCGTCCTCAACGCCACGCCCGCGCCGCCCGCTTCCGCCCAGGGCCCGCTCGCCGAGGCCATCAACGGCCTGCTGGACAAGAACCCGGCCCGCCGCCCGAGCGCCGCGCAGGTGCGGGCCCTGCTGGAGGCGGCCGCGAATCCGCCCGCCGCCCCGCCCACCCGGGCCGTCCAGGTCACCGGCCGGGGCGGCGGCCGGGGCGTCCGGCTCGGCCGCAAGGCCTGGACCGGACTGGGCGCAGCGGCCGTCGCGGCGGCGGTGACGGCGTACCTGGTGATCGCGAACCCGTTCGCCGGGCCCCTGCCCGAGGGATGGGAGATCAAGCAGCACAAGGATCTCGCCGCGTCGCTCGCCGTCCCCGCCGAGTACCAGCGGACCGTGCCCGACCGGAAGTCCGACGAGGGCCACTGGGTCACGTACACCGACTGGAGCGGCAGCATCTGGATCGGATTGACCCTGGAGAAGAAGGCCGAGGACACCGGCGGCAACATCGCGGGCTCCGCGGCCGCCGAGATGTACGACGACGACACCCGGTTCAAGGCGAGCGGCAGCTACGAACTGGACATGGCGGAGGGTCCGAAGGAGACGGAACCCGAGGTGTCCTCCTACAGAGGCAGGAAGGCCGCCGAGAACACGGTCGAGTACAAGACCAACGACAGCGAGAATCCGCTCCCACGGGAGCTCCGGATCTTCTACTACCGAACCCCCGCCGGCGACATGTACAAACTCACCGTCAGCTACCCGGGCAAGGGCGACTTCACCGATCGCGGACGCGAGGTGGCGAGCGCGGCGATCGCGAACCTGGACATCGACAAGACCTGATCTCGTTCGGTCCAACACCCCCGGAAAGGCCCCGCGTCGACAAGAAAGCGTCCCGCGGGGTACTGATGGGGCATGAGCAACGACGGGGGCGGGACGGACGACGCCCGGGGCCGGCTGGTCGGTGGGCGGTACCGGCTGATCGAGCGCATCGGCTCCGGCGGGACGGGCTCCGTCTGGCGGGCCCGAGACGAGCTCGCGCAGCGTGAAGTCGCCGTCAGGCAACCCCGGTTGCCGGGCCGCCCGGAGGACGAGAGCCACCGGCGGGCCGCACACCGGCTCCACCGTGAGGCCCGCGCCGCCGCCCGCGTCGACCATCCCGCCGCCGTCACCATCCACGACGTGGTCGTCGAGGCGGAGCGGCGGGACGAACGACCGGGCCCCAAAGGCCCCGACGAACTCGACGCGACCGAGGCGCTGGACGGACTGCCGTGGATCGTCATGGAGTTGGTGCCCGGCGAGTCCCTGCACGAGACGCTCCGGCGCGGCCCGGTCGACGCGCCCGAAGCCGCCCGGATCGGCCTCGCCGTCCTCGGTGCCCTGCGCGCCGCGCACTCCGTCGGCATCGTGCACCGGGACGTGAAGCCCGCCCATGTGCTGCTCGGCCCGGACCGGCGCGTCGTCGTCACCGACTTCGGCATCGCCCAGGGGCAGGGCGAGGACTCCCTCACCGCCGGCGGAGAGTCCGCAGGCCCCCTGGAGTTCGTCGCCCCCGAGCGGATGTCCGGGCGTATCGCCGGGCCCGCCTCCGACCTGTGGTCCCTGGGCGCTCTGCTCTACGCGGCCGTCGAGGGCTCGTCCCCGTTCCTGAGGGCCACGCCGGAGGCCACGCTCGCCGCGATCCTCGCCGCCGAGCCGCCCGAACCGACACGGGCAGGGCCGCTGGGGCCGCTGATCGCACGGCTGCTGGTGCCGGACCCCGGACAGCGTCCGGACGCCGAGGAGGTCGCGAAGGAGCTGACGGCGGTGGCGGGGCCGACAGCGACCGAAACGCCGCAGGCGGCCGAGCGCGTACGGCAGCCCGACGACCAGACCGCACCACAGCCCACCCCGGCCCCTGCCACCGCAACCGCTCCCGCACCTGCCGCACAGCCCGGCCATGTACGCGCCCCATCCGCTCCCGCCCCCGCCGCACAGCCCGCCCCTGTACGCGCCGCCGCATCCGCTCCCGCACCTGCGCCCGCCGCGCAACCCGCCCCCGCCTCCCCGCCCACCCCCCTCGCGCACGAAGACCCCACACCCCCCAAGCGCCAAACACTCCTCCGCCCCGGCCCCCTCGCCCTCCTCAGCGCGCTGCTCGCCGGTGGCATAGGGGCCGTCACTCAGCTCGCCGACACCAGCAGCGCGGAGAGCGCCGAACAGGCCGCCGACGCGACGGACGCCTGGGCCCCGCACCCCGAGCCGGACATGGCGGCCGTCCTCCACCTCCCGCGCCACTACCGCCCGCTCGACCGGACCGGCGGCGTGACCGACCAGCCCCGCTCGGCGCTCTACGGCGACGAGCGGACCGGCGCGATCGAGGTCCGCCTCCTCTCCTGGGACGAGGCCCCGGCCTCTCCGATGGAGCAGGCCAGGAAGGCGGATGACGCCGGCGGAGAGACGCGGTACAGCCGCTCCAGCGTCCAGGGCCACGAAGCCGCCCTCGCCGACACCACGTACCACCGGGGCGAGACCCCCAGGCGGATCATGCGAGTGGTCATCCGCACCGCCGACGACCGCATGTACGAGCTGCGCGTCGACATGCCCAAGGGCACAGCGGAGGAGGAAGAGGGCACCGCGTTGTTCCAGGGGGCCCAGGCACGGCTCGGGATCGTAAAAGGCTGAATCACACCGACCGGTCACCGCACAACGTCCTGATCAGCGTGTTTGTTGCCAGCAGTCACTGGCGTCGTGTGTGCACTCGGTGAAGCCGTATTACCGACGGGTACCCAAAGCCTCGCTCGCGGCATACCCTGCGCGTCATGACGGACGCGCAGGCCGCCGAGAAGACGGCAGAGACCGGCACGGCACAGACCGGCACGAATCCCCTCGCCCCCGCCCCGGAGGGCGCCCGCACCGCTGCGGACGTGGTCACGCCCGAGCTGGTCGCCCAGCTCACCAAGGGCGTCATCGGCTCCGGCCGGACCGCCAACCACACGCCGTTCACCGGCGAGAAGCTGGCCGACCTCCCCGAGTCGACGCCCGAGGACGTGGCGGAGGCCTTCGAACGGGCCCGCGCCGCCCAGGCCGTGTGGGCGCGGACTCCCGTACGGCAGCGCGCCGCCGTCCTGCTCCGCTTCCACGACCTGGTGCTGGAGCGCCAGGCCGAGGTGCTCGACCTCATCCAGCTGGAGACCGGCAAGGCCCGGCTGCACGCCCACGAAGAGGTCCAGGCCGTCGCGGTCGCCGCCCGGCACTACGGCCGCAAGGCCCCCGCCTACCTCCGCCCCAAGCGGCACGCCGGCGCCATGCCGACCCTCACCAAGGTCACCGAACTGCGCCACCCGCGCGGAGTCGTGGGCCAGATCGCCCCCTGGAACTACCCCTTGGAGCTGTCGGTCGGCGACGCGCTCCCGGCCTTCGTCGCGGGCAACGCGGTCGTCATGAAGCCGGACACGGAGACCTGCCTGACCGCCCTGTGGGCCCGTGACCTGCTCATCGAGTCCGGCCTGCCCGCCGATGTCTTCCAGGTCGTCCTCGGCGACGGCCCGGTCGTCGGCCCCGAGGTCGTCCGGCACGCCGACTACGTCTCCTTCACCGGCTCCACCCGCACCGGCCGCGAGGTCGCCCAGGGCGCCGCCGCCCGCCTGGTCGGCGTCTCCCTCGAACTCGGCGGCAAGAACGCCATGCTGGTGCTGGAGGACGCCGACATCGAGAAGGCCGCGGCCGGCGCCGTCCGCGCCTGCTTCTCCTCGGCAGGCCAGCTCTGCATCTCCATCGAGCGGCTGTACGTCCACGAGTCGATCGCGGACGCCTTCCTGGAGCGCTTCGCCGCCCGCACGAAGGCGATGCGCCTCGGCACGTCCCTGGCGTACGGCGCCGACATGGGCTCCCTGGTCGGCGAGCGCCAGCTCGACACCGTCACGCGGCACGTGGAGGAGGCCGTCGCCAAGGGCGCGAGGGTCGTCGCGGGCGGTGTGGCACGCCCCGACATCGGCCCGTACTTCTTCGAGCCCACGATCCTCGACGGGGTCGCCACGGACATGTCGGTCTGCGGTGAGGAGACCTTCGGCCCGGTCGTCTCGGTCTACCGCTTCACGGACGAGGACGAGGTGATCGAGCGCGCCAACGCCACGGCGTACGGCCTCAACTCCTCGGTCTGGACGAAGAACGGCCGCCGCGGCCAGGAGGTCGCCGCCCGTCTGCGCACCGGCACGGTCAACATCAACGAGGGCTACGCCCCCGCCTACGGCAGCGTCCAGTCGCCCATGGGCGGCATGAAGGACTCGGGCCTCGGCCGCCGCCACGGCTCCGAGGGCATCCTCAAGTACACCGAGGCCCAGACGGTGGCCCACCAGCGCGTCCTGCCGATGGCCCCGTCCCTGGGCATGGACGACGAGAAGTACGCCCAGTTCATGAGCAGGAGTCTCCGCCTGATGAAGGCATTCCGGTTCCGCTGACCGACCTCCTTCTCGCACGGACACTCAACGAGGAGAACACGTGCCACAGGACGCTTACGACTACGACGTCATCGTCGTGGGTTCCGGCTTCGGCGGTTCGGTGACCGCCCTGCGCCTCACGGAGAAGGGCTATCGCGTAGGCGTCCTGGAAGCCGGCCGCCGCTTCACCCGCGAGACGCTGCCCAAGAACTCCTGGGACCTCAAGAACTACCTCTGGGCCCCGAAGCTCGGCATGTACGGCATCCAGCGCATCCACCTGCTGGGCAACGTCATGGTCCTGGCCGGCGCGGGCGTCGGCGGCGGCTCCCTCAACTACGCCAACACCCTCTACGTCCCGCCGAAGCCGTTCTTCGAGGACCCCCAGTGGCGTGACATCACCGACTGGCAGGACGAGCTGGCGCCGTACTACGACCAGGCCCGGCGCATGCTCGGCGTACGGCTCAACCCGACGATGACACCGTCCGACGTCCATCTGAAGGCTGCCGCCGAGCGGATGGGCGTGGGCGACACCTTCCACATGGCGCCGGTCGGTGTCTTCTTCGGCGACGGCGAGGACGCCGACGGCACGGTGAAGGCGAAGCCGGGCCAGGAGGTGCCCGACCCGTACTTCGGCGGGGCCGGCCCGGCCCGCAGGGCCTGCGCGGAGTGCGGCGAGTGCATGACCGGCTGCCGCCACGGCGCGAAGAACACCCTCAACGAGAACTACCTGCACCTCGCCGAGAAGGCAGGAGCGGTCGTCCACCCCATGACGACGGTCGTCTCGGTCACCGACGACTCGCGCGGCGGCTACGCGGTCGCCACCCTGCCCACCGACGACCGCGGCAAGAAGAAGGGCCGCACCTACACGGCCCGCCGGGTCGTCCTCGCCGCCGGCACCTACGGCACGCAGACCCTGCTGCACCGCATGAAGGCCGGCGGCCAGCTGCCGTACCTCTCGGACCGGCTGGGCGAGCTGACCCGCACCAACTCCGAAGCCCTGGTCGGCGCCCAGACCGACGACCGGCGCTACCGCAAGGCGCACGGCGCACCCAAGGCCGACTTCACGCGGGGCGTGGCCATCACCTCCTCCATCCACCCGGACGCGAACACCCACATCGAGCCGGTCCGCTACGGCAAGGGCTCCAACTCGATGGGCAGCCTGTCCATCCTCCAGGTCCCCTACGCCGGGCGGAACTCGGGCACCTCACGGGTCCTGGGCTTCCTCGCCCACGCGGCGAAGCACCCCTTGCTGGTGCTGCGTTCGCTGTCCAACCGCCGCTGGTCGGAGCGGACCATCATCGGCCTGGTGATGCAGTCGCTGGACAACTCCCTGACGACGTACGTGAAACCGTCGGGCCTGGGCCGCGGCCTGCTCACCGCCCGGCAGGGCCACGGTGCCCCCAACCCGAAGCAGATCAAGGCCGCGACCGAGAGCGCGTCGGCGCTGGCCGCCGAGATCAACGGCTTCGCGGGCTCCAACGTGGGTGAGCTGATGGGCACCCCGCTCACGGCCCACTTCCTGGGCGGCTGCCCCATCGGCGACTCCCGCGAGTCCGGCGTGATCGACCCGTACCACCGCCTCTACGGTCACCCCGGCATCTCGGTCGTCGACGGCGCCGCGGTCTCCGCGAACCTGGGCGTCAACCCCTCCCTCACCATCACCGCCCAGGCCGAGCGGGCGATGTCGTACTGGCCCAACAAGGGCGAGCCCGACCCGCGCCCGCAACAGGGCACGGCCTACGAGCGTCTCCAGCCGGTCGAGCCGAAGTCCCCGGCGGTTCCGGCGGAGGCGTTCGGCGCGCTGCGGCTGCCGTTCCTCGGCATGCCGGCGGTACCGCCGAAGCCGTCGAAGAACTGAGAGACAGCGGGATACAGAAGAGGGACCTGCGCCCCCCTCCGAGCGCAGGTCCCTCTTCTGCTTGGTGCAGCGGCCTGCCGGCCGCCCTGGCTTACGCCTGCACGCCGGCCTTGCGGCGACGGACGACGAAGATCGCGCCGGCACCGGCGACGACCGCGGCACCGCCGACCAGGCTGATCATCGGCAGCGCGGAGCTGGAGCCGGTCTCGGCGAGGCTGCCGGTGACCTCCGGCGTGTTGCCGCTCGGCTTCTCGTCGGTGACGGGCGCCTTGCCGCCTTCCTGCGGCTTGGTGCCGCCGGTGTCCGTACCGGAGGAGACGATCTGGAACTTGTACGACACGTCGCCGAAGCCGGTGCACTCGGCGTCGTTGTCGCCGTAGATCGTCGCGCCGAGCGAGAAGCCGGAGCCGACCGGGGCGGACTTGCTGACGTTGAGACGCAGCGGGATGTTGACCTCGTACTCGGGCTTCAGCTCGTCGGTGTAGCCGACGTAACCGACCGCGTAGCCACCCTCGTTGAGGTCGACCCAGATCTTGTCCTGGGGGTCCCAGGCCTGGAGCTGGACCTGCTTGCTGGAGAACAGCTCCTCGCCGTTCTTGTCGGGGGAGGCCCCGGCGAAGAAGTCGAGGTCGTTCAGGGTGGAGTCGGAGTTGTTCAGCACGTTCAGCGAGAACTTGTGCCAGCCGCTGCCCGCCGCGATCTTGCCGGGCAGGCCGGAGATGCTGACGTCGACCTTGGTGTCCTCACAGATCGAGGGCTCGGGGTCCGGGGACTCCGACTCCTCGGGCTCGGACGCGGTGGGCGCCGGGGAGGACTCGCTCGCGGACGGGCTCGGCGAGCTGGACGTCTCGGGAGCGGACTCGCTCACGGACGCGCTCGGAGTCGGCGTCGTCTCGGCGGGGGTGGACTCGGTCGCCGACGGCGAGGGCGACGTCTCGGGAGCGGACTCGCTCACCGACGCGCTCGGAGTGGGCGTCGTCTCGTCGGTCGCGTACGCGGCCGGTGCCGCGAGCAGTGCGACCGGGGCTATGACCGCCGTAGCGGCCGCTGCTGCCATGGCGCGGCGAAGCTTCATGAAGACCTCGGAAAGTCCGGCGTACCGCGGGATGCGGTACGAACGTTGGGGGAGGCCTCCGCGTGTGGGGCGCGGGAGTGGCCCTTGGTTCGCAGGTTTGATCCGTGAAGCCTGTGAATGGTTGTGCTGGCATTCACAGAATTTTTATGTGGGCTGAGTCACACCCGAGACCTTCTTGTAAAGGCTTGTGGAGGCGCTTTCCGCCCGCTTAGATCTTGGCTTCGTGTCTGAAAAGCCGTCCGACGGCCAGCCCTCGGAATCGGAGATCCCCGACGACGTCTGGGAGCAGTTCACCCGCGACACCGAGCGGGACATCCGTTCCTCCGCCCCGAAGGAGCCCTCCGCCCGGGCGCGCATGGTGAGCGAGCGGCTGCGTGAGCAGGACGCCCGGGGTGAGCTGCCTCCCGGGTGGCGCACCGGCCCGGCGTGGCAAGAGGTGAACGGCCGTGCGGCCCGGCGCCGCAAGCTGTGGGCCGTGCTCGGTGTGCCCGTCGCGGTGGCCGTTGCGCTGGTGGCACTGAAGCCGTCGCTGCTGCCCGGCGACCCCTTCGGCGCCGGGGAGTCTCAGGCCGCCGAGGCCTCGCCGCTGCCCGCCGAGACGGCGGCACCCACCGCCGCGCCGGGGGCATCGGACCCGGAAAGACCGACTCTGGACCGGCCGTTCGCCGGTTCCCCGGCCGAGCGCTGGGCCGACGGCGAGGCCGGCATCGTCCTGCCCGAGACCAAGGCCGTCGGCCCGGTCTCCGAGGACCGGGTGGAACAGGCGCTGAAGCTGACGAAGCGGCTGCTGGTGGGGGCCAACCTCGACCCGAAGACGGTACGTGGGGCCCGCCCCGGAGCCGCGCTCTCCGTGCTCGACCCCAAGCAGCCCGAGCTCCTCGGCGACCTCGACACCGGCCTGCGCTCCCCGAGCAAGGAGCACGACCCGGTGACGCTGTTCAGCCGCTTCGACCCCGACGAGGTGCGGCCGGCCGGCACCGTGATCAAGACCCGTGGACGTATGACGTTCAAGAAGGGGTCGCACGGGGGTGTCGCCGTGCGCGCCGACTACACCTTCGTCTACCCGGTCGTGCGGGCGGACGGCCCCACCGAGGTCGCCCGCACCATCGTGCGCCGGGTCCTCGACGTCGAACTCGCCGACCCCACCCGGTACCGGGTCACGCCGGGCCGGTTGCTCCTGCTGAACTACGACCAGGAGATCGGCAACTCCTCCTGCTTCGTCTACGACGGCTACCTGCATCCGCGGTTCCCGTCGAGCACGTCCGCCGGCCCTGCCCCGAGCGGCCCGGCGACGGACCCGTACGACCGGAGCAAGGGCATCGACCACGGCGACGGCGACGACTGCGGCACGGTGACCCGCACCTGAGCAGAGCGAAGGGCCCCGCGGGGTGGAGCCGCGGGGCCCTTCTTCTCGTCAGCACCGACGTCAGGGCAGCGCCGGTGCCTGGAAGCGGCGCCGGGGGGTTGCGCCGCTGGTCTGTACCTCTGGCAGTGGGGCAATGCGGGTGTCAGCCGGGGGACTTGGACTGTGTACGCATCGTGCTGGATGAACGCGGCGCCCGCAACCGTTTGACCCAGACTTGTGCATTTATGCAAGGTCCGCCGGTCGGCCCCGGGCGTCCCCGGGGCCGACCGTTCTCTTGGGTGACCGGGCTGCTGTCCCCTGCCGTCCGGTCACTTCCCTGGAGCGAGGTCCCACGACGCACGGCACGATCCGTGCGTCTCATCGCCCCAGTGAGCCACGCGTGGTTCCTTCGGGCCCGCCCCTGGCTGGCACGGACACCGGGACCAACGAGGTGCCGCGGGGGCGGTCACGCGCCGTACGGGTGAGAGGGAGGCGTACGTCTGTCCCGGGAACACGGATCCCGGCCGCGGGGCGGTTTCAGATCTTGCCGCGGCACAGCTCCAGCAGGGTCATCGCGAGCGCGGTGCCCGGCTTGCCCAGCGCCTGCCTGTAGTGGCCGAGCACGTCCATCTCGCGAGAGAGGTTCACACGCCGGCCGCCGGAGGCGATCCGCGCCTCCTGGATGACGGCGGAGACGGCCACCCGTTCCTGGATCAGGCCGATGATCCGGTCGTCGAGCGCGTCGATCCGCTCGCGCGCTCCGGTGATCACGTCGGCGGCCTCGGGGGTGCGGGCGCCGGTCACGTCGATGGCGGTCATGGGGCTCCTCGGGGTGGGAGGCTGCCCCGGGGCGACAGGGCCCGGACGACGACAGACGCCCCGGGCCTTGTCGGCCCGGGGCGCCTGGGAAGTCGCTTGTCAGTAGCTCAAGCAGCACGACCATGGCGTCCGGCGGGCCGGATGCCATAGGTAAAGACGAACGTCTGGTGCTTGAACATGGGGGCAAGTATGCACCGCGTCCCGGAGGCGTCCAAGCCGGTTCGCATCCTGAGACGGGGCGGGTGCCCGGCACACGGAAACAGCCGCACGGCCCCCCGGTAGAATCGGGGGCACAAGACCCCCGCCCCACCGCCGGAAGGCACCCCGTGTCATCAGCGACTCCCGCTGCCAACGCCGCCGACACCGTCCTGGTCGTCGACTTCGGCGCGCAGTACGCCCAGCTCATCGCCCGTCGCGTCCGCGAGGCGCGGGTCTACAGCGAGATCGTGCCGAGCACCATGCCGGTCCAGGAGATGCTCGCCAAGAACCCCGCGGCGATCGTCCTCTCGGGCGGCCCCTCGTCGGTCTACGAGGAGGGCGCCCCCCGCCTGGACCGCGAGCTCTTCGAGGCCGGTGTCCCCGTCTTCGGCATGTGCTACGGCTTCCAGCTGATGGCGCAGGCCCTCGGCGGCACCGTCGACAACACCGGCGCCCGCGAGTACGGCCGCACCGACCTGCACGTCTCCAAGGTGTCCTCCACCCTCTTCGAGGGCACCCCCGCCGAGCAGGCCGTGTGGATGTCGCACGGCGACGCCTGCTCCGCCGCCCCCGAGGGCTTCTCCGTCACGGCCTCCACGGACGTCGTGCCGGTCGCCGCCTTCGAGAACGACGAGAAGAAGCTCTACGGCGTCCAGTACCACCCCGAGGTGATGCACTCCACGCACGGGCAGCAGGTGCTGGAGCACTTCCTCTACCGGGGCGCGGGCCTGACCCCGTCCTGGACCACGGGCAACGTGATCGAGGAGCAGGTCGCCGCCATCCGCGAGCAGGTCGGCGACAAGCGCGCCATCTGCGGCCTGTCCGGCGGCGTGGACTCCGCCGTCGCCGCCGCCCTCGTCCAGAAGGCCATCGGCTCCCAGCTGACCTGCGTCTACGTCGACCACGGCCTGATGCGCAAGGGCGAGACCGAGCAGGTCGAGAAGGACTTCGTGGCCGCGACCGGCGTGCAGCTGAAGGTCGTGGACGCCGAGGAGCGGTTCCTCGAGGCGCTCGCCGGGGTCTCCGACCCCGAGGAGAAGCGGAAGATCATCGGCCGCGAGTTCATCCGGGTCTTCGAGCAGGCGCAGGCGGAGATCATCGCCGACGAGGGCCCCGCGGTCGAGTTCCTGGTCCAGGGCACGCTCTACCCGGACGTCGTCGAGTCCGGCGGCGGCACCGGCACCGCGAACATCAAGTCCCACCACAACGTGGGCGGCCTGCCCGAGGACCTCGAGTTCCAGCTGATCGAGCCGCTGCGCAAGCTTTTCAAGGACGAGGTCCGCATGGTCGGCCAGGAGCTCGGCCTGCCGGAGGAGATCGTCCAGCGCCAGCCGTTCCCCGGCCCGGGCCTCGGCATCCGGATCGTGGGCGAGGTCACCAAGGAGCGCCTGGACCTGCTGCGCGAGGCCGACGCCATCGCCCGCGAGGAGCTGACGGCGGCCGGACTCGACCGCGACATCTGGCAGTGCCCGGTGGTCCTGCTCGCCGACGTCCGCAGCGTCGGCGTCCAGGGCGACGGCCGGACCTACGGCCACCCCATCGTGCTGCGCCCCGTCTCGTCCGAGGACGCCATGACGGCCGACTGGTCGCGCCTGCCGTACGAGGTCCTCGCCCGGATCTCCACGCGGATCACCAACGAGGTCAAGGACGTCAACCGGGTCGTCCTCGACGTGACCTCGAAGCCGCCGGGCACGATCGAGTGGGAGTGACCCCAGGCGCCCCGGGGATGACGTCTAGGTGCGTTTGATCGTGCGCAGGGGATGGCCGGGCGTCCAGATCTGGACGACGAGGTACGTCTCGGCCTCGACGTAGGTCCGCACGACCTCCGTCAGCTCGGTGCGGAAGAGGTGGAACGGCTGCGGCGGTTCCACCTCTTCGACGTATCCGGCCTTGGTCTCCACATCGTCGACCTCGATGGCTCGGCCGCTGATCCGGACGTCGCCGCCGCCCATGCCCGTGCCCTCCCCGGGGTTCGCCTGGAGTGCGAAGCGCGGGTCGCGGCGCAGGTCGAGGGCCTTGAGCGAGTCCGGCATCATGCCGAGCCACAGCTCTCCGCTCAGGAACCGCACCTCCAGGCCGCTGGTGCGGGGCGAACCGTCCTTACGGAGGGTGGCGAGGATGTGGTGGGTGTAGGAGCCGAAACGCTTCTCGACGGTGCCGGCCAGATCCGGTTCGGCGGTGACGAAAGCCGCCCAGTTCGCTGTCATGGGGAGAGTGTCGCGCCGAAATCCGACATCTTCTGTCGGCTATTCGTGGGGTTGGGGAGCTCGGGGGCACACGCATGGGCACAGGGTGCCCACAGGGGCGCTCGTGTCATCTTCACGAATCACTTCTGTTCTTCCCGGCCTCACGGACGGTAACTTCCGCCCGTACGAAGAACCAGCGCTGGAGGACCTATGCACGGGCCCACTCCGCCCCTGCCGCTGCCCACCGACCGGCTGCGGTTCGCCATGCCGCCGATGCACGAGTCGGTCGAGGACGAGCGCCGGCACCGCAAGGAACGGCTCGCGGGCGCCCTGAGGATCTTCGGGCGGCTCGGCTTCGAGGACGGCGTCTCCGGGCACATCACCGCCCGCGACCCGGAGTTCACCGACTGCTTCTGGGTCAACCCGTTCGGGATGCCCTTCCGGCACGTCACCGTGAGCGACCTCGTGCTCGCCAACCAGGACGGGCAGGTCGTCGAGGGCGCCTACCACGTCAACCAGGCGGCCTTCACCGTGCACGCCCAGGTCCACGCCGCCCGGCCCGACGTGGTCGCCGTCGCCCACTGTCACTCCGTGCACGGCCGGGCGCTCGCGGCCCTCGGCGAGCTGCTGGAGCCGATCACCCAGGAGTCCTGCGCCTTCTACGAGGACCACGCCCTCTACGACACGTACACCGGCGTCTCCGTCGACGCCGAGGAGGGGCGGCGCATCGCGGGCGTGCTCGGCTCCCGCAAGGCGCTCGTGCTGCGCAACCACGGGCTGCTGACCGTCGGCGACTCGGTGGACGCGGCGGCCTGGTGGTTCGTGTCCATGGAGCGCTCCTGCCAGGTGCAGCTCACGGCGCAGGCGGCCGGGCGGCCGGTCCGGATCGACCACCGGATGGCGGTGGCCACGCGGGAGCAGCTGGGCGGCGACCTGGTGGCGTGGATCAATTACCAGCCGATGTGGGAGGACGTCAGCCGCAGCGAGCCGGGCCTGCTGAGCTGACAGTCCCCTCACAAGCCCCTGAGCACCGCTGCCTTCGTCATGTGCTGCGGTCCCGTCGGTCTCGGTCGCGGTGTGCGTGGACGGGTGCCGTCGAAGGAGACCGTCCCGTCCGACGTGCGCACCGACACCGGAACCGGCGGGCCGGGCAGCAGGTAGGCCTTCGCCGGCTCCTTCGGGACCCGGTCGAGGACCAGCGCGCGGCGGATCTCCTCGGCGACGTACTCGGCGACCCCCGTCCGGTCGACGTCCACCGCCAGCCGGTAGGGGTCCGCCGCGTCCGGCAGCCGCCCGCCCGTCGCCTGGAGCAGGGGGTCGGCGCCCTCGCGCAGCCGCAACCGCAGCCGTCCGCGCCTGCGTTCGGGTTCCAGGACGACGCCCGAGACCGCCGCGAGCGGCACGGTGACCTCACCGTACGTCTGCCGCAACAGCGGCACGGAGCGGTGCGGACCGGGCGTGATCCGGATGGTGTCGCCGTCGAAGGCCCAGGTCCCGTCACGCTGGATGATCTCGGCCGTAGGGGGATTCTCCCAGCCGGGTCAACACGGCACGCCGAACTTCACCCGTGTTGACCAGACGGGGCGGACGCGAACCGGGTGGCGTAGGGCACAATTCGCTGTCGTCGCAGGGGAGTTGCACAGCGGTGTTTCCGGGGTCCGGAAGGCCGGCGGTGGTGGGGTCGCGGGAAGGCGGGCGTCGGGCGTGGCGGTGCGGGAGGCGGGACAGGGCGGCGCGGACGCGGGCGGGTACGCGGGTGCGCATGCGGGTGCCTATGCCGAGGGGTACTCGGGTGGTCACGCCGGTGGCTGCACCGGTGGGCACCCCGGCGGATCCGGTGGCGTTCACGGAGGCGGGTGCGCCTGCGGGGACTGCCCGCACGGGGCGCGCGAGGGGCATCGGCGGGCTGTCGCCGCGTTCCTGCGCCGTCGGGACGAGTTCGCGGCCGGGCAGGGGCTGCCGGCCGCGGTGGCCCACTCCGCGTCGGCATCCCGCCAGTGGATCTCCGAGGAGCTGGCGCAGACCGCCGAGCACGTCGCCGAGCGGGGGCGGGCCGAGGGACAGGCCTGGCTGACGGGCCTGTGGCGGCGCACGGCGGGCGCGGTGGGGGCGGCCGTGGTGCTGTTGCTGCTCGGGCAGGCCCTCACGGCGGTCGGGGCGGGCTGGACGGCGGCGCGTACGGCCGGACTGGCCGCGGCGCTGGTCACGGCCCTGTCGCTGACCGCTGCGTCGTGGTTCCACCGGGCGAAGGGCGGGGTGCTGGCGCCCTTGATCGGTGAGGACAACCGGCTGTCCACGTCCCGTACGGTCGCCGCGGCCTGGGTGCTCTTCGTGGCCTACACGGTCCTCGTCCTCGCCGGGCGGCTCGCCGCCGCCTCCCGGAACGGGGAGCGGGACGCGCTGCTCTCCGGGCTGGAACTCGCCCGGGGAGCCGGGCTCGTGACCGTGCTCGCCGTGGTGTGCGGGATCGCCGTGCTCGTGCGGCGGGTGGTCGGGCTGCGGGTGCTGGGGCAACGGCTGCAGAAGGTACGCGCAGACCGGCCACGGGCCGCGGACCTGCTGACCGACGACGCGGGGCGGGGCACCTTCGCGGACATCCAGTACGTCGTGATCAGCTCTGTCGCCCTGGTCCTCGCCGCGGTACGGCTGGCCAGGCGGCCGGATCAGCTGCCGGATCTGCCGTGGGGCCTGGCGGTGGTGGTGCTGGTGTCGGCGGCGACGTATCTGGCCGGCAAGTACGCGGAGGGCGGCCGGCCGGTCATCCTCTCCGTGGTCCGGGCCCGGGAGGCGGGTGACCTGGACGGGCCGATCCGCACGGGGGACGACATCGAGATCCGGGGCGCGGGGTTCGTGCCGCCGGGCGCGCAGGGCGCCGACCGGCTGGCCCGGATGGTCGTGCGCGTGGGCGCGGTGCATGTCCACGTGCCGCTGGTGCCGGTGCCCGGGGGGTTTCGCAACCCCACGGACACACTGCTGACGGTCCCGGTGCCGGCGGATGTGGAACCGGGGAGGGTGGAGGTGCAGGTGGTCACCGCGGCGGGGGTGGAGACGAATCGGTACGCGGTCGACGTGACGGAGTGAGGGACAAACCCCTCAGGCACCCCGTACTGCCGCGCGACGACATGAGCCGTCCGCGCAGGGTTGAGCGTGGTTCGTCTGCCGTACGTATGGTCTGTTGAGGGGGTCTCGGCACCGGCGGGCGAGAGGCGGCTAGCAGCGATGACTCACGGTATGCGAACGGACACGCACACCTCCCGTTTCGATGACGGAGGAGGCTGGCGGGACACCGCCACCCGCTACGCGCTCCTGCCTCTGCGCATCTTCCTCGGCGTCACCTTCATCTACGCCGGCCTGGACAAACTCACCGACAGCGCCTTCATGAAGGACGCCGGTCCCGGGTCGATCGGCGACATGATGAGTGCCGTACGCGACTCCTCCGCCATTCCCGCCCTGGTCGACCTCTCCCTCAAGAGCCCTGCCGGTTTCGGCTACGCCATCGCCTTCGGGGAACTGGCCGTCGGCATCGGCACCCTGCTCGGACTGCTCGCCCGTCTGGCCGCACTCGGCGGCGCACTGATCTCCCTCAGCCTGTGGCTGACCGTGAGCTGGGCCTCCGACCCGTACTACTACGGCAACGACCTCGCCTACCTGATGGCCTGGATCCCCCTGATCCTGGCGGGCGCGCCCCTGCTGTCCCTCGACGCCGCGCTGCGGTCCCGGCGGCGGCAGCGCAGCGGCGGGTACCGCTAGCAGACCGCTCACCGTCACGCCAGGTCCGCGCCCGCACGGCCCCTTTGGCGGCGTTGCCGCGCGCGGCCCGTCACGAACGCCACCGCGCCCGCGAGGAACAGGCCGCCCGCGACGAGGGGGATCGCCACGAACCACGGGGTCTGCCAGGCGCCGCCCGCGTCACCGGCGTAGAGGACGCCCGCCAGGACCAGGACGGCGCCGGCGACCAGCTTTCCGGGCTGGGGTTCATGAAGAAGCACGGGTCACCTCCGCCTGTCCCATGCCGACCTGGAGGTCCAGGTCGATGGTGCCGGACCTCTCGACGCCCTTGGCGGGGGAGAGGGTGATCTGCTGATGACGGCCCGGCTGCACGTCCACGTCCTTCGGGTCGTCGCCGGGCAGCTGGAGGTCGCCGACGCCCACCTCGACGTTCAGCCGCACGGTCACGCCCTCGGGCACGAGCACCTTGACCCGGCCCATGCCGACCTCCGCCCGTGTCGTGACCGTCTGCTTGCCGGACACGTCCAGCCTGCTCAGGTCCAGGGTGCCGACGCCCGTGCCCAGTTCGTAGCGCTGCCGTACGTCCGCCGCCGTGGCGGGCTGCCAGGTGGTGCGCGTCCAGTGGGTGTCGATGTCCTTCGGCAGGGCCGCCGCGCCGGCGAGCAGGCCGGCCGTGATGATCGCCAGGAAGATCGAGCCGGCGCCGGTCCGGCCCAGGAAGGCGCTGACGGCGATGCCCAGACCGAGGACGGCGAGCGCGCAGGACAGCCCCGTCTGCAGGCTGGTGCCGAGCGGGTGCCCGTCCCACGTGCGGCTGGTGCCCAGGGCTCCCGCGAGCAGGGCCAGCAGGAAGACCGAACCGCCGATCCGGCGCGGCCCGCGCGGCTGGGGCGGCCGGGGGCGCGGGGTGCGTATGTCCTCGCGGGCACCGGGTCGGGTGCCGAGGCTGATGTCGACGGCTGCGGCGACGTCCAGGTCGTGGGCGTCGCGGGGGCCCCACAGATAGCCCGTGCCGCCGATGTGGGTGCCGTCCTTGACGATCGGGTCGCGCCACCAGGAGGGGGCGGTGAGGAACACCGGCGGCGCCTGGGGTTCCGGCGGGGCGTCGGCGACGGCCTGGGCGGCGATGGGGTCGGGGCTGGGGGCGCCGCGCTGGCGCGACCAGTAGCCGGCGCCCGCGAGGAGGAGGGAGAGGACGACGGCGAAGGTCAGCACCCCGCCGTTGTTCAGCATGGTCAGGAACACCCCGCAGCCGACCAGCGCGAACAGCACGGCCGCCAGGGCCTGGCCGTCGACGCGGCCGGTGAGCAGTTTGCGGACCTCGTTCTCCTCCTCTTCATCGTCGTACGGGACGAAGAGCCAGGCGAAGCCGTAGAAGAGAAGGCCGATGCCGCCGGTGGCGGAGAGCACGGCGAGGGTGATGCGGAAGATCACCGGGTCCATGTCGCACTGCCGCCCGAGGCCGGCGCAGACGCCGGCCAGGGTCTTGTGGCGGCGGTCGCGGCGGAAGGCGTGGGGTGGCCCGGCCGGGACGGGTTCCTCGGCGGGGGCGGCCGTGCCGGGTGCTCCTCCCTGCCCTCCCGCGTCCGCGCGCCCGGGTGCGGAGCCCGTGGCGGGCGCGGCATCCCGCGGCCCGGCGCCCGCAGCGGGGCGCGGGCCGGAGCCGGGTCCCGGACCCGTCGCGGCGTGCTCGTGATCGGTCATGGGTCCATGGTGACGGGCGCGGCGCCCCGGTGGGAGTCGGAACGACCCTGGCCGGACCCTGATATCGGCCCTGAGAGGCGGCTCGAAAAGCGTTCGAGGGGGCGGCCCGCGGAGATCAGGGAGCTCTAGGGGTCGACCCTGATGCTCCGGCCTCCCGCACATGTGACCATCAATGGCATGTCGGAAGCCGCAGCAGCGCCACTCGCAGAACCGCGGCCGCCGCGCAAGCTCTACCGCAGCAGTGACGGACGCTGGCTCGGGGGCGTGGCGCGAGGGCTCGCCGGGCACCTCGGGCTGCCCGTGATCTGGGTACGGCTCGTCTTCGTCGGCCTGTTCATGGCCGACGGTCTGGGTGCGCTGCTGTACGCCGCGTTCTGGTTCTTCGTCCCGCTCGGCGTCGGCGGTGTCGAGGCGCAGAAGCCGCCGTCGCCCCTGGCCGCGGAGACCTCGCCCGACGGCCGCCGCAGACGCGTCGCGCGCAGGCCCGACAAGGGCCAGATCGTGGCCCTGCTCCTCATGGTCGTGGTGGCCATGGTCTTCGTGGGCAATGTGAATCTCAGCGGCGGAGCCAGGGCGTACCTGTGGCCGATGGTGCTCGTCGGCGCGGGCGTCGCCCTGGTCTGGCGGCAGGCGGACAACGCGCGCCGGGCCCGCTGGGCCGAGGTCGGCCGCCGCCGGCGCACGGTGACGCTGCTGCGCTCGGTGGGCGGGGTGCTGCTGGTGACGGCGGGCGTCTCCGGCATCTTCGTCCTCCAGGGTTCCGCGGCCCACCTCGGCTCCGTCCTCCAGGCGGCCCTCGCGGTCCTCGTCGGCATCACGCTGCTCGCCGGGCCGTATCTCGTCCGCATGACGCAGGACCTCTCCGAGGAGCGCCTGATGCGCATCCGCGCCCAGGAGCGCGCGGAGGTCGCCGCCCATGTGCACGACTCGGTGCTGCACACGCTCACCCTGATCCAGCGCAACGCGGAGAACGCGAACGAGGTGCGCCGCCTGGCCCGAGCCCAGGAGCGCGACCTGCGCACCTGGCTCTACAAGCCCGAGGGCACCGGCAAGGACGAGGCCGACGAACCCACCACCCTCGCGGACGCCGTCCGGCGCAACGCGGCCGAGGTGGAGGACAAGCACGGCGTGCCCATCGAGGTCGTGGTCGTGGGCGACTGCCCGCTCGACGAAGGAATCGGCGCACAGATGCAGGCCGCGCGGGAAGCAATGGTGAACGCCGCCAAGTACGGTGGCGAGGGCGGCGCCGTACAGGTCTTCGCCGAGGTCGAGGGGAAGACGGTCTTCGTGTCCGTCCGGGACCGCGGCCCCGGCTTCGACCTCGACTCGATACCCGCCGACCGGATGGGTGTCAGAGAATCGATCATCGGCCGCATGGAGCGCCACGGCGGTACGGCGCGGCTGCGCGCGGTGCCGGACGGCGGCACGGAGGTCGAGCTGGAGATGGAGAGGGCGGAGAAGACGTCATGAGCGACCCGACCGAGGCGAACGGTACGGCGGGATCGGCGGAGGCAGCCGGCCCCGCGGAGTCGGGCGGCGGCCCCGGGCGTCACGTGCGCGTGGTCCTCGTGGACGACCACCGCATGTTCCGTACGGGGGTCCAGGCCGAGATCGGGCAGACCGAGCAGACCGGTGTCGAGGTCGTCGGCGAGGCCGCGGACGTCGACCAGGCCGTCACGGTCATCACCGCGACCCGGCCCGAGGTGGTCCTCCTCGACGTGCACCTGCCCGGCGGGGGCGGTGTCGAAGTGCTGCGCCGCTGCGCCCCGTTGATGGGCGACACCGAGCAGCCGGTCCGCTTCCTCGCGCTGTCCGTGTCGGACGCGGCGGAGGACGTGATCGGCGTGATCCGCGGCGGGGCCCGCGGATACGTCACCAAGACGATCACCGGCACCGACCTGGTGGACTCGATCTTCCGTGTCCAGGAGGGCGACGCGGTCTTCTCCCCGCGGCTGGCCGGGTTCGTCCTGGACGCCTTCGCCTCCACGGACGCGCCGCCCGTCGACGAGGACCTGGACCGCCTGACCCAGCGCGAGCGCGAGGTGCTGCGGCTCATCGCGCGCGGCTACGCCTACAAGGAGATCGCCAAGCAGCTGTACATCTCCGTGAAGACGGTCGAGTCGCACGTCTCGGCGGTCCTGCGCAAGCTCCAGCTGTCCAACCGGCACGAGCTGACCCGCTGGGCGACGGCTCGCCGGCTGGTCTGACGCGGCCCTCACACCACCCGCGTCGCCCCCGCGTACGGCATCTCGTCGAGCGGGGCAACGCGTACCGGCGCGGAGGGGTTCGGGGCGTGGATCATGCGGCCGTTGCCCACGTAGATGCCCACATGGCTGATGCCGGCGTAGAAGAAGACCAGGTCGCCGGGGAGGAGTTCGGAGCGGGAGACGCGCCGCCCGGCGGCGATCTGGGAGTACGTGGTGCGGGGCAGGGAGACGCCCGCGGCGCGGTACGCGGCCTGGACCAGGCCCGAGCAGTCGAAGGCGTTCGGGCCGGTGGCGCCCCAGACGTACGGGCTGCCGAGCTTCTGGTAGGCGTAGGAGACGGCGGCGGCGGAGCGGGAGTTGGGCGCCTGGGGCGCGGCGGAGCCGGGGGCCGCCAGGGTGTCCCGCGCGCCCGTCGAGCGTGAGGCGCGGTCCTGCGATGCGCCCAGCCGGGAACGTTCCTGCGGGCCGAGCCGGGACAGCAGCTGCCGGGCGGAGCCCAGCTTGCCGGTGATCGTCTTCTTGTGCCGCTTCAGCTCCGTCTGCCGCGACTTCAGGGAGGTCAGCTCGACGTGAGCGGCCCCGCGCAGCTGCTCGATCTCCCGGAGCTGCCTGCGTACGCCCGCGACGGCGGCGTTCTGCCGGTTTCCGGCCCGCTCGACGAACTCGGCGTTCCTCAGGTACCGGTCGGGATCGTCGGACAGGGCGAGCTGCACCGCGGGGTCGAGGCCGCCGGCGCGGTACTGCGCGGCGGCGACCGACCCCAGGGCGTCCCGGGCCGAGTTGAGCCGCTCCTCCTTGCGCGCCGCCCGGTCCTGGAGGTCCTTCAGCCGCTGCCCGGCCGCGTCGGCCTTCTCCTTCGCGCCGTTGTACTTCTCGGTGGCGACCTCCGCCTCCTCGTACAGCTTGTCCACCTTGGCCTTGACCTGGCCGGGGGTGAGCTGTGGTTCGGCATGTCCGGTCCCGTCGAAGCCCGTCGCCGTCGCCGCGCCCGCGAGGGCGATCGTGGCGGCCTTACGGGCCTTGTTGCCACCCGTCGAGCGCTGTCGGGACTTGCGGTGCGCTGCCACCTGGAGGCCACGTCCTTTCCTCGACCGCCGGTGGGTGCGTGCGGCCGCCGGGGGAGCGGACGGGCGGCCTGCGCGTCCGGCGACGGCCCGCACAGGGGAAGCGGACCGCCGCCGGACTTCTCGGCGGTGGTGTCCGACTGCCGCCCCTGGCCCGGGCGGCGGTGGGGAGCCGGGCACCTGATGGAGGACGCTAAACGTCACCGTGGCGGGCCGGTGGCGGGTGTGCGGAAGTGACGTGAGAGGACCGTCGGTGACCATATGCGACCGTGACGCCGCCGCGGACCCGTCTACTTCACTCAGCGTGATGACCGATGCGTCGAATCATGGGCGAGTGACCCTGATCGGGTGCTAGAGGGCGGATATATGCATCACTGGGGCGGTGTCGGTGCCTCCACAGCCCCTGATTAGGCTCCGGCCTCATGGACGTACTCATCCACCTCTTCGTCGGCCTCCACATCATTGGCATCGCCTCGCTCCTGGGCGGCTTCCTCACCCAGATGAAGGCGATGGGCGAGGGCACCGCCCGCTTCACCCCGGCGATGCTGCACGGCGCGCTGACGATGCTGGTCACCGGTGTGATCCTGGTCGGCCTCAACCAGGCCGACGACCAGTCCGTGAACAACATCAAGATCGGCGTGAAGCTGGCCCTGCTGATCGTGATCCTCGGCCTGGTCTACGTGAAACGGGACGACGAGAAGGTGGACAAGGGCCTCTTCGGCCTGGTCGGACTGCTGACCACGGCGAACATCTTCATCGCCGTGCTCTGGACCTGACCCGGGAGCGCCGGGCGCCGGCCCGGGCCGAGGCGACCGCCCAGGCGGTGCACCCGAGCCAGGCGGCCACCGTCATCCACAGCAGGACCTCGCCGAGGGCGTCGAGCCAGGGGGCGTCGAAGGCGGCGGCGACGGCCAGGGCGGCCACCGCCGTCACGACCGCGGTGAACACGGTCGCCCATCGAGTCACGTCGTAGCCGTGCCGCGGCCAGGCGAGCTCGGCGGTGAGCAGGCCCACGCAGCAGACCAGGGTGAGCACGAGCAGCGCGACCGTCACCCTGCTGAGGACGGCGTGGTCGTCGTCGTTCCACAGGTACAGGCGGTCGCTGTCGGCGGTGATCAGCCGCGCCCCGGCCAGTGCCGAGAGGGCGAGCGCCCCGGCCGCGAGCCAGTGGTCCCCCCGCCCCTCGGTCACCTGCCGCGGCTGGAAGCGCAGCAGCGCGAAGCAGTACAGCACCAGGCCCGGCCAGAACAGCACCATGGCCGCGTGGGCGAGCCAGGCCGCCGACTCGGCCGCGGCGAGCGTGGCGCCGAGTACGGCGAGCCCCTGGGTGGCCGCACAGCGCAGGAACACGGTTCCGCGCCGCTCCGGGTTCGCCACGACGAGCAGCACCGCCCACAGCAGCGTCGCGAGCGCCAGCAGCGCCGCGGCCGACCGTTGCCATCCGGCCGCGGAGAAGCCGGTGCCGATGAGGGCGGTCGCCGCCGTGAAGGTGAGTGCGGCCGGCGTCTGCTCCCGCCACCGCGACCGCGGCAGTCGCAGCACGGCGTACGCGACCGACCCGGCCCAGGCTGCGCAGGCCGGGACGAGGACGATGCGGGAGAGGACCCCGTACCCCGCCGAGTCGAGACCGACCGACAGGGTGCCGGTCGTCAACGCGTACATCGCACCCAAGGTGACAAGCGGGGAGGGACCGGACATAGCGCCGATGCTAGAGAGCGCCGCGCGCGTTGCGAGAGGGGCACGCGCGCGTGCCCCTCAAAAACGTGACGGGACCTCTCAGGCCGGCCGCACCACGCTGTGGATCGCCGACTCGCCGTCGTAGTAGACCGACTCCTCGCGCACGTACGTGCCGGGCTTCGGGGCGTGGATCATCATGCCGTTGCCGATGTAGATCCCGACGTGCGTGACGTCGTCGTAGAAGAACACCAGGTCACCGGGTTGGGCCTGGGAGAGCGGGACCGTGGTGCCGGCGTTCACCTGGGCGTAGGTCGTGCGCGGCAGGGTGACGCCTGCGGCCTTCCAGGCGGCCTGGGTGAGGCCGGAGCAGTCGTAGGAGCCGGGTCCGACGGCGCCCCACACGTACGGCTTGCCGATCTGGGCGCGGGCGAAGGCGAGCGCCTTGTCGGCCTTGGTGGCGTACGAGGAGTCGGCCGGGGCCGTCGAGGAGGACGGGCCGGAACCCGACGACCCCGAGGACGAGCCGCTCTCCTGCCGCTGGGCGGCCTCGTCCTGCGCCTGCTGCCGCGCGGCCTGCTGCCGGGCCAGCTCGTCGGCCTTGCGGGCGGCCTCCTCCCGTTTCTCCTGCTCGATCGCCGCGAGCCGCGCCTTCTCCTCGGCGGTGAGCTTCGACATCAGTTCGCGCGCGTCGGCGAGCTTCCGCTGGACGGTGGCCTTGGCCGTCTTCAGGTCGCCCTGCGACTCGGTGAGCGTCTCGAGGCTCTCGGTGGCCTCCTGACGCTTCTTCATCGTCTCGGACTGCTGCGTGACGTAGTCGTCGACCGCGATCTTCTGACGGCCCGTCATCCGATCCATCAGCTGGGTCTGGTCGAAGTAGTCCTGCGGGGTGTCGGCGAGCAGGAACGTCGCCGTGTCCGGGGCGGCGGCACCGGTGCGGTACTGGGCGGAGGCGAAAGAACCCAGTTCCTCCCGCGCCTCGTTGAGCTTCTGGGTGCGCTGGGCCACGTCGTCGAGGAGGGTGTCGACGCGCTTGCGCTGCTTCGCGGTCTTCTCCTTGGCCGCGTTGTACTTGTCGGTGGCCGACTCGGCCCGGCGGTACAGGTCGTCGACCTTCTTCTCGACTTCCTCCAGGCTGGGCTTGCCGTCGGCCTCGGGGGCGGCGTTGGCCGACTGGGACAGCAGGGCCACGGACGTGAGGGCCGCCGTTGCGAGGGCGGGGGTCCGTATGCCTGCCACGCGCGTACCCGTAGGACGCGACTTGCGGTGCGACGCCAAGGGAGGCGACTCCTTCCACGTTCCGCCTACCGGGTTAGCTGTCGGGTTCGGGCGGGTGGTTCGGAAGGGTTGCCCTACGGCCGTCTCCGCACGGGGAGCCGGGCCGATTCACCCCAGGTTCACGGTTGGGTCCCCGGCTCCGGCTGCCGCTGCGGCATACCGGACTCGGCGGAGGCCGCGCGGCCCGGCGACGTTCGCCGGTGGGGGTCATGCGGCCTGGTCGCACCGTAGCCAACTCGTGTGGTCCCTGTGAAGGTTGATGGGTGATATGCCCGATACATTTTCGTGACCTTACTCATGAGCGTTGCGGAGGGTGAATGATCGAGGGGGCTTGGTCATGAGTCGTCCCCTTTTGATGGGGGCGTAGCACCCCGTGACTGTGCGGTCATGGAGGGCGACAATGCGCCGCCGGTCGGCCGACGGGGCCCGGTCGCGCGGCGATGTTCTCAGGGCGGCGGCGGGCTGTCAGTGGGGCGCCCTAGACTCGGAGAGCGATGAGCAGCCTCTTTGACGACAACTTCCTGGCGAACCTCCAGGCCCAGCGGGGCCCCGCGGACGAGCCCCCGCCGCCGCCCGAGGACGATCACGTACCGGAGCCGATTCCGGACGATCTGTTCGGCGGGAAGTTCGACGTGCCCCCGGACCGGGACGCCTACTACCGGGACGGCGCCCCGCGCCCGGTGGTGGACACCGCCACGCTCCTGAAAGGGCTGAACGACAACCAGCGCGCCGCCGTCGTCCACTCCGGCTCCCCGCTGCTCATCGTGGCCGGCGCCGGCTCCGGCAAGACGCGTGTGCTCACGCACCGCATCGCCCACCTGCTCGCCGAGCGGGACGTGCACCCGGGCCAGATCCTCGCGATCACCTTCACCAACAAGGCCGCCGGCGAGATGAAGGAGCGCGTCGAGCAGCTCGTCGGCCCGCGCGCGAACGCCATGTGGGTCATGACGTTCCACAGCGCGTGCGTGCGCATCCTGAGGCGGGAGAGCAAGAAGCTCGGCTTCACCTCCTCCTTCTCGATCTACGACGCCGCCGACTCCAAGCGCCTGATGGCCCTGGTCTGCCGCGACCTGGACCTCGACCCCAAGCGCTTCCCGCCGAAGTCCTTCAGCGCCAAGATCAGCAACCTGAAGAACGAGCTGATCGACGAGGAGGACTTCGCCGCCCAGGCCACCGACGGTTTCGAGAAGACCCTCGCCCAGGCCTACGCCATGTACCAGTCACGGCTGCGCGAGGCGAACGCCCTCGACTTCGACGACCTGATCATGACGACGGTCAATCTGCTGCGGGCCTTCCCGGACGTCGCCGAGCACTACCGCCGCCGCTTCCGGCACGTTCTGGTCGACGAGTACCAGGACACCAACCACGCCCAGTACGCCCTCGTCCGGGAACTCGTCGGCACCTCCGAGCACCCCGTCGACGTACCACCCGGCCCGGACGACATCCCGCCCGCCGAACTGTGCGTGGTGGGTGACGCCGACCAGTCGATCTACGCCTTCCGCGGCGCGACGATCCGCAACATCCTCCAGTTCGAGGAGGACTACCCGGACGCGACGACGATCCTGCTCGAGCAGAACTACCGCTCCACTCAGACCATCCTCAGCGCGGCCAACGCCGTCATCGAGCGCAACGAGTCCCGCCGCCCCAAGAACCTGTGGACCAACGCGGGCACCGGTGCCCGGATCACCGGGTACGTCGCCGACACCGAGCACGACGAGGCGCAGTTCGTCGCCGACGAGATAGACCGCCTCACGGACGCGGGCGAGGCCAAGGCCGGCGACGTCGCCGTCTTCTACCGCACCAACGCCCAGTCCCGTGTCTTCGAAGAGGTCTTCATCCGCGTCGGCCTGCCCTACAAGGTCGTCGGCGGCGTCCGCTTCTACGAGCGCAAGGAGGTCCGGGACGTCCTGGCCTACCTGCGCGTGCTGGCCAACCCCGAGGACTCGGTGCCGCTGCGCCGGATCCTCAACGTCCCCAAGCGGGGCATCGGCGACCGCGCCGAGGCGATGATCGACGCCCTGTCCCAGCGGGAGAAGATCAGCTTCCCGCAGGCGCTCAAGCGCGTCGACGAGGCGTACGGCATGGCCGCGCGTTCCACCAACGCCGTCAAGCGGTTCAACACGCTGATGGAGGACCTCCGCACCATCGTCGAGTCCGGCGCCGGACCGGCCACGGTGCTGGAGGCCGTCCTGGAACGCACCGGATACCTCGCCGAGCTCCAGGCCTCCACCGACCCGCAGGACGAGACCCGGATCGAGAACCTCCAGGAACTCGCCGCCGTGGCCATGGAGTTCGAGCAGGAGCGCGGCGAAGGGGAGCAGGGCACTCTGTCCGACTTCCTCGAACAGGTCGCGCTGGTCGCCGACTCCGACCAGATCCCCGATGAGGAGGACGGCGACGGCGTCATCACCCTGATGACCCTGCACACCGCCAAGGGCCTGGAGTTCCCGGTCGTCTTCCTGACCGGCATGGAGGACGGCGTCTTCCCGCACATGCGCGCCCTCGGCCAGTCCAAGGAGCTGGAGGAGGAGCGGCGGCTGGCGTACGTCGGCATCACCCGCGCGCGGGAGCGGCTGTATCTGACGCGGTCCACGCTGCGCAGCGCCTGGGGCCAGCCCTCGTACAACCCGCCCTCCCGGTTCCTGGAGGAGATCCCCGCCACCCATGTGGAGTGGAAGCGGACGGGGGCTACCGCGCCCGCGTCCTCCGGGCCGGTCTCGGCGGTGGCGGCCTCGCTGTCCTCGTCCCGCTCCCGCTCGTCGGCGTCGGGCGCCTCCGGTTTCGCCACGCGCCGCACATCGGAGAAGCCGGTCGTGTCGCTGGCGGTCGGGGACCGGGTCACGCACGACCAGTTCGGGCTCGGGACCGTCGTCGCGGTCAAGGGCACGGGCGGCAACGCCGAGGCGACGATCGACTTCGGCGACACCAAGCCGAAGCGGCTGCTGCTGCGGTACGCGCCGGTGGAGAAGCTGTAGTCGCGTGAGGTGAGCCCCCGACGGTCAGGCCGGCGGGGGCTGCCCGGGAGTCACGCCGGGTCGATGCCGTGGCTGCGCAGCCACGGGAGCGGGTCGATCGCCGAGCCGCCGCCCGGGCGCACCTCGAAGTGCAGGTGCGGGCCGGTGGAGTTGCCGGAGTTGCCGGAGCGCGCGATCGGATCGCCGGCCTTCACGGTCGTACCCGAGGGGACCGTGTACGTGGAGAGGTGGCAGTACCACGTCTCCGTACCGTCCTTCGCGGTCAGGATCAGCATGTTGCCGTACGCGCTGTTCCACTGCGTGCGGACGGTGCCGTCGGTCGCGGCCATCACGGTCGTGCCGTACGAGACGGGGAAGTCGATGCCCGTGTGCAGGGACATCCAGTTGATGCCGGACTGGCCGTAGTAGGCGCTGAGTCCGTGCCGCGCGACCGGCAGGGCGAACTTGGGGCGCAGCCGCTCCTTGCGGGCCGCCTCCTCCGCCGCCCGCTTCTTCTCGGCCGCCTGCTGGGCCTTGAGGTCGATGCGCTCCTGTGTACGGCTCGCCCGGTCGGCGAAGTCGTCGGCGCCGGCGGCGAGGCTCTGCAGCTGGGTGTCCAGCTTGTTGTTGGCGGCGGCCGGCTTGACCGGCTGTGCGTCCGCCGCGGTCGTCTGCGCCTCCGCGGCACTGTCGTCGGCGAAGCTGCCGACGGAGGCGGCGGCGATCCCGGCGACACCCATCACGCACGCCGAGGGCACCGCGATGGTCATCAGCGCCGAGCGCCTGGGGGGCGTGCGGCGGCGGGACCGGGACCCGGCGCGCGAGGCCGCCCGCGAGGACGGCGCGGGGGCTGCGTCCTCCTGACCGTCCAGGAGCGGGGCGACGACGGGCAGTTCACCGGTGGCGGACGGCTCCTCGCCGTCCGCGGCGGGGTCGTGGTAGCCGGCCCCGTCGGATTCGTCGTAGGCGACCTGCTCGAACGTCGCGGTCTCGTGCTGGTCAAAGGTTTCGGCAGGGTGTTCGTACGCGTCGGGGGCCGGTACGGCGGTGCCGTCGGAGTTCCACTGCGTGGCGTCGTAGGCACCCGTGTCGAAGGTCTGCGTGCCCCACTCCCACTGCTGGGTGTGGTCGGCGGGGTTGCCGGACTGGTCCGGCTTGAGCCAGGCGCCGGCTTCCCACTGTCCGGTGGCTTCCGGCGACGGGGCCTGTGACGGAATGGCCGGGATCGGCTGCTGCTCGGCGGTCCAGGACGTCGTGTCGTAGACGCCGGTGTCGTAGGCGGCGTGGTGCTGGGCCGCGTACGCGTCGTAGTGCACGTTCTCGTGCGTGCCGGTGGGCCAGTGACCGGTGTCGTAGGTGCCCGTGTCGTGGCCGCTGCCCGGCATGTCGCCGAAGAGGGGGTCCGTGGCGAAGCTCGTGGTGGCGTGCCCGGAGGCGTCGAAACCGGCGCCGTGGGTACCGGTGGGGTGAGTACCGGTGGTGTCAAAACCGGTGGCGGCGTAGTCGCCGTACGTGGTGAGGTCGCCGTACTGGGCTTCCTGGGTGCCGTACGACGCGTAGTGCGCCGAGGCGGCGTCGGAAGCCGGAGCCGGGGTCATGGTCCCCGACGGGTGACGGTCGTTCACCAACTTCTCTTTCGCCTCGACAACAGGGGCTGCCAGAGCAGTGCGGCGACTGTACCCGGCGGTACGCGGGCACGACAATCTTCGGCAGGTTTCGCGTGCGCAGGAAACGGGCATTCGGCCGTGTTTTGGCGGACTGCGGGCACGGGTTTGGCCCTGTGTTCGATGTTTGTTCGATGTTGATCGGTACTTCGGCGCTGTGTGCCCGCTGTATGACGAGTCTCAGGCCACCGTCAGGCCGCCCGTGTGTTCGGCGGACGGTTCACCCGGGTGGGCCGTGTCGAGCACCTGCCGTATGCCGCTGGCGACGGCGGGGTGCACGGGCAGGGCGAGATGGCCGATGCCGGTCACGCGCACGTTCTGCGCCGTCAGATCGGGATGGTCGATGCAGGCCGTCTCCACCGGGTCCATCACATGGTCCAAGTCGCTCCAGAAGCTGACGAAGTGCGTACGGCAGCCAGGGGCGGGCAAAGCGAGCTCGTCGAGCACCGGTGAGCCGGGGCGCATCTGGCGCACGATGGGGTGCGCGTTCGCCACGGGCATCACGCGGGTTCCCGAGTGCGGCGTGCCGAGCGTGACAAGAGTCCGTACGCGCGTGTCGCCGCCGAGCCGCTGCACGTAGTAACGCGCTATCAGGCCGCCGAGGCTGTGCCCCACGACGTCGACCTGACGGGACCCGGTGCGCTCGCAGATCTCCTCGATGTGCCGGCCGAACAGCTCGGCCGCGGCGCGTATGTCGCAGGTCAGTGGCGAGTAGTTGAGGGACTCGATCTGCTGCCTGCCGTGCTGGGCCAGACTGCGGCGCAGCAGGACGAAGACCGAGCGGTTGTCGATGAAGCCGTGCAGCAGGACGACCGGCGGCTTGGCCTCCGTGGGGAGTTGGGCGGCGCCGTCCGTGGGGAGTGCCGGAACGGGGGCGCGTCGTTCCTGGGTGATGCCGGACGGGTAGAGGAGGAGGTGCCCGGCCAGGATCGCGATCTCCAGGGCGGTGGCCTTCAGGAGAGCCAGGGAGAGCCCCGGAAGCCTGCCCGGCAGCAGGCGCTCGCAGAGCGGAAGAAAGGGCAGAGCAGCCCTGGTGACCTTCATGGCCGACCTCCTGTCGGCACGCGGGAGGACGGCTTCGCCCCCCGTGTGCCCTCGTGGAAAGCAGCTGCGGAGGCGGCCGGTGATGACCGCAAGAGCGGCGTGAGCCGCGTGAGCCGCGGGGGCAGAGCACGGCGTGTGGCGTGTGTGACGCCAAAGGTACGACGGAGGTCCCCGATCGGTGGGGTGACGAGGCTCCCCGCTGGTGCGCCGTGTCTGCCCTGCGTGCTGTGCGTGCGGTGCTTGCCCTGCGTGCCTTCGCCGACGTGCCCGACCGCCGCTGTGTGTGGTGGACGGCGCGGCGGTACGGCAACCTCGATGCGGCTCCCCTTGCGCTTGTCCCATCGTGTGATTTCCCCCTCGGTATCCACCGCGAAACTGCCGGTTGCGGGATCCTGGAGATAACGTTCGTTCACTTGCCCGGACGGTTCGGGGCGGGGTGTCCGTGCGGTGCGGCGTGTACGGCTTGCCCGATGTGTGCGGTACTTGTCGATACGGATGGATGTAGTCGCTTCATGGAGGCAGTGATGGGTGTGGCAGCCGGTCCGATCCGCGTGGTGGTGGCCAAGCCGGGGCTCGACGGCCACGATCGCGGGGCCAAGGTGATCGCGCGGGCCCTGCGCGACGCCGGCATGGAGGTCATCTACACCGGGCTCCACCAGACTCCCGAGCAGATCGTCGACACGGCGCTCCAGGAGGACGCCGACGCGATCGGGCTGTCCATCCTCTCCGGAGCGCACAACACGCTCTTCGCGGCGGTGATCGACCTGCTCAAGGAGCGGGAGGCGGAGGACATTCTGGTCTTCGGCGGCGGGATCATCCCCGAGGCGGACATCCCGCTGCTGAAGGAGAAGGGCGTCGCGGAGATCTTCACGCCGGGCGCGACGACGGCGTCGATCGTGGACTGGGTCCGGACGAACGCACGCCAGCCCGCCGGGGCGTAGGCCTCCGGCGTCCCGGCCCGGGCCGTCTGCTCCGGCCGGGGCCGGTACGCCCTCGGTCCGGTGGAGGCCGCTCGGCGGGACGGCTGCGTCCGGCGGTCGTCCCGGCCGTCCCGGTCGCCGGCACGCTCGGCGGCGGCCGGTTGCCGGAGGGCGCCCGTCGCCGGATGTGCGGGCGGGGTTCAGGCCGCTCCCAGTTCCTCGGCCATCGCCGCGCGCAGACGCAGGGTCGTGACCAGGCGCTGGAAGGCCTCCGCCCAGTAGCCGCCGGCTCCCGGGGACGCGTTCTCCGGTTCGTCCGGCACGGCCAGCAGGGCGTCGAGCCGGGCGGCCTCGGACGGGTCGAGGCAGCGCTCGGCCAGGCCCATGACCCCGCTGAAACTCCATGGATAACTCCCCGCGTCCCGAGCGATGTTGAGAGCGTCCACCACGGCCCCGCCGAGCGGCGCGGCCCAGGGCACCGCGCACACCCCGAGCAGCTGGAAGGCCTCGGACAGGCCGTGCGCGGCTATGAAGCCCGCCACCCACTCGGCCCGTTCCGCGGCGCCCAGCGTGCCGAGGAGCTTGGCGCGTTCGGCCAGGGACACCGCCCCCGGACCGCCCGCCTCCGGCGCCGACGGCTCGCCGAGCAGCGCGCGTGCCCACTCGGCGTCCTCCTGACGCACCGCCGCCCGGCACCACGCCGCGTGCAGCTCGCTCTGCCAGCCGTCCGCCACCGGCAGCGCCACGATCTCCCGGGGCGACCGCCCGCCGAGCCGCCGTGACCAGGTCCCGAGCGGTGCCGCCTCCACCAACTGACCGAGCCACCAGGACCGTTCGCCCCGTCCCGCGGGGGCCTTCGCCACGACGCCGTCGCGCTCCATGCCCGGATCGCACTCGTGCGGCGCCTCGACGGCGATCGTCGGGGTGATCCGCGTGGTTCCCCCGGTTCCCTCGTCCTCGATGCCGGCCCCTGGGGGCCGCGCGGTCCGCAGGTGGTCGATGGCGACGCACGCCTCCGCCCTGACCGCCATCCGCGCGGCGAGCGCCGAACCGGGCAGGGCCGACAGCAGTTCCGCCGCCGTCGCCCGGACGTTGCGGCTGCGGTCGGCCAGGGCCTGCTCCAGGAACGGCTCGTCGTCCGGCCCCAGGCCCGCGCGCAGGGAGTCGAGGAACATCAGCCGGTCCTCGGCCCGTTCCGTCTCCCACGTCGCCCCGAGCAGGTCCCGTGCGGCGGCCGGTTCACGGGAGCGCAGCGCGGACAGCAGGGCGACCCGTTCGGCGAACAGGCCCTCCTGCCACAGCTGCTGGATGCTGTCGTGGTCCTGGAGGTGCGGCAGGGCCGCTCCGCCACCCGGGGTCGCGCGCAGGGCGAACCGCCAGTCCGGGTTCAGCCGCGCCAGCCAAAGGGCCCGCGGCCCCGCGAACTCCAGCGCCGCCGGACGCAGGTCGGTACGCCCCCGGGCCGCGTCCAGCAACGCCGGAAGCACCTGCGGAGGCGGTGCGAAACCGCGGGCGTTCGCCGCCGCGAGCCACTGGGGCAGCAGCTCCATCAGGTCCGGCGCGGTGCCCCGGCGACCGCCGCCGGACGGGCCGGGGCGGTCGGCCAGCAGCATCGCGAGCCTGCGGGCGGCCGCCGGCGGCAGGGCCGGACGTGTGTCCGCCGGAGCCGGCTGCGGCCGCTCGGCCGCCCGCGCCGGGCGCAGACCGGCCCGCCGCCGCACGGTCTGCACGGCCGCCGCGTCCAGCAGGGCCATCGGTGCGTCCGGGCCGGGCGCCGTGCCCGGCGGGGTGCGCCGGTCGGTGCCCAGCAGCGCGGTGGTGACGAGCCCCTCCCAGGCGTCCGCGCCGGGCGCGTCCACAGGAGCGGAGGTCCTGGTCATGAGCTTCCTTTCCGCGGGGCGCCCGGTAGTTGAAGGCTCGCCCTTACCGGTTGTCCCGTGATGCCTGAAAGATTCGTGGATCCGTGGGATACGTGAGCCGGGCCGAACGACCGGGGGCGGGACGGGCGTCGGTGCCGGTGTCCGTGCCTGTGCCCGTGCCCGTGCCCGTGCCGTCGGCTCAGCACAGCGCGACTGCCTCGCCCGGGCCTTCGGGCCAGGCCGTCAGCGGGGTGAAGCCCTGGTGGCCGCATTCGCCGAACACCCTGACCGGGGCGCCGCCCGACAGGGCGACCAGCCGCCACAGGCCCGGCCGGGAACGCGCGGCGGGAGTGAGCGGCAAGGCCGCGTCCTCGTCGGCGTCCGCCAGCTGCCAGGAGTCGCCGTCAGGGGTCGGAACGACCCGGTCCAGCGTCACCGGGACGGACTCCAGCCACGGGTCCTCGCGCAGGGCGTCGCCGTAACGGGCCGCCGCCCGGGACGTCGTCATCCCCGGCGGACGTATCGCCGTAGGTGCGGGCGGGGCGAACTGCTCGCCCAGGGCCACCCTCAGTTGCGCGGCGCCCGGGTACGCGGACACCTCCGCCTCCAGGGCCAGCCCCACCGGCATCGCCGGCTCCGGGGCGCGGCCTGCGGCTCCGTAGGAGAGGAGCAGCACGGTGCGGTGCGAGTCGGCGCCGTGCAACCAGATCCGGCGGGTCGTCAGGCGCGCATCCGTCGTGTCGTACTGGGCGAGGACCAGCCAGCGGTCCCGCAGCGGCGGGCCGTCCGCGGAGGCCGGGAGGCCGATGCGGGAGCGGACCGTGGCGGCGAGGCCGTCCGGGAGCCGCTCGCGGCGCAGCCAGCCCTGGCCCAGGAGATGCAGCAGCGCGCACTCCTCCAGCAGCCGCACCGGCCAGCCAGGACCCGTGGACGGGATCGCGCCCAACTCCCGCACTCTGCCTGCCAGGCCCTGGGCCTGGGCGTCGACCATGCGGGCCGCCGTCTCCTCCCAGAGGCCGTACCCCGCCTGGTCCGCCGTCGCCAGGCCGCCGCGCAGCAGATCCGTCAGTCGCTGCTCCAGCTCCACCGCGCCCGCCGTGACCCGCTCGGCCCGGCGCTCCGCCCGGCGCCGCGCCGCCTCAGGATCAGCGGACCCGGACGGCGCACCGGAGCCGCCTTGGGCCTTCTTCTCCTCCGCGCGCCTGCGCCGTCCCGCCATCCACTGCCCGGCCCACTCCGGCGCCTGCCCCGGCGGCACCGCCGCGTCGCCGCCGGCCCAGAGCAGCAGCAGACCGAGGGCGTGCTTGCACGGGAACTTGCGGCTCGGACAACTGCACTTGTACGCGGGCCCGGCGGCGTCCGCGATGTCCACGACCGTCTGATACGGCTTGCTTCCGCTGCCCTTGCACAGCCCCCACACCGCCCCCTCGTCGGAACTCCCCGCCTCGGACCACGGCCCCGCCGCGCCGAGTTTGCTTCCCGCTTTGCGTGATGCGGCGTCAGGTGCGAGTGCCAGCACCTGGTCCGCCGTCCAGCGCACCCCCTGCTGAGTCATGCCACCGAAGGTAGATCCCACCACTGACAATCGGGTCCGCGAGCGGCTCCGGCGGGATGTTTCCGCAGGTCGGGGCGCATTGTCAGTGGTGTGGTGCAACGTTGGTGCCAGATCCGAACCGGCCGAGCTGGAGGGGGACTTTGCCATGACCGTGTCCGTTGAGCCGACGTCCGTCGAAGCGGCGGAGACCAACGCGGGCCAGGCGTTGCGACCGCACGCCGAGGACGCCTTCGCCCATGAACTCGCCGTGCTGGCCGCCCAGGACGACCGTCCGCGCCCGGCCCGCTGGAAGCTGTCGCCGTGGGCCGTCGCGACATACCTGCTCGGCGGCACACTTCCGGACGGCACGGTGATCAGCCCCAAGTACGTCGGACCGCGCCGCATCGTCGAGGTCGCCGTCACCACGCTCGCCACCGACCGCGCCCTGCTCCTGCTCGGCGTGCCGGGCACGGCGAAGACCTGGGTGTCCGAGCACCTGGCCGCGGCGGTCAGCGGCGACTCCACGCTGCTGGTGCAGGGCACCGCCGGCACCCCGGAGGAGGCCATCCGCTACGGCTGGAACTACGCGCGGCTGCTCGCCCACGGCCCGAGCCGCGACGCCCTCGTGCCCAGCCCGGTCATGCGGGCCATGGCGGAGGGCATGACGGCCCGCGTGGAGGAATTGACCCGGATCCCCGCCGACGTGCAGGACACGCTCATCACGATCCTGTCGGAGAAGACGCTGCCGATACCGGAACTGGGCCAGGAGGTGCAGGCGGTCCGCGGCTTCAACCTGATCGCCACGGCCAACGACCGCGACCGCGGGGTCAACGACCTGTCCAGCGCCCTGCGCCGCCGCTTCAACACCGTGGTGCTGCCGCTGCCCGAGAGCCCCGAGGCGGAGGTCGACATCGTCTCGCGGCGTGTCGACCAGATCGGCCGCTCCCTCGACCTGCCGGCCGCGCCCGACGGGCTCGACGAGATCCGCCGGGTCGTCACGGTCTTCCGTGAGCTGCGCGACGGGGTCACGGCCGACGGCCGGACGAAGCTGAAGTCGCCCAGCGGCACGCTGTCCACGGCCGAGGCGATCTCCGTCGTCACCAACGGGCTTGCTCTGGCCGCCCATTTCGGCGACGGCGTGCTGCGGCCGGGCGATGTCGCCGCGGGCATCCTCGGCGCGGTGGTCCGCGATCCCGCGGCGGACCGCGTCATCTGGCAGGAGTACCTGGAGACGGTCGTCCGCGAACGCGACGGCTGGAAGGACTTCTACCGTGCCTGCCGCGAGGTGAGCGTGTGAGCGAGGCGGGGCGGAGGCCCCGGGCGGTGGGACGGCGGTTGCCGGCGGGTGCGGATCAGGCGTGCGGGACGGGAGGGGGATGAAGTGACCGGTGTGGAAAGGGCCGCGGGGCAGGGGGCCGGGGCCGGGCCGGTGCTGCTCGGGGTGCGGCATCACGGGCCGGGGTCGGCGCGGGCGGTGCGGGCGGCACTGGAGGAGGTCCGGCCGCGGGTCGTGCTGATCGAGGGACCGCCCGAGGCCGACGCGCTGATCCCGCTCGCCGCCGACGACGAGATGCGGCCGCCGGTCGCCCTCCTCGCCCACGCCGTGGAGGAGCCCGGCCGCTCGGCGTTCTGGCCGCTGGCCGATTTCTCACCGGAGTGGGTCGCCCTCCGCTGGGCCCTGGAGCACGACGTCCCGGCCCGCTTCATCGACCTGCCGGCCACCCACACGCTCGCCTGGGGGAGGCAGGAGGACGAGACGGCGGCAGAGGACGAACGCCCCGTGGAGGCCGGGACGGCAGGGGATGTGGACACCGCCCCCGGCCCGGCCGACCTGCGGATCGACCCGCTCGGAGTGCTCGCCGAAGCCGCCGGTCACGACGACCCGGAGCGGTGGTGGGAGGACGTGGTGGAGCACCGGGGCGCGGGAGAGGGTGACGCCCTCGCGCCGTTCACCGCGCTCGAGGAGGCCATGGCCGCGCTGCGGGAGACCTACGCCAGCGGGGGACACGACCGGGACCTGGTGCGGGAGGCGTGCATGCGGCTCCAGGTGCGGGCCGCCCAGCGGGAGTTCGAGGACGGCGTGGTCGTCGTCTGCGGAGCCTGGCACGTACCCGCCCTGCGGCAGAAGACCACCGTCGCCGCCGACAGGGCGCTGCTGAAGGGGCTGCCCAAGGTCAAGGCGGACATGACCTGGGTGCCCTGGACCCACCGCCGGCTGTCCCGGACCAGCGGGTACGGGGCCGGCATCGACTCACCGGGCTGGTACGGCCACTTGTTCAGCGCCCCGGACCGGCCGGTCGAACGGTGGCTGACCAAGGTGGCGGGGCTGCTGCGCGCCGAGGACCGGATCGTCTCCTCCGCGCATGTCATCGAGGCGGTGCGGCTGGCCGAGACCCTCGCGGCGATGCGCGGCCGTCCGCTGCCCGGCCTGAGCGAGACGACCGACGCGGTGCGGGCGGTGATGTGCGAGGGCTCGGACGTACCGCTCGCGCTCGTGCGGGACCGCCTCGTCGTGGGGGATGTGCTGGGGGAGGTGCCGCCGACGGCACCGGCGGTGCCGTTGCAGCGGGACCTCACCCGGCTGCAACGCCGGCTGCGGCTGAAGCCGGAGGCGCTGGAGCGGGAGGTGGAACTCGACCTGCGCAAGGAGAACGACGCCGCCCGCAGCAGGCTGCTGCACCGGCTGCGGCTGCTCGGCATCGCGTGGGGCGAACCGGCCGCCTCACGGGGCAGCACGGGCACCTTCCGGGAGACGTGGCGGCTGCGCTGGGAGCCCGAGCTGGCCGTGCGGGTCGCCGAGGCCGGGGTGTGGGGGACGACCGTCCTGTCCGCCGCGACCGCCAAGGCCGAGGGGGACGCCGTCACCGCGGAGGGCCTCGCCGACGTCACCGGGCTCGCCGAGCGCTGTCTGCTGGCCGAGCTGCCCGACGCGCTGCCGACGGTGATGCGGGTCCTCGCCGACCGGGCCGCCCTCGACACGGACGTCGGTCATCTCGCCCAGGCGCTCCCGGCCCTGGTCCGCTCCCTGCGCTACGGCGACGTGCGCGGAACCGACACCGGCGCCCTGGCGGAGGTCGCCGCGGGACTGGCCGAGAGAGTCTTCGTCGGGCTGCCGCCGGCCTGTGCCGCGCTCGACGCGGACGCCGCCGAGGAGATGCGGCGCCATGTGGACGCGGTACACGGAGCCGTGGGGCTCCTGGGCGACGCTCCCGCGGCGGGACACGGCCACCTGAGAGGCCGTTGGCAGTCGGTGCTGCGGGTGCTGTCCGGGCGGGACACCGTGCCCGGGGTGATCCGGGGGCGGGCCGTGCGGCTCCTGCTCGACGACGGGGAGCTGGCCCAGGACGAGGCGGCACTGCTGATGGGACTCGTCCTGTCACCGGGCACACCGCCCGCGGACGCGGCCGCGTGGATCGAGGGCTTCGTCGGAGGGGGCTCGGGGGGCGGGATGCTCCTGGTGCACGACGAGCGGCTGCTCGGGCTGGTCGACGCATGGCTGACCGGCGTGCCGGCCGAGGCCTTCACGGACGTACTGCCGCTGCTGCGGCGGACGTTCTCGGCCTACGAGCCCGGGGTGCGCCGGACCCTCGGCGAACTGGTCCGACGCGGGCCGGGAGCGGGGGGCGGCGCGACAGCCGACGGCCCCGGGACACCCGGCTTCGCGGCGGAGCTCGACCCGGCGCGCGCGGACGCCGTGCTGCCGGTCGTGCGGCTGCTGCTCGGGCTGGACGAAGTGGACGAGAACACCGACAACGAGCCGGCGGGGGCGACCGGATGACGACCCAGGCACTGAGGGAGCGGACGACGACGCCGGAAGAAGGGGACACCGCCGCGGGCGGGCTCCGGACGGAAGGGCGGCCGGCGACGACCGTGCCGGTGATCCCGCTGTGGGAACGGCCTCGCAAGGGAGGACGGCGATGACGTCCCAGATGACGGACCCGGCCCAGGAGCGGCTGCGGCGGTGGCGGCTCGTGCTCGGGGGCGATGCTGCGGACGGCACCGGCTGTGCGCTGTCGGGGCAGGACGCGGCGATGGACGGGGCGCTCACCGCGCTCTACGGCAGGAAGGACGGCAGGTCACAGGGGGGCCGGGACCGTTCCGCCGGACTCGGGGCGTCGGCGCCGTCCGTGGCGCGCTGGCTCGGGGACATCCGGACGTACTTCCCCTCCTCCGTCGTGCAGGTCATGCAGCGCGACGCCATCGACCGGCTGGGTCTCGCCACGCTGCTGCTGGAGCCGGAGATGCTGGAGGCGGTGGAGGCCGACGTGCATCTCGTCGGCACGCTGCTGTCCCTCAACAAGGCGATGCCGGAGACGACGAAGGAGACGGCCCGGGCCGTCGTCCGTAAGGTCGTCGAAGACCTGGAGAGGCGGCTCGCCACCCGCACCAGGGCCACCCTCACCGGCGCCCTCGACCGCAGCGCCCGGATCAGCCGGCCCCGCCACCACGACATCGACTGGAACCGCACGATCGCGGCCAACCTCAAGCACTACCTGCCCGAGTACCGAACGATCGTGCCGGAGCGGCTCATCGGATTCGGGCGGGCGAACCGGTCCACGAAGAAGGAGGTCATCCTCTGCATCGATCAGTCGGGATCCATGGCGGCATCGGTCGTGTACGCCTCGGTGTTCGGAGCGGTGCTCGCCTCGATGCGAACGATCTCCACGCGACTCGTCGTCTTCGACACGGCGGTCGTCGACCTCACGGACCAGCTGGACGACCCGGTCGACGTGCTGTTCGGCACCCAGCTCGGCGGTGGCACGGACATCAACCGGGCGCTCGCGTACTGCCAGTCGCAGATCACCCGGCCCGCGGAGACGGTGGTCGTGCTGATCAGCGACCTCTACGAAGGCGGCATCCGCAACGAGATGCTCAAGCGGGTCTCCGCGATGAAGGCGTCGGGAGTGCAGTTCGTGACGCTGCTGGCGCTCTCGGACGAGGGGGCACCGGCGTACGACCGGGAGCACGCGGCCGCTCTCGCGGCGCTGGCGGCACCGGCGTTCGCGTGCACGCCCGATCTGTTTCCCGAGGTGATGGCGGCGGCGATCGAGAAGCGGCCGTTGCCGATACCGGATGCGGCGTGAAGGGTTCGGAGTGAAGAGGGGCCGCGCAGGGACCCGCGTGAGGGGGCAGATCGCGACTTGTCGATGCATCGTCGTCCGGCGTGCAGCAGCAAACCGGACATGACGGTCCGTCGGTAGACAGGGGCTTGCGCAACCTCCGCACTCCCGTGCGAGGATCGGCGCCTGCTCGGCCGTGTGTGGTGCCGGCCGGGCGGTACCGCTTCCGTCGCACGGGAGGAAGCCCCCCACTTGACCTGGTCAGCAGCCCTGCCCGATGCCGCGTTGCGCCTGCCGCGCGCAGCGGCTGGGCGGCGTGCGGTCCAAGTGGCTCTGCTGGTGGGCGGGTTGCTGGTCATCGGGCTCCTGTGGGGGGAGCGGGCGTACGCGGAGGACGGCGTGGGGGCGTGGCCGGAGGGCCGCGCCGGGCAGGTCGTCAGCGACCCGCGGCGCCTGATCCGACCGGACGCTCACCGGCCGGCCCGAGTCCGTGGCGTTCCCGTCACGGGGGCCGTGGGGGACCCTGTGGCTGCGGGTGACGTGGGGGAGGCGGTGGGAGAGAGGCGGGGAGACACACAGCCGAAGGTGCCGTCGCCGTCGCCCGAGCGACCGACGCAGCCGCAGCGCCAGGGGTTCCTCAAGCAGTCGCGCCTGGTGCAGCCGACGCTTCACGAGCAGCCGTCGCCCTCGGAGCGGCCGGGGCTTCCATCGCACCCGGAGCTGCCCAAGCCCCTGTCGCACCCGGAGCTGCCCCAGCCCCCGTCGCACCCGGAACTGCCCGACCTCCTGAGCCTGCCCGGCCTCCCGGACTCACTCGCGCTGAAGGATCTGCCAGGGTTGCCGGACAAGCCCGCGCTCCCCACCGTGCCGGTGCTGCCCCACTCACCGCCGCTGCTGGGCCTGCCGCGGCTGCCCGACCCACCCGTGCTGCCTGCCGTGCCACGGCTGCCGGACAAGCCCGCGCTCCCCACCGTGCCGGTGCTGCCCCACTCACCGCCGCTGCCAGACCTGCCCCGACCGCCAGACCCACCCGCGCTCCCAGCCCTGCCCATCCCGCCCGGCGACCACGTCGTGCTCCCGGGAGCGCCCGGGTTCCCCCTGCTCCCCGGCCACCTGGCGCTCCTGCGCCGTCCCCTCCCCGGCCACCCGGCGCTCCCGCGCCGACCCCTCCCCGGGCCGGTCACGGCTGGCCTGCCGTCGGGTAGGGCGGCCGTGCGGGAGCCTGCCCTGCCGAGGCGGACCGGGGCGCCGGGCGGCGCAGCCCGGGGCCACGAGCACCAGGTCGTCCACGCAAGTCAGTCCAGTCACCCCCATCAGGTCAGACGCGGGGACCACCCCGGCCACGCCAGTCACAGCCACTGCGTCCACGCCGGTCACTCCCGCCAGTCAGGCCACCCCGGCCACCTCAGCCGCCCCGGCCATACCGGCCCGTACGTGCACGCGTCCGCGCATGCCGATCAGCCGGCCGGCGGCTGTCCCGACGGCGCGGTCGGGAATCGGGTCATGGCCGACAGCGGGTCGTCGCGTCACGGTGACGCCCATGCCGTCACGCCGGGCCTCCCGGCGCCGCGCGGGGCGGTGCCCGGGGCCGTGGTCCGCACCCACGCGGGCGGCTCCCGGGGCAGCCAGGGGGACATCCCCCTCTTCCCCCAGGCCGCTCCGCCGTAGGTCCGCCCGGCGTGGCCTCGGCGCCCCTCCCCCCAGCCGCTTCACGAGGCCTCACGCCCGGACGGCCGAAAGCCGTCGGTTGTCCGAGGCCGAAAACCTCGTGGAGGGGGCCGGGTGGTCTCCATAGGGGTGGGGATCACCCGGCCCGCGCCCCCGAAAGCCGGGCCCTGAACAGGCCCTCGGTGCTCCTTCGGAGGTGTTCGGCGGGCCTCACCGGGTCAACCCCAGCCCGGTGAGGCCCCTCACCCCGTACCTCACCCGCCCCTCACAACCGGCACGCCGTGCCAGAGAGCGCGGCATCATGTGACAGGTATCACCGCTCAGGTGTGACCCTCGATTTAGAGGCCCCCCGCAAGCAGCGATAACCTGCGAGACGGACATGCCGCGCGCTCGGACACCGTGTGCGCCTCCCTTGTGACAGACAGCGGACGTCACGTTGCCCTCGCGGCACGCCCACGCAGACAACGAACCGCGAGATCACTGATAGGGACGGAAGCGCGTGGACCTGTTCGAGTACCAGGCGAGGGACCTCTTCGCCAAGCACGATGTACCGGTGCTGGCCGGTGAAGTCATCGACACGCCTGAGGCGGCCCGCGCAGCCACCGAGCGCCTCGGTGGCAAGTCCGTCGTCAAGGCCCAGGTGAAGGTCGGCGGCCGTGGCAAGGCCGGTGGAGTCAAGCTCGCCGCCACCCCCGACGAGGCGGTCGAGCACGCGACCAACATCCTCGGCATGGACATCAAGGGCCACACGGTCCACAAGGTGATGATCGCCGAGACGGCCCCGGAGATCGTGGAGGAGTACTACGTCTCCTTCCTCCTGGACCGGGCCAACCGCACCTTCCTCTCCATCGCCTCCGTCGAGGGCGGCATGGAGATCGAGGAGGTGGCGGCCACCCGTCCGGAGGCCGTCGCCAAGACGCCGATCGACGCCAACGAGGGTGTCACCGAGGAGAAGGCCCGCGAGATCGTCGCGGCCGCCAAGTTCCCGGCCGAGGTCGCCGACAAGGTCGTGAACGTCCTGGTCAAGCTGTGGGACACCTTCATCAAGGAGGACGCCCTCCTGGTCGAGGTCAACCCGCTGGCCAAGGTCGCCTCCGGTGAGGTCATCGCCCTGGACGGCAAGGTCTCCCTGGACGAGAACGCCGAGTTCCGTCAGCCGGAGCACGAGGCCCTCCAGGACAAGGCCGCGGCCAACCCGCTCGAGGCCGCCGCCAAGGAGAAGAACCTCAACTACGTCAAGCTCGACGGTGAGGTCGGCATCATCGGCAACGGCGCGGGTCTCGTCATGAGCACCCTGGACGTCGTCGCGTACGCCGGTGAGGCGCACGGTGGCGTGAAGCCCGCCAACTTCCTCGACATCGGTGGCGGCGCCTCCGCCGCCGTCATGGCGAACGGCCTGGAGATCATCCTCGGCGACCCGGACGTCAAATCCGTCTTCGTCAACGTCTTCGGCGGCATCACCGCCTGCGACGAGGTCGCCAACGGCATCGTGCAGGCGCTGCAGCTGCTCAAGGACAAGGGCGAGGACGTCACCAAGCCCCTGGTCGTCCGTCTGGACGGCAACAACGCCGAGCTGGGTCGCAAGATCCTCTCCGACGCCAACCACCCGCTGGTGCAGCGCGTGGACACCATGGACGGAGCGGCCGACAAGGCCGCCGAGCTCGCGGCTGCGAAGTAAGGGACGAGGGACTAAACAGCCATGGCTATCTTCCTCAACAAGGACAGCAAGGTCATCGTCCAGGGCATGACCGGTGCCACGGGCATGAAGCACACCAAGCTCATGCTGGCCGACGGCACGAACATCGTCGGTGGTGTGAACCCCCGTAAGGCCGGCACGTCCGTCGACATCGACGGCAACGACATCCCGGTCTTCGGCACGGTCGCCGAGGCGATCGAGAAGACGGGCGCGAACGTGTCCGTCCTCTTCGTCCCGCCGGCCTTCGCCAAGGCCGCCGTCGTCGAGGCCATCGACGCCGAGATCCCGCTCGCGGTCGTCATCACCGAGGGCATCGCCGTCCACGACTCGGCCGCGTTCTACGCGTACGCCGTGTCCAAGGGCAACAAGACCCGGATCATCGGCCCGAACTGCCCCGGTCTCATCACGCCGGGCCAGTCCAACGCCGGCATCATCCCGGGCGACATCACCAAGCCGGGCCGTATCGGCCTGGTCTCGAAGTCCGGCACGCTGACGTACCAGATGATGTACGAGCTGCGTGACATCGGCTTCTCCTCCGCCGTCGGCATCGGTGGCGACCCGGTCATCGGGACGACCCACATCGACGCGCTCGCCGCGTTCGAGGCCGACCCCGACACCGACCTGATCGTCATGATCGGTGAGATCGGCGGCGACGCCGAGGAGCGGGCCGCGGCCTTCATCAAGGAGAACGTGAAGAAGCCGGTCGTCGGCTACGTCGCGGGCTTCACCGCGCCCGAGGGCAAGACCATGGGCCACGCCGGCGCCATCGTCTCCGGCTCCTCCGGCACGGCCGCCGCGAAGAAGGAGGCCCTCGAGGCCGCCGGCGTCAAGGTCGGCAAGACCCCGACCGAGACGGCCAAGCTGGCGCGCGCCATCCTCGGCAACTGAGGACAGCCTCGCCGGCTGAACGACGCCGTGGCGCGCACTGGTGGGCCCGCTCCCCGTACGGGGAGCGGGCCCACCGCCGTATCCGCGCTCACCGGCCCGTCACCGGGGCTGCGGCAGCAACCGGTCCGGCCCCTTCTGCTCCTCCTTGCGCAGCTTCGCGCGCAGGTCCCGCTCCGACTCCGACAGCGGTCCGGGCGCGACCGGTGGCGGCACGCCCTGAACCGTCTCTCCGGCCGGTACCGGTGGCTCGTAGTGGGTGGGGGCCGTGCGGGCGGTGAGGGCCGTGGTGCCGATCAGGGCGATCGTGAAGGCGATGGCGGCCCGGGTCCAGAAGCGGGCCCGGCGTTCCCCGCCCTGCCGGACGGTCAGCGGTGTGGAAGCCCGCAACCGCTCGGTGGAGGCCAGTTCGACCAGCCGCCAGTGCAGTGTTTCCGGATCCGCCAGCTCCGGCAGCCGCTCGGCGACCGCCTCGCGCGCGTGCGCCAGCCGGTTAACGGCGGCGCGGGTGCTGGCCTCCGTCTCCGCCGCCGTCTCCGGCAGGCCGAGCCCGACCCCGTCGTAGAGCACCAGCGTGCGGCGGTAGGACGGCGGGAGCTCCAGCAGGGTGTCCAGCAGCGCGCGGTCGGAGGCGTCGGGCGGCGGCGGCTCGGGGTAGCGGTAGCGCGGCCTGAAGCGGTGCCACGGGGAGAGCGCGCACTCGTACGCCATCGCGCGCACCCAGCCCGCCGGGTCGCGGTCGCGGGCCACCTCGGGCCAGCGCTGCCAGGCGATCTGGAACGCCCGTTCCACGGACACCCGGGCCAGTTCACGGCGGCCGGTCAGCAGGTAGGTCTGCCGGACGAGCGCGGGGGCGCAGAAGGCGTACAGCGCGTCGAAGGCCTCGTCGGGGGTCAGGGCGTCGACGGCGTCGTCCGGCCGGCGCGGTGAGCTGGTGCGCGGGCGGTCGGTGAGGATGACGTGGTGCCCGTGCGGGACGGGGGTGCGGCTCCGGTCGGGGACGGTGACGGGGCCTCGGGCCCGGTCCTTCGCGGCGGGCCGTTTGCGGTCGGTGGCGGCCGTCGTGCGCCGGGCCCGGGCGGATCGCCGAGAAGACGCCGGCCCGGGTGCCGGTGCCGGATCGACGACGTCGGCGGCGCCTTCCTGAGGGAAAGCCATCTCCCCTTCGCCCCCCAGGGAGTTGAGCAGCCTCGCGTACTTCTCCCCTTTGCGGCCGCGGGGCGTGGAGCGGCCGGTCTCCCATCCGCGCACCGTCTCGCTGGTGACGCCCACCCGGGAGGCCAGCTGAGCCCGCGTCAGCGAGGCGGCCTCGCGCAGGCGTCGGCGTTCCTTGGGTGGTGGGAGGGGGATGGCAGGGCTCTGTGTCACAGGGCGCCCCTCCGTCCGGAAAAGTACATAAACGTATATTGAGCGACACAGCGGTGGTTCGCCTGTTACGACGGGAAAGCGCGTGTCGTTGGGAGCATGGCGGTCGTGATCGAGATGACCGCTCGCCGACGTTCGTCCTCGCCCCTGCTCACCCGGATGCGCGACCGTTCGCCCGGACTGGTCGGCGGCCTCATGGGTGGTGCGCTCGCGGCAGGCCTGGGGCTCGCGTCGTTCGCCGTGCTCGTGATGCTGCTGTGGATCAGCTCGCCGTACCCCGACAGCGGGCCCGGCGGCGCCATGCACGTGGCGGCGGCGCTGTGGCTGCTGGCGCACGGTGCCGAGCTGGTCCGCACCGACACGCTCTCCGGCGTTCCCGCCCCCATGGGCATCGCGCCCCTGCTGCTGCTGACGCTGCCGGTGTGGCTGCTGCACCGGGCGGCACGCGACGCCACGGACGGCGGGCGAGGGGAGGGGGACGACGACTTCGGGGAGGACGTCGAGCCGGTCGCGATCCCGCCCCTGGTCTCCCCCCGCACCGCGTGGGCGGGCATCGTCCTCGGCTACCTCGCCGTCGCCGCGCCCGCCGCCCTCTACGCCGCCGGCGGTGTGCTGCGCCCGTCGTGGGTGTGGACGGGGGTGTCCGTCCCGCTGGTCGCCGTCGTGGCGGCGGGGTCGGGCGTGTGGTCGGCGTACGGCCGTCCGGGCAGGCCGCTGCGAGGGCTGCTGGGCGTGCTCCCGCGGGGGGTGCGCCCACTGGTGCTCGGCCCGGACGGGCGCCCGGGTGTCGCCGCCCGGGCCGCGGCGGCCGGGGTGGCGGTGCTCCTCGGGGGCGGTGCGCTGCTCGTGACGGTGTCGCTGGTGTGGCACGGAGCGACGACCCAGGCATCGTTGCTCCGGCTGACCGAGGGGTGGTCGGGGCGGTTCGCCGTGCTGCTGCTGTGTGTGGCCCTGGTCCCGAACGCGGCGGTGTGGGGCGCCGCCTACGCCCTCGGCCCGGGCTTCGCCCTCGGCGCCGGCCACGCGGTCGGCCCGCTGTCCTCGGCACCGGCCCCGTTCCTGCCGCCGTTTCCGCTGCTGGCGGCGGTGCCGGGGGCGGGGGCGGGGGCGCCGGTGCACTGGGCGGCCGGGGCGGTGCCGGTGGTCGCCGGGGTGGTCGTGGGCTGGACGGTGGCCAGGGGCGCGGCATCCGCGGAGCGCGGCGGGACGAGGCCGGGCAGTGCAGCCGGCACACGGCCCGCGGTCTGGTCGGCCGGCCGCACCGCCCGTGCCGCGGCGCTGGCGGCGGTGCTGTGCGCGGTGGTGCTCGGGGTGCTGGCCGCGCTGTCGGGCGGCCCGCTCGGTTCCGCAGCGCTGTCGCGCTTCGGCCCGGTGTGGTGGCAGGTCGCCGCCGCGACACTGGCCTGGCTGGGGCTGCTGGCGGTCCCGACGGCGGTGGCAGTACGGGCCCGGCGGGGCCGGTCGCCCCGGGCGGAGGACCCGAAGGTCGGCAGGCAACGGGAGGACACCGCCCAGGGCGCCCAGGGGGCCGGGCGGCTGCGGAACGGGTCGGGGTCCGGCCGCGGTCGGATCACGCGCACCGCGGTCGCCGGGATCGCGGGGGTGGACGGGGGCGCCGGAGCCGCCGAGGGAGCTCGGGGAACCGGACGAGCCGGGGGCGACGAGGATGCCGGAATCTACTGGGGCAACGCGGACACCGGAGCTTACTGGGACGTGTCCGGTCCCGGAGTCGTCCGCGGTGCCGGGGACCTGGGACGTCTCGGGCGCGACGCCTCACCGACGGGCGCAACCCAGCCGCCGCACGCCGCGGACCCCGAGCCGGACCGGCCCTGCGCGCCCGACGAACACGACGCCCTGTACGGCTGGCTGGACCAAAACCAGGACCAGGACCAGGACCAGGACCGAGAGGCGGGCTCCGCGCGCTACGACGTCCTGTCGTCCGACCCGGGGCCGTACGACGCTCCGGCCCCGCCCGACCGGTCCTCCCCGCCGGACAGCCCCTGAGGCGTCAGTCGTTCGTCCCCAGCAGCCCCCGGAGCTCCTCCGGCAGAAGCTCGGAGCAGGACTGCTTCGCCTGGTTGGTGAGCGCGTCGTTGGTGCACGTGTAGTAGTCGCGGTAGACCAGCTGCGCCGTGAAGGACGCGGCGACCAGGGCGATCGCCAGGGACGCCGTGACCAGGCCGCTCACCGCCGCCGTCGTCTGGGGGCGGCCGCCCTGCTGCTCGGGGGCCGGGGAGTCCGGGCCGGGCCTGCGAGGCTTGGCGCGCAGGGAGCTGATGGCCCAGTACAGGGCGAGCGCGCCGAGCAGCAGGGCCACGTACGGCCAGCTGAAGAGGGCGAAGAAGAAGGCCCACATGCCCGACAGCAGGGCATAGCGCGCCCGGCGCTGCGCGGGGTCCGCGGGGTCCCAGCGCATGTTCGGGCCGCCGCTCTGGGGGCCGCCCTGGCCCTCGGGCCCGCCGCGGGGGCGGTCGCCGAAGCCGTCGGGGGAGCGGCCGGGCTGCTGGTCGCTCCACTGGCTGCCCCAGGGCGAGCGGTCCCGCCCGCCACCGTCCCGGGAGCCCTGGGAGTCGTCACCCGACGGGCGCCGCGGCTGCCAGGGCCGGTCCGGCGCGCCCTCGGGCGGCGGGGCGAAGGGGTTGTCCTCCTGGGACCCGCGCCCCCGCTCGTCCCCGCCGTCGCCGCCCGAAGGCGCGTCGGGCGGTGAGCTGGGGCGCTCCCGCAGCAGCACGGCGCCGCGCTCCCCTCCCTGCGGCGACGGCTGGGGGAACGTGAGGAGTCGCAGGCTGCGGTCCGGCATCAAGTGAGCGTCTTCCCGTTGGTGAGGAGGAATGAGTGGACAGAACGGAACGGCGTCGGACCCGGGTCCGTCACCTCCTGAACGCACCACGTCCGGACGTCGTTCCCGAACCGGCTCCGCCCAGACGCTACCTTCCGGCCATGCCCCCGTCCCGTGGGGGCCGTCCGGTGTGCCGGTATCGTTGCTGACGGTCGGCCGGTTCGTAGGCTTCCCCGTATCCGGGGACGCAAAGCATTCGTATGAATGCACAAAACGTTGAGCGTCGGCCACCTTGGACGAACGTTCCCCCGAGAAAGGCCCCCACCGTGGCCGCCAAGCCCGTGGCCCCGCGCGTCAAGCGCCTCGTCGTGCTGGTCTCCGGATCCGGCACCAACCTCCAGGCGCTGCTCGACGAGATCGCCGCAGCCGGCGCGCAGGAGTACGGGGCCGAGATCGTGGCAGTCGGCGCGGACCGCGAGGGCATCGAGGGGCTGGCGCGTGCCGAGCGCGCGGGGCTGCCGACCTTCGTGTGCAAGGTCAAGGACCACGGCAGCCGCGAGGAGTGGGACGCCGCCCTCGCCGAGGCCGTCGCCGAGCACGAGCCCGATCTCGTCGTCTCCGCCGGGTTCATGAAGATCGTCGGCAAGGAGTTCCTCGCGCGGTTCGGCGGGCGGTTCGTCAACACGCACCCCGCCCTGCTGCCCAGTTTCCCGGGAGCCCACGGCGTGCGGGACGCGCTCGCGTACGGCGCCAAGGTCACCGGCTGCACCGTCCACTTCGTCGACGACGGCGTCGACACCGGACCGATCATCGCGCAGGGCGTGGTGGAGATCCGGGACGAGGACGACGAAGGCGCTCTGCACGAGCGCATCAAGGAAGTCGAGCGAAGGCTGCTCGTCGAGGTCGTGGGGCGCCTCGCCCGCAACGGCCATCGCATTGAGGGACGAAAGGTAGTTATCCAGTGACCGCCGAGAGCAACAAGCGGCCCCTTCGCCGGGCGCTCGTCAGCGTCTACGACAAGACCGGGCTCGAGGACCTCGCGCGCGGGCTCCACGAGGCCGGGGTCGAGCTCGTCTCCACCGGCTCCACCGCCGCGAAGATCGCCGCTGCCGGCGTCCCCGTCACCAAGGTCGAGGAGCTCACCGGCTTCCCCGAGTGCCTGGACGGCCGCGTCAAGACCCTGCACCCCCGGGTCCACGCCGGCATCCTCGCCGACCTGCGCCTCGAGGCCCACCAGCGGCAGCTGGCCGATCTGGGTGTCGAGCCGTTCGACCTCGTCGTCGTCAACCTCTACCCGTTCCGCGAGACCGTCGCCTCCGGTGCCTCGCCCGACGAGTGCGTCGAGCAGATCGACATCGGCGGTCCTTCGATGGTCCGGGCCGCCGCGAAGAACCACCCGTCGGTCGCGGTCGTCACCAGCCCCGCGCGCTACGCCGACGTCCTGTCCGCCGTGCAGAACGGCGGCTTCGACCTGGCCACCCGCAAGCGGCTCGCCGCCGAGGCCTTCCAGCACACGGCCGCCTACGACGTCGCCGTCGCCTCCTGGTTCGCCTCCTCCTACGCGCCCGCCGACGAGTCGCAGTTCCCCGACTTCCTCGGCGCCACCTGGGAGCGCGAGCACACCCTGCGCTACGGCGAGAACCCGCACCAGCCCGCGGCGCTCTACGTCTCCGGGACGGGCGGCCTCGCCCAGGCCGAGCAGCTGCACGGCAAGGAGATGTCGTACAACAACTACACGGACACGGACGCCGCCCGCCGTGCCGCGTACGACCACGCCGAGCCGTGCGTCGCGATCATCAAGCACGCCAACCCCTGCGGCATCGCCGTCGGCGCGGATGTCGCCGAGGCGCACCGCAAGGCGCACGCCTGTGACCCGCTGTCGGCGTTCGGCGGTGTGATCGCGGTCAACCGCCCGGTCAGCAAGGAGATGGCCGAGCAGGTCGCGGAGATCTTCACCGAGGTCATCGTCGCGCCGGACTACGAGGACGGCGCCCTGGAAGCCCTCACCAAGAAGAAGAACATCCGGGTGCTGCGCTGCGCCGACGGCCCCTCCGCCCCCGTGGAGGTCAAGCCGATCGACGGCGGCGCGCTGCTCCAGGTGACTGACCGCCTCCAGGCCGACGGTGACGACCCGGCCAACTGGACGCTGGCGACCGGCGAGGCGCTGAGCGAGGCCGAGCTGGCCGAGCTGGCCTTCGCCTGGAAGGCCTGCCGCGCGGTGAAGTCCAACGCGATCCTGCTCGCCAAGGACGGCGCCTCGGTGGGCGTCGGCATGGGTCAGGTCAACCGGGTGGACTCCGCGAAGCTCGCCGTCGAGCGGGCGGGTGCCGAGCGCGCCGCGGGGGCGTACGCCGCGTCCGACGCGTTCTTCCCCTTCCCGGACGGCCTGGAGATCCTCACCGAGGCCGGAGTGAAGGCCGTGGTCCAGCCCGGCGGTTCCGTCCGCGACGAACTGGTCGTGGAGGCCGCGCGGAAGGCCGGCGTCACGATGTACTTCACGGGGACGCGGCACTTCTTCCACTGAGAGTGCCGGTGGAGCGGGTTCCACCGAGAGTGCCGGTGGCAATCCTCGGGCTGTGCCGTTGCCGGGCCGTGGCCGGGGGCCGTCCGGCACACCCGTCACTTCGCACTGCGCAGGGCCGCCCATGTGTCGGGTCCGACCTTGCCGTCGGGGCTCAGTCCCGCGGCGCGCTGGAACGTCCGCACCGCCGCGTCGGTGCCCTTGCCGAACTGGCCGTCCACGCCCGTGCCGCCCAGGCCGTAGCCGCGTTCGGTCAGGATGCACTGCACCTGCACGACGCGCGGGCCACGGTCGCCGCGCCGGGTGAGTTCGGTGCCGGAGTAGTGGGTGCACCGGGCGATCCAGGGCGGGTTGGCGGGTTTCGTCGCGGTGCTGGTGGGGGCGGGGGCCGGGGCGCTGCCGCCGCTGTCGCTCCCGGTATCGCCGCTGCCGGAGGGGGCGGTGGCGCCACCGCCCGGGGTGGCTCCTGCTCCGCCGGCACTGCCCGCCTTCCCGGACGCATCCTTGTCGGCGTCTTCCCACGCCTCCTGCGTCACCTCCTTCGTGCCGGGCTTCTTCTCCTCGGTGGCGGAGGGCGAGGCGGAGGAGCCGGGCACGACCGAGGCCGGTCGGTCGATGGGGGTGACGCCGGTGGAGGCCGTCGGCGAGGCCGAGGCGCTGTCGTCGAGGTCCGGGCGGGTGAGGAAGAAGGCGCCCGCGGCCACGGCGGCCACGGCGATGACGGCCGCGATGGCGAGATGGGGCGCCTTTCGCCTACGGCGGTCAGCGTGCTCGCCGGTGGGGGGCGCGGCGGAAGGGGCGTCCTGAACGGGCGACGTCGCCGGGCCGCCGTGCCGTTCCGGCGGCGTCGGCGCACGGAGGTGGCCCGTCTCCTCGGCGGAGGAACGTTCCAGCAGCTGACAGCCCCGCTGCCGGTCGAGCAGCCGGGTGGCCAGCGGTTCCTGCCAGGAGGAGGTGGGGCCGTGGCCGGCCGCCGCGGCCGCGTCGGTCAACTGCTGCGGGGTGGGCCGCCCGCCCGGGTCCTTGGCGAGGCAGGCGGACAGCAGCGCGGCCAACGCGGGGTCGGCGGCCGTCAGTCCGGTCATGACCTCCTGCTTGGGCTCTTCGAAGGCGACCCGGTGCATGACGTCCACGCCCGTGCCCTCCCCGAAGGGGGCGTGTCCGGTGGCGGCGTAGGCGATCGAGCACGCGAGAGAGAAGACGTCGGAGGCGGTGTCGCAGCGGCCCTCGCGCAGGTACTCGGGCGCCATGTAGGCGGGGGTGCCGACCCGGTTGCCGGTGATGGTGATCGAGCTGCTGTCGACGGCCTGCGCGATGCCGAAGTCGATGACGTGCGCGCCCTGCGGCGACAGGATCACGTTGGACGGCTTGAGATCCCGGTGTACGACCCCGGCGGCGTCCAGCGCCGACAGCGCCCGCCCCAGCTCCGCCACCAGCCGCCACACCCCGGCCGGCTCGAGCGCACCGCACTCGCGGACGGCGTCGGCGAGGTTGAGGCCGGGCAGGTACCGGGTCGCCATCCACAGCAACTCGTCCTCGAACCCGCTGCCGAGCAGGGGCGGCGCGTGCGGCGTACGCAGCCGGGTGTGCACGGAGGCCTCCCGCTCGAAACGCCGCCGGAACCGGGGGTCTTCGGCGTACTCGGGGCGGATCACCTTGACGGCGGCGAGACCGGCGGTGTCGTCGGCGGGGCGGGCGAGGTAGACGCGGCCCATGCCGCCGCTGCCGAGCAGCCCGAGCGGTAAGTAGGGGCCGATCTGCTCCGGGTCCCTGGGACGTAACGGACTCGCGCCGGCCTGCTCCAACGCGGCGTCCCGGGACGCCGGGGAATGCGGCCGCATCGGCCGTTGGTCTGACATGGGTCCCCCGATGTGCTGCGGTCTCGCGACGAGCAATCGCACGGCAGTTTGACCGAAGGCTACCGTCCACGCGAACGGCCCGCCGGATATCCGGCGGGCCGCAGATCACTTGTGTGCTCGGGTACTTGTGCCGTCAGCCGTGGACCGAGCCGGCCTGGGGGTCCCCAACCTGGGCGACGCGGTCGGCGTAGGCGGTCACGTCCGGGGCACGCCGCGCGTGGCCTTCACCGTCCGGTACGAGGTGGGGTACGCGGAGGCGATCAGGACGCGCCGGTCGCCCGCAAGTCCTCGTGCAGGCGCGGTGCGATCCAGCACAGGTAGCCGCCCACCGCCGGGATCGACTCGGCGGGCGGGACAGCCACCACCGTCAGACCAGGGCGACGCACCAGGGCCGTGCCCCCCTCGTACGGGTGAGACACGGCCCTTGGAAGTGATGGGCGTGAACCGGGCCGATCGACCGGGTCCGTTCAGTAGCGGGGGCGGTTGAACCAGGCCTTGCCGTTGGCGTTGCCCACGAAGACGGCCACCAGGATGGCGAGGACGGTGTGCACCAGGCCCACCACAAGGAACGGGTAGATGCCGAGGACCGCCGTGATGATGGCGAAGACCAGGATCGTGATCCGGGCGCCGTTGCCGCCGTTCTTGAACTTCGTCGCCAGGACGGCCGCGAACACCAGCCAGGCCAGGCCGAACACCACGTAGCCCCAGATCACGCCGGTCGAGTCACCGACCAGGTCCTGGAAGGCGGTGTTGTCCTTGAGGGACTCGTCGTCCTTCGCGGCGTTGAGGGCCGCGGCGGCGAAGGCGAAGACGGCGATGCCGACGACCTGGAGACCGACGATGACCCACATCATCACGCGGGCCGCGCTCACCGAGCCGGGCATCGTGGTCGGCGCGGCGGGGCCGCCGTAGGGGGACACCGGAGGGGCCTGCGGGTAGCCGTAACCAGGAGTCTGTCCCTGGTCCTGCGGGTAACCGTAGCCCGGCTGCTGCGGCTGCTGCCCCTGGGGAGCGCCGTAGGGGTTGTTCGGGTCGCCGTAGCTCATGGGGGACTTTCCTCCGTTGGTCCGAGTGCGGGGACGACGCGTGACATCCGCACGGAGGAAAATCTTCAGTATTGCGACCGTCCCCCCGTTGAGCTGCCCGCGGCACTTGTCAGGTCATCGTTCTTCACCACTGACCGGCTTGTCCAGCCGCATTCCCGATGTGTTGTGCAAGTGCAACATCGCTGATCATGGGCGGATACGGGCGGACGGACCCCGCGGTGCCCGGATTGCGGTCGGATTGGAACCGTGGCGGGGTCATCCGCGAGGATGGGGCCATGACCGCCCAGATTCTCGATGGCAAGGCCACCGCAGCCGCGATCAAGTCCGATCTGACCGCCCGCGTGGCGGCGCTGAAGGAGAAGGGCGTCACGCCCGGCCTCGGCACGATCCTGGTCGGGGACGACCCCGGCAGCCAGAAGTACGTCGCCGGCAAGCACCGCGACTGCGCGCAGGTGGGCATTGCCTCCATCCAGCGCGAACTGCCCGCCACGGCCACCCAGGAGGAGATCGAGGCGGCCGTCCGCGAGCTGAACGAGGACCCGGCCTGCACCGGTTACATCGTGCAACTGCCGCTGCCCAGGGGCATCGACGAGAACCGCATCCTGGAACTGATGGACCCGGACAAGGACGCGGACGGGCTGCACCCGATGAACCTCGGGCGCCTCGTCCTCAACGAGCCCGCCCCGCTGCCCTGCACCCCGAACGGTGTGCTGACGCTGCTGCGCCGCTACGGCGTGGAGATCAAGGGCGCCGAGGTCGTGGTGGTCGGACGTGGCGTGACCATCGGCCGGCCGATGCCGCTGCTGCTCACCCGCCGCAGCGAGAACGCGACCGTGACCCAGTGCCACACCGGCACGCGTGATCTGTCGGCGCACCTCAAGCGCGCGGACATCATCGTCGCCGCGGCCGGTTCCGCCCATCTGATCCGCGCCGAGGACGTGAAGCCCGGCGCGGCCGTCCTCGACGTCGGCGTCTCCCGCAGCGCCGAGGGCAGGATCGTGGGCGACGTCCACCCCGACGTCGCCGAGGTCGCCGGCTGGATCTCCCCGAACCCCGGCGGAGTCGGCCCGATGACCCGCGCCCAGCTGCTCGTGAACGTGGTCGAGGCGGCGGAGCGCAGTGTCGGCTGAGCACCGGGCCCCGAGCGAACACCAGACGCCGAGCGGGGACGAGAGGCCGAGCGGGGACGAGACGCCGGAGGAGCTCACCGTCCGGGACCCCATCAGCGCGCCCGACGCCGAAGGGCGGCCGCGGCGGGTCACCCGGCGTTTCCCCCTGTTCACCAAGGACACCGCGCGGCCCGAGGGCGGTGGCCGGGCCGCGTCCGGGGACGCGCCCGCGCCGGCGCGGCAGTGGCCCGTGCTCGCCGTGCTGGGGCTGGCCGGGCTCGGGCTGCTGGTGACCGCGCTGGGCCAGTTCCGGCTCGGGACGCTGCTGATCGGTGTCGCCCTGCTGGGCGGCGGCGCGATGCGCTGGCTGCTGCCGGACGTCGGCATGCTCGCCGTCCGTTCGCGCTTCACGGACATCGTCACGTACGGCGCGCTGGGCCTGGTGATCGTCATGCTGGCGCTGATGGCACAGCCGAATCCGTGGTTGCAGATCCCGTTCCTCAAGGACACCCTGCACTTCACGGTCACCAACGAGTGACGAGGCCGGCGGCCCGTCCCCTCCCCCGAGGAAGGACGGGCCGCCGTCACGCCTCACCCTCCTGCACCGCGAACGGCCTGTTCAACGGCTGTCAGTGCGCTGTGGCACGGAAGTGACGGTTCCGGTACGTCCCGCTTCCGATTCGGTACGAAGTGGTGCAACCGCGGGGGGTTGGCGTGGACAATCGGGACGGTCCAGGGTGTACCGCGCGCGGTCACCATGCTCCTGTGCGCCCCCCGTCAGGGAACTGAGATCCTGAGTGGGCGCATCCCTGTGGGTATCCAGAACGGGGACTCGGCCAAGGCCGCCACGCGCGGGGCGAACAGCGCGAGAAATATCAGCACGTACCGGGGGGAAGAGGGGGAGCAATGCCTCGTTGGAAGGCCTTGCCGGATGAGCTCGATCCACAGATCAGGGAGTTCACCAGCCAGCTGCGCAGACTCGTGGACCGCAGCGGTCTGAGCATCGCGTCGGTGGCGGACCGCACGGGCTACAGCAAGACGTCGTGGGAGCGTTACCTGAACGGCCGGCTGCTCGCGCCGAAGGGCGCGATCGTGGCCCTGGCGGAGGTCACCGGCACCAATCCGGTGCACCTGACCACCATGTGGGAGCTCGCCGAGCGCGCCTGGAGCCGCTCGGAGATGCGGCACGACATGACGATGGAGGCCATCCGGATCTCCCAGGCGCGCGCCGCGCTCGGGGAGTTCGGCGGGCAGGACTTCACCGACCCCTCGGCCGGTGGCAAGGCGGCCTCGGCGGGGGAGGGCAGAGCGGCCTCCGCGGGCAGCGGCAAGCCCGCCCGCCGCGGTGGCGGCACCACTGTCACGCCGGGCATCGCCGGACCGGCCGGTGTGGTCCCGACCGTGCCGCCGCAGCCGACGGCCCCCGAGGTCCAGGACTCCACCGGCGCGGATGCGCGGGAGGCGAGCGGCCGGGCCGCCGAGTCCGAGGTCAACTCATGGGGAATGGCCGGGTACCAGGGCCCGTCGCCGACGGGCGGGCGCTCCGCGGGTCCCGGCACCGGCAGGGGCTCCCGGCCCGGCTCGGGCCCCGGGGCACGAGCCGGCTCACCCGGCGGCCCCGGCCGGACTCCCGGCGCCGGGGCGGGCTCGTACGGCGAACCGCAGGACGCCGTCCCGGCCCGGGCCGGCGGTAGCGGTGGTGCCGGGCGTGCCGGTGGTTCCGGCGGGACCCGCCGCGCCCCCTCCGCCTCGGGGGGCAAGAAGCGGACCGCGACCTTCCTCGCGGGTGTCGTGGGCGTGCTCGTGGTGATCGCCGGCGCGTTCTACCTCACCGGCGGCGCCGGCGACGACGAGAACAAGGGCAGCGGCACGTCGCCCACGCCGACCGTCAGCACGGACCCGAAGCTGCCGCCCGGTGTGAAGTGCAGCGGCGACGACTGCACCGGCAAGGACGCGGAGGCCATGGGGTGCAGCGGTGACCTGGTGACCACCGCGCAGACGGCGACCGTCGGCACGGCCACGGTCGAAGTCCGCTACAGCGAGACCTGCAAGGCGGCCTGGGGACGCATCACCCAGGCGGCACAGGGCGACGAGGTGCAGATCAGCGCGGGCAAGGCGAAGCAGTCCGGCAGCATCACCGCGGCCGGGGACACAATCGCGTACACCCCGATGGTGGCCGTGAAGGGCGCCGCCGACGCCAAGGCCTGCGCGACGCTGACGGCCGGGCAGCGGGGCTGCACCGAGTAGGCGTGCACAGCGGCCCGCCCGGGCCGGGCGAGGAATTTCGGAAAGGGAGGAATGCCCGCCGGAATCGGGGGCACGCGAACCGTACCCCCACGGGAGTCCGGCATGGTCGGTATCCCCCCCCAGGCGGCCGCCTCCGTCCTCCTCTCCCGGACGGGCGGCCGCCTCTTGTGTCCACACGGGGAAGGTTGTGGGCTGGGCCACACCGACCCGGACGTCCGGGATCCCGGATGCGCGATAGCCTGACGGCTGGATGGATCTCTTGACGCCAAGAGATCGATCAAACGTCCGGGGCAGGGACCCCGCCCCACCGCCAGCTGTCATACGGAGAACGCCATGACCCGCACTCCCGTGAACGTCACCGTCACCGGCGCGGCCGGCCAGATCGGTTACGCCCTGCTCTTCCGCATCGCCTCCGGTCAGCTGCTCGGCGCGGACGTGCCGGTGAAGCTGCGCCTGCTGGAGATCACGCCCGCCCTGAAGGCGGCCGAGGGCACTGCCATGGAGCTGGACGACTGCGCGTTCCCGCTCCTTCAGGGCATCGAGATCACCGACGACCCGAACGTCGCCTTCGACGGCGCCAACGTCGGTCTGCTCGTCGGCGCCCGCCCCCGCACCAAGGGCATGGAGCGCGGCGACCTGCTGGAGGCCAACGGCGGCATCTTCAAGCCGCAGGGCAAGGCCATCAACGACCACGCCGCGGACGACATCAAGGTCCTGGTCGTCGGCAACCCGGCCAACACCAACGCGCTGATCGCCCAGGCCGCCGCGCCGGACGTCCCCGCCGAGCGGTTCACGGCCATGACCCGCCTGGACCACAACCGCGCGCTGACCCAGCTGGCGAAGAAGACGGGCTCGACGGTCGCCGACATCAAGCGCCTGACCATCTGGGGCAACCACTCCGCCACCCAGTACCCCGACATCTTCCACGCCACGGTCGCCGGCAAGAACGCCGCCGAGGTCGTGAACGACGAGAAGTGGCTGGCCGAGGACTTCATCCCGACCGTCGCCAAGCGCGGCGCCGCCATCATCGAGGCCCGTGGCGCCTCGTCGGCCGCCTCCGCCGCCAACGCCGCCATCGACCACGTCTACAGCTGGGTCAACGGCACGGCCGACGGCGACTGGGTCTCCATGGGCATCCCGTCGGACGGCTCCTACGGCGTCCCGGAGGGCCTGATCTCGTCCTTCCCGGTCACCACCAAGGACGGCACGTACGAGATCGTCCAGGGCCTGGAGATCAACGAGTTCTCCCGCGCCCGGATCGACGCCTCCGTCAAGGAGCTCGAGGAGGAGCGCGAGGCGGTCCGCGGCCTCGGCCTCATCTGACCGGAGCCTCTCCGCGTCTTCGCCCGCAGGCCCCGCACCGGTTCTCCGGTGCGGGGCCTGCGGGCTTTCCGATGCCCTCTTCGTGGCATGTGCACGACCGGTGTGCCCGAAGGTACGTGTCTTTTGTTCCTGTTTGTCCACATCTCCCGTGACACAGCGCACTTTCGGCCATCGACGCGCATGCATCCGGGGGAGTCGGGCAGGCGAACTCGGTCTCTTAGTGACACGTGTGTGACACAGGGGCGCTGATCAGGAACGGAAGGCGAAGAGCGATCATGGCGGAAAGTACCGAACTTCAGGCGCGTGAAACCATCCATGCGGGAGGAGAGTGGCGTGCGGCCACCTCCGGGGCCACCCGCGAGATCCTCGACCCCGCGGACGCCCTGCCCTTCGCCGTGGTCGCGGAGGGCGACGAGAAGGACACCGATCTGGCGATCGCCGCCGCCCGGCGCGCCTTCGACGAGGGTCCGTGGCCGCACACACCCGTCACCGAGCGTGCCGCACTGCTGAGGCGCGTCGCCGATCTGCTCGTGCGGGACCGCGAGGAGCTGGGCCGGCTGGAGGCCCGCGACGCGGGCAAGACCGTCGAGGAGGGCCGTGTCGACATCGACTGCGTAGCCGACGCCTTCCGCTACTTCGCCGACCTGGTCGCCGGTGAGGCGCCCGGCCGGGTCGTGGACGCGGGCTCGACCGACATCCACAGCGTCGTCGTGCACGAGCCCGTCGGCGTCTGCGCGATGATCACGCCCTGGAACTACCCGCTGCTCCAGGCCAGCTGGAAGATCGCCCCCGCCCTCGCCGCCGGCAACACCTTCGTCGTCAAGCCGAGCGAGATCACCCCGATGACGACGATCGCGCTCATCGAGCTGCTCGTCGAGGCCGGTCTCCCCGCCGGCGTCGCCAACATCGTCACCGGCCCGGGCCACTCCGTCGGCGCCCGCCTGTCCGAGCACCCCGACGTCGACCTGGTCTCCTTCACCGGTGGGCTGGTCAGCGGCACCAAGGTCGCCGAGGCCGCCGCCCCGACCGTCAAGAAGGTCGCCCTCGAACTCGGCGGCAAGAACCCCAATGTCGTCTTCGCCGACGCCTGCGCCACCGAGGAGGGCTTCGACACCGCCGTCGACCAGGCCCTCAACGCCGCCTTCATCCACAGCGGCCAGGTCTGCTCGGCCGGCGCCCGCCTCATCATCGAGGAGTCCGTCCGGGACCGTTTCGTCGCCGAACTCGCCCGGCGCGCCGAGAAGATCCGCCTCGGCCGCGGCACCGAGGACGGCGTCGAATGCGGCCCGCTGGTCTCCGAGCAGCAGCGCGCCAAGGTCGAGATGTACGTCCAGTCCGCCCTCGAGGAGGGCGCGGTGCTGCGCTCCGGCGGCAAGCGCCCCGAACCGTCCCCGCAGCGCCCCGAGAACGGCTACTTCTACGAGCCGACCGTCCTCGACCACTGCCACCGCGAGATGCGCGTCGTACGGGAGGAGGTCTTCGGACCGGTCCTCACCGTCGAGACCTTCCTTACCGAGGACGAGGCCGTTGCCCTCGCCAACGACACCGAGTACGGACTGGCGGGCGGCGTCTGGACCGCCGACGCGGGCCGCGCCCGCCGCGTGGCCGGCCGGCTGCGCCACGGCACGATCTGGATCAACGACTTCCACCCCTATCTGCCGCAGGCGGAGTGGGGCGGCTTCGGCAAGAGCGGAGTGGGCCGCGAACTGGGCCCGGCCGGACTCGCCGAGTACCGAGAGACCAAGCACGTCTACCAGAACCTCGCTCCGAAGCCGGTGCGCTGGTTCGCGGGCTGACCCCCCAGTCCCTTCAGGGCCGCCGACCTCATCCCGGGCTGACCCCCACACCCCGGGCTGACGTTCCCCATCCCTGAGCCCGTTCACTTCATCCCCACTGGAGCAAGCACGCCATGTCCCACACCAGTCATGAGTACGACTATGTCGTGATAGGTGGCGGAACCGCAGGTTCCGTCATCGCCTCCCGTCTCACCGAGAACCCCGATGTCACCGTCGCCGTCATCGAGGGCGGCCCCAGCGACGTCGGCCGTGACGACGTGCTGACCCTGCGCCGCTGGATGGGCCTGCTCGGCGGCGAGCTCGACTACGACTACCCCACCACCGAACAGCCACGCGGAAACTCGCATATCCGGCACAGCCGGGCCCGCGTCCTGGGCGGCTGCTCCTCGCACAACACCCTGATCGCCTTCAAGCCGCTGCCCGCCGACTGGGACGAGTGGGAGGCCGCCGGCGCCAAGGGCTGGGGCTCGGTGCAGATGGAGGCGTACTTCGCCCGGCTGCTCAACAACATCGTCCCGGTCGACGAGAAGGACCGGAACGCCATCGCCCGCGACTTCGTCGACGCCGCCCAGGAGGCGCTGGGCGTGCCGCGCGTCGACGGCTTCAACAAGAAGCCCTTCACTGAGGGCGTCGGCTTCTTCGACCTGGCCTACCACCCCGAGAACAACAAGCGGTCCTCGGCGTCGGTGGCGTACCTCCACCCGGTGATGGACGAGCGGCCCAACCTGACGATCCTGCTGGAGACCTGGGCGTACAAGCTGGAGCTGGACGGCAACCGCGCCGAGGGCGTGCACGTGCGCACCAAGGACGGCGAGGAGATTCTCGTCAAGGCCCGGGGCGAGGTCCTGCTGTGCGCCGGCGCCGTCGACTCGCCCCGCCTGCTGATGCACTCCGGCATCGGCCCCAAGGCCGACCTGGAGAAGCTCGGCATCCCCGTCACGCACGACCTGCCGGGCGTCGGCGAGAACCTGCTCGACCACCCCGAGTCGGTCATCGTGTGGGAGACGAACGGTCCCATCCCGGAGAACTCCGCGATGGACTCCGACGCGGGTCTGTTCGTCCGCCGCGACGCCGAACTGCCGCACCCCGACCTGATGTTCCACTTCTACCAGATCCCGTTCACGGACAACCCGGAGCGACTGGGCTACGAGCGGCCCGAGTTCGGCGTCTCGATGACCCCGAACATCCCCAAGCCGAAGAGCCGCGGCCGGCTCTACCTGACCAGCGCCGACCCCGAGGTCAAGCCCGCCCTGGACTTCCGCTACTTCACCGACGAGGACGACTACGACGGCAAGACCCTCGTCGACGGCATCAGGATCGCCCGCGAGATCGCCAAGACCGAGCCGCTGGCAGGCTGGCTCAAGCGCGAGGTGTGCCCGGGGCCGGACGTGACGAACGACGAGGAGCTCGGCGAGTACGCCCGCAAGGTCGCGCACACCGTCTACCACCCCGCCGGCACCTGCAAGATGGGCGCCGCCGACGACCGGCTGGCCGTCGTCGACCCCGAGCTGCGCATCCACGGCCTGGAGGGCATCCGCATCGCCGACGCCTCCGTGTTCCCCACCATGACCACCGTCAACCCGATGATCGGTGTGCTCATGGTCGGGGAGAAGGCCGCCGAGCTGATCGGTGGTGGTTCCCGGTGACCGCGACCCTCGAACCCCCCACGGAGCAGACCATGGACACCACCCCCGTCTTCTCGGTGGAGGGCCTGTGGAAGGTGTTCGGCCCCAAGGCCGAGCGCGTTCCCGCCGACCCCGAGCTCAGCGCCCTCGACGCCGCCGAGCTGCGCTCCCGCACCGGCTGCACGGCCGCCGTCCGGGACGTCAGCTTCGACGTCCGCAAGGGCGAGGTCTTCGTCGTCATGGGCCTGTCCGGCTCCGGCAAGTCCACGCTGGTGCGCTGTCTGACCCGGCTCATCGAGCCGACGGCCGGCACCATCGCCATCGACGGCGAGGACGTCCGCGCCATGGACCGCTCCCGGCTGCGCGAACTGCGCCGCCACCGCGCCGCGATGGTCTTCCAGCACTTCGGCCTGCTGCCGCACCGCACGGTCCTCGACAACGTCGCCTACGGCCTGGAGATCCAGGGCATGGGCAAGGCCGAGCGGCGTGAGCGGGCCGCCGAGGTCGTCGCCAAGGTCGGCCTCGAAGGCATGGAGCACCGCCGCCCCGGCCAGCTCTCCGGCGGCCAGCGGCAGCGTGTGGGCCTGGCCCGCGCCCTCGCCGCCGACCCCGAAGTCCTGCTGTTCGACGAGCCGTTCAGCGCGCTCGACCCCCTCATCCGGCGTGAGATGCAGGAGGAGGTGGTCCGGCTGCACCATGACGAGGGCCGCACGATGGTCTTCATCACGCACGACCTCCAGGAGGCCCTCAAGCTGGGCGACCGCATCGCCCTGATGCGCGACGGCCGGGTCGTGCAGCTCGGCACGCCCGAGGAGATCGTGGGCGCGCCCGCCGACGACTACGTCCGCGAGTTCGTCCGGGACGTCCCTCGCGAACAGGTCATGACGGTCCGCACGGCCATGCGCCGCCCCTCGGGGGAGCAGAACGGCAGCGGACCGGCGGTGCGGCCCGACGCGACGGTGTCCGAGGCCATCGAAGCGGTCGCCCGCGCCGGCGCTCCGGCCCGGGTCGTCGACAAGGGCCGGTGCGTGGGCGTGGTCGACTCCGACACGCTCCTGGGAGTCGTCGCCGGCACGGAGCAGCTCGCTCCACCGGGGGCGGAGCAGCCCAAGGAGGCGGTGTGATGGCGACCATCACCGCGTCCCCGCCGCGTATCGGCCTGCCCGCCCTCCTCAAGCACCACGCGGTCCGCAAGCTGCTGCTGCTCGGCCTCGCCGCCGCGATCCTCGTGCCGCTGGCCAACGCCCGCTGGGCGAGCGGCAGCTGGCCGAGCGCGCTGACCGTCGACTTCTCCGAGCCGCTCGCCAGGACCAGCGACTGGATCATCGACAACCGCGACAGCCACCCGCTGTTCCTGTACTTCTTCGGCCACGTCAGCAACGTCGTCGTCATCGCCGTACGGGCCGTCTACCTCGCCCTCCTGGCCGTCGGCTGGGCGGGCGTCACGGCACTGGGCGCCCTGGTCGCGTGGCGCGTGGCGGGCGTGAAGCTGGCCCTCGGCACGGCCGCCGCGTTCCTCGCCTGCGGCCTGCTCGGCATGTGGGTGCCGACCATGCAGACGCTCGCCCTGATGGTCGTCGCGGTCCTCGCGTCGGTCGTGGTGGGCGCGCTGCTCGGGCTCGCCGCCGGGCTGTCCGACCGCATGGACCGCGTGCTGCGGCCAGTGCTGGACACCATGCAGGTGCTGCCCGCCTTCGCTTACCTGCTGCCGGTCGTGCTGGTCTTCGGCATCGGCGTCCCGGCGGCCGTGCTGGCCACCGTCATCTATGCCGCCCCGCCCATGGCCCGCCTGACCTCGCTCGGCCTGCGCGGCGCCGACAAGGAGGTGCTGGAGGCCGTCGAGTCGCTCGGCTCCACCGCACGCCAGCGCCTGCTGACGGCCCGGATCCCGCTGGCCCGCAAGGAACTCCTCCTCGGCCTCAACCAGACGATCATGATGGCGCTGTCCATGGCCGTCATCGCCGCCGTCATCGGCGCGGGCGGCCTCGGCGACCGCGTCTACCAGGCCCTGGCCTCGGTCGACGTGGGTGCCGCGCTCGCCGCCGGTATCCCGATCGTGCTGCTGGCCGTCGTCCTGGACCGCGTCACCGGCGCGGCGGGGGAGAAGCTCGGCGCCGAACCCGAGCCCCACAGCGGGCGCGGCTGGCTGTACGCCCTCGCCGGTGTCGTCGCCGTGGCAGTCGCCGGGCGGCTCGCGGGCCGCCTCGACTGGCCCGACGCCTGGGTCGTCGGCATCGCCGAGCCCGTCAACCGCGCCGTCGACTGGATGACCGCGCACCTGTACTCGGGCGTCCCCGTCATCGGCGGCACCGCCGACTGGGCGGGCCACTTCACCACCTGGGTCCTCGACCCGATGCGCGACGGCCTCCAGGCGCTTCCCTGGTGGTCGGTGCTGCTGATCGTCGCCGCCCTGGCCTGGGTGATCGGCACGTGGCGCACCGCGCTCACCGCCGTCCTCGCCATGGCCGCGATCGGAGTCCTCGGCGTCTGGAAGCCGTCCCTGGACACCCTCTCCCAGGTCCTCGCGGCCGTCGCCGTCACCCTCGTCGTCGGCTTCGCCGTCGGTATCGCCGCGGCCCGCAGCGACCGCCTGGAGCGGGCGCTGCGCCCGGTCCTCGACGTGTTCCAGACGATGCCGCAGTTCGTGTACCTGATCCCGGTCGTCGCCCTGTTCGGCGTCGGCCGCGCCCCGGCCGTCGCCGCCGCGATCGTCTACGCGCTGCCGGCCGTCGTCCGGATCACCACTCAGGGCCTGCGCCAGGTCGACCCCGCCGCGCTGGAGTCGTCCAGCTCGTTGGGCGCGACCAGCTGGCAGCAGCTGAAGCAGGTCCAGCTCCCGCTGGCCCGCCCGGCACTGCTGCTCGCCGTCAACCAGGGCCTCGTCCTGGTCCTCGCCGTCGTCGTCATCGGCGGCCTGGTCGGCGGTGGCGCGCTCGGCTACGACGTCGTCTTCGGCCTCGCCCAGGGCGACCTGGCGACCGGTCTGGTGGCCGGCGGTGCGATCGTCTGCCTCGGCCTGATGCTCGACCGGGTGACGCAGCCCACCGAACGCCGCGCGGGGAAGGGAGCCTGACATGCGCGTCCGTACCACTGCCGCGGTCGCCGCGGTGAGCTCCCTGGCGTTGCTCACCGGCTGCGGCGCCGCCGACATGACCAAGCAGGCCTCGCCCTTCGCCAACGCGCAGGGCGCCAAGACGGTCACCCTGTCCGTGCAGTCCTGGGTCGGCGCCCAGGCCAACGTGGCCGTCGCCCAGTACATCCTGGAGCACGAGCTGGGCTACCGCGTCGACACCGTCCAGGTCGACGAGGTGCCCGCCTGGGACGCCCTCAGCCAGGGCCGGGTCGACGCGATCCTGGAGGACTGGGGCCACCCCGAGCAGGAGCAGCGCTACGTCAAGGACAAGAAGACGATCGCGCCCGGCGGCGATCTCGGCGTCACCGGCCACATCGGCTGGTTCGTCCCGACGTACCTCGCCAAGCAGCACCCGGACATCACGAACTGGAAGAACCTCAACAAGTACGCCGACCTCTTCCGCACCCCGGAGAGCGGCAGCAAGGGCCAGCTGATGGACGGTTCGCCGTCCTACGTCACCAACGACAAGGCGCTGGTGAAGAACCTGAAGCTGGACTACCAGGTGGTGTTCGCCGGGTCCGAGGCCGCGCAGATCACGCAGATGCGGCAGTTCGCCAAGGAGAAGAAGCCCTTCCTCACCTACTGGTACTCGCCGCAGTGGCTCTTCAAGAAGGTCCCGATGACCGAGGTGAAGCTGCCGCCGTACAAGGAGGGCTGCGACGCCGACCCGGAGAAGGTCGCCTGCGCCTATCCGCACACCCCGCTGCAGAAGTACCTCAACTCGGACTTCGCCAAGGACGGCGGCAAGGCGGCGGCCTTCCTGAAGAACTTCAAGTGGACGACCGAGGACCAGAACGAGGTCTCCCTGATGATCGCCGACCAGAAGATGACGCCGGAGGACGCGGCGAAGAAGTGGGTGGACAGCCACAAGTCCACATGGAAGAAGTGGCTGCCCTGACGTCCCCTACGCCAGCCGGTCGGCGATCTCCCGCAGGGCCCGCGCGGCCCGTCGCTGGAGGCCCGGCCCGAAGGTGATCCGGGTGGCCCCTTTCGCGCCGAGTTCGGCGGGCGAGGGGCCACCCTCGGTCGGGGCCCCGACGTTGATCGGACCCCGGATCCCGGCCCGCAGCAGCGGCAGGGCGCCCGGCGGGGCCCCGATCGGATACACACAGTCGGCCCCTGCGGCCACGTACAACGCGGCCCGCTCGATGGCCCGGTCGGGGTCGTCGACCCCACGGGCGAAGGTGTCCACCCGCGCGTTGACGAACAGCCGGTCACCGGCCGCCTCCCGCACCTCGGCCAGCCAGCCGGCGTGCGCGCGGGGGTCCTTCAGCACCCCGTCCTCGGAATCCTCCAGGTTGCAGCCGACCGCCCCCACCTCCAGCAGCCGCTCCACGAGCTCCTTCGGCGCGAGCCCGTACCCGCCCTCCACGTCCGCCGACACCGGCACCTCGACGGCCCGGACGATCCGCGCGACCGCCGCGAACATCTCGTCGGCCGGGACCTGCCCGTCCTCGTACCCGAGGGAGGCGGCGACCCCCGCGCTGGGCGTGGCGAGCGCCGGGAACCCGGCCTCGGCGAACACCCGCGCACTGGCCGCGTCCCACGGCCCGGGCAGCACGAGCGGATCACCGGGCGCCCGGTGATGATGCAGTGCGCGGAAAGCCTCCACCTTGCTCACGGCGTGTACCCCCCAGGCGGGATCCGGCGGCTCACCATCACCCGGTTCCAGTTGTTGACGGCGACGATCAGGGCGATCAGGTGTGTGAGCCGGGTCTCGTCGAAGTGCTTGGCGGCCCGCTCGTACACCTCGTCGGGCCCGAAGCCCTCGGTCAGCACGGTCACCGCCTCCGTCAGCGCCGGCGCGGCCCGCTCCCGCTCGTCGAAGACCTGCTCGGCCTCCTCCCACGCGGACGACAGACCCACGAGTTCGGCCAGGGCCGGATCGCCGAGGCACTTCTTCGCCGTGGTCAGGGCGGACAGGGCCCGCCCGACCGCCGGATCCAACAGCTCGGTCCGAGCGGTCACTTGTACTGGCCGGGCTGGTAGTGCCCCGGCGCCATGCGGCAGGTCACCCCGAACCGGTTCCAGGCGTTGATCACCGTGATCGCGGCGATCAGCTGGGCCAGCTCGGCTTCCTCGAAGTGCTTCGCGGTCTGCTCGTACACCTCGTCCGGCACGAAACCGTCCGTCAGGACCGTCACCGCCTCCGTCAGCTCCAGCGCCGCGATCTCCTTCGCGGTGTAGAAGTGCCGGGACTCGTCCCAGGCGCTGAGCTGCACGATCCGCTCGACGCTCTCGCCCGAGGCGAGGGCGTCCTTGGTGTGCATGTCGATGCAGAACGCGCAGTGGTTGATCTGGGAGGCGCGGATCTTCACCAGCTCGTACAGCTTGTGGTCGAGGCCCTTCCGGGCGGCGGTGTCCAGCCGGACCATCGCCTTGTACACCTCGGGCGCGTGCTTGGCCCACTCCAGGCGGGCGGGCTGCTCGGGGGCGTATTCCACGGTCGGCGCGGTCGTGTCATCCGTGTGCGTCGTCATGCCCTCGACCCTAGGAGGGAAGCAGCCCAGGAGTATGGTCCATTTCCATGGCGGAACCTTGGGCCACTCTGGGCATCGACCTGCATGTGGAACCGACCGGCCCGGGTCTGCGCCGGGGCCTGACCGACGCCCTGCGCGAGGCGGTGCGCTCCGGCCGGCTGGCCCCCGGCACCCGGCTGCCCTCCTCCCGCGCGCTCGCCGCCGACCTGGGCATCGCCCGCAACACGGTCGCCGACGCCTACGCCGACCTGGTCGCCGAGGGCTGGCTCACCGCCCGGCAGGGCTCGGGCACCCGGGTCGCGGCGCGCGAGGTCGTCCCGCCGTCCGGCACGGCCCCCCACCCGCGCGCACCCACCCGCCCGGCCTACGATCTGCGCCCCGGCAGCCCCGACCTCGCGTCCTTCCCCCGCGCGGAGTGGCTCAAGGCCGCCCGCCGTGCCCTCACCGCCGCCCCGCACCACGCCCTCGACTACGGCGACCCGCGTGGCCGCCCCGAGCTGCGGGCCGCGCTCGCCGGGTACCTCTCCCGGGCCCGGGGCGTGCGCGCCGACCCCGAACGGATCGTCGTGTGCGCCGGGTTCGCGCACGGCCTGAAGCTGCTCGGCTCGGTCCTGCGGGCGCGCGGGGCACACACGGTCGCGGTCGAGTCCTACGGCCTCGACGTGCACTGGAGGATTTTGGCCTCAGCCGGCCTGGACACCGCCCCGCTGCCCTTCGACCGGCTGGGCACCGACCCGGGCGGGCTGTCCGGAGCCGACGCGCTGCTGCTCACCCCCGCCCACCAGTTCCCCATGGGCGTGCCCCTGCACCGCGACCGCCGTGCGGCCGTCGTGGACTGGGCGCGGCGCACCGGCGGGCTGGTGCTGGAGGACGACTACGACGGTGAGTTCCGCTACGACCGGCAGCCCGTCGGCGCGCTCCAGGGCCTGGACCCCGACCGGGTGATCTACCTGGGCACCGCGAGCAAGGCCCTCGCCCCCGGGCTGCGGCTGGCCTGGATGGTGCTGCCGCCCGGCCTCGCCGAGGAGGCCGCGGCGGCGAAGGGCGGCGTCGACACGAGCGGGGCCCTGGACCAGCTGACCCTGGCCGAGTTCCTCACGTCCGGTGCCTACGACCGGCACGTCCGCGCGGCCCGCCTGCGCTACCGGCGCCGCCGGGACGCCCTGGTCGCCGCTCTCGCGGCCCGGGCCCCGCAGGCCCGTGTCACCGGCATCGCGGCCGGTCTGCACGTCCTGCTGCGGCTGCCGCCCGGCACCGAGCAGTCGGTGATCCAGGCGGCCCACTGGCGGGGCCTCGCGCTGCACGGACTCACCCGCTACAGCAACCCCGCCGCGCACGTCGAGCCGCTCGACGCCCTGGTCGTCGGATACGGGACACCCCCGGACCACGCATGGTCCGGCGCGCTGGACGCGCTGTGCGCGGTACTGCCCGGGTGATCGCCCGAATCCCCCTCCGACATGCCGCCGACGGACAGGGCCCGCCCCTCCCTCACACTGCGCCCGCCCACCCCGGGATGCTCGTAGAGGAAGACCCGCTCCGACGACGGCGCAAGTCGGCGTCCGCCACATCGCTGAATGGACGCTCTCGGCAGTCGGGAGAGCCCTGCCGCTCACCGCGGGGCGACAGGGCTGCCCTCCGCCCCCACCGGCGCCTCCCCGAACCGCGACAACGCCAGCGCCCCCGCCACCGCCACCGCGAAACCGACGATCGCCAGCCATCCCAGGCCCGGCCGGGTACGGTCCCCGAGCCACACCACACCGATCAGCGCGGGCGCGACTGTCTCCCCGAGCACCAGCCCGGCCGTCGCCGTGGTCACCGACCCGCGTTGCAGCGCCGAGGTCAGCAGCAGGAACGCCGCCCCGCCGCCGAGCAGCAGCGCGTACGTCGCCGGATCGGGGAACAGCGCACCGGGTGACAGCCCGTCGATGAGCCGCACCGACACCTCCACCACCCCGAACCCGAGCCCCGCCCCCAGCCCGAGCGCCAAGGCCCGCCCCCGCTCCGGCAGCCGTCCGCCCACCGCCCCGGGCAACAGCACCCCGGCCGCCGCCCCGAGCATCGCCCACTTCAGCCCGGCCGGCCCGGCCTCGTCGCCCTCCGCCCCGGACGCCAGCCCCAGCAGCGCGAGCCCGGCACACACCACCGCCACCGCCGCCCACTCGACGCGGCTCAGCCGCACCTCCAGCAGCCGCGCCGCGACCACGGCCGTCACCGCGAGGCTCGCGGCCAGCGCCGCCCCCACGGCATAGATCGGCACCGACCGCAGCGCGAGGACCTGCAACACGAAACCGAGCCCGTCGAGCGCGAGTCCGGCCAGATACCGCCACTGCCGCAGCGCCCGCCACAGCAGCGCCACGTCCCCGCCCGGGCCGGTCGCCGCGGCCGACCGCGCGGCGATCGCCTGCAACACCGTCGCCGTACCGAAGCAGACCGCCGCACCAAGGGCGCACAGCATTCCAAAAATCACAAATCGACAGTAGGGGAGCGGTCGCGGGCGGGGGGTCATGCACGCGCGTTCACACCGATCTCTAGGCTGACCTTCTGTCAGTGCACAACGGGGAGAGTGGGGGAGACACGCACATGGCCGAAACACGGCGAAGGCTGCGTTCGAGCACGGTGGTGCTGGGCGGCATGGGCGTCCTAGCGGCGGCCCTGTCGGCGTGCGGGTCCGACCCCGACCGCCGCTGTGTGGACCGGGACAGCTACGACTACATCAACGGCTACAAGATCGTCGCCGACAAGAACTGCTCGTCCGGCACGTCCTCCTCCGGCAAGGGCCGCAAGAAGACCGGCAAGACAAAGGTCACCGGCGCCGACTGGTACTACGACGCCGACGTCAGCGGCGGCTACGCCGACCACGGCACCTTCAGCCGCAGCGAGGCCGTCGACCGGGGCGGCTTCGGCTGCTCCGGCTCCGGCAGCGGCGGCGGCTGACCGGGCGGACACAGCAGATGGAACGCCGGACCACCGAGCCCCGCCCCGGCTGGCAGCAGACCGTCGAGGAACAGGGCCTGATCTACCCCCTGACCCGCTACCCCGACGACTCCCTGCGCCCCTACTGGGACGAGAGCGCGTACTACGTCTTCTCCCTGGAGGAGATCGAGGCCCTCGAAGAGGTGGTCGAGGACCTGCACCGCATGTGCCTGGCCGCCGCCGACCACATCGTCACCGAGGACCGCTTCGCCGACCTGGGCATCACCGACCCGCGCATCGCCCGCACGGTCGCCGAGGCCTGGCACCGCCGCGCCGAACTCCCCTCCGTCTACGGCCGTTTCGACCTCCGCTACGACGGCAGCGGCCCGGCCAAGCTCCTGGAGTACAACGCCGACACCCCCACCTCGCTGGTGGAGGCCGCGTCGCCCCAGTGGTTCTGGATGGAGGAGCGCTTCCCCGGCGCCGACCAGTGGAACTCGCTCCACGAACGCCTCATCGACGCCTGGAAGAACCAGGCCGCCCTCCTCCCGCCCGGCAGCCCCCTCTACTTCGCGTACTCCTCCGCCGACGAACTCGGCGAGGACATGATGACGGTCGCCTACCTGAAGGAAACCGCCGAGCAGGCGGGCCTCGCCACCGACTGGATCTCCATGGAGGAGATCGGCTGGGACCGCCTCTCCGGCCGCTTCGTCGACCAGCGCCTCCGCTTCATCCGCAGCGTCTTCAAGCTCTACCCCTGGGAATGGCTCACCACCGACCGCTTCGCCGGCCATGTCCTGGACACCCTCGACAACGGCGGCGGCACGGGCTCCACCCTGTGGATAGAGCCGGCCTGGAAGATGCTCCTCAGCAACAAGGCCCTCCTCGCCATCCTCTGGGAACTCCACCCCGACCACCCCAACCTCCTCCCGGCCTACCTGGACGGCCCCCGGGACCTCTCCACCACGGGCTGGGTCGCCAAGCCCCTCCTGGGCCGAGAGGGCGCGGGAGTCACGATCCACGAGCCCGGATCCGCCCCCGCCCTCCGCGACGAGCCGTGCTGCTACCAGCAACTGGCCCCCCTGCCCGACTTCGACGGCAACCGAGTGGTCCTGGGCGCCTGGGTGGTGGAGAACGAGTCGGCGGGCCTGGGCATCCGCGAGTCGTCGGGCCTGATCACGGACGAGTACGCCCGCTTCCTGCCGCACGTGATCCTCTGACTGGCTCTCCTGGGGCGCGGGGAACCGCGCGACCAGCCACGACGCACCCGCACCGGGCAACGCTGACCAACCCGGCAGACGCTCCCCCGACCCAGCCGGTAGGCTGGCCGCGGGCCGTGACTGGCGCGCTGGGATGGGACGAACCATCGGGGAGCGGCCCGAGCAGAGAGAGCCGTGCGCCTGGGCCGTACCGTGAACGCTGAACGCAACGTCCGGAGGTCCACACATGTCAGCCGAGCCCCTCTCCCCCGCTTCCACCGCCTACCGCGCCGCCCTCGACGTCATCCGCGCCGTCGAACCCCGCGTAGCGGACGCCATCGGCCAGGAGGTCGCCGACCAGCGCGACATGCTCAAGCTGATCGCCTCCGAGAACTACGCCTCCCCGGCCACCCTCCTGGCCATGGGCAACTGGTTCAGCGACAAGTACGCCGAGGGCACCATCGGCCGCCGCTTCTACGCCGGCTGCCGCAACGTCGACACCGTCGAGGGCCTGGCCGCCGAGCACGCCAAGGAACTCTTCGGCGCCCGCCACGCCTACGTCCAGCCGCACTCCGGCATCGACGCCAACCTGGTCGCCTTCTGGGCCGTCCTCGGCGCCCGCGTCGAGGTGCCCTTCCTGGAGAAGACCGGCGCCCGCCAGATCAACGACCTGACCGACGCCGACTGGGCCGAGCTGCGCCAGGCCTTCGGCAACCAGCGCATGCTCGGCATGTCCCTGGACGCCGGCGGCCACCTCACCCACGGCTTCCGCCCGAACATCTCCGGCAAGATGTTCGACCAGCGCTCCTACGGCACGGACCCGGCCACGGGCCTCATCGACTACGAGGCCCTGCGGACCTCCGCCCGCGAGTTCAAGCCGCTGATCATCGTCGCCGGCTACTCCGCCTACCCCCGTCTGGTGAACTTCCGGATCATGCGCGAGATCGCCGACGAGGTCGGCGCGACGCTCATGGTCGACATGGCCCACTTCGCCGGCCTGGTCGCGGGCAAGGTCCTGACCGGCGACTTCGACCCGGTCCCGCACGCCCAGATCGTGACGACGACCACCCACAAGTCGCTGCGCGGCCCCCGCGGCGGCATGGTCCTGTGCGACGACTCCCTCAAGGACCAGGTCGACCGCGGCTGCCCGATGGTCCTCGGCGGCCCGCTCCCGCACGTCATGGCCGCCAAGGCCGTGGCCCTCGCGGAGGCCCGCCAGGAGTCCTTCCGGGACTACGCCCAGCGCATCGTCGACAACTCCCGCGCCCTCGCCGAAGGCCTGATGCGGCGCGGCGCGACCCTGGTGACCGGCGGCACGGACAACCACCTGAACCTGATCGACGTCGCCTCCTCCTACGGCCTCACCGGCCGCCAGGCCGAGGCCGCCCTGCTCGAGTCGGGCATCGTCACCAACCGCAACGCCATCCCCGCCGACCCGAACGGCGCCTGGTACACCTCCGGCATCCGCATCGGTACGCCCGCGCTGACCACGCGCGGCCTGGGCACCGCCGAGATGGACGAGGTCGCCGGCCTCATCGACCGCGTCCTCACCACCACGGAGCCGGGCACGACCAAGTCGGGCGCCCCCTCCAAGGCGGCCCACGTGCTCGACGCCAAGATCGCCGACGAGATCTCCCGCCGCGCCACCGACCTGGTCGCCGGTTTCCCGCTGTACCCGGAGATCGACCTGGGCTGACGCCCCGGCTCGTCATTCGTCCAGGTCGATCAGCATCTGACGCGGCTCCTCCCGTGGCGGTCCGGCTTCCCGCCGGGCCGCCGCGCGGCGTATCAGCAGCGTCCCGCCGACCCCGGCCGCGAGCCCCAGCGCCCCCGCCGTCACCGCCCACCGGACGTCACCCCGCACAGAGCCGGGCAGGTCCGCCGCGGCCGGGCTCCCGAGCCCGCCCTCCGCGTCACCGAGCAGCCGCGCCGTGTCCAGCCGCTCGAAGACCGACCGCGGGGCCCGGTGCCAGCGGATGTCGTCGTCCTCCACTGCGGGCGCCGGATCCGAGCGCACCCAGGGGACGCCGTCCTCGGCCACGACCAGCTGGTCCTGCCGTTCGACGGCCACATCCCCGCCCGGCGGCCGGTTCGTGCTCGGCCAACCGCCGACCCCGGACAGTCCCCAGACCACCGTGAGCCGCACCCGCGGGAAACGCCCCTCCGCCCAGTCCTCCGGCACCCGCTCCGTCTCCATGTGCGTGGGCTGCAGCAGCTGCCACAGGCGGGCGAAGGCCGGGTCGCCCGAGCGCACCGCCGTCGTCCGTCCCGTGCCCCCCGCGACGACCATCGCCACGTCCGGGACGTCCCGCCCCCGTGCGGGGAGGGCCGCGGCGGCCGTGGCCGTCGCGCAGCCGGCCAGAGCGGCCGCCACCGTCACCCCCAGCGCACGCCGCACCACCCCGCCCCGGCGCCGCGCTCTTCCCGCCCCATCCCGGTCCCGCGCTCTCCCCGCCCCGCCTCGCACCCGCATCGGTCCCCCTCCACGTCCGCACCGGCCCCGGGCACAGCCGGGGACGGGCCCCTCCCGTGTCCTCACACCCTTGTTACACCGGCGGGGCCGAACGGGGTCCCGTCTGTTCCCGACCGGTTCCGGATCGGGCCGCGAGACCTGAGAGAATGGTGAACATGGCCTCTGACCGACCTCGCGTGCTCTCCGGGATCCAGCCCACCGCCGGCTCGTTCCACCTCGGCAACTACCTCGGCGCCGTCCGCCAGTGGGTGGCCCTCCAGGAGACCCACGACGCGTTCTACATGGTCGTCGACCTGCACGCGATCACCATCCCGCAGGACCCGAAGGACCTGCGCGCGAACACGCGCCTGGCCGCGGCCCAGCTCCTCGCGGCGGGCCTCGACCCGGACCGCTGCACGCTCTTCGTGCAGAGCCACGTCCCCGAGCACGCCCAGCTCGCCTGGATCATGAACTGCCTCACCGGCTTCGGCGAGGCCGGCCGGATGACCCAGTTCAAGGACAAGTCCGCCAAGCAGGGCGCCGAGCGCGCCTCGGTCGGCCTGTTCACGTACCCGATCCTCCAGGTCGCGGACATCCTGCTCTACCAGGCCCACGAGGTCCCGGTCGGCGAGGACCAGCGACAGCACATCGAGCTCACCCGCGACCTCGCCACGCGCTTCAACGGCCGCTTCGGCGAGACCTTCACGCTCCCGAAGCCGTACATCCTCAAGGAGACGGCGAAGATCTACGACCTTCAGGACCCGTCGATCAAGATGAGCAAGTCGGCGTCCACGCCGAAGGGCCTCATCAACCTCCTCGACGAGCCGAAGGCCACCGCCAAGAAGGTCAAGAGCGCCGTCACCGACACGGACACCGTCGTCCGCTACGACGTGGCCGAGAAGCCGGGCGTCAGCAACCTCCTCAGCATCTACTCGACCCTCACCGGGGCGGGCATCGCCGAACTGGAGGAGAAGTACGAGGGCAAGGGCTACGGCGCGCTCAAGACGGACCTCGCCGAGGTCATGGTCGAGTTCGTGACGCCGTTCCGGGAGCGCACCCAGCAGTACCTGGACGACCCCGAGACGCTCGACTCGATCCTCGCCAAGGGCGCCGAGAAGGCCCGCGCGGTCGCCGCCGAGACCCTCGCCCAGGCGTACGACAAGGTCGGCTTCCTGCCCGCCAAGCACTGAAACCGCCCCCGCGCACAGCCGTACCGCCGAACAGCGCTGTACATCACTCCGGTTGTGCCTGCCCGTAACCCGGCCGTGGCCGTACAGTCGATAACCGGGTGGTCGTATCAGCGGCCACACTGACACGACAGGAGACGACGTGGGGACCGTAACGATCGGTGTCTCGATCGCGGTCCCGGAGCCTCACGGCAGCGAGCTCCAGCAGCTGCGCGCGGGCTTCGGCGACGCCGCGGCTCACGGCATCCCCACCCACGTCACCCTGCTGCCGCCGACGGAGGTCGACGAGAGCGCCCTGCCGGCCGTCGAGGCGCATCTGGCCGAGGTCGCCGCGGCCGGCCGCCCGTTCCCCATGCGGCTGTCCGGCACCGGCACCTTCCGGCCCCTGTCGCCGGTGGTGTACGTCCGGGTCGTCTCGGGCGCGGAGGCCTGCACACGGCTCCAGCAGCAGGTCCGCGACCCCGCCGGGCCGGCCGCACGCGAACTGCAGTTCCCGTACCACCCGCACGTCACCGTGGCGCACGGCATCGAGGAGGCGGCCATGGACCGCGCCTTCGAGGAACTCGCCGGCTACGAGGCCGAGTGGCCCTGCACCGGCTTCGCCCTCTACGAGCAGGGCGCCGACAGTGTCTGGCGCAAGCTCCGCGAGTTCCCCTTCGGCGGCTCGGTGGTCCCCCCGCAGGCCGGGCGGGTGGAGCGCGGCTCGGTCCCCACCCGCTGACCCGCGCGCGGGTCAGACCGGCAGCCGCCGGAACACCCCGCGCGGCAGGTGCCGCAGCGCCGCCATCACCACGCGCAGCGCACCCGGCACCCACACCGTCTCCGAGCGGCGCCGCAGCCCCAGCTCCACGGCCGTCGCGACCGCCTCGGGCGTGGTCGCGAGCGGCGCCTCGGGCAGACCGGCGGTCATCCGCGTCCGCACGAACCCGGGGCGTACGACCATGACGTGCACGCCCGTGCCGTGCAGCGCGTCGCCCAGGCCCTGCGCGAACGCGTCGAGACCGGCCTTGCTGGAGCCGTAGATGAAGTTCGCGCGGCGGGCCCGCTCGCCCGCGACGGAGGACATCACGACCAGCGAGCCGTGCCCCTGGGACTGGAGGGAGCGGGCGCACACCAGCCCCGCCGAGACCGCGCCGGTGTAGTTGGTCTGCGCCACCCGCACCGCCGCCTCCGGCTCCCGCTCGTCGCGGGCCTGGTCGCCGAGCAGCCCGAAGGCGAGCAGCACCATGTCGACGTCGCCCTCGGCGAAGACCTTGCCGAGCACGGCCTCGTGGGAGGTGGAATCGAGCGCGTCGAAGGCGACGGTGTGCACATCGGCCCCCAGTCCGCGCAGCTGCCCGGCGGCCTCCTCCAGGGCGGGGGAGGGGCGGCCCGCCAGCCAGACCGTGCGGGTGCGGCGGGCGATCAGCCGGCGGGCGGTGGCCAGCGCGATCTCGGACGTACCGCCGAGGACGAGCAGGGACTGGGGGAGGCCGAAGGCGTCCTTCATGACAGCAGCTCCTAGAGGTTGCTCACAGACTGAGGCGGCGGGCCAGGTCGGACACGAACACCCCGCGCGGATCCAGCTCGGCGCGCAGGTCGCGGAAGTCGTCGAGACGCGGGTACATGGCCGCGAGCAGCTCCGGGCGCAGCCGGGCGTCCTTGGCGAGGTAGACGCGCCCGCCGGCGGTGGCGACCTCCTCGTCGAGTTCGTCGAGGAACGGGCCGAGGCCGGGCAGCCCCGCCGGGATGTCCAGGGCCAGCGTCCAGCCCGGCACGGGAAACGACAGCCAGCCCGGGTCGGACTCCCCGAAGCGCTTGAGGACGGCCAGGAAGGACGGGCAGCGGCGTTCGGAGATGCGGCGCACGATGCGGCGCAGGGCGTCCTCCCGGCCGTGGCCGACGACGAACTGGTACTGCACGAAGCCGCCGCGGCCGTAGACGCGGTTCCAGTGGGGCACCCCGTCCAGGGGGTGGAAGAAGGCGGAGATGCGCTGGAGCCGGCCGGTGCGGGCGCGGGGGGCCTTGCGGTACCAGAGCTCGTTGAACAGGCCCACGGTCGTCCGGCTGAGCAGACCCTCGGGGAGGATCGCGGGGGGCGCCGGGAGGCGGGGGGTGCGGAAGGCGAGCGGGTCCCGGCGCAGGCGGGCCGGGAGCGCGTCCAGCGGCGCGTGGTCGCCGCGGGTGAGGACCGCGCGGCCGGTGGCGGCGCCCCGGGCCAGCAGGTCGATCCAGGCGACCGAGTAGCGGTAGCGGTGGTCGGTCGCCGCCAGCCGGGCCATCAGGTCGTCCAGGTCGCTCGCCCGCTCGGTGTCCACCGACATCAGCGACGTCCCGACCGGCTGGAGCCGGATCGTCGCGGTGAGGATCACGCCGGTCAGGCCCATGCCGCCGGCCGTGGCGTCGAAGAGCGGCGTGCCGGGGACGACCGTGCGGATCTCGCCGTCGGCGGTGAGCAGTTCGAGGGCGAGCACATGCCGTGCGAAGGAGCCCGAGACGTGGTGGTTCTTGCCGTGGATGTCGGCGCCGATCGCCCCGCCGACGGTGACGTAGCGCGTGCCGGGGGTGACCGGCACGAACCAGCCGAGCGGCAGCAGCACCTCCATCAGCCGGTGCAGGGAGACGCCCGCGTCGCACAGCACGGTCCCGCCGTCGGCGTCGATCGCGTGGATCCGGTCCAGGGCCGTCATGTCGAGCACGGACCCGCCCGCGTTCTGCGCCGCGTCCCCGTACGCCCGCCCCAGGCCCCGGGGGATCCCGCCGCGGGCCCCGCACTCCCGGACGGCCGCGGCGGCCTCCTCGTACGTCCGTGGGCGGATCAGCCGGGCGGCGGTGGGGGCGGTGCGGCCCCAGCCCGTGACGGTGGTGTGGTCCAGTCCCATGACGTCCGGGTCGGAGTGGGTGTCGGCAGACATGCTCGTGACCGTATCGCCCTACTGTGAGCGATTAGTTCGAGAACATGGCATCCCTCCCCGAAATGGGTGATTAATGGGATGTCGCTCAATATTGCCGTAGTTCAGGCCTGATGGGCGTGAACAGTGAGTCCACATGGACGACCTCGACCACCTGCACGACATGGACCACCGGATCGTTTCGGCGCTCAGGGCGTGCGGCACCGACCCGCGCGTCGCCGGCGCCGCGCGTGCCCTGTCCTGGGCGGGGGAGCACGCGGCACTGTGGCTGGCGGCGGGGCTCGCGGGAGCCGCCGTCGACGGCAGGAGACGCGGCGCCTGGCTGCGCGGCACCGCCCTCACCGCCGGGGCGCACCTCGTCAGCATGGGGGTGAAACGGGTCGTGCGCAGGCCGCGCCCCCCGCATGTCGAGCCCCTCGTGCGCACCGCCGGCCGGCACTCCTTCCCCAGCTCGCACGCCACCTCCGCGGCGGCCGCCGCCGTCGCCTTCGGCACCCTGGGAGCGCACGCGGTGCCGCCGCTCGCCGCAGCCGTGTGCGTCTCGCGTCTCGTGGTCGGCGTCCACTACCCCTCCGACGTCGCCGCCGGCGCGGCCCTCGGCGCCCTCACGGCCCGGCTCGGTACCCGCTGGATGCGGGGAGGCGCCCACCGTGACTGAGACGGCCGTCCTGCGGCAGCGCAGTCACCCGGAGCGGCCCGCACCACCCCGCAAGGGCGGTCTCCTGGCCGGTCTCCTCAGAACCGCGCGCCCCAGACAGTGGGTCAAGAACGTCCTCGTGATCGCCGCCCCCGCCGCCGCCGGCGAGCTCTTCTCCCGGCACGCCCTGACGCAACTCGCCCTGGTCTTCGTCCTCTTCACCGCCTGCGCCGCCGCCGTCTACCTCGTCAACGACGCCCGCGACGCCGACGCCGACCGCGCCCATCCCGTCAAGCGGCACCGCCCGGTCGCCGCCGGCCAGGTCCCCGGGCCCGTCGCCTACGCCGTCGGCGGCTGCCTCGCTCTCGCCGCGCCCGCCGCCGCTGCCTGGCTGTGCGGCCCGGCCGTCGCCGCGCTGCTGGCCGCATACCTCGGCATGCAACTGGCCTACTGCGTCAGCCTGAAGCACGTCCTCGTCGTCGATCTCGCCGTCGTCACCACCGGGTTCCTGATGCGGGCCATGATCGGCGGACTCGCCCTCGGCATCCCGCTCTCGCGCTGGTTCCTGATCACCACCGGCTTCGGCGCACTGTTCATGGTGTCGGCCAAGCGCTACTCGGAAGCCGTCCAGATGGCCGGAAACGCAGGCGCCACAAGGGCGTTGCTCACCGAGTACACCACCGGCTACCTCCGCTTCGTCTGGCAGCTCGCGGCCGGTGTCGCCGTCCTCGGCTACTGCCTGTGGGCCATGGAGGAGGGCGGCGTCCCGCACACCAGCGTGCTGCCCTGGCGGCAGCTGTCCATGGTCGCCTTCATCCTCGCGATCCTCCGCTACGCCGTCTTCGCCGACCGCGGCACGGCCGGCGAACCCGAGGACGTCGTCCTGCGCGACCGCGCCCTCGCCCTCATCGGCGTGGCGTGGGTGACGATGTACGGCCTGGCAGTGGCGAATTGGTGACCACGCGCACGTGGCGGAGCCCCGTCCTCCCGTGCCGCCGGGAACTCATCGGCTTCGCCACCGCCGGTCTCCTCGCCTACGCCGTCGACCTCGCCCTCTTCACGTACCTGCGCGGCCCCGCCGGACTCGACCCGCTCACCGCCAAGTCCCTGGCCTTCCTGGCGGCCTGCACGGTCGCCTACGCCGGCAACGCCCTCGGCACCTACCGGACCACCCGCCGCCGGGGCCTGCGCCCGTACGCCGTGTTCTTCGCGGTGAACCTCGCCGGAGCCGCCGTACAACTGCTCTGCCTGGCCGTCAGCCACTACGGCCTCGGCCTCACCTCGCAGCGGGCGGACACCCTCTCCGGCGCGGTCATCGGTATGGCGCTGGCCACAGTCCTGCGGTTCTGGGGTACCCGTACATGGGTGTTCCGGGCGGAGGGCAGAGTCGGATCATGGACTGGCTGAAAAGAATCCCGGTGATCGGGCCGTGGGCGGAGCGGCTGATGATCACGCACGCGTGGCGGTCGTACGAGCGGCTGGACCGCGTGAAGTGGACGCGGCTGGCCGCCGCGATGACCTTCAGGAGTTTCGTCGCGCTGTTCCCGCTGCTGACGGTGTCCGCCACCATCGCCGCCGCCACGCTCAGCACGGAGCAGGAGAACAAGCTCCAGGACAAGCTCGCCGAGCAGGTCCCCGGCATCTCCGACCAGCTGGACATCGCCGGTCTGGTGGACAACGCCGGCACGATCGGACTCATCGCGGGCGCCCTGCTGTTCTTCACCGGCGTCAGCTGGGCCGGCTCGATGCGCGAGTGCCTGCGGGCGGTGTGGGACCTCGACGACGAGGAGGAGAACCCCGCCCTGCGCTACGGCAAGGACGCGGGGGTCCTGCTCGGCCTCGGCGGCGCGCTCCTCGTCACCATCGCCGCCTCCGCCGTCGCCTCCGCGATGATCGGCTGGATCACCCGGGAGCTCGGCATCGACGAGGGCGGCTGGGGCGGGGTCCTGCTGCATGTCGCCGCGTTCCTGATCGCCGTCCTCGCCAACTTCCTGCTCCTGCTCTACGTCCTGACGCTGCTGCCCGGCGTCGAGCCGACGCGCCACCGCCTCGTCGTCGCGGCGCTGACCGGCGCGATCGGCTTCGAACTGCTGAAGCTGCTGCTCAGCGGCTATCTCCAGGGCGTGGCAGCGAAGAGCATGTACGGCGCGTTCGGGGTGCCCGTCGCGCTGCTGCTGTGGATCAACTTCACCTCGAAGCTGGTGCTGTTCTGCGCCTCCTGGACGGCGACGCAGAGCAAGGAGGACGAAGTCCCGGGCCTCACGGCCGAGTCCGGCGGCGCACCAGATCCGGCAGCGGCCAGCGGCGGTTGACCAGGAACGCGCCGCCCGCGAGCAGCACCAGCACCCCGCCCGTGATGCCGAGCGCGGTCCCGATGCCGCTGGAGCCGTCCGCGGCGGCCGGGGCGCCGGCGACCGGCTTCGCCCCGGTCCCGGCCGTGCCGCTGCCGCCGTCCCCGGAGCCACCTGCCTCCCCGGAGGGGTTCGCGCCGGGCTGGGCGCCGGCCTGCGCGGCGCTCCTCGGGGGCACCAGCTCGCCCACCGGCTGCACCTTCCCGGCCGCCTTGAAGCCCCAGTCGAACAGCCGGGCCGTCTCCTTGTAGACCTCGTTGTGCTCGGCCTTCTCCGGGTTCATCACCGTCACCAGCAGCACCTTGCCGCCCCGCTCGGCGACGCCGGTGAAGGTGGCGCCCGCGTTGGTGGTGTTGCCGTTCTTGACGCCCGCGATGCCCTGGTAGACGGGCACGTCCGAGTCGCCGGACAGCAGCCGGTTGGTGTTCTGGATCTCGAAGGACTCGCGGACCGGCTTGCCCTTCTTGCCCTTCTTCGTCTGCCCGGGGAACTTGGCGCTGACCGTCGAGGCGTACTCGCGGAAGTCCTTCTTCTGCATCCCGGAGCGGGCGATCAGCGTCAGGTCGTACGCGGAGGAGACCTGCCCCTCGGCGTCGTAGCCGTCGGGGCTGACGACGTGCGTGTCGAGGGCCTGGAGCTCCTCGGCGTGCTCGTTCATGTCCTTGACGGTGTTCTCCACGCCCTTGTTCATGGCGGACAGCACGTGCACGGCGTCGTTGCCGGACCGCAGGAAGACGCCCAGCCACAGGTCGTGGACCGTGTACTCCTCCTCCTCCTTTATCCCGACCATGCTGGAGCCCGAGCCGATACCGGCCAGGTCGGAGGGGACGACCTTGTGCTTGGCGTCCCTCGGGAACTTCGGCAGCAGCGTGTCCGCGAACAGCATCTTCAGCGTGCTCGCCGGGGCCAGGCGCCAGTGCGCGTTGTGCGCGGCCAGCACGTCGCCGGACTCGGCGTCGGCGACGATCCAGGAGCGGGCGCTCACGTCCTTCGGCAGCACCGGTACGCCGCTCGCCAGGTTCACCTGCGTGCCCGGCCTGCCGAGCCGGGCGCCGCCCACGGTCGACATCGACGCCGGGGGAGTGGCCGACGGGCTCGCCGAGGGACTGCCCGAGGGGCTCGGGGCGGCGACGGCGGCGGGTGCGGCCAGGGCGAGGGACGACAGGACGGCGGAGGTGACCAGCAGGGATCGCCTGGTGGTCTGCTTCGGAGCGGGCACGGTCGGAAACGTACATGCCGTACGGGGGGAAGTCCCGCCTCCGGCCCCACCCCGCGAACGGAACCGGACAGGCCCTGGCGATACTGGGTGCATGAAGCTCAGCCGCCCCGTCTCCTGGTTCCTGCTCGCCTTCGGGGTGTGGAGCTGGGTCATCTGGATCACTTTCGTCAAGAACCTGGTCGAGGACGGCAGCGGGCTCGCCTTCGACGACGGTCGTCCCACGGCCTACTTCTGGGTGCACCTGCTGCTCGCCGTCGTCTCCTTCGTATTGGGGACGGTCATCGGGGCCATCGGGTTGCGTGGTCTGCGCGCACTGCGCCGGACGTCATAGCGGCGATCGGGAGACACGACACCGTGGTCATCGTTTTCGTACTCGTCGCAGTGCTGGTCCTGGCCGTCGTCGTGACGGCCAACTGGTACGTGTGGCGCCGCCTGTTCCGCGACACGACCCGCGGCCCGGGCCCCGTCCGCCGCGCGGGCGCCGTCCTGATCGCCGGCGGCTGGATCCTCGCCGTCGCGGCCCTCGTCGCGGAACGCTCGGGCGCCCCGTTCCGGCTCCAGCAGGTCCTCGCCTGGCCGGGCTACCTGTGGCTGGCCCTGTCGATATACCTGCTGCTGGCGGTGGTGGCGGGAGAGGTCGTCCGACCGCTGCTGCACCGCTTCCTCGAACACCGCGCGAGACGAACGAACCAGGCCCCGCAAGGACCCGGCAGCGGCGCGCCCGCGCCGCAGGCGAACGGCAGCGGCGTGACCGCCGTGTCCGCGACCGCCGCGCAGGCGGGCGGTGCCGGTGGGACGACTGCTGCCTCCGCGACGGCACCCGATGCCGCCTCGCAGCCCGGCCCCGGCGACAGCACGGCCCCCGCAGCCGCCTCGCGGCCCGACCGCGGCCACGACTCCGAGGGCTCCCCGCAGACCCCCGCCACCCCCATCGGGCCCTCCCGCCGTCTCTTCGTCTCCCGCGTCGTCGCCGGGGCCGCCGCGGCCGCTGCCGTCGGGACCGTGGGGTACGGGACGTACGGCGTGCTGCGCGGGCCGAAGGTCGAGCGGGTCACCGTGCCCCTGGCCAAGCTGCCGCGCGCCGCGCACGGGTACCGGATCGCCGTGGTCAGTGACGTGCACCTCGGCCCGGTCCTGGGACGCGGCTTCGCGCAGAAGGTCGTCGACACCATCAACGCGACCCAGCCCGACCTGATCGCGGTCGTCGGCGACCTGGTCGACGGCAGCGTGAAGGACCTGGGCCCGGCGGCCGCCCCGCTGGCGCAGCTGAGGGCCCGTCACGGCTCCTACTTCGTCACCGGAAACCACGAGTACTTCTCCGGCGCCGAGCAGTGGGTCGAGGAGGTCCGCCGCCTGGGCCTGGACCCCCTGGAGAACGCCCGCAAGGAGATGCCGTACTTCGACCTGGCGGGAGTCAACGACGTGGCCGGTGAGGAGGAGGGCCAGGGCCCCGACTTCGCGAAGGCCCTCGGCGACCGGGACACCGCACGCGCGTGCGTGCTGCTCGCGCACCAGCCCGTCCAGATCCACGACGCCGTCGAGCACGGCGTCGACCTCCAGCTCTCCGGCCACACCCACGGCGGCCAGCTCTGGCCCGGCAACCTCATCGCCTCCGGTGCGAACCCCACCCTCGCGGGCCTGGAGCGCTACGGCGACACCCAGCTCTACGTCTCGCGCGGCGCCGGCGCCTGGGGCCCGCCCACGCGCGTGGGCGCACCGTCGGACATCACCCTGATCGAGCTCGCGTCGAAGCAGGCCTGACCGCGCACACCCTGTGCGAGCGCTGTGAAACCGGCCCCAAACCGCCCATCGGTAAGTTCTTTCCCAACTCGCCAGATCTCCCTTCCCCCTGCTCAAAATCCTGTGATTGGGTGAGCCCGCCACGAAGGGGTGTGGCACACGCACAAGGGCCTCAATGGCCTCAAAGGGCCTGGGGAGGGCAACGCCGATGCGATCGGTTCGCATACGGATACTCGCGGGGCTGCTGGTCCTGGCCGCCGCGGGCGTGGGCGCCTGGCAGTTCCTGCCGTCGAAGGGCGACGGGAAGACCATCACGGTCGGCACGACGGACGGCGTCACCTCGCTCGACCCCGCCGGCGCCTACGACGCGGGCTCCTGGGCGCTGTTCAGCAACGTCTTCCAGTCGCTGCTGACCTTCGCGCCGGGCGGCACCGCCCCCGTGCCGGACGCGGCGAAGAGCTGCGCGTTCGTGCGCGGTGACCTGACCACGTACCGCTGCGAGCTGCGCGACGGCCTCACCTTCCCGAGCGGCCGCACCATGAACGCCGAGGACGTGAAGTACTCGTTCGACCGGATCCTGAGGATCAAGGCCCCGGTCGGCCCGGCGTCCCTGCTCGGCACGCTCGGTTCCGTGGACGCCGACGGGATGACCGTCACCTTCCACCTGACCTCGCCGGACGCGACGTTCCCCTTCAAGGTGGCCACCGGCGCCGGCTCGATCGTCGACCACACCGCGTACCCGGCCGGCAAGCTGCGCACCGGAGACGGCGTCGACGGCACGGGCCCGTACACCCTCACCTCGTACACCAAGGACCACGACGCGGTCCTCGCGCCCAACCAGCACTACCGGGGCGCCGTCAGCGGCGGCGCCGGCCGGCCCGTCGAACTGCGCTACTACGCCACCCCCGAAGCCCTGGACACCGCCTGGAAGGACCGGCAGGTCGAGGTCGCGACCGATCAGCTGCCGCCCGGCGTCCTCGCCGGCCTCAACCCGAGCGACCCCACCCAGCGCGTCTACGAGGCGGACGGCTCCGAGACCCGGAACCTGTACTTCGACACCCGCGCGGGCAAGCCGCTGCACGACCCGAAGATCCGGCAGGCCATCGCCTGGCTGATCGACCGCGAGAAGCTGGCCGCCACGGTCTACGACGGCACCGTCGACCCGCTGTACTCCCTCATCCCGGCGGGCCTCACCGGGCACACCGCCTCGTTCTTCGACGACTACCCGAAGCCGGACCCGAAGAAGGCCCGGCACCTGCTCACCCAGGCCGGCGTGAGCCTGCCGGTGCACTTCACCTACGGCTACGCCAAGGGCCGCGGCGCCGGTGAGCAGGAGGCGGCCGAGATCAAGAAGGAACTGGAGGCGACCGGCCTGTTCCAGGTCACCCTGAAGGGCTACGAGTGGACGGCCTTCCAGAAGCAGTGGGCGACCGGCAAGCTCGACGCGTACGCCGTCGGCTGGGTCGCCGACTTCCCCGACCCGGACACCTTCGGCGCCGCCCTCGTCGGCACCGGCAGCGCCATGAACACCGGCTACAGCAGCAAGACCGTCGACCGGCTCATCAAGGACAGCCGGCGCTACGCCGAGCGGACCGACGCCGACCAGGACTTCCGCTCGGTGCAGCAGACCGTCGCGCAGGACGTGCCGGTGCTGCCGCTGTGGCAGGCGAAGGAGTACGTCGTCACCACCGAGGACGTCGGCGGCGGCCAGTACCTGTCGGACGGCACGGGCGTGTTCCGCCTGTGGAGCCTCACCACCCTCTGACGGAGCCTCACCACCCTCTGACGGCCCGCCGCGGGGTGCCCCTCAGGGGCCGGTACGCCGCCGGGCCGCCGGATCCGGGATGGCGTTGGTCATCCCCGGCAGGAAGTCCGTGAACAGCTCGTGCACCTCGCGCACGAGCGGTCGCAGCACCCGGAAGCGGGCCAGGGCCACGCCCCGCGCGGTGAGCCGGGCACCGCGCTCGGCGAGCCGGTAGCTGCGCTCGCGGCCCTCGGTCCGGTCGAAGATCCAGTACAGGCAGAGCCCCATCTGGGACAGCCACATCAACTCGGGCAGGATGTCCCGCAGTTCGTCGGGCACCTTGGTCTTCGTCGCCCCGGCCAGCACGTCCCGGTGGACGCTGATGGCCTCCTCGCGCGCGTGCTCCGATTCGGGGGAGAAGGGGCTGAGCGGGCTGTCCGGGTCGGCTGCGTTCTTGAAGAACTGCACCGCGAACTCGTGGTAGGGCGCGGCGATGTCCAGCCAGGCCCGCAGCACCCCCGCCAGACGGGTCTCCAGGTCGGTCTCCCGGTCCAGGATCTCCCGTACCGCCACTTGGTGTTCGGCGGCGATCCGGTCGTAGAAGCCCTGGATCAGGTGCTCCTTGCCCGCGAAGTAGTAGTACGCGTTGCCGACGGAGACCCCGGCCTCCTTGGCGATGGCCCGCATCGTCGTCTTGTCGTAGCCGTTCTCCTGGAACAGCCGCATGGCCGTCTCCAGGATCAGGGCGCGGGTCTGCTCGGACTTGGTGGGGGTGGCGCCGTCGTCGGGGCCGTCGTTCTTCGCGGGCACGGGAAGAGAGCCTAACGTCAGCAGCGGTACGGTCACCGAGGGGCGCAGGTGCCGTCGGCGCAGCCCGGCGCGGTGTAGCTCCAGCCGCTGTCCGGGTCGTACGACCACCCGTCCGCCCTCCGGTACACCCGGCCGCCCCACTGCGTCCCGCCGCGCTGCCTCCGGTGCCACTGCGACCCGCGCCACTTGGCGGCGGCGAGCACCGCGCCCTTGGCCAACCGGGCGCCGGACGGGGTGCTCAGCCGGTGGGCGAGCGGCCGGTGCTCGCGCAGCGCCCACAGGGTGACCACCCAGGCGGCGGGACCCTGGTAGACCTGCCCGGCGTCACCGACGACGGTGATCTCGTCGAGGGTGGCGCCGTGGTCGAGCCCGGGAAAGCGCCGCCGGGCCTCCTCGGAGGCGGCCGGGACCAGCTCCAGCGGCACCAGCCGGGGCTGCCGCAGGAGCCAGTCGCGCAGGAACGCGCACAGGGAGCACTCGGCGTCGTACAGGACGGTGAGCCGGCGGACCGGTGCGGTGGCCTTCATGAACCTCTCCGCTCAGGCCTGGGCCTGCGGGGCGACCCAGCCCTGCGGCGGCACCGGCGGAACCTGCTCCCGCTCCATGGCGCCCCGGCGCCGGATCCGGTTGAGCACGTAGACGTTGCCCAGGTGCATCACGCCGAGCACGAGCAGCACCACGCCGAGCTTGGTCGACAGGGCCTCGAAGATGCCGCGGGCGTCGGTGATGGTTCCGTCGTCGCTCAGGTACAGCGCGACGAACCCGAGGTTGACGAGGTAGAAGCCGACCACCAGGAGGTGGTTGACGGCGTCGGCGAGATTCTCGTTGCCGTGCAGCACATCGGCGAGGAAGACCCTCCCGTTCCGGCTGAGCGTGCGGGCCACCCAGACGGTCAGGCCGATGCTGACCAGCAGGTAGATGACGTAGGCGATGACCGTGCGGTCCATAGCCCCACCCTTCTTGAACGCGTTCAAAACGCTGTCGGGGATGACTGTAGACCTACTTTTGAACATGTTCAACACAAGGGTCGGCGCTCCTGGTCTGCGCGTCGGCCTTGATCGCAGACCGGCAGGTGTCCCACGCGACGTCGGGATGCCGGGCGACCGGGGACGCGGTGGTCTCGTGGTGTCGCAACGCACCTCCGAGTGCCGGGCCGCCGGGCCGCGTTCACCGGTCAGCGGCCAGCACTGCCGCGAGGCCTTCTTGCAGATCTTTGACGAAATACCCGGGAACCTCGAGCGACGGGAAATGTCCCCCGCTTTCGGGCGACCTCCACCGGACGATCTGCCGGTACCGCTCCTGTGCCCAGGGGCGCGGACACTTCTCGACGTCGCGGGGATACATGGTGATCGCTGACGGGACATCGACCCGGAGTTCGGGGTCCAGCGAGTTGTGGCTCTCGTAGTAGATGCGGGCCGCCGATGCGCCGGTCCGCGTCAGCCAATACAGGGTGACGTCGTCGAGAACGCGGTCTCTGGAAATCTTCTCGAACGGGCTGTCCTCGGTGTCTGACCACTCGGCGAACTTGTCCAGAATCCAGGCGAGAAGCCCGACCGGTGAGTCGACGAGCGAGTAGCCGATGGTCTGCGGTCGGGTCGCCTGCTGCTTCGCGTACGCCGCGCGGTGGCGCCAGAAATGGCGCGTTTCCTCGGTCCACCTGCGCTCGACCGCCGTCAGCCCGTCCGTTGTCAACCCGGGCGGCCCCTCCGCGAACGTCGTGTGGATGCCGAGAACGTGCGCGGGGAACCTGCCGCCGAGAACGGTGGTGATATTGCCTCCCCAGTCGCCGCCGTGGGCTACGAACGTGCTGTAGCCGAGCCTTCCCATCAGTTCCACCCATGCGGCCGCGATCTTTTCGGTTCCCCACCCGGTGGTGGCCGGCTTGTCGCTGTAACCGAAGCCTGGTAGCGACGGGACCACGACGTGGAACGCCGGCGCCTCCGCATCGTTCGGATCCGCCAGCTCGTCCACTACATCGATGAACTCGGCGATGCTGCCTGGCCAGCCGTGCGTCACTATCAGAGGAGTGGCATCTGCGCGCGCGGACCGGCGGTGCAGGAAGTGGATTCCCAGACCGTCAATGGTCGTGCGGAACTGGCCCACACGGTTGAGGCGCTCTTCGAACGACCGCCAGTTGTACCCGGTGCGCCAGTAGTTCACGACATCGACGAGGTCGGCGAGAGGAACGCCCTGTTCCCATCGGCGAGGGCCGGGCGCGGCGGGATGGACCGTCTCAGCCTCCGGTAGTCGCGCCGCGGCTAGTCGCGCGCGCAGGTCGTCGAGGTCGGCGTCGGTCGCGTGGGCTTCAAATGCTTGCACGTCGCTGGCGGGACGGGGCATGAGACCTCCTGGCCATCGTGGAACTCTGCGAACCGGCTAAGGCGGTTCTAGCAGCTCTCCGAGCCGCGCTGCAACCTGCCAAGGTGGTTCCATGCGTGCTGAGTTCCCCGACTTCCGCCTCGGCAACGTGCGGGAAGACTGGCCTTGTGCGCATCACCTACCTGCCAAGCCGCCTTCTTCGACACCAGCCAAAGCCGCACCCGCAAATGGTGTGACATGACCGACCCGCTGGGAAGCGCCTACGAGAACCACCGTCCGCGGACGCATGAGTGTGGTCAGGGCGCGGGCGTGGGGAGCATCCGGTGACGGGGTTACGAGGAGGTGGCCTCCGATGATCTCGACGCGGTAGACCGGATGGCGCTCCATGATCCGTCGGCGACGGTCGTCAGGGTGACCGGCTCTTCGTCGTGGAAGGGCTGCTCGACGGAAGCTGCGGACATCAGGCGCCTCCTGGGGGCTGGTGTCGAGAGCATCTTCGTAGGTCGGAGGGTGCCCGGGCGTCCTTCGCGGCCGCGTTCACCCGAAGGCGTGGCATATGCCGGAGGGCCCCGTTTCCAGCGGAAACAGGGCCCTCGAGCTCAAGCGGTCGAGCTCAGTAGCGGCGCGTGATCAGCGCACGCTTGACCTCCGCGATCGCCTTCGTGACCTCGATGCCGCGCGGGCAGGCGTCCGTGCAGTTGAAGGTCGTGCGGCAGCGCCACACGCCGTCGCGGTCGTTGAGGATCTCCAGGCGCTGTTCGCCGGCCTCGTCACGCGAGTCGAAGATGAAGCGGTGCGCGTTGACGATGGCGGCCGGGCCGAAGTACTGGCCGTCGTTCCAGAAGACCGGGCACGACGTGGTGCAGGCCGCGCAGAGGATGCACTTCGTCGTGTCGTCGAAGCGCTCGCGGTCCTCGGCCGTCTGGAGACGCTCACGCGTCGGCTCGTTCGTGTCCTTCGTGATGAGGAAGGGCATGACGTCGCGGTACGCCTGGAAGAACGGCTCCATGTCGACCACGAGGTCCTTCAGGACCGTGAGGCCCTTGATGGCCTCGACCGTGATCGGCTTCTCGGGGTTGATGTCCTTGATCAGCGTCTTGCAGGCCAGGCGGTTCTTGCCGTTGATCCGCATGGCGTCCGAGCCGCAGATGCCGTGCGCGCAGGAACGGCGGAACGTCAGCGTGCCGTCCAGGTCCCACTTGATCTTGTGGAGGGCGTCGAGGACACGCTCCTTGGGGTCGATCTCCACCTGGAAGTCTTCCCACACCGCCTCCGCCGCGACCTCCGGGTTGAAGCGGCGGATGCGGAAGGTGACCGTGATGTAGGGGGAGTCGGCGAAACCGGGCTCGGGCTTGCCGGCCGCGTCTTCCTTGTCCAGAACGGGGGTAGCCATCAGTACTTACGCTCCATCGGCTGGTAGCGGGTCTGGACGACCGGCTTGTAGTCGAGACGGACGGTTTCGGAGCCGTCGGCGCCGACCTCGCGGTACGCCATGGTGTGGCGCATGAAGTTGACGTCGTCGCGGTTCGGGTAGTCCTCGCGGTAGTGACCGCCGCGGGACTCCTTGCGGGCGAGCGCGGAGACGGCCATGACCTCGGCGAGGTCGAGCAGGTTGCCCAGCTCGATGGCCTCCAGCAGGTCCGTGTTGAACCGCTTGCCCTTGTCCTGGATCGCCACGTTCCGGTAGCGCTCGCGCAGCTCCGCGATCTTCTCGACCGCCGTCTTGATCGTCTGCTCGGTGCGGAACACCATGACGTTGGCGTCCATGGTCTCCTGCAGCTCGCGCCGCAGCTCCGACACCCGCTCGGTGCCGGTGGAGTCGCGCAGCCGCTCCACCTGGGAGATCACGAGCTCCGCCGGGTTCTCCGGCAGCTCGACGAACTCCGCCTTCTGCGCGTACTCCGCGGCGGCGATGCCCGCGCGCTTGCCGAAGACGTTGATGTCCAGCAGCGAGTTGGTGCCGAGGCGGTTGGCTCCGTGCACGGACACGCAGGCGACCTCGCCGGCCGCGTACAGGCCCGGGACGACGGTGGTGTTGTCCGCCAGGACCTCACCCTCGACGTTGGTCGGGATGCCGCCCATCGCGTAGTGCGCGGTGGGCTGGATCGGGATCGGGTCCGTGTAGGGCTCGATGCCGAGGTAGGTGCGCGCGAACTCCGTGATGTCCGGGAGCTTCGCGTCCAGCTGCTCCGGCGGGAGGTGCGTGAGGTCGAGGTAGACATGGTCGCCCTCGGGACCGCAGCCGCGGCCCTCACGGATCTCCGTGTAGATGGAGCGGGACACGACGTCACGGGACGCCAGGTCCTTCATGACCGGCGCGTACTTCTCCATGAAGCGCTCGCCGTCCTTGTTGCGGAGGATGCCGCCCTCACCGCGGGCGCCCTCCGTCAGCAGGATGCCCATGCGCCAGATGCCGGTCGGGTGGAACTGGAAGAACTCCATGTCCTCCAGCGGCAGACCGCGGCGGTAGACCGCCGCCTGGCCGTCACCCGTCAGCGTGTGCGCGTTCGACGTCACCTTGAAGAACTTGCCGCAACCGCCGGACGCGTAGACCACGGACTTCGCCTGGAAGACGTGGATCTCACCGGTCGCCAGCTCGTACGCCACGACACCGGCCGACTTCTTGACGCCGTCGACCTCGGTGATCAGCTGGTCCAGGACGTAGAACTCGTTGTAGAACTCCACGCCCTCCTTGACGCAGTTCTGGTACAGCGTCTGGAGGATCATGTGGCCGGTGCGGTCGGCCGCGTAGCAGGAGCGGCGGACCGGGGCCTCGCCGTGGTTGCGGCTGTGACCGCCGAAACGGCGCTGGTCGATGGTGCCGTTCGGGGTCCGGTTGAACGGCAGGCCCATCTTCTCCAGGTCGAGGACGGAGTCGATGGCCTCCTTCGCCAGGATCTCGGCGGCGTCCTGGTCGACCAGGTAGTCACCGCCCTTGACCGTGTCGAAGGTGTGCCACTCCCAGTTGTCCTCCTCCACGTTGGCCAGCGCGGCGGCCATGCCGCCCTGCGCGGCGCCCGTGTGGGAGCGGGTGGGGTAGAGCTTGGTCAGCACGGCGGTGCGGCTGCGCTTCGTGGACTCGATGGCCGCGCGCATGCCCGCGCCACCGGCGCCGACGATGACGGTGTCGTACTTGTGGATCTTCATGATTCTCGCAGCCCCGTGCCTAGCGGATGTTCGGGTCGAAGGTGAAGATCACCAGCGTGCCCAGCAGGATGGTGAACACCGTGGCGGTGTAGAGCAGGCCCTTGAGCCACAGCCGGGTGTTCGCGCGCTCCGCGTAGTCGTTGATGACCGTGCGCAGGCCGTTGGCGCCGTGCAGCATGGCGAGCCACAGCATCAGCAGGTCCCAGACCTGCCAGAACGGGGACGCCCAGCGGCCCGCCACGAAGGCGAAGCCGATCTTGGAGACGCCGCCGTCCAGCACGAGCTGGATCAGCAGGTGGCCGAGGACCAGCACGACCAGCACCACGCCCGACAGGCGCATGAAAAGCCAGGCCGCCAGCTCGAAGTTGCCCCGGGTGCTCTTCGGGGACTTGCGGGTGCGCTGGCGCGGGGCCTCGATGAAGGGCGCCGGGTTGTCGACGGTGTAGACGGCGCCGCCCTCGACGGGGCCGACGCCGGCAGCGGTCTTCTCAGTCGTGGACATTGGCGTCAGCTCCCGAAGAGTTCACGAGCGGCGTGGCCGAGGACGGGGTAGATGGCCCCGAGCATCAGCACGACCCACAGGGCGACGACGGTCCAGAGCATCTGCTTCTGGTAGCGGGCGCCCTTGATCCAGAAGTCGACAGCGATGACGCGCAGACCGTTGAGCGCGTGGAAGAGGATGGCGGCGACGAGGCCGTACTCCAGCAGCGCGACGATCGGCGTCTTGTACGTGGCCACGACGGTGTCGTAGGCCTCCGGGGACACACGGACGAGGGCGGTGTCCAGCACGTGAACGAACAGGAAGAAGAAGATGAGGACGCCGGTGACTCGGTGAGCCACCCAGGACCACATTCCTTCCCGGCCGCGGTACAGCGTTCCAGCCGGCACGGAAGTTTCCTCCGGGAGCGGGGATTGGGGCCGCGCCGGCTTGGTGTGTCGGTCGGGCCCGGCCGGGTACGGTCCACCGGCCCCCAGCATCGTAGCGATGAGCTGCCGCTGGGCTGAGCGGGGGTCCCCCGGTGTGATCAAACTGGCACGCAAAGAGGTACGGGTGGGCTAGTGGGGCCAGAGATGTGGGTGGTACGTCCCGCTATGCCGGGTGCGGTGCGTTCAGTGGTTGCTCGCGCAGTTCCCCGCGCCCCTGAGGGCGTGCAGCAGACGTCCCCTCGCGAGGCGCCGGAGCTCCTCCGTCGCCACCACCCGCTCTTCTTCGGGATCGTTGGTCAATCGTGACCGGATGGCCGCGAGGAGGCGGTCCAGGGTCTCGGACGGGGACAGGCCGTCCAGGCAGATGACGAACATGTGCCCGAAGCGTGCCTCGTAGGCGGCGTGGGCCGCGCCGAGGGCGGTGTGGGCCGCGGAGTAGGCGTCCGGCGGGAGGGTGGGCAGCGGCTCGGCCGCCAGTGCTTCCGAGAGGTCGGACCAGGTCAGGTCGTAGGCCGCCTCGTCCGCGGCGGCCAGCAGGGAGTCCACGTCCGGGTAGGGGCGGTGTTCCGCGACCCGGCGGGCCCAGCGGTGGCTGCGCAGGCAGGAGAGGAGGGCCTGCTCCAGGTCCTCCTCGGAGGCTGTGTTGAAGTGCTCCACCGGTATGGCGAGCCGACCGGGGAGATCTGGGAGACGGTGCGCAGGCAGCGTGGGTCCTCGTGGGCGTCACGTGTGTCGGCAGGGCAAGGTGTGAGAGATGTGACGTCACGTTATCGAGTACGACCATGACGTGTCCGAAGGATGCCTGAATTTCACCCGGGGGAGAGAGTGTCGGCACGCGTGGTGGACGCGCGCCATGGCGCCCCGGGTTTTAGGTTGGCCGTGTGAGTCAGCACAGGCGCCGGGCTTCGGCGAAGCAGGAGAAAAAACGGCAGGTGCTGGTCGTGGCCATGGCTGTAGCCCTGGTCGTGGTCGCGGCCGGGGTGAGTCTCGGGCTCTGGGCGGCCTCGGGCGGCGACGGCGGGTCCACGGGCCAGCAGGCCGGATCCTCGCAGGGGGCCACCGCGGCCGCGCCCTCGGACAGAGCGCCGGAAGCGGGCCCGACCCCCAGCCCGACCCGCTCCTACGCCCTGTCCGAGGCGCCCCGCACCATCCCCGCCGTGCGCGACCACGAGCCGGCGCGCGGCCCGGGCTGGCGTCCCGAGAAGGACAACCGGGTGGTCGTGGCCGACCCGGCGCTGGCCGACGAGGGGCGGCTGGTCGCCGGTGAGCTGGGGATGGAGTACGCGGGCGAGAAGGGCGACAGGCGAGCCGGGGATCTGCGGCTGGCGCTGAACGCCGACAAGGGCGCGAACCCCGAGTCGTACGTGATGACCGTGCGCGACGGGCGGGTGGAGATCACCGGGCCGTCCGACGCGGGCGTCTTCTACGGCACCCGCACGCTCAAGCAGGAGACGCACGACGGCGGCACGGCGCCCGAGGGCGTGGTGAAGGACGAGCCGGCCAAGGCGCAGCGCGGGTTCATGCTGGACATCGCGCGCAAGTACTTCACGGCCGGCTGGATCGAGGACCGGATCCGGGAACTGGGCGATCTGAAGTTCAACCAGCTGGGCCTGCACTTCTCCGACGACCAGGGGTTCCGGATCGAGTCCTCCTCGCATCCCGAGATCGTGTCGCGGCAGCATCTGACCAAGGCGCAGGTGCGGAAGATCATCGACCTCGCGGAGAGCCGGCACATCACGATCGTGCCCGAGATCGACTCGCCCGGACATCTCGGCGCGGTCCTCGACGCCCACCCCGACCTGCAGTTGCGCACCGGGCAGGGGTCGGCGGTGCAGGGCGCCATCGACATCTCCAAGGCCGAGAGCGCCGACATCGTCGACGACCTGCTCGACGAGTACGCCGACCTCTTCCCCGGCGGGCCCTGGCACCTCGGCGGCGACGAGTACCAGGCGCTGACCCGGTCGAACCCGGAGGCGTCGTTCCCGCAGCTGGCCGCCGCCGCCCGGGAGAAGTACGGCTCCGGCGCGACGGTCGCCGACCTCACCACCGGCTGGCTGAACGACCGGGCCGACACCGTCCGCGCCCACCAGCGCACCCCCCGCGCGTGGAACGACGGCTTCTTCCGCGGCACCTCCGTCCAGGCCGCCAAGGACATCCAGGTCGCCTACTGGACCGGCAAGGAGATCGGTGCCCGGGCGCCCCTGGAGTACCTCCAGGCGGGCCGCAAGGTGATCAACTACAACGACGAGTTCCTGTACTACGTGCTCGGCGAGCCGCAGACCTTCGTCTATCCGACGGGGCAGCGGATCTACGAGCAGTGGACACCGCGGGTGCTGCGCGGCACCGCGGCCGTGCCGGCGCGCTACGACGGCCAGATCCTCGGCGGCTCCTTCGCGGTGTGGTGCGACCTCGCGAACTCCCAGACGCAGGAGCAGGTGGCGGCCGGGATCCGGATGCCGCTGCGGGCGACGGTCCAGAAGCTGTGGGACCCCGACAGGCCCGAGCTGTCCTGGACGGAGTTCCGGGCGCTGGCGGACAGGCTCGGCTGACCGGCACGAATTGGCCCATACGGCTGCGAACTCCCGTACGACTGTGGTGGTCTTCTGAGGCGACCTGAATCGAATATGCCGGGGGGAACCGGAACATGGGCTACTGGGGATACTTCGTCGTGGGCCGGGGGGAGCGGCCGCTGCCGGAGCTGGACGCGCTGGCGGGGGCCGGGGAAGGCCTGACGCGGCGCGCCTCGGCGCCGGGCGGCTGGCAGGTGTGGGAGTACCCGAGCAGCGACGGCGACATCGGGAACATGAACGCCCTCGCCCGGGAGACCGGGGCGCCCGCGCTGTTCGGGTACGTCATGAACAGCGAGTGCGTGGTGCTGGAGGCCGCGGCGCCCGAGAGCGGGGCGTGGACCACCTGCCTCGCGCGCTCCGCGATGGCCGGATACCTGGGGTCGGACCGGGAGGGCCTCACGCTGGAGGACTACTTCCTGGAACCCGGCGACGCCGCGGAGCGCGCTGTCCGCTGGGCCGCCGAGGCGGGGTGCGAAGTGAACGCCGACGCGCTGGTGGACGTACTCACGTCAGACCCCCAACCCCTGGCCGAAAACCTGTTGTTCCGTTTCCTCGACAGATTGGGTGTGGTGTCCCTGTGACACTGCGGGGCCGTCGCACGCAGTAAGGGGAAGTGCGGGTTCCGTGAGGGGTGAGGGCTGGCAGTGGCCTGATCGGGCCCCGGAGAAGGCCCGCGGAGGGAGGCGTGGATGAGCCTGGTGGAGTTGATCGCACAGGCCGACGAACGCGGGCTGGCCGCGAGCGGGCTGGCTTGTTTGGATCGGTGCGTGCCCCTGCTGGGCGGCGACGACGAGATCCTGCGGCCGGTGTGGGCGAGCCTCAGCGACGGTGCCGGTGCCGGTGACTGGGGCGAGCGGCTGGAGCAGGCCCGCGGCAAGCTGGACGCGGCCGGCGCCGGGGACGAGGCGGCCGTGCTCGCCCACCGGATGCTCGAGGCGGCCCCCGCCGAGCGGTCCGCCACCGGAGTCCGGGTGTGGGCCGACGCCTGCTCCGTCGCCTCCCTCCAGATCCACCGGCTCCTGGACACCGCCGAGGACGAGGCCTCGTCCGTCGACTCCCGCCGCGCGGGCCGTACGGAGGGAATGTCGCCCCTCGTCGCGGCCGAACTGCGCCGTCAGATCACCGTCCTGGAGGTCCTGGCCGGACACGGCCCGGCCGGGCTGCGCCGGGCGCTGGAGGTGTCGATCGAGGGGCGGCGGGTGCTGCGCGCGGTGGTGTCCCGCCGGAGTCGGCAACAGGGCTGAGGGACGGGTCATGTCGACGGCCCTGCCGGCCTAAACCCGCTTCCTTGAAAGAGTCCTGTGACTGTCCCTTGAGCGTGCCGGGGCGGTCCTGCGCCGCTTCGGGGAAGCCGCCGATTCCGGGTGACGAAACGCTTCGCCGCAGCGCTTTCCGGGATGTGACGACTCAAGCGGAGACCAGGCCATCGGCAGCTGCGAAGCCGCTGCGATGGGCGGCGGACACTGTGGCGACGATGCGCGAGGGAGCACGGCTGCGCCTCGACTACTCGGTGCAGAGCCTGTGGAGCATCGACCGGATGATCGAGGGGATACGGCGGGAAGGAGCGCCCGACGCAGCCGTCCAGCAGGTGCTGCGCGGCTTCGGTGCGTACGCCGGTGAGGTGATGGCGCGTCAGACCGGCGCCGAGTGGTGGGCGACCGGCGGCGACCACTGGCTCCGCACCCCCGACGGGCGCCTGTGGGACCCCATCGACGAGGCCCGCCGCTGCTACGCGGGCCACGGATCGCTGCGGCTGCTGTGCCGGGACGCGGTGAGCACCGCGCCCCGGCGATAGCTTCAGGGCGCGAGCACGCCCTCGTCCCGGTCCTCGCCCAAGGACCCCGGCGGCCCCGGGGCGGGTTCGGGTTCGGGTTCGGGTTCGGGTTCGGGTTCGTCGAGCGTGCCGGCGTTCGCGGCCAGGGTGCGGATCTCGGGCAGGTCGGCGTAGAGGTTCCGCCCGGGGCACTCCGTCGGGTAGCCGTCACGGTGCCCGGACACGCGGTGGAACGTGGCCTTCTGGCCCAGCTTGTACTTGCCGTTGTCGGCACCGGAGGTCAGCACGACCGTCCCGGTCGGGTCGATGCCGTAGAGGCCGAGCTTCCAGGCCGCGACCTTCGCCACCGACGCGCGCACCGCGGCGTTCGAGGCCGCCGTGGAGTAGTCGCCGAGTACCGAGACGCTGCTGGTGGCGGTGTTGAACCCGTAGGTGTGGGCGCCGAGGACGGGCTTGTCGACGCCGCCCGCACGGCCCTCGAAGACGGTGCCGCACTTGTCGACGAGGAAGTGGTAGCCGATGTCGTTCCAGCCGTTGCTCCTCACGTGGTAGAGGAACACACCGCGCACGATCGAGGCCGACTCGGAGCACGTGTAGTCGTTGGTGCCCGCCGTGTGGTGGACGAACATCGCCTTGGTGTCGCCGGTGTAGGTGGGCGGGTCCTTCACCAGGGACTCGTCGGCACCCCAGGCGGAGCGCGACGTCATGGCGGGACGCTCGGCCGCGAGCGGACCGGCGGCCGGCCCGGCGGCGTCCGGCTCCACGACCGCGCCGTGCACGGCGTCCGACTCGGCCTCGGGGTCGATCAGTTCGACGCGCAGACCCGCCGGCAGGCGCGAGCCCGAGACGCGCACCTGGACGCCGTCCGAAGGCCCGGTCCACAACGGCTGGGTGCTGCCGCGCACCGCTGCCCGGTCGCGGTCGAGGCCGGCCTCGGGCGTACGGACGTCGGTCTCCAGGGGCCGCCACGCGCTCCAGACGCCGCTCCCCCGCGAGCGCGTGCGCACGTGGGCCGTGCCCTCCAGGGCCGCGTCCGGGTCGTCCCAGGTGAGACCGAGCAGGCTGAACGGCTCGGTGGTGCGCGGGGCGAGGGACCGTTCATGGGGGTCGCCGTCCGGCACCCGGACGGTGTGCACCCCGTCCGAGGAGGAGGCCCGGGCGGGCTGGTCGAGGCCGAGGGCGCCGAGGGCCAGGGCGGTGGCGACGGCGGTGCGCAGGAGGCGGGGTGTCATACGGCGCTCGCCTTTCGTGGGCGGTTGCATCGCGAGCAGAGCTCCCCGGCACGTCACTTGGCCGAAACCTCCGCGGGGCCCGGCTCCCGAGGACGGCGGTCCGGGTTGACCCGAACGGTCGTGGGACCCCGGCGTCCGACGCGCTGTGACACTTCCGCGCGGACCGGCGCTGATCATCGTGGGAGGGCGCACTCGGCACGGACGAGGACGGTACTTGGGTCACGGAGCGGAACCCCGGCGCGGGCAGGCGTACGACGGGGAACTGGGCGCGGCCGTCGCGCGGGCCCAGCAGGGTGACGAGGCGGCCTTCGCGGTCGCCTACCGGTTCGTGCAGCCCGGACTGCTCGGCTATCTGCGCGGCCTGGTCGGGGACGACGCGGAGGACGTGGCGTCCGACGCCTGGCTGGAGATCGCCCGGGACCTCGGGCGGTTCCGGGGTGACGGGGCCGGCTTCCGGGGCTGGACGGCGACCATCGCCCGGCACAGGGCGCTGGACCACCTGCGCCGGCAGCGGGTACGGCCCCGGTCGTCCGCGCTGGAGCAGGACGTGCTGGACCTGCCCGGCCCGCAGAGCACGCACGACCAGGCGCTGGAGTCCATCTCCACCGAGCACGCCCTGGAACTGGTCCGGGGGCTGCCGCGCGACCAGGCCGAGGCCGTGCTGCTGCGCGTCGTGGTCGGCCTGGACGGCCCGGCCGCGGCGCGGGTCCTGGGCAAGCGGCCGGGCGCGGTCCGCACGGCGGCCTACCGGGGCCTGAAGCGCCTCGCCGGGCAGCTCGGCGCGGAGAGTGTGACGGATGAGGCTCCCCGGACGCTGGGTGAGTCGACATGAGCGGAACCGGCGGTTTCGCCGGCGGTTTCGCGGACGGCCCGGGCGGGTCCCGCGGACCGACGCCCTGAACAGGGCGGACCGCCGGGACGTACTGGTGGGACCCGGCGGGCCGACCGGGGCGGACGGATCGATCGGATCGAGCAGGGACGGATACGGACATGGGTGAACGGCGCAGCGACGGCGGGCTTTCCGGCCGTGGTTCCCGTCACGCCCTCCTGGACTCCGACGTCGAGGCGCTGCTGGTCGCCGCCCTCATCAGGGACGGTGTCGACGCCGAGGGCGAGCAGCGGGCCGTGGCCGCCTTCCGGGCCGCGCGGGACGCCGGGGCCCTGCGCACGCGCGGCCGCCGCCGGGACGACTGGCGTACCCGGGAGCGGCGGTACGTGGGCCGGTCCCTGAGGACGACGCTCTCCGTGCTGCTCGCCAGTCTCACGCTGGGCGGTGTCGCCGTGGCGGCGATCGGCGTGGCGGGGTCACCGGAGAAGGGCACCAAGGACGCCCCCGAGCGCCCGTCCGCCCCGAGCAGCGCCCCGCAGGACCCGGCCGGGAAACCTCCCCGCGGCAGCCGAAGCCCCGGCCCCGGCACCGGCTCGGCCCCCGCTCACCCGGACCGGCCGGCTCCCGCCCAGGACACCGAGGCCCACTGCCGTGCCTACGAGCGGGCCGGGGGACGCGGCAAGGCCTTGGAGGCGACGGCCTGGCGGCGTCTCGTGGCCGCCGCGGGCGGTGAGAGGAACGTCACGGCCTACTGCGCCGAACAACTGGCCGAACCCAAGGGCGGGAGCGGTGACTCCGGAAACGGCGATCCCGCCAAGGGCGGCGGTGCTCCCCCCGCGAACAACGGCGGGGGCAACGAGCCGGGCAACAGCGGGAGCGGCGAGTCGGGCAACGGCGGGAGCGGCGAGTCGGGCAACGGCGCGGGCAAGAGCCGGAGCGACGGCAAGCGCTCCCAGTCCAACGGCCGTCAGTGACAGGAGATTTCCGCGAACCCAGGCCGTCACGGCCGGGCGCTGCCGCGAACCCGCCGGCACCCGCCATGGCAACGGCCGGGGCCGCCACCCCCCACAGGAGAGGCCCCGGCCGTCGCGCGGCACGGGCCGCGCGGCGGCCCGTACTCCCTACAGCGCCCAGTGTGCGTTTTCTGTCACACCCCGCGGCGTCACGGCTTAGTTGCATCTCGGACGGACATGGACGGGGAGTGGTTTCAGGTCGTAACGTGCCATTCGCGCCAACAGCGAAGGCGGCAAGACCACCGCAACCACCTGCGGCCTTGTGACCGCAATCACCAATTGAGCAACCACGACGGCGAGAACCCGGTCCGCGAGAGCGGCGCCGGTCAAGGCGCAGAAGGGCGCGCGGTGCTGGGGGACGACGCGGAGCTGACCGCCGCGGTGCGCGCGGCACAGGACGGAGATGAGAACGCGTTCCGGACTGTGTACCGCACCGTGCACCCGCGGCTGCTCGGGTACGTACGGACGCTGGTCGGCGACCCCGATGCCGAGGACGTGACGTCCGAGGCGTGGCTTCAGATAGCCCGCGATCTGGAGCGGTTCACCGGCGACGCGGACCGGTTTCGCGGCTGGGCCGCCCGGATCGCCCGCAATCGCGCGCTGGACCACATACGCATGCGCGGGCGCAGGCCCGCGATCGGCGGTGACGAGACCGAACTGACCGGCCGGGCCGCCGAGTCCGACACCGCCGGCGAGGCCATCGAGGCGCTCGCCACCGACGGCACGTTCTCCTTGATCTCCCGGTTGCCCCAGGACCAGGCCGAGGCGGTCGTCCTGCGCGTGGTGGTGGGGCTCGACGCGAAGACCGCCGCCGAGACGCTGGGCAAGCGCCCGGGTGCGGTCCGCACGGCGGCGCACCGGGGTCTGAAGCGGCTCGCCGAACTGCTCGGCGACGATCCGCAGGCCGATCCGGAATCGGCCGGAGTGCTCGACGCCCTGCCGCCCCAGCGAGAACCGCGCGGCGGTGCGGTGACGTCCGCAGGTGTGACGCGTAGCGTTATGCGGACGCAGAAGGATGTGTGATGGCCGACGAGCAGTACAGGTGGCTGGACCGCGAAACGGCGGAGCGTTTGCTGAGCGGAGAGCCACTCGAAGCCGTCGACGGCGCCGGCCGGGACCAGGCCGAACACCTCGCCCGCGCCCTCGGCGCACTGTCTGCCACACCCCCGCTGACCAGCGATGAACTCCCCGGTGAGGCCGCGGCGGTGGCCGCGTTCCGCAAGGCCCGCGCGGAACGCGCCGACGCGGTCGCGGCCCGTGCGGGCACCGGCGGCCAGGACGCGCCCGGGGTCACCGACGCCGGGCTGGTCCGGATCGGAAGCCCCGGCGGCAGCGGCACCGTCACCGCCCGGCGGCCTCGCTGGGCCCGTCCCGCCCGTCTCGCCCTCGCCGCCGTGCTGGCCGTCGGCATGGTCGGCGGGGTCGCCGTCGCGGCCGGAACCGGAGTCCTGAGGGCACCGTTCGGCGGCGACGAGCCCCACCCCGGTGCCTCCGTTTCGGCCGACGTCACTCCGCCCGAACGCCCCCTGGTGTCGCCCTCGCCGAGCGACGACGCGCAGGGCGGACCGACCCGCGAGGACGCCCCGGACGGCACGTCGACGGGCGGGGCGGACGCCCAGGGGCGTGACGAGCCGGACGACGACGCGAACGGGAGACCGGACCCCGGCGACCGGGCGGACCGCCCCGACGACGACCGCGGGAAGATCGCCTCCGCCTGCCGCGACCTCCGTGACGGCAAGTGGCTGGACCCCGACCGCAGGCGCGCCCTGCGGGACGCGGCGGGCGGCCTGCGGGTGTGGAAGTACTGCGAAGGTGTCCTGTCCTCGGCCGACCCCCGCTCGGGGCAGCGGAGGAACGAGGAGCACCCGGACCAGGGCCGGCACCCCGGCAACGGCGACGGCAAGGGCGCGGACCGGGGGAACCACGACCGCGGCCAGGACCGGAAGCAGGACAAGGCCGACCGGAAGGCCGAGAAGCAGGCCGAGGAACAGACCGAGAAGCAGGCCGAGGAACAGGCCGAGAAGAAGGACGACGAGGGCGACGCGGACCGCGGCCGGTACCGGAGCTCTTCCGCACCGCTGCGACCTGCGGTTTCGCACTCCGTGGAAATCTCTTGGCCGAGGGTGTGACGTTTTCGGCCGCCCCGGCGCAGTAATGAGTGAGCCGACTGGTCATCGGCCGTCGCACAGAGCCGGGGTTCCCCCCGTACCTACGGCTCGTGCACCTGAGCGCGGGCGGGACACGTTCCCCCGGTCCCGCCCGCGCCCCTGATCCCTCTCCCCGCTGTCACCAGGACACGACGACCCTGTCGCCGTTGCGGACCTGCGCGTACAGCTCCGCGATCGCCGCCTCGTCCCGCACGTTGACGCAGCCGTGCGAGGCGCCCGCGTAGCCCCGGGCGGCGAAGTCCGCCGAGAAGTGCACGGCCTGGCCGCCGCTGAAGAACATCGCGTAGGGCATGGGCGAGTCGAAGAGCGTCGAGACGTGGTCGCGGGACTTCCAGTAGACGGAGAAGACGCCCTCCCGGGTCGGCGTGTACTGGGAGCCGAAGCGGACCGCCATCGTCGACACGGTCCGCCCGTCGATCATCCAGCGCAGCGTCCTGCTGGTCTTGTCGATGCACAGCACCCTGCCGGTCCGGCAGCGCGCGTCCGGTGCGTCGGCCGGCTGGCCGCCCATCAGGTACAGGTCCCAGCGGCCGGGCTCGCGCGTCATGCGCAGCAGCCGCTGCCAGGTGACGGCGTCGGTCTTCCCGGTGCGCGGCAGCCCGCGCTTGCCCTGGAAGCCGCTGACCGCCCGCTCCGTCGGCTCGTCGTACGTCCCGGTCGGCCCCTCGAACAGCCAGGCGACCTGCCGCAGCCGGGCCTGGAGCTCCCGGACGTCCCGGCCGGTGGCGCCGCGGGACCACAGCACGCGGGGCGGGGCCGGGGCGGCACCGGGCTTGTCGTCGCCGGACGGCGGTGCGGCGCTCGGCTTGTCACCACCGTCGGCCGGTGTGCGGGCCGGGGACGGGGTGCTGCTCGGCAGTTCGATGTGCACCGGCGAGCGGCGCTTTCCCTCGCCGTCGGGGGCCTGCACCGTGCAGCCGGTCAGCGCGGCCACCACGGCGAGCCCCGCTGCGAACGCTCTCCCCATGCCCGTAGTACGCACACGGCCCCCTGCTCGTCTCACCGGTGTGCCCGGATGTCACCTGAGATGCTTCCCCCCGCGTGACCCGCCGCGAACCAAGGGGCATGGTGGTGAGCGAGGTCACTGCTCTGCGGGAGGCACCCACCATGGCGCGTGAGTCGGAGTCCGGACTGCCCATCGAGCCGGTCTACGGGCCGCAGGCCCTCCAGGGCTGGGATCCGGCGGAGAAGCTGGGAGAGCCCGGGGCGTACCCGTACACCCGTGGCGTGTATCCGTCGATGTACACGGGCCGCCCCTGGACGATGCGCCAGTACGCCGGTTTCGGCACGGCCGCGGAGTCCAACGCCCGCTACCGGCAGCTGATCGCCCACGGCACCACGGGCCTGTCGGTCGCCTTCGACCTGCCCACCCAGATGGGCCACGACTCCGACGCGGCGATCGCGCACGGCGAGGTCGGCAGGGTGGGCGTGGCCGTCGACTCGGTCGAGGACATGCGGGTCCTGTTCGGCGGCATTCCGCTCGACCAGGTCTCCACATCGATGACGATCAACGCCCCGGCGGCCCTGCTGCTGCTCATGTACCAGCTGGTCGCCGAGGAGCAGGGCGTCAGGGCGGACCAGCTCACCGGCACGATCCAGAACGACGTGCTGAAGGAGTACATCGCCCGCGGCACCTACATCTTCCCGCCCAAGCCCTCACTGCGCCTGATCGCCGACATCTTCAAGTACTGCCGGGCCGAGATCCCCAAGTGGAACACCATCTCCATCTCCGGCTACCACATGGCCGAGGCGGGCGCCTCGCCCGCGCAGGAGATCGCCTTCACCCTCGCCGACGGGGTCGAGTACGTGCGTACGGCGGTCGCGGCCGGCATGGACGTCGACGACTTCGCCCCCCGGCTGTCGTTCTTCTTCGTGGCCCGGACGACGATCCTGGAGGAGGTCGCCAAGTTCCGTGCCGCACGCCGCATCTGGGCCCGGGTGATGCGCGAGGAGTTCGGCGCGAAGAACCCCAAGTCCCTGATGCTGCGTTTCCACACGCAGACGGCCGGTGTGCAGCTGACGGCCCAGCAGCCCGAGGTGAACCTGGTCCGGGTCGCGGTGCAGGGCCTGGCCGCGGTCCTCGGCGGCACGCAGTCCCTGCACACCAACTCCTTCGACGAGGCCATCGCCCTGCCCACCGACAAGTCCGCGCGCCTCGCCCTGCGCACCCAGCAGGTCCTCGCCCACGAAACCGATGTCACCGCCACCGTCGACCCGTTCGCCGGCTCCTACGCCGTCGAGAGGATGACCGACGACGTCGAGGCCGCGGCCGTGGAGCTGATGGCCAAGGTCGAGGAACTGGGCGGCGCGGTCGAGGCCATCGAACGCGGCTTCCAGAAGAACGAGATCGAGCGCAACGCCTACCGCATCGCCCAGGAGACCGACTCCGGCGAGCGGGTCGTGGTCGGCGTCAACCGCTTCCGGCTGGACGAGGAAGAGCCGTACGAGCCGCTGCGCGTCGACCCCGCCATCGAGGCCCGGCAGGCCGAACGCCTGGCCACCCTGCGCGCGGAACGCGACCAGTCGGCCGTCGACACGGCCCTCGCCGCTCTGAAGAAGGCCGCCGAGGGCGAGGACAACGTCCTCTACCCGATGAAGGAGGCGTTGAAGGCCCGGGCCACCGTCGGCGAGGTCTGCGCCGCGCTGCGCGAGGTGTGGGGGACGCACGTCCCGTCGGACGCCTTCTGACCGGCGGGGGAAGCGTCCTACCCAGCTGTCACACCCGCGTGCGACACTCCTTCGCATGTTCGGTGTCATCGACCTGCCCACCTACCTGGCGGGCCTCGTCCTGATCGTTCTGCTGCCCGGTCCCAACTCGCTGTACGTGCTGTCGGTGGCCGCCCGCCGCGGCGTGCGTGCCGGGTACACCGCGGCTGCCGGGGTCTGGTGCGGGGACACGGTGCTGATGACGCTGTCCGCGGCCGGGGTCGCCTCGCTGCTCCAGGCGAACGCCGTGCTGTTCGCCGTGGTGAAGTACGCGGGGGCCGGATATCTGACGTGGCTGGCCGTCGGCATGCTGCGGGCCGCGTGGGCCATGTGGCGGACGCGGGGGGAGCGGACCGACGGTGGTGAGGCTTCCGCGCCCGCCGAGGAGCGGCCCTTCCGCCGTGCCTTCGTCGTCAGCCTGTTCAACCCCAAGGCGATCCTGTTCTTCGTCGCCTTCTTCGTGCAGTTCGTGGATCCGCAGTACGCCTATCCCGCCCTGTCGTTCGTCGTCCTCGGCGCCCTCGCCCAGTTCGCCAGCGTGCTCTACCTCAGCGCGCTGATATGCGGCGGCACCCGGCTGGCCGCCGCGTTCCGCCGCCGCAGGGGCCTGTCGGCGGGGGCGACCTCGGCGGCGGGTGCCCTGTTCCTGGGGTTCGCGGTGAAGCTGTCGCTGACGAGTTCGTGACGCACGAGCGCTGGGGCCTGTCGTTTGGATCAGGTCGCAGACGCGGGGCCTGGTACGCGCATCTGCGGCGTTGTCCGGGCGAGCGCCGCGAGGGCTACGACATGGACGAACGCGCCCGCCTGATGGCCGGCTTTCCCTTGTCGGCTCAGACGGGCGCGGAGATCTTCGAGGACTACGACCGGCACTTCGAGGAGGGACTCGCCCTCGTGATCGGGGGGACCGGGGCGCGCTACGGGGTCTCATCACGCGGTCCGGCGCGTCAGGACCGTTTCGCGCGGGCCCGCCGCACGGCCCGGGTGACCACGGGCGGCAGCAGGTCCTTGGCGAGCCGGCGGGCCCGGGACGGGGCGGGCCGGGCCGGGCGCGCCGCACGCGCCTCGCTGACCTCGGGGGCGGGGGCCGCTGCCGCGACGGGCTCCACGTAGTGCCGTGAGGGCGGGAAGGACGGCGGCTTCATGCCCCGGGAACGGGCCCGGATCAGCCGGTGCCCCGCCGCCTCCTGCACGCTCAGCCCGACGTCCGAACGCTGCCGCAGCATCTGCAGCAGTTCCTCCTGGAGCGGCTCGGGGTCGCCCCAGGTGGCGTACAGCTTCTGCGTGCTGAGGCAGATCGGGCGCAGACCGCGGTTGAGGACGGCCTCCCAGGCGGCGACCGAGACACCCGGGGTGTGCTCGGAACGGAAGTCGTCGAGGACCACGACGCCCTCGGGCAGCAGGATGTCGTGGGCCGCGCCGATGTCGCCGTACACGTGCTCGTACAGGTGCGAGGCGTCGATGTGGATGAAGCGGCAGGTGTCGGCGGCCACCCTCCCGGACACCAGGGAACTGGGGCCGGTGATCACCGTCGGCAGGGTGTCGTGGAAGGAGAGGTAGTTCCGCTCGAACGCCTGCTGGGTCAGCGAGGCGTACGACTTGGCCGCCTCCGCCTGGTTGGCCCCGTCCGGGGCGTCGCCCTCGAACAGGTCGCAGACCGTGAACCGCTCACCGTCCTGGAGGTGGTGGCCGAGGAGGATCGCGCTCTTGCCCATGTAGACGCCGAGCTCCAGCAGGTCGCCCTTTATGCCGGCCTTCTTCTGCTGGTCGAGGAACCAGGTGAACAGCATCTGGTCCAGCGGTGGGAACCAGCCCGGGACGTCCGCCAGTTCGCCGGGGTGCTTGTCGGTCGCTTGTGCGTTGGTCATGAGGCGAGCCTTCTCTCTGAGCGTTCCCCGAACCGACGCCCGGTTGAACGTCTCGTGAACAGGTCAGCGGGCCTTCGCCAGCGCCGCCCGCAGCCGGGGCGTCAGCGGCTTCTCCACATATTTGTTCAGCAACCACGCCAGCAGCAGCATTGACGCCACCGTCAGCGCGAAGGTCACCCCGGACGCCAGCCCCAGACCCCGGTGCAGGGCGTGGATCACCACCCAGCCGAGATGCTCGTGGACCAGGTAGAAGGGGTAGGTCAGCGCGCCCGCGACCGTCAGCCACCGCCAGTTCACCCGGTTGAGCAGGCCCAGCGCGATCGCGGCGACCGCCACGAAGCCGAACGTCACGACGGCGATGATCCCGAACGCGGAGCGGTAGGAGAAGGCCTCCGGGTCGGGGGCGTGCCACAGCGCCTGCACCGCGTAGTGCTGGCCGATCAGCCAGCTGACGGCCACGATGCCCCACCCGTAGACGTCCCGCCGGTCGCGGTGCACGAGGTAGAGGCCGACACCGCCGATGAAGAAGGGCGCGTACTCGGGCATCAGCACGATGTCGAGCAGCGGCATGTTCGCGTTCTCGGCGATCACTGCCGCCAGCATCCAGCCCGCGCAGAACATGATCACCCTGCGGCGGTTCGCTCCGGGCAGCACGACGCACAGGGCGAACAGCGCGTAGAAGCGGACCTCCGCCCACAGGGTCCAGCACACGCCGAGCACCCGGTCCACGCCGAGCGGCATCTGAAGCATGGTCAGGTTGACCAGGGCGTCACTGGGCGAGACGGCCTTGTAGGCCACCATCGGCAGCGCGAACACCGCCGTGACGATGAGCACCGCCACCCAGTAGGCGGGCAGCAGCCGGGAGGCGCGGGAGGCGAAGAACGACTTCAGGGGACGGCCCCAGCCGCTCATGCAGATCACGAACCCGCTGATCACGAAGAAGACCTGGACGCCGAGGCAGCCGTAGGCGAACAGCGAGTGCAGGGTGGGGAACTGGTCCTTGGGCGAGGTGCCCCAGGCCTGGGCGACCTCACCGCCGCGCCCGCCGTAGTGGTACAGCGCCACCATCAGCGCGGCCACCAGCCGCAGTCCGTCGAGGGCGCGCAGCCGGCCGCCGGAATCCTTTCTGCGCCGTGGGACGGTCGTGGCGCCCGGTGGTTCGACCAGCACGGCGACGCCGGGCCGGGGCTTGCGGGTGCTGACGACCGTCTCGGTCACGCTGGAAACCTCTGTGTGGCTCGTATGTCCTTTGCCTGGGCCGCCTGTGGGCGGGCGCCTGTCACCCTAGGACGAGAGTTGACGGAATTTCGTTCGACGGCGACAGGCTTCTCCTGACGGTCTCCATGGGTTCATCTGGATGTCGCCCGGGGCGGGCCGCCGAGCGCAAGCGGCTCAGCGGCGTACCGCCTTGCGCAGCGCCCGGGCCCGCCGGACCACCCGGCGTGCCGTGGAGTTGCGCGGCAGGAACGCCAGCCGCTGCGGAATACCGCCGGGCAGGCCGAGCGCGGTGAGCCGGCGCTTCTTGAAGTAGCGCCGGGTGCGCGGGCCGAGATGCCGGGCGAGGAACTGCTCGGCCTGCGGGCGCAGATCCGGGTAGATCTGCGGCTGCATGGTGAACCCGACGGCCGTGACGAGAGCGGGCAGCCGCTCGCCCGGCAGCACGTCACCGGCCTTGCCGCTCTCCAGGTCCGGCAGCAGCGCGTCCGCCAGGGTGGTGGGGATCCGGTTGCTGTTCTGGTAGGGCGTCAGGCGCTCCAGCAGCAGCTCGGTACCGATGCGGGCGACCGGCAGGTCGTAGAACGCGGAGGCGGTGAACAGGGCGGTGGAGAAGCAGCCGACGACCAGGGCGGGCCGGGCCCGGTCGAACAGCACCTCGGCGAGCACCGGCGTGTCCAGGACCGTGAGGTCCACGCCGAGCTGCTCGGCCTCGGTCTCCAGGGCGCGGCTGTAACGGGCCGGGGCGGTCGGATGGGGCTTGAAGACGACCGTGCGGTGGCCGCGGGCGACGGCGCCCCGCATCATCCGCACGTGCAGGTCCTCCTCCTCCTCGGGGGAGAGGATGTTCAGCGCCGACAGGTACTGGCCGAGCAGCAGCGCCGAGTCGCCCGGCAGGTCCGGCAGTTCGGGCACGGTCTCGGTGACCTCGCCGAGCACCTTCAGGAACGCGGGTGAGGGCACCAGGTGCGCCGGCACGTCGAACTCGGTCAGCAGCATCGGGGTGAGTCCCGGCACCAGATCGAGGTGCAGCAGCCGCCGTACGCGCGTGCCGACCAGCGGGTCGAGCTTGTTGCGCGTGGGGCCGTAGCTCATCAGTCCGTCGGCGTAGACGTCGACGGGGGCGTCGGTGAACAGCTGGGCCACCGTGAGCGCGGGTGCCACCTGGATGGACTCCAGCACCAGGCTCACCCGGTCGTCGCCGAGGCCCCACAGCAGCCGCAGATAGCGCTCGAAGAGGGGGATGTCGTCGGCGCGCGGCGTCCAGGCCCCGGGGTGGAAGGGGCGGATGGCCTCGTTCCAGGACAGCACCTCGTCGAAGTGCTCGCGCAGCGGCGCGAAGCCCGGCATCTCGTCGAGGGCCGGCGTGGTCTCCGGGGTCGCGGAGTTGTTGAACACCAGCAGCACCCGGCGGTCCGGCTCCTCGAAGAGGTCGGAGTCGATCGCGGCGGCCAGGGTGGCGACGCCGTACAGCGTCGAGGCGCAGAAGATCTGAGTGGTCCCGGGCATCAGGCGGCCGCTCCCGTCGTGGTCACCCGGCGCCGCAGCCGCCGCAGCTTGGACGAGCGGTCCATGTCCATGGCCTCCAGTGCGTCGGCGAGTGCGTCCTGCGGCATGCGCTTGATGGCCGCCGCGCTCATCGACCGCAGCTGCCTGGCCACGGCCGGTTCGAACCTGTCTTCGTTGGAGAGGTGGTGGGCGATGATCGCGCAGTAGGTGCGTACCGCCTTGGGCAGCAGCCGGTCGGCGTCGCGGTCCGCGGCCGTCTCCTCGATCACCTGGTCGAAGGCCCGGATGAAGTCGAGCTGACGGACGTCACCGATCTGCGTCAGGGACGAGGCGACCCCGCGCCGGTAGAACACGCCCAGCAGGCTCACCACGGCGAACGACTCCGCCTCACGGTGCAGTTTCCAGATCCACGGCCGGTCCTCGGCCGTGCGCAGCCCGTCGGTGAAGTGGAGCACGCCCTTGTCGACGAGGCGGCGGTGGTAGGCGCCGGCCCAGGCGTAGGCGTAGTCGACGGAGGTGGAGCGGTGGGCGGGGAGGATCGCCTCCCGCGGGTCGAACGCCTCCCAGCGGCGCCCGACCGGGACCCGGTGTACGGAACGGGCGCGCGCGGTGGCCTGCACATGGTCGGTGCGCACGAAGTCGCACCCCAGGTCGTCCATGGCGGACACCAGTTCGGCGAGGTAGCCGGGGGCCAGCCAGTCGTCGCCGTCCAGGAACGTCAGGTACTCGCCCTGCGCCGCGTCCAGGCCGGTGTTGCGGGCGGTGGCGAGCCCACCGTTCTGCTCGTGGCGGATGTACCGCACCTGGGCGACATCCGAAAGGTCCTCGGCCGCTCGTTCGAGAATGGCCGGAGTTCCGTCCTTCGAATGGTCGTCGACCAGGATGAACTCGAAATCGCGGTCGGCGTTCAACCGAAGGCTTCTGAGGGTGTCCGGGGCATATTGCTGCACGTTGTAGAACGGCACGATCACGGAAAGCTTAGGCACCCGCAAAACGTTAGGAGGCGGCCCGGCAGCGGAACTTTCCGATGAAGGTACACCGGGTGAACTCCATGTGTCAGAACGGTGCACCCCGTGTACTTCCCGCTTCCCGGCAGGCCAGTTCGGCTCTCGGTGGGCTGTTGTTAACTTTTCGTTGAGTCGCGGTTCCGCCATACCTAGGATTCGCTTCCTAGCGTCTTCCTCGTGCCAGTAAGTACACCGAAGCGCCCGCGAATCGCGGTCCTGGCGGACTCCGACACCCGATGGAAATGGGGTGCGCTGACCGCGGCCCGCATCGCCCCGGGACCGTCCATGGAAACCGCACCGCGCGAGGGCGCGCAAGTCGGCCCCCTCGTCGACGGATTCCTCCTGCGCGGCCGCGCGACGCCCACTCCGCGCCAGCTGGAGGAAGTGGGCGTGCGCGCCGACTCGCTGCGGGAGGTCACCGCCGTCGAGTTCCTGCGCGCCATGGCCGAGGGGTCCTACGACGTCCTGGTCCTCTCCCTGGTCGGCGGCGGTGTGCAGGCGATGCTGCACGGCCTGGGGCGCGTGTGGGAGAACCGCCCCGAGCGGCCCGTCGTCGTCACCGGCTATGTCGGAGTCGTCTACGAGAAGCTCGCCGACGGCCTGCTGCTGCGGCACGGCGCGGACCTGGTCCTCGCCAACTCCCGCCAGGACGCGGACCGTTTCCGGGCCGTCTACGAGGGAGTGGGCGCCGACGCCTCCGCGGTGACCGAGGTGGCCCTGCCGTTCCTCGGCGGTGCGCCGTACGAAGGTGAACACGACCCCTCTGCGCAGCAAGGGCGCAGGCCCTACACGGTCGTCTTCGCCGCCCAGCCCTCCGTCCCGGAGAACCGCAAGGACCGTACGTACCTGCTGAACCGGCTGGTGCAGCACGCCCGCAGGCACCCCGAGCGCGAGGTGCTGCTGAAGCTGCGCTCCAAGCCGGGCGAACACACCACCCACATCGAGGAACTGCCGTACCAGAAGCTGGTTCAGCGCCTCGATCCGCCCGCCAACTTCCGTCTGGTGTACGGGAACATGGGTGAGGTCCTGGACCGCACCGACCTGCTGGTGACGGTCAGTTCCACAGCCGCCCTGGAGTCGCTGCACCGCCGTGTCCCCACGGTCGTGCTGACCGACCTCGGCATCCGCGAGTCGCTCGGCAACCACCACTTCGTGGGCTCCGGCTGCCTCGCCTCCTGGGACCAGCTCGACGCCGGGCACCGGCCGGTACCCGACGAGGAGTGGGTCGCCCGGCAGGGCGTCGCCGCGGACGGCAGCTACGACTCGGCCTTCGACGCGGCCCGCGAACGCATCGCGAAACTCCTCGGCCGGCCCGGCGGCCTGCCCCCGCTGACCCCGTACTACACCCCCGTCACCGCGCCCGGCTATCTGCCCGGGATCCTCGCCCGCCACCACCTCGGCCCGGACGGCACCCCGCTGCCCGGCGCGCCCGCCGCCGACAAGGAGCCCGGACCGGTCCGGCAGATCGTGCGCCGGGCGGCGCGCGGCGCCTACCGGCACGGCGTGCAGCGCGTGGCGCCCGTCATCCGGCGGATGGGCGAGCTGTGAGCCGCCCCGAGACCCCTGCCCAAGGAGTAGACCCCATGTCCCACCCGGAAGCGGGCAAAGGCGCCTCGGTGCGCCGCGTGCTCGCGGTGATCCCCGCGCGCGGCGGCTCCAAGGGCGTGCCCGCGAAGAACCTCCTTCCCGTCGGCGGCGTCCCGCTGGTGGCGCGGGCGGTGCGCGAGTGCCGGGCCGCCCGGCTGGTGACGGACGTCGTGGTCTCCACCGACGACCAGGCCATCGCGGCCGCCGCCCGTGAGGCCGGCGCCGAGGTCGTGCTGCGGCCCGCCGCCATCGCCGGTGACACGGCCACCTCCGAGGCGGCCGTCCTGCACGCCATGGACGCCCACGAGGCCCTGCACGGGGCGACGGTGGACGTCGTCCTGCTCGTGCAGTGCACCAGCCCGTTCATCGTCCGCGAGGACATCGACGGGGTGGCGGGCGCGATCGCCGAGAACGGCGCCGACACCGCGGTGACCGTGGCGCCCTTCCACGGGTTCATCTGGCGGGACGCCGAGGACGAGGTCCGGGCAGGCTCCGTCGCGGAGTCCGACGCCGCGGTCGGCGGCGGCTACGGCGTCAACCACGACAAGTCCTTCCGGCCCCGCCGCCAGGACCGCCCCCAGGACCTGCTGGAGACCGGCGCCGCCTACGCCATGGAAGCCTCCGGCTTCCGCAAGCACCAGCACCGCTTCTTCGGCCGCACCGAGCTGGTCCGCACCGACCCCGCCCGCGTGCTGGAGATCGACGACCCGCACGACCTCGCCCGCGCCCGGGCCCTCGCGCCGCTCTTCGACGCGGACCGCCCCGGCGCCCTCCCGACCGCCGACGACATCGACGCGGTCGTCCTCGACTTCGACGGCACCCAGACCGACGACCGGGTGCTCGTCGACTCCGACGGACGGGAGTTCGTCTCCGTGCACCGCGGGGACGGACTCGGCATCGCGGCCCTCCGCAGGAGCGGCCTGAAGATGCTGATCCTGTCCACGGAACAGAACCCTGTGGTCGCCGCCCGGGCCCGGAAGCTCAAGCTCCCGGTGCTGCACGGCATCGACCGCAAGGACCTCGCGCTGAAGCAGTGGTGCGAGGAGCAGGGCATCGCGCCGGAGCGCGTGCTCTACGTCGGCAACGACGTCAATGACCTCCCGTGCTTCGCCCTCGTGGGCTGGCCCGTGGCGGTCGCGAGCGCCCACGACGTCGTGCGCGGCGCCGCACGCGCGGTCACCACCGTCCCCGGTGGCGACGGCGCGATCCGAGAGATCGCCAGCTGGATCCTCGGCCCCTCTCTCGATTCCCTCACCAAGTAAGGACATCTCTGCCATGAGCACCAACTCCCGTATCCGCCAGTTCGGTTCGCGCGAGGTCGGCCCGGGCCGTCCGGTCTACGTCTGCGGTGAGATCGGCATCAACCACAACGGCGAGCTCGAGAACGCCTTCAAGCTGATCGACGCGGCCGCCGAGGCCGGCTGCGACGCCGTCAAGTTCCAGAAGCGCACCCCCGAGATCTGCACCCCGCGCGACCAGTGGGACATCGAGCGCGACACGCCCTGGGGCCGGATGACCTACATCGACTACCGCCACCGCGTGGAGTTCGGTGAGGACGAGTACCGCGCGATCGACGACTACTGCAAGTCGAAGAACATCGACTGGTTCGCCTCCCCGTGGGACACCGAGGCCGTCGCCTTCCTGGAGAAGTTCGACGTCCCCGCCCACAAGGTGGCCTCCGCCTCCCTCACGGACGACGAGCTGCTGCGCGCCCTGCGCGCCACCGGCCGCGCGGTGATTCTCTCCACCGGCATGTCGACGCCGAAGCAGATCCGCCACGCGGTCGAGGTCCTCGGCTCCGACAACATCCTGATGTGCCACGCCACGTCGACCTACCCGGCGAAGGCCGAGGAGCTCAACCTGCGCGTGATCAACACGCTGGAGAAGGAGTTCCCGAACGTCCCGATCGGCTACTCCGGCCACGAGACCGGCCTCCAGACCACCCTCGCCGCGGTCGCCCTGGGCGCCACGTTCGTCGAGCGCCACATCACCCTCGACCGCGCCATGTGGGGCTCGGACCAGGCTGCCTCCGTGGAGCCGCAGGGCCTCACGCGCCTCGTCCGCGACATCCGCACCATCGAGGCCTCCCTCGGTGACGGCGTCAAGAAGGTCTACGAGTCCGAGCTGGGCCCGATGAAGAAGCTGCGCCGCGTCGCCGGTGTGGTCGCCGAGGCGGAGATCGCCGACGCGGCGGGCGAGCCGGTCGGCGTCTGAGCGCACCACCCCCACAACCCCCCTTACGACGGGACGGTCGTACGTCGATGAGCCCCCGCGCCGGGAATGCCGGCCCCCACACTCTCGCCTTCGTCGAGAGCCCGGTACAGCTGCTGAACGTGCTGGAGTGGGCGCACGCGCATGCGCCCGGCGTGGGGCTCACCCTCGTGGTGCTGTCACCCGTCGACCCGATGACGCGCGGCCAGTTGCGGCGGATGTCCGACCTGGCCCGCGACGAGGGGCACCAGGTCCGCTGGGAGGAAGCGCGCGGCGGGCCCCTGGCGCCCTTCCAGACCATCGGCGGCCTGACCGGCCTGCTCCGCAGGGCACGCCGGGTCGTGCTGGGGGACCCCTTCTCCCGCTACGTCCAGCTGCTGCTGACGATCACCCGCGCCCGTGACCTGGTCGTCGTCGACGACGGCACGGCGACGATGGAGTTCGTCGGGCAGCTGGCCCGGGGCGAGCGGCTGGTGCGCTGGCACCGCAAGGGCGGCCGCCCGGGCCCGCGGGACGTGCTCTTCGCGCCGGTGTCCTCCTCGGCCCGCCGCCGCCTGACCCCCGGCGACAGCCGCCGCGTCCAGATCTTCTCCTCCATGCCGATGGAGGAGACCCCGGCGGGCGTGACGGTGGGCGCCAACACCTTCGCCTGGACCCGGTCCCGCTTCGGCCCGCCCCGCATCACCAAGGGCGCCGACATGGTCGGCACGTCCCTGGTGGAGACCGGGGTGGTGGACGACGGCCGCTACCTGGAGGCCGTCCGCGCCCTGGCCGAGGCCCACGGCGCCACGCGCTACTTCGCCCACCGCCGCGAGAGCACGGACAAGCTCCACCGCCTCGCGGTCGAGACGGGCCTGGAGATCGTCCGCCCCGAACTCCCCCTCGAACTGATCGCCCGCCGCGGCCCCATCGGCCGGACGATCCTCAGCTTCCCCTCCACCGTCGTCCACACCCTCCCCCTCGCCCTGTCCGGCACGGAGGTCCGCGTCGCGGTCTGCGACATCGACCCCGCCTGGCTGACCGAGAACGCCTCCCCACGAGCCCAGGGCTTCCTGTCGGGCGTGACGGGCACGGCCCGGGACGTCCACCGGCTGTCTCCGACGGCCTCGCCGGACACGCCGAAGCCGGTCGACCCCACGGAATCGGCAGACACGGCGAGCTTCACAGGCCCACCGGGCCCGGCAGGCCTGACGGGCCCGACCGCGACGCCGGGGGCGGCGGGGGCGATCGCCGCGGGCTGAGACGACTCCGGCGGACCGGGCGGTGCGTTTCGTCGCTGAGGGGCCTGCCCGCGGACCCCATCGGCGGTGCGGGCGGGACGGGTGCCGTGGGGCTGATCGCGCCGGGGACCGCAGGTCGGCGGGAGCACGTGCGGCTGCGGAGCCGGACGCGCGTGGGCCGCGTTGCGCCTGGCCGGTCAGCCGGGACCGGCGCCGGTGCCCCGCACCGCAGCCGCGGGCGCCTGGTGCGCGGACGGGCGGCGCGCCAGGAGGAACGCACGCGGCCGCTGCTCCCCGGGCCCGGGCTCGCGCAGGACGCGGGCGTGGAGTTCCAGGCCCGCTCGCGTGAGGTGCCCGGCGACGGTGTCCGGGGTGCGCCAGTAGTAGTCGAGCGAGATCTTCTGCCCGAAGCGCTCGGTCAGGCGCTGGTGCCCGTTCTCGTCACCGGACTGGAAGCCGAGCAGTACGGGCGCGCCCGGCAGCAGGACGCGGCGGAAACCGGCGCAGACCGCGGGCAGATGGTCGTCCGGCACATGGATGATCGAGTAGAGCGCGACGATGCCGCCGAGCGTCTCGTCCGGCAGGTCCAGGGCCGTCATCGAACCGACGTGGAAGCGCAGATCCGGGTGGGCCCGGCGGGCCAGGGCCACCATGCGGGGCGATGCGTCGACCCCGAACACCGGCAGCCCGGCCTCGTGCAGCCGCGCCGTGACGTACCCGGGTCCGCTGCCGATGTCCGCGACCGGGGGCCGCGCGGACCCCTCGGAGGCCCGGACCAGGTCCACGAAGGCCGTGAGCAGCGCCCGCTCCAGCGGTCTCCCGGCCAGGCTGTCGGGGTGCTCGGCGGCGTAGGCCTCGGCGATCGCGTCGTACGAGGCCTGCGTGGACTGTAAGAACTCGGGGGCGCGCACGAGGCGCACACTAGCGGGGACGCGCGTCCGGCAGATGAACAAGCCCGTGTTCGCCGCGCAGGGCGTGGTATCCGTGGAGAGGATGGATGGATACCGGAGTCGTGACGTTGATGTGGTCGAAGTCACACTCCGGGGGATGGGTGACGCCGCTCAGGCCCAAAAGGCAGGCGAGCTTACCCATCTCACTTGATAGCTATGCGTCCGGCGGTCATATTTTCTTCCCCTATCGGGTTGAAGTTTTGTTGATCGAGGGTCAGTCGACCGCCTTGGCGCCCTACCCTTCAAAGGGTGAAGCAACTGATGTCACTGGAGTCCGAGGTCGATCTTCCCGGGGGAGCCGTACTCCCCGGCACCCTGCCCGACGCCCTGCGGGCCGAGCTCATCGCGTTCCGACGCGACCTGCACATGCACCCGGAGCTCGGCAACCAGGAGTTCCGCACGACCGCCGCGATCAAGGAGCGGCTCGAGCGGGCCGGTCTCAAGCCGCGCGTCCTCGCCGTAGGGACCGGCCTCGTCTGTGACATCGGCGTGGAGGGCGAGCAGTGGGACGGCGGTCCCAGCATGCTCGCCCTGCGGGCCGACATCGACGGCCTGCCCATCCCGGACACCAAGACGGAGTGCCCGTACCGCTCGACCGTGCCCGACCGCGCGCACGCATGCGGCCACGACGTGCACACCACCGTCGTCCTCGGCGCCGGCCTCGTCCTCGCCGAGCTGCACCGGCAGGGCGCGCTGCCTCGCCCCGTCCGGCTGATCTTCCAGCCCGCCGAGGAGGTGCTGCCCGGCGGTGCCGCCGACGCCATCAAGGGCGGAGCGCTGGAAGGCGTCGGCGCGATCATCGCCGTGCACTGCGACCCGCGGGTGGACGCGGGGAAGATCGGACTCCGGGAGGGGCCCATCACCTCGGCCTGCGACCGGCTGGAGATCGGCCTCGACGGTCCGGGCGGCCACACCGCACGCCCGCACCTGACGACCGACCTGGTCACCGCCGCCGCCCGCGTCGTCACCGACGTGCCCGCGCTGGTCGGCCGCCGCTTCGACAGCCGCAGCGGGCTCGCCATCACCTGGGGCCGGGTCGAGTCGGGCCACGCGCCGAACGTGATCCCGCAGCACGCCGAGCTCTCCGGCACCGTGCGCTGCCTCGACATCGAGGCGTGGCGGCAGGCCCCCGACGTCGTGGTCGCCGCGATCGACGAGGTCGCCAACCTGCACCGCGCCAAGTCGGAGATCAACTACGTGCGGGGCGTCCCGCCCGTCGTCAACGAGCCCGGCGTCACCGAGCTGCTGCGCGACGCCATGATCGCCCGGCGCGGCGTCGAGTCCGTCGATGGCACCGAGCAGAGCCTCGGCGGCGAGGACTTCTCCTGGTACCTGGAGCACGTCCCCGGCGCCATGGCCCGCCTGGGCGTCCGCACCCCCGGCGAGCGACAGATCCGCGACCTCCACCAGGGCGATTTCGACGTCGACGAATCGGCCATCACGGTCGGCGTGGAACTCTTCACAGCCGCGGCCCTGGTCAACGGCCTCCGCTAGGCCTCCTTCTTAGAAGCGTGGGAGAGCCCCACCCTCTTGGGGGGCGCGGGAGACCCCACCTTCTTGGGGCGCGCGGGAGGTCCCACCTTCTTGGGGGCGCGGGGAACTGCGCGACCAGCCACGACGGCGCCGCACGCGGCAGGCGCCCCCGAGCCCCGGCGGCAGCCGGCCCCCCGCCACGGGCCTGCCCAATCGGCGGCGCCTCCGGTTGCGAGCGGCGCAGCCCCACGGCAGCCTGGTGCCCGTGGCGAGGTAGGCACGCGCCGTGTCCCCGAGTACACCTTTCGACCCCGTTCGATCCCGCGGTTCACAAGGGCGTAACCGGTCATCGGCACGAATGGGTAACGGCCCCTCGGCGAACCGTTCCCAGGAGTGTCTACGCGCGTTAATGTGCGCCGAACCGAGCACCCACTGCGGGGCTTTGGAGAATGGGGAACTTCAGATGCGTCGGATTTCCAAACTGACCCGCGTCGCGGTGGGGGTCGCGTCGCTCGGGCTCGTCGCCACGGCCTGCGGCGGTACCAGCAGCGACAGCGGCGACAGCGACAGCAGCGACCGCGGCGTCGCCATCGCGTACGACGTCGGCGGCAAGGGCGACCAGTCCTTCAACGACGCCGCCTTCGCCGGCCTGACGAAGGCCAAGGACGAGTTCGGCTACAAGACGGCCGACATCGAGCCCACCGAGGGCGAGACGAACGCCGACAAGGAGCAGCGCCTGGCGTCGCTGGCCAAGCAGGGCTACAACCCGGTCATCGGCGTCGGCTTCGCCTACGCCCCGGCGATGAAGGCCGTGGCCTCCAAGTACCCGGACACCACCTTCGGCATCGTGGACTCCGTGGTCGAGGGCAAGAACGTCGCCTCCCTGGTCTTCGCCGAGGAGCAGGCGTCGTACCTGGCCGGTGTCGCCGCCGCCAAGGCCACCAAGAGCGATGTCGTCGGCTTCGTGGGCGGCGTGGACATCCCGCTGATCCACAAGTTCGAGGCCGGCTACAAGCAGGGTGTCGAGGACACCAAGCCAGGGGTGCAGGTCCTGTCGCAGTACCTCACCCAGACGGCCGAGGAGGGTGGCTTCGCCAGCCCCGACAAGGGCAAGGCCGCCGCCGAGGGCCAGATCGAGAAGAAGGCCGACGTGCTCTACGCGGCCGCCGGTCTGTCCGGTCAGGGCGTCATCGAGGCATCCGCCAAGGCGAAGGTCTGGGCGATCGGCGTCGACTCCGACCAGTACAAGCAGGCCGCCCTCGCCCCGTACAAGAACTACATCCTCACCTCCGCCCTCAAGGACGTCGGCGGCGCGGTCTACGCGCTGTCCAAGTCGGTCCAGGACGACAAGCCGCTGACCGGCACCCAGACCTTCGACCTGAAGGTCAACGGCGTCGGGCTCTCCGAGTCGAACCCCGAGTTCGCCAAGGTCGCGGGCCTCAAGGAGGCCGTGGACAAGGCCAAGCAGGGCATCGACGACGGCTCCATCAAGGTGAAGACCGAGTAGAACAGCCCTCGCAGGGCAGCAGAGCGGGCGGACACCCCAGGTGTCCGCCCGTTTCGCGCTTCCCGGGAGGTGGATCACCCAGCGCCACGCCGCGTTTGCGGTCGGCAATACCCGGGCCAAGGCCCGGTGATGGCTTGGCCACGGGCGCATAACAAGGTGGACAGAAGGGGTTTTCAGGCAGGTCTACGCGCGTTAATCTGCGGCGAAGCCAGCGCTGAAGCTGAACCGTCCCGGCGCTGTGCGACCTCGTTGTACGACAGGAGCACCCAGACATGCGCCGGATTTCCCGGATCACGGTCGCAGGCGCAGCGACCGCCTCCCTGGCCCTCGCCCTCTCCGCCTGCGGCAGCACCTCGACCTCCGGGTCGTCCGACTCGAAGGGCGACAAGGGCCTCGCCATCGCCTACGACGTCGGCGGCAAGGGTGACCAGTCCTTCAACGACGCCGCCTACGCGGGCCTGGAGCAGGCGAAGAAGGAGTTCGGGTACCAGACGGCCGACGTCGAGCCCACCGAGGGTGAGACGAACGCCGACAAGGAGCAGCGCCTGGCCTCCCTGGCCAAGCAGGGCTACAACCCGGTCATCGGCGTCGGCTACGCGTACGCCTCGGCCGTGAAGGGTGCCGCGGCGAAGTTCCCGGACACCACCTTCGGCATCGTCGACGACGCCACGATCAACACCAAGAACGTGGCCGACCTGGTCTTCAACGAGGAGCAGGCCTCCTACCTGGCCGGTGTCGCCGCCGCCAAGACCTCCAAGTCGAAGGTCGTCGGCTTCGTCGGCGGTGTGGACATCCCCCTGATCCACAAGTTCCAGGCGGGCTTCGCGCAGGGCGTCAAGGACACCGACCCGAAGGTCAAGGTGCTCTCCCAGTACCTGACCCAGACGGCCGAGGAGGGCGGTTTCGCCAGCCCTGACAAGGGCAAGACGGCTGCCGAGGGTCAGATCGAGAAGAAGGCCGACGTGGTCTACGCGGCCGCCGGTCTGTCCGGTCAGGGTGTCATCGAGGCCGCCGCCGCCAAGAAGGTGTGGGCGATCGGTGTCGACTCCGACCAGTACCAGCAGGAAGCCCTTGCCAAGTACAAGGACTCCATCCTGACCTCGGCCATGAAGGACGTGGCCAAGGCGGTGTACAACCTGGCGAAGTCGGTCGAGGACGGCAAGCCCGAGACCGGTATCGTTCGTGGCGATCTGAAGACCGGCGAAGTGAGCCTGTCGAACTCCAACCCGAAGTTCGCGGACAACGCCGAGCTTCAGGCAGCCATCAAGACGGCCAAGGAGAAGATCATCAGCGGCGAGATCAAGGTCAAGAGCAGCTGACGAGCGACTGCCTCGAAGCAGGCGGTAACCCCCGGGGTTACGTCCGCTCGACGGGGTACGGGGAGCTGCTCCTCGTGCCCCGTTGCCGCGGGGCGTCGGCCCCTTTGCATGCCGTAGGGGCGCTACGCGCGTAGACGGCCCCCGTCCCCAGGAGAGTGCGCCATCAACGCGTCCAGCAGCCCTCCGGCCGGAGCGGCGGTCAACGAATCGGTGACCGCCGTCGAACTCGCCGGGATCACCAAGCGTTTCCCCGGAGTCGTGGCCAACCACGACATCCACCTCAGCGTCCGCAAGGGCACCGTGCACGCCCTCGTCGGCGAGAACGGCGCCGGCAAGTCCACGCTGATGAAGATCCTCTACGGCATGCAGAAGCCGGACGAGGGCACCATCGCCGTCAACGGCGAGCAGGTCAGCTTCTCGTCTCCGGCCGACGCCATCGTCCGCGGCATCGGCATGGTCCACCAGCACTTCATGCTCGCCGACAACCTCACGGTCCTCGAGAACGTGGTCCTCGGCAGCGAGAAGCTCCACGGCATCGGCGCCAAGGCCCGCCGCAGGATCAAGGAGCTCTCCGAGCGCTACGGCCTCGACGTCGAGCCCGACCTCCTGGTCGAGGAGCTCGGCGTCGCCGCCCGCCAGCGCGTGGAGATCCTCAAGGTCCTCTACCGCGGCGCCACCACCCTCATCCTCGACGAGCCGACCGCCGTGCTCGTGCCGCAGGAAGTGGACGCCCTCTTCGCCAACCTGCGCGAACTGCGTTCCGAGGGCCTGTCGGTCATCTTCATCTCCCACAAGCTCGGCGAGGTGCTCTCCGTCGCCGACGAGATCACCGTCATCCGCCGCGGCACCACCGTCGGCACGGCCGTCCCCGCCGAGACCACGCCCCGTCAGCTCGCCGAGATGATGGTCGGCAGCGAGCTGCCCACGCCCGAGACGGCCGAGTCCACGGTCACCGACCGCCCGGTCATCAGCATCGACAAGCTGCGCCTGACGGCCCCCGGCGGCAAGGCCCTCCTGGACGACATCAGCTTCACCATCCACGCGGGCGAGGTCCTCGGCATCGCCGGTGTCGAGGGCAACGGCCAGACCGAACTCGTCGACGCCCTCATCGGCCTCCGGTCCGCCGACAGCGGCACCATCCGGCTCGCCGACGAGGAGATCACCGCTTGGCCCACCCGCAGGCGCCGTGAGCAGGGCATCGGCTACATCCCCGAGGACCGGCACCGCCACGGCCTCCTCCTGGAGGCACCCCTCTGGGAGAACCGCATCCTCGGCCACGTCACCGAGAAGCCCCTCGCCAAGGGCGTCTGGCTGGACCCGAAGGCGGCCCAGGAGGACACCCGCCGGATCGTCACGGAGTACGACGTCCGCACCCCCGGCATCGACGTCACCGCCGCCTCCCTGTCCGGCGGCAACCAGCAGAAGCTGATCGTCGGCCGCGAGATGAGCCACAAGCCGCGCTTCCTCATCGCCGCGCACCCCACCCGGGGCGTGGACGTCGGCGCCCAGGCCGCCATCTGGGACCACATCCGCGAGGCCCGCCGCGAGGGCCTGGCCGTACTGCTGATCTCCGCCGACCTGGACGAGCTGATCGGCCTGTCCGACACGCTGCGCGTGATCTACAACGGCAAGCTGGTCGCGGACGCCGACCCGGCCACCATCACCCCCGAGGAGCTCGGCTCGGCCATGACCGGCGCCGCCACCGGGCACCTCGAGCACGACGACACCCCCGAGATCTCGAAGGCCGACGCCCCCGAGTCTCCGGAAGACGAGGCCCGCTGATGAAGAAGTTCGACAAGGAGCGCGTGCTCCTCGCGGTGGCCGGACCGGTCATCGCGCTGGCCGTGGCCTTCGTCCTGAGTGCGATCGTGCTGCTCGCGTCGGGCAAGAGCCCGTTCGAGCCGTTCGCTCTGATGTTCGAGCAGATCGGGTTCTCGGACATCCAGGTGCTGGTCATCAACCAGGCCTCGATGTACTACATCGCGGCCCTCGCGGTGGCCATCGGCTTCCGGATGAACCTGTTCAACATCGGCGTCGACGGCCAGTACCAGCTCGGCGCCATGATGGCCGCCGTCGTCGGCGCCCACGTGAACATGCCGGCCGCCCTGCAGATCCCTCTGCTGCTCCTGACGGCCGTCCTCACCGGTGCCTTCTGGTCCGGCATCGCCGGTGTCCTCAAGGTCACCCGCGGCGTCAGCGAGGTCGTCGCCACGATCATGCTCAACGCGATCGCCACCTCCGTGATCGCCTACTTGTGGCTGCCGGACGTCTTCGGTGTGAAGGTCGGCAACAACAACACCACCGGCGAGATGTACGAGTCCGGCTGGATCCCCGGGATCAGCATGGGCGACGCCGGTGAGATCTACGGCCTGGTGCTGCTCGCCGTGCTGCTCGGCATCGGCTACTGGGTCGTCCTCAACCGCACCCGCTTCGGCTTCGACCTGCGCGCCTCCGGTGCCTCGCAGACCGCCGCCGCGGCCAGCGGTGTGGACCCCAAGCGCATGGTGCTCAGCGCCATGCTGATCTCCGGCGGCATCGCGGGCCTGGCCGGCCTGCCGATCCTGCTCGGCGACACCCACACCTACGACCTGAACTTCCCCACCGGCATCGGCTTCCTCGGTATCGGCATCGCCCTGCTGGGCCGCAACAGCCCCGTCGGCATCGCCTTCGCCGCCCTGCTGTGGGCCTGGCTCGACAAGGCCTCGCCCGAGCTGGACTTCCACGGCTACGACAAGGAGATCGCGGTCATCATGCAGGGCCTGATCGTGCTCTCCGTCGTCGTCTCCTACGAGGCCGTCCGCGAATGGGGCCTGCGCCGCCAGCAGCGCCGCGTCGGTGCCGAACTCGCCGCCGGACACGTCCTCGGCGCCCAGAACACGAAGGAGGTGGCTGGCCGATGACCACCGCGACCGACGTCAACCAGCCCACGCTGCAGCCCGCGGCGCCGACCGGCCGCCGCCTGTCGTGGCCGGTCCTGCTGCTCATCATCGCCGGAGGCCTGGCGCTCACCTCGATCGTCCGCATCGTCACCGGCGCCGACGGCATCACCAACGTCAGCCAGATGTCCACCGCGCTCCAGCTCGCCGTGCCGATCGGCCTCGCCGGTCTCGGCGGTCTGTGGGCCGAGCGCGCGGGCGTGGTCAACATCGGCCTCGAGGGCATGATGATCCTCGGCACCTGGTTCGGCGCCTGGGCCGGCTTCCAGTGGGGCCCCTGGACCGGTGTCCTGGTCGGCATCCTCGGCGGCGCGATCGGCGGTCTGCTGCACGCCTTCGTCACCGTCACCTTCAACGTCAACCACATCGTCTCCGGTGTGGCCATCAACATCCTCGCCCTCGGCGCCACCCGCTACCTCGCGCCCCTCGCCTTCGAGGGACACACGGGCGGCTCCGCCAAGCAGTCCCCGGCGGTCGACTCCCTCGGGAACTTCACGGTGCCCGGACTGTCCGACGCCCTGAGGGACCTCAACGCCCACGGCTGGTTCCTGATCTCGGACATCGCCGGCCTGCTCGGCGGCCTGGTCACCAACGTGTCCTGGCTGACCCTGATCGCCGTCGCGCTGATCCCGGCCACCTGGTGGATCCTGTGGCGTACCGCGTTCGGCCTGCGGCTGCGCTCCTGCGGCGAGAACCCGGTCGCCGCCGAGTCCCTCGGCGTCAACGTCTACAAGTACAAGTACATCGCCGTCGTCATCTCCGGCGGTCTGGCCGGACTCGGCGGTGTCTTCCTGTCCATCGTGGCCAACCCCTTCTACCTGGAGGGCCAGGTCAGCGGGCGCGGCTTCATCGGCCTCGCGGCGATGATCTTCGGCAACTGGATGCCCGGCGGTCTCGCCCTCGGCGCCGGCCTGTTCGGCTACACCGACAGCCTCAACCTGCGCGGCGGCTCCGCCAACGTCCACGCTCTGCTGCTGCTCGGCGCGCTCCTGCTGGTCATCGGCGCCATCTGGCTGGTCGTCCGCAAGAAGTACGTCCCGGCCGTGGCCACCCTGATCGCCGGCGCCCTGGTGTTCACCTGGTACGCGACCACCGACCAGGTTCCGAACCAGGTCGTCTCCGCCACCCCGTACGTCATCACCCTGGTGGTCCTCGCCCTGTCCGCCCAGCGGCTGCGGATGCCGAAGGCGAACGGCATGCCGTACCGGAAGGGGCAGGGCAAGTGACCGGCACCGGGCCGGCCGTCGACTGGGAGAAGCTGCGTGCCGTGGCCCGGGACGCCATGTCCCGGGCGTACGCCCCGTACTCCGGCTACCCGGTCGGCGTGGCGGCCCTGGTCGACGACGGCCGGATCATCTCCGGCTGCAACGTCGAGAACGCCTCGTACGGACTCGGCCTGTGCGCCGAGTGCGGCCTGGTGTCGGAGCTGCACAACACCGGCGGCGGCCGCCTGACGCACTTCACCTGCGTCGACCGCGACGGCGACACGCTCGTCCCGTGCGGCCGCTGCCGCCAGCTGCTCCACGAGTTCGGCGGCCCGGACCTGCTGCTGGAGACCCCGGCGGGGATCCTGCCGCTGTCTCAGATGCTGCCCCAGGCCTTCGGCCCGGACCACCTCAGCAAGTAATTTCCGTGCGGCCCCTCTGAGTTGCTCACGCGACCGGCTCAGGGGGGCCGTACGGCTTCTGGAACCCTCGGAAGGAAGCCAAGCCATGGCCATGGACGTCATCTCCGTCATCCGCACCAAGCGGGACCGCGGTGAGCTCAGCGACGCGCAGATCGACTGGGTCATCGACGCGTACACCCGCGGGGAGGTCGCCGACGAGCAGATGTCCGCTCTCGCCATGGCGATCCTGCTGAACGGCATGAACCGCCGCGAGATCGCCCGCTGGACGGCCGCGATGATCGCCTCCGGCGAGCGCATGGACTTCTCGTCCCTGTCCCGCCCGACCGCCGACAAGCACTCCACGGGCGGCGTCGGCGACAAGATCACGCTGCCGCTGGCCCCCCTGGTCGCCGCCTGCGGCGCGGCCGTCCCCCAGCTGTCGGGCCGCGGCCTCGGCCACACCGGCGGCACCCTCGACAAGCTGGAGTCGATCCCCGGCTGGCGTGCGCTGCTGTCCAACGAGGAGATGCTGCACGTCCTCGACACCACCGGCGCGGTGATCTGCGCCGCGGGCGACGGCCTGGCCCCCGCCGACAAGAAGCTCTACGCCCTCCGGGACGTGACCGGCACCGTCGAGGCGATCCCGCTCATCGCCTCCTCGATCATGTCCAAGAAGATCGCCGAGGGCACGGGCTCGCTGGTCCTGGACGTGAAGGTCGGCACCGGCGCCTTCATGAAGACGATCGAGGACGCCCGTGAACTGGCCTCTACCATGGTCGGCCTGGGCACCGACCACGGCGTGAAGACGGTCGCGCTCCTCACGGACATGGCCACGCCCCTCGGCCTGACCGCCGGCAACGCCCTGGAGGTCCGTGAGTCGGTGGAGGTCCTGGCGGGCGGCGGCCCCGCGGACGTGGTGGAGCTGACGATCGCGCTGGCCCGCGAAATGCTGGACGCGGCGGGCGTGAAGGACGCCGACCCGGCGAAGGCCCTGGCCGACGGCTCGGCGATGGACGTCTGGCGGCGCATGATCGCGGCTCAGGGCGGCGACCCGGACGCGGAGCTGCCGGTGGCCCGCGAACAGCACGTGATCAAGGCCCCGGCCTCGGGCGTCCTGACCCGCCTCGACGCCTACGACATCGGCGTCGCGGCCTGGCGCCTCGGCGCGGGGCGTGCCCGCAAGGAGGACCCGGTCCAGGCGGGCGCGGGCGTCGAGATGCACGCCAAGCCCGGAGACCAGGTCACCGAGGGCCAGCCCCTCCTGACCCTCCACACGGACACGCCCGAGCGCTTCGAGTACGCCCTCCAGTCGATCGAGGGCTCCTACGACGTCGCAGCCGCGGGCACGGCCTTCACGGCGTCGCCGGTGGTGCTGGAGCGGATCGCCTGACCAGGCGGTTTCCCCTTCGGGTGAACGGGACCGGTGGACCCCCGCCGGTCCCGTTCGGCATGCTGGGATCGGTGACGCACTGATCGGAGAACCGCCATGAGCGGACTCACCGTCGACCACTCGACGGCCAGCGGGGCGGACCGCCGCGATGAGTTACGGCCGCCCGCCCGGTCTACCGATCGTGGACGCCATGACACCGCCCGTGCTCGTACTGCCCGGCCCCGTCACCCGGGACGAGGTGAGAGGGCTCAGCGACGAGGTGCGGGCACTGCTGTGCGGCAGCGGTGCCCGGGTCGTGGTGTGCGACGTCGCGGGCCTGGGGCCGCCGGGGCTCGCCGCCGTCGACCTGCTGGCGAGGCTCCAGCTGGCCGCCCGCCGGGCCGGGGGCCGGATCCGGCTGCGCGACCCCGACCCGGCCCTACGCGCCCTGCTCGACCTGGTCGGTCTCCGCCTCGAGGTGGAGGGGGAGGTCGAAGAGCGGGAACCAGCGCTGGGTGTCGAGGAAGCAGTGGAACCCGGTGATCCGGCCGTCTGAGATCTCCAGCACCTGGACCGCCCACGGCGTGAAGCCGCCCTTCTCGGGGTCCGGCTTGTACTGGGCGAACCCCGGCAGGCCGTTGACCTGGACGGGCACCAGCCGGGAGCCCGCGCAGGGCGCGCCGAGGGTGGTCATGAAGCCGGTGATGTCCCGGGTGCCGGTCAGCCACAGGTCGAACGGCGGCATCGTCATGACGGCGTCCTCGTGCAGCAGGGCCGTCAGCGCCGTCATGTCGTAGCCCTCGAAGGCCGCCACATAGCGGTCCAGCAGCTTCTGCTGGTCCTCGTCCAGCGGGTCGGAGACGGCCGCGTCGGCGCCCGGCTCCTGCCGCTCGGCGAGGGTGGCGCGGGCCCGCTGGAGGGCGCTGTTCACCGAAGCCACCGAGGTGTCCAGCAGCTCGGCGACCTCACTGGCCTTCCAGGCGAGGACCTCGCGCAGGATCAGCACGGCCCGCTGCTTGGCCGGGAGCTGCTGAAGGGTGGCCATGAAGGCGAGCCGCACGGACTCCTTGGCGACCGCCGCCTCCGCCGGGTCCTCGGTCGTGGGCAGCACACGGGCGTCCGGCATGGGCTCCAGCCAGGTGTTGTCCGGGCGGGGGGAGAGGGCCGCCTGGGCGAGCGGGGTGGACTCGGTCAGGTCCATGGGCCGGGCGCGCTTGTTGCCCGCGGTCAGCATGTCCAGGCACACGTTGGTCGCGATCCGGTAGAGCCAGGAGCGCAGGCTGGAGCGGCCCTCGAACTTGTCGTAGCTGCGCCAGGCGCGGACCATCGTGTCCTGCACCGCGTCCTCGGCCTCGAAGGAGGAACCGAGCATCCGGTAGCAGTACCCCGTCAGCTCGGTGCGGTGTGCCTCCAGCCTGGTGTCCAGGTCCGTCGATGTCGCCGTGCCGTTCGCCATCTCCACCCACCCCTGTGGACGTTCTGTTCACGCGCCATTGCGCCCCAGCACTTCGGAAGCTACCGCAGCCCACTGACAACGGCCCCCCGAGCTTACGAAAGCGCAGGTCGGAGCAGGTGACCCAGACCGGTCGCGGCAGCTGTGGAGGCCTTCACGAGAGCTCCTTGACCGACATCAGCAGATGCCGGTGCTCCCCGGCCGCATCCGCCTCCCCGTCACCCGGCACGCCGTGCAGCAGCGCCCGCTGACCCGCCCCCAGCAGCTCCAGCCGTACCCGCGGGCTCTCGAACGACGTCAGCGCGTCCAGCAGGTAGGCCGGGTTGAACGACACCGGCATCTCGTCGGCGCCGCTGAGCGTGGCCGGCAGCCGCTGGGCCGCCACGTCGTCCCCGTAGCCGGCGCGCAGCAGCACGGAGCCTTCGGCCGAGAAGTCCAGCCGCACCGGGCTGTTCGCCTCCGTCACCACCGCCACCCGCCGCACCGCCTCCGTCAGCCCCTCGCGCTCCACCTCGGCGACCGCGGCCCCCGCCATGTCGAACAGTGACGTGTAGGCCGGCAGCCGCCCGTCCAGCAGCCGCAGCGCGGTCCGGGTCCGCCCGCCCTCGAACCCGACCAGCCCGCCGCCTCCGCCCGGCTCCCACCCGATCCGCACGTCCCCGCCACGCCCCAGCGACCGCGCCGCGTCCAGCAGCCGCCGCGCGGGCAGCACGGCCTCCACGATCCCGCCACCGCCCGCGGCCTCCGGCTTCCACTCCAGTCGTCGCACCGCGTACCGGTAGCGGTCCGAGGCCGCCAGGGTCATCTCCTCGCCGTCCAGGCGCAGTTGGACGCCCGTCAGCAGGGGCAGCGTGTCGTCGCGTCCGGCGGCGACCGCGACCTGGGCGACGGCGGTCGCGAAGGCGGCGGCGTCCACGGTGCCGTAGGGCGCGGGCGGCGCGGGCAGGGACGGGTATTCGGCGAGCGGCAGGGTCGACAGCCCGAAGCGTGTGCCGTCCGCATCCAGCGTGAACCGCGAGGCCTCCAGCGCGCAGCTCACCGGTCCGTCCGGCAGCACCCGGCAGACGTCCAGCAGCCGCCGTCCCGGGACGAGTACCCGCCCGGGCGCCGCGACCTGCGCGTCGGCCTCGATCCGGACCGCCACCTCGAAGTCGAAGCCCGTCACGGTCAGCCGCCCCGCGTCCGCCTCCAGCAGCAGCCCGCCCAGCACCGGCACCGGCGTCCGCCCGGGCAGCGCGCGTGCCGCCCGGCCCACGGCGTCGGCGAATTCCGTACGGTCGGCCCGGAACTCCATGAGAACTCCCCCTGCTCGGTCCGGTGATCAGTCGACGCGGACGGTATCCGCACCCACTGACAACCGGCCCTGACCAGGGGGATGTCAGCCCGGCTCAGGCGGCCGCGGCCAGTCGCCGGCGCTGCAGCCGGGCCGCCCGGGTTCCGAGGCCGGTGATCGTCACGACGCCCAGGACCGCCAGCAGACCGACCCCGACCGTCCCGGCCCAGCCGCCCGCGTGGAAGGCGATCGCGCCGACCGTGCTGCCCGCGCTGGAGCCGATGTAGTACGCGGACTGGTACAGCGCCGAGGCCTGAGCACGGCCGTGTGTGGCCGTCTTGCTGACCGCCGAGGAGGCGACCGCGTGGCCCGCGAAGAAACCCGCCGTGATGAGGACCAGGCCCAGCAAAACCAGCGGGAGCGAGCCGGCGAGGGACAGCAGCAGGCCCGCCGCCGTCGTGCCGCCCGCCGCGTACAGCGCGCCCCGGCGGCCCAGCCGGCCGACCAGCCGGCCCGCGGTCGACGCCGACACCGTACCGACCAGGTACACCAGGAAGATGGAGCCGATGATGCCCTGCGGCAGCGAGAACGGGGCCTCGGTCAGCCGGTAGCCGATGACCGTGTACACACCGCCGAACACCGTCATGAACAGCGCGCCGATCGCGTACAGCCGGCACAGCAGCGGGTCGGACAGGTGGTCGCGGACCGTCCGGGCCAGGACGCCCGGCCGCAGCGAACCGGCCTTGAAGTGCCTCGGGGCGGGGAGCAGCAGCCGGAAGGCCACCGCGCACGCCACCGCGATCACGCCGATGACACCGACGGCCACCCGCCAGCCCCACTCCTGCGCGACCCAGCCGGTGATGACCCGGCCGCTCATCCCGCCGACGCTGTTGCCCGCGACGAACAGGCCGATCGCGGTGACCAGCGCCTTGGGGCTGACCTCCTCCGCGAGGTACGCGGTCGCCGACGCCGGCAGCCCGGCCAGGGCGGCGCCCTGAAGCGCCCGCAGCGCGATCAGCACACCGAGGGAGGGGGCGAGGGGCACCAGCAGTCCGAGCGTGACGGCCACGGCCAGGGACGCGGTCATGACCGCACGGCGTCCGAAGCGCTCCGACAGGGCGCTCATCGGCAGCACGAACAGCGCCAGCCCGCCCGTCGCGGCCGCCACGGTCCAGCTCGCGTCGCTCGCCGCCACCCCGAACTCGCCCGAGATCAGCGGGAGCAGAGCCTGGGTGGAGTACAGCAGCGCGAAGGTCGCGACACCCGCGAGGAAGAGGGCGAAGCTCATCCGGCGGTAGCCGGGGCCGCCCGGGGAGACACGTGAGTCGGAGGCAGGGACAGAGGCATCGGCGCCCACGATCGTGGACGCCCCGGTACTGGCGGGAGACATGCCTCGAAACTACGTACGCCCCTACTGATCCGTCCAATGCATGGAACGGTCATAATCGTTCCCATGGTGCATCAACCGAGCTCACAGGCCCACCTGTCACCGAGCAGTGACACAGCAGACATGGCGGAGATGTCGAAGGTGCTGGCGCCGCGTCTCGCCTACTTCGCGGGCGTCGCCCGCACCGAGCACGTCACCCGCGCCGCCCAGGAGATGAACGTCCCCCAGTCGACGCTCTCCCGGTCCATGGCCCGCCTGGAGCAGGACCTGGGCGTCGACCTGTTCGCCCGGCACGGCCGCACGGTCTCCCTCACCCCGGCCGGCCGCACCTTCCTCACCTCCGTCGAACGCGCCCTGGCCGAGGTAGAGCGCGCCGCCGAGGAGGTGCGCGCGGACGCCGACCCGGCCACCGGCAAGGTCGCCTTCGGCTTCCTGCACACCATGGGCGCCGAGACCGTACCGGGCCTTCTGCACGCCTTCCGCGCCGACCACCCGCGCGTGCGCTTCAGCCTCGTCCAGAACTACGGCGAGGCCATGCTGGAGCGCCTGCGCGCGGGCGAGCTCGACCTGTGCCTGACGTCCCCGGTGCCGGACGCCCCCGACCTGGTGGCCCGCCGCCTGGACGAGCAGAAGCTCCGCCTGGTCGTCCCCGCCGACCACTCCCTCGCGGTCCGCCGTCGTATCCGCCTCGCCGAGGCGGCCGACGAAACCTTCGTCACCCTGGAGCCCGGCTACGGCCTGCGCCGCATCACCGACGATCTCTGCAAGGAGGCCGGCTTCAAGCCCCGCATCGCCTTCGAGGGCGAGGAGGCGGAAACCTTGCGGGGCCTGGTGGCGGCAGGCCTCGGAGTGGCTCTCCTGCCCCCGCCGGCGGTCCCGCGCCCGGGCGTCGTGGAACTGACGGTCACGGCCCCCCGAGCGGCCCGCGAGATCGGCGTGGCCTGGCTGGAAGGCCACCCGGACACGCCCCCGGTGGCGGCCTTCAAGAAGTTCCTGCTCTCAAGGCGGGGCAGCCTGCTGCCCACCTGAGGGGCGCGGGGCTGTATCGATCTGCGGCTCCGCCGCGTGGGCGCGACAAGCCACATGCAACCCGCACAGGCCGATGAACAGGCACCCCGACGGAGCTATCGCCGCGAAGGACTGAACCCCGCAGCGAGCGGCATCCGCAACCCCAACGGCGGCGGCGCGGCGAACGCGTCCCGCACGGGCCGCGACACCACCCGCCCGAACACCGCTCCCATCACGAAGTCCTCGGCCAGCGCCAGGACTTCGTCCCGGTACTGATGCAACCCGTGACCGTCCGCGTGCACTTCGAACCGGCACACGTCCCGATTCGCCTTCTTCGCCCGCGCCGCCAGCCGGAACGACAGCTCGGGATCCGTCCGCCCGTCGTTCGTGCCGTGCACGATCAGCACCTGGCGCCCGACCAACTGCTTCACCGGTTCGGGTGGCGCCGCGACGTCCTCCTCCGGCAGCCACGGGGCGAGTGCCAGCACGGAGTTGACGGCCTCGTGCCCGGCCGCCCGCAACCCGGCCCGACCGCCCATCCCGAGGCCGACGAGGCAGACCGGGACGTCCCCGTACCGGCGTACGACCTCGTCGGCCGCCCACGTCGCGTCCTGCGCGAGGTTGGCCTCGCTGCCGTTCCACCCGCGGTAGCGGTAGTGCACCACGTGCGCGGCGAGACCCTCGTCCCGGCCCGCGCGGGCCAGGCGGCGTCCGACGCCGCGCACGGAGGCGGTCGCCAGCATCGGCGACGGTCTGCGGCCGGATACTTCGTCGCCGCCGGGGAGCAGCAGCACCACGCCGCTCACCGCCGTCGGCTCCGGACCGAGTGCCCTGCCCAGCCGGGCCCTGCGAACCGGCGTCGCTTGGTGTGCCATGACAGAACAGTGTCAGAAGCGCGGGTGTACTCGACCCGTCCTCGGGGTCACCGTTACGTATCGACGAAAACGTCAAGCATCCGGGAACGCGCCCTCTACGCGCGTAGGAGTTACAGTGCGGAAATGACGAGCCAGACCATCGCGAACACCCCGACACCGGACCAGATCCGCCGGGCGCCCAAGGTTCTGCTGCACGACCACCTCGACGGCGGTCTGCGCCCCGGCACGATCGTCGAACTCGCCCGCGAGAGCGGCTACTCACATCTCCCCGACTCCGATCCGGAGAAGCTCGGCGTCTGGTTCCGCGAGGCCGCCGACTCCGGTTCCCTGGAGCGGTACTTGGAGACGTTCTCCCACACCGTCGGCGTCATGCAGTCCCGTGACGCCCTGGTCCGGGTCGCCGCCGAGTGCGCCGAGGACCTGGCCGGGGACGGCGTCGTCTACGCCGAGGTGCGCTACGCCCCCGAGCAGCACCTGGAGGGCGGCCTCAGCCTCGAAGAGGTCGTCGAGGCCGTCAACGAGGGTTTCCGGGAAGGCGAGCGGCGCGCACGGGAGAACGGCCTGCGCATCCGCGTCGGCGCGCTGCTCACCGCCATGCGGCACGCGGCCCGCGCCCTGGAGATCGCCGAACTCGCCAACCGCCACCGCGACCTGGGGGTGGTGGGTTTCGACATCGCGGGTGCCGAGGCCGGCTACCCGCCCACCCGGCACCTCGACGCCTTCGAGTACCTGAAGCGCGAGAACAACCACTTCACCATCCACGCCGGCGAGGCCTTCGGCCTGCCCTCCATCTGGCAGGCCCTGCAGTGGTGCGGCGCCGACCGGCTCGGACACGGTGTGCGGATCATCGACGACATCCAGGTCCACGAGGACGGCCGGGTCGAACTCGGCCGGCTCGCCTCCTACGTCCGGGACAAGCGCATCCCGCTGGAGCTGTGCCCGAGCTCCAACCTCCAGACCGGGGCCGCGTCCTCGTACGCCGAGCACCCCATCGGTCTGCTGCGCCGGCTGCACTTCCGGGCCACGGTCAACACGGACAACCGCCTGATGTCGCACACCAGCATGAGCCGGGAATTCGAGCACCTTGTCGAGGCGTTCGGTTACACGCTCGACGACATGCAGTGGTTCACCGTCAATGCGATGAAATCATCATTCATTCCTTTCGATGAACGACTGGCCATGATCAATGACGTGATCAAGCCCGGGTATGCCGAGCTGAAATCCGAATGGCTGTTCCGTCAGACCGCTTCCACCAGCGGTTCTGACGCCTCCGAGAGCTGATTCGGGGGTATTCGGCGCACAGCGAATGCGGGCGGTGTTCACCATCCGTCCGCATTTCGATGTTTGCGGCGGACGGGGCCGCCTGATTACGGTCGCTGAACCGCTCACACCCCGTCATCCCGTTACGAGGACGCATTTCATGAAGCAGTCTGCTGCCAAGACCCTCGGTGTCGCCGCTCTCGGTGCCGCCTTCGCCGCCGCCGGTGCGGGCGCCGCCAACGCCGCCCCGGCCCTCCCGGACACCGCCCAGACCCTGGAGAGCGTCACCGCGGCGCTCCCGGCGGAGCAGCTCTCCCAGACGCTGCCGGCGGGCTCGGGCGAGACGGTGGGCCAGGGGCAGACCCTGGCCGGTACCGGTCTCGCCGCCGCACAGCCCGTCGCCGGGCAGCTGCTCGCCCAGGGCCCGACCGGCCCGGCTGCCAAGCTGCTCGGCGGCCTCCCGGTGCAGGACCTGCCCACCCACGGCCTGCCGGTGAACGGCGTGCCGGTCGTCTGACCCTCCCGCCGAGGCGGACACACACGCCGATGGGGCGCACCCGCGCGGGTGCGCCCCATCGGCGTTCTCGCACACGGACGTCACCAGGCGGTCTGGGCCTTGCCGTGCGTCTTGTCCTCGGAGGGCAGCAGGATCCACAGCGCGATGTAGAGCAGGAACTGCGGGCCGGGCAGCAGGCACGAGATCAGGAAGATCACCCGCATCGTCGTCGCGGAGGTGCCGAAGCGCCGTGCCAGCGCGGCGCACACGCCGCCGATCATGCGGCCGTGGGTGGGGCGGGCGAGGCGGGACATGTGCGACTCCTTCGTGAGGGTGTGTGAGGCCTCTCGTCCGAGTACCCCATCTGCACTCCACGCTACGGAGACGAAGGGGGCAAAGCGTCGCTCCACGGGGCGATCCCGACCCTGGGAATCGTCGGGGTCCGACCCTGAGCCGGCTCCTCCGGGGCGAGGGGCGTACGCAGCAGGCGGGTGGTGGCGCTCCGGCGCAGCCAGGAGCGGCCCGCCGGGACCAGCGCGAGATGCGCGAGGGCCACGCCCGCCGTGTTCAGGAACAGCGAGTCGACGTCGACGACCTGACCGGGCACGCCGGTCTGCAGCAGTTCGATGCCCCACGACAGCAGGGCGCCGGCCGCGACGGTACGCAGCAGGGACGCCAGCGGCGAGACGACCAGTCTGCCGCTCACCATCGGCAGCAGCACACCCAGCGGGGCGAGCAGGGCCAGCCCCGCACCGATCCGGCGGGCCGCCTCGGGCCAGCCCAGGGCGAGATCGGCCCGGATACCGGCGAACGGCCGCAGGTTGGCGGGCATCACCCAGGGCACGTCCAGCGGCCGCAGCGTGAACCAGGCGACGAACGCGAGGTGGGCGACGAGGAGGACACCTCCTGTCGCACGGATGCGGAACGCGGCGCTGCCGCCGATGGAGCCTTGACGCTGCACGCCCCCCTAGACGCGGGCTCCGGCAGGATCGGTTCCGGGATGGACCCCGACAGGCCGGTGAGGCATGCGCCACAGCCCGGGCGGGTCACTCCCCGGCCGCGTCCTTCGACGGCGGTTCCGTACTGCCCGGCCGGGCCCGCACCTCGTCGGTGCACTCGTAGCGGCGGGGGGTCTCGGCGCCGGGTCCGCCCAGGACCACCGAGCCGTCCCCCTCGGCCGCCGCCGAGTCGGAGAAGGTGCAGACGATCTGCGCGAGGGCGTACGAGGTGAGTCCGGCCGGTGCCGTGCTCAGCCGCAGCGTTTCCTCCGGGTCGCCGCGGCGCGGCCCGCCCACGGTGATGCCGCTGCGGACGTCCGTGCTGTACCCGGCCTCCTTCTCGGCGGTCGACGGGGGTGTGGCGAGCTGGTCCAGCAGGCCCTGCGCGACGAGCATGCGCCGCTCGGAGTCGGCCGCGCCGTCCGGGACCCGCACGGTCCGGTCGACGGTCACCAGCGAGGACCCGCACAGCAGGAACACCTGCACCGGCAGCCCTCGGGCGGCCTGCGTCGACCCGTCCGGCTCGGCGAGCGAGCACTGCACCCGCGAGGGCGCGGGCCCGAAGTTCGTCGGCACCTCCGTGGCCCGGATCCCGCAGCCGGCCAGCAGCACGGCGAGCGCCGGAACGGCGAGCAGCCGGGACACGGCCGTGAGACGTGCGGTCATCAGGCTTCCCCCTTCGGGTCCTCGCCCTGGGGCCGGTCGGTGTCGCTCCCGGGCTCCAGGTCGTCCTCGGCGGGCTGCTCCTCCGCGGGGGACGTGCCGCGCGGGAGCCGCAGGGTGAACACCGCGCCCGAGTCGGGCGAGTTGGCCGCGGTGATCTCGCCACCGTGGATGTGGGCGTTCTCCAGCGCGATGGACAGACCCAGGCCGCTGCCCTCGGAACGCGGCCGCGAGGCGCTGGCCTTGTAGAAGCGGTCGAAGACGTGCGGCAGGACGTCCTCAGGAATGCCGGGCCCGTGGTCCTGCACCTCGATGACGATCGAGTCGTCCGTCTCCCGGACGGACACCCGCACCGGGGAGCCGCCGTGCTTGAGCGCGTTGCCGATCAGGTTGGCCAGGATGACGTCCAGGCGGCGCGGATCCAGACGGGCGTGGATGCCGCGCTCGGCGTCCAGCTCGACCGCGTCCAGCCAGGCGCGGGCGTCGATGCAGGCCGTGATCTGGTCGGCGAGGTCGACGTCGTCCAGCACGAGCCGGGCGGTGCCCGCGTCGAAACGGGTGACCTCCATCAGGTTCTCGACCAGGTCGTTCAGCCGCCGCGTCTCGCTGACCACCAGCCGCACGGCGGGCTCGATCATCGGGTCCATGCTGCCGGTCTCCGCCTCCAGCTCCTCCTCGAGCACCTCCGTCACGGCGGTGATCGCGGTGAGCGGCGTCCGCAGCTCATGGCTCATGTCCGCCACGAACCGCCGGGACGCCTCGTCGCGCGCGGCCATGTCGGCGACCCGTTTCTCCAGCGCCTCGGCCGCGCTGTTGAACGTCCGCGACAGATCGGCGAGTTCATCGGTGCCGGACACCCGCAGCCGGGTGTCCAGCCTGCCCTCGCCGAGCCGCCGCGCGGCCGCCCCCAGCCGCTGCACCGGCTTCAGCACGGTCGTCGCCGCGGCCTGCGCGAGCAGCGCCGAGCCGATCAGCGCGAGCCCCGTGGCGATGCCCAGCGACCAGGCCAGCGAGTTGAGGTCCTTCGCCTCCGGTTCCAGCGACTTGAGCATGTAACCGGTCGGACCGCCGCCGATCACCCGCGTACCCGCCACCAGGTACGGGGTGTCGTGGTCGACTATGCGCTGCCAGTACAGGTGGTACGGGTGCTTGTCGGCCCCGTCGATCTTCTGCGTCCGGTTCACCGCCGTGCGCAGCGAGGCCGGTACGTCGCGCAGCGAGAAGCCGCTCAGCCCGCCGGAGCTGCCGTAGACGGTCCTGCCCTCGCTGTCGCGGCCGACCAGCAGCACGCTGAAGCGCTGGTCGCTGCCCGCCATCTGGCCCGCGGTGTGCTGCAACTCGTCCTGTGTCGGACGCTCGGGCAGCGCGCCCGCCCGGTTCTGCATCTCCTGCTCGAAGTCGCGCAGCACGGCGTCCTGGGTGCGGGTGAGCACGGCCTCGCGGTTGAGCCAGTACGCGATCGCGGACGCGGACACGGCGGCCGTCAGGGCCACCAGGCCGAAGACGACGACCAGTCGCAGCCGCAGGCTGGTGAAGCGCAGCCCCGACAGAACTCCCTTGCGCGCCCCGGTCCAGCCGTGGGCCCCCCCTTGGTGCGCCTGGGTCACTGAGGAGCGTCCAGCCGGTAGCCGACACCCCGCACGGTACGGATCAGCGTCGGGGACGACGGCACGTCCTCGACCTTGGCGCGCAGCCGCTGGACACAGGCGTCCACCAGCCGCGAGTCGCCCAGGTAGTCGTGTTCCCACACCAGCCGCAGCAGTTGCTGCCGGGACAGCGCCTGGCCCGGCCGCCGGCTCAGCTCCAGCAGCAGCCGCAGCTCGGTCGGCGTGAGCTGGAGGTCCTCGCCGTTCTTCGTCACGGTCATCGCCGAGCGGTCGATGACGAGGCTGCCGAAGCTCGCCGCGTCGTTCGACTCCCGCTCGCCGCGCCGCAGCACGGCCCGGATCCGGGCGTCGAGCACCCGCCCCTGCACCGGTTTGACGACATAGTCGTCGGCGCCGGACTCCAGCCCGACCACCACGTCGATGTCGTCGCTGCGCGCGGTCAGCAGGATGATCGGCAACTGGTCCGTGCGCCGGATGCGCCGGCACACCTCGAACCCGTCGATGCCGGGCAGCATCACATCCAGCACGATCAGATCCGGCCGCTGCTCGCGCAGGAGCTTCAGACCGTCCTCACCGCTGGCAGCGGTCGCCACGCGGTGACCCTGGCGCGTCAGTGAGAGCTCCAGGGCCGTCCGGATGGCGTCGTCGTCCTCGATCAGCAACAGGGAAGGCACGCGCTCATTCTGGCCCATGGAGGGGTCGCGGTTCGACCGGTGGGGCCCACTCGGTGCGGCCGGTACGGCCGACGCGTGTGTACGACCTGTGGCCAGCCTGTGCCCGGCCCCTGTGACAGGTCTGTGACAGTCGGCGGACACGGCCATGAAAGTGCCGCGGCAAGCTTTTCGGCACAGGCAAGGAAGCCCGCCCCAACCGGCGGGCCGCACACCGGAAGTCCACGACGGGGGGCGCGAGATGAACACGCTGCACGGCATCAGCACCAGCGCAGTTGTCACGCGTCTGCACGACGTGCACAGGGGTTCCGAGAAGTCCGGTGCCGTGAGCGGGCGGGGGTGCGCTCGCGGCGCCGGGCGTCAGCACACCGCGTTCATGACGGTGGTTGACGCATCCACGGGGGAGAGCAAGGGGACGGGGGCGGCTCACGGGGGAGCCGCGTACGGGGAGGGCTCGGGGGAGCGCCGCTCGCTGACGGAGACTGTAGATGCCGAAGCGGCGTTTACCGCCTACGTCCAGGAGCGCCGCGCCTCCCTGTACGCAACCGCCTACCACCTCACCGGCGACCGCTTCGAGGCCGAGGACCTGCTGCAGAGCGCGCTGTTCTCGACCTACCGGGCGTGGGACCGGATCAGTGACAAGGCGGCGGTCGGCGGATACCTCCGCCGCACCATGACCAACCTGCACATCAGCGCCTGGCGGCGCCGCAAGCTCAACGAGTACCCGACCGAGGAACTGCCGGAGACGCCCGGTGACACGGACGCGATGCGCGGCACCGAGCTGCGCGCGGTCCTGTGGCAGGCGCTGGCCCGGCTGCCCGAACTCCAGCGCACCATGCTGGTCCTGCGCTACTACGAGGGCCGCACGGACCCGGAGATCGCGGAGATCCTCGACATCAGTGTCGGCACGGTGAAGTCCAGCATCTGGCGGTCGCTCCGCCGGCTGCGCGAGGACGAGGTCCTCAGCTTCGGCCGTGACGAGGAGGACGCCTTCGGCGAGCTCGTCGCCTGAAGGTACGGGGGGGAGCACCACAAAGGGGGCCCACGGGGGAACTGCGGAGACGCTGGGGGGCGTCTCCACAGGAGAGTGGGGGACTCGGGGGAGGACACGGGGGAGCACAGAAGCGGGACTGGAGGGCCGGGGGGTCCGTCCAGTCCCGCTTTTCCTTGTGCCCCGGGGCCTACGCCGCCGTACGGAGGCTCGCGCACCGGCCGGCCGCCGCTGCCGCCAGCCGGCCCATCGCCTCGTCCCGGTCACAGGCGTACGCGCCCAGTGCCGTCTGGCGGGCGACGATCGTGCGCTCCTGCCGCATCAGGCGCCAGCCGCGGCGCAGCAGGAACGGCACCGACTTGCGGCCCTCCTTCAGATCCCGCAGGAAGCGGCGGCGGAAGGTCTTCACCGGGCCGCGGCTCAGGCACAGCGCGTCGGCCAGGACGCCGAGTTCGCGGCAGCGCGTGACGATCTCCGCGGCGAAGATGCCCTCCGCGATGAACAGCGGGGTCCGTCCGATGTCGACCGTCTCGCCGCCGGTGCGGGCGCTGAGCGCGATGTCGTAGACGGGAACTTCCGTACGGCCCGTGCGGCACAGCCGGGTGATCGCTGCGACGGCCGTGTCCGCGTCCCACGAGTCCGGATGGTCCCAGTCGATGTCGGAGCTCTCCGCCACCAGGGGCAGAGTCGGGTCGTCGCCCTCCTTGTAGAAGTCGTCGAGCCGCAGCACCGGAAGGCCGGAGCGGGCCGCGAGGAGGGACTTGCCGGAGCCGGAAGGGCCGCAGAGCAGCACGACTCGCGTCGGTATGGGCAGAGGGGAACTCACGGGACACCAGTGTGAGGCATCCGTCGGGGGCCGTACGACCCCGCGGGTCGTCTTTGATGCGCGCGTCACATCTCAACTACCCTTCGTGTCGTTCTGATTACCCACAGCGTCAAGAGGTGGCAGTGATGGCCCGACACGACTCACCCAAGCAGCCGACCGCCCAGCGTGCCCTGGCCGTGCTCGCGACCGCGGGCATCGCGCTGGGAGCGGGCGCGGCGTCGGCCGCGGCGGGCACCGGCTCGGTCCTGGACATGGTCCACACCTCCCTGGGGAAGACCGACCCCCGGGCCGGCTTCCAGGCAGCGAGCGACACCCTCGCCTACACCACCGGCACGGTCACGGGTCTCAAGCCCAACCCCCTCGCCGGCACGGGAGTCGACCCGCTCGACAACAGCGTCGGCACCGAGGTCGCCGACTTCAAGCCGATGACGTCCCGGGAGGTGACGGGACCGGTGGCCCAGGCACCGTCGATCGGGGGCATCCCGGTGGTGGAGGCCGCGACCGAGCCGCTCTCGCGGTAACTCACGGCCCCGCAGCGGGATCTCCCCTCACTGAGGAGCGCGGGCCGCCACCCGAACGCGGAGAAGCCCCGGGCCTCCTGGACGGAGGAGGCCCGGGGCTTCCGTACCGAGGGGATGGCGGGGCTAGTACGAGGAACCCGACGCGCCCAGTGACCCCGTGGGGTGCCAGACCGTCTTCGTCTCTAGGAACGCCGTCAGGCGGTCGATGCCGGGAGTCTCCGCGTAATCCACAGGCTGTGGACGAAGGACGCGCTTGAGGTTGTCGGCCGCCGCGATCTCCAGCTCCTTCGCCAGGACCTCGTCGGCGCCCGCGAGGTCGATCGCGTTGACGTCCTGGTGGGCCGCCAGCGGGGCCGCGATCTCCGCCGTACGGCCCGACAGGACGTTGACCACGCCGCCGGGGACGTCCGAGGTGGCCAGGACCTCGGCCAGGGACAGGGCGGGCAACGGGGCCTTCTCGCTCGCCACCACGACCGCCGTGTTGCCCGTCGCGATCACCGGGGCCAGCACCGACACCAGGCCCAGGAAGGACGACTCCTGCGGCGCCACCACCGCGACCACGCCCGTCGGCTCGGGGGACGACAGGTTGAAGAACGGGCCCGCCACCGGGTTGCCGCCGCCGACCACCTGGGCGATCTTGTCGGTCCAGCCCGCGTACCAGACCCAGCGGTCGATCGTGGCGTCCACGACCGCCGACGCCTTGGACTTCGCCAGACCCTCCGCGTCGGCCACCTCACGGGTGAACTGGCCGCGGCGCCCCTCCAGCATCTCGGCCACGCGGTACAGGACCTGTCCGCGGTTGTACGCCGTCGCCCCGGACCAGCCGCCGAACGCCTTGCGGGCCGCGACGACCGCGTCCCGGGCGTCCTTGCGGGAGGACAGGGGCGCGTTGGCCAGCCAGTTGCCCTTTGCGTCGGTCACCTCGTACACCCGGCCGCTCTCGGAACGCGGGAACTTCCCGCCGACGTACAGCTTGTAGGTCTTCAGGACGTTGAGCCGATCAGACATCGAGGTACGCCTCCAGGCCGTGGCGGCCGCCCTCGCGGCCGAAGCCCGACTCCTTGTAACCGCCGAACGGCGACGTCGGGTCGAACTTGTTGAACGTGTTGGACCAGACGACACCCGCGCGGAGCTTGTTTGCGACCGCCAGGATGCGGGAGCCCTTCTCCGTCCAGATGCCGGCGGAGAGGCCGTACGGCGTGTTGTTGGCCTTGGCGACCGCCTCGTCCGGAGTGCGGAAGGTCAGCACCGACAGCACCGGGCCGAAGATCTCGTCGCGGGCGATCCGGTGCGCCTGGGTGACGTTCGTGAACAGCGTCGGGGCGAACCAGTAGCCGCTCTCGGGCAGTTCGCACGCGGGCGACCAGCGCTCGGCGCCCTCCGCCTCGCCCTGCTCGACGAGCGAGGTGATGCGCGTGAGCTGCTCCTCGGAGTTGATCGCGCCGATGTCCGTGTTCTTGTCCAGCGGGTCGCCGAGGCGCAGTGTGGACAGGCGGCGCTTCAGGGACTCCAGGAGTTCCTCCTGGATCGACTCCTGCACCAGCAGGCGGCTGCCGGCGCAGCAGACCTGGCCCTGGTTGAAGAAGATGCCGTTGACGATGCCCTCGACGGCCTGGTCGATGGGGGCGTCGTCGAAGACGATGTTCGCGCCCTTGCCACCGAGCTCCAGTGTGACCTTCTTGCGCGTCCCGGCGACCGTGCGGGCGATCTCCTTGCCGACCGCCGTGGAGCCGGTGAAGGCGACCTTGTTCACGTCCGGGTGGGCGATCAGGGCCGCGCCGGCGTCGCCGTAGCCCGGAAGGATGTTGACGACGCCCTTCGGCAGGCCCGCCTGGCGGCAGATGTCCGCGAAGAACAGGGCGGAGAGAGGGGTCGTCTCGGCGGGCTTCAGGACGACCGTGTTGCCGGTTGCCAGCGCCGGGGCGATCTTCCACGCCAGCATCAGCAGCGGGAAGTTCCAGGGGATGACCTGGCCCGCCACACCCAGCGGCCTCGGGTTCGCGCCGAAGCCGGCGTGGTCGAGCTTGTCGGCCCAGCCCGCGTAGTAGAAGAAGTGCGCGGCGACCAGGGGCAGGTCCGCGTCGCGCGTCTCCTTGATCGGCTTGCCGTTGTCCAGGGTCTCCAGGACGGCCAGCTCCCGGCTGCGCTCCTGGATGATCCGCGCGATGCGGAACAGGTACTTGGCGCGCTCCGAGCCGGGCAGCGCCGACCACTTCTCGAACGCCCTGCGCGCGGCCTTCACCGCACGGTCGACGTCCTCGGAACCGGCCTGGGCGATCTCCGAGAGGACCTCCTCGGTGGAGGGGGAGACGGTCTTGAAGACCTTGCCGTCCGCCGCTTCGACGAACTCGCCGTCGATGAACAGGCCGTACGAGGGCGCGATGTCGGCGATCGCGCGCGACTCGGGGGCCGGGGCGTATTCGAATACGGGTGCCATGGTGATCAGTCCACCGTCACGTAGTCGGGACCGGAGTAGCGGCCGGTGGCCAGCTTCTGGCGCTGCATCAGCAGATCGTTCAGCAGCGAGGAGGCGCCGAAGCGGAACCAGTGGTTGTCCAGCCAGTCCTCGCCCGCCGTCTCGTTGACCAGCACGAGGAACTTGATGGCGTCCTTGGAGGTGCGGATGCCGCCGGCCGGCTTCACACCGACCTGGATGCCGGTCTGCGCACGGAAGTCACGCACCGCCTCCAGCATGAGCAGCGTGTTCGCCGGAGTCGCGTTGACCGCGACCTTTCCGGTGGAGGTCTTGATGAAGTCCGCGCCCGCCAGCATCCCGAGCCAGCTCGCGCGGCGGATGTTGTCGTACGTCGAGAGCTCGCCCGTCTCGAAGATGACCTTCAGGCGCGCGGAGGTCCCGCAGGCCTCCTTCACGGCGGTGATCTCGTCGTACACCTTCAAGTATCGACCCGAGAGGAACGCCCCACGGTCGATGACCATGTCGATCTCGTCGGCACCGGCGGCGACGGCGTCGCGCACGTCGGCCAGCTTGACGTCGAGCGCGGCGCGGCCGGCCGGGAACGCCGTGGCCACCGAGGCGACCTTGACGCCGGAGCCGGCGACGGCTTCCTTGGCCACGGCCACCATGTCGGGGTAGACGCAGACCGCCGCGGTGGCGGGCGTCGTACGGTCCGTCGGGTCGGGCTTGACCGCCTTCGCGCCGAGCGCCCGGACCTTGCCCGGGGTGTCCGCGCCTTCCAGCGTCGTCAGGTCGACCATCGAGATGGCGAGGTCGATGGCGTACGCCTTCGCGGTCGTCTTGATCGAACGGGTGCCGAGGGAGGCCGCACGGCCTTCGAGTCCGACCGCGTCGACGCCGGGAAGCCCGTGGAGGAAGCGGCGCAGCGCGCTGTCGGACGAGGCGACGTCCCTGAGGGGGTGAGCTGCGGTGAGTGCAGAACTGGGCATGGTCACCAGACGAGCATATCTACGCGCGTAGCGGCTGTACAGCCCCCGGTTGTTCCGGGGCGGATCCGCCGATCGTTCCCGGCCGTGGGGGACGTGGATGAGGGACGTGCGGACGGGTCCGGCAGAATCGAGACATGACGAGCCCCGAGTCCCAGTCGCCCGCGCCGCAGCCTCCGGAGCCCGAGTCCAAGGACCGGGTGTACCGATCGGTCCCGGCCATCGCCGGTGGCGTGCTGCTGCTCGCCATCGCCGGGTGGCTCGGCATCGACGCGGTGATCTCCGGGGAGGGACGCACCCCGTGGCTGGCGCTCGCCGTGCTGCTCCTCGTCGTGCCGCTGGTCGTCGCCTTCACCCTGCGGCCCGCCGTGTACGCGGGCGAGAACCGGCTGCGGATCCGCAACCCCTTCCGTGTCGTCGTCGTGCCCTGGGGGCAGGTCGCCTCGCTGCGCTCCGCGTACTCGAACGAGGTCCTCACCGAGTCCGGTGCGAAGTACCAGCTGTGGGCCGTGCCGGTCTCGCTGCGTGCCCGCAAGAAGGCCGCGCGGCGCGAGATGCGGGCGACGGCGCAGGCGCGGCGGCAGATGGGGCGGGACGAGGGCCGCGGCAGCGCGCTCGGGATGACCGCGGGGCTGGAGCACGGCCTGAGCCGGGAGCCGGTGTCGGACGGGCCCGTGCGGGCGGAGACCGACCGGATCATGGACGATCTGCGGGCGCTGCACGAGGCGCGGCGCGAGGCGCAGTCGGCGCGGGGTGAGGTGACCGTGCGGTGGGCCTACGAGGTGCTGGCGCCGGCGGTCGCGGGGGCTGTGCTGGTGCTGATCCTGGTGGCGGTGGGCTGACGGGGCTCCGGCCGGCGTGCCGTGCCGGAAAACCGGTGGAGCCCTGAACGGACACCCCCTAGGTTCGCGGAATGAGCACCCGTACCTTTCGTGTCACTGTCCGAGGCGTCTTCGACGGGCTGAGCGCCGGGCAGCGGGCCGAGCTGCTGGAGCGGGCCGCGGAGCACGACGTGCTGCGCGCGGCCTTCACTCCCGAGGGGAGCCTCACGTACGACGTGGCCGTGCGGCCCGCCTTCACCTTCCGTTTCCTCGACTCCGGGGAGGCCGAGGAGGACATCCTGGAGGCCACCGAGCGGGCCGAGGAGTCGGCGCGGGCGTGGCTGGAGCAGCGCGGGTACGGCTACAAGAACCTCAGGTCCACCGCCGAGGACCTCTCCCGGGCGCCTCTCGGCAAGCGGCAGCGGCGGGAGGCCGCCCGGAGGAGTTCCTGAGTCATCGGCCGGGGACGGTGGTGCGGGGCATCGGCCTCAGATGCCCGCCGCCGCCGACAGGTCGCGCTTGATCGACTCCAGCAGCGCCGTCGCCTTCGCGCGGGCCGCGGGGAGCTCCTCGTGGGACCCGACCGGGACCACGACCTCCAGGTAGCACTTCAGCTTCGGCTCCGTGCCGCTCGGGCGGACGATCACCCGGGCGCCGTCGAGGGTGTAGCGCAGGCCGTCCGTGGGCGGGAGTTCGGCCGTGCCCCGGGTGAGGTCGTCGGTACGGGTGATCGGCAGGCCGGCCAGTTCCGTCGGGGACTGTTCGCGCAGGCGGCGCATCGCGGCGGCGATGAGGGAGAGATCCTCCACGCGGACCGAGAGCTGGTCCGTCGCGTGCAGGCCGTGCTCCACCGCCAGGTCGTCCAGCAGGTCGAGGAGTGTGCGGCCCTCCTCCTTGAGCTGGGAGGCCAGTTCCGTGATCAGCAGCGCGGCCGTGATGCCGTCCTTGTCGCGCACGCCGTCGGGGTCCACGCAGTAGCCGAGGGCCTCCTCGTAGCCGTAGCGCAGGCCCTCGGCGCGGGCGATCCACTTGAAGCCGGTGAGGGTCTCGACGTGCGGGAGGCCCGCCTTCCCGGCGATCCGGCCGAGGAGGGACGACGAGACGATGGACTCCGCGAAAGTGCCGGTCGCTCCACGGCGGACCAGGTGGGCGGCGAGCAGGGCGCCGACCTCGTCGCCGCGCAGCATGCGCCAGTCGGTGCCGTCCGGTACGGCGACGGCGCAGCGGTCCGCGTCCGGGTCGTTGGCGATGACCAGGTCCGGGGCGGCTTCGCCGGAGAGTGCGCGTGCCGTGGCGAAGGCCAGGTCCATCGCGCCGGGCTCCTCCGGGTTGGGGAACGCGACGGTCGGGAACTCCGGGTCGGGGTCGGCCTGCTCCGCGACGAGCACCGGTTCCGGGAAGCCGGCGCGGGCGAAGGCGGCCAGCAGGACGTCCTTGCCGACGCCGTGCATCGCCGTGTACACCGTGCGGGCGGTGCGGGGGGAATCCTTGGACAGGACGGCGTCCGTGCGGGCGAGGTAGGCGTCGAGGACGCTGTCGTCGAGGGTGTCCCAGCCTTCGGTGGGGCGCCGGACGGTGGTGAGGGACGGGACGGCGGCGATCTCCGCCGCGATGTCGACGTCCGCCGGGGGGACGATCTGGGAGCCGTCGCCGAGGTAGACCTTGTAGCCGTTGTCGCGGGGCGGGTTGTGGCTGGCGGTGACCTCCACTCCGGCCACCGCGCCGAGGTGCCTTATCGCGAAGGCGAGCACGGGGGTCGGGAGGGGACGCGGCAGGACGGCCGCGCGCAGACCGGCGCCGGTCATGACAGCGGCGGTGTCCTGGGCGAAGTCGTGCGACTTGTGGCGGGCGTCGTAGCCGATGACGACGAGGCCGTTGTCGTGCCCCTGCTTCTTGAGGTACGCGGCGAGGCCGGCGGCGGCGCGGATGACGACCGAGCGGTTCATGCGCATGGGGCCGGCGCCGAGCTCTCCGCGGAGGCCGGCGGTGCCGAACTGGAGGGTGCCGCTGAAGCGTGCGGCGAGTTCCGTGTGGTCCCCGGCGTCGATGAGACGGGCGAGCTCGGTGCGGGTCTCCGGGTCGGGGTCCTCGGTGAGCCACGCCTGGGCCTGTGCGATGAGTTCGTCGTGCACGGTGTGGTGTCAGCCTCTCCGGTGTGGTGTGTGTGCGACGGTCTGCGGCCGCTTGCGGCGGCTTGCGGCGGCCTGTGCGGGGTGGTGGGGGTGCGCGTCTTTCGCCTTGCGCCGGGTGGGGGGTCGGGGCCGCGCCGGGGGGTGTCCGTCCTCGGAACGGCGCGATCGACTTGCGTACCGACTAACCGTTCGTCGACGCGCCAACCGCTGCGGGCGGACACCCCCCGACACGTCCCCTTCCCGCCGTGCGCGGGTGCGTCCCCTTGCCCGCTGTGGGCGGTCGCGGCGGCTTTCTCGCGCAGGCGACTGCAACCTCCTGGGGGCGCGGGGAACCGCGCGACCAGCCACCACGGACCCGCAGCCGCCGGACGCCCTGCCGAAGCTTTCTTACAGGCGGCCCAGGACCTGAGCCAGCAGGGAGCCCATGCGGGTCGCGGAGTCGCGGCCGGCCTGGAGGACCTCCTCGTGGTTCAGGGGCTCGCCCGTCATGCCCGCGGCGAGGTTGGTGACGAGGGAGATGCCCAGAACCTCGGCGCCCGCCTCACGCGCGGCGATCGCCTCGAGGACCGTCGACATGCCCACCAGGTCCGCACCGATGACCCGGGCCATACGGATCTCGGCCGGAGTCTCGTAGTGCGGGCCGGGGAACTGGGCGTAGACGCCCTCCTCCAGCGTGGCGTCGACCTCCTTGCACAGGGCCCGCAGGCGCGGGGAGTACAGGTCGGTCAGGTCGACGAAGTTCGCGCCGATGATGGGGGAGGTGGCCGTGAGGTTGATGTGGTCGCTGATGAGGACCGGCTGGCCGGGGCGCATGCCCTCGCGCAGGCCGCCGCAGCCGTTGGTGAGGACGACCGTCTTGCAGCCGGCCGACACCGCGGTGCGGACGCCGTGGGCGACCGCTGCCACCCCGCGGCCCTCGTAGTAGTGCGTACGGCCCAGGAAGACCAGGGCGCGCTTGTTGCCGATCCGGTACGAGCGGACCTTGCCTCCGTGGCCCTCCACCGCCGGCGGCGGGAAACCGGGGAGCTCGGTGACCTGGAACTCGGCCTCGGGGGCGCCCAGCGCGTCCACGGCCGGGGCCCAGCCGGAGCCCATCACGAGGGCGACGTCGTGGGTCTCGGCGCCCGTCAGTTCGCGCAGGCGGGCCGCGGCGGCGTCGGCGGCCGCGTGAGGGTCGCCCTGGATGTCGTCCGGAAGAAGAGATGCGTTCACGCCGACGAGGGTAGCCGGTGAATGCCTACGCGCGTAGATGGCAGAGCTGACCGGGTGGTGATCGTTGTCTTGTCGTTTCCGACGAAGGGGGCTCCAGCGGCCGTCAGCAGGGGCGCTTGCGGAGCTCCATCACGTAGTCGTGGGGAGCGCCGGCGGACTCGGCCGCGTCGGCGATCTCGCCCAGGTAGCGGGCGGAGGGCAGACCGCCCTCGTACGCGTTCAGGGCGAAGGCCCAGGCGGAATCCTCGCCGTCCAGGGTGTGGACCCGTACGCGCGTGCGGCGGTAGATCTCCAGGCCCACGCCCTCCCAGCGGTCGAGTGACTCCTCGTCCATGGGGGCGATGTCGTAGAGGGAGACGAAGACCTGGGAGAGCGGGTCCTCCACGATCGTCGGCAGCGCGCCCTCCCAGCCCATGTGCTCGCCGCCGAAGGTCAGTCGCCATCCGTTCAGCCAGCCGGTGGCGCGCAGCGGCGAGTGCGGGGCGCGGCGGGACATCAGCCGCGCGTCGAGGTTGCCGGCGTACGCGGCGTAGAGCGACATGGGGAGAGGGTACGGCAGGCGGCCCCGGCGTCACTGTCGTAACAACAGGCGCATCGGTGGGGCCCCGGGGCGGTGGCATGTCGAGCGGTGCGGGACAATGGAGTACGTGACTCGGATCGTGATCATCGGTGGCGGACCCGGCGGATACGAAGCGGCGCTGGTGGCCGCCCAACTCGGCGCGGAGGTGACCGTCGTCGACTGCGACGGTCTGGGCGGGGCGTCGGTGCTCACCGACTGCGTGCCGTCGAAGACCCTGATCGCCACGGCCGAGGTGATGACCACCTTCGACTCCTCCTACGAGGAGCTGGGGATCATCGTCGCCGACGACACCCCTCCCATGGAGCAGGCCGCCCGGGTCGTGGGCGTCGACCTGGGGAAGGTCAACCGGCGTGTGAAGCGGCTCGCGCTCGCCCAGTCGCACGACATCACCGCCTCCGTGACGCGTGCCGGGGCGCGTGTCATGCGCGGGCGCGGGCGGCTGGAGGGCATGCAGGCGCTCGACGGGTCGCGCAAGGTCGTGGTGCGCACCGCCGACGGGAGTGAAGAGACCCTGACGGCTGACGCGGTGCTCATCGCCACCGGTGGGCATCCCCGTGAGCTGCCCGACGCCCTGCCGGACGGCGAGCGGATCCTGAACTGGACCCAGGTGTACGACCTCGACGAGCTCCCCGAGGAGCTCATCGTGGTCGGGTCGGGTGTGACGGGTGCCGAGTTCGCCGGCGCCTACCAGGCGCTGGGTTCGAGGGTGACGCTCGTGTCGTCGCGGGACCGCGTGCTGCCGGGCGAGGACCCGGACGCGGCCGTCGTGCTGGAGGACGTCTTCCGGCGGCGCGGCATGAACGTCATGGGACGTTCCCGGGCGCAGTCCGCCAAGCGGGTGGGGGACCGGGTCGAGGTGACCCTCGCCGACGGCCGGGTCATCACCGGCTCGCACTGCCTCATGGCCGTCGGTGCCGTGCCCAACAGTGCGGGCATGGGGCTGGAGGACGCCGGTGTCCGGCTGCGCGAGTCCGGCCACATCTGGACCGACAAGGTCTCGCGTACGACCGCTCCGGGCGTGTACGCGGCCGGTGACGTGACCGGCGTGTTCGCCCTCGCCTCCGTGGCCGCCATGCAGGGCCGCATCGCCATGTACCACTTCCTGGGCGACGCGGTGGCCCCGCTGAACCTCAAGACGGTCTCGTCGAACGTCTTCACCGACCCCGAGATCGCCACCGTCGGCTACACCCAGGCCGACGTCGACGGGGGGAAGATCGACGCCCGGGTCGTGAAGCTGCCGCTGTTGCGCAACCCGCGCGCCAAGATGCAGGGCATCCGCGACGGCTTCGTCAAGATCTTCTGCCGGCCGGGCACGGGCATCGTGGTGGGCGGTGTCGTCGTGGCGCCGCGCGCCTCGGAACTGATCCACCCCATCTCGATCGCGGTCGACAACAATCTGACAGTCGAACAGATCGCGAACGCCTTCACCGTCTACCCCTCCCTGTCGGGCTCGATCGCCGAGGTGGCACGGCAGTTGCACACCCGCAAGGAGAACGGCGACGGCTGAGGCCGAAACCGACTCCTCCCTGGTCACCGGGAGTGTTCGACCATGCGTACGGCATAGGCGGCGCAACTAGGCCCTATACCACTTCCCGCTGCTCGCTGCGAACATCTTCTGCTATTCAGCGCAAACTGCTGAAAGCAGACGGTCGCTGGCGTTACTGTCAGTTTCGTGTTCGCTGCAGAACGTCGCCAATTGATCCTCGAAATGGTGCGAGCGAACGGAGCCGTGTCGCTCCGTGAGCTCGCCCGCGTCGTCCAGACCTCCGAAGTGACCGTACGGCGGGACGTGCGCGCGCTGGAGGCAGAAGGACTCCTCGACCGCCGGCACGGCGGTGCGGTACTGCCGGGCGGTTTCACGCGGGAGTCCGGCTTTCCGCAGAAGTCTCATCTCGCGACCGCCGAGAAGACCGCCATCGCCGACCTCGCCGCGAACCTCGTGGAGGAGGGGGAGGCGATCGTGGTCGGGGCGGGTACGACGACCCAGGAGCTGGCCCGCCGGCTCGCCCGGGTGCCGGGGCTCACCGTCGTCACCAACTCCCTCCTCGTCGCCCAGGCGTTGGCGCACGCCAACCGGGTCGAGGTCGTGATGACCGGTGGCACGCTCCGCGGTTCGAACTACGCCCTGGTCGGGAGCGGTGCTGAGCAGTCCCTGCACGGGCTGCGGGTGTCGCGGGCGTTCCTGTCCGGGAGCGGGTTGACCGCCGAGCGCGGGCTGTCCACGTCCAACATGCTGTCGGCGTCCGTCGACCGGGCGCTGGTGCAGGCCGCGGCGGAGGTGGTCGTGCTCGCCGACCACACGAAGCTCGGCACCGACACCATGTTCCAGACCGTGCCCACGGATCTCATCACGCGCCTCGTCACGGACGAGCCGCCCGCCCATGACGAGCGTGCGGCCACGGAACTCCAGGCGCTTGCCGACCAGGGCGTGCAGATCGCCGTGGCCGGGGGGCAAGGGGGTTCGGCGGGCTCAGGTGCGGGGGGCCCGGGGGGTGATGCCGTCCCGGCGCGTCAGCAGCGCCGGGATGTGCCGTTGCCCGGGCCTCGGCGGCAGGTGCCGGGGGGTGGGGGCGGGTTGCGCTCCACCACGATGCTGGGGGACCAGGGGCCCGGGGCCGAGCGGGCTCGGGTGGCGGATCTGCGGCGGCGGTAGGGGCCGAAAGGGTCGGTCCAGTTGCTGTCGGCTGCAGGGGCCCCGGCGTTGGTGCTGGGGCCGGGTGGGTCCGCAGCCCGGTGGAGCGGGGTGCCGCAGCGCCCACCCGCCCCCTCGCTCTCGGCTTCGCTCGAGCGGGGGCCCCATCGCCCTCAGCGGCACGATGGCCCGCTGCTGGGGCGGCGCCCCCAGGCGCGGCCGCGACTCGGGGTCGCGCCTGGGGGCGGTTGTCCGTCCGGGCTCAGTCCTTGATCTCGCAGATCGCCGCGCCCGACGTCACCGACGCGCCGATCTCCGCGCTCAGGCCCTTGATCGTGCCCGACCTGTGCGCGTTCAGGGGCTGCTCCATCTTCATGGCCTCCAGGACGACGATCAGGTCGCCCTCCTCGACCTCCTGGCCCTCCTCCACGGCGACCTTGACGATGGTGCCCTGCATCGGGGAGGCGAGGGTGTCGCCGGAAGCCACCGGGCCCGACTTCTTCGCCGCGCGGCGCTTGGGCTTGGCGCCCGCCGCGAGACCCGTCCGGGCCAGGGACATGCCCAGCGACGACGGCAGGGAGACCTCGAGCCGCTTGCCGCCGACCTCGACGACGACCGTCTCGCGGCCCGGCTCCTCGTCCGCCTCCGCATCGGCCGGTGCGGTGAACGGCTTGATCTCGTTGACGAACTCCGTCTCGATCCAGCGGGTGTGCACCGTGAACGGGTCGGACGAGTCCGTGAGCTCGGGCGCGAACGCCGGGTCCTTCACCACCGCACGGTGGAACGGGATCGCCGTCGCCATGCCCTCGACCTGGAACTCCTCCAGCGCACGGGCGGCCCGCTGCAGGGCCTCCTTGCGCGTGCGGCCGGTGACGATCAGCTTGGCCAGCAGGGAGTCCCACGCCGGGCCGATGACCGAACCGGACTCCACGCCCGCGTCCAGACGGACGCCCGGGCCGGACGGCGGGGCGAACGTCGTGACCGTGCCGGGAGCCGGGAGGAAGTTGCGGCCCGGGTCCTCGCCGTTGATGCGGAACTCGAAGGAGTGGCCGCGCAGCTCCGGGTCGCCGTAGCCGAGCTCCTCGCCGTCGGCGATACGGAACATCTCGCGCACGAGGTCGATGCCGGCGACCTCCTCGGTGACCGGGTGCTCCACCTGGAGACGGGTGTTGACCTCCAGGAAGGAGATCGTGCCGTCGAGGCCGACGAGGAACTCGACCGTGCCGGCGCCGACGTAGCCGGCCTCCTTCAGGATCGCCTTGGAGGCGGAGTACAGCTGCTCCACCTGCGCGTCGGACAGGAAGGGGGCCGGGGCCTCCTCCACCAGCTTCTGGTGCCGGCGCTGGAGGGAGCAGTCACGGGTGGAGACGACGACCACGTTGCCGTGGGTGTCGGCCAGGCACTGGGTCTCCACGTGCCGCGGCTTGTCCAGGTACCGCTCGACGAAGCACTCGCCCCGGCCGAAGGCGGCGACGGCCTCACGGACCGCCGAGTCGTACAGCTCCGGCACCTCTTCGAGGGTGCGCGCGACCTTCAGACCACGACCGCCACCACCGAAGGCGGCCTTGATGGCGATGGGCAGGCCGTGCTCCTCGGCGAACGCGACGACCTCGTCGGCACCGGACACCGGGTCGGGCGTACCGGCCACCAGCGGGGCACCCGCGCGCTGCGCGATGTGCCGGGCGGCGACCTTGTCGCCGAGGTCGCGGATCGCCTGCGGCGGCGGGCCGATCCAGATCAGGCCCGCGTCCAGGACCGCCTGCGCGAACTCGGCGTTCTCCGAGAGGAAGCCGTAGCCGGGGTGGATCGCGTCCGCGCCCGACTCGCGGGCGGCCTTCAGCACCTTCTCGATGTCGAGGTAGCTGGTGCCCGGCGTGTCACCGCCCAGGGCGAACGCCTCATCCGCGGCGCGGACATGCAGAGCGTCCCGGTCCGGGTCGGCGTAGACGGCCACGCTCGCGATACCGGCATCCCGGCAGGCCCGGGCCACGCGGACAGCGATTTCGCCACGGTTGGCGATGAGCACCTTGCGCACGATTGAGGCTCCCTCCTTGAAACAAGCCGAGTTTAGGGACAGCCGACACGACACTTCGACCCGTCCCCAGTGGTGAGCTTGCCCACACGGAGCGTGATGCGAGGCTCGCTCGACCCGCGAAATCCCTTGTCGCACCGCGGTACGCAGTACTCCTCCGGGAAACCCTAGCCCTCTCCTGTGGTCAAGGTCTCTGTCATCACGTGCTGCGGGCCACTCTGTTTCTTTGTGGAGTCCCTACGAATGGCCCAATGATTCTTTGCCACCCGCCGGACCCTTGTCCCCTCGTTTACCGGTTAGTAGCGTTCGCGATGTCTCGCACGTACGAGGTAAGAGGGTGGGCCCGGTGATACGCAGGCCGGTGGCGTGTGTCGTGGCGGTGGTGCTGTTCTCCGAGGCGTTCGGCGTCGCGGCGCTCAACTGGTTCCTGGGGGTCGTCGTCGACCGGCAGGACATGTCGCTCGCCGGGCTGGACCCGCACATGATGTCGGTGTCCTCGAAGATCGGCGGGATCGCCTTCGGCCTCTACTTCGCCCTGTGCGGCCTGGTCGCGCTGCTCGTCGCGCTGCGGGACCAGCCCCCGGCGGGCTTCGGACGCGTGCTGCTGATCAGCGCGGCCGTCGTGCACGGACTGCTGGGCGCGTTCACCTGGGGCCTCGTCGGCTGGCCCGCATTCCTGTTCATGGTGCTGGTGCTCGCCCTGGTCGTGCTGCTGCTGATGACGTACGACCGCCCGGCCGAGCCCGTCGACGCCCCGCCCGCAGGCGGGAAGAGCGGCGACGGGCCCCCGGTCACTTCTCCGCCGGCGCCCACAACTCCGTGATGCCGACGCCCAGTTCGGCCAGCAGCCGCCGGACCAGGGGCAGGCTGATGCCGATGACGTTGCCGTGGTCGCCGTCGATGCCGTCGATGAACGGGGCCGAGCGGCCGTCCAGCGTGAACGCCCCGGCGACGTAGAGGGGTTCGCCGGAGGCCACGTAGGCGGCGATCTCCTCGTCGGTGGGATCGCCGAAGTGGACGACCGTGGAGGCGGTGGCGGACACGTAGCGGCCGGTGAGCGTGTCGTAGACGCAGTGGCCGGTCTGGAGGGTGCCGGCCCGGCCGCGCATCGACTTCCAGCGGGCGGTCGCCTCCTCGGCGTCCGCGGGCTTGCCGAGAGCCTGGCCGTCCAGGTCGAGCACCGAGTCGCAGCCGATCACGAGCGCGCCCTTGGCCTGCGGCCGGGCCGCCACGACGGACGCCTTCGCCTCGGCCAGGGCGAGCGCCAGCTCGGCGGGGGTGGGGGCGGTGACGGCGTCCTCGTCGACGCCGCTCACGATGACCTCGGGGGCGAGACCGGCCTGGCGGAGCAGTCCGAGCCGGGCGGGGGACTGGGAGGCGAGGACGAGTCGGCGACGCGGCTGATCTGTCATGCGTTCAGCGTATCGGCGTCACCCCGGGCGTCTCACCTCACGCCGATCACGATCATCGCCAGGATCATGGCCAGGGCCAGGAGAACGCTCAGCCGCCGCAGCATGTCCTGCATGTCACGCAGTTCTTCGGGCGGCTCGTTCTCGGGGTCGGACCACAGCATGACACCAGCGTGCGGCTTCCCGGGGCGGGGCGCCTGAGTAGGGGTACTCAAATCGGCGCCCCGCGTTGTTCACAGGGGCGCGGTTCCCCGCGCCCCTGAGGTAGCCGGTCTCACCCCGGCCAATAGGTGCGGCCCCATGCCGCCGGCCCCGGCTGGGGCAGGCGGTGGGCCGCGATGCGGGACGGGTCGGACCAGGAGTCGCGGGTGGCCGGCGCGCCGGGCGGCGTCGCCGCTGCCGCCGCGGCGCGGGCCCTGACCACCGCCAGGGCGGCGGCCAGCTCCTCCGGGGTCGGGTTGCCCCGTACGACCTTGATCGTCATGTGGGCCTCCTGGGCTCGCTGCGGGTTAGAGGGGGATGTTGCCGTGCTTCTTCGGAGGCAGGGATTCCCGCTTCGTACGCAGTTGACGCAGACCCCGTACGACGTGCCGGCGGGTCTCGGACGGCAGGATCACGGCGTCGATGTAGCCGCGCTCGGCCGCGACATAGGGGTTGAGCAGGGCGTCCTCGTACTCCTGGATCAGCCGCGCCCGGACCGCCTCCAGGTCCTCCCCGCCCGCCTCCGCCTCGGCCAGGGTGCGGCGGTGCAGGATGTTGACCGCGCCCTGAGCGCCCATGACGGCGATCTGTGCGGTGGGCCAGGCGAGGTTGAGGTCGGCGCCCAGGTGCTTGGAGCCCATGACGTCGTAGGCGCCGCCGAAGGCCTTGCGGGTGATGACCGTGATGAGCGGGACGGTCGCCTCGGCGTAGGCGTAGATCAGCTTGGCGCCGCGGCGGATGATGCCGTCGTGCTCCTGGTCGACGCCGGGCAGGAAGCCGGGCACGTCGACGAAGGTGATGACCGGGACGTTGAACGCGTCGCAGGTCCGCACGAAGCGGGCGGCCTTCTCACTGGCCTTGATGTCCAGGCAGCCGGCGAACTGCATCGGCTGGTTGGCGACGATGCCCACCGGGTGGCCCTCGACCCGGCCGAAGCCGGTGACGATGTTCGGCGCGTACAGCGGCTGGGTCTCGAAGAACTCGGCGTCGTCCAGGACGTGCTCGATCACGGCGTGCATGTCGTACGGCTGGTTCGCGCTGTCCGGGACGATCGTGTCCAGCTCGCGGTCCTCGTCGGTGACCTCGAGGTCGGCCTCCTCCGGGAAGGCCGGTGCCTCGGAGAGGTTGTTGGACGGCAGGTACGACAGCAGCTGCTTGATGTACTCGATGGCGTCCTTCTCGTCGCCCGCCATGTGGTGGGCCACTCCGGAGGTCGCGTTGTGCGTCCTGGCGCCGCCCAGCTCCTCGAAGCCGACGTCCTCGCCGGTGACGGTCTTGATGACGTCGGGGCCGGTGATGAACATGTGCGAGGTCTGGTCGACCATGACGGTGAAGTCGGTGATGGCGGGCGAGTAGACAGCCCCGCCCGCGCACGGCCCGACGACCAGGCTGATCTGCGGGATCACGCCGGAGGCATGGGTGTTGCGGCGGAAGATCTCGCCGTACGCGCCCAGCGACGCCACACCCTCCTGGATGCGGGCGCCACCGGAGTCGTTGATCCCGATGACCGGGCAGCCGGTCTTCAGGGCGAAGTCCATGACCTTGACGATCTTCTGGCCGTAGACCTCGCCGAGGGCTCCGCCGAAGACGGTGAAGTCCTGGGAGAACACGGCGACCGGACGGCCGTCGACGGTGCCGTACCCGGTGACGACCCCGTCGCCGTACGGGCGGTTCTTGTCGAGGCCGAAGTTGGTGGAGCGGTGCCGGGCGAACTCGTCGAGTTCGACGAAGGAGCCCTCGTCGAGCAGGAGCTCGACTCGCTCACGGGCCGTCAGTTTGCCCTTGGCGTGCTGCTTCTCGACGGCACGAGCGGAGCCGGCGTGTGTCGCTTCCTCGATGCGTCGCTTCAGATCCGCGAGCTTGCCCGCGGTCGTGTGAATGTCGGGCTGCTGCTGCTCTTCCGGCTCGGACATCGGGATGCGGCTCCCTGCCTGCTCAAAAGGGGGGACGGTTACTCATCCGTAGACTAGTGGGGTGCCTCCGCATCGGCAGTGCGGCGTTTACCACACCTAGGGTGGCTTGCATGACGCCGCGAGATGCATCAGAGCCGAACGGAAGCCGTTGGTCGGACCTGGACCGTCCGCCCCTCAATGTCACCGCCCTGCGCCGGGGCCTGGTGCGGCAGGGAGGGCTGTGGTCGGAGGTGGACGTGGTGCAGCGCACCGGCTCCACCAACTCCGATCTGGTGGCCCGGGCGGCGAAGGGCGAGGTGACCGAGGGCGCGGTGCTGATCGCCGAGGAGCAGACGGCGGCCCGCGGCCGCCTCGACCGGCAGTGGACGGCACCGCCCCGCTCCGGCCTCTTCTTCTCCGTCCTGCTCACGCCGAGCGAGGTGCCGGTGGCGCGGTGGGGTTGGCTGCCGCTGCTCACAGGGGTCGCGGTGGCGACGGGGCTGTCGCGCGCGGCGGGCGTGGACACGGCCCTGAAGTGGCCGAACGATCTGCTGGTCACGGTGGGGGGAGCGGAACGCAAGGCCGGCGGGATCCTGGCCGAAGGGGCCGGCGACGGCGGGGTCGTCATCGGGGTCGGCATCAACGTCTCCCTCAGGGACGACGAGCTGCCCGTGCCGACGGCGGGTTCGCTGGGGCTGGCCGGGGCGGTGAGCACGGACCGGGATCCGCTGCTGCGGGGTGTGCTGCGGTCGCTGGAGGACTGGTACGGCAAGTGGCGTGCGGCCGCGGGCGACCCGGGCGTGTGCGGGTTGCACGAGGCATATGCGGCAGGCTGCGCGACGCTCGGCCGGATGGTCCGGGCGGAGCTGCCGGGGGATCGGGCCGTGGTGGGGGAAGCGGTGGCCGTGGACGGGGACGGGCGCCTGGTCCTGGCGACGGGGGAGGGCGTGCAGCAGCCGGTCGGGGCGGGGGACATCGTGCACCTGCGCCCTGCCTGACAGCAGCCCAGGTGCCTCCAGCCCGTCCGGCGATCGAGGACGAGGCCGTTCAGGCCGACAGCGGGGGCTGGGGGCGCCAGCCCGCAGGAGCCTCGGAATCGACACCGAGTGTCAAGGGAACGCCGGGCACAATCCCTCGGCCGGACCTGACGGAGTGAGCTGGCGCACACCTGCCGTAGAGTTGAGGCCGGTCGATACATGACCGTGACAGATCGGAAGGGCAACACGCGTGACCGTCGACGACTCGGGTTCCGGCGAGGACGCGCAGGGCGCCGACTCCGGCGAGGATCCGCTCGCCCTGCGCCTCGAAGGGCTCATCCTGGGCGCCGAGCGCCGTTACACCCCGTTTCAGGCGGCTCGCAGCGCCGGTGTCTCCATGGAGCTGGCCTCCCGCTTCTGGCGGGCCATGGGCTTCGCCGACATCGGCCAGGCCAAGGCCCTCACGGAGGCCGACGTACTCGCGCTGCGGCGCCTGGCCGGCCTCGTCGAGGCGGGGCTGCTGAGCGAGGCGATGGCCGTACAGGTGGCCCGGTCCACAGGACAGACCACCGCGCGGCTCGCCGAGTGGCAGATCGACTCCTTCCTTGAGGGGCTGACCGAGCCGCCCGAGCCGGGCATGACGCGCACCGAGGTGACGTACCCGATCGTCGAGTTGCTCCTGCCCGAGCTGGAGGAGTTCCTGGTCTACGTCTGGCGCCGGCAGCTCGCCGCCTCGGCCGGACGGGTCGTGCAGGCGGCCGACGACGAGGAGATGGTCGACCGGCGCCTCGCCGTCGGCTTCGCCGACCTGGTCGGGTTCACCCGGCTGACCCGCCGCATGGAGGAGGAGGAGCTCGGCGAGCTGGTCGAGGCCTTCGAGACCACGGCCGCCGACCTGGTGGCCGCCAACGGCGGGCGGCTGATCAAGACCCTCGGCGACGAGGTGCTGTACGCCGCCGACGACGCGGGCACGGCCGCCGAGATCGCCCTGCGTCTGATCGAGACCATGGCGCACGACGAGACGATGCCGGAACTGCGGGTCGGCATGGCGTTCGGCACGGTGACCACCCGTATGGGTGATGTGTTCGGTACGACCGTGAACCTGGCCTCCCGGCTCACCTCGATAGCTCCCAAGGACGCCGTCCTCGTCGACACCGCCTTCGCCGAGGAGCTGATCCGTACGCAGGACGCCCCGGCCTCGGAGGCGGAGGCCGCCGAGGAGGCCGCGACGGCGGAGAAGGAGGGCGAGGAGCCCCCGGTGTACCGGTTCGGGCTCCAGCCGATGTGGCAGCGGCCGGTGCGTGGACTGGGCGTCGTGGAGCCGTGGCTGCTCACGCGGCGGGACGGCGCGCCGTAGCCGGACGCCCGTGGGGCGTCACCGGCGGCCGGCCGGCGAGTCCACGCAGAGGCCGATGACCGGCACGCACAGGCCCGGGTCGTGCGGCTTCTTCGGCTCCTCGGGCTCGGGTGCCGGGGCCGGTGTGGTCCGGCTCGGCGGCGCGGGCGGGGACGGGGCCGGGCGCGGGGCGCCGCCCGAGGCCGTCGGCGCCGGGGCCGGGGCCGTGGTGTTCGGCGGGTCGGGGATGGTCGTGGGGGCGGGGCCGGTGGCCGTGGAGGTCACGGGGGTGCCCGTCGTGGTGGACGGGGACGGCCGTGTCACCTTGGTGGCCGGGGACGGGGCCGGGCCGCCCAGGGCCGTGGGTGACGAGGGGCTCACGTCGGGGGCGGCCGGGAGGGCCGTGGCGGTGTGGGTGGCGTCGTCCGTGGCGGTGCCGGCCGGGTCCGGGCGGGGCCCGGCCTCGACGGTGCCGGCGTCGGTGCCCGGGCCGGAGGTCAGGCGCAGGAGGCTCAGGGCGCCCGTGGCCAGGGCGAGGCCGCCGGCGGCGAGCAGGACCTTGCGGGTCCGCGGCTTGCGGTGACGGCCCCGGACACGGGGAGCGAAGGGGCCGGTTTCGGCCGGGGCCGCCTCGCCCGGCGCGGGCGGCTCACGCCGGCGGGGTGCCGTGGCGGCACTGGTGTCCTCTGGCGGCTTCGCCGGCGTGTTCGTCGTCCTCACGGCCCCTCCCGAAACGGTCCCTCCCCGAAAGCACCCGCGCCCCCTGTGCGCCGTGGCGGACGCACGCTATGCGCTCCCATGGGCGGTTGGGTCGGGGTTGGGGTGATGTCACTCGAACGGGTGGGCGGGGGTGGTGGGAAACCGGACGCGTCCGCCCTTTCGCGGGTGGGGTGCGGCTGCGATGATCGGAGCGTCGACCTTGTTAACCCGCGTTAACCGGAGGGTGTCATGAGTGAGGAACGGTTCGGGGAGTTCGTGCTGGTGCGGCGGCATGAGCAGGGGCACGTCGCGGAGCTCGTCCTCGACCGGCCCAAGGCCATGAACGCGGTGTCGACGGAGATGGCGCGGTCCATCGCCGGGGCCTGTGCGGCGCTGGGGGAGGACCGGGACGTACGGGTGGTGGTGCTGACCTCGACGCATGAGCGGGCGTTCTGCGTCGGGGCCGATCTGAAGGAGCGGAACTCGTTCAGCGACGCCGATCTGGTGCGGCAGCGGCCGGTGACGCGGGGGGCGTACACCGGGGTGCTGGAGCTGCCGGTGCCGACGGTGGCGGCGGTGCACGGGTTCGCGCTCGGGGGCGGGTTCGAGCTGGCGCTGGCGTGTGACGTGATCGTGGCGGACCGGACGGCCGTGGTGGGGCTGCCCGAGGTGTCGGTCGGGGTGATCCCCGGGGGCGGGGGTACGCAATTGCTGCCGCGGCGGGTCGGGGCGGCCCGGGCGGCCGAGCTGATCTTCTCCGCGCGGCGGGTGGAAGCCGCGGAGGCGGGGGAGTTGCGGCTGGTCGACCAGGTGGTGGAGGAGGGGCGGGACCGGGAGGAGGCGCTGGCGCTGGCGGGCCGGATCGCCGGGAACTCGCCGGTGGGATTGCGGGCGGCGAAGCGGGCGTTGCGGCTCGGGCAGGGGCTGGATCTGCGGGCCGGGCTCGAGGTCGAGGACGCGGCATGGCGGGCCACGGCGTTCTCGGGGGACCGGGCGGAGGGTGTCGCGGCGTTCAACGAGCGGCGCAAGCCGCAGTGGCCGGGGGAGTAGGGGCCTGAGCAGGTCCGGGCCGAACGAGTCGTCCCCGTTCGCGTCGTAAACAGGTCAGTCTGGCTGGAAACTCCCTAGCCTGGAGTGATGGGTGAGGACAGACGGCTGGCGGCCGTCGTCGCGTTGGCTCAGGGGATGGCGGCCGCGCACGGGTCGCGTGAGGCCTGGCGTGCCGCGGCCACCGGGGCGTGCCGGGCGCTGGGTGGGAGCTTCGCCGCGCTGTCGGTGTGGGAGCGGGAGCTCGGGCGGCTGAGGGTCCTCGTGAACGTCGGTGAGCTGGCAGAGGGGGAGGAGGAGTTCCCGGAGGACGAGGCCTACCCGGTCCACCAGTTCGCGGAGATCACCGAGTTCCTGCACGAGCAGTGGGCCGGTGGCGGGGAGCCGGACGCGTGGGTGGAGACCGCCGAGGGGCCCGCGGCCGGGCGGCCCGGGTACTGCCATCAGCGGGTGGCCGCCCTGCGGCGCCGGGGCCGCGGCTGCTGCGTGGTCGCGCCCATCGTGCTGCACGGGCGGGCCTGGGGCGAGCTGTACGTCGCCCGGCCGGCCGGCGAGGCCGTCTTCGGGCGGGGCGACGCCGACTTCGCCACCGTCCTGGCCTCCGTCGTGGCCGCCGGCATCGCCCAGACCGAGCGGCTGGAGGAGGCCCGGCGGCTCGCCTTCACCGACTCCCTCACCGGCCTGGCCAACCGCCGTGCCGTGGACGTCCGCCTGGAGCGGGCGATCGAGCGGCACCGCGGCGACGGGGCCGTCGTCAGTCTCGTGGTCTGCGACCTGAACGGGCTCAAGCGGGTCAACGACACCCATGGGCACGCCGCCGGTGACCGGCTCCTGGAGCGGTTCGGCTCGGTGCTGTCGCTGTGCGGGGCGATGCTGCCGGGGGCACTGGCGGCGCGGCTCGGCGGGGACGAGTTCTGCCTGCTCGCGGTCGGGCCGTCCGCCGACCAGGTCGTGAAGGCGGCCAACGAACTGTGCCGCAGGGCCGCGGAGTTGGAGCTCGGGGACGGCGTGGCCTGCGGGGTCGCGTCCACTGAGGATCCGATCGGGCCCGTGCGCTCCGCCCGGCGGCTCTTCCGTCTCGCCGACGCCGCCCAGTACCGGGCCAAGGCCGAGCGGGCGAGCAGGCCGGTCGTGGCCGGACGGGCCGGACCCGACGATCCCGTCGTGCGGCTGGCGGACGAGCCGTCCACGGACGCGGGCGGTGAGCGCCGGAGGTTCCGGGGCCGGCACGCGCCCTGACTCCGGCCCGGGGCCGTGTGACGTAGTCGGTAAGGGGTGAACGCCGCCCCCAATGGTGACATCATCGAATTCACTGCGTACGCTCCTGAATATGGATATGCACACTGTGGTGGTGGGGACTTCCGGGGTGACGGCGTCCGACGTGCTCGCCGTGGCGCGCGGCGGCGCCCGCGTCGAGCTCTCCGAGGAGGCCGTGGCCGCCCTCGCCGCGGCCCGCGAGATCGTGGACGCGCTGGCGGCCAAGCCGGACCCCGTGTACGGCGTGAGCACCGGCTTCGGTGCCCTGGCGACCCGGCACATCAGCCCGGAGCTGCGCGCACAGCTCCAGCGCAACATCGTCCGCTCGCACGCCGCCGGAATGGGTCCGGCCGTGGAGCGGGAAGTCGTCCGCGCCCTGATGTTCCTCCGGCTCAAGACCGTCTGCTCCGGACACACCGGCGTGAGGCCCGAGGTCGCGCAGACCATGGCCGACCTCCTCAACGCCGGGATCACCCCGGTCGTGCACGAGTACGGCTCCCTCGGCTGCTCCGGCGACCTCGCGCCGCTGTCCCACTGCGCCCTCGCGCTCATGGGCGAGGGCGACGCCGAGGGCCCCGACGGCGTCGTACGCCCGGCCGCCGAACTCCTCGCCGCGCACGGCATCCAGCCCGTCGAACTGCGCGAGAAGGAAGGCCTCGCCCTCCTCAACGGCACCGACGGCATGCTCGGCATGCTGATCATGGCCCTGGCCGACCTGGACACGCTCTACCGGTCCGCCGACGTCACCGCCGCCCTGTCCCTGGAGGCCCTGCTCGGCACCGACAGGGTCCTCGCCCCCGAACTGCACGCCATCCGCCCGCACCCGGGGCAGGCCGCCAGCGCCGCCAACATGCTGGCCGTGCTGAAGGGTTCGGGCCTGACCGGGCACCACCAGGACGACGCCCCGCGCGTCCAGGACGCCTACTCGGTGCGCTGCGCCCCGCAGGTCGCCGGCGCCGGGCGGGACACCATGGCCCACGCCCGGCTGGTCGCCGACCGCGAGCTGGCGTCCGCCGTGGACAACCCGGTCGTGCTGCCCGACGGCCGGGTGGAGTCCAACGGCAACTTCCACGGGGCGCCCGTCGCCTACGTCCTGGACTTCCTCGCCGTCGCCGCCGCCGACCTCGGCTCCATCGCCGAGCGGCGCACCGACCGGCTGCTCGACAAGAACCGCAGCCACGGCCTGCCGCCGTTCCTCGCCGACGACGCCGGTGTGGACTCGGGCCTGATGATCGCTCAGTACACGCAGGCCGCGCTCGTGAGCGAACTCAAGCGGCTCGCCGTACCCGCGTCGGCCGACTCCATCCCGTCCTCCGCCATGCAGGAGGACCACGTCTCGATGGGCTGGTCGGCGGCGCGCAAGCTGCGCACGGCCGTCGACAACCTCACCCGCGTCCTCGCCATCGAGCTCTACGCCGCCACGCGCGCCGTCGAGTTGCGCGAGGGACTCACCCCGGCGCCCGCGACGCAGGCGGTCATCGACGCCGTACGGGAGGCGGGGGTCCAGGGTCCCGGACCGGACCGGTTCCTCGCGCCCGACCTCGCCGCGGCGGACGCGTTCGTGCGCGACGGGCGGCTGCTGGCCGCGGTGGAGAAGGTCACCGGGCCGCTCCAGTAGGGCAGGAGGGGCCCCGCCGTCCGGCGGGGCCCGGCGTCAACCGCCGTCAGAAACCGAGCCGTTCCCGCCGGACCGAGTACACGACGAACCCGGCGCCCAGCGTCAGGCAGCAGGTCCCGCCGATCACGTACGGCGTGCTGTCGAAGCTGCCGGTGTCGGCGAGACGGGTCCCGGTGACGGAGGCGTCCGCGGTCGTGGCCGCGATCCTCGCCTGCTCCGTGACCTGCGGCGACGGGCTCGTCGAGACCGCGTCTCTCACCGGGGTGTCCGACGCGTTCGCGGACGGGACGAACCACAGAGCGCCCAGCAGGGACGCTGCGGCGGTGGCGGTCAGCAACGGACGGCGAGCGGATGACACGGAATATCGATCCCCTTGTGGCGCTGGCGAATTGGCCGTGTGGGGCGATGTTAGTGAAAGTCGCGGGTCACGGGAAAGTCACAGGAGGACCTGGACGTACGCTCGCGCCATGAGCACTCCAGAGACATCACGTTTTGTACGGGTTCGGGTGGAAGTCGTTCTCGAGGTCGACGACGCGGACGCGGTCACCAAGGCCGCGCTGCGCAAGATCGCCGACGAGGCGGAGATGCCGGCGGCTGAACGGGCCCACGCCGAGGGCGCTGTGACGGAAGACACCGCGGAGGCCCTGGCGTACCTCGTGGACCCGTTCGACCTGGTCAGCCAGGTCCCGGGGGTGGAGCTCCAGCAGGCCTCCTGGAGCAGTGAACGGATCGACTACGACCCCGATTCGCCGGAGTGGGACCTCGACGAGGATGATGGCGAGGACAGCGACGGCTGAGCTGTTCGGGAAACTCGTGACCCCGGGCGGCAACCGCCGCCCGGGGTCTTCGCGTCTCAAGCGGCGCACCGACCGCACCCGTATCGACCGGCACCGTCCGTCACGGACGTGGTGATCCCCACACCTGCGCGACCTGGGGAACCGGACGAACCGGTCGTAGCGTTGAAAGTTCCGGACGAGGACTCACGGGTCCCGACGGGGGCACTCAGTTTTTCGACGGGGACACTCGGGGTTTTGGGGAAATCGGCAACGATGGAGAAGCGTGTGATGACGGTCAGTAAGCGGCGCAAGGGCCTGACGGTCGCGTCCGCACTGCTCGGCGGAGTGCTGATGCTCTCGGCGTGTTCCGGCGGCGACGACAACGCCTCCGGGAGCGACGGAGGCGACAGCTCGCAGTCGAAGGTCGACGAGGCCGCGGCGAAGAAGACCTCCGAGGCCCAGATCAAGATCACACCCGAGGACGGCTCCGACAACGCCTCCATCAACAACTCCGCCGCCGTCACCGTGAGCAAGGGCACGCTCACGGACGTGAAGATGACGACGTCGGAGGGCACCGAGGTCAGCGGTCAGATATCCGCCGACAAGACCAGCTGGAAGCCCACCACCCAGCTGGAGCGGTCCACCACCTACAAGCTGTCGGCCGAGGCGAAGGACTCCGACGGTCGCGTCGCCCACGAGAACGCCTCGTTCACCACGGTCTCCCCGGCCAACAGCTTCATCGGCAACTTCACCCCGGACGACGGCACCACCGTGGGCGTCGGCATGCCGGTCTCGATCAACTTCGACAAGGCGATCACCGACAAGGCGGCCGTGCAGAAGGGCATCAAGGTCAGCACGACCAGCGGCCAGGAGGTCGCCTGCCACTGGTTCAACGCCAACCGCATGGACTGCCGGCCCGAGGACTACTGGAAGGAAGGCTCCACCGTCACGCTGAAGCTCGCGCTCGACGGCGTCGAGGGAGCCAAGGGCGTCTTCGGCGTCCAGCAGAAGACGGTCACCTTCAAGATCGGCCGCAACCAGGTCTCGTACGTCGACGCGAAGACCAAGAAGATGAAGATCACGCAGGACGGCAAGGTCGTCCGCACGATCCCGATCTCCGCCGGCTCGCCCGAGAACAAGACCTACGAGGGCGTCATGGTGATGTCCGAAAAGTTCAAGGAGACGCGCATGAACGGCGCGACCGTGGGCTTCACGGACGACGACGGCAAGGGCGAGTACGACATCAAGGACGTGCCGCACGCCATCCGCCTCTCCAGCTCCGGCACGTTCATCCACGGCAACTACTGGGGCGCGAAGTCCATCTTCGGCAGCGTCAACACCAGCCACGGCTGTGTCGGCCTCCAGGACGCCAAGGGCGCCGACGACCCGAACACGCCGGGCGCGTGGTTCTACAACAACTCGATGATCGGTGACGTCGTGGTCGTCGAGAACACCGGCGACAAGACCATCGCGCCGGACAACGGCCTCAACGGCTGGAACATGAGCTGGGCCGACTGGAAGGCCGGTTCGGCGCTCTGACGATTCGCCGGCTCCACTGACGAAAGGCCGCCGCCCACCCCTCGTCCGGGGTGGGCGGCGGCCTTTCGTCTCTTCTCGTCCACCTCTTGTGCGCGGCTCCAACCGCGCGGTCGTGTAACGGAGTTCCGACGGCTGTGTAACAGTCGGCCGACGGAATTCTTACCTTCCTCTCATCTATTGAGCGCGTGATCACCCGTCGGCATACTGCGTATTCCGGGGGGTGTACGGGCATGCGTACGAGACCACCCCCGGCCGGGTGAACGGGGAATTCGCCCGGTTCTTCTGCAAGGGGGAAACTTGCGCAGACAAGTGAAAAGGGCGTACGCGGCCACGGTCGCCACAGCGGCGGCCGTGGCCCTGGCTGCGGGTATGACCAGCCCGGCATCGGCCAACGGCGAGCAGGCGGCAGCAGCCGCCAAGCCGGCGTCCCTGACCGCCAAGCACCGCATCACACTCATCACCGGCGACCGGGTCGTGCTGGACGCGAAGGGCCGTGTCATCGGCCTGGAGCACGCCAAGGGCCGGGAGAACATACCCGTCCAGGTCCGCAAGCTCGACGGCCACACCCTCGTCATCCCGGCCGACGCGGCCCGCCTGGTCGCCACCGGCAAGCTCGACCAGCGGCTCTTCGACGTCACCGAGCTGAACAAGTCCGCGACCCGCAAGGCCCAGAAGAAGGGCCTGAAGGTCATCGTGGGCTATCGGGGCAGCGCCGCGGCCACCAAGGCCGACGTCCGCGACGCCGGCACCCTGAGCCACGCGCTGAAGTCCGTGAACGCGGACGCGGTGCAGACGCCGCAGAAGGACACGCCCGAGCTGTGGGACGCGCTCACCAACGGCGAGAAGACCGCCTCCGGTATCGCGCACGTCTGGCTCGACGGCGTCCGTAAGGCCAGCCTCGACAAGTCCGTCCCGCAGATCGGCGCCCCCAAGGCGTGGGCAGCCGGATACGACGGCAAGGGCGTCAAGATCGCCGTCCTGGACACCGGTGTCGACGCCACCCACGAGGACCTCAAGGGTCAGGTGATCGGCGCCAAGAACTTCACCACCTCGCCCGACACCTCCGACAAGGTCGGCCACGGCACGCACGTCGCCTCCATCGCGGCCGGCACCGGCAAGAAGTCCGGCGGCAAGTACAAGGGTGTCGCGCCCGGCGCGAAGATCCTCAATGGCAAGGTCCTCGACGACGGCGGATTCGGCAGCGACTCCGAGGTCCTCGCCGGCATGGAGTGGGCCGCCGCCGAGGGCGCCGACGTCATCAACATGAGCCTGGGCGGCGGCGACACGCCCGCGATCGACCCGCTGGAAGCGGCGGTGAACAAGCTGTCCGAGGAGAAGGGCGTCCTGTTCGCCATCGCGGCCGGCAACGAGGGCGACTTTGGCGAGCAGACCGTCGGCTCCCCGGGCAGTGCCGCCGCGGCCCTGACCGTCGGCGCGGTCGACGACAAGGACAAGCTGGCCGACTTCTCCAGCCGCGGTCCCGGCATGGACGGCGCCCTCAAGCCCGACGTGACCGCGCCCGGCGTGGACATCACCGCGGCCTCCGCCCCGGGCAACCAGATAGCCCAGGAGGTCGGCGAGAAGCCGGCCGGCTACATGACGATCTCCGGTACGTCGATGGCGACCCCGCACGTCGCGGGCGCGGCGGCGATCCTCAAGCAGCAGCACCCGGACTGGAAGTACGCCGAACTGAAGGGCGCCCTCACCGGCTCCACCAAGGGCGGCAAGTACACCCCCTTCGAGCAGGGTTCGGGCCGCATCCAGGTCGACCAGGCCATCAAGCAGTCCGTGGTCGCCGAGCCGGCGTCCGTGAGCTTCGGCGTCCAGCAGTGGCCGCACACCGACGACAAGCCGGTCACCAAGGAGCTGACGTACCGCAACCTCGGTACGAAGGACGTCACCCTGAAGCTGACGTCGACGGCCACCAACCCGAAGGGCCAGGCCGCCCCGGCCGGCTTCTTCAAGCTCGGCGCCACCTCGGTGACGGTCCCGGCGGGCGGCAAGGCCTCCGTGCCGTTCACCGTCAACACCAAGCTGGGCGGCACGGTCGACGGCGCGTACTCGGCGTACGTGACGGCGACGGGCGGCGGCCAGACCGTTCGCACGGCGGCGGCGGTGCAGCGCGAGGTCGAGTCGTACGACGTGACGCTGAAGTTCCTCGACCGCGACGGCAAGGCGGCGAAGTACTACAGCGCCGACCTCACCGGGATCGCGGGCCTGGCCAAGGGCAAGGAGGCCATGCCGTACGACGAGGACGGCACCGTCACCGCCCGGGTTCCCAAGGGCACCTACATCCTCAACACGAGCATCTACGCGGGCGACGACCCGGAGAAGTTCGAGGGCGCCGACTGGCTCGCGCAGCCCAAGCTGAACGTCACCAAGAACACGACGATCACGCTGGACGCCCGCAAGGCCAAGCCGGTGGACATCACCGTCCCGGCCACGGGCGTCAAGTCGGAGTTCGCCTCCGCCGACTACACGGTGGAAACCGATGACGGTGGCTACGGCTTCGGCTGGTGGCTGGACTCGTACGACAACTTCCGCACCGCCCACGTGGGCCCGCAGATCACCGACGGTTCGGTGACCCAGCAGTGGGACGGCCACTGGTCCAAGGGCGACAAGGAGGAGTACAACACCGTCGCCGGCGGCCCGGTCAAGCAGCTCGCCACCGGTTTCACCAAGCACTACAAGGCGAGCGAACTCGCCACGGTGAAGGTCGGCCTCGGCGCCGCGGCCGGCGGCAAGAAGGGCGCGCTCAACGCCGTCGGCTGGATGCCGTGGAGCTCCGGCGCTTCCTCGATCGGCATGCAGCAGACCCTGCCCGGCACCCGCACGCTCCACCTGTCCGCCCAGGGCGGCGTGAAGTGGCAGCTGGAGTTCAGCCAGTACGGCGGCGTGGACGCGGACGGCTTCCCGATCGACGAGGCCGCCTACACGCTGGGCACGCAGAAGTTCGCCGCCGGCAAGAGCTACTCCAAGACCGTCAACACGGCCGTCTTCGGACCGCGTCTGACCTCCGACTTCGGTGTCTTCCGCGAGGGCGACCAGATCTACGGTTCCCTGCCGCTGTTCGCCGACGGCAAGGGCAATGTGGGCTACTCGAAGTTCTCCGCGGTCAACACGACGCTCTACCGCAACGGCACCAAGGTCGGCAGCAACGACGACCCGCTGTTCGGCGAGAAGCAGTTCAAGGTCCCGGCCGGTGACGCCGAGTACAGGCTGACGACGTCGGTCAAGCGCAGTGTCAAGGTCGCGGCGGCTTCCACCCGCGTCGACGCCAGCTGGACGTTCCGCTCGAAGAAGACCAGCGACATCAAGCAGCTGCCCGCCTCCACGGCCCGCTTCCACGCGACCACGGGGCTGGACAGCAAGGTCCCGGCCGACAAGACCGTCAAGATCCCGGTCACCGTCGAGGGCGCGGCCAAGGGCAGCAACCTGAAGTCGCTGTCGGTGTACGTGTCGTACGACTACGGCCAGACCTGGAAGAAGCTCACCGTCAAGGACGGCAAGGTGAGCGTCAAGAACCCGGCGAAGGGGAAGGCCATCTCCTTCCACGCCAAGATCGCCGACAAGAAGGGCAACAAGTCGACGATCTCGATCTACAACGCGTACTACGGCAAGTAAGTCGTAGCGCGGGGCGCGTTGACGGCCCGTCGGGAGCTTCGGCTTCCGGCGGGCCTGCCGCGTCAGTAGGGTCCTCGCAGGACCGCCGCCGTGACCGCCATGATCACCGCCGGCACCCGGGCCGACGAGCAGCGGCGGCGTTTCGAGGAGCGCGCCTCGCGGTCCGTGAACGAGGTCCTCGCGGGCGTAGACGCGGCGGTCAAGCGGCTCGACCGCGGCGTGGCCCGGGAAGCCGAGAGCGCCCAGGGCGTCCTGCTCGAGTGATGAGGGAGGACCTCGGCATCGCCGACCGGGGCGCGGGTGTCTGAGGCGCGGGTGACTGAGACGTGGGTGTCCGAGGCGCGGCGCCTCTCACTCCGACGATGTCGAAGCCCTGGTGCCCGAGCGGGTCGCGTCCGCCCCCCAGCTCGCCAGCAGGCGCAGGGCCTCCGCCGAGGGTGTGCCCGGTTCCGCGTGGTACGTGATCAGGGACTGCTCGGCGTCGTCGACGAGGCGGAACGTCTCGAAGGACAGGGTCAGGTCGCCGGCCAGGGGGTGGCGCATGCGCTTGACGCCGTAGCTCTTCTCCTTGACGTCATGGGCGGCCCACAGGCGGCGGAACTCCTCGCTCTTCACCGACAGCTCGCCGATCAGCGCCGACAGCCGCGGGTCGTCCGGATGGCACCCCGCGTCCATGCGCAGGTAGCCGACCATGTCGGACGCCTTCTGCTCCCACTCCAGGTACAGCTCGCGGTACTCCGGCCGGAGGAACACCATCCGCGCCCAGTTCCGCTCCTGGGCCGGCACCTCCGCCCAGTCGCCGAAGAGGGCCGCGGCCATCCGGTTCCAGGCCAGGATGTCGGAGCGGCGACCGACGATGTACGCCGGGACGCCGTCGATCGAGTCCAGCAGGTGCCGCAGCGCCGGCCGCACCTGCTGGCTGCGCGCCACCGTCTTCTTCTTGTGCTGCTTCGGCTTCGCCAGATGCATCAGATGCGCGTGCTCGGCGTCACTCAGCCGCAGGGCCCGCGCGATCGCGTCCAGCACCTCCGCCGAGACGTTGCGGCCGTTGCCCTGCTCCAGCCGTGTGTAGTACGCCACGGACACCCCGGCCAACTGCGCCAGCTCCTCGCGGCGCAGCCCGGGCACGCGACGCCGTCCGAAGTCGGGCAGTCCCACGTCCTCGGGCTTCAGCCGGGCGCGGCGGGTGCGCAGGAACTCACTGAGCTCTGCGCGCCGGTCCAGGCCGCCACCGGCCGTCTGCGCGGGTTCGGGCTGTTCGTCCATGCCGTCCAGTATTCACGGTCGTACGCACACGAGCCTGACCCCGCCAGTGGTACGCACCGTGTGCGTACGCAAAAGCGTGGTCTGGGTGAGCGCTCGCGGATCGGGCACGCTGGTGATCGTGCCCGGCCGGAAGATCCAGAAGGCAGCCGGGCACACAACCCCCGCTAGGAGAACCCCCGGCATGACCACTGTTGCTGCGTACGCCGCTCCCGCTCCCAAGGCTCCGCTGGAGCGCACCACCATCGAGCGCCGCGAGGTCGGCGAGTTCGACGTCCTGATCGACATCAAGTTCGCCGGCATCTGTCACTCCGACATCCACCAGGCCCGCGAGGGCTGGGGCGAGGCGATCTTCCCGATGGTCCCCGGCCACGAGATAGCCGGTGTCGTCTCCGCGGTCGGCTCGGGCGTCACGAAGTTCGCCGTCGGCGACCGCGTGGGCGTCGGCTGCATGGTCGACTCCTGCCGCGAGTGCGAGAACTGCAAGGCCGGCCGGGAGCAGTACTGCGTGAAGGGCAACGTCCCGACGTACAACGGCATCGGCAAGGACGGCGAGCCCACCTACGGCGGCTACTCGCAGAGCGTCGTCGTCGACGAGAACTTCGCCGTCCGCATCCCCGACGGCCTGCCGCTCGACGTGGCGGCCCCGCTGCTGTGCGCCGGCATCACCCTCTACTCCCCGCTCAAGCGCTTCGGCGCCGGCCCCGGCAGGAAGGTCGCGATCGTCGGCCTGGGCGGCCTCGGCCACATGGGCGTGAAGATCGCCCACGCGCTCGGCGCCGAGGTGACCGTGCTGTCGCAGTCCCTGCGCAAGCAGGAGGACGGCCTGCGGCTGGGCGCGGACCACTACTACGCCACCAGCGACCCGAAGACCTTCGAGGAGCTGGCCGGAACGTTCGACCTGATCGTGTCCACGGTGTCCGCCCCGCTGGACTTCAACGCCTACCTGTCGCTGCTGAAGACCGAGGGCACGCTGGCGAACGTCGGCGCCCCCGAGGAGCCGATCGCCCTCAACCTGTTCTCGGTCATCGGCGGCGGCAAGACCCTCGCCGGTTCCATGATCGGCGGCATCGCGGAGACCCAGGAGATGCTGGACTTCTGCGCCGAGCACGGCCTCGGCGCCGAGATCGAGCTGATCCGCGGTGACCAGATCAACGAGGCGTACGAGCGGGTGCTCGCCAGCGACGTGCGCTACCGGTTCGTGATCGACACCGCGACGATCTGACCCCGTACGTCCATACGGCTGCCCTGAGGGTCCCGGCCGCGTGCCGGGGCCCTCAGGGCGTTCGTGATGCACGACGGCGTGCACGCGGGGTACCTGCGGGGTACAGGGGGGAGTGCACCAGAGGGGTTCGCCAGGTACGTCAGGGGAGGCCCACCATGACCGTGCAGCTGAACCACACCATCGTCGTCGCCCACGACAAACGCGCCTCGGCCCGGTTCCTCGCCGATCTCCTGGGGCTCGACGTGAGTCCGCCCTACGGCCCGTTCCTCCCGGTCGAGATCTCCAACGGCGTGACCCTCGACTTCATGGACAGCTCCGGAGCCATCTCGCCGCAGCATTACGCCTTCCTCGTCTCGGAGGACGAGTTCGACGAGATCCTGGGACGCGTCCAGAAGGCCGGCCTGACCTACTGGGCGGACCCGTTCCACAGCCGGCCCGGCGAGATCAACCACAACGACGGCGGCCGCGGAGCCTACTTCAACGACCCCGACGGCCACCGCCTGGAGATCATCACGCGGCCCTACGGCAGCGGCGGCTGAGCCGGCCGCACCCCGCTCGCTCGTCACATCGTCACGCCGCCGCGCGTCATACCGGCGAAGGCGTCATCACCCGATGAAGCCGACGAAGAGCTGACGAAGAGCTGACGAAGAGCTGGGGAGCAGTCATGACATCACCGATCCTGGTCACCGGCGGCACGGGCACCCTGGGCGGCCACGTCGTCCCGCTGCTGCGCGCCTCCGGCCACGACGTGCGGATCCTCACCCGGCACGCCCGCCCTGCCGCGGACGGCGTCGAGTACGTCACCGGCGACCTGCTGAAGGGCGAGGGTGTCGAGGCCGCCGTCGACGGCGCGGAGACCGTGCTGCACCTGGCGGGCGGCCCCAAGGGCGACGACGAGGCGACCCGCGCCCTGGTGCGCGCCGCGTCCCGGGCCGGCGTACGGCACCTGCTCTCCATCTCGGTCATCGGCGCCGACCGGGTGCCGCTGGCGTGGATGCGGACGAAGCGGGAGTCGGAGCGAGCCGTCGCCGAGTCGGGCATCCCGTGGACGACCCTGCGCGCGGCCCAGTTCCACGACCTCGCGTTCACCATGGTCGAGAAGATGGCGAAGCTGCCGGTGTTCCCGGTCCCCGGCGGCCTCCGGCTCCAGCCGGTCGACTCGCGCGAGGTCGCCGCCCGCCTCGCGGAACTGACCGCCGGTGCCCCGTCCGGCCTGGTCCCGGACCTGGCCGGGCCACACCTCTACGACCTCGCCGCCCTGGCCCGCCCCTACCTCCGCATGAGCGGCAGGCGCCGTCGCATGCTCCCGGTGCGCATCCCCGGGAAGGCGGGGCGGGCCTACCGGGCGGGGGCCAACCTGACGCCTGCCGGGGCGGAGACGGGGAAGCGGACGTGGGAGGAGTTCCTGGGGGAGAGGCTGGGCTAGGGGGTGTCCGCAAAGTCCCGCCTGCCCCGCGACGCCCGGCACGCTAGGGAGTGTCCGGCCTGCTGGGCCGGTCCTGGTCCTCGAAGGTCCACACCGCGCGGGACCCCGGGCCGACCACCAGGGCCGAGTGGCCGATCCGCTCCTCGTGCCGGTACGACACCGGCTGGTTCAGCGACATCTCCACCTGCCGGAGGCCCACCTGCTCCAGGGGCACGGAGTCGAACCGGATCGTGGTGCCGCCGCCCCTCGCGACGACGCCCCCACCCGGCAGGGCCCGGACGGCGAACCCGCCGGCCTTCAGCAACGGCACCGTGGCGGCGAGGTCGCCTGCGGTCACCGCGAGCCGGATGCCGGTCACGTCCCGCATCAGGTGGTCGCGGTAGGCGTCGGGCAGGTAGCGCTCCCGGCCCACGTCACCGGGGTGGGCGGCCGGCTCGGTGTTGCCGCGCGGATCGGCGAAGTACTCCGGCCGGTACTCCATTCCCCAGGCGCCGAAGAGGTCGTACTGGCCGGTGGTGAAGACGGCGTCGAACCAGGGCACGGGAACGCCGTCGCCGAAGTCGCGCGTCTGCCGGAACTCGACCGGTTCGGTGATCCCCGACGCGCGCAGCCGCTCGATCACCGTGGGCAGGTCCCCGGCACGCTCGGTCGACACTCCCATGCCGGCGGAGCCGAGGGTGCCGTCCTTGCCGTGCACATCACCCACCCCGAACAACTCGAGATAGGTCTCACGGCCCCGCAGATAGCGGCCGGTCCAGGTCTGCCCGCCCGAGCCGGTCGTGGTGCGGACCTGGAAGTCGGCGAAGTCCCGCAGATAGGAGGAGTGCTCGACGGCGTCCGCGGTCGCCCGGTCGAACACCCCGTAGGCGTGGTTGTAGAACAGCAGTTGCCGCCCGGCCGCCGGCTCGTTCTCCTCGGCCCCCGCCGTGCTCACTCCGCCCTGGACCGCCCCCGCGAGGGCCAGAGCGATGACCATGATCAGCTGTAACGCTCGTCCGAGAACCATGTGAGGGAGCGTAGAGCGGGAGGAAACGCTTCCGCTGTGGTTGCGCCCGCTACGGCGTCAGGTTTTGGTCAGTGGGGAGGCCGGTGGTGATGATGCCGGTGGTGACGCCGGTGGGGGCTCCTGCCCGCCCATGTCGAGGCGGAACGGCGGGTACTGGTCGGTCAGCAGCGCGGCGTAGGCCGTCACCCGGGCCGCCCAGCGGGCGAGGCCGATCAGGAAGTCGAAGAGGTGCCGCGGGTAGCGGGCGGTGAAGAGCAGGACGACGACGGCGACCAGGGAGAGGAAGGGCAGCAGCCCGCCGCCCCGCCAGTTGTCCCCGCTGCCCCAGCCGCCCCCGGCGAACATCGCGACGACGATGTACTGCGGGATCGCCAGCAGCCACCACTTCACCAGGACCAGTCCGCGGGACAGCCGCTCGGGATAGAGGACGTCGAAGCGCGCCGGGTAGTCGGGCACGTCGGCGAGGGTGAACGGCGGGTACCGGTCGGTGCCGAGCACTGTGTGCGCGTAATAGCCGACCCGCCAGTTCCAGCGGAGCACGCCCACGTTGAAGTCGAAGAGGGCACGCGGGTACCGGGCGGTGAACAGGATGGCGAAAAAGGCGATCACCGTCACGACGACGAACGCGATCCACAGGAACACCAGCACGATGTAGTGCGGGATGGCGAGCAGCCACTTCACCAGCCACATCCACCGGGACAGGCGGGGATCGACGGACGCCTCCAGCAGCACGGGTGACGCGGCGGCAGGAACCATGGGGCGGCACTCCTCTCGCTTGCAGACTCGCAACCGGGGAGAGGCCCCGCGACTTGGGCGGGGCCGTTCGCGCGCCCGGCCTTCCGGCTACCGGATCCTCAGGACGGGACGGCGGCGCCGGTGTCCGGCTCGTCGGTGCTCGCTTCGTCCGCCGGATCGGCGAGCTGCTCGCGCCCGTAGTTCCAGACCACCGCGATCAGCGCGGCGATCGGTACGGCGAGCAGGCTGCCCACGATGCCGGCCAGGCTGCCGCCCAGGGTCACCGCCAGCAGGATGACGGCCGCGTGCAGGCCGAGGCCACGGCTCTGGATCATGGGCTGGAAGACGTTGCCCTCCAGTTGCTGCACCACGACGATGATCGCCAGCACGATCAGCGCGTCCGTCAGCCCGTTGGAGACGAGCGCGATGAGTACCGCGACGAAGCCCGCGAACAGGGCGCCGATGATCGGCACGAAGGCCGAGACGAAGGTCAGCACGGCCAGCGGAAGCACCAGTGGCACGCCCAGGATCCACAGCCCCAGGCCGATCAGGACGGCGTCGAGCAGGCCGACGGCCGCCTGGGACCGCACGAAGGAGCCCAGGGTGTCCCAGCCGCGGGCGCACACGGCCGGCACATCGGTGGCGAGGCGGCCGGGCAGCTGGCGGGACAGCCACGGCAGGAACCGCGGGCCGTCCTTGAGGAAGAAGAACATCAGGAAGAGCGCGAGAACGGCGGTGACGACGCCGTTCACCACGGTGCTCACACCGGTGACGACAGCGCCCACCATGCTGCCGACGCCCTCCTGGGCGCGGGAGACCGCGCTGTCGAAGGCCTTGTTGATCTGCGCGTCCCCGATGTTCAACGGCGGCCCTGCGGCCCACTCGCGCAGCCGTTGGATGCCCTCCACGACACCGTCGGTCAGTTCCCCGGACTGGGACGCCACCGGCACGGCGATCAGCGCCACCACACCGGCGGCGATCAGGAGGAACAACACGGTCACGACCGACGCGGCCAGTGCGGGCGGCCACCCGCGCTTGCGCAGGAAGCGGGCCGCGGGCCAGGTCAGGGTGGTCAGCAGCAGCCCGACCACGAGCGGCCACACCACGGACCACATCCGGCCCAGAAGCCACAGAGCCACGGCGGACATGGCGAACACCAGCAGCAACTCGGCGGAAACCCGCGCGGTCGTTCGCAGCGCGGCACGGGATCTGTGGGAACTCAGGGGCGCAGTCACGCAGGCACCCTATTGGCTGCGCGCACGCCCGCAGCAGCCCCGTCCCCCGGAAGCGGGCCGTCAGCGCACGGTGTACCTGCCGAAGAGGTGCAATGCCGCTTTGATCCGAGCCCGCGTTCGGTCGTCCGGCTCCCCCGTGATCCGGACGAAGACGACGGACGAACCGGGGTCGTCCGCCACCAGCAGGGTCAGCGGGACCCGGCCCGACAGCGGGTAGCCGTACCAGCCGCCGGGCTTCTCCACGTCCGTGCCGGGCAGGGCGTTCTCGATGGCCTGCCAGTCCGAGTCGTCGAAGTCGTAGCCCGAGAACTCCGCGGCCGATTCGCACAGCGGCCGCAGATTCCCTCCGAAGATCCAGCCTCCGCCGAAGGTCGCAGCGGAGCTCGAAGGGTCACCCACCGGCCTGGGCCACACCGATCGGGCAGGACACCCCAGTGCCGCCGAGCCTGCGTTCCCATGTGACCCCGATCGCTCCCTGTTGTGCTGATGGCCTCGCCGAGCAACCTGCTGGTCAGCTATAGAGTGCCGCAGAATCAGCTGAGTGTGCATCTAGCAGGGGGATGGGGACGCCGGCATGGCCTTGCTTCCTGAGGCGGATGATGTGACGTCTGACGCGGGAGTCGGCTTGCGCCTGTCTCATTCCAGGACGCCCGTACCTGTTCCGTGCTTCCACGAGTCTGTTCCGTGCTTCCACGAGGCACGACACACGCCCGGGCGCACGCCCCCGACCGGCGGTACGTCCAGGACATGGCCGACCGTCGCGCGTATCCGAGTGATCTGTCCGATGCCCGCTGGGAGTTGATTGAGCCGGTCCTGTCCGCGTGGCGCTTCGAGCGCCGCGGCCGGGCCCTGGACTTCGGTCGGCCGCCCGAGCATGACCTGCGCGAGATCATGGACGCGCAGCGGCGCAACGAGCAGGTCCCCGTCGACGGTTCCCGCGGCCGAGTCCCACGCGTGAAGCGGGAAGGTCAGCGCTTCGGGTGCGGCAACAGCCACGACCGTCGTGGGGTCTCGTTGAGCACCAGGAAGGTGCGGATTCCGGCGATGCCGGAGACACGGCGCAGATCGTTCTCCACGAACGCGCGCAGGTGGTCCGCGTCGCGGAACCTGGCCAACATGATCATGTCGAACTCGCCCGCCAGGTCTGCGGCGAACTCCACTTCAGGCATCTCGTCAAACTTGGATGCGAAGTCCGACCACCGCCAGAACTTCTCCGTGCTCGCCCGCAAGAGCATGACTGCAGCGAGGGATAGACCGACGCCGTGGGGGTCGACAGACACGGTGAGGCTCTGAATGACACCGGCGTCGCGGAGCTGTGCCAAACGCGCATAGGCAGTGCCTCGCGACACTCTCGCTGCCTTGCACAAGTCGGCGATGGGAGCCCGTGCGTCGGCTTGGAGAGCGCCGAGCAGCGCCAGATCGATGTCATCGACGGCAACCTTCGGCACGGTTTCCTCCTTGAGCTCAAACCATGCGCAACGCTCCTGATGCTACCGAACGCGCCATTAGACGATTCTGACTCGAGACGGTCAGGTTGAGCCGATCTGTTCAAGTCGGAAGCCTCATGAGGCGGGTTTGTTCAAGTAGTGGCTGTCCTTCTGGATCGTTCTGGACGGCGCGAAGTAGCTTCCTCGCACAGATGGCGTGGCCGCATCACCCAACGGAGCGTGGCTCCGACGCGCGCCACCTGACGCCTTCCGGCCGCACGTGCGGTCGTACCCGAGAGGAGAACCACCGATGATCGACTTCGAGCCGAAGTACATCACCTTCGACATGCACGGCACGCTGATCCGCTGGCACATCGCATCCATGACCCGCGATCTGCTCGCGGACGTCGTACCGGCCGACCAGATGGACGACTTCGTCGAGAGCTTCAAGTGGCAGCGCCTCGACGAGATCTTGGGGCCCTGGAAGCCCTTCCCCGACGTGATCCACGATTCGCTCCGCAAGACCTTGGAGCGGTTCAACCTGCCCTACCGCAGGGACGACAGTCAGGCGATCGTCGACGCCGTCCCAACCTGGGGGCCCTACCCGGAGGTGCCGGAGGCGCTGCAGCGGTTGGCGACACGCTATCCGCTGGTGATCTTGACCAACGCGGCCGACGACCAGGTGATGCGCAACGTCGAGAAGCTGGAAGCGCCGTTCCACGCGGTCTTCACCGCCGAGCAGGCGCAGGCGTACAAGCCCCGCTACCAGGCGTTCGAGTACATGTTCAACCAGCTCGGCTGCCGTCCTCAGGACGTCCTGCATGTCTCCGGCAGCCCGCGTCACGACCTGATGGTCGCCACCGACCTGGGCATCAAGCACAAGGTCTTCGTCAACCGCGGATACGAGCTCGGCACGCCCGGTTATGGCTACTACGAGGTCAACCTTCTCTCGCAGGTCCCTCCGCTGCTCGGCCTCTGACCCGCACTGTCCCCGTCCTGACCGCACGCTTTCCAGGAGCAGCAATGAAGTTCACGCCGGATACCCCGCGTTCTGACCTACAGGTGAGCGACATGGACAGCGTTGGTACGGCGGAGACGAACCTCATCACACCGAGCGATCTCCACGTGGCGCAGGTGCGGATCGGCACGACCTGCCTTCGGACGCCGGTACTGCGGCTGCCCCATCCGGCGGGGGCTGGTTCTGTGTGGGTGAAGGCTGAGTCCCTTCAACGGACCGGTTCGTTCAAGCTCCGCGGGGCTGCTAACGCCGTGGCGGCGCTCGGTGAGGTCGGGGGCGCGCGGGGTGTGGTGACCTATTCGGCCGGCAACCACGGCCGTGCCCTGGCCTACGCGGCTCGGAGGGCCGACATCGCGGCGACGGTCGTGATGCCCCAGACGGCTCCCCAATACAAGATCGACGCCACCCGGGCCCTGGGCGCGACGGTGGTGCTCCGGGCGCCGGACGAGATCGTGCCGCATGCCCACTACCTGGCCGACGTCCGCGGCCTGACCGTGGTGCCCCCGTTCGACGATCCTCGCATCATCGCCGGGCAGGGCACCGTCGGGCTTGAGCTGCTCGAGCAGGTCGACGACATCGACACGATGCTGGTACCGGTCGGCGGCGGCGGACTGATGGCCGGCGTGGCCGCCGCAATCAAGAACCAGCGACCAGGCGCGCGGGTGGTGGCGGTCGAACCCGAGCTCGCCGCGGACCTCGCCGAGGGCTTCGCCACCGGGAAGCGGACCGTCTGGTCACGAGAGCTGACCGGACGCACGATCGCCGACGGGCTCCGTTCCGCCGCGGTCGGCGAGCTGACCTGGGCTCACATCACAGCCCTGGTCGACGACGTGGTCACGGTCTCCGAGGAGGCCATCGTCTCAGCGATGCGATGGCTGGCGGAGTGCGGGAAGCTCGTGGTCGAACCCAGCGGAGCCGTTGCGGCAGCGGCCATCCTCGAGCACACCCACCGACTGGGTCGCGGAAACATCGCTGCAATCGCGACTGGCGGAAACATCGATCTCCGCGACTTCGCCGCACTGGTAACCGCCACCCCGACGCCTGCCGTCTGATCCACGCGGGCGTGTAGCCAGGAGCTGTTTCGACCCCGCGCACGCGACACGGAGTGCGCGGAGCACCGACGAAAGGGTCGCCTCATGCTCGGGCGGCCGACCGAAGTCCAGGGCCCGGCCGCGGCGCTCGAAGCGCCACGCGGACAGGACCGGCTCAATCAACTCCCAGCGGGCATCGGACAGATCACTCGGATACGCGCGACGGTCGGCCATGTCCTGGACGTACCGCCGGTCGGGGGCGTGCGCCCGGGCGCGTGTCGTGCCTCGTGGAAGCACGGAACAGACTCGTGGAAGCACGGAACAGGTACGGGCGTCCTGGAATGAGACAGGCGCAAGCCGACTCCCGCGTCAGACGTCACATCATCCGCCTCAGGAAGCAAGGCCATGCCGACGGCCCCATCAGCACCACTTCCCTTGGGCGGGCTACTGCTCCGTGGCTTCCGGCGCTGGCGCGACGCCGGTCGGGCAAGAGGCCCCCCAGTTCGTCTCGAACGGGGTACTTAGCTTGACCCCCGTCCCGCCGATGCCGCAGTAGCCCGCGGGGTTCTTGTCCAGGTACTGCTGGTGGTAGCCCTCCGCCGGGTAGAAGGGGCGGCCCTGGGCCGTGACGATCTCCGTGGTGATGCCGCCGTGGCCGGACGACGTCAGGACCTTCTGGTACGCCTCGCGGGAGGACTTGGCGGTGGCCTCCTGCTCGGGGGTGTGGGTGTAGATCGCCGAGCGGTACTGCGTGCCCACGTCGTTGCCCTGCCGGAAGCCCTGTGTGGGGTCGTGGGACTCCCAGAACGTCTTCAGCAGGCGCTCGTACGAGATCCGCTCCGGGTCGAAGACCACCCGCACGACCTCCGTGTGGCCGGTCAGGCCCGAGCAGACCTCCTCGTACGTGGGGTTCTCCGTGTGGCCGCCCTGGTAGCCGACGAGGGTCGTCCACACACCGGCCGGGAGCTGCCAGAACGTGCGCTCGGCGCCCCAGAAGCAGCCCAGGCCGAAGTCGGCGGTCTCCAGGCCCTCGGGGTAGGGGCCGAGCAGCGGGTTGCCGAGGACGGTGTGGCGGTCGGGGACCGTGAACGCCGGCTCCGGGCGGCCGGTCAGCGCCTGCTCGGGAGTCGGCAGCTGGGGCGTACGGCTGTGCAGGAACATGCGGTCTCCAATCGGGGCGACGCCCTGCTCAACGTGCCGGGACCGTCCGGAAATTCCGGTGGCCCCGGCACGGGCGGGCGTCAGTGCGGCAGGCTCGCCGGGCTGCCGCCGTTCGCCTCGTAGCCCGCCACCGCCAGCGCCCGGTACACCGCGAACTCAGCCGCCGGGTCGGCGGACAGGGTCCAGGGCAGGGCGCCCACATGGCCGTCGATGTGTATCAGCTGGTTCATGGCCTCCGACCAGCGCTCACCACGGACCAGGAAGAACACCAGCATGTGCCGCACATGGGCGAGCATCGGGTCGTCGGGGCGGGCCGAGTGCACCGCGTGCAGCGCGCCGTGGACCGCCTTCGTGACGACCTCGCTCTGCCAGAAGTTCGCGACCAGGGTCACCTCCGGGAGGTGCTCGAACACCGCGAAGAGGGGCATCGCCGACAGGAGGGAGCCCTGCGGTGCGCGGGCCGCCGCGGCCTCGGCGAACGCGTACGCCTCGGCACGCGTGCCGTGCCACTTCTCGCACCAGTAGTGCAGCGCGGCCAGGTGCGCCCCCATGTGGGCCGGGGCGCGGTCCAGGATCCTCAGCCAGATCTGCTCGAAGTCCTTCTGGGAGTAGCCGAGGCCGCGGGCCACCGACAGCTCCACGATGTACGGGATCGGGTCACCGGGGGCGAGGAGCGCCGCCTCGCCGCACGCCGTCCTCGCCTCCTCCATGATGATCCGGAATTCGTCCGTCCCCGGTGTCGCCGTCCGCCACGCCTGCTGCACCAGGAACTCGGCGTGCACCGCGGCACCGCCCGCGTCCTTGGGCGCCTCGGCCCGCCACACCCGCAGCCACTGCCCACCCGGCGCCTCGCTCACCCCGCCGGGGCGCTGCGAGAGCTCCAGCGAGGCAGCGCCCGCGAAGGCCTGCACGCGCTGCCAGCGCCGCTCGCCCTCCGTCTCGGTGCCCGCCAGGAGCTGTTGCGCCGCGCGGTGGTCCTGCGTGCGCTGCACCACGTCCAGGACGTCCAGCAGGTCCTGATCGGGGCCGGGCATGCGGATGTCGAGCTCCTCCTCGAGGACGAAGCCGTAGTTCGCCGGGTCCGCCGCGTCCGGGTGGTCGGGCGAGACCAGCCCTATCGCACCACCGCGCCTGCGCCGCAGGAAGGGGAGCAGCACGAAGCCCAGCATGACCAGCGCGATCAGGACCCAGAGAATCTCCATGCAACAAGCGAACCAGACGGCGCCGACAATTGGCCAACCTGCTCCCGAAACCTGTGGAAAACCCCGCGTCGCCCCGTCCTGCGCCCCGTCCCCCGGCACTCTTCGCGTCGGCGCACTACCCTCGGTGCTCATGAGCGACAGGCACATCAGTCAGCACTTCGAGACGCTCGCGATCCACGCGGGCAACACCGCCGACCCCCTGACGGGCGCGGTCGTCCCGCCGATCTACCAGGTCTCCACCTACAAGCAGGACGGTGTCGGCGGGCTGCGCGGCGGCTACGAGTACAGCCGCAGCGCCAATCCCACCAGGACCGCGCTGGAGGAGAACCTCGCCGCCCTGGAGGGCGGCCGCCGCGGTCTCGCGTTCGCGTCCGGGCTGGCGGCCGAGGACTGCCTGCTGCGTACGCTGCTCAGCCCGGGCGACCATGTGGTCATCCCGAACGACGCGTACGGCGGCACGTTCCGCCTGTTCGCCAAGGTCGTCGCGCGCTGGGGCGTGGAGTGGTCGGTCGCCGACACCAGCGATCCGGCCGCCGTGCGGGCCGCCGTCACCCCGAAGACCAAGGTCGTCTGGGTGGAGACCCCCTCCAACCCCCTCCTCGGCATCACCGACATCGCCGCCGTCGCCCAGGTCGCCCGGGACGCGGGCGCCCGCCTCGTCGTCGACAACACCTTCGCCACGCCCTACCTCCAGCAGCCGCTGTCGCTGGGCGCGGACGTCGTCGTGCACTCGCTGACCAAGTACATGGGCGGTCACTCCGACGTCGTCGGCGGCGCCCTGATCACCGGCGACGACGGCCTGGGCGAGGAACTGGCCTTCCACCAGAACGCGATGGGAGCGGTGGCCGGACCCTTCGACTCCTGGCTGGTGCTGCGCGGCACCAAGACGCTCTCCGTGCGCATGGACCGGCACAGCGAGAACGCCGTCAAGGTCGCCGACATGCTCACCCGGCACGCGCGCGTGAGCAGCGTGCTGTACCCGGGCCTGCCGGAGCACCCCGGTCACGAGGTCGCCGCCAAGCAGATGAAGTCGTTCGGCGGCATGGTCTCCTTCCGTGTCGAGGGCGGCGAGGAAGCGGCCGTCGAGGTCTGCAACCGCGCCAGGATCTTCACGCTGGGCGAGTCCCTGGGCGGCGTCGAGTCGCTGATCGAGCACCCCGGCCGTATGACGCACGCCTCCGTGGCCGGTTCGGCCCTGGAGGTCCCGGCCGACCTGGTGCGTCTGTCCGTGGGCATCGAGAACGCCGACGACCTCCTGGAGGACCTCCAGCAGGCGCTGGGCTAGCAGGCCCTCGCGATCACCAGCCGGTGAGGGGTGGAGTCGTGTCGGACGGCGGCTCCACCCACGGGCGCGCCGTCAGCGCCCACACCGTGAACGCCACGGCGGCGGCGAAGAGCAGCAGCCACATCATGCGGCGGGTGAGCGCCCTGCGCCGCAGCATGCGGCCGCCGCGGCGCACCGCCTCCGTGTGGATCTCGGGCGGCAGGGGACGCGGCGCCTGCTCCAGGAGCCGCCGTACGGCCGCGTCGCGGTCGTTCCCGCTCATGGCGTCCTCCGGTCGCCGGCCGGGCTCAGGACGGCCCGGCTCATGACGGCACCGCCTTCGCTGCCGTCACCGCGGGCGCCTGGCCGAGCGGCCGGTGCAGCAGGGTCGAGGTCGCCCGGTGGCAGATCGCGCGTACGCGCTCCGGGGACAGGCCGAGCAGGGCCGCGGTCTGCTCCTCGGCGACGCCCTCGTGGAGCCTGAGCACCAGGATCAGCCGTTCCCGGGGCGTCAGTGGGGCCGTGGGGCTCGCGGGGTGCGGCCGGGAGCGGCCGAGTCCGCCGTAGTGGTGCCACGCGCCGCGCGCGAACCGGGTGGCCAGGTGGGCGCGGGTGCGGTCGTAGGGGTCCCCGCCGCGCAGCCGGTCCCAGCGCGCGTACGTGTGTGCCAGTGACAGGGTCAGCAGGCGCCGCGCGCGGGGGTTGTCGTCCGGGGCCTCCGCGGTGAGCAGCGTGGCGGCGTGCAGCAGCCGTCCGCCCGCGCCCGCGACGAACGCCTCGAACTCCCGGGCGCGACGGGCGGCCCGGGACCCATGCGCTTCCAGCACCGCGCCTCCCGCCTGACGGCGACCCTGAGGATGCGGGCCCCGGCCGCGCACGACGGGGACCCGGTCTCATATCAGGCCAGGGACGGCCCCGGGGTCAAGAGCCGCGCACGGCCTGGGCGGCGCCCCGCACGCGTGGGGCGTTCAGGTCGTCGACTGCGCCTCCGGCCCCGGCATCCCCTGCGCCGCCATCCGGGAGGACAGCGCGGTGTTGAAGCGCGTGAGGAGGTCGCAGAACGCCTCGCGCTCCTCCGGTTCCCAGTCGTGGGTCAGCTCGGCCATCAACTGCCGCCGCGAGGAGCGCACTTCCTCCAGGCGGGCCTGCCCGCGCGGGGAGAGCTGGAGCACCACCGCGCGCCCGTCCTCGGGGTGGGAGGTGCGCTTGACCAGGCCGGTGTCGACGAGCGGAGCCACCTGCCGGGTGACCGTCGACGAGTCGATCCCCATGCTCGCGGCGAGCGCCTTGACGCCCATCGGGCCTTCCTTGTCGAGGCGGTTGAGCAGCAGGTACGCGGCACGGTCCATGGAGTTGCGCACCTGCCCCACGCCGCCGAGCCGGGTCTGCTCGGCACGGCGGGCGAACAGCGCCACCTCGTGCTGCAACGTGTCGAGAAGACCGGTGTCACCGACGGTCGTCATGTCCATCGACATTTCAGGTGTTGTGGGCATGGCCGGGGGCTCACTTCGTGGAGGGCTGGCAGATTGGGGGACAGGGTACGCGGCCGGAAGGCAGGCCGTACCGGCGCTGCGCAAAGCGGGTCTCGGAGGTTGGTCACAACGGTCGTTCCCGCCTGTGAACTGCGATGCTGGAGTCATGAGCTACAGCACCGCTGACTCCTTTCGGCCCGTCACCCTCGACGACGTGCGCGGCGCGCAGAAGATGCTCTCGGGTGTGGCGCGGGTGACCGCGATGGAGAGCAGCAGGCACCTGTCCCAGACGGTCGGTGCGCCGGTACATCTCAAGTGCGAGAACCTCCAGCGGACGGGCTCGTTCAAGCTGCGCGGCGCCTACGTCCGGATCGCCGGTCTGCTGCCCGAGGAGCGCGCCGCCGGGGTCGTCGCCGCGAGCGCCGGCAACCACGCGCAGGGCGTCGCCCTGGCGTCCTCCCTGCTCGGTGTGCGTTCCACGGTGTTCATGCCGAAGGGCGCCCCGCTGCCCAAGGTCAGCGCCACCCGGGAGTACGGGGCCGAGGTGCGGCTGCACGGCCAGGTGGTCGACGAGACGCTGGCCGCCGCCCAGGAGTACGCGGCCGAGACGGGCGCGGTGTTCATCCACCCCTTCGACCACCCCGACATCATCGCGGGCCAGGGAACGGTGGGCCTGGAGATCCTGGAGCAGTGCCCCGAGGTGCGCACGATCCTGGTCGGTGTCGGCGGGGGCGGACTGGCCGCAGGGATCGCGGTGGCGGTGAAGTCCGTGCGGCCGGACGTGCGGATCGTGGGTGTCCAGGCGGCGGGCGCGGCGGCCTACCCGCCCTCGCTGGCGGCGGGCCGGCCGGTGACGTTCGAGAACCCGGCGACGATGGCCGACGGCATCAAGGTCGGGCGGCCCGGCGACGTGCCGTTCGGGATCGTCGGCGAGCTGGTCGACGAGGTGCGCACGGTCAGCGAGGACGAACTGTCCGCCGCGCTGCTGCTGTGCCTGGAGCGGGCCAAGCTGGTCGTGGAGCCGGCCGGGGCCAGCCCGGTCGCGGCGCTGCTGAGCGAGCCCGGCGCCTTCGAGGGCCCGGTCGTCGCGGTGCTCTCCGGCGGCAACGTCGATCCGGTGCTGATGGAGCGGGTGCTGCGGCACGGCATGGCCGCGCAGGGCCGCTATCTGGCGGTCCGGCTGCGGCTGACGGACCGGCCCGGTGCTCTCGCCACTCTTCTGGGCGCGCTGTCAGTGGTCGACGCTAACGTCCTCGATGTGAGCCATGTGCGGACCGACCCACGGCTCGGGCTCACGGAGGCGGAGGTCGAGCTGCACCTGGAGACGAAGGGCCCGGCGCACTGCGCCGAGGTGGGTCAGGCGCTGCGCGAGGCGGGCTACACGGTCATCGGCTGACCCGGCCGCCGAGCCGGTCGAAGATCGTTTCGTCTCACGGAGAGCAACGGGGGAAAACTCGTTGTGAGACGCGATACATCGCGTTATGGTGTGTCGGTGAGAAGTCCAGCCGGATCTGTGTCCGGTCATCTACGAAGACGTGGAGACTCATATGCCAGGCGCCATCTACGCCGAAGGTCTGGTCAAGACCTTCGGTGACGTAAAGGCCTTGGACGGCGTCGACCTCGACGTGCCCGAGGGCACGGTCCTCGGCCTGCTCGGGCCGAACGGCGCGGGCAAGACGACCACCGTCCGCTGCCTGACCACCCTGCTGCGGCCCGACAGCGGACGCGCGGTCGTCGCGGGCATCGACGTACTCAAGCAGCCCGACGCCGTCCGCCGCTCGATCGGCCTGTCCGGCCAGTTCGCGGCCGTCGACGAATACCTGACCGGCCGGGAGAACCTCCAGATGGTGGGCCAGCTCTACCAGATGCGGGCGAAAGCGGCGAAGGAGCGCGCGGCCGAACTGCTGGAGCAGTTCCACCTCGCGGACGCCGCCGACCGCCCCACCAAGACCTACTCGGGCGGCATGCGCCGCCGCCTCGACCTCGCGGCGGCCCTGGTCGTCTCACCGCCCGTGATGTTCATGGACGAGCCGACGACCGGCCTCGACCCCCGCAACCGCCAGCAGCTGTGGGAGGTCATCAAGCACCTGGTCTCCGGCGGCACCACGCTGCTGCTCACCACGCAGTACCTGGAGGAGGCCGACCACCTGGCGCACGACATCGCGGTGGTGGACCACGGAAAGGTCATCGCCCAGGGAACCTCCGACCAGCTCAAGGCCCGCACCGGCGGCGAGCGCGTCGAGGTCGTGGTGCACGAGCGCGAGCACATCCAGGCCGCCGCCGAGGTCCTCGCCGGCTTCGGCAAGGGCGAGACCACCGTCGAGGAGCACATGCGCAAGCTCACCGCGCCCGTCACCGGCGGCGCCAAGCTCCTCGCCGAGGTCATCCGCGAACTGGACACGCGGGGTATCGAGATCGACGACATCGGCCTGCGCAGGCCGACCCTCGACGACGTCTTCCTGTCCCTCACGGGACACGTGGCCGAGGCCAAGGACCAGGAGAAGGACAAGGAGGCCGCCCAGTGAGCGCCGTCACCGACACCGTGCGGGTCGCGCCGGCCGCGAACCCGGTCAGCCAGTCGATCCGGGACTCGATGGTCGTCGCCAAGCGCAACCTGATCCGCATGTCCCGGATCCCCGAGATGATCATCTACGGCCTGATCCAGCCGATCATGTTCGTGGTGCTGTTCACCTACGTCTTCGGCGGATCCATGCAGATCGGTGACAGCACCAGCGCCGCCGACTACAAGAACTTCCTGATGGCGGGCATCTTCGCGCAGACCGTCACCTTCGCCACCGCCAGCTCCGGCGCCGGCATCGCCGACGACATGCACAAGGGCCTCATCGACCGCTTCCGCTCCCTGCCCATGGCACGCGGCGCGGTGCTCACCGGCCGCACCCTCGCCGACTCGGTGCAGACGGCCCTGACCCTGGTGGTCCTCGCCGTGGTCGCCCTGCTGGTCGGCTGGCGCGTCGGATCGGACGGCAGCACCAACGCCGCCAAGGTCCTCGCCGCCTTCGGCCTGCTGCTCCTGCTCGGCTACGCGTTCACCTGGATCGGCGCCCTGATCGGCATGTCCGTGAAGACCCCCGAGGCGGCCACGTCCAGCGGCCTGATCTGGCTCTTCCCGGTCACCTTCATCTCCAACGCGTTCGTGGACACCAGCCACATGACCCCGTGGCTGCGCCACATCGCCGAGTGGAACCCCTTCAGCGCCACGGTCCAGGCCTGCCGCGTGCTGTTCGCCAGCCCGGGCCAGTCGCCGTCGGACGCCTGGCCCATGCAGCACCCCGTCTGGGCCTCGCTGATCTACTCGATCCTGATCCTGGTGGTGTTCCGGACGCTGGCGGTGCGCAAGTACCGGTCGGCGACGGCATGACAGTGCCCCCGGTGCCGCTGCGGCGCCGGGGGCAGATCAGGGCTCGGAAGGCTGCGGGTCAGCCCTCGTACGGCTCGGCCTTGAGGATCTTCACCAGGGCCTTCTTGCCGTTCGGCAGCTCGTACTCCGCGTCCTCGCCGACCTTGTGGCCGATCACGCCGGTGCCCAGCGGGGACTGCGGCGAGTACGTCTCGATGTCGGAGCTCGCGTACTCGCGCGAGGCGAGCAGGAACGTCAGCGTGTCGTCCTCGTCGCCGTCGAACGCGATCGTGACGACCATGCCGGGCGCCACCGCACCGTCCGCCGCGGGCGCCTCTCCGACCTTGGCGCTCTCCAGGAGCTGGGTGAGCTGGCGCACACGGAGCTCCTGCTTGCCCTGCTCCTCCTTGGCTGCGTGGTACCCGCCGTTCTCACGCAGGTCGCCCTCCTCGCGCGCCGCGGCGATCTTCGCGGAGATCTCCGCCCGCGCGGGACCAGTAAGGTACTCAAGCTCAGCCTTGAGCTTGTTGTACGCCTCCTGGGTCAGCCAGGTGACGTTCTCGCTGGTCTGGGTCACAGGTGCTCCTCGTAGGTACTGGGAATACAAAGCATCGCCCTACCCAGAAGAATGTTCCTTCACGGAAGGGCGAAACCACGAGCCTAACAATTTAGGGGCCCAAGGGGGAGGACATAAGCGACGACAATCACGTCAAGGCAGGTCAGGGGCTACGTATTCCCGATGATGCCCGGCTGTTGTCAGCCGGCGTGACAGCCGAGCAGCTCGGCCGTCGTCCCCGGGGAGGTCGTACGGAGCGTGACGACCTTGTCGATGCGGGTGCCGTCCCCGTCGAAGCGGAAGTCGGCCCGGCCCACCTCGGCCCCGTTCTCGGCCTGCGAGCGCACGGTGCAGTAGCCGTCGGTGCCGGCGTCCTTGCGGACCTCCAGATGCACCTGCACCGACTCCTTGCCCGGCTCGAAGCTGATCACCTCGGCGCTGATCTCGTTCTCGGCGACGTAGTGGTAGCCGAACCAGCCGACGAGCCCCAGCAGCGCCACCGCGAGGACTGCACCCACGACCTTGAGCGTGCGGTCGGCGCGCTCGTCCGAGGAACGGCCGTATCGGCCCTCGGGCAGTCGCGTGCTCGCCGTACTCATGATCGTCCTCCAGGCAGGGCCGGGACGAAGGTCCCGGAAGGGGCTCCAGGACCGGGTCCCGGAATTATTCGCCCCCCGATTCGGTCACTATAGAAGCCGCTGATTGCGCCGACGCACACCGGGCGCCGACTTACTGAGGATTGAGTCTTGACTGACCAGTTGCGACTGATGGCCGTTCACGCCCACCCCGACGACGAGTCGAGCAAGGGCGCCGCGACCATGGCGAAGTACGTGTCCGAGGGGGTGGACGTGCTGGTCGTGACCTGCACGGGCGGGGAACGCGGCTCCATCCTCAATCCGAAGCTCCAGGGCGACGCGTACATCGAGGAGCACATCCACGAGGTACGCAAGAAGGAGATGGACGAGGCCCGGGAGATCCTGGGCGTCAAGCAGGAATGGCTCGGCTTCGTCGACTCCGGCCTCCCCGAGGGCGACCCGCTGCCGCCGCTGCCGGAAGGCTGCTTCGCCCTGGAGGACGTGGACCACGCGGCCGGCGAGCTGGTGCGCAAGATCCGCGCCTTCCGCCCCCAGGTGATCACCACCTACGACGAGAACGGCGGCTACCCGCACCCCGACCACATCATGACCCACAAGATCTCGATGGTGGCGTTCGAGTCGGCGGCGGACACCGAGAAGTACCCGGAGGCCGAGTACGGCCCCGCCTACCAGCCGCAGAAGCTCTACTACAACCAGGGCTTCAACCGCCCGCGCACCGAGGCCCTGCACCAGGCGATGCTCGACCGCGGCCTGGAGTCCCCCTACGGGGACTGGCTCAAGCGCTGGGAGGAGTTCGGCATGAAGCAGCGCACCCTCACCACCCACATCCCGTGCGCCGACTTCTTCGAGATCCGCGACAAGGCGCTGATCGCCCACGCCACGCAGATCGACCCGGACGGCGGCTGGTTCAAGGTCCCGATGGAGATCCAGAAGGAGGTCTGGCCGACGGAGGAGTACGAGCTGGCGAAGGCCCTCGTCGATACCTCCCTCCCCGAGGACGACCTCTTCGCGGGCATCCGCGACAATGCCTGACATGAGCGCAAGCGCAAGCCTGGCAATGACGCACCTCGTCACCTTCGCCAAGGAGGTCGACGAGGACAAGGTCACCCCCGGCGTCCTCGGCTTCATCGTCTTCGCGGCGATGGCCCTGGCGGTGTGGGCCCTGATGAAGTCCATGAGCCGGCACATGAACCGGGTCGACTTCACCCAGGTCCCCGACCCGAAGGCCGAGCAGCCGGAACAGTCCCCGGCGGACCCGTCCGGCACGGACACGGAGGCCGCGCAAGCCGAGCCCTCCGGCCAGGGCGGCAAGAAGCAAGGCTGACGCCCCCACCCCAGGGGCGCCACCCGTCGGTGGCCCGCACCGAGCGCCGCCGACGGGTGCCGTGCGCATCAACGTGCGCATCAAGGCCTACGCCTTCGACTCCACCGCCACGCCCATCACCTCGCGCGCATGCCGGTTCGGGACCATGCCGAGGCGCCAGGCCTGCCAGCCCGCCTCCAGGGTCACCCCGCGCTCCAGCAGCAGCCGGTACGCGTCGAGGTAGTCGTCCAGCTTCTGGTCGCGCAGGCCGTGGCCGGTGCGGGACAACTGCGCCAGTTCCTCCTGGGCCACCGCGGTGCCGACCACCATGCCGCCCGGGGCCGCATAGGGAAGCAGGGTGCACCGCAGGAAGCGGGCCCAGTCCTCGCCCCGGCGGTCGCCGTAGGACGCGAAGAGTTCCACCGCCTCGTCGCACAGGGCCAGGGCCTGCTGGGTGCGGGCGTTGCCCGCGTCGACGACCGCCAGCTCCAGGCAGGTCCACGCCTCGCCGTGGGCGACGCCGATGCGCTGGAAGTCGGCCCGGGCGTCGACCAGGAGCTGGCGGGCGAAGCCCGAGTTGCGCAGCGAGCCCGTCTGGGCCGCTCGCTGGTCGCGAGTGACCCGGGCCGAGTGGTGGCGGGCGCAAGCCAGGCCGTAGACGTCACGCATGCGCGAGAACATCGTGCGGGCGCGCTCCAGCTCGCGAACCGCCTGGTCGAGAGCGCCGGTCTCCTCCAAGGCCTGGCCCAGGTAGTACAGCGTCCAGGCCTCGCCGCGCGCGTCCTCGTTGTCGCGGTGCCGGGCCGCCGCCCCGCGCAGTTCCTCCACCGCCGGTGACGCGTCCCCGGCCACCAGCAGCGCCCGGGCCAGCTGCGTCAGGGCCCACGCCTCCCCACGGGCGTCACGGGTCCGGCCGTACAGGTCGAGCGCCGCCCGCAGCTCCGACTCGGCACGCGGCACGTCCCCCATGCGCAGACCCAGCTGCCCCAGCTGGAAGTGCGCCCACGCCTGACCGTGCACGGACTCACCCCGCCGGTGCAGGACCAGCGACTCGGTCAGCAGCTCCAGCGCCTCCGCCAGCCGGGCCCGGTCCCGCTCCACCGCCGCGAGCGCGTGCATCGTCCACGCCCGGTCCACGGCCAGCGCGGGCGAGGCCTGCAGAGCCAGGGCCTCGCGGAGCTTCGCCGACGCCTCGGTCAGATTGCCCTGGTGGTGCAGGGTGATGCCGAGGGAGCACAGGGCACGGGCGGCACCGGCGTCGTGATGGGCCTCCCGGTAGAGGTCGACGACCGACGCGAGCGTCGTGCGGGCCTTGTCCAGCTCGCCCAGCTGCCGCGCCGCGATGCCCGTGCGCCACTGCACCGAGCGGACCAGCAGGCCCTCGTCCACCGCCTGGGCCAGCTCACTGATCTCACCGAGGCGGTACAGGTCACCGCGCAGCAGGCAGTAGTCGCACAGGGCGCCCAGCAGGTTCAGCACCGCCGCCTGGTCCACGCCCTCGGCGTGCCGCAGCGCCGCCGTGATGAAGCTCGACTCGTCGTCCAGCCAGCGCAGCGCCTCGTCGAGGGAGGTGAAGCCGTACGGGCTGAAGCGGTTGGTGCGGGTCGACATGTTGCCGTCGACCATGCGCAGCACCGAGTCGGCCAGCTCGGCGTAGTTCACGATCAGCCGCTCCTGCGCCGCCGTGCGCTCGGCCGGCTCCTCCTCGTCGAGGAGGCGGGCCTGGGCGAAGGAGCGCACCAGGTCGTGCAGCCGGTAGCGGTCGCCCCGGACGTGGTCGATCAGGCCGGCGCGGGTCAGGGCCTGCAGATGACGCTTCGCCTCCGCCTCGTCGGTGGCCAGCAGCGCGGCGGCCGCGGCGGCCCCCAGCGAGGCCCGGCCGGCCAGGGCCAGCCGGCGCAGCAGCCGCCGTACGGTCTCCGGCTGGTCGGTGTAGCGCAGCCACAGGGCACGTTCCACCGGCTCGACCGGGCCGTACGCGGCGAGATCCGTGGCCAGCGCCCGCGGGGAGCGCGGACCCAGGCACGAACCGGCGATGCGCAGCGCCAGCGGCAGCCCGCCGCACAGCTCCCGGACCCGGTCCGCCGACTCCGCGTCGTACGGCCCGGAACGGTCCTGCGCCGCCGCGCCCAGCAACTCCTCCGCACCGGCGGCGTCCAGCGGCGCCACCGCCAGCTGGTGCACCCGCGCGGGCAGCCCCTCCAGCTCCAGCGGGCCTCGCGCGGTGACCAGCACCAGGCTGTCGGACCGCTCCGGGACCAGGGCGCGGATCTGCTCGGCGTCCGCGGCGTCGTCGAGGACGACCGTGACCGGCAGACCCGTCAGATGCTGGTGGTACAGCTCGCTCAGCCGCTTGACCTGCTGGTCGGGGGAGGAGCGCTCACGGAACAGCAGCTGCTCGCGCGGCGCGCCGAGCCGGTTCAGCAGATGCAGCAGGGCGTCACGGGTGGACAGCGGGGACTCGCCCGGCCCGTCGGCGCGCAGATCGACGACGCAGGCGCCTCGGAAGTAGTCCTTCAGCTCGTGCGTGGCGTGCACCGCGAGGGTCGTACGGCCGCTGCCGGGCGCCCCGTGCAGCACGACCACCGTCGGCTGCGTCTCGGTACTCGCCCGGGCCGCCTGCACCCACTGCCGGATCTGCGCCAGCTCGTGCCGTCGCCCCGCGAAGGGCTCCGCCGGTTCCGGGAGCTGCCCGAAGGACTGCTCCAGCACGTTGCGCCCGCGGGCCGCCGCGCTCTTGTCCGTGCCCCGCAGCCGCGGCCCCGTCTTCTTCGGCCCGGTCGAGGCCGCGAGCACCCGCTGCTGGTCCAGGAACGGCCGGATGCCCCGCACCTCCAGCGCCGTCAGCCACTGCAACCGCAGCTGTTCGGGCCCACCCGGCTGGTTCACCGCTCCGGCGCGACGGTGCGCGGCCGGCAGATGCGACCCGACCACCTTCACCACCGTCGCCGCGGCCCCAACGACACCCACCGTCACACCCGCCCCGAGAGCGGTCCCGGTCCCCGTGCCCAGCGCCATGTCGGCGACGACGGCCGCGACCGCCGCCACCCCGGCCACCAGCAGCGGCGTCCCGGCGCCCTCCCGTGCGTAACGCTGCCCGAAGGTGAGCTGACCGGCCGCCGCCTCGTCCAGGGCGCGCGTGTAGGCCTCGTACTCCTCGGACGCGCTCCGCGCCATCACATCGAGCGCCCCGCGCGCCCGCGCGAGCAGCACCTTCCCGTCGCTGCGCCCGCCCGAGCGCCGCACCTCCTCCTCCACGGCCCGCGCCAACAGCCGCTCGGCCTCCACCCGATGACTGTCCCGCATGTCAGGTCCCCCTCCGGCGGCAACTCCTGTGCGTACGAGTGTCCTTGGTGAGAGGCGTGAGCGCGAGGGGGTGACGATCAACGGATGCGGTCCGGTGATCTACGAGCTGCTCACTCGCGCGAGGGGCGCGTTCCGTGGCCGGCCGGCCGTCGTGAGGCAGGATGGAAGCATGCCGAACCGACTGGCTCATGAGACGTCCCCGTACCTGCTCCAGCACGCCGACAACCCCGTCGACTGGTGGCCTTGGTCGGCCGAGACCTTCGAGGAGGCCCGGAAACGGAACGTGCCCGTGCTGCTCAGCATCGGATACAGCAGCTGTCACTGGTGTCACGTCATGGCTCACGAGTCCTTCGAGGACCAGGAGACCGCCGAGTACCTCAACGCGCACTACGTGAGTGTCAAGGTCGACCGCGAAGAGCGCCCCGACGTCGACGCCGTCTACATGGAGGCCGTGCAGGCGGCGACCGGGCAGGGCGGCTGGCCCATGACCGTCTTCCTCACTGCGGACGCCGAGCCGTTCTACTTCGGCACGTACTTCCCGCCCGCCCCGCGCCAGGGCATGCCGTCCTTCCGGCAGGTGCTCCAGGGCGTGCACCAGGCGTGGGACGAGCGGCGGGACGAGGTGACCGAGGTCGCCGGGAAGATCGTCCGGGACCTCGCCGGGCGGGAGATCTCCTACGGCGACGCGCGGACCCCCGGCGAGGAGGAGCTCGCGCAGGCGCTGCTCGGGCTGACGCGGGAGTACGACCCGCAGCGCGGCGGTTTCGGCGGGGCGCCGAAGTTCCCGCCGTCGATGGTGCTGGAGTTCCTGCTGCGCCACCACGCCCGCACCGGTGCCGAGGGGGCCCTGCAGATGGCGCGGGACACCTGCGAGCGCATGGCCCGGGGCGGTATGTACGACCAGCTCGGGGGCGGCTTCGCCCGCTACTCCGTCGACCGGGACTGGGTCGTGCCGCACTTCGAGAAGATGCTCTACGACAACGCCCTGCTGTGCCGGGTGTACGCCCATCTCTGGCGCTCCACCGGCTCCGAGCTGGCCCGCCGGGTCGCTCTGGAGACCGCCGACTTCATGGTGCGTGAACTGCGCACGTCCGAGGGCGGGTTCGCCTCCGCGCTGGACGCCGACAGCGACGACGGCACCGGTAAGCACGTCGAGGGCGCGTACTACGTGTGGACGCCCGGGCAGCTGCGGGAGGTTCTGGGTGAGGAGGACGCCGAGCTCGCGGCCCGGCACTTCGGTGTGACCGAGGAGGGGACCTTCGAGGAGGGCGCGTCCGTGCTCCAACTGCCGGTGCGGGACGGTGTGTCCGACGCCGAGAAGGTCGCCTCGATCCGTGAGCGGCTGCTCGCCGAGCGGGCCGAGCGGCCCGCGCCCGGCCGGGACGACAAGGTCGTGGCCGCCTGGAACGGGCTCGCGATCGCGGCGCTCGCCGAGACGGGTGCCTACTTCGACCGGCCCGATCTGGTCGAGGCCGCCGTCGCCGCCGCCGACCTCCTCGTCCGGCTGCATCTGGACGAGCAGGCCCGGCTCACCCGCACCAGCAAGGACGGCCACGCCGGTGCCAACGCGGGTGTCCTGGAGGACTACGCCGATGTCGCGGAGGGTTTCCTGGCGCTCGCGTCCGTCACCGGGGAGGGCGTGTGGCTGGAGTTCGCCGGGTTCCTCCTCGACCACGTCCTGGCGCGCTTCACGGACCCCGAGTCGGGATCGCTGTACGACACCGCGGCCGACGCCGAGCGGCTGATCCGCCGTCCGCAGGACCCGACCGACAACGCCGCTCCGTCGGGCTGGACCGCGGCCGCGGGCGCCCTGCTGAGTTATGCCGCGCACACCGGGTCCGAGCCGCACCGCACGGCCGCAGAGAGGGCGCTCGGGGTCGTCAAGGCGCTCGGGCCGCGGGTGCCGCGCTTCATCGGCTGGGGGCTCGCCGTCGCGGAGGCCGTGCTGGACGGGCCGCGCGAGGTGGCGATCGTGGGTCCGGCCCTGGACGAGGAGGGCACAAGGACCCTGCACCGCACGGCACTTCTGGGCACCGCGCCCGGTGCGGTGGTTGCCGTCGGGAGCCCGGAGAGCGACGAGTTCCCGCTGCTCGCGGACCGTCCGCTGGTCGGCGGTGAACCGGCCGCGTACGTCTGCCGTAACTTCACGTGTGATGCCCCGACAACCGAGCCTGACCGGCTGCGTACGGTCTTGAGTGGCTGAAGTCACGTATCAACGGAAACATGGTCTTTATCTGAACAGCCCCCAGGCTTCACAGTTCCCCCTTAATCTCTGCACAGTGACGTGGCGGACGAGGCCGCACCGGCCCACCGTCGCGTCAGGGGGATCTGGGATCTGGGGGGATCTGTTTGCTGACGTCTGTCTTCATCGCTGCCGTTTCGCTTGCTCTGTTCTGGATGGCGGCGTTCACCCTGTGGTGGCAGATGCACGCCTGGCGTACGCCGGAAGTGCTCGCCTCCACCCGGTTCAGCAGTCCGGACGGGGACGAGCACGTCTCCTTCTCGCTGCTGCTGCCCGCTCGGCACGAACAGGCGGTGCTGGACCACACGATCCAGCGGCTGCTGGAGTCGAGCCACACCGACTTCGAGATCATCGTGATCGTCGGGCACGACGACCCGGAGACCACCGCCGTGGCCGAGCAGGCCGCGGCGCGTGATCGCCGGGTGCGTGTCGTCGTCGACACGCACGACAAGAAGAACAAGCCGAAGGCCATGAACACGGCGCTGCCGCACTGCCGCGGCGACGTCGTCGGGGTCTTCGACGCGGAGGACCAGGTCCACCCCGAGCTCCTCGCGCACGTCGACCACGCCTTCCGCACCACCGGCGCGGACGTCGTCCAGGGCGGGGTGCAGCTGATCAACTTCCACTCCAGCTGGTACAGCCTGCGCAACTGCCTGGAGTACTTCTTCTGGTTCCGCTCGCGGCTCCACCTGCACGCGCAGAAAGGTTTCATTCCGCTCGGCGGCAACACCGTCTTCGTCCGCACCGGCGTCCTCAGGGAAGCCGACGGCTGGGACCCGAACTGCCTTGCCGAGGACTGCGACCTGGGCGTGCGCCTGTCCAGCGTCGGCAAGAAGGTCGTGGTCGCCTACGACTCCGACATGGTGACCCGGGAGGAGACCCCGGGCTCGCTGATGTCCCTGCTGAAGCAGCGCACCCGCTGGAACCAGGGGTTCCTCCAGGTGTACCGGAAGAAGGACTGGAAGCAACTGCCCACCCTCGGGCAGCGGTTGCTCGCCCGCTACACCCTGATGACGCCGTTCATGCAGGCCTTCACCGGTCTGATCATCCCGCTGAACGTGGCGATCGCCCTGTTCCTGGACGTGCCCGTCGGCATCGCCTTCATCACCTTCCTGCCGGCCGTCACCGCCCTGGTCACCTTCGTCTTCGAGGTCGTCGGACTGCACGACTTCGGCAAGCAGTACGGCCTGCGCGTCCGCTTCGCGCACTACCTGAAGCTGATCCTGGGCGGCCCCTTCTACCAGGTCCTGCTCGCCGGCGCGGCCGTCCGGGCCGTGTGGCGTGAGCAGCGCGGCCGCAACGACTGGGAGCTGACGACCCATGTGGGCGCGCATCTCGGCGAGACGGCCGTGACCCGGCAGGACGTTCCCGTGACCCGAGAGGACGTTCCCGCGTGACCTCCACCCTTCCCGCGGTGACCGCTCCCAAGGTCCCCGCGCAGCGCCGGCCTGCGCCCCGCACCGGAGCCCACCGCCGTGTGGAGCCGCCGAGCCGGCTGCGCTCCTCCCGGGCCGACCTGATCCTGTGCGGTGTCCTGCTCGCGGCGATCCTCGTCGTGCAGGGCTGGAACATCGCCGACTACCCGGCCCTCAGCGACGACGAGGGCACCTACCTCGCCCAGGCCTGGTCCGTGCAGCAGGGCAACGGCCTCGCCCACTACACCTACTGGTACGACCACCCGCCGCTCGGCTGGATCCAGATCGCCGTGCTGACCTGGATCCCCGCGCTGATCAGCCCCGAGTCGATGACGGTGGGCACCATGCGCGCCGCGATGCTGGTGATCAGCGGTATCAGCGCGGTCCTGATCTTCGTGCTGGGCCGGCGCCTGGCGCTGCCCCGCTGGGCGGCCGCGCTCGGCATGGTGTTCTTCGGGCTCTCGCCGCTGTCGGTCGTCCTCCAGCGGGAGATCTTCCTCGACAACCTCGCGGTGATGTGGACGCTGCTGGCCTTCACGCTGGCCGCCTCCCCGAGCCGCCACCTCTGGCACCACTTCGGTGCGGGCATCGCGGCCGCCACGGCCGTGCTCACCAAGGAGACGATGCTCGTCGTCCTGCCCGCCCTGTTCCTCACCATGTGGCGCCACAGCCACCGCGACACCCGCAAGTTCGCCCTCACCGGAGCCGTCACGGCCTGCGCCCTGATCGGCTTCTCGTACCCCCTGTTCGCCCTGCTCAAGGGCGAGTTGCTGCCGGGCGCCGGGCACGTGTCCCTCTGGGACGGTGTCAAGTACCAGATGACCAGGCCCGGTTCGGGCTTCATCCTGGACCAGGGCTCCGGCTCCTGGGGCGTGCTCCAGTCGTGGCTGTACTACGACAAGATCCTGCCCCTCGGCGGCCTCGCGGGCGCCCTGCTCCTGCTCGTCACCTGGCGCTGGTCGGTCACCGCCCGTGCCCTGGCCGGACCGGCCCTGGCCGTGGCGATCTTCGCCGCGCTGGCCCTGCGCCCCAACGGCTACCTGCCCGCGATGTACGTCATCCAGGCCCTGCCGTTCCTCGCCCTGGTCCTCGCCGGAGGCACCGCCTCCGTCGCCCACGCGGTGCTGAGCCGCTGGCGCTCGGAGGCGGAGCGGCGCTACCTGAGTGTGGGCCGGTACGCACTCGCCACGGTGCTCGCCCTGGCCGCCGGCGCCTACGTCGTCCCGCACTGGTACGACGGCGCCCGCACCGCCGTCACCACCGACGCCAACGCCCCCTACAAGGCCGCCTCCAAGTGGCTGGCCACCGAGGTCGAGAACCCGGAGCGCACCCGCGTGCTCGTCGACGACGCCCTCTGGCTGGACCTGGTGCACCAGGGCTACCGGCCCGGCCTCGGCGTCATCTGGTTCTACAAGGCCGACCTCGACCCGGCGGTGACCAAGACGATGCCGCGCGGCTGGAAGGACCTGGACTACGTCGTCGCCTCGCCGACCGTGCGGCGGGACGCGGCGGACCTGCCCAACGTCAAGGCCGCCATGGAGCACTCGGACCCGGTCGCCACCTTCGGCACCGGCGAGGACCGCATCGAGATCCGCCAGATCCAGACGTCCGCCGGAGGCGCGCGATGAGCCAGGAGTCCACCGTCCCCGGCGAGGTCGTCGAGACCGCCGAGATCCCCGAACCGGGCGCCGTCACCATCGTCGTACCGACCTTCAACGAGTCGGCGAACGTACGGCAGTTGCTGCGCCAGATCACCGACGCCGTCCCGGCCCGGCTGCCCTGCGAGGTCGTCTTCGTGGACGACTCCACCGACGACACGCCCGAGGTCATCGAGAAGGCGGCGCAGGACTGCCCGTTCCCGGTGACCGTCCTGCACCGCGACGAGCCGGTGGGCGGGCTCGGCGGTGCGGTCGTCGAGGGCCTGAAGGCGGCCACGTCGGACTGGATCGTCGTCATGGACGGCGACTGCCAGCACCCGCCGTCCCTCGTCCCCGACCTGGTCGCCACCGGTGAGCGGGCGAACGCCGGGCTGGTCGTCGCCTCCCGCTACATCAAGGGCGGCAGCCGGGCGGGGCTGGCGGGCAGTTACCGCGTGGCCGTCTCGCGCGGGGCGACCTGGCTGACCAAGGCGCTGTTCCCGCGCCGGCTGCACGGCATCAGCGACCCGATGAGCGGGTTCTTCGCGATCCGCCGCAGCGCGGTCACGGCCGAGGTCCTCCAGCCGCTCGGCTACAAGATCCTCCTGGAACTCGCCGTCCGCAGCCGCCCGCGCAGGGTCACCGAGGTGCCCTTCGTCTTCCAGGACCGGTTCGCCGGGGAGTCCAAGTCCACCGCGCAGGAGGGCTTCCGCTTCCTGCGCCATCTGGCCGGGCTGCGCGCCGCCTCGTCGGTCGCGCGCATGGTCGGCTTCGGCCTGATCGGGCTCACCGGCTTCGTACCGAACCTGCTCGGACTGTGGGCGCTGACCGCCGTCGGCATGCACTACGTGCCGGCGGAGATCCTCGCCAACCAGCTCGGCGTCGCCTGGAACTTCGTGCTCATCGAGCACCTGCTGTTCCGCGAGCGGCGCCGGCACCGGCGGTGGTGGGACCGGGCCGGGCGGTTTGCGCTGATCGCCAACGCCGATCTGGTGCTGCGCATCCCGCTGATCGCCCTGTTCGTGCACCAGCTGCACCTGGGCGTGCTGTCCGCCACCGCGCTCGCGCTGGTGACGACGTTCGTCCTGCGCTTCGCCGGGACCGAAGCGCTGGTCTACCTGCCGCGCCGGGGACGTGAGAAGCCCGTGCGCGGCGGCCGCACCGCAAGGAGAGCCGCGTGAACCTTCGTCGCAGAACGACCGCACTCCTGTCCGTGGCGGGCCTCACCGCGGGCCTGCTCCTGACCGCACCCCAGCCCGCCTCCGCCGCCAACCTCATCAAGAACCCCGGCTTCGAGACCGCCGGCACCGGCGACATGCCGTACTGCTGGGAGAAGTCCGGCTGGGGCGACAACGACTTCACCTTCAGCACCACGGCCGACGCGCACACCGGCTCCAAGGCCATGAAGGTCGAGCTGACCCGCCGGGTCGAGGGCGACCGCAAGGCGCTGATCACCGAGTCCGCCGCGTGCGCGCCGGTCGTGACGCCGGGCAAGCAGTACGACCTCGGGCTCTGGTACAAGACGACGACCCCGGACGCGGCGATCACCCTGTTCCGGCACGACACCACGGCCGGCTGGCAGTACTGGACGGACCTCAAGACACTGGACCTGGCCGGCAGCTGGACCGAGGCCACGGTCCGCACGCCCGAGGTCCCGGCCGGCACCGACCGCATCTCCTGGGGCGTCTCCGTCTACGGCACGGGCTCCGCCACCACCGACGACTACACCATGGACCAGGTGCCCGACCCGGTCCTCCCGCCGGAGTGCACCGGCACCGCCGAGCAGTGCGCGAACGGCAGGTGGGACGTGCTGCCCACGCAGAACCCGGTGCGCTCCATGCACTCGGTCGTCCTGCACAACGGCAAGGTGCTGCTCATCGCGGGCTCCGGCAACGACGAGTCGATGTTCGAGGCCGGCACCTTCACCTCGGCGGTCTACGACCCGGCGAACGGCTCCTACAAGGTCGTCCCCACGCCGAAGGACATGTTCTGCGCCGGGCACGTCCAGCTCCAGGACGGGCGCGTGCTGGTCATGTCCGGCAACAAGGGCTACCCGACGGCGGACGGCCGGGTCGGCTACCAGGGCTACAAGGACTCGTACATCTTCGACCCGGAGACCGAGACCTACACCAAGACCAACGACATGAACGACGGCCACTGGTACCCGTCGGCGACGATCCTCGGCAACGGTGACGTCATCTCCTTCGGCGGCCTGCGCGAGGACTCCACCGGCTCGGTCGCCGCCGAGCTGTTCTCCGAGGCCGAGCAGCGGTGGCAGCCGCTGTGGAAGGTCAAGCAGACCTGGTCGTACTGGGGCCTGTACCCGTCGATGATCCTCATGCAGGACGGCCGGCTCTTCTACTCGGGCAGCCACGTCTTCGGCAACAACATCCCCGGCACCGGCTCGGCGATCTACGACTACGACGCCAACACCACCACCCAGGTGCCCGGCCTGCGGAACAAGGACGAGCGCGACCAGTCGGCGAGCGTGCTGCTGCCCCCGGCGCAGGACCAGAAGGTCCTCACCCTCGGCGGCGGCAATATCGACTCCAACCCGGAGGCGAACCGCCTGACCGACATCATCGACCTCAAGCAGCCGAACCCGTCGTACGTGGCCGGGCCGCCGATCCCGCAGGGCACGGTCGACCTGGGCAACGGGCCCGTGCCGCAGACCGGGAACCAGGGCAAGATGTACGTCTCCGCGGTGCTGCTGCCCGACGGCAAGGTGCTGGAGACGGGCGGCGCGCTGCACAACCGCGCCAACCCGGTCTACGAGACGTCGATCTTCGACCCCGAGTCGGAGACCTTCGACCCGGTGGCCGTCGACCCCGAGGCGCGCGGCTACCACTCCTCGGCGTTCCTGCTCCCCGACGGCCGCGTGATGACCACCGGCGACAACCCGGGCAACGGCTCCTGGAACCACGACGTGTCGGTCTACAGCCCGCCCTACCTGTTCAAGGGCCCGCGCCCCACCATCACCTCGGTGATCGACACCGAGTGGAACTACGGCGACACCCAGCGGATCACCGTCGACCGGCCCATCGCCAAGGCCGAGCTGATCCGCCCGGCCGCCGTCACGCACTCCTCCGACCCGAACCAGCGGTTCGTGGACCTGCCGCTGTCCGTCGACGGCAACAACGTCGACCTGAACGTGACGAGCAACCCCAACCTGGCCCCGCCCGGCTGGTACATGCTCTTCGCGGTCGACGCGAACGGCGTGCCGTCGGTGGCGAAGTGGGTGCACCTCGAGGGCCCGCAGGCCCTCAAGGCCACGGACGCCTCGGCCCACGTCCACGACTTCGCGGACGAGCCGAAGGGCAAGGTGGCGGGCCCGGGCAAGAAGCGCACCTCGCAGAAGGTCAGCCCGACGATCTCCGGCTGCGACCGGCACTACGGATCGATCAACGTCTGCGTGCCGACGGACTTCCCGGCGGAGGTGAAGAAGACGACGGCCGCACGCTGCGAGTGGCTGAAGGCGAACGACTACGGCCGCCTGAAGGTCAACGGCAAGGACGACCCACTGGGCCTGGACCGCAACAGGGACGGCATCGCCTGCGGCAAGCAGGACCTGAGAAGGAGCTAGGGGGTGTCCGCAAAGTCCCGCCTGTACGCCCGGCCGCACGCCGCGCACTGCGCGAACACGTCGTACGTCGCGTGCGTGCCGTGCTTGAGCTGGTCGGCGACCTCGTCCTTGGTCGCCTTGCGCAGCAGCCCGTTGCAGGCCGTGCAGCGCGTCCAGGGGAGCAGCTCGGGGCGGAAGCGGCCGAGGACATCACGAAGCTGCTCCTCGGGCCGGGTGCTGTACACGAACGCCCCCGCCCACAGCTCGCGCCTGCGCAGCAACCCCCGGTCGCGGCTCAGCATCACCCGCTGCTCCGCCGCCGAGCGCGCCGCGAGGGCCGGGTCGCCGATGTCGGTCGACTCGTAGGCCGTGTCCACGCCGAGCAGGCGCAGCCGTCGGGCCAGCGTGCCGAGGTGCACGTCGAGGAGGAAGCGCAGGGGAGCGCCCGGGACCCGCTGGGGGCGTGCGACCGTCCGTACGGTCACCGACTCGCCGGCCGACGGGACGTGTGCGAAGGGCACCTCGCGGCCGTCCACGACCAGCGCGCCCACCTCGGTCAGCGGCACGCCCATCGACTCGATGACGTGGCCGAGGCTGGAGACGCCGTCGGTGGCGGCCCGCACGGTGCCGTCCTGCCTGGCCCGGGGGACGAAGACGTGCAGCTCGGGGGCGAACTCGACGTGGATCTCGGGACCGTTCACCCGGTCAGGATGCCACGGTGAGCGGCGCCGGCCTCAGGGTTTTCCGGCGGGCAGGCCGTGCTCCAGGACGTCCAGGGCGCGGTCGACGAGGACCCGGATGTCGTCGCGGTGGCCGGTCTCGGCCCAGTAGTGGGAGACCTCCATCAGACCGCCCATCACGGACATGGCGAAGACCCGCAGCTCCAGGCCGTCGGGGTCGAGGCCGGAGCGTTCCGCCAGGGCCTCGCGGAGCAGCCGGCCGGTCGCGGCCATGCTCTCCATCGTCCGGGCGCGGACGGCCGGGACCTCGACGCCGAGCCGCGTCCGCAGCCGCGTCACCTCGGGCTCCTCGGCAAGGCTCAGGTCGAGGGCCGTGCGCATCACATGCCGGAGGGTGTCGGCCCACGACTCGTCCTCCGGCCTGGCCCGCACCTCCGCCAGCATGACCGGGTCCCACTCGTCGGTGATGACGATGTCTTCCTTGGTGGGGAAGTACCGGAAGACCGTCGACGGCGACACCTCGGCGCGCTCGGCGATCTGCTCGACCGTCGTGGCGTCGTAGCCCTGCTCCTCGATCAGCGCGTAGGTCGCGGTGCGGATCGCCTGGCGGGTCTTGATCTTCTTCCGCTCCCGGAGCCCCGGCTGGGGGCGGTCGGCGGAAGTGGTGCGTGCGGCCGTCATGAAGGTCATTGTCGGGCATCTGCCTCCGGTTCGGCCATGGCCGCGGTGTCGGCCTCGGCGTCCGCGGCGGTCCGCGTGTCGGGCAGGAACGCCCCGGTGAGCAGCGCGGCGACCAGGGCGGCGACACCGCACACCAGCAGCACGACGCCCATGCCGTGGACGTAGGCGCTGTTCGCGGACGTGGCCAGGCCGGCCACGCCGGTGCGTTCGGCGACGAGGTGCGCGGCCACCACGGACTCCCCGGCGGCGTCGGCGGCCCGGGCCGGCAGTCCGGTGACGTCGAGGCGGTCCCGGTAGGCGCTCGCGAGCAGGCTGCCGAGCAGGGCGATGCCGATCGCGCTGCCGACCTGGCGCAGGGTCATCAGGAGCCCGGACCCCGAGCCGGCCCGGTCTGCGGGCAGCGCTGCCAGCGCCCCGTCGATCGCCGGGACCACGGCGAAGCCGAAGCCCAGGCCGGTGACCGTCAGCCACAGCGCGGTGAAGCCATAGCCGGAGTCGGGTGCCGTGCGGCTGCCGAGGAACGCGGCGAACGCCAGCACCACGAGGCCGCAGGTGACGACCGCCCGGGGGCCGAACCGGGCGACGACCGGCTGCGCACCGCGTGCCGCGACCATCAGACCGCCCATCATCGGCAGCAGCCGCAGCCCGGTGCCGAAGGCGTCGTGGCCGAGGACGGCCTGGAGGTAGGGCGGCAGCAGGAACAGCAGGCCCGCCAGGACGAAGGTGACCAGGGTCGCCGTGAGGGCGTTCACGAGGAAGCCGCGGTGGCCGAGCAACTCCATGTCGAGCATGGGCCGCTCCGCCCGCCGCTCACGCAGCACCAGTCCGGCGAGCAGCACGACGCCCGCGGCGAGGAACCCCGCCACCAGAGGGTCGCGCCAGCCACGTGCGGGCGCCTCGATGATGGCGCAGACCAGGGCGCCGAGACCGGCGACGGTGAGCGTCGTGGCGAGGGCGTCGACCTTCGGGGCGGCAGGGTCGCGCGTCTCGGGGAGCAGGAACAGGCAGGCCGTGACGCCGATACCGACCATCGGGACGTTGATCAGGAAGACCGAGCCCCACCAGAAGTGGTCGAGCAGCCAGCCGCCCAGGATCGGACCGAGCGGCATGCCCAGCGCGGAGGCGGCCGACATGACGCCGATCGCCCTGGAGCGCTCGTCGGGCCCGAACAGCGAGGGCAGCACGGACAGCGCCAGCGGCATGACCAGCGCGCCGCCCACGCCCATCACGGCCCGGGCGACGACGACCCAGGTCACGTCCGGGGCCAGGGCGCCCATGACCGAACCGGCCAGGAAGATCCCGAGCCCGGTCACCAGCATCAGCCGCCGCCCGAACCGGTCCCCGAGCAGCCCGGCCGGGAGCATCAGCGCCGCGAAGACGACGACGTACGCGTCCGCCATCCACTGCTGCTCGCCCGTACTCGCGCCGAGATCCTCGGCCATGGTCGGCAGCGCGACGTTGAGGATCGTCATGTCGAAGCCGAGCGTGAGCATGCTCGCGACCAGGGCCGTAAGGGCCCACCAGCGACGCGGGTCGGGCGAAGTGACAGTAACCATGAAATGAAAGTAACTATCAAAAGATAGATTCTGTCAATCGCAAGGAGGTGTCCGCGCACGCAAAAAAGGCCACGGCTGGAGAGCCGTGGCCTGGGGGGTGGGAGAGCCCTAGCCGTGCTGGTACGCCACCAGTGAGATCCCCACGTAGTGCGCGATGAAGGCCGCCAGGGTGAAGGAGTGGAACACCTCGTGGAAGCCGAACCAGCGCGGTGACGGGTTCGGTCGCTTGATCCCGTAGACCACGCCGCCCGCGCTGTAGAGCAGGCCGCCGACGATGACCAGGACGAGGACGGCGATGCCGCCGGTCCGCATGAAGTCGGGCAGGTAGAAGACGGCCGCCCAGCCCATCGCGATGTAGCACGGCGTGTAGAGCCAGCGCGGGGCGCCGACCCAGAAGACGCGGAAGAGGATGCCGGCCACCGCAGCGGCCCAGATGCCCCACAGCAGCCACCGGCCCTTGTCGCCCGGCAGGAGCAGCATGGTCAGGGGTGTGTAGGTGCCCGCGATGATCAGGAAGATGTTGGCGTGGTCCAGCCGGCGCAGGACGCCGTCCATGCGCGGGCTCCAGTTGCCCCGGTGGTACAGCGCGCTCACGCCGAACAGCAGGCATGCCGTCAGAGCGAAGATGCCGCAGGCGATGCGTCCTCTGGAGGAGTCGGCGAGGGCGGTCAGCACCAGGCCCGCGATCAGAACGGCCGGGAACATGCCGAGGTGCAGCCAGCCGCGCAGTTTCGGCTTCACCGGGTGAGGCAGGGAGAGCGCCTGCGGACCGTGGCCGTCGGCCGCCGAGTCCGTGGGCGCGTCGGGGACGAACGCAGTCATGCCCGAATGGTAGCTACGGAACCGTAAGTGACCTATCAGTGCCTCGGATTGACAGGCGAGGAGTGGCCATCCTCTCATCCTGATCCGGCGATGGTCACGCAAATGGACGGTCAGGTGAACGCAACGTGCACGTAAAGCGGCGCGAGAAACCGTGGCGAGCCTCACGTTGCTCACCTGTGCGCTCCTCTGGACAGATGGGCGCGCACGTCGGATGATCAAATGAGTGCGGTCGGCACCGGATGAGCGCCAAGATCCACCCTGAAGCATCCGGGTCGCAGCCCCCACGGGGCCTCCACATCACAAAAAATCCCTCATTTAGGAGCAATCGTGGCGCGCGACATCGCGGCTCCCACCGTCCCCACCACTCATCAGGGGCTGATCTCGTGGGTCAACGAGATCGCTGAACTGACGCAGCCGGACAACGTGGTCTGGTGTGACGGATCCGAGGCCGAGTACGAGCGACTGTGCGGGGAGCTCGTCGAGAAGGGCACCTTCCGGAAACTCGACCCGATCAAGCGCCCCCACTCCTACTACGCGGCCTCCGACCCCACCGACGTCGCCCGCGTGGAGGACCGGACGTTCATCTGTTCCGAGAAGGAGGCGGACGCGGGCCCGACCAACCACTGGAAGGCCCCTGCCGAGATGCGGGAGATCTTCCAGGGCTCGGAGGGCCGGGGTGGCCTGTTCCGCGGCTCGATGCGCGGCCGGACCATGTACGTCGTGCCCTTCTGCATGGGCCCGCTCGGCTCGCCGCTGTCCGCGCTCGGTGTGGAGATCACCGACTCGGCGTACGTCGCCGTCTCCATGCGCACCATGACGCGCATGGGCCAGGCCGTGCTGGACGAGCTCGGCTCCGACGGCTTCTTCGTCAAGGCCGTCCACACCCTGGGCGCCCCGCTGGAGCCCGGCCAGGCGGACGTCCCCTGGCCCTGCAACCAGACCAAGTACATCTCGCACTTCCCCGAGGACCGCGAGATCTGGTCCTACGGCTCCGGCTACGGCGGCAACGCCCTGCTCGGCAAGAAGTGCTACGCCCTGCGCATCGCCTCCGTCATGGCCCGTGACGAGGGCTGGCTCGCCGAGCACATGCTCGTCCTGAAGCTCACCCCGCCCCGCGGCGAGGCCAAGTACGTCGCCGCCGCCTTCCCGAGCGCCTGCGGCAAGACCAACCTCGCCATGCTGGAGCCGACCATCCCCGGCTGGACGGTCGAGACCATCGGCGACGACATCGCCTGGATGCGCTTCGGCGAGGACGGCCGGCTGTACGCCATCAACCCCGAGGCCGGCTTCTTCGGCGTCGCCCCCGGCACCGGCGAGCACACCAACGCCAACGCGATGAAGACCCTGTGGGGCAACTCCGTCTTCACCAACGTGGCCCTCACCGACGACAACGACGTGTGGTGGGAGGGCATGACCGAGGAGTCCCCGGCCCACCTGACGGACTGGAAGGGCAACGACTGGACGCCCGAGTCCGGCGTCCCGGCCGCGCACCCCAACGCCCGCTTCACCGTCCCGGCCTCGCAGTGCCCGATCATCGCGCCGGAGTGGGAGGACCCCAAGGGCGTGCCGATCTCGGCGATCCTCTTCGGCGGCCGCCGCGCCACCGCCGTACCGCTGGTGACGGAGTCCTTCGACTGGAACCACGGGGTCTTCCTTGGCGCCAACGTGGCCTCCGAGAAGACCGCCGCCGCCGAGGGCAAGGTCGGCGAGCTGCGCCGCGACCCGTTCGCGATGCTGCCGTTCTGCGGCTACAACATGGGCGACTACATGGCCCACTGGATCGACGTGGCCAAGGACAAGGACCAGTCCAAGCTGCCGAAGATCTACTACGTCAACTGGTTCCGCAAGGACGACGAGGGCAAGTTCGTCTGGCCAGGCTTCGGCGAGAACAGCCGCGTCCTGAAGTGGATCGTGGAGCGCCTGGAGGGCAAGGCCGAGGGTGTCGAGACCCCCATCGGCATCCTGCCGACCAAGGACGCCCTCGACACCAACGGCCTGGAACTGGCCGAGTCCGACCTGGAGTTCCTGCTCACGGTCGACAAGGAGGTCTGGCGCGAGGAGGCCGCCCTGGTCCCCGAGCACCTCAACACCTTCGGCGACCACACGCCGAAGGAGCTGTGGGACGAGTACCGCGCCCTGGTGCAGCGCCTGGGCTGAGCCCCACCCCGAACTCCGCGGCCGGCCGGAACCGACAGTGCCCTGACCAGCAACATCGTCACGGCCGGCCGCGGGACCGACAGGCGGGACCCGCACAACGGCGTGCGGGGCTCCGAGCCCGTCGCCGCCCTCCGTCCGCCCCGACGGGGACCGTCGGCGACAGGCTCACACCCGCCCGCTTCGGCACGGCCCGCCCCGCGGGCTCACGAACGTGCCGATGGATGACCGAGCGCTCCGGCCGACGGCCCACGTCGACCGGAGTGCTCGGGCGTTTTCGGGGTGCCGGCTTCGGCGAACAGCTCGCACCACACCGTCTTGCGGCCGGCCTCCTGCTCCACACCCCATCGCACGGCCAGCGCGTCGAGCAGCGCCAGCCCCCGGCCGGACTCCGCCTCGGCCCCGACGCCGACCGCTCCGACCTCTCCGACCTCTCCGACCAGGACGGGCAGGGCCCGGGGGTCGGGATCGGTGACCCCGAGCCGGACGCGCCCGCCGTCCCGCCACACCCGCACCGTGACGGGTACGCCCTCTCCGACGTGCCGGATCACGTTCGTGACGAGCTCGCTCGCGCAGAGCTGCACGTCGATGCCGTGCGCGCGCAGGGCCCGCCGCACACCGGACACCGCGGCCGGGGTCGCGAGCAGCTCCAGCGTCACCACCGGCCGCATCACGCCGCACCCTCGCGCAGGGCGGCGGCCAGGGCCTGCGCGGTCAGGAGATTGCAGTTGCCGAGCGCGATCAGCGGCCGGGTGGGGCAGCGGGAGGCGAAGGTCGGAAGGTCGATGCCGAGGGACGGCAGGGTGATGCCGTGCGCGGCGAGCGAGGCCCGCAACTCCTCGACGCAGGCTTCGGCTTCGGCTTCGGCGGGGCTGTGCATGGGGGGTTCACACCTTCCAGTGCGCTGAGTGACGAACTCCTCACACTCTGGCGCCGACCGCCGTAGCGTGACAGCCCATCGGCATCCCGCGCCCGTACTGCGCGTACGCGCGGCCGGGTCCGGTAGCGGGCGGTAACGGCACACCAAGGACGGTGAACGATGGGTCAGCGCAAGGACATCGACGGTTCGACGGGCGTCCCGACCTTCTACGGCAGTGAGTTGCGCTGGAAGCGGGAGGAGGCGGGCCTCACCCTCCAGCAGCTCGTCGAGGGCAGCTTCTACGGCCCGAGCCACCTCAGTGAGATCGAGCGGGGCACGCGCCGGATGCCGGCGGAACTCGCCGAGCACGTGGACAAGGTGCTCGGCACGGACGGCTTCTTCAGGCGGCGCTGCGAGGACGTACGGCGGGCGAAGCGGCGGGGGCACGCGAGTTACTTCGAGCGGGTGCTGGAGGCGGAGCAGCACGCGGAGACCATCGAGGAGTGGTGCCCGACGCTGGTGCCGGGGTTGTTGCAGACGGAGGCGTATGCGAGGGCGGTGACCCGCTCCGCGCATCCCCTGGCGCCGGACGAGGAGGTGGAGGAGAAGGTGACCGCGAGGCTGGCGCGGGCCCGGCTGTTCGAAGACGACCACAAGACCCCCGAGTACTGGGTGATCCTGCCCGAGTCACTGCTGCGGCAGCCGATCCTTCAGCCGGAGCGGAACGCCGAACAGTGGGAACGCATCGCGGGACTGGCGCGGCGCCGCCGGATCGTTCCCCAGATCCTTCCGTGGAACTGCGGGGCGCACCCGCTGATGCTGGGCTCGGCCATGGTCATGACCTTCCCGGACGCCCCGCCTCTGGTCTACACGGAGGCGCAGTACAGCGGGGACACCATCGACGATCCGGCCCTCGTGAAGCAGTACCGCAAGGCATACGATCGGCTCAGGGCCGCCGCACTGCCCCCGGAGGCGTCCCTCGCCCTGATCGAGCAAGCGGCTGAGGATGACCGAAATGGCGAAGAGCGCAAATGACTTGAGCGCGGCCGTCTGGCGCAAGAGCAGCTACAGCAACGGGGACGGCGGCAACTGCCTCGAGGTGTGCGACGCACACCCCGCCGTCGTCCCCGTCCGTGACTCCAAGGTCCCCCACGGCCCGGTCCTCACCCTCACGGCCCCGGCCTGGACGTCCTTCGTCACGTCCCTCAAGTCGGCACCGGTCGCCTGACCGCCACGTGGCACAGTGACGCTCGGCTGGGACACCCCAGCCGAGCGCCTGCGGTCTCTACGGTTTCACCGGGTCGCCGTTCCCGATGGCCAGCCACCACACTCCGTCGTCGCGGGTGAGGTCCAGTGTCTGGCTGCTGTCGTTCCCGAAACGGAGTTCGACACCGGCCAGACCCGGTGTGACGGGATCGCAGGTGTCGAGACGCTGGTTCAGGCGGTTGTTGTTGTGGGCGCTCACGTAGGCCTTGCCACGTGCGCCAGACGCCGCTTCTTCACCGCTCGCGGCAGCCGCAGCAGACGGCGATGGGTCTGGTCATTTCTTCCTGGCCTTGCTGCCGGAGCTCGGGGGACGGTTCCGCTCCACCTTCCGGCTGGACGGGAAGTCGCCCGCCCTGCTTCGGAAGGAGGACTCCGACGAGCCGTGGGCTGTTCTGTTCGACCCTGCCCGGCCTATCCGGCCTACCGGGGGATCGCACCGCGGTCGCCGACAGGCGTGAGGGCCATCGGGTGCGGGTACCCGATGGCCCTCACGGAGGGGTTAGTGGCGCCCGGTCCGCGCGTCGCTGCGGGTGCGCGCGGACCGGGGCCGTCAGGGGGAGCCCGGGAGGGGGCTCAGCGGGACGCGAGTGTGCGCGGCTCCAGCGCCGCAGTGTGGGCGTCCATGCGCTCGGCGGCCAGGATCGCGGCCGCCGTGTCGGCCCGGGAGGCGGCGACGACCAGCGCGCGGCCAGCCAGGGCGTGCGCCCGCCGGTGCAGCGCGTCGGTGCTCTGCTCGCGCCGCCCGCTCATCGGCGCGCGCACCGGGGTGCGGCCGCCCCTCAGCCTGCCCACCTGCTCAGCGAGCCGCTCCGCCGCGGTGTCCAGGTCGGCCGAGGCCTGCGTCGCGCGCAGCTCGTCCGTGACGGCGAGCAGGGCGGCGAGATGGCCCGCGAGCTGGATGTCCAGCTCTTCCTCACGGGAACGGTGGGGAAAGTCCGGGTTGGGGCCGTCCACCGTGCTGTGGACCGACTTGGCGCGGATCGGTTCGTACATGGGAAGGCCTCCTGAGTGCAGGAAACCATCCTAGCTTAGATTTCGTCTAAAGTTGAGTCGTTCACAAAACCGGACTACCCGCGCACATAGCGTGAGCGGGCAGTCCGGTGGGGCTCGGTCGCGTGGTCTCAGGGCTGGCTGTAGCCGTCCAGGAAGTGCCCGATCCGCCCCACGGCGTCGGTCAGGTCCCCGACCGTCGGCAGGGTCACCACCCGGAAGTGATCCGGCTCCGGCCAGTTGAAGCCCGTGCCCTGGACGACCATGATCTTCTCGCGCCGGAGCAGGTCCAGGACCATCCGCCGGTCGTCCTTGATCTTGAAGACCTTGGGGTCGAGGCGCGGGAAGAGATACAGGGCGCCCTTCGGCTTCACGCAGCTCACGCCCGGGATCTGGGTCAGCAGCTCGTAGGCCGTGTCCCGCTGCTCGCGCAGCCGCCCGCCCGGCAGGACCAGGTCGTTGATCGTCTGGCGGCCGCTGAGCGCGGCGACGACCCCGTGCTGTCCCGGCATGTTCGCGCACAGGCGCATGTTCGCCAGGATCGTCAGGCCCTCGATGTAGGAGTCGGCGTGCGCGCGCGGCCCGGAGATCGACATCCAGCCCACCCGGTAGCCGGCCACCCGGTACGCCTTCGACATGCCGTTGAAGGTGAGGGTGAGCAGGTCGGGGGCGACCTTGGCGGTCGGGGTGTGCACGGCGTCGTCGTAGAGGATCTTGTCGTAGATCTCGTCGGAGCAGACGAGCAGGTTGTGCCGGCGGGCGATGTCGGTCAGGCCCTTGATCATCGCCTCGTCGTAGACGGCCCCCGTCGGGTTGTTGGGGTTGATGATCACGAGCGCCTTGGTGCGGTCGGTGACCTTGCGCTCGATGTCGGCGAGGTCCGGCATCCAGTCGGCCTGCTCGTCACAGCGGTAGTGCACGGCGGTGCCGCCGGACAGGGAGACGGCGGCGGTCCACAGCGGGTAGTCGGGCGCGGGCACGAGGACCTCGTCGCCGTCGTCCAGCAGGCCCTGCATCGCCATCACGATCAGCTCGGAGACGCCGTTGCCGATGAAGACGTGCTCGACGTCGGTCTCGATGCCGAGGGTCTGGTTGTGCATGACGACGGCCCGGCGGGCGGCCAGCAGACCCTTGGCGTCGCCGTACCCGTGCGCCGTGGAGACGTTCCGGAGGATGTCCTCCAGGATCTCCGGCGGGCATTCGAAGCCGAACGCGGCCGGGTTTCCGGTGTTCAGCTTGAGGATCCGATGCCCGGCAGCCTCCAGTCTCATCGCCTCCTCGAGCACCGGGCCACGGATCTCGTAACAGACGTTGGCGAGCTTGGTCGACTGGATCACCTGCATGTCTGGGAGCTTACGGCCCGGTAACGCGTCACGGGTCGTGTTTTCCGCCACGTGAGACGCGGTGGTTTGGGTGCATATCGCCGTTGGCTGTCCCACCAGCACCTCTGGTCCCTAGAATGCGCCGCCATGTTCAAGCCATTCGAGTACGCCGACCGAGCGACGGACGGCGGGCCCCAGGGGGTGCCGAACGTCTACGTGCCGCAGGGCGCTCCGCCCCCGGAGTACGACGCCTACGCCGACCCGGCCGCGGCCCACGGATGGCAGGACGTCTACGACGGCACGCCCGTCGCGGACGGCACGGCCGCCGTGAACGGCGCGGCCACCGCGGACGGCGGGGTTCAGGCGGACGGCGGGGCCCAGGCGGACGGCAGGGGTCGCGCTGACGGTCGGGGTCGCGCGGGTGGTGCGGGTGACACGCGCGAGCTTCCGGCGGTGCCGGCGCGGGCCCGGTCCGGCGGGGGCCGCCGCTCCCGGCGCAGGCCCCCGGCGCGGCGCACGCGCCGGGTGGCGGTGGCGGCCGGGGCCGTCGGTGCCGTCTGCGCTGCCGCGCTGATCGCCGGGTTCTCCTTTTCCGGTGGGCCCTCCGGCGGGACGCGGGGCGGTGAGGGTGGCCCTACGGTCCCGACGGCGGGGGAGACGCCGACGGCGTCACCCTCGGGCAGCGTGCGTGCGTCGAGCCCCGGCGCACCGCTCGACGCCGGGCCGACGAGCGATGACCGGACCTCCGGCGCCGAGTCGGCCGCCCCCTCCGCCCCGGCGAGCGCCACCCCGTCGGCCGGCGGTACGGACACGCCGGAGCCCCCGGCCGGCAGCCCCACGGCCGGTACCCCGACGACGTCCGCCCCGACCACAACGACGCCGCCGGGGCGCTCGAGCGGGAAGCCCGGCCACGGTCCGGGCGGCACGAAGGGGCCCAAGTAGCCGGTCCGCGGGAGGCGTTCGGCGTGATGGCCGGAGCCGCCCCGGTGGGTGCCGGGTCCCGGTGCGGGAATCGCCGGGCGTGTGGCGGGACGGCCGCCGCGCGGGCCTGCGGCCGGGATTCCGGGTGGGTGCGAACCGCCCCAAGTGAGCTGCCGTCCGGAGCTGTTGAGTAGGGTCGGGCAGGAAGCCCAGGTTCCGGTTGTGGAACAGGTTCTTGTGCGACCCCCCTTGTGACGATCACAATGCACATGACAACAGTGCAGGCGGCCGGAGGATTTCCGGCCGCCTCCGTCGCAAGAGGGGACCCCCCATGAGAAAACCTCTCGCCGCCGCGTTCTGCGCCCTGGCGATAGCCGGGGCCGGCGCGGCTCCCGCGACCGCTGCCGATGCCGCCCCCACGGGCGTCGGCAAGGCCGCGGACACGGGCTCGGCCACGTCCGCCGTCTCGGGCGTGGTCACGTCCGTGGAGCAGACGCTGTCCGGGCTCACCAACCCGTCGGCCAAAGCGGTGAACTTCGCCGGCACGGTCGCGCTCAGCAACTGCTCCGGCTCGGTCGTCCGCATGCCGGACTCCGAGGCCGACGACCCGGCGCTGGTGATGACCAACGGCCACTGTCTGGAGTCCGGCTTCCCCGGCCCCGGCCAGGTCCTCGTCGACAAGGCCTCCAGCCGCACCTTCAGCCTGCTCAACTCCTCCGGCTCGCGCGTCGCCACCCTGCGCGCCGCCAAGCTCGCCTACGGCACGATGACCGACACGGACGTCGCCCTGTACCAGCTCACCACCACGTACGCGCAGATCAAGAGCTCGTACAACATCAACGCGCTGACGCTGAACGACAGTCACCCGGTCGCCGGCACCGCCATCAGCATCCCCTCCGGCTACTGGAAGCGGATCTACAGCTGCACCATCGACGGGTTCGTGCCCACCCTGAAGGAGGGCGACTGGACCTGGAAGGACTCGGTCCGTTACACCTCCGCCTGCAACACCATCGGCGGCACGTCCGGCTCGCCCGTCGTCGACCAGGCCACCAACAAGGTCGTCGCCATCAACAACACCGGCAACGAGGACGGTGAGCGCTGCACGGTGAACAACCCGTGCGAGGTCGACGCGAACGGCACCGTGACCGTCCGCAAGGGCATCAACTACGCCCAGCAGACCTACGGGATCCCGGCCTGCTTCGGGATCGACAACAAGCTCGACCTGAGCGCGAGCGGCTGCACCCTGCCCAAGCCGTAAGGCAGGGTGCCCGCCGGGCGGTCACGCGGGAGGAGTCCTGCGGACCGCCCGGCCCGCCAGCACGTCCGTGCGGCGGCCGTCCTCGATCACGAACCGGCCGTCGACCAGGACGTGGGGGATGCCCGTCGGGAGTGTGCGCGGCTCCGCGAAGGTGGAGCCCGCCGCCACCGTCGCCGGGTCGAAGAGGACCAGATCGGCCTTGTATCCCTCACGGACCAGGCCTCGGTCCGGCAGCCGGAGCCGCGCCGCCGGGCGGGACGTGAGGTGCGCGACGCACTCCTCCAGCGACAGCACCCCCAACTCCCTGACGTAGTGCCCGAGGTAGTGCGGGAAGGTGCCGTAGGCGCGCGGGTGCGGTTTCGCGCCCTGGAGGATGCCGTCCGAGCCGCCGGTGTGCACCCGGTGGCGCATGATCGCCCGGACGTTCTCCTCGTGTCCCACGTGCTGGAGGATCGTCGGGGCCAGCCGGTCCGCCAGCAGCAGTCCGCGCGCGGTCACCCAGGGAGCCTCGCCCCGGACGGCCGCCGACTCCTCGACCGTCCGGCCGACGTGATCCGCGAGGGCCGGATCGTTCACGCCGGAGATCTCGATGGTGTCCCACTCGATCGGCACGCCGTGGCAGCCGTCGGACCCGGTGACCTCCAGATGGTGACGGATGCGTTCCGCCGTCTCCTCGTCCGCCAGCCGCCCGAGGGTCTGCTCCGGGCCGCCCTCGCTCGCCCAGCTCGGCAGCACGGCCGCCAGCGTCGTGCAGCCCGGTGTGTACGGGTAGGTGTCGAGGCTGATGTCCGCCCCGGCCGCCAGGGCCTCGTCCAGCAGGTCCAGCAGCTCGGGCGCCCGGCCCTTGTTCACGCCGAAGTTCATGGTGGCGTGGGCGAGATGCAGGGAGCAGCCCGCCTCGCGGGTCAGCGCGACCATCTCCTCGTACGCCTGAAGGGCCCCGGCCCCGTAGGAGCGGTGGTGCGGGCAGTAGTAGCCGCCGTACGACGCCACCACCCGGCACAACTCGGTCAGTTCGGCGTCCCGCGCGTACATGCCCGGGGTGTACGTCAGCCCCGACGACATGCCGACGGCGCCCTGCTCCATGCCCTCGGCGACCAGCCGCCGCATCCGGTCCAGTTCCTGCGGGGTGGCCTCGCGGTCCTCCCAGCCGACGGCGAGCGCCCGGACCGTGCCCTGCGGGACGAGGTAGGCCGCGTTCACGGCGATCCCCCGGTCCAGCCGGTCCAGGTACTCGCCGACCGTGCGCCAGTCGAAGTCGATGTCGTCACCCGGGCCGTTCCACCCGGTGATCGCCCGCCGCACTTCCCCGAGCGTGCGGTCGTCGACGGGGGCGTACGACAGGCCGTCCTGGCCGATGACCTCCAGGGTGACGCCCTGCGCGGCCTTGGCGCTGTGGTCGGGGTCGCGCAGCAGCGCCAGGTCGCTGTGCGCGTGCATGTCGACGAAGCCGGGGGAGAGGACCAGACCCTCGGCGTCCAGTTCCCGGCACGCCTTCGGCCGCTGGCAGCCGGCCGCGGCGGCCTCCTTGACGATTCCGACGATCCGGCCGCCGTCGATCACGACATCGGCCCGGTACGCGTCGGAGCCGGAGCCGTCGACGACGTCGGCGTCCCGGATGACGAGCTCTTCCATCGCGCCCGGCCTCCTAGAAGAACGTGCGGACGTAGTCGACGACCGTGCCGTCCGCCTCCGCGACGGGGATCAGCTGCCACTTGTCGAACGAGGTGCACGGGTGGGACAGCCCGAGCCCGACCCAGTCGCCGACCTCCAGATCCGCCTCCGGCGTGGTGGCGAGCCAGGCGTGCTGGTCGGACAAGGCCGTCACCGAGACGCCGGTGGCCGGGCGCTCGGCGCCGTCCCGGCGGATCACCTGGGCGAAGGGCAGATCGAGGTCGTAGGCCGCGTCCCGCTTGCCCGCGTTGACGAAGGCCTGCTCGGCCGAAGGCCGCGACACCACCTGGGTCCACAGCCGGAACGCCGGCTCCAGGGCGCCCTCCTCGGGGACCCGGTTGAACGGGGTCAGCTTGCGGTAGTGGCCGTCGTCGTGCGAGACGTACGCGCCCGAGCGCAGCAACTTCAGCACGGGACGGGACAGTTCGGGGATCTCCGCGAAGACCTCGGCGACCGCGTCGAACCAGGCGCTGCCGCCCGCGCTGACCACGATCTCGTCCAGCCCGGTGAAACGCCCGGCCTTGTCGAAGTCCGCGGCGAGCGCGACCAGTCGCCGCAGCCACGCCGTCACCCGCTCGGTGTCGGCCTTCGGCACCTCGCCCTCGTAGCCCGCGACACCGACCAGCCGCAGGGTGCGGGTGCCCGCCACCGCGTCCGCGACCGCCGCGCACTCCGCCTCCGTCCGCACCCCGGTCCGGGCGCCCTCCCCGGCGGCGAGCTCGACGACGACGTCCACGGGGCGCGTGGCGTCGGCGTCCCGCAGCGCGGCGTCCATCAGCTCCACGCCGCGTACGGAGTCGACGTAGCAGACCAGCTCGAAATCCTGGTCGGCGTCGAGCTCGGCGGCGATCCAGCGCAGGGCCGCCGCGTCGACCAGCTCGTTCGCGAGGAACACCCGCCGGGTCCCGAACGCCCGCGCCACCCGCACCTGGTGCGGCACGGCCAGCGTGATGCCCCAGGCCCCGTGCTCGATCTGCCGCTGGAACAGCTGCGGCGCCATCGACGTCTTGCCGTGCGGCGCGAAGGCCAGACCGTGCCGGGCCGCGTACGTCTCCATCAGCTTCAGGTTGTGCTCCAGGCGCTCGGCGGACAGCGCGAGCACGGGCGTGGCGAAGCCGCCGGTGAAGAGGTTGCGGCGCTGGCCGGCCAGCTCGGCGACGGTCAGTCCGTCGGCGTCCGGCGGGAGGCCCTTGAAGCGGTGATCGACGCGCTCGGCGGCGAGCCGGGCGAGGGACTGGGCGGTGTCGGCCGTCATGGAGCCTCCCTGATCAGCGGTGTTGCAGTCTCTGCAACCTTCATTGCGTATGTCGCTCAACGCTGTCTAACATCTCGGCCACCGCCGGTCAATGAAACCGCCACCGGCCGCCCCGACGCCCCGACGCCCCGACGCTTCGACAAGGAGCTACGACCATCGTGACCCCCACCGGACCCTGCAACGCCCCCGACGTCGTGGACGTCGTCGCGCTCGGCGAGTCCATGGTCACGTTCCTGCCGTCCCGGCCGGGGCGCCTCGCCGACGTGCCGTCCTTCGCACGCGGGATCGGCGGGGCGGAGTCGAACGTGGCGTGTGTGCTGGCGGCGGCCGGGCACTCCGCGCGGTGGATCAGCAGGGTGGGGGCCGACCCGTTCGGTGATCACCTGGTGGAGGCGATCGGCGGGTACGGCGTCGACGTGGCGCACGTCCGGCGCGACCCCGGCCGCCCCACCGGCATCTACTTCCGCACCGCCGGGGACCGGGCCGGCGACGCCCACGAGGTGGCGTACTACCGGGCCGGTTCCGCGGCGTCCGCGATGACCGTGACGGACCCCGACCCGGCGGCGGTGCGCGCCGGGCGCGTGCTGCACCTCTCCGGCATCACCGCCGCACTGTCCGGGACCTGCCTGGACCTGATGCGCGACCTGACCGCACGCCGCCCCGGCCGCCCCCTGGTCTCCTTCGACGTCAACCACCGGCCCGGCCTGTGGCGCGAACCGGACGCCCCGACGGTGCTGCGCGACCTCGCCCGGGGCGCGGACCTCGTGTTCGTCGGGCAGGACGAGGCCTGGGGGCTGCGCAGCGCCGAAGCCGTCCGCGCCGCCCTCCCCGAACCCGAGGTGCTGGTCGTCAAGCAGGGCGCCGCCGGTGCCACCGTCTTCGACAAGCGGGACGTCACCTTCGTCCCCGCGCCCCGGGTCGACGTCGTCGCCGCCGTCGGGGCCGGAGACGCCTTCGCCGCCGGGTTCCTCTCCGCCACCCTGCGCGGACTGCCCGTACGCCACCGGCTGCGCCACGGGCATCTGATGGCCGCCGCCGCCCTCACCGTCCCCGGCGACCTCGCGACACCACCCACCCGGCAGCACGCCGACCGGCTCGCCGCCCTGGACGACGCGGCATGGGGGAGACTGCGACTCGGCCCGGGCTGGACCGAGCAGACACAGCGGGCCGACGAGGAGGTACGTACGCCATGAGCCAGACCGTCGACCGCGCGCTCAGCATCCTGCCGCTGCTCGCCGAGGGCCCCGCCGACCTGGGGCAGGTCGCCGACCGCCTCGGTGTGCACAAGTCCACGGCTCTGCGGCTGCTGCGCACCCTGCACGAGCACGGACTCGTCTACCGCCAGTCCGACCAGCGCTACCGCCTCGGCGCCCGGCTCTTCGCGCTCGCCCAGGAGGCGATGGAGAACCTCGACGTCCGCGAGATCGCCCACCCCCACCTGGTCCGTCTCAACGAGAACTGCGGGCACACCGTGCACCTCGCCGTGTACGAGGAGAACGAGGTCCTCTACATCGACAAGGTCGAGAGCCGCTACCCCGTGCGGATGTACTCCCGCATCGGCAAACCCGTCGCCATCACCGTCGCCGCGGTCGCCAAGCTGCTGCTCGCCGACCTGCCCGAGCACGAGCGGCGGGCGGTCGCGGAGAAGCTCGACTACCCCACGTACACGTCCCGTTCGACACCCAACGCCGGCGCGTTCCTGCGCGAGCTGGAGAAGGTGCGCGAACAGGGCTGGGCCACCGACCTCGGCGGCCACGAGGAGTCCATCAACTGCGTCGCGGCGCCCATCCGCGGCGCCGACGGCCGGGTCGTCGCCGCCATGTCGGTCTCCGCGCCGAACGTCGTCGTCACCGCCGACGAACTCCTCACCCTCCTGCCGCTGGTGCGCCGCACGGCGGACGCCATCAGCGGCGAGTACTCCGGCAGGACACCAGTGAAGGGCACCGTATGACGGACAAGACCGCACTCACCCCGAAGACCCACACCACCCCGCCGGCGAAGTTCTCGCACGGTGTGCGGAAGGGCAACATCCTCCAGGTCGCCGGCCAGGTCGGCTTCCTGCCCGCCGAGGAGGGCAAGGCGCCCACGCCCGCCGGGCCGACCCTGCGCGATCAGACCCTCCAGACGCTGGCCAACGTCAAGGCCATCCTGGAGGAGGGCGGCGCCTCCTGGGACGACGTGATGATGATCCGCGTCTACCTCACCGACGTCGACCACTTCGCCGAGATGAACGAGATCTACAACGCGTACTTCGAGGAGCAGGGCCTGACCCAGCCGCCCGCCGCGCGCACGACCGTCTACGTCGGCCTGCCCGCGGGCCTCCTCATCGAGATCGACGCGCTGGCCGTTCTCGGCTGACCCACCCCCACCCCCGCCTTACCGAGGCGCGGCGCCGTTCCATGCGCCGCGCCGCGCTCCCCCCTACCCAGAAGCCGCATGCATCGACGCAGAGGACCCCCGAATGTCCCATCCGCTCGCCGCGTCCGCCCCCGCCGAGACCCCACCCCACACGGGAGGACTGCTCCTCCTCGTCGACGGCACGGCCGGACTCCTGCTCACCGCCGCGCTCGGCATCGTGCTGCTGCTCTTCCTCATCATCAAGATGAGACTCCAGCCGTTCGTCGCCCTGCTCGCGGTCTCCATAGCCGTCGGCCTCGCCGCCGGACTGTCGGTCACCGAACTCTTCGGTACGGTCCAGAAGTCGGACGCCGTCTCCACCATCGAGTCCGGCATGGGCGGCATCCTCGGCCATGTCGCGATCATCATCGGCCTGGGCACCATGCTCGGCGCGATCCTCGAAGTCAGCGGCGGAGCGGAGGTGCTGGCCCGTCGCCTGCTCGGTCTGTTCGGCGAGCAGCGCGCACCCCTGGCCATGGGTCTGACCGGCCTGATCTTCGGCATCCCGGTCTTCTTCGACGTCGGCATCTTCGTCCTGGCCCCGATCGTCTACGCCGCCGCCAAGCGGTCCGGCAAGTCGATCCTGCTCTACTGCCTGCCCCTGCTCGCGGGCCTCTCCGTCACCCACGCCTTCCTGCCGCCGCACCCCGGACCGGTCGCCGCGGCCGGTCTCCTCCACGTGGACCTCGGCTGGGTCATCCTGATGGGCATCGTCTGCGGTCTGCCGGCCGTGGTGGCCGCGTGGGCCTACTCGGCGTGGATCGGCCGCCGCATCTTCGTCGCCGTGCCGCAGGACATGGTCGAGGCGGCCGAGGAGGCCAAGCAGGCGGTCGTCGACGAGCAGCGGGCCGCCGGTGTCGCGCCCAGCGAGCAGCCGGTGTCCCTCGGCACGGTCCTCGCCATCATCGGCACGCCCCTGGTGCTCATCCTCGCCGCGACCTTCTCCTCGATCGCCCTCGATCCCTCCACCTTCCGCTCGGTGATCGAGTTCTTCGGCAACCCGTTCGTGGCGCTGACGATCGCCCTGTTCCTCGCGTACTACCTGCTGGGCATCCGCCGCGGCTGGTCCCGCAAGTCCCTGGAGACGGTGTCGACCGCGTCCCTCAAGCCGGTCGGCAACATCCTGCTGGTGGTCGGCGCGGGCGGCGTCTTCGGCGCGGTCCTCAAGGCCAGCGGCGTCGCCCAGGCCCTGTCGGACACGTTCAACGGCGTGGGCCTGCCGGTGCTCGTGCTCTCCTACCTGATCTCGGTGGTCCTGCGGGTCGCCCAGGGCTCGGCGACGGTCGCCATCGTCACCACGGCCGGCATCGTCGCCCCGCTGCTCTCCGAGGGCGACCACTCCCAGGCCTTCGTCGCCCTGGTCATCATGGCCATCTCGGCCGGCTCCATCTTCGCCTCGCACGTCAACGACGGCGGCTTCTGGATGGTCGCCAAGTACTTCGGCATCAGCGAACGGGACACCCTCAAGACCTGGACGGTGCTGGAGAGCGTGCTGTCGGTGGCGGGGTTCGCGGTGGCGGCGGTATTGAGCCTGTTCGTGTAGGCGTCTGATAACGAAGTCGGGGTCGACTGTGTGCCGCACAGGTTTCTCGACCATACTGCTCCCCTGTGGAGCAGCGCATAGGTTCGAGCAGCCAGCCCCTGGAAGGCGCCGGATTCGACCCGGCCTTCATCCCCGGGCTCACGTCACCCGCGTCCGGACGGACGGAGGAGGACGGGCCGGAGAAGGAGCCTGAGGTCGCGGACGCCGAGGAGGCCGACGAGGCCGCCGCCGAGTCGGAGGAGACGGCCGAGGCGTCCCCCTCCGAGCCGGAGGAGGACACCGAAGCCGATCCCGACGGCCCCGTCTTCGAGGCGTCCGACCGCCGCGCCAGGCTGGTCGCCGACCACAGAGGCGTCCGCATGTCCCTGGACGACCAGGAGTGCGAGTTCCGGTGGGACGAGATCGGCGCGGTCGAGACGGAGACGGCCCGCTTCGGCAAGCGGTACACCGTCACCGTCCACACCCCTGACCGACGCTGGTACCCGATCGAGATCGAGGCGCCGGCCAGGAGTCGATTCGCCGAGTGGGACGCCCAGTTGGACGCCGTGCTGGACGCCTACTTCGAGGAAGAGGCAGAGGCAGAGTCAGAGGAAAAGGAAGCCGCCGGCTAGGCGCAGTACTGCGCTTCCTTGCCGATCGACCGGTACATGCAGTCCGCGTTCTCCAGCAACTGCAGTACCGCGTCCCGGTTACGCGAGGTCTCCCGCTCGATCACCTCGTCGGGCGGGTAGAACCCACCCCCACCGGACCGGGGGTACATCTCGAAGGTGTAGCCGAAGATCTTGTGCGCACCCCAGAGGTAGTCGTCGATCGACCCGTCCGTGATGTACAGGTCGCTGGACTGTTCCGCCGTGTACCCGTTGCTCGCGGCCATCTTCTGGCCGACCGTCTTGAACGCCGCGTGGTCGTCCGCGGTCATCCCGGTCGTCGTGTCCGAGTAGGTGTAGCCGAACGGCCAGAGCACCAGCTCGCTGTACGTGTGGAAGTCGACGCCGGCCTTGATCTGCTGCTTGCCGCCGACGACCCGGCTGCGCACGAAGTCGGCGACGACCTTCACCTCGGGCGCCGACTCCGCCGCCGTGCCCCGGTAGGTGTCGGAGGACGTCGAGCCCGAGGAGCCGCCGCAGCAGCCCCAGCGGTAGTTCCAGTTGCGGTTCAGGTCCGTACCGACGTACGACGAACCGGAGTTGGGCTGCCGGTTCTTGCGCCAGGAGCGGTACGAGCCGGTGGCGATGTCGTACTCGCCGCCGTCCGGGTTGATGTCCGGGACGATCCAGATCTCGCGGTTGTTCACCATGCCGGTGACGCGCGAGTCGGAACCGTAGTCGGAGGTCAGCTCGCGCAGCAGGTAGAGCGCCATCTCGACGGTCAGGTGCTCGCGGGCGTGCTGGTGGTGCGTGAACAGCACCTCCGGCTCGGACTCGTCGGACGCCACGTTGTCGCTGATCTTGATGGCGACGATGTTCCGGCCCTGGTAGGACTTGCCGATCACACGCTGGCTCGCGATGGACGGGTTGGCCGAGACGATCGAGTTGATCTCGCTCGTCATCTCCGCGTAGTTGTGGTACTTCGAGTCCGCTGACGGGAAGTCGTGGAGCCGGACGTCGTCCGCGCCGGCGGACCGGTCGGGCACCGCGCCGAGCGGGGTGACCTCGTAGCCCAGTGCGCGCAGCTTCTTGATCTGGTCCGCGCGGCCGGAGACGACGACACCGTGACCGTGCGCCTCGTCGACGGTCACGCCGGTGCGCTGAAGTGCCGTGCGGTCCTTGGCCGTCGCGTGCAGGTGGACCTCGTACTGCCGGACGTCGTCCGCCGACGCGGTCGCCTTGGGCGCGCTGTCGGCGGTGGCGTCGGTCGTCGTCGCCGACAGGGGCGCCGCGAGGGCGAGGGCGAGGAGGCCGGCGAGGGCGGCGGTGCGTCTGCCGGTGCGGGCACCGGAGCCTCGTATGCGAAGTCGCATGAAATCTCCTTGTGGGAGGTGGGGTTGTTCCGTGCGACGTACGTGGTGCGGGTGGCGCATATCGTTCTGCCAATGGCATGACCAGGTCAAGACTGAAAGTGGCCGTGCAGTGTACGCGGACGGCGCCGCGGTCGAGGGGTCCCGGCGGAAGTACACCCACAGGGGTGGCCCCGGCGTGCATATATGTACGGAACGGGAGAGGGTGAGGGTCCGCGCACGGGGGCCGGACTGTCGGATCCCCGGACCACACCCCTCAGAGGACTGGCTGATCATGGGCGGATCAGCGCCACGACGGGACCACCAGCTGCCGGCCGAGACGACCAGTTTCGTCGACCGGCGTGGCGAACTGACCCAGGGCCGCGAACTGCTGGCCCGCGCACGGCTCGTGACGCTGACCGGGCCGGGCGGCGTCGGCAAGACCCGGCTCGCCGCACGCATCGCGGCCCGGGTGCAGCGTGCCTTCCCGGACGGCGTGCGTTTCGTGCATCTCTCCGGGCTGCACGACCCGGCGCTCGTGCCGCTGGCGGCCGCCGACGCGCTGGGGCTGCACGACCGCTCCGCACAACCGCCCCTGAACTCCCTCGTCGAGCAGGTGCGGGGCAGGCGGCTGCTCCTCGTCGTCGACAACTGCGAGCATCTGGCGGATGCGTGCGCCCAGCTCGCCGCCTGCCTGCTGCGCGGCACCGAGAGCGTCCGGATCCTCGCCACCAGCCGGCACCGCCTCGGCCTCACCGAGGAACACCTGCTGGAGGTACGGCCCCTGCCGGTGCCCGACCCGGACGGCGACCTGTCCACCGCCGAGGGCTACCCCGCCCTCACCCTCTTCGCCGACCGGGCCGCCGCCGTCGTCCCCGGCTTCCGCCTCACCCCCGCCAACCGCGCCTCCGTCGCCCGCCTGTGCCACCGCCTGGACGGTCTGCCCCTCGCCATCGAACTCGCCGCCGTCCGCATGCGCGTCCTCGACGTCGACCAGCTCCTGGACCGCCTCGACGACCGCTACCGCTTCCTCACCACCGGCAGCCCCGCGGCCCTGCCCCGCCACCAGACCCTGCGGGCGGCGGTCGCCTGGAGTCACGACCTGTGCACCGCCCCCGAGCAGACGGTGTGGGCCCGGCTGTCGGCCCTTGCGGGCAGCTTCGACCTGGAGACGGCGGAGGCGGTATGCGCGGACGGCACCCAGCGGAGCGACGCCCACCCTCCGGTGGACGGGAAGCACCCCGCCGACCGCGCCCTCCCGCACGCGGCCCTGACCGAAGTGCCGCCCCCGCTCACGGACGGCTCCGGTGCACGCACCCGGCCCGCGGCCACGGGGAGCGTCACCCTGCTGCCGCCCCCGGGCCTGCGCACGGAGGACGTGCTGGAAGCCGTCGCCGGGCTCGTGGACAAGTCCGTGCTCTGCCGGGAGCCCGGACCCGGCGGTGTGCGCTACCGGCTGCTCGACACCCTGCGGCAGTACGGGCTGGAGCAGTTGCGGCGACACGCCGGGGAGGAGGAGGCCGCCCGGCGGCGGCAGCGGGACTGGATGGTGCTGCGGGCCGAGGAGTGCGAGCGCGGCTGGTTCGGGCCCGGACAGCCGGAGACCGCCGCCCGGCTGCGCGCCGACCGGGACAACCTGCGCGCCGCCCTCGACTTCAGCCTCTCCACCCCCGGCGAGGCCCACGCCGGGCTGCGCCTGGCCGGCACGCTCTGGTTCTACTGGCACGCCTGCGGCGCTTCCCGCGAGGGCCTGTACTGGCTCGACCGGGCCCTGACCGCCGCCCCCGACCCGACCTGGGAACGGGCCCGCGGCCTGTGGGTCGCCGGACTGCTGGCCGCCGCCACCCGCGACTTCCCCCGGGGCCGCCGTCACGCCACGGACGCCCTCGCCCTCGCCCGCGCCCTCGGCGACGCGGCCGAGGCCGCCCACGCCGAGTACGTCATCGGTGTCATCCGGCTGTTCGGCGACGACCTGCCCGGAGCGCTGAGGCACTTCGAGACCACCGTCGCCCGTGGCCCCGTACCCGGCCAGCACCTCAGCCTCGTCGGCCTCGACCAGGTCGAACTCGCCTGCGCGCTGGGCTTCCTGGGTGAGGCCGAGCGGGCCGTCGAGGTCTGCGAGCAGGCCCTGCGGCTGTGCGAGCGGCACGGCGAGCAATGGGTGCGGTCGTACGTGCTGCGGATGCTCGCCCTCGCGCACACCGTGCGCGGCGACTGGCACCGGGCCGAACGGCACGCCCGTGACGCCCTGCGGCTCAAACTCGCCGTCCACGACGTCATCGGCATCGCCCTCACTCTCGACCTGCTCGCGTCGATCGCGGCCGAACGCGCCGCCCACGAGCACGCCGCCGTGCTGCTGGGCGGCGCCGACCGCGTATGGGCCGACATCGACACCGGCCGCTGGGGCGCCCACATCCTCAACTCCGCACGCCGCGCCAGCGAGGACCGGGTGGCCCGGGCCCTGGGGCGCGAGGCGTTCGAGCGGGCCCACCGGCGGGGCGGCGCGCTCGGTCTCGCGGAGCTGGTCGCCCACGCGCTCCAGGAGCCGGGCCGCCCCGCAGAACCCACCGCCGCCCCGGCGCGGCACGACGACACCACGGTCCGCCTGACCCGCCGCGAGAGCGAGGTCGCCCAGCTCGTCGCCGAAGGGCTCGCCAACCAGCAGATCGCCGACCGCCTGGTCATCGCCCGCCGCACCGCCGAAGGCCATGTGGAACGCATCCTCGGCAAGCTCGGCTTCAGCAACCGCAGCCAGATCGCCGCCTGGGTGACGGCACAGCGCTGACCCGCCCACACCCACACCCACACCCACACCCACACCCACACCCACCCGAGGGGATCACGTGACCACTAAAGAACGCAGCCCGTTCGACCACCGCATGGCCGTCTTCGACTCAGACGACGGCTTCGTGGCCGCCGCCCTGCCCTTCCTCGGCGAAGGGCTCGGCGCCTCCGGCGAACCGCCGCCGGTGGCCATCGCCGCCCCGCGCAACCTCGACCTCCTGCGGGACGCCCTCGGCCGCGACGCGAAGGACGTCACCTGCGTTCCGCACACCGACTGGTACACCGGCTCCGCCGCCAACGCCGTCGCCCGGGCCGCCGCGTACCTCACCGCGCACGCGGGCCCCGGCGGCCGGATCCACCTCCTCATGGAGCCCGTCTGGAGCGGCCGCGCCGGCCGCTCGGCCCGCGAGACCACCGAGTGGATCCGCTACGAGGCCTTCGCCAACCTCCTCTTCGCGCCCATGGCCACGACCGCCCTGTGCGCGTACGACACCCGCACCGCCGGACCCGCCGTCGTCGCCGCGGCCCGCCGCACCCACCCCGACACCGACGTGTACGAGGACCCGCTGCGGCTCGCGGCCGAACTCGACGCCGTACCCCTGCCGTTGCCCCCGGCGGGTGCGCGGCCCCTCGCGGAGCCGCACGCCGCGGCCGTGCGGAGCTGGGCGGCCGCGCGGGGACTGCCCGCAGCCGACGCCGAGCTGTTCGGCGCCGCGGTGGCGGAGACCGCGGAGGCCCTCGCGCCCCTCGGCGGTGACGCCCTGCTGTGGGGCGAGGCACCCGCCTGCGTCTGCGAACTGCGCTCCGTCCGCCGTCTCGACGACCCGCTCGCCGGCTTCGTCCCGCCGGCCGCCGCGGGCCCGGAACCGGGTCCGGGGCTGTGGTACGCGCGTCAGGTCTGCGCGTACGTGGACATCCGCGACGGCGCCGAGGGAGCGACCGTCCGACTCCAGTACGCATGACAACCCCCCACCTGCACAAGCAGGTAGGGGAACGGGTAGTCCTCCCCCTGCGCCGGTCCATCCCCGCGGATCACCCTGGACCCATGCTGCAACTCTCCGGGCGGCACCTCCCGGACCCCGACGCCCACTACGGCCCGTTCCCGCAACCACCCCTGGGAGCAGGCCATCTGAGTGTCGAGTACGCGCCGCGGCCCTCCGCCGTCCGCGAGGCACGCGCGGAGGTCCGCAGGCAGTTGGAGGGATGGGGGCTCGCCGAGCGCGGTGACGTGGCGGACGTGGCCGAACTGCTCGTCGGTGAACTGGCCGCCAACGCCCTCGTGCACGCCGGGAGCCGCTTCCGGCTCACGCTCTTCGCCGCGCACGGCGTACTGCGCTGCGAGGTCGCCGACACCGAACGCCGGGTGCCGCGGGTGCTGGACGCGGGCACCGGGGAGAGCGGCCGTGGAATGTTCCTGGTGGACGCGCTCGCCCAGCGCTGGGGCTGCCACCGGGACGGGCCGGGCAAGACCGTGTGGTTCGAGCTCGGCACGTGCGGATCGGACGGCTGTGGTCGGCGACAGCCGTGACGCTCCGCCGGGTCGGACCCCGGCGGCGCGTCCAGCCGCCTGGGTCCGGCTCCCGTCTGCGGGTTCGTCGTGGCGCTTCGCGCAGTTCCCCGCCCCGCCAGGGTGATTCCGTTTACGCCCTCTTGTCGGCCCGGGCTCCTTGCGGTTTCTTGATCTGCATGGCGGACACCACGGGAAACACCACCGAGAACGAGGCCACACATCCCCCACAGCCCCGGAAGGCGAGCTGGAAGTACATCGGACCGGGCATCGTCGTCGCGGCGACCGGTGTCGGCGCCGGTGACCTGGTCGCCACGCTGATCGCGGGCAGCAACTTCGGCTACACCCTCCTGTGGGCCGCGATCATCGGTTGCCTGGTGAAGATCTCCCTGGCCGAGGCGGCGGGCCGCTGGCATCTGTCCACCGGCCGCACCCTGTTCGACGGCTGGGCGAGCCTCGGCCGCTGGACCACGTGGTTCTTCGCGGTCTACGTCGTGGTCTGGGGCTTCGTCTACGGCGCGGCGGCGATGTCGTCGAGCGCGCTGCCGCTCCAGGCGCTGTTCCCGGACGTGATGGACCTCAAGTGGTGGGGGATCGCCTGCGGTCTGGTCGGACTGGTCTTCGTCTGGTTCAACAAGTACGCGGTCTTCGAGAAGGTCATGACGATCCTGGTGGGCGTCATGTTCGTGGTGACGGTGTACCTGGCGATCCGGGTCACGCCGAATCTCGGTGACGCCTTCGCCGGGCTCCTGCCGGTGCTGCCGGACGAGAAGGACTCGATCCTCAACACGCTGGGCCTGATCGGTGGTGTGGGCGGCACGATCACGCTCGCGGCGTACGGCTACTGGGTCAACGCAAAGGGGTGGACCGACAGCGGCTGGATGAAGGTCATGCGGCTGGACAACCGCGTCGCCTACGCCACGACCGGCATCTTCGTCATCGCCATGCTGTTCGTCGGCGCGGAGCTGCTCCACTCGGCGAACGTCGCGATCGCGAGCGGCGACAAAGGCCTGATCCAGCTGGGCGACATCCTGGAGGCCGAGTACGGCTCGGCGACGGCCAAGTTCTTCCTCATCGGCTTCTTCGCCACGTCCTTCACCTCGCTGATCGGCGTCTGGCACGGGGTGAGCCTGATGTTCGCCGACTTCGTGGCCCGCCTGTCGGGCAGGGGCCAGGCCAAGGGCGAGGAGGTCGCCTCGGGCGAGCGCGAGCGTTCCTGGCCGTTCCGCGCCTACCTGCTCTGGCTGACCTTCCCGCCGATGATCCTGCTCTTCGAGGGACAGCCTTTCCGCCTGATCATCATCTACGGCGTCCTCGGCGCGGCCTTCCTCCCGTTCCTCGCCGCCACCCTGCTCTGGCTGCTCAACTCCTCCCGCACGCCCCGCGAGTGGCGCAGTGGCCCGGTGAGCAACGTCATGCTCGCCCTCGCGGGGCTGCTGTTCCTGATCCTGTGCGTGAAGCAGATCTGGGACCAGCCGTGGGGGGAGTTCTTCTAGGAGGCCGGGGCGACGGGACGCCGGCTACGGCAGCGCGTCCACGTGCGGTCCCACGGCGTTGGACCACGCGTTGCCGGAGGTGGCGTCCCAGTTGGTCGACCAGGTCATCGCGCCCCGCAGGGCCGGGTACGTCCGCGGCGGCTTGAAGCTGCCGCAGTCGGTGGCCTTGGTCAGGCAGTCCAGGGCGTTGTTGACCACGGTCGGCGACACGTAACCGCCGCCTGCCGCGCGGGTGGAGGCGGGCAGGCCGAGCCCGACCTGGGACGGGGCGAGGCCGTTCTCCAGCTGGATGCAGGCCAGGGCCGTCAGGAAGTCGACCGTGCCCTGGCTGTAGACCTTGCCGTCGCAGCCGAGCATGGAACCGCTGTTGTAGTACTGCATGTTGACGACGGTGAGGATGTCCTTGATGTTCAGCGCGGTCTGGAAGTAGGAGTTCGACGTCGACTGCATGTCGATGGTCTGCGGCGCCATCGTGATGATCAGCGACGGGCCCGCCTTCGCGGACAGGGCGCGCAGGGCCTGCGTCATGTACGTGGCGTTGAGGCCGTTCTCCAGGTCGATGTCGACGCCGTCGAAGCCGTAGGTCCGCATCACGGACCAGACGCTGTCGGCGAAGTTCGTCGCCGAGGCGGCGTCGTTCACGCTGACCGTGCCGCGCTCGCCGCCGACCGAGATGATGACCTTCTTCCCGGCCGCCTGCTTGGCCTTCACGTCGGCCTTGAACTGGTCGACGGTGTAGCCGTTCAGCCCGGCCGAGTCGAGGGTGAACGACACCGCGCCCGGCGTGCCCGTGGCGTCGGCGAAGGCCACCGCGATGATGTCGTAGTGGGCGGGCACGTCCGAGATCCGCTGCACGGCCGCGCCGTTGTCGAAGTTCTGCCAGTAGCCGGTCACCGCGTGCTTGGGGAGGGCGGGGCCGGGACCGGTCGTGTTGTTCGTGGTGCCCGTGACCGCGGCCGACCTGGGCGACTCACCGGCCGCGTTCGTCGCCGTGACCTGGAAGGAGTACGACGTCGAGGCCGCGAGGCCGGTCACCGTCGCCGACGTGCCGGAGACCGCCGTGACCTTGGTGCCGTCGCGGTAGACGGTGTAACCCGTGGCGCCGGAGACGGCGTTCCAGGCGAGCGACACCGACGAGGACGTCGTCCCCGAGACGTTCAGTCCGCTCGGTGCCGCCGGGACGGTGGGTCCCGGGTCGGTGCCGCCGCCCCCGTCGGGGCCGAACACCGAGACGTCGTCGGCGTAGTACGCGGCCTGCCCGTACCAGCCGTGCGTGTACACCGTCACCGAGGTCGTCGACGCGCCCGTGGTGAAGGTCGTCGACAGCTGCTTCCAGGAGGTGGAGTCCGGGGTCCAGGTGGACACGTCCGTCGTGCCCGTGCCCGTCACGCCCAGGTAGGCGTAACCGCCCCGCACCCAGGCGCCCAGGTCGTACGTGGAGTTGGGCTTCACCCGCACGGTCTGGGTACACCGGGCGTTGTCCTGACCGGCGGGGGTCGCCCGCAGCGCGGCCGTGCCGGTGCGCACCGGGGAGGAGACCGTGGTGCCGCTGCCCGCCGAGCAGGTCCAGTCGCTCAGTCCCGCCTCGAAGCCGGCGTTCCTGGCGTTGTTGACGTCGGCGGCGTTCGCCTGGCCGACGGTCGTGACAGTGAGGGCCAGGGCAGCCGTGACGGCACCCGACCACAGCCGCAGGGATCGTCTGTGTCTGGACATGACAAGAAAATGGTCCAGACCAGAGGCGGTGTCAAGAGGTCCAGACCAACCTGTCGAGCAGCATTCCCACCGCGCAGCCCGCCAGCAGCACGCCCGTGGACATCCAGAACGCCGCACCCGTCAGGTCCAGCACCCCCGGCCGCAGCGTCAGCAGCAGCACCTGCGCCGCCGCAGGAGCCGCGCACGCCGCCGCCAGGTGACGCACCGGCATCTGGCGCCACGGCTCCGGATGCGCCCGCGCCGCCGCCCAGGTGGCCAGCACGACGCACACCAGGTTCGGCAGATGCACCAGCGCCAGGGCGGCCCCGAACGAGCCGACGCCCTCCGGGCCGACCAGCGGACCGTGTATCAGTGTCATCTGGACGTACTCGGTGAGGACGAGCACCACGATGCCGACGGCCCAGCAGCGGACGAGAGTCATCGATCGCCCCCCGTGATCTCGAAGAAGAGCAGGATCGCGAAACCGGCCGTGGCCATGCCGCAGCCCGCGACCAGGGCCAGCGACTGGAGTACCGGGGACCAGCTGCCCCGGCCCGCCACCGTCGCCGTGCCCTCGGGGTCGCGCGGGTCATAGGTGACGGTGACCGGCGTGCCCTCCGCCGTCGACCAGCCGGCCAGGTCCTCGAACTCGACCCGGGCGCCGTCGGCCGTACGGAAGGCGAAGAAGTGCCGCCGGGCGTCGGAGCGGTGGTAGGGCTCGGTCTCCACCCGGACGCACGCGCCCTCCGTCCGGACGCCGCGCCACAGCACCCGCGTCACCGTCACCAGCCGCCGTGCGAACGTCCACGACAGTGCGCCGAACAGCGCGACGAGCAGCGCGAGTACGACGTAGCCGGCGCCCGGCACCTCCACGGCTAGTGCACCTCGACAGAGTCGATGATCCGGTCCAGGTCCCCGTCCGGCAGGGAGCCCCGTGCGGCGTCGATCCGGATCGCGAAGGTGGTGTCGGCCGAGTCCAGCCCGGTGAGGATCACGCCCTCGACCGGGGTGCCCTCGGCCGGGCCGCCGTCCTCGCCGGTCGCCTCGAAGGAGAAGTCGATCCGCTTCGCCTCGTCCGTGCCGGCCAGCTCCACGTCCTTCTGGCCCTCGACCTTCGCGCCCATCTGGATGCCCGCCTCGGCGGCGATCGCGGCCTGCTCGGCCGAGTTCGCCTCGGTGAAACCGAGCTGGACGGTGATGACGGAAACCTTCTTCCCACCCTCCGTACGCACAGCCGCCGCGGCGTTGTGCTTGCCGCGTCCGGCGGCGCTCTGCTCCTCGTACCCCTTCGGGTACGACACGTCGACGCCCTTGGTCCTCAGGGTGCCCCAGCCGTCGGGCACCGAGCCCGCGCCGGAACTCCCGCAGCCGGTCAGGGCCACGGCGGTCGTCAGCAGGGCGGCGGCCAGGCAGGCACGGCGGGTCTTCATCGGCTGGGGCTCCCGTCTCGTCAGTGCGCACAGTAGCTGTAGGGAAGGTAGGAGCGACCGTCCCCGCGGGGGGCGCCCAGGAACTGGGCGTCGGTCAGGGTCTCCGACTTCTCCTCCGTGCTGATCGTCATGCCCAGACTGAGCCCCAGATTCAACTCGAAGCCGTACTCGGCCGCGTTCACCTCACCCGTGTACGTCATCCGGCTCGACGTGCCCCGGTCGAACATCAGCTGCCCGAAGGGGTCGTCGGCGCCCGGCCGGGCCGTCGGCGCGTGGTCGGCGAACATGTACTGGAAGGGCGTGGCGACCTGCTCGTTGTTGCTGTCCAGCCAGCGCTCGGCGACCGCCCGGTCCTGGTCGCCGGCCGGGCCGGGGTCGAAGGTGAGGGTGTCGGTGACGATCTCGATGCCGGTCTGCGAGTCGGTGCCCTTCACACCGGCGTTGCCGCCCCGCTTGTCGCCGTCCTTCTTGCCGTTGTCGCCACCGGCCTTGGCGCCGTCCTTCTGGCCGCCCTTCTCGACGGTGCGGGTCATGTCGACGCGGACCAGCTTGCCGGTCCCCTTGTCGTAGGTGACCGTGATGGTGCCCGTCCGGGTCGTGTTCGCCGCGTACTCGCCGCTGAGCGGACCCGCCTCGTAGCCCACCTTGGAGCCGTACTCGATGGACGAGGAGTACGTGTACGACTTGGTGTTCTTGTAGGAGTTGTCGGTCCAGGTGACCTCGGGGGAGTACTTGAAGGTGCCGCCGAGCGCGGCGCTCAGCTTCTTCTCGTCGCCCGCCGAGATCTTCAGGCCCGCAGACGCCGATGCCTCCAGGTTCACCTTGCCGTAGGTGATCTTCCGGTTGTCGCCGAGGTTCTCCTTGATCCGGTTCTGGGTGTCCTCCTCGTCCTTGAGGGGGCCCGTTCCGAAGAGGTAGGCGATGCTGTCGCCGAGGCTCGCCTCCGCGCCGCCGGGCATGGTGCGCCGCATCTCGTACATCTGGAGTTTCTCCACGTCGTCCCGGAACCGCTGGGCCTCCTCCGGGCTCCGGAACACCCAGGTGTCGCCGTTGGTGACCTTGATGCCGAGTCCGAGCTCCACCTTGTCGGCGCCGAACCGGCCCACCTTCATGCCCGGCTTGAAGTCTTTCTTGGCGGCGACCGACGCGGCGTCCGTGAAGGTCAGATAGACCAGCTGGTCGTTGTCGTCGACCTTGCCGTCCCCGTTCACGTCCGTCTTCGCCTTCAGGTGCTGCTCCTGGAAGCCGTACTCCTTGCCGATCTCCCAGAAGAAGATCTTCGCCTTGGAGCCCGCTTTGTCGGTGACGGAGGAGACCTGGCACAGCGCCGGCTCGAAGTCGGTGTCGGTGAGCGGCTTGCCCTGCCCGGTCCCGCCCGTCCCGCAGTCGCCGCCGCCGGCGACCCGGCAGACCTGCGCGGCGATCCTGTCGTAGATCAGCTGCCCGACTCCGGTCGCCGAGACGGCCAGGACGATCGCCGCGCTCACGACGACCATCCCGAGGTACTCGGTGCCGGTCGCCCCGCGGTCGTCGAAGACCGGTCTGTGCCCGTACCTCCGTATGCCGCCCCCGCCGGCCACACGGCACCCCTCCTCGCCCGATCGACGTGCCTTTCGGACCGCGAGCGTAGGTACGCGACGCTCCGTCAGGCGTGGGCCTCAGGGCCCAAACGAAGGCCCACCGTCACCACTGGGCCCGCTGGGCCCACCGCCCGGGACCGCCCGGGCCCGCCGCGGCGACCGGCAAGATGCTCAACCTGCCCCGTTTTGGCGCATCTTGTGCAACGACAGTTGCTCTCCAGCTACACAAACGCTGTTCTCCGGTCACAGAGCCGTGGATACAGTGCTGAGGTAGTCACGCAGTGAAGTCGACACGGTGCGCCGGAGTGACACCTGGCGTTCCGACGGGCATGGGGAAAACGGGGAGCTGCGCGTGCCAACTGCCATTGCCGTGACCAGCGCCGACATGGCGCTGCCACCACAGGACGACCGCACCCTGCCCGCCGTCGTGCTCCGGGACGTCGACCGACGCCCCTTGGAGCAGGCGCTGGCCGAGATGCAGGCCCTGGTCGAGCACCACGGCCATGTGATTGTGGTCTGCTCGCAGGCCGCGCCCACCGCGGTGCAACGACGGCTGCACACTCTGCGCTCCCTCATGGAGAGCGACCGGATCGCCCTGTTCCGGCCGGATCTGCCGCCTCTCGGACTCGCCGTCCTGGCCCGTCAGTTACGACAGCTCGCCTCCTGCGACATCAGCCCCGGCGTGCTCGCCTCGGCCGGCCGGCTGCTCGTCCACTACATCCATGCCGGTGCGCTCCTCAACTCCGTCACCCGGCTCGACCGCGTCCCCGTCGGCCTGAAGTCGCACGCCAAGTCCTGGATGCCCGGCAGCCAGTTCGGCGTCCTCGCCCACCCCGAGCCGCATCTCCTCAGGATCACCCCCGAAGCCCGCCTCCCCGGGCCCGAGTTCGGCACCTGGATGCTGGTCGCCAAGGGGCAGCTCCAGTCCGACTGGGTCACGGGCACCCTCGCCCCCTCCTGGAAGGTGCAGGGGCTGCGCGAGACCCCGCTCCCGGCCGAGTCGCCCGGCTGGTGGGGCACCGGCAAGCTCATCGAGTTCTGCAGCTACCTGCCCGACCTGTCCGTCCTCTACCAGCTGGTCACGTCCGTGCGGCGCGGCCAGTGCCACTGGTGCGGCATCGACGTCATCGGCGACCGCTGCGTGTTCTGCTCGGCCTCGCCACCCGTCCACGACAGCCCGCCCCCGAAGCAGCTCGAGAACCGAACGGCCGTCGGGTGAGTCCTGACACCGCTCGTCAGCACTGTTCCGATCCCGCTCGACCGATATCCCCAACGAGGTTGTACGGTTCATGAACTCCCGTCAGCGCCGCGGCGTGATTCTCCTGCTCCTGTCGGTCGTCTGCGCCCTCGGCGCCTTCACCGGCGTGCTCTCCGTCATCAGTGACGTGAAGTCGAAGGTCGGCCCCGAGGTCACCGCCTACCGGCTGAAATCCGAGGTGCCGCCCTACACCACCCTCAGCACGGGCCAGTTCGAGAAGATCAAGATGCCCGAACGGTGGCTGTCCGACAACGCGGTCACCGACCTGCGGGAGATCCAGGGCAAGATCGCCGTCACGACCCTGCGCGCGGGCTCCCTGCTCCAGTCCGACATGATCGTCCGCCAGCCGGCCCTCCAGCCGGGCCAGCAGGAGGTCGCCATCATGATCGACGCGGCGACCGGAGTGGCCGGCAAGATCACGCCCGGAGCGTCGGTCAACGTCTACGCCACCTTCGAGGGCGCTCGCGAGGGCGACCCCGACCAGTCGAAGATCATCGTCACCAACGCCAAGGTCCTCGACGTCGGCCAACTGACCGCGCTCAAGCCCGACGAGGGCAACCGCACCCAGCAGCCCACCGACGCCGTCCCGATCACCTTCGCGCTGTCCGCCCTCGACGCCCAGCGCATCACCTACGCCGAGTCGTTCGCCAAGCGCGTCCGGCTCGCCCTCGTCGCGCCCGGCAGCGACACCACCGTCCCCGAGCGGGACCGGACGTACGAACTCGCGAAGGACAAGTGAGAGGCTGCCATGCCCACGAGGATCCTCCCGGCAGTCGGTGAAGCGGACGCGGTCCGCTCCGTCACGACACTGCTCAGCCAGCTCCCGGACGCCGAGCCCGTCGCCCCCGTGGTCGACTCCACCCAGCTCATCGACACCCTGGCCCGGCTGGCCGCCGAGTCGGTCGACGAGCTGCCGGAGGTCGTGATCGTCCACGAGCGGATCGGCCCGGTCCCCGCGCTGGAACTGATCCGCGAAGTGGCCCTGCGCTTCCCGGCCGTCGGCGTCATCCTCGTCACCTCCGACGCGAGCCCCGGCCTCTTCCAGGCCGCCATGGACTACGGCGCCCGCGGCCTGGTCGCCCTCCCGCTCAGCTACGAGGAACTCGCCAGCCGCGTCCAGGCGGTCGCCCAGTGGTCCGTCGGCGTACGCCGGCACCTGGGCGCCGGAGGTGACGTCTTCACCGGCGTCGGCGGCACCGTCGTCACGGTCAGCGGCGCCAAGGGCGGCACCGGGACCACCCTCACCGCGATCCAGCTGGCCCTGGCCGCCCAGGCCTCCGGCCGCAGCACCGCCCTGGTGGACATGGACCTCCAGACCGGCGACATCGCCTCCTACCTGGACGTCCAGTTCCGCCGCTCCGTCGTCGACCTGGCCGCCATCACCGACATCTCCCCCCGCGTCCTGGCCGACGCCGTCTTCCGCCACGACACCGGCGTCGCCCTGCTGCTCGCCCCCGCCGAAGGGGAACGCGGCGAGGACGTCACCGACCGCTCCGCCCGCCAGATCGTCAGCGCGCTGCGCTCCCGCTACGAGGTCGTCGTCATCGACTGCGGCGCCCAGCTCGGCGGCGCCGGGGCGGCGGCCGTGGAGATGGCCGACCGGGCTCTGCTGATCACCACCCCGGACGTGGTCGCCGTGCGGGGCGCCAAACGGGCCGTGCGGATGTGGGACCGGCTTCAGATCCGCAAGGCCGAGGAGACGACCGTCGTCGTCAACCGGCACAGCCGCGCCACGGAGATCCAGCCGCCCCTGATCCAGAAGATCACCGGCACGGCGGTCGCGGCCACCGTGGTCCCCGCCAACTTCAAGGAACTGCAGAGCGTCGTGGACGCCGGCCGTATCCACGAACTGGAGAACAAAAGCTCGGTCAAACAGGCCCTGTGGGGTCTGGCGGGCGAACTGGGCCTGGTCAAGGCCGCGGACGGTGGCCACAAGGGGGGCCGGGGGTCGGTGAGCTTCCGACGGAGGAGGGAGGGGTGAGCATGCCGTTGAGACGGCGGGACGAGGGCCAGGTGACCATCGAGTTCCTGGGGATGACGCCGACGATCATCGTGACGCTGATCGCGCTGTGGCAGGTCGTCCTCGTCGGCTACACCTACACGCTCGCGGGCAACGCCGCGGACGAGGCGGTACGGCAGGCGACGGCGGCCGAGCCGGGGGCGCGGCAGGCCGCGTGCGAGGCGGCCGGGCTCAAGCACCTGTCGGACGCGTGGCGATCGGGTGCCAGTGTGACCTGCGGTGGCTCGGGCTACGTCACCGCCGATGTGCGCCTGGAGGTCCCCGTCCTCTTCCCGGGCACGCTGTCCTTCGGGTTCACGGTCCACGGCCACGCCGGCGCGGTCGAGGAGGCGGACTGAGATGACGCACCCGCCCAGGAAACGCGACCGCGGCCAGGTCGCCATCGAGTACATCGGCTTTCTGCCGATCCTGCTGATCGTCGCGCTGGCGGCCGTGCAGCTCGGGCTGATCGCCTACACGGCCCAGCAGGCCGGCACGGCAGCCAGGACCGGGGCGCGCAGTGCGTCGCTGGAGGGGCCGTACGAGGCGGACTGCCGAGCGGCGGTGAGCAGTTGGCTGGCGGACGAGACCAGTTGTCTGCCGTCGTTCGGCGGGGACGAGGTCACGGTCACGGCCACTGTGCAGATCCCGTCCCTCGTGCCGGGATGGGAGTTCGATCCGGCCGTCAAGACCGCCACGATGCCGCTCGACCACTGAAAGACGAGCTAGGAGCACCGCACTCATGAGCCTGCGAGCACGTATCAACACCCCCGAGGAGAACGGCAACCGGGGCGAGGACGGCCACATGGTCGCCTCCTACCGGTCCAAGCTCCTGGAGGAGATCGACCTCGCGGAGATGAGTTCGCTGGCCGCCGCCGAGCGCAGGGCCAGGCTGGAGCGTGTGCTCGGGCACATCATCAGCCGTGAGGGCCCGGTCCTGTCGACGGTGGAGCGCTCGCAGCTGATCCGCAGAGTGGTCGACGAGGCACTGGGTCTGGGCATCCTGGAACCGCTCCTCGAGGACGCGTCCATCACCGAGATCATGGTCAACGGCCCGGACGCGATCTTCGTGGAACGCGGCGGCCGGGTCGAGCAACTCCCCCTGCGCTTCGCCTCCAACGACCAGCTCATGCAGACGATCGAGCGGATCGTCTCCACCGTCAACCGCCGCGTGGACGAGTCGAACCCGATGGTCGACGCCCGCCTGCCCTCCGGGGAGCGCGTCAACGTCATCATCCCGCCGCTGTCCCTGACCGGCGCCACCCTCACGATCCGCCGCTTCCCGCGCTCCTTCACGCTCCAGGAGCTGATCGGCCTCGGCTCGCTGGACGAGCACATGCTGTACCTGCTGGCGGGCCTGGTGCAGGCGAAGTTCAACATCATCGTCTCGGGCGCGACGGGCACCGGAAAGACGACCCTGCTGAACGCCCTGTCGGGACTCATCCCCGAGGGCGAACGCATCATCACCATCGAGGACTCCGCCGAACTCCAGCTCCAGCAGCCGCATGTGATCCGGCTGGAGTCCCGCCCGCCCAACGTCGAGGGCAAGGGCCAGGTGACGATCCGCGACCTCGTGCGCAACTCGCTGCGCATGCGCCCCGACCGGATCGTCGTGGGTGAGGTCCGTGGCGGCGAGTCCCTCGACATGCTCCAGGCGATGTCCACGGGCCACGACGGCTCACTCGCCACCGTCCACGCCAACAGCGCCGAGGACGCGCTGATGCGGCTCCAGACGCTGGCGTCGATGTCGGACGTGGAGATCCCCTTCGTGGCGCTGCACGACCAGATCAACAGCGCGGTCGACGTCATCGTGCAGCTGACACGGTTCGCGGACGGCGCCCGCCGCATCACCGAGATCGCACTGATGGACAGCCACGGCAGCGACCCGTACCGCCTGGTCACCGTCGCTCGCTTCAACGCGCAGCCGATGACCTCCGACGGCCGTATCCACGGCGCCTTCGAGTACTTCGCGCTACCGCGCCGCACCGCCGACCGCCTCTACATGGCGAGCCAGCCCCTCCCGCAGGCGTTCGGCATCGCCCGGTCCGCGGACCAGCTAGCCACCCGAGAAGCCAGGTAGGACCGACCGATGGAACTGCAATCGCTCATCACGCTCACCACCGGCATCACCTTGCTGACGTGCGTCCTCGCGGTCGTCGGCCTGCACTCGTACGCCGCGGGCAAGGCGCAGCGGCAGGCCCTGGTCGACCGCCTGGCCGCCACCGGCCAGGTCCCGACGGCCGGCCGGCGCCGCAACTTCCGCGGCATCGACCGCCGTCTGCGGCGCACCAGGCTGGGCAAGAAGCTGGAACTGCGCCTGGCGGCGACCGGCCTGGACATCACACCCGGTGAGTTCTTCGTCTACATGCTCGCCACGGTCGCGGGCCTGTGGCTGATCGGCCAGGCGGCTCTCGCCCCGTTCTTCGGGCCGTTGGCGGGCTTGCTGGGCATCGGCGTCGCCGTCCAGTTCCTCAACTGGCAACGTCAGAAGCGCATCGAGAAGTTCATCAACCAGCTCCCCGAGATGGCCCGGATCCTCGCCAACGCCACCCAGGCGGGCCTCGCCCTGCGCACGGCGATCGGCATGGCGGCGGAGGAGATGGAGGCCCCGGCGGGCGAGGAACTGGGGAAGGTCTCCAACCAGTTGGCGGTCGGCGCCTCGATGGACGACGCGCTGGGCGAACTGGCCGACCGCCTCCCGTCCCGCGAACTGGTCGTCCTCGTCACCACGCTGGTCCTGTCGAACAGGGCCGGTGGCCAGGTGGTGAGCGCCCTGCGCAACCTGACGGAGACGTTGGAGGAACGCAAGGAGACCCGGCGCGAGGTCCGTACCCAGCTCTCCCAGGTCAACATGACGTCGTACGCCGTCCCGGTCCTGGGCGTCGGCTCCCTGTTCCTCATGAACGGGGTGAAGGACGGCGCCCTGGACCGCATGACCGGCTCCGCCTTCGGCCAGGCGGCGGTCATCATCGCCTTCTCGCTCTACGCCGTCGGCTTCGTCCTCATCCGCCGCCTGTCCCGCATCGACGTCTGAGAGCCCGGAGGCAACCATGGGACTGCTCCTCGCCCTGCTGATGGGCCTCAGCGTCTGGGGCGTCTTCGCCGGCATCCGCATGTACCGCGCGGAGGCGAAACTGCCCGGCGACCTCGCCCTGGCCCTGGAGGTCGGCTCCACCCGCACCGGCGCGGTCGACTCGCTCGTCGACCGCCTGGGCATGCGCTACGCGCCCGCGGTACTGCGCCTGATGGGCCCCAAGCAGGTGGCCAAGTACCGCCGCAAGATCGACCTTGCGGGCAACCCCGGCGGCCTGACGATCGACAGGTACGCGGCGCGGCGGGCGGTCTACGGCTTCCTCGGGGTCGTGGGCTTCCTGGTCTTCCTCATGCGCGGCCAGCTGTTCGTCGCGCTGCTCCTGCTGGCCTTCGGCGCGTTCTGGACGGAGGTCGGCATCTGGTCGGCGATCCGCATCCGCAAGGACGTCATCGAACGGACCCTGCCTGACTTCCTGGACGTCCTGGCGGTCGTGGTGAGCGCGGGCCTCGGCTTCCGACAGGCGCTGGACCGGGTCGCGTCCCGGTACGAGGGCCCCTGGGCCGACGAACTGCGCATCACCCTGCGCCAGATGGACCTCGGCATGAGCCGCCGCCAGGCCTTCGCGGAACTGCGCCGCCGCAACGACTCCGAGCAGGTGGCGATGTTCGTGACGGCGCTCCAGCAGGGCGAGGAACTGGGCGCGCCGATCGTCGACACGCTGGTGTCCCTCGCCAAGGACATGCGCCGTACGGACGCGCAGAACGCCCGCCGCAAGGCGGCCCGGGCCGTCCCCAAGGCCACGATGATGATCACGACCTTCATGGTCCCGGCCACGATGCTCCTGCTCGGCACCGGCCTGATCCTCGGCTCGGGAACGGACTTCGGCTCGGTGACCGGGAAGTAGGGGAGGGGGCGACGGTATGTCGATGACAGGGGAGCGGGCGGGACTGCTGGGGCGTCGCCGCCGCCGATCCGAGCAGACACCGGAGATCACCACTCCTCCGGCGGGGACGGTGCTGCCGGCGCATGTCCGCACGGGCGCGCCGGACGTACCGGTCACGTCCGTGACGCCTGCGCTGCCGCCGGGGTGGGAAGTGGCCGGCGCCCTGGTCGGTGGGGAGCCGACGGCGCGGATCAAGGGGGGCGGGCGCCGGGACAGGGCGGTGCCCCGAGTGACAGAGGCGGATCCCCGTGCGCAGGGGCCGATGCCGACGGCACACGGTCTCCAGGGACATACGAACGGTCGATCCGCCTCCGATGGGGCCGCGCCGTCACAGGGGCCACCCACGGGTGCGAGTGCGGACCCGGTCCCGGCGGAGGGCCCGGCGAGCGGCATGCCCACCCACCCCGCGATCGACATCCAGGTCAACGCCCTGCAAGCCATGTGCCGACAGGTATTCGGCTTCCGCCTGGCCATGATCGCCCTGGCCACCCCCACCGCCCTGGTCAACGCGAACGACGGCCTCCCGACCCGCCTCGTCGGCGCAGCCGTGGTCGTCACCTTCATGACCTCCTACGTCCTCTTCAGAGACTGGGAACGTTTCGGCCCGCTCCTCCTCCGCCACCCCTCCCTCCTTGCCGCGGACACCCTCTTCGGCGCCCTGCTCCTCATTGCCGCCGGCCCCGACAGCACCCTCGCCTACGTCAGCGTCTGCACCCCCCTCCTGGCAGGCTTGGTCTACGGCTGGCGAGGCGCCGCCGTCTTCGCCTCCCTCCAGGCCCTCCTGCTGCTCCTCATCCACGCGGCACAGGAGGACCCGGCCCCCGGCATCACCGAGTCCGCCCTGCTGCCCGGCCTCTGCGTCATCGCCGGAGCCGTCGGCTCCAGCCTCCGCAACCTCATGCTCCGCTTCGGCGCGGCGACCCAGGCCCTCACCACCGTCCAGGCCCGTCTCGCCGTGACGGAAGCGGTCGGTGCCGAGCGCGCCAGGCTGGCCCGCGAGATGCACGACTCGGTCGCCAAGACCCTGCACGGCGTGGCCCTGGCCGCCGACGGCCTGACCGGCTCGGCCGGCGCCGACCGCATGGACCCGGCGCTGATCAGGCAACAGGCAGCCCTGGTCGCCCGTTCGGCCCGCCGGGCCGCCGCCGAATCCCGCGAACTCCTGGCTGACCTGCGCCGCGAATCGGACCCCGACCAGGCCACGGACGTCCTGGTGGAACTGGCTGCCCGCACCCGCGACTTCAGCACTCGCACCGGCCTGACGGCGGTCTACCGCCCGACCGGCGCCCACGCCGTTCCCTCCGTCCCACCGGCCGTGGCCCGCCAGCTCCTCACGATTGCCTCGGAAGCCATGGAGAACGCCCACCGCCACGCCCACCCCACCCGCGTCGACGTCAGCGCGGGCGTCCATGGCGACCTGCTCCGCATCAGCGTCTACGACGACGGCAGCGGCCTCCCACCCGGCACCACCCTCGAACAACTCCGCCGCGCGGGCCACTTCGGCCTGGTCGGCATGGTCGAACGCGCGGCCTCCGTCGGCGCCCGCATCCGCATAGGCCGCGGCGGCCACCCCCAGGGCACGGAGGTCCGCCTGGAACTCCCCCTGGCCGCCCTGACCACCCCGACCGCATGACGCCACGACCCGAGAGGAGGCCTCTGATGCCGGATCACACACCCCACGCCACCGGCGCCCCCCAGCCGCCACCGCACAACCCGTTCGCCGACCTCCCGCAGTCGGCACCGCCGGCCCGTCGTCTCCGGGTCGTCGTGGCGGACGACAACCCCGTCGTCCGCGCCGGCCTCACCGCCCTGCTCTCCGGCCGCGCGGACATCGAGGTGGTGGCGGAGGCCGCCGACGGCCGCCAGGCCTACGACGCCGCCCACCGGCACCGCCCGGACGTCGTCCTCCTCGACGTCCGCATGCCCGGCGTGGACGGCATCTCGGCCCTCCCGTACCTGGTGCAGATCGCCCCGGTGGTGATGCTGACCTACAGCAGGGAGTCGGAGATCGTCCAGGAGGCCCTGCGCCGAGGAGCGGGCGGCTACTTGGTCCACGGCGAGTTCACAGCCGACCAGCTGGTCGAGGCCGTACGGGACATCAAGGAGGGCAGGGCCCACTTCACCCCCACGGCGGCGGGCGCGCTGCTGGCCCAACTCCGCCAGGGCCGGGCACCGGCACCCCCTCTCCCCGAGGGCCTGGGTCAGTCGTCAAGTGCGACTGCATACGGACTTTCCGCTTCCGCCCAGTCGTATATGCAGACTCAACCACCCTCCCCACCAGTGCATTTCAACACTTCTCCACGTCCTTCTCCAGAAAACCTTTCGCAAGTGCAACCGCATGTGGGACAGTCGTCGTCTGGGTGGACGAGTGGCCGGCCGGCCGCTCCCGACAGGTCGCGGTTCCAACTGAGCACGAGGGAGGCGGAGATCATGGACCTCATCGCGTCCGGCATGAACAACCAGCAGATCGCCGCCACGTGCTTCATCAGCGAGAAGACCGTCAAGAACCACATCAACCGCATCTTCGCCAAGCTCCACAGCACCAGCCGCTCCGAGGCCGCCGCGAAGTGGATCGGCACGGCGCCGGACGCACACCGGGACGGGGGTGACCGTCGGTGAGACCACGGGGGAACAGCCGGCTGGGCCCGAGCGATTGGGCCCGGAATTGGGCCCAGGGGCCCTCTGGCGGACTGGTCGTATCGCCGTACGTTCCTCGTGTCGAGAGCGACACAGCCGAACCCGGAGGGGAACACCATGAGCGACCTGATGCTGAAGACCGCCGTCGCGACCAAGGTCCGCGTGAACGGCTGGAAGAACACGACGGCCGAGGCGATGCGCCGCCGCGCCGGCGACAAGGGGCAGACGGCGGTCGAGTACCTGGGCATCATCGCGGTGGTGGTGGCTATTGTGCTGGCGATTACGGGCACCAGCATCGGCACGACGATCCTCGACAGGATCACGAATCTGATCAACCGGGTCGGGAATTGACGCAACCCGGCAGGTGCGGCGACGCAGGGCAGGCCTTCCCCATCTACATCACGGTGGTGGGGGGCCTGCTCTTCCTTGCGCTCGCCTACTTCGCGGTCGGCCAGGCCACGGTGAATCGCGGCGGTGCCCAGACGGCGGCCGATGCTGCGGCGCTCGCAGCGGCCCAGGACGCCCGGGACCAGCTTGCAGGAGAATGGGTTGAGGCCGTTCTCGACCCCGCGAAGTGGCAGGACATTTTCGATGGCGCCGTACCGCTGGCCACCGACCCGTGCTCGCGCGCGTACCAGCTCGCCGGCCAGAACGACGCTGACGTTGAGGGGTGTTCGGGAACCGGCTTGCCCTTGGGTTACGACGTGGTCGTGCAGACGCGGAAGACCATGGGGGAGTCCATTGTCCCCGGCACTGCGCAGAAGAGGTCGAGGGCCAGCGCCACGGCCGTCATCGAGCCCCTCTGCGAGTTCAAGCTCCCTGCCGAGGACGCGGAAGTCGACGTGCTCCCCCGCCTCACGTGCAAAGACAGGAACTGGGACCTGAAGCCGGACGACCTCAGCCAGCTTCCGGAGCCCGAGGATCTTTTCGACGTCCACCTGGCCGACTGAGAAGCGAACGACGAGTGATGAAGGAAGCGGAGAGATGAGCATGCGGTTCACTGAGAGGGCCCGCAGGAGGATGGTCGCGTTGACCCTGGCGGCCGGCCTGGCCCTGGGTATGGCCGGCTGCGGTGGTGGTGGCGGCGACAAGAAGCCGGACACCTCGGCCTCCGCTTCCAAGGACCGTGGCTCCGCACCTAGTGCTCAGGAGGGGAAGACGGAGACACCACTGACCGAACTCAAGGGCAAGGACGGCCTTCTCCTTCAGATCACGTCAGCGCAGCGGGATGCGGGCGGATTCCTCACCATTGATGGCCAGTTCAAGAACGACGGATCAGGTTCAATGGTGCTCCCGGCAGCACTTCGCGGTGACGAGACGGAGATCCTCAAGCACGGCACGTCGCTCGGCGGCGCGACGCTCGTGGACTCCAAGGGGAAGAAGCGCTACTACGTGCTCCGCGACACCGACGGACGACCGCTGACGACCACGGGTCTCACCACGATCGAGTCCGGACAGACCATCCCCGTCTTCATCCAGTTCCCCTCCCCGCCCGCGGATGCAACCGACGTCACCCTCCAGGTCCCGACGTTCTCCAGCGGCACCATCAAGATCTCCGGGTGAGGCCGGTCATGGAAACCCGCACGCGCACCCGACCGGTGACTCCACGCCTCGCCCTAGTCCTCACCGCCGCCGGCCTCATGGTCGCCGCGAACCTCTACGGAGCCGTCGCGGCCCACGCCGACGAGACCCCCGGCGTACCCCCCGGCACCGAGGCCTCCGCCTCCGCCCCCGTCGAGGTCGACGCCAACGACCCCGACCTCAAGCTCCCCGAAGGCGCCACCCTCGCCGAAGCCAAGGTCCTCGACATCAAACAGGTCGTAGAAGACCAAAGCGGTGACGAACGCCGCGAAGACACCAACGCCGACGTCAAGTTCGCCCTCCAGGCCGAGGTCCTCTTCGGCAAGGACAGCGCGAAACTCAGCGGCGAGGCGAAGGCCCGGATCTCCGCGATCGCCGAGGAGATCAAGACGCAGAACGCGACGAAGATCCGCGTCTTCGGCTTCACGGACAACCTCGGTTCTTCCGCCCACGGCGATGTCCTGTCCAGGAAGCGGGCCGACGCCGTCCAGAACGTCCTCGACCAGGAACTGACCGACTCCAACGTCACATACGAGGTCCGCGGCTACGGCGAGCAGTACCCCATCGCCGACAACTCCACGGAAACCGGCCGCAAGAAGAACCGCCGGGTCGAGGTCTCCTTCCCGCGCACGGAGAGTTGAGCCACGCAAAGTGGGCCCGGCGTTGGGACCCCGGGCCCATGCGTGAGTGATCGACCTTCCTTAGCCTCGGCTCGGTGCCTGTGTTGAACGGCCGTTCATCGAGCTGAGCTGAGGTCGCGCATGTCCCCTGCCGGTGACCCGATACCCCCGAGCGGGATGTGGGGTGCACAGAGCAGCCCGTCCTGGGACCGGTATTCGCCGTTGCCAAGGGAGCTGGGCTGGGCGCAAGTACTGCTGTGGGTGCAGTTCGCACTGACGGTGCTGTACGTGGTCACTGTGCTGTCGGTGGTGACGTACTACTCCGGGGAGATCGTCGGGATCCTGGTGTACGACTCGCTGCCCAGCGTGGCCGGGGTCTACCTGGCCCGGCGCCTGTGGCGGGGCGGGGTGTGGACGAGCCGCGCACTGATCGCCGTACAGGCGTGGATCGTGTGGCTGTCGTTCGGCACGCTGTTGCACGGTGATCTGCGGGGCATCACGCAGGCGGCGATGCCGGTGGCGGTCATCGTGCTGTTGCGCCGGGCCCGGTCGCGTGAGTGGTTCGAGATCGCTCCCCAAGACAGGGAGGAGCGCCGGGCGTTCAGCCTGGCGAGGATGATCCGCTGGCGGCGGGACGAGGGCCAGACCGCGGTGGAGTACGCGGGGCTCATCGCGGTGGTCGCCGCGATCATCGTCGCACTGTCGGTGGGCGGCCTCGGCGGGCGTATCGCCGACGGCATCCGGTCGGCGGTCTGCTCGGTGACGGGCACGGCCTGCCCCGCTCCGCAGGGCGATGGTACGCAGACGGGTGCGGCCGGGGACGACGACGCTGGGCAGCCGGGTGGTGCGGACGCCGGAGCCGACGGCGGCAACGGCGCCGACCCGGATGGCGGCGCGAACGCGGACGGTGGCGCGGCGGCAGACGGTGGTGCGGGCGCGCACGGTGAGGCGGGTGCCGAAGGCGACTCGGGCACCGAGGGCGGTTCGGGTGGCCAGGGAGGCACGGACGCCGGTGGTGGTCCGGGCGGCAACGACAGCGGCCGTGGTCCGGCGTGGTCGACTCGGATCATCACCTATGAGGGCGCGGGGACGAACGACACAGTCCCACTCGCTCCGGGGCCGTTCGAAGAGAGGTCGCTCTGGGACGAGGTACATGATCAGGAACGCCACGACAGGACGTTCATGGACCATGTCCGGGGCTTCTTCGTGGCCCCGACCAAAAGCTTCCTGGCCGGCACCATGGACGTCGTCAGCGACCCCGTCGGCTCGATCAAGGACACGTGGAACGGCCTGAAGGGCTACACCACGAACTGGTGGGGCGACAAGGCCGACGAACTGGGCGAGGAGTGGGACAAGGGGAACTACGTCTCCTCCGTATGGGGCTGGATCAACTCGCCCGAGGACTTCGTGTCCGACCTGGCGATCGACACGTTCGTCGACAAGGAGAACTGGGAGAAGGGCAACTACGGCGCCTCCATCGGCAACACCGTAGTCAGCGTCATCGGCATCTTCAGCCCGAAAACCATTACGAAATTCACCAAGTTCGAGAAGCTGGCCGAGGTCGGTGAATCCCTCGACAAGGCGGCGGACGCGGCGGAGAAGGCCCGCAAGGCTGCCAAGGCGGGCGATGCCGAGGGCGCTCGGAAGGCGGCGAAGGACGCCGACGAGGCGGCGGACGCGGCCGAGAAGCAGGCCCGCGAGTCGGGCTGCACCATCGCGGCGCCGGCGCGCCGGATCCCGTACGGCGACAGCTCGCCCGGAACCACCCCAGGCCTCCTCACCGGCTCCTCCGGCACAGGCACCACGATCCTCGCCGCCGGCCCGTCCGACTCCCCGTACGTCATCCTCGCCGAGGACGGCTGCGACGAGGAGGCCAAGGAGCGGGCCCAGGAGGCCCGGGAGAACGCGGACGAGGCACAGCAACAGGCGCTGGAGGCTCAGGCGGAGGCGGCGAAGGCCGCCATCAAGCAGGGCAGACTCAGTATTGACGAGCGCAACATTGACGACTTCGTCAGGAACGCCAAGAAGAACCCTGGCAAGAAGGAGATCGGCAAAGACCAGGCGGCGGCCGCGCTCGACGAGCTCACTGATCTCGCACGACGCAAGAACGTCGACCGGGCGGGCGCGAGCAAGCTCGGCTCCGAAGTGACCAACGCGCGTACCGCCAGCAGGCTCGAGGAGATGCTTGCTGAGGTGCGCGGCGTGCGGCGCGCCTCGGAGGACGCGGCACCCGACAGCACCGTGCACACCGCCGTCGGCTCGGAACACAACCGGCGTCAGGTCGAGGTCGCGCCAGGAGAAGCCGTGGATGTGTCGAACGTGCCGGACGCCGATGTCCTGTACAAGGGGCGGGACGGCAGGGTGCACCTGGTCGAAGTGAAGAACACGGTGAACCCGACGCGTCAGCCGGAATTCGTCGGGAAGATCAACACACTCTCCGAGTGGAAGAAGGCGAATCCGAGCAGGACGACCCGCGTTGAGATCGACAAGCCTGATAAGTGGACTGAGGTTTTCCGGCCCATCAAGGGACAGAAGGTCTCTCCTGCCCAGCTCATGAACGAGAAGGGAGTTGACGCTCGTATCGGTGATGCGAGCTTCACGGCCAAGCAGCTGGGTGACATGCAGCGGGCGCTGGAGGCGAAGTACAGTCGAGGTGAGGAAATCGACTGGAAGCGGTTGAACGACAACCCCAAGGGGGCGTTGGAATACCTAGGTCTGGAATAGTAGGCCGGGGTGAAGACGAGAAGGAGGGTGACGGCTCGCAAGCCGTCACTCGTGACGCACGACTGATGCCCCCAGGCTTCCGTTCAGCCGCCGAACCAGACGACGAGGCGGACGTTGTCCTCACCATGGAGTTCGGACAGCGTGCCCATCACATTCCACACAGGTCGCCATGGTCCGTCGGCCGGTACCAGGTCGCGATAGGCAGGGGAGACAGGTCGATACACCTCGTTGCCCAGCAGGAGCTCTCCGTTGTCGGGCCACCGGGAGGGAGCGATGTTGCCTTCTCCGAACTTGGCGGCGGCCGAGTCGTACAGTTCATCCGGGAGTGCGGCCAATCCCTCGGGCACGAGGGATCCTTCATGGGCACGGGACCAGCGGCGGACCCAGTACCGAGATGGGCCGTCGGTGCAGGGGGCGTTCCAGTCGACAGCCGACAGTTCACGCCACGAGAACCACGAATGACTGTGGCCCTCGAAATCGTCCGCATCCCTTCGTACCGTGTCCGACATATCTACCGGGGCCCCGCGGTCAGGGAAGAGAGCTCTGACAGGCTCCACACTCCGGACGTCGAAGAGTGCTGACCACGACATGTAATCACGGGCCCAATAGAGGTGCCTGAGTTCGGAGAAGGGCTCCCACAGCACGTGTTCAGTGCCATAGCGCCCAGGCTTGGGCCTGCATTCCAGCCATCCATACAAGTCGGTACTCATAATAGTGACTCTATCCAATGCGGCCGTTGAGTGCGCTATTGCTGGCTATTGACCCCGCTCCCCGACTCCGGCATCGAGCTTCTGGGCGCGCTGGGGCGTTCGGAGTCCAGGGCCGCTTTGGGGCGTCTGTCGGTGAAACCGGACAGCGCGGCGAGTTGGGACAACGCGGAAGCGGCACAGAGCACGCTCTTCGACCTGGGAAGCGAAGGAACCAGTGAACTATGACCTGCTGCTGGTCGGGCCGCCGGTTCCGCCCGCATCACTGGCCAAGGCCCTGACGTTGGCGGTGCGGACCGAAGGGGTCGACGTGGACGTGGCCGACCGGGACAGCGACCAGAGTGGTCGGCACTGGGCCGCGCCCGTCCTGTGCGGCTACATCGTGCCGCGCAGAGGCTGACCTTCCGCCGTCCGCCTACTGGCTGGCGCCCCCGTCAGGGCGGTCCGTGCGCGCCCGGTTGTACTCCACGGACGAGGAACCACCCGTGCGCACGATCGACGCGGTCGGCTCCGCGGTCTCCCAACTTCCGCACGTCCGGGTGAGCGACCTGCCGTAGAAGCTCCTGGATGGGGCCCTAACCTCCTTCCGCCGGCACGACGATCTCCACCCGAGCCCCTTCCCGCACCCCCCACTCACCCATGACCCCGGCCCCCGCTTCGACCACATGCCGGGCCCGCAGCCGGGGCATCCCCAGCCGCCCAGGCCGCATGGTCCGCACGGCGATGACGCGCAGGTGGCGGTCCAGGTAGGCGACATCGATCGGGATGCGCATACGGAAGGTGTGCACGCTGTTGGCGGGGGAGAGCAGGATCGCCCCTTCGATGGAGTCCCGTCCCAACAACCCCTTCGTACGGGCCCGATAGGAGGTGGCGATCTCCAGCGGCACAGTGACGGACGGTCCGGCGTCACCCCCGAGCACGACCAGCTCCCCACGCCCGTTCCGCCAACGCCGCCCCATCCGGACCCCCTCCGACCGCACCATCTGGCCATGCCGGCTCTCAGGCCCGAACGTATCCGCAGAGGGCAGTCCCTCGCATGGGCCCACGGACCCAGCTCTTTGCTCGTTCCTGACTGAAACGCCCCCGTCGGCACACGCGTTGGTGCCCGGCATTGACGCGTTATGCAACCGTTACGGCTCGAAGGTGACGACGAATCGCCGATTCCTCCCCATACACCCCGCGAGTTGACAACCTTCACCCTGGTGCGGCCGCACCCCGCTGTATAGCTTTGGTTCGCTCAAGAGAAGCCTCGCCACCTCCCGGGAGCCGACCGTGAACCGCCGCCCCACCCTCCTCGCAGCGCTCACGCTGACCGCCATTGCGGCCCTGACGCTGTCCGCGTGCGGGAGCGACGACAGCTCCAAGGACAAGGACAACGACAAGATCGCGGGAGCCGGTACGGGGAATGAGGCCTCGGCGTCCCCGACCGCTTCCGACCCTGCACTGGCCGAACGGCCGAAGATCGACCTGCCGTCCGACCTCTCCTACGCCTTCGACTGGCCCAAGACCGGAGACAAGGAGAAGGACGCGATCCTGGCCGACGGCGAGCAGTCGATCAAGGCTGTAGACCTCGCGATCGTCAACCAGAACGCGCTCGACAAGGCGTACCTCTTTTACTACGAGGGCGAGGCGGCGGCCAGCACACAGAAGTTCGTTCAGAACTACGTCGACCACAAGGCGGCCGTCACCGGCGCATACCGCTTCTACGCTCCGCAAGTGTCTGTCGACAAGGACGGCACGGCGTCCTTCAGCTACTGCGAGGACCAGGGCAAGGCGTATGTGAAGGACCTCAAGACGAACAAGGCCAAGAAGACTGAGGTCACCGCCAAGAGCTACGTCATCTACCACACGTCGCTCAAGAAGAACGACAAGGGTGTCTGGGTGATCCAGAAGTTGGTTTCGCAGAGTGGGAGTCCCAAGTGCCAGCCCTGAAGCCTCCGGTGAAGACGCTCTCCTCGGTGGTCATAGCCGGCACGTGCTGGTCGCTGCTCGCCCTCACTGGAGTGGCGCACGCCGACGACACCCTGGGTGGCGCCACTCAGGGCGCCAATCAACAAGCCAACGCAGGCAAGGACGGCACCGTCTCCGTCACCGTAGGCGGCGTCGTCTTCGACCGTTCCAAGAACGGCAGCGGCAACTCCGCCGGCGCACTCACCTCATCCACGTCCTGGACCCCGCCTCCCTGCTGGTACGCCCCGAAGTACACCCCGGAACAGCTTCAGAAGGCCATGGAGCCGGTCTGGGAAGCCGGTTCGACGGGCTACGAGTGGGACGCCAAGCAGCGCGACCGGTACGTCAACGGGAAGCCGTACAAGGACTTCAACAAGGACAAGACCGGCAAGGGCTACTTCTGGGACTCGTTCGTCGACGAGGACTTCCCCCCGGGCTGGGACGCCTGCAAAGAGGAACCCTTCTGGGTGGACCAGGGCGACCCTCCGCCCGCCGACATCCAGAACGCCGTCACGCCCGAGATCCTCGCCGAGCTCGCCTACGCGGAGGTCCGCGTCCCCAGCACCAAGGTGACCCTGGCCCCCGCCGCCCAGACCAAGGTCAACCTGCCGACCTGGGCCTGGCTGGACGCCGCCGACTTCAAGCCGGTCTCCGTCACCGCGTCCGTCCCCGTGATCGGCATCGCCGCGACGGCGACCGCGGAGCCGGTCTCGCTCCGCATCGAACCCGGCACCAAGGACGCCGTCACCTACCCGGCGTCCGGTGTCTGCGCGATCAACGACGGCCGCATCGGCGAGCCCTACGCCAAGGGCAAGGCGGACCGCACGCCACCCTGCGGCGTGAAGTACCTGCGCTCCTCGGGAGACGGCACGTACCCGCTCCAGGCCACCGTCACCTGGAAGATCGAGTGGACGGGCACCGGCGGCACAGGCGGCGACCTCCCCGACGGCACGTTCGGCGCCACGCAGGACGTGGTCGTACAGGAGATCCAGGCCGTCAACCGCTGACCTGAGCCAGGCAGTCCTGGACGCCGCGAAGGGCCGTGTGAGCAAGGCGGAGAACGCCCCCGACCTTGACAAGAAGGTGTGACTGCCTGAGACCGGTCCACCGGGCCATTCCACACAGCTCATAAAGGTGTTGCCCTGTGCTTCGTGCCCTGGGTAGGAAGACCTCATGACCCCCCTAGGCGCAGTCTTCCGCCCCCAGTTGGCCCCCGAGCGGCTCCGTTCGGTCTGCGACGTCGCGGAGAGCTCCGGGCTCGAAGAACTCTGGCTCTGGGAGGACTGTTTCAGAGAAGGGGGCATCTCCACCGCCGCCGCAGCCCTCGCGTGGACCGAGCGGGTGCGGGTCGGGGTCGGGCTGTTGCCCGTGCCCTTGCGGAACGTCGCCATCACGGCCATGGAGGTCGCCTCGCTGCGCCGGATGTTCCCGGGGCGGGCGATCGTCGGTGTGGGGCACGGCGTGCAGGACTGGATGGGGCAGGTGGGCGCCCGGGTCGAGTCGCCCGTCACCCTGCTGCGGGAGCACCTCGTCGCGCTCCGCGCCCTGTTGGGCGGGGAGCGACTCACCGTCGACGGCCGTTACGTCACGCTCGACGACGTCGCTCTCGACTGGCCGCCGGAGGGCCCGCAGGGCGGGGTGCTGGCCGGGGCCACCGGGCCGCGGTCGCTGCGGCTCAGCGGTGAGGCCGCCGACGGGACCATCCTCACCGCCGCCACCAACGCCGAGGGTGTGCGCAAGGCGCGGCGGCTCGTCGAGGAGGGGCGGGCGGCGGCCGGCCGCGAGGCCGGGCCCCACCCCGTCGTCGTCTATCTGCTCACCGCCACCGGGCCCGACGCCGCAGCCCGGCTGCGCGCGGAACTCGTCGCCGAGGGGCTCGACTCCGTTCCGGACCTCGGGGTCGCCGGGGACGCGGGAGCCGTCGCCGAGGCCGTCGAGCGGCTGGTCGAGGCCGGGGCCGACAGCGTCGTACTGCAGCCGACGGCGGACGAGCCCGACCCCGAGGGGTTCGTGCGGTTCGCGGCCGAGGACGTGCGTCCGCTGGTTCCCTGAGAGCCCGTTGTCAGTGGCGGCTGGCACACTCCGGGGCATGAGGGATGACCACGTGGACGTACGTCTGCGCGACGTCGTGGAAGCCGACCTGGAGTTCTTCCTGGCGCACGAGCACGATCCGGAAGCCGTCCGGCGGTCGAGGCTCACGCCTCGGCCGCGCGAGGCGTTCCTGCGGCACTGGAAGGCCGAAGTCCTCGGCGACGACACCCTCTTCGGGCAGACCGTGACCGTCGACGGTGAGGTCGCCGGCAACCTCGCCGCCTGGTGGGACGCAGACCGCCGCTTCCTCGGGTACTGGCTCGGGAAGCCGTACTGGGGCCGTGGCATCGGCAGCCGGGCCCTGACCCTCTTCCTGGAACGGGAGCAGAACCGGCCTCTGTACGCCGACCCGGTCGGCGGGAACACCGGCTCCGTACGTCTCCTCGAGAAGCACGGCTTCCAGCGGACCGGCACCGTACGCCACGGTGAGAACGAGCACGTCGTATTCGTCCTGTCGTAAGGAGCACCACGTGACGTCCCAGCCCGAGCCCGGGCCCCCGCGCCCCACCACCTTCGAAGACCTCCTCGCCGAAGGTGCCTCCATCCCGACGGAAGGCTGGGACTTCTCCTGGTTCGAAGGGCGGGCGACCGAAGCGCGCCCCTCCTGGGGATACGCCGTGTCGATGGCCGAGCGGCTGGGCCGGGCGAGTGCGGTGCTCGATGTGCAGACCGGGGGAGGAGAGGTGCTGGACTTCGCCCTCGCCAGGGTCGCCGACGAGACCACCGCCGATGCAGCCACCGCCAATGCCGCCACCAATGCCGCCGCCGCGGCCCCCGCTCCGAAGCCGCCCCGGCTCACCGTCGCCACCGAAGGCTGGGCCCCCAACGTCGCCAAGGCCACCGCCCTGCTCCGCCCACGCGGCGTCGCCGTCGTCGCCGCTGCCGAGGACGACCCCCTGCCCTTCGCCGACGGTGCCTTCGACCTGGTCGTCAGCCGTCATCCCGTGCGCCCGCACTGGGGCGAGATCGCCCGCGTCCTCCAGCCCGGCGGCACGTACTTCGCCCAGCACGTCGGCCCGGGCAGCGTCTTCGAACTCGTCGAGTACTTCCTCGGACCGCAGCCGGACCACGTGCGCAGCGCCCGCCATCCCGAGCGGGAGCGTGCCGACGCCGAGGCCGCAGGGCTCGACGTCGTCGGTCTGAGGGCGGAGCGGCTGCGCGTGGAGTTCCACGACATCGGCGCGGTCGTGCACTTCCTGCGCAAGGTGGTCTGGATGGTCCCCGGTTTCACCGTCGAGGCGTACGAGCCGCGGCTGCGGGCGCTGCACGAACGCATCCGGGCCGAAGGCCCCTTCGTCGCCCACAGCACCCGCCACCTCTTCGACGTACGCAAGCCGGGCGGACACACACCGTCGTGATCACGCGTGCGGACCCACCGTCACCTCTCCCACCACCAGTTCCGCCGTCGCCTCCAGCACCTCACCCACCCGCTCCGCCTGCTCGCCCAGCTCCCGTTCCTGTCGTGCCGTCAGCCGGACGAGCGGCTCGACCGTGACGGTCGTACGACGGCCCCGGCGCCGCTGGTGCCACACCCCCGCCACCACACCGTCGACGAGCAGCACCGGGTAGTTGCCCGCCTGGCCGCCCCCGAGGGCGCGCTGGTACGCCGGCCCGGGGAACAGCCGTTCGCGAGGCTGCCCGGCGACGACGTACGCGTCGAAGTAGGGAAGCAGGCGTACACCCCGCGGCGGACCGTCCGGGAAGTCCGTGTCACCCGCCGCCACCCACGCCGGTGTCCCCTCGAAGTCGACCACCTCGATCCGGCCCCCGGCGGCCAGTTCGCCGAACAGGGCCGTCGCCCAGCCGGGGGGCGCCGCCAGCCACCGCGCGAAGTGCTGCGGCGTCGCCGGGCCGTACGCGTGCAGATATCGCTGGACGAACCGGGCCAGCGCATCCCCCGCCTCCACCCCTCGACCGTCCCGCGGGCCGGGCCGTGCGGCCCCCGCTCGATCGCTCCGCGGGGCGGACCGCGCGTCCCCCGCCCCACCGTCCCCCCGCGGCGGGCGCGTGTACGTCGCCTTGCGACCGCGGTTGGGGCCGAAGCACAGCGTGCCCGCCCAGCCCGCCCGGTGCATCACCTGGCGCCAGCGCGGCCACAGGTCCTGGAACGCCGGCATCACGCGGTCGCCGGCCCAGGGGCCCGTGCGGGCGACGACCTCCTCGGACAGCTCGTCGAGGGTCAGACACCTGCCGTCCAGCGCGTCACCGATCGCCGTCACCACCTGGCCGGCCTGGTCCTCGGTGAGCCGCACGTCGGGCGGGAACGGGCTGGGCCCCGTCGGGACCGCGGTCAACGCCGCCGAGAAGAGGGGGAGTTCCCGGGCCGGGAGGAGGTGGACCGTGCCGCGCGGCCCGTACGTCTTGATCAGGGACCGTTCCTCCCAGAGCGCGGCCCGTACGTCCGCCCGTGTCACCCCGGCTGCCCGCATCCCCACCGACACCTCGGCCGCGGAGAGCACCTGCGCGTGCGCGCCCCGCATCGCGCCGACCACCTCGGCGACCGGCGTGCCGGGCCCGGCCGGTCCGGCCAGGAACTGCCGCTCCGCCCGGCGCGCGCTCGCCGCGTCCCAACTGATCCTCAGGGTCGTCGTCATGGTGCGACGCTAGAGGTGAATGAGGACAGGACATGGCCTAAATCGCGCACGATCCCACGTCGGCCGTGGGTCACTCCACTCACTCACTGCACTTGCGCATCTTCTGACGAGGGTTTTCACATCGTTATCGCCCGCGGCTCGCCTCTGCGCCGTCACTCGCGTAAGTTCGACCAAGGCAATTCGCGTGAGCAAAGCTGCGCGGGCGGTACCGCGCAGTGGAGGGGGCTGCGCGGTGCCAGGGCCTCCCGTCGAGCCGGTGCGGCTGCGATGGCCCTTCGGCGAAGCGGCGGTACGGAGGCGGCCTGGTGTCGACGCGGGTCAAGCGGGCGTCTGTGGCCCGGTTCACCCGTCGGGGGGATGTCGGGACAAGTCACCCGAATGGACCTCAGGTGCGGCACATCCCCCCGGATCCTGTCCCGGGGCACCCGATTCACCCCCGTACGCGCCGTGTTCCGGCCAGGAGCGCGCCCTGAAGCGGCGCTTCCGCGGGCACCGCCGCGTCGCCGGGTGGCTCCGGAGAGTAGTTGTGGCACGCCGATGCACGCAGCATCACTTACAAAGGGTTATGGTGGAAACCCCCCCTCGGGCCGGTCCGTCTCCCCCCCACGGACCGGCCCGTTTTTCTTTGTTCGCCGGGCGGCTCGAACCACCGGCCGGAACCATTCGTTCCGCACCCGTTGGCGGCCCACGGCCGCGGCGGGGGTAGGCTTCGCCTCCGGGGACCGCCATACGGGCAGGGACCGCCCGCGGGCCACGACCGGGCCGCACGCCGCGGCCTGTCCGATCCGTACGGAGGGGCTGACAATCACGTGAACCTGCGCGACAAGCTGCGTGGCCTGCTGGTCAGGCTGTACGCACGCCGGGTGGAAGGCCACCTGGACCACGCTCAGGTGCCCAAGCACATCGGCGTCATCATGGACGGCAACCGGCGCTGGGCGAAGGCCGCCGGTTCCAGCACCGTCCACGGCCACCGGGCCGGTGCCGAGAAGATCGAGGAGTTCCTCGGCTGGTGCAGTGAGACCGACGTCGAGGTCGTCACCCTCTGGCTCCTGTCCACGGACAACTTCGACCGGCCGCGGGAGGAGCTCGTCCCGCTGCTCGGCATCATCGAGGACGTCGTCCGCACCCTGGCCGCCGACGGCCGCTGGCGGGTGCATCACGTCGGCACGCCCGACCTGCTGCCCTCCGGGATGCAGACGGTCCTCAAGGAGGCCGAGGAGACCACCGCGCACGTCGACGGCATAGTGGTCAACGTCGCCATCGGCTACGGCGGCCGCCAGGAGATCGCCGACGCCGTGCGGTCGATGCTGCTCGACGCCCAGGACAAGGGCACCTCGATGGAGGAGCTCGCCGAGGCCGTCGACATCGACATGATCGGGCGTCACCTCTACACGAGCGACCAGCCCGACCCCGACCTGGTGATCCGTACCAGCGGCGAGCAGCGGCTGTCCGGATTCATGCTCTGGCAGACCGCGCACTCCGAGTACTACTTCTGTGACGTGTTCTGGCCGGCGTTCCGCAAGGTCGACTTCCTGCGCGCCATGCGTGACTACGCGGCCCGCCACCGGCGCTACGGCGGCTGACGCACCCGTCACCGGTACCACGGACGCAGGACGTCCCACGTCGTAACACCTCCCGGTACCCCGCCGAAGGCACACGTAACACGGAGTTCACCGGCTCGCCGTCATATGCCGTGGCATGGCGACGCTCGTTCGAGGGCATAACCCAGACAGGTCGACGCCCGAACCACGGGTGTCGGATCTCAGCGGACGGCACGGGGCCGTCCGCCCGGGAGGCCCTTTGCACCAGCCCGATCGTGCGGTCACAGCACGGACGAAGAGGCGGAGGGCCGGTTTTCGGCCCGTGCGAAGCGGCCGTCGACCGGTCCAGCTCCACTCCGTCGCTCCCCGACCTCATCCGAGGGGGTACGTCCTTCCGTGGTGACCAGCACAAAGCGCCACAAGCCCGACCGGCGCACCTATGTTCTCGACACCAGCGTCCTGCTGGCCGACCCGAACGCCCTGCACCGCTTCGACGAGCACGAGGTCGTGCTCCCCATCGTCGTGGTCACGGAGCTGGAGGCCAAGCGGCACCATCCCGAACTCGGCTACTTCGCCCGGCAGGCCCTGCGCCTGCTCGACGAGTTCCGGGTCCGGCACGGTCGCCTCGACGCCCCCATCCCGATCGGGGACCTGGGCGGGACCGTCCGTGTCGAGCTCAACCACTCGGACCCCAGCGTGCTGCCCAGCGGCTACCGCCTGGGGGACAACGACTCCCGCATCCTCGCGGTCGCCCGCAATCTGCAGGCCGAGGGGTTCGACGTCACCGTCGTGTCGAAGGACCTGCCGCTCAGGATCAAGGCGTCCTCCGTCGGGCTCCTCGCCGAGGAGTACCGCGCGGAACTCGCCATCACGGACTCCTCCGGCTGGACCGGCATGTCCGAACTGACCCTGCCCGGCGAACAGGTGGACATCCTCTTCGAGGAGGGGCACGTCCACGTCCCCGAGGTCGCCGACCTGCCGGTGCACACGGGCCTGATGATCCAGTCGGAGCGCGGCAAGGCGCTCGGGCGGGTCACGCCCGAGGGCAACGTCCGTGTCGTGCGCGGGGATCGTGAGGTGTTCGGCATCAAGGGCCGCAGTGCCGAGCAGCGGATCGCGCTCGACCTGCTGCTCGACCCGGACGTCGGGATCGTGTCGATGGGTGGCCGGGCCGGCACCGGCAAGTCGGCGCTGGCGCTGTGCGCGGGTCTGGAGGCGGTGCTGGAGCGCCGTCAGCACCAGAAGGTGATGGTCTTCCGTCCGCTGTACGCGGTGGGCGGCCAGGAGCTCGGTTATCTGCCGGGCTCCGAGGCCGAGAAGATGAGCCCCTGGGCGCAGGCCGTGTTCGACACGCTGTCGGCGGTGACGTCCCGCGAGGTCATCGAGGAGGTGACGGCGCGCGGGATGCTGGAGGTCCTGCCGCTCACCCACATCCGCGGCCGCTCGCTGCACGACGCGTTTGTGATCGTGGACGAGGCGCAGTCGCTGGAACGGAATGTGCTTCTCACCGTTCTGTCCCGGATCGGGGCCAATTCGCGGGTGGTTCTCACCCATGACGTGGCCCAGCGGGACAACCTCCGGGTCGGCCGGTACGACGGTGTCGTCGCCGTCGTCGAGAAGCTGAAGGGGCATCCGCTCTTCGCGCATGTGACCCTGACGCGGTCCGAGAGGTCACAGATCGCCGCCCTTGTGACCGAAATGCTCGAAGACGGGCAGGTCTGACCGCCCCGCTGCAAGTAGGTGCGGTTATGCGATAGTTGGCGCCGTCCGGAAAAGGCGAAGAGCCTAGCCGGGCGGCGCCTTCGCGTGTAGGCGTTTGTGTGAATCTCCCGCGTCAAACGAGATGTGAGCTTTCACACGCAACTCAGAATTGCCTTGCCCCGTCGGGTTACGGCAGAGTCTCACTCCTGTCAGGCCCCGCATACGACACAGCTGTACCCCCAGCGGTACGGCACCACAAAAGCGACAGCATCAACTGCATAGCGATGTCGTATGCCGCCCGCGCTACACGCGGCGCTCCCCTCGGGGGAGTTGCCCACCGGGCCCGCGCCTCCCGTGACCCCGCAGTTGGGGAGGCCAGTGTCAGGGGCACGATTGCGTCCGCGAGGGTCACCGAAGCGGGCGATGCTGGAAGGAAAACCGTGTGAGCCGGATCTCGGTCCGGGGATTCGCAGTGGCTTCGGCCACGGCGGTCACCGCTGTCGGAAGCGTCGTCGGCGTTGCCTCGGGCAGCACCGCGCAGAACAACGACGCCGAAGCGACGGCTAGCGGCGCCACCCTGCTCGCGGACATCCCCGCGGGCCAGCAGGCCCAGGTGCAGACCGCGTCGCTGACGCAGCAGGCCGACGCACAGGCCATTCAGGCGGACGCGAGCGCGAAGAAGGACGCCGAGGAGGCCGCCCGCAAGGCCGCCGCCGAGACGGCCATCGCCAAGAAGGAAGCCGCGGAGAAGGCCGCCGAGGCAGCCGCCAAGGCCGCCAAGGAGCGCGCGGAGGTCAAGGAGGCCGCCAGCCGCTCCAAGGACATCTCCGACTTCCCCGTCGCGAGCTCCTACAGCATCGCCCAGATCCAGGCGATGGCACGGCAGCTGGTGCCGGCGGGTCAGTTCCAGTGCTTCAGCAACATCGTGGACCACGAGTCCGACTGGAACTACAAGGCGGTCAACCCCTCCTCCGGGGCCTACGGCATGTTCCAGGCGCTGCCCGGTTCCAAGATGTCGTCCGTCGGCGCCGACTGGCGGACCAACCCGGCCACCCAGATCAAGTGGGGCCTGAACTACATGAACGACCGCTACGGCAGCCCCTGTGATGCCTGGTCGTTCTGGCAGGCCAACCACTGGTACTGAGCCGACCGGCCCCACGGCCGATCCCATGCTTCGCGCGAGCCCCGCACCGTCGTCCGGTGCGGGGCTCGCGCCGTGTACGGTCGGACGGACGGCTCCCCGGGGGGAGTGGTGCGCCAAGACGGGGGAAAAGGACGGATCATGTCGCGAGTGCCAGGGTGGCTCGGCCGGCTCGGTGCCGGGCTGACCGAGATGAGCGAGCGGTACAACGAACGCCGCGCCGCAGCCGAACGGGAGCAGGACGACTCCGACTCCGGGACGCTCGCCGACGACCTCGTGCCGCCGCCCCCGGACTACGCGCCCGACATCGCCGCCCGGCCCGATCCCGCGCTGGCCGTGCCGTGGGGGGTGCGGGTCGCGGCCGAGGCCGGCTGGCGGCTCCTCGTCCTCGCGGGCACCTTGTGGGTGCTGATGCGGGTCATCAGCGCCGTCCAGCTCGTGGTGCTCTCGTTCGTGATCGCGCTGCTCATCACGGCGATGCTCCAGCCGACGGTGGCGCGGCTGCGGCGCCACGGCGTGCCACGCGGGCCGGCGACCGCGCTGACGGCGATCCTCGGCTTCGTCGTCATGGGCCTCATGGGCTGGTTCGTGACCTGGCAGGTCATGGAGAACATCGACGACCTCTCGGGCCAGATCCAGGACGGCATCGACGAGTTGCGGAACTGGCTGCTGAACAGCCCCTTCCACGTCACGGACAAGCAGATCAACGAGATCGCCAAGAACCTGCGTGAGGCGGTCGGGGCGAACACCGACCAGATCACCTCGGCGGGTCTGGAGGGCGTGACCGTCGTCGTCGAGGCCCTGACCGGGATTCTGCTGGCCGTCTTCTGCACGCTGTTCCTGCTCTACGACGGCAAGCGGATCTGGCAGTGGACGCTGAAGCTGGTGCCGGCGGCGGCGCGGCCGGGAGTGGCCGGGGCCGGTCCGGCGGCGTGGCGCACACTGACGGCGTACGTGCGGGGCACGGTGATCGTCGCGCTGATCGACGCGATCTTCATCGGGCTCGGGATCTACTTCCTCGATGTGCCGATGGCCGTGCCGCTGGCGGTGTTCATCTTCCTGGGCGCGTTCATCCCGCTGGTGGGCGCGGTGGTCTCCGGGGCGCTGGCGGTGGTCGTCGCGCTGGTCACCCAGGGGGTGTTCACGGCTGTCATGACACTGGTGGTGGTGCTGGCCGTGCAGCAGATCGAGGGGCACATCCTGCAGCCGTTCATCCTCGGGCGGGCCGTGCGGGTGCATCCGCTGGCGGTGGTGCTGTCGGTCGCGGCGGGCGGGATGGTGGCCGGGATCGGCGGTGCGGTGGTCGCCGTGCCGCTGGTGGCGGTGACGAACACGGTCGCCGGGTATCTGCGGTCGTACTCGCAGAAGTCGGCGCTCCGGCATTCGGTGCGGCCGCGCGGGGCCACGGCGGTGAGCACGGAGCCCGCCCCCGAGACGCCGTCGGAGTAGTCAGGACCTGGAACAGCAGCAGGGCCCCGTCCACCGGTCAGGTGGGCGGGGCCCTGCGATGTGAGGCGTGCGGCCGGGGGTTACTCGGCCAGAACCGCCTCGGCGTCCAGCGTGACGCCGACCGCCTGGATCACGGAGGCGATCTTGAACGCCTCCTGGATGACCTCGCGGTCGAGGCCGGCCTTGCGCAGCACCTGCTCGTGGGAGTCCAGGCACATGCCGCAGCCGTTGATGGCGGAGACCGCGAAGGACCACAGCTCGAAGTCGACCTTGTCGACGCCCGGGTTGCCGATGACGTTCATCCGCAGGCCCGCGCGGAGGTTGCCGTACTCGTGGTCCGTCAGGAGGTGACGGGTGCGGTAGAAGACGTTGTTCATCGCCATCACCGCGGCAGCGGCCTTGGCCGCCGTGTAGGCCTCCGGCGACAGGTTCGCCTTCGCCTCCGGCTCCAGCTCGCGCAGCACGATCGGGGAGCGCGAGGCGATCGCCGTCGACAGCACCGTGCCCCACAACTGCTGGGCCGGCAGGTCGGAGTTGCCGATGACCGAGCCCAGGTTGAGCTTCAGGTCCTTGGCGTAGTCCGGTATGGCGGACTTCAGGGCGTCCAGCGACATGTCAGATCACTCCCCGGAGAGCAGCGCGACGGGGTCGAGGGTCTCGTCGCCCTTCGACCAGTTGCAGGGGCACAGCTCGTCCGTCTGGAGCGCGTCCAGGACCCGGAGGACCTCCTTCGGGTTACGGCCGACGGAGCCCGCGGTCACCATCGAGAACTGGATCTCGTTGTTCTGGTCCACGATGAACACGGCGCGCTTGGCGAAGCCGTCCTCGCCCTCGATGCCGAGGTCGCGCATCAGCTCGTGCTTGGAGTCGGCCATCATCGGGAACGGCAGGTCACGCAGGTCGTCGTGGTCCTTGCGCCAGGCGTGGTGGACGAACTCGGAGTCACCGGAGAAGCCGAGGACCTGCGCGTCGCGGTCCGCGAACTCGTCGTTCAGCTTGCCGAAGGCGGCGATCTCGGTCGGGCACACGAAGGTGAAGTCCTTGGGCCACGCGAAGATGACCTTCCACTGACCCTCGTAGGTCTTGTGGTTGATCTGCTGGAACTCCTTGCCCTTCTCCAGCGAGACGCAGGCGGTCAGGTCGAACTCGGGGAACTTGTCACCGACGGTGAGCACACATTCTCCTTGCAGCGAAGAAACACCCGGATTGCGGGCGTTTCCCATGGGTTGGACTGTGTTGATGTTGGCACACGCTCGATTGATTACGGAAATAGCTACACTCGGTCGAGTTGATCGGAGGTAGCTATCAGTGACTGTCGGTAATAAGCGCAGGCAGCCCAGCCTGGCCCAGCTCCGCGCCTTCGCGGCGGTGGCCGAACACCTTCACTTCCGGGACGCGGCCGCGGCGATCGGCATGAGCCAGCCCGCCCTCTCGGGTGCCGTATCGGCCCTGGAGGAGACACTCGGAGTGACGCTCCTCGAGCGTACGACGCGCAGGGTGCTGCTCTCACCCGAGGGCGAGCGGATCGCCGTACGGGCCAAGGCGGTGCTGGGGGAGGTGGGCGCCCTCATGGAGGAGGCCGAGGCGGTCCGGGCGCCCTTCACCGGGGTGCTGCGGCTCGGGGTGATCCCGACGGTCGCGCCCTATCTGCTGCCGACGGTGCTGCGGCTCGTCCACGAACGGTATCCGCACCTCGACCTCCAGGTGCACGAGGAGCAGACCGCCAACCTGCTCGACGGTCTGACCAGCGGCCGGCTCGACCTGCTGCTGCTCGCCGTGCCCCTGGGAGTACCGGGCGTCGCCGAACTGCCGTTGTTCGACGAGGACTTCGTGCTCGTCACCCCGCTCGACCACCGGCTCGGCGGGCGCGAGGGCATTCCGCGTCAGGCGCTGCGCGAGCTGAACCTGCTGCTCCTCGACGAGGGGCACTGCCTGCGCGACCAGGCCCTCGACATCTGCCGGGAGGCCGGCCGCGACGACGTGCCCGTCACCACGACCGCCGCCGGGCTGTCCACACTGGTGCAGCTCGTGGCGGGCGGGCTCGGAGTCACCCTGCTGCCGCGCACCGCCCTCAAGGTCGAGACCTCCCGCAGCAACCAGCTCCTCACCGGCTACTTCGCCGACCCGGCCCCCACCCGCCGGATCGCGCTGGCGATGCGGGCGGGGGCGGCGCGCGGCGCGGAGTACGAGGAACTGGCGGCCGCCCTGCGGCAGGCGCTGCGGCCGCTGCCCGTACGGGTGCTGGAGCAGGACGCCTGACGACCCGTACGAGCCGGGGGCCCGCTACTCGGTGCGCAGCCCGTCCGGCCGCATCAGTTTCAGCAGCGGCGGCAGGCTCAGCAGCGTCACCACCAGGACGACGCCCGCGCCGATGCCGGTCATCGACAGCACGCTCGGCCAGTCCACCCGGACCGACGTGTTGGTCATCCGCAGCAGGACCGCGCCCAGAGCCATGCCCACCGTCGCGGCGAGCAGCAGGCCCAGACCGATCGGGATCGCCGTCTGCCACAGCACCGACAGGCTGAGGGTGCGGCGCCGGGTGCCGAAGGCGACCAGGGCCGACAGCAGCTTGCGGCGTTCGCGCAGCTGCTCCAGCTGCGAGACCAGCAGGCTCGCCCCGATCAGCGCGAGCACGCAGGCGGCGCCGACGGACAGGCCGGTGCGGATGGTTGCGTAGCGGTCGTTGCTCTCGATGCTGTGCCAGGTCATCGGCTGGGCCGTCGGGTCGAGCCGCGCGGCCGTGTTGCGCACGTGGTCGTACGCGTCCGGCACCGAGGGGTCCACGCTCAGGAAGAGCTGCGTGGAGATGAACGCTCCGAGCTTCTCGGGCAGCGCGCCGGGGGTGACCAGGATGCCGCCGCGCTCGTACCCGGTGGGGTCCTCGCGGGACTCGGCCTGCCGGATGTCCTGCGGTACGGTCCAGGAGACCGATCGGTCGCCGGGGCGGGTGGAGTCGTCCGATTCGGCCCACAGGGTCGTGCCGGGCCTGGCCAGACGTTCACTGTCGCCGTCGTACTCCGAGCCCTTGACCGCGAAGACGTCACCGTCGTGGCAGGAGGGGAGCGTGGCCACCTCGCGCAGCGACGCGCAGTCGGCCACGGTCACCTGGACGATGGCCTCCGCCTCGCCGCGACGGTCGCCGAGATGGACATCGGACAGGGCGGTGACCTTGCGCATACCCTCGGTGTCGCGGTACTTCGCGACGGTGGCCGCGGTATCGGTGCCGTCCCGCACGTCCACGCTCATCTGGGCCCGGGAGACGTCGTACTGCGACGCCCTGGTGTAGTTGCCCTCCACTCCCGCGAACAGCATCTGCAGGGCGATCGCCCCGGCCACCGCCACCGCGATGCCGTTGACCATCCGGGCCGCCGCGCCACTGCTCAACTGGAGCCTGCGCACGGCCAGCTGCCAGGCGATCCCGCCCGAGCCGAGCCGGGCCACGACCGTCTCCACCACCCAGGGCAGCAGGGCCGTGACGCCGACCAGCAGGAGCATCACGCCGCCGACGACGAGGTACTGGTTGAACTCCCCGCCGTCGTCTCCCTGCCCGATCATCGGGTAGAGCAGCGCGAGTCCGCCGAGCGGCAGCAGCAGCCGCCACCACAGCCGGCGCCGCGCCGGCTTGGCCGTGCGCACCACGCCGAGCGGCTCGATGACCACCCCGCGCAGGGCGAGGATCGTCACCAGGACCGCGGCCGCCGGCACCGCCAGCGCGACGAGGACGGCCAGCAGGGGCGAGGGGTTCAGATAGCTCGGGAACACGCTGACGCGGAACACCTCGGCGGACGCCGCCAGTTGCCGCCCGAGCAGGAAGAACCCGGTGCCGAGGACGAGCCCCAGCACGGAGCCGGCGAGCGCCTCGCCGGCGGCGATCCGCCGGGTCATCCGGCTGTCGGCGCCGACCAGCCGCAGTGCCGCCAGCCTGCGGTCGCGCCGCTCGCCGCCGAAGCGCACGGCCGCGGCGATGAACACGGCGACCGGCATCAGGAGCACCACGAAGACGACCAGGACCAGCAGGAGCAGCACCGGGTCCCAGGGGTCGGACGGCGCCAGATCGTCGTTGCCGAAGCTGTCGATCCGGGCCCCGCTTGCCAGGCCCTCGAGTCGTTCCGCGAGCCCCGTGCCGCCCGCGAAATAGGCGAGTTCCTGCGAGCCGACCAGTCCCGGCTCGCCGATGGTGCCCGTGATCCGGTAGTTCAGCCGTTCCCGCAGCAGCTTGCCGTCGTCGGAGGCGAGCAGCTCCTTCAGCGCGGGGGAGACGACCATCTCGCCCGCCGCCGGGAACTGCGCGACCCCCGGGGGCAGCGGAGCCCGCGGGCCCTCCGGCTCCAGCATCCGGCCGCGCACGTCCTGGTCCCGGAACGTGGTGTCCGAGTCCACGACGATCAGGGTGTTGTCGGCCTTGGGTATCTTCTGCTGGCTGAAGGTGTGGTCGCTGCGGGCCTCCTCACGCCGGTCGCGTTCCGCCAGCGCGTTCGGGATGGCGGTGGTGAGCAGCAGCAGTGCCACGCCGAGTCCGACGCCGACGGCCGTCAGCAGTGCCCGGGTCCACCCCTCACGCCCGCCGGCGAAGGCGAACCGCACCCCCATGGCCAGATCCCGGGGCCACTGCCCGGCGCTCATATGACGCGCTCCATGTCACGGGACTTGCCGTCCCGTACGACGATCTCGCGGTCGGAGTACGCGGCCACCCGCGCCTCGTGCGTGACGAGCACCACGGCCGCGTTGGCCGACCGGGCGGCGTCGGTGAGCAGTTCCATCACGCGCTCGCCGTTGAACGAGTCGAGCGCACCGGTCGGCTCGTCTGCGAACACCACCCGCGGATTCGTCACCAGCGAGCGGGCGACGGCCACCCGCTGCCCCTGACCGCCGGACACCTCGCCGGGCCGCTTCTTGCGCAGGTCGTCGACCTCCAGCCGCTCCATCCAGGCCAGCGCGGTCCGCTCGGCCTCCTTGCGGGACGACCCGCTCAGCCGCAACGGGAGCGCGACGTTCTCCACGCAGGTGAGTTCCGGCACGAGCTGCCCGAACTGGAACACGAACCCGAAGTCCGAGCGCCGCAGCGCACTGCGCTCGGCGTCGCTCATCGCGGTCACCTCGCGCCCGTCGTACGTGATCGAGCCCGAGTCGGGCATGACGATCCCGGCGAGGCAGTGCAGCAGCGTCGACTTGCCCGACCCGGACGGACCCATCACGGCGACGACCTCGCCCGGGTGGATGGAGAACTCGGCGCCGTCGAGCGCGGTCGTCGGCCCGTACGCCTTGCGCAGGTCCTGGGCGGTGAGGAGCGAACCAGCGGGAATCGTCACCGGGCCACCGCCTCACGGAGCTTGTCCAGACGCGCCGCGGTCAGCTCCAGCCAGCGCAGGTCCGCCTCCAGGTGGAACAGCGCGTGGTCGCAGATGAGCTGGTCGGCCAGGTCGCCCTTGCGCTTGCGGTCGGTGAGGATCCGCATGCTGCGCAGATGCTCCGAACGCTGGGTGTCGAGGATGTCGCCGGCGTCGCGGTGGGTGAGCAGCGCGAGGACGACCTTGGTGTAGAGGGTCGACTGGAGGTACGGCTCCGGCTTCTCGGGCGTGGCGAGCCAGCGCTCGACGTCGGTGATGCCGGCCTCGGTGATCGCGTACCGCTTGCGCTCGGGCCCGCCGCCCGCCTCGATGCCGTCGACCTCGACGAGCCCGTGCTTCAGCAGGCGGGACATCGTCGAGTAGACCTGGCCGTAGTGGAGCGGCCGGTCGTGACCGAACTTCTCGTCGAAGGCCCGCTTCAGGTCGTAACCGTGGCGCGGGCCGGACTCCAGGAGCCCCAGGAGAGTGTGACCGATGGACATGAGCAGGACTGTACACGGGGTGTATACGCGGCATGTATACACCGGGTGTCCAGGTCTTGGCGGGGTGTGCCGGAGCCCAGGTCGGAGCGGGTTGTCACGGTTCCGCAACAGCCGTGGAGCCCCCTGCTCAGGCCGACGGGGGTCCGGAGGCGGAGCCCCCTGGCGGACGCCCCCGCCGGGGCAGCGGCCCGGTCTCCCGCGGCAGCCGCCCCGCCTCCGCCAGCGCCCTCCGCAGCAGGAACTCGATCTGCGCGTTGGCCGACCGCAGCTCGTCCCCGGCCCACCGCGCGAGCGCCTCGTACACCGCCGGGTCCAGCCGCAGCAGCACCTGCTTGCGCTGCTGCGGCCGGCGCTGAGGGCCCGGACCTTCGCCAGGGACCGTCACTGGTAGAGGGACCCGGTGTTGAGGACCGGCTGCGCGGCCCGGTCACCGCACAGCACGACCATGAGGTTGGAGACCATCGCCGCCTTCCGTTCGGAGTCCAGCTCCACGATGTCGCGCTCGGTGATCCGGGCGATCGCCGCCTCCACCATGCCCACCGCGCCGTCCACGATCTGCCGCCGCGCCGCGACCACCGCTCCGGCCTGCTGCCGCTGGAGCATCGCCGAGGCGATCTCGGGGGCGTAGGCGAGGTGCGTGAAGCGCGACTCGATGATCTGCACTCCGGCCGCCTCCACGCGCGCGTGCAGTTCGACCGCGAGCTTCTCGGTGATCTCCTCGGCGTTGCCGCGCAGCGAGAGGCCGTCCTCCTCGTGGGCGTCGTAGGGGTACTCGATGGCGATGTGCCGCACGGCCGCCTCGGTCTGGGTGGAGACGAACTCGATGTAGTCGTCGACCTCGAAGGTGGCCTGGGCGGTGTCCTCGACGCGCCACACCACGACCGCGGCGAGTTCGATGGGGTTGCCGTAGGCGTCGTTGACCTTCAGGACGGCGGTCTCGTGGTTGCGTACGCGCGTCGAGATCTTCGTGCGCGAGGTGAAGGGGTTCACCCAGCGCAGGCCGTCCTGCCGGATCGTCCCCCGGTACCGGCCGAACAGCTGGACGACCCGGGCCTCGCCCGGCGCCACCATGTTCAGCCCGCACATGGCGAGGAACGCCGCGAGCGCGACCAGGATGCCGCCGATGATCAGCCCGGCCTGCGCGCCGGTCGGGTCCACCGACGTGGCGACCGCGATCAGCCCGGCGCCGGCCAGCAGCCCGACCAGGCCGAGCAGCAGGGCGAGCCCCCCGCCGATGCTGTGCGCGGTGAACTCCCGTACGCGTGGCGCCGGCATCTCGGGTACGTCGGCGGTGACCTGCGTGTCATGTGTGGGCATGGGTGATCCCCCGTCCTCCTGAGAAGCCACTCCTGCATAGCTTCTGTCTAGCTAAGTGATATCACTTTTCCGCGTTCTGGCAACCCTGCGCGTGTCTCGTACGTCGGTTCCGTTGGGATGAGTGCTGATTGTCACGTCCGCAAAGGGCCGGATCGGCAGCCCTATCTCTTATCTCCCGGTGTTAGCTTTCTGAGCTGACCTGAGCGGCGAACCTGTGTGACGCGTGAGCACACATGAACGAAGCGGAGCGGATCGGACCCATGGGACGAGCGGAAGAGAGACGCGCCAGACAGCGCGGTGGGCGCCGGGCGGCACCCAAGCGCCGCCGTTCGTCGGCCGCGGCCGGGAAGAGCGGCATACGCAGGCTCTTCACCTGGAAGAAGATCCTCGGCACCTTCTTCGGGCTCTGCCTGCTGGGCATGGGCGCCTTCATCGTGCTGTACATGGTCATCGACATCCCCGAGGGGAACGCCGACGCCAAGCGCCAGAGCAACATCTACAAGTACAGCGACGGCTCGATCATGGCCCGCGACGGCAAGGTCAACCGCGAGGTCGTCGACCTGGCCCGGGTTCCCAAGGAGGTGCGGCTCACCTTCGTCGCGGCCGAGAACAAGACCTTCTACAAGGACGCCGGCGTCGACCTCAGGGGCACCGCCCGCGGCCTGTTCAACACGCTGTCGGGCCGGGGCGCGCAGGGCGGTTCGACGATCACCCAGCAGTACGTCAAGAACTACTACCTGACGCAGGAACAGACCGTCTCGCGCAAGCTGAAGGAACTGGTCATCTCGCTGAAGCTGGACCGCGAGAAGTCCAAGGACTACATCCTCGCCGGCTACATCAACACCAGCTACTACGGCCGCAACGCCTACGGCATCCAGGCCGCCGCCCAGGCCTACTACCGCACCGACGCCGAGAAGCTCACGGTCGCGCAGGGCGCCTACCTCGCCGCGCTGCTCCAGGCCCCGAGCCAGTACGACTGGGCCGTCGCCTCGGAGGACGGTAAGAAGCTGGTGAAGGCCCGCTGGAACTACGTCCTGAACAACATGGTCGGTGAGGGCTGGCTGAGCCGGTCCGAGCGGGCCGGCATGAAGTTCCCGGTGCCGAAGGAGCCCAAGCCCGCCCCGGGCATGGAGGGCCAGAAGGGCTACCTGGTCAACGCGGCCAACGCGGCACTGGAGAAGCAGCTCGTCGCCGACGGCACCGCCGACAGCACCAAGGAAGCCGAGGCGATGGTCAACGCCGGCGGCTGGACCCTCACGCTCAACATCGACAAGAAGAAGCAGGCGGCGCTCGAGAAGTCCGTCCAGCAGCAGCTCAACAGCAAGCTCGACCCCGGCAAGCGCAAGGTCGACGGAGACGTCCAAGCCGGTGCCGCGTCCGTGAACCCGAAGACGGGCGCGGTCGTCGCGATGTACGGCGGCGTGGACTACTTCAAGCACTACACCAACAACGCCACCCGCGCCGACTACCAGCCCGCGTCCACCTTCAAGCCGGTCATCCTGGCCGCTGCCCTGGAGGAACAGGCGAAGACGCAGGACGGCAAGCCGATCACCGCGAACACGATCTACGACGGCACGAGCAAGCGCCAGGTCGTGGAGAACGGCACCGAGGTCGGCTTCGCCCCCGAGAACGAGGACGACGAGAACTACGGGAAGATCACCGTCCAGACGGCCATGAACAAGTCCGTCAACTCGGTGTTCGCGCAGATGGGCGTCGACGTCGGGATGTCCGAGGTGGTGAAGGTCGCCGGCAAGCTCGGCATGGACACCGAGAACATGGAGGCCGTCCCCGCGCAGACCCTGGGCAGCATGGGCGCGAGCCCCCTGGAGATGGCCGGTGTCTACGCGACCCTCGACAACCACGGCAGGAAGGTCACCCCGGCCGTCCTGAAGTCGGCGGAGCACCTGAACCAGACCGTCAAGATGCCCGACCCGGTCGGCGACCAGGTCATCAGCCGAGAGGCCGCCGACTCGGTGACCTCGGTGCTGACCGGCGTGGTCGACGACGGCACCGCCCAGGCGTCCGTGCGCAACAACCCCGGGCGCGACGGCCAGCAGGTCGCGGGCAAGACGGGTACGTCCGACAACAACAAGTCGGCCTGGTTCACCGGCTACACACCGAACCTCGTCACCTCGGTGGGCCTGTTCGGCGAGGACGCCAAGACCCACGCCCAGGTCCCGATGTACAAGGCGGGCGGCGAGCCCCGCGTCAACGGCGGCGGCTTCCCGGCACAGATCTGGGCGGCGTACACCTTCGGTGTGATGGGCGACGTCACCAAGTTCGACCTGGACACCCAGCAGGGCGCGGCAGTCCAGCCGACCTGGACGCCGACGCCCTCCAAGGAACCGACCAAGGCGCCGACGCGGGAGCCGACGACCGCGCCGCCGTCGTCGTCGTCCCCGCCGCCGACGACGGAGAAGCCGTCCTCGTCCCCGCCGCCGAGCCCGTCGACGACACCGCCCACCTTCACCCCGCCGACGGCCCCGGAGACCACACCGCCGGACGACGGCGGCGGCGGTCCGTTCGACCCGATCAAGCCGGGCGACGGCCAGTAGGAGACCAGGAGACGCGGAAGGGCGCCCGGTGCACACCGGGCGCCCTTCGCCTTGTTCGTACGAGCGGATCAGCTGCGGTTGAGCTCGAACCAGACCACCTTGCCCGTGCTGAGCCGGGTCGCGCCCCAGCGCCGGGCCAGCCGGTTCACCAGGTACAGCCCCCGTCCGCCCTCGTCGGTGGCGCGGGCCTGGCGCAGCCGCGGCAGTTGCGGCACGTCGTCGCCGACCTCGCAGCGCAGCACGTCCGTGCGCAGCAGCCGCAGGGTCACCGGCCGGGACGCGTACCGCACGGCGTTCGTCACGACCTCGCTGACCAGCAGCTCGACGGAGTCGCTGAGCTCTTCCAGGCCCCAGCGCTGGAGCGCGCGCCGGGCCAGTCGGCGGGCCCGGCCGGGGGCGGCGTCCTCCGGCTCCAGGAACCAGTACGCCACGTCACTGGGCGCGATCCCGTCGAAGCGGGCGGCGAGCAGCGCGATGTCGTCGTCCCGGTCGCCCGGGCCGAGCATGTCGAGCACCTCGTCGCACAGCGCTTCCAGGGGCGGCGGATGGTCCGGCCCGGTGAGCTGCGCGACCGCGGCGAGCTTCTCCCGCAGCTGCTCGATGCCGGTCCACACATCGCGCAGGCGGGACTCGACCAGGCCGTCGGTGTACAGCAGCAGGGTCGCACCGGCGGGCGCGTCCAGCTCCACGGCCTCGAAGTCCACGCCGCCGACGCCGATCGGGGCACCGGCGGGCACCCGCAGCACCTCGGCGCGACCACCCAGGTGCAGCAGGACGGGCGGCGGGTGACCGGCGTTGGCGATGGTGATGCGGTGCGATACCGGGTCGTAGACGGCGTAGAGGCAGGTCGCCATGCGGTCCACGCCGAGGCGCTGGGCCTGTTCGTCGAGGTGGTGCAGGACCTCCTGCGGCGGCAGGTCGAGACCGGCGAGGGTCTGGGCCGTGGTGCGCAGCTGGCCCATGATGGCGGCCGAGGTCATGGAGTGGCCCATGACGTCACCGACGACCAGGGCGACCCGGCTGCCCGGCAGCGGGATCGCGTCGTACCAGTCGCCGCCGACCCGGGCCGTCTCCGCGGCCGGCAGGTAGCGGGAGGCCAGCCGCACCCCCGTCGGGCGGGGAAGCGTCTCGGGCAGCATGGTGCGCTGCAGCTCGTCCGCGATGTAGGCCTCGCGGCCGTAGAGGACGGCCTTGTCGATGCCGAGGGCGCTGTGCGTGGCGAGCTGGGCGGCCACCAAAAGGTCGTCCGGCTCGAACGCGATGCGCTCGGGGCGGCGCAGGAACAGCGCGGCACCGATCACCCGGCGCCGGCCGCGCAGCGGGGCGAGGATCGCGCGCTGACCGTCCGGCACACCGAACTCGCCGCCTTCACCGAGCAGCTCGGGCAGTGCGGCGCGGGCCGCGGGGGCGTCGGTGAACACCGGGCGCACACCCCGCAGGACCTCGGCGAGCGCGCTGCCGGGCCGCACCTCGCACAGCTCGGCGCCGACCGTGTCCAGCTCGTTCGGCTCGGGCTGCGCGGCCGGCAGGAAGCCGTTCTCCGTGTCGCGCTCCGCCGGTATCCGGTCGGTGCGGCGCAGCCGCAGCACCAGCGGCCCGGTGGGCCGCTCGTCGCCGACCGGCAGCGGATCGCGCAGATAGACCAGGATCGCGTCCGAGAAGGTGGGCACGGTGGCCCGGCACAGCCCCATCACGATCTCGTCGAGATCGATGCCGCGGGCGATCCGCCGGGTGGCGGCCCCCACGAACCTGAGCCGGTCGCCGTCCCGCCGCATCGGCGTGGGCCGGCCGGGCGGCAGGCTCTGGCCGCTGCGGCGCTCCTGCCCGTCGGCGTTCACCGCCGGCCGGTCCAGTTCGTCGGCCGGCTGGACCGGAATGCTCTCGGGGGCGGGGCGCAGCCGAGGGGTCTCGCGCTCGGCGGTCTGCTCGGCACCCGGCTGGGAGTGCTCGGAGGCGGGGTCGCTCACGGTGTCCTTGCCCTTGCCGAACGGCGTGGAGGTGCCCGGCTCCGACGTGCCCGGCGTGCTGTGTGCCGTCGTGACCGGAACGGGGATGTCGCCGCCGGGGCGGCCCTGTACCGGTAAGGCGCCCGCTCCGGGCGCACGCGCCGGTGTCGGGGTATGCACGAACGCCCCGCGGGGATCCGCGGGGTCGACGCCCGCCTGGGGGCGTTCGAACGAGGTCGGCTGCTCCGTCACGCGTGTCGAATCCATCCGTCCGGGGCTGCGCGCCGCGCGCGCAGTTGGTCCCGCCGAAACTCCGATACCCGGAATACGTGCCCCAGGAACGGAATTCCCGCGTGGTCAGAGGTTGTTCCTGTGCCACCGGCGGACCGTCTGCCGCTCAGGGGGCCTGCGGCGCAGGCCCTGCCGGTGTTGCCCTCGTACCCCTCGCTCACGTCCTGCCGCCCCTCGGTGACGATCGGTCAAGCCCAGCGCGTGCTCCGGTGGTTGCCGCCGCGCGCCCTTGCGGAGGACGATCCTACGTTTCTTGCCCGGGGGCGCATCAAGGGTCTCATGAGGACACATGCGCGGGCGTACGATCCCAGTCCTCCGGCAGTGACGGTACCGCCCAGGACGGATCCGGGCGCCAGTGCTGCCAGCCTTCCGAGAACGGCGGCCCCCAGGCGCGGATCACCTCCACCGCGTCCCGCCCCGCCGCCCGTACCTTTTCGGCCTGTTGGTCGTCCATCAGCCCGTCCCGCACGGCCTGGGCGAACTCGTCCTCGTCGCGCCAGTGCCAACTGCGGTCGGGATGGACGGAGATGTCCAGGAAGTGGTCGACGGAGTCCACACCGCCCGCCCAACGGGCCAGCGGCTCCTCCAGGTTCACGTACCAGTTCTTGAACTGCCAGCCCGGCTCCCAGAACAGCCAGACCGACCAGGGCTCGCCGGGCCGGGCCAGCTTCAGCACACCCGTGCCGAACCACCGGTCGCGCTGCACGGTGCGCGGCTTGGTGTAGCGCGACTCCAGCGGTTCCAGGTGCACGGGAGTGCCGTCGGCGAGCACGGGCTTCACGCACTCGGTGCCGGGCGCCAGCCACACGGCGAGCAGGTCGGCGTCGTCCCGGACGACGGTGACGGGACGCGCGATGTGCACGTGCGTGCCGCCGTTCTCCCGGTACCGCCACAGGATCCGGCTCCCGGGGGACCAGAAGCCTGCCGCACCACCCGTTTCCACGCGTCTCATCGCTCCACCGTCTGCCATGAACAGATATTAGGTGCCGTAGGCATACGACGCTGCGGCGCGTGTCATGGTTCACGCGCCGGGCACACGTCTGTGTCCTCCCGTCACGGGTGCGTCATCCGCAGGACATCGAGCGCCTCGTCGAGCTGCTCCGCGGTCAGGTCCCCGCGCTCCACGTACCCGCCGTCCAGGACGACCTGACGGATCGTCTTCCGTTCGGCCAGCGCCTTCTTGGCGACCTTCGCGGCCTCCTCGTAGCCGATGTACTTGTTGAGCGGGGTGACGACGGACGGGGAGGACTCGGCGTACTCCCGCGCCCGCTCGCGGTTCGCGGTGACGCCGTCGACGGTCCGGTCGGCGAGCAGCCGCGTCGCGTTGGCGAGCAGCCGGATCGACTCCAGCACGTTCTTCGCGATGACGGGCAGCATCACGTTGAGCTCGAAGTTCCCGGCGGCGCCGGCGGTGGCGACGGTGGCGTCGTTGCCCACGACCTGCGCGGCGACCATCAGCACGGCCTCCGGGATGACCGGGTTCACCTTGCCCGGCATGATCGAGGAGCCGGGCTGGAGGTCGGGCAGGGCGATCTCGGCGAGGCCGGTGCGCGGCCCGGAGGACATCCACCGCAGATCGTTGGCGATCTTCGTCAGCCCGACCGCGATGGTCCGCAGCTGCCCGCTGGTCTCGACGATGCCGTCCCGGGCGCCCTGCGCCTCGAAGTGGTTCCGGGCCTCGGTGAGGGGCAGCCCGGTGGTGCGGGTGACCTCCTCGATCACGGCGGCGGAGAAGCCGGGCGGGGTGTTGATGCCGGTGCCGACGGCCGTACCGCCGAGGGGCAGTTCGGCGAGCCGGGGCAGGGACGCCTCCAGCCGCTCGATGCCGTACCGCACCTGGGCCGCGTACCCGCCGAACTCCTGCCCCAGCGTCACGGGCGTGGCGTCCATCAGGTGGGTCCGACCCGACTTCACGACGTCGGCGAACTCCTCCGCCTTGCGCTCCAGGGAGGCGGCGAGGTGCTCCAGGGCCGGGACGAGGTCGCGGGTCACGGCGGCGGTGGCGGCGATGTGGATCGAGGAGGGGAAGACGTCGTTGGACGACTGGGAGGCGTTGACATGGTCGTTCGGGTGCACCGGGCGTCCGAGCCGCTCAGTGGCCAGGGTGGCGATCACCTCGTTGGTGTTCATGTTGGACGAGGTCCCGGACCCGGTCTGGAACACGTCGACCGGGAAGTGCTCGTCCCACGTCCCCTCGGCGACCTCTCCGGCCGCCTCCTGGATCGCCCCGGCGATGTCCTTGTCCAGGACCCCCAGCTCGGCGTTGACCTTGGCCGCCGCGCCCTTGATCCGGGCCAGCGCCTCGATGTGCGCCCGCTCGATGCGCTGCCCGGAGACGGGGAAGTTCTCCACGGCGCGCTGTGTCTGGGCACGCCACTTGGCGTGGGCGGGCACCCGCACCTCGCCCATGGAGTCGTGCTCGGTGCGGTACTCGGTCCTGTCCTGCTCGTCGGTCATCGACGATCACCTCCACGTGTCACAGCGTCAGCGCCGCGACCACTGTTCCCCGTGGAGGCGAAACGTCACCGCCTATGTCAGCCGAGTCCCGGACCGAGTACCGAAATGGACGTGAACGTCGGCGCCGCCAAGGGCTCCTGCACCAGGCCGGTTCGACGCATCCGACCGGCGGCACCACCAGCCCGTCCGCCGCCCGAGGACGAGGCCCGTTCAGGGCCGACGGGGGTTCAGCGGTCGAGCCCCCTGGCCCACCGACGGGGACCCAGGGGCCGAGCCCCCTGCGCGGGGGCGAAGGGGCGGCAGCCCCTGGGGAGGGGACGGGCAGGGGCGGCGGGGGCGGGATCCGGCCCCGCCGCCGCGAGGGGCTACGCCAGGCCCGGTCCCCGGACCGGGATCGACGTGAACGTCGGCTGCGGAGCGGGGTCCTGGAAGAAGTCGTTGCCCTTGTCGTCGACCACGATGAACGCCGGGAAGTCCTCGACCTCGATCTTCCAGACGGCCTCCATGCCGAGCTCCTCGTACTCGACGACCTCGACCTTCTTGATGCAGTCCTGGGCGAGACGGGCGGCCGGGCCGCCGATCGAGCCGAGGTAGAAGCCGCCGTGCGCGTTGCACGCGTCGGTGACCTGCTTGCTGCGGTTGCCCTTGGCCAGCATCACCTTGGAGCCGCCCGCCGCCTGGAACTGCTCGACGTAGGAGTCCATCCGGCCGGCCGTGGTCGGGCCGAAGGAGCCCGAAGCGTAGCCCTCGGGCGTCTTGGCCGGACCGGCGTAGTACACCGGGTGGTCCTTGAGGTACTGCGGCATCTCCTCGCCCGCGTCCAGCCGCTCCTTGATCTTGGCGTGCGCGATGTCGCGGGCCACGACCAGCGGGCCGGTCAGGGACAGGCGGGTCTTCACCGGGTACTTGGTGAGCTCGGCGAGGATCTCGTCCATCGGCTGGTTCAGGTCGATCCTGACGACGTCGGACGACTCGGCGAGGTGCTCGTCCGTCGTGTCCGGCAGGAACCGCGCCGGGTCCGTCTCCAGCTGCTCCAGGAAGACGCCCTCGGCCGTGATCTTCGCGACGGCCTGGCGGTCGGCGGAGCAGGACACGGCGATGGCGACCGGGCAGGACGCGCCGTGCCGCGGCAGGCGCACCACACGTACGTCGTGGCAGAAGTACTTGCCGCCGAACTGCGCGCCGATGCCGATCTTCTGCGTCAGCTCGAAGACCTTCTGCTCCAGCTCCTTGTCCCGGAAGCCGTGCCCGAGCCCGGAGCCCTCGGCCGGGATCTCGTCCAGGTAGTGCGCCGAGGCGTACTTGGCGGTCTTCAGCGCGTACTCGGCGGACGTACCGCCGACCACGATCGCCAGGTGGTACGGCGGGCAGGCCGCCGTGCCCAGCGAACGGATCTTCTCCTCCAGGAACTTCATCATGGAGGACTCGTTCAGGACGGCCTTCGTCTCCTGGTACAGGAACGACTTGTTGGCCGACCCGCCGCCCTTCGCCATGAACAGGAACTTGTAGGCGCCGCCGTCGGCCGCGTACAGCTCGATCTGCGCGGGGAGGTTGGAGCCGGTGTTCTTCTCCTCCCACATGGTGAGCGGAGCCATCTGCGAGTAGCGCAGGTTCAGGTTCTGGTACGCGTCGTAGATGCCGCGGCTCAGCGCCTCCTCGTCGCGGCCGGCCGTCAGCACGTTCTGGCCGCGCTTGCCCATCACGATCGCCGTGCCCGTGTCCTGGCACATCGGCAGCACACCGGCCGCCGCGATGTTCGCGTTCTTCAGCAGGTCCAGCGCCACGAACTTGTCGTTGCCCGACGCCTCGGGGTCGTCGATGATGCGGCGCAGCTGCGCGAGGTGGGCCGGGCGCAGGTAGTGCTGGATGTCGTGGATGGCCTCCTCGGCGAGCTTGCGCAGCGCCTCCGGCTCCACCTGGAGGAAGGTCCGCCCGTCCGGCCCCTCGACCGTGGAGACACCCTCGGTCGTCACCAGCCGGTAGGGGGTGGTGTCCTCTCCCTGGGGGAGCAGATCGGTGTACGCGAACTCAGGCATCTCAGCCCATTCCTCACTCGGCAGACGGCGGCCCGCCTCCATCGGCGGGCGCCAACCAGCGTAGAACCTGCCGCTGACAGCGAGCTTGTGAGGTAAGGCTCAGTTCGTCGCGCACGGCTCATCCCGCCGGGGGCTGTCGCGATCTATCGTGTTTCGGTACGCTGCTGCCGTGGACCTTCAGAAGCAGACCGCGCCCGCCGCCTCCGAGCTCCGCGCCTCCGACGCCGAGCGCGACCGCATCGTCGACATCCTGCACGACGCCCTGGCCGAGGGCCGCCTCACCGCGGACGAGCACGCCGAGCGCGTCGAGGGGGTGCTGCGTGCCAAGACGGTCGGCGAGCTGGAGGTCTTCATCCGGGACCTGCCCGCGGCCCACCGCCAGGGCCCCGCCCACGCCCCGGCCCCCCGGCGCCCCACGGCCGGAGCCATCCCGATCGACCCGGACGACAACGTGGTCGCGGTCTTCAGCGGCGCCGTGCGCAAGGGCCGCTGGCGCGCGGGCCGCCGTATCCATGCGTACGCGATCTTCGGCAGTGTCGAGATAGACCTCAGCGAGGCCCTCTTCGACCACCAGCAGGTCGTCGTCAAGTCGTACGCGATCTTCGGCAGCGTCGACATCCGGGTCCCGGAGAACGTGTCGTTGCGCGGCATGGGCGGCGGCGTCCTCGGCAGCTTCGAGGTGGCCACCCTCGACTCGGGCGACCCGGAGGCCCCCATCGTCTACGTCGACGGCTGGGCCGTCCTGGGCAGCGTCGAGGCGCGGCCCCGGCGCGGCAAGATCGTCGCGGACATCCTGGACCGGGTGCAGCGCAAGGTCGACAAGAGTTTGCGCAAGCACCTGGGTCATTGACAGTCGCGAATCCCCCGTAACCGGCGGTTCGGAACTCAGTGCATAGGCGCGCGCACAGCGGGTAGGCCTTGCTGCATCGTCTCTCGCTCGCGAAGCCGTCGTCAGGAGTAGACCGTGCTGCAACCGCCGCATTCGTCCGCGCAGGTAGCTGCCGTTCCGGCCCCGCGGGTGCCAGCGCGAGACCGGGACCAAGACGCCCCGTGGCACACCGAGGCGGTGTGCCGGCGTGACGAGGCCGGCCTGTTCTTCGCCCCCTCCAAGGAGCCCACCGCCGCAAGGCTCTCCCGGGAGGAAGCGGCGAAGCGGGTCTGCGCCCGCTGCCCGGTGATGGTCGAATGCCGCGAACACGCCCTGCTCCAGCCCGAGCCCTACGGCGTCTGGGGCGGCCTCACCGCCGCGGAACGCCGCGTGGTCCTGGCCCGGCGCCGCCGCCGCGACATGGAACTGAAGAAGGCGGTCCGACCGGCGAACCAGATAGCGGCAGCCGGCTGACGGCCGAGCGACACGACAAGGGCGTCCCCACCGCACCGGGGACGCCCTTTCGTCGTGCCGGCCCGATTCTCCTCGTGCCGGCCTGCTTCGCTTCGGGCTACTTGCCCTTGTCGAAGTCGATCGCGCTGTAGGCACGCAGCTTGCTCAGCCGGTGCTCGGAGTCGATCCGGCGAACCGTGCCCGACCGCGACCGCATCACGATCGAGTCGGTCGTGGCGGTCTCCGCCCGGTAGCGAACCCCCCGCAGCAGCTCCCCGTCGGTGATGCCGGTGGCCACGAAGAACACGTTCTCGCCGGTGACGAGGTCCTCGGTCGTCAGCACCCGGTCGAGGTCATGCCCCGCGTCGATCGCCCGCTGCCGCTCCTCGTCGTCCTTGGGCCACAACTTGCCCTGGATCGTGCCGCCGAGGCACTTCACCGCGCAGGCCGAGATGATCCCCTCCGGCGTACCGCCGATGCCGAGCAGCAGGTCGACGCCCGTGCCCTCGCGCAGCGCCAGGATCGAGCCGGCCACATCGCCGTCGGAGATCAGCCTGATGCGCGCCCCGGTCTCCCGGATCTCCTTGATGATGCCCTCGTGCCGCGGCCGGTCCAGGATCACCACCGTGACGTCCTCCGGCGCGGACCGCTTCGCCTTGGCGACCCGGCGGATGTTCACCGACACCGGGGCGTTGATGTCGACGAAGTCGGCCGCCTCGGGCCCGGTGACGAGCTTGTCCATGTAGAACACGGCGGACGGGTCGAACATGGACCCGCGCTCGGCGGCGGCCAGCACAGCGATCGCGTTGGTCATGCCTTTCGCGGTCAGCGTGGTGCCGTCGATCGGGTCCACGGCGATGTCGCACTCGGGCCCGGTGCCGTCGCCCACGCGCTCCCCGTTGAACAGCATCGGGGCTTCGTCCTTCTCGCCCTCGCCGATGACGACGACGCCGTTCATCGAGACGGTGGAGACGAGGGTGCGCATCGCGCGCACCGCGGCACCGTCGGCGCCGTTCTTGTCGCCCCGCCCGACCCAACGGCCTGCGGCCATCGCCGCGGCCTCGGTGACCCGGACCAGTTCCAGGGCGAGGTTGCGGTCGGGGGCCTCGGAGGGCACATCGAGTTCGGACGGCAAATGATGATGCTCGGTCATCGGAGCGCACCTTTCTGTACGACGACGGCCGGATGAGGGCTTTGTCGCCCGACTCTATCGCCGCGCCCGCAAAATGAGCAGGGGCCCCCACGGATGAGCGCGGCAGGGACCTGCGACGATAGGGGCGTGGCAGGCACGAACGGCAAGCAGAAGACGGCTCGGGACATGATCCTCTCCATGGGAGTCATCGTCCTGGTGGCGGGCTTCATCTACCTCTTCATCCCGCACGACGACAGCGCGCCCGACGTCAAGGCCGTCGACTACCGGGTCGAGCTGCTCACGGCACGCCGCGCCGCCTCGTACCCCGTGGCCGCGCCCCAGGGCCTGCCCGACTCGTGGAAGGCCACCTCCGTCCGCTTCCAGGGGGACGAGTTCGACGCCTGGCACCTCGGCTTCCACGATCCCGAGGGGGAGTACGTGGCGGTCGAGCAGTCCACTCAGCGGCGCCCGGTCTTCCTCGACGAGGCGACGCAGGGCGCTCAGGACACCGGCAGGACCGAGAAGATCGACGGCGAGACCTGGACCCGCTACGAGGGCGGCCGGTACGACGCGCTGGTCCTCGAGGGCACCAAGGGCTCGACGACGGTCGTCACGGGCACCGCGTCGTTCGCGCAGCTGACGAAGATGGCGCAGGCGCTGGAAACGAAGTGAGCGCGCATGAGCAAGGCCCCCGGCGGACGCCGGGGGCCTTGCTCATGTCCGTCGGTCCGTCGGTCAGACGGTCGTGACGACCTGGTCGAACTCCAGGCGCGGGGAGCGCGGGTGCCAGGCGTCCGGGCCGGGGCGGCCGATGTTGACGACCATCAGCGGGGTGTGGTCGTCGTCCAGGAACTCCTTGCGGACACCCTCGAAGTCGAAGCCGGTCATCGGGCCGGCGGCGAGACCGGCGGCGCGGACGCCGACGATGAAGTACGCGGCCTGAAGGGCGGCGTTCATCGCGGCGGCGCTCTCCCGCACGGGGCGCTCGGCGAAGAAGGCGTCCTTGGCCTGCGGGAAAGCCGGGAACAGGTGCGGCAGCTCCTCGTGGAACTCGTTGTCCGCGGAGAGGATCGCCACCAGCGGGGCGCTCGCCGTCTTGGCCCGGTTGCCCTCGGCCATCTGCGCGACCAGGCGCTCGCGGGCCTCCGGGGAGCGGACCAGGGTGATGCGCAGCGGGGTCTGGTTGAACGCGGTCGGACCGTACTTGACCAGGTCGTAGATCGCCTGCACCTGCTCGTCGGTCACCGGCTCGTCGGTGAAGGCGTTGGCGGTACGGGCTTCACGGAACAGGAGGTCCTGGGCGGCGGGGTCAAGAACGAGGGACATGGATGCACTTTCTCGCGTCTGGTCCGGAAGATCGGCTGACGTCTTCGACCGTACGCGAATGAAGTTCAACGTTCAACTAATGTGAGAGTGTCGTATGTCACCCCGAACCGAACGGTCCCGGTCACTCCGCGTCCTCGTCCTCCGCGGCCTCTTCCGCCAGCGCCGCGTCCAGCCGCGCCCGGGCCCCGTCCAGCCAGCGCCGGCACACCTTGGCCAGCTCCTCGCCGCGCTCCCAGAGCGCCAGGGACTCCTCCAGCGTCGTACCGCCCGCCTCCAGGCGCCGGACGACCTCGATCAGCTCGTCCCGCGCCTGCTCGTACCCGAGCGCCTCGCTCATGCCCGGTGTCTCATCAACCTCGCTGGTCATCCACCCACCCTATGTGTCCACTCGTACGGAGAACTCACCCTCGGAGACCCGCGCGCGCAGGGCCTCTCCGGCCGTCACCTCGCCCGGGTCACGGACGGCGTGCCCGTCCGCCCTCTGCAGCACGGCGTACCCGCGCTTCAGGGTCGCGGCGGGGGAGAGGGCCACCACGCGCGCGTGCGTGTGCGTCAGCTCCGAGTCGGCCCGGTCGAGCTGGTGCCGCAGACAGCGCCGGCCCCGGTCGAGCAGGTCCGCCACCTGGTCGGCGCGCTCGTCGATCATCCGGTGCGGGTCCTCTATCGACGGCCGCGCGAGCGCGTGGGCCAGCCCGCGCTCCTCCCGCTCCACCAGCGCCGCCACGCACCGCCGCGCCCGGTCCCGCAGCTGCCGCACCCGCTCGTACTCCTCGCCGACGTCCGGTACGACCTTCTTCGCGGCGTCGGTCGGGGTGGAGGCGCGCAGGTCGGCGACGTGGTCCAGCAGCGGGTTGTCCGGCTCGTGCCCGATGGCGGACACCACGGGAGTACGGCACTGCGCGACCGTCCGGATCAGCTGCTCGTCGGAGAACGGCAGCAAATCCTCCACGCTGCCGCCGCCCCGGGCGACGATGATCACGTCCACGTCGTCGATCGCGTCGAGCTCCTTCACGGCCTGCACGACCTGGGGCACGGCGTGCACGCCCTGCACGGCGACGTTGCGCACCTCGAAGCGGACGGCGGGCCAGCGGTGCCGGGCGTTCTCCAGGACGTCCCGCTCGGCGGCCGAGGCCCGTCCGCAGACCAGCCCGACCAGCTGCGGCAGGAAGGGCAGCGGCTTCTTGCGCTCCGGCGCGAACAGCCCCTCCCGCGCGAGGGCCTTCTTCAGCTGCTCCAGGCGCGCGAGCAGTTCACCGACGCCGACGGGCCGTATCTCGGCGGCCCGCAGCGACAGCTGCCCCCGCGGGGCGTACCACTCGGGCTTCGCGAGGACGACGACCCGGGCGCCCTCGCTCACCACGTCCGCGACGGCGTCGAACACCTGCCGGTAGCAGGTGACGCTGACGGAGATGTCGTACGACGGGTCCCGCAGCGTCAGGAACACCACACCCGCGCCCGGCCGCCGCGACAACTGCGTGATCTGCCCCTCGACCCACACCGCCCCGAGCCGGTCGATCCAGCCCCCGATGAGCCGCGACACCTCACCGACGGGCAACGGGGCTTCCGGAGTCGTGTTCACAGCCATGCCCGCGAGAGTAGTGGCCACCGCCGACAACACGGCCCACCCGGTGGCCGACGCGACATCCCACAGGCCGGATCACGGCAGGGACGACACGGGCCCGCTGTCCGGCGACCCCACTGGCGTCGGGCATGTCAGTCTTCCCGGGTACTCCACACGCACGCGATCTTCGACCCCCCGAACGCGGCCTTACGATGGGACGCATGTCTGCTTCGCCTGGCCGCCGTGTCCTGCTCGCCGCCCCCCGTGGCTACTGCGCGGGTGTGGACCGCGCCGTGATCGCCGTCGAGAAAGCCCTGGAGCAGTACGGCGCTCCGGTGTACGTCCGCCACGAGATCGTCCACAACAAGTACGTCGTACAGACCCTGGAGAAGAAGGGCGCGATCTTCGTCGAGCGGACGGAGGAGGTCCCCCCGGGCAACATCGTGATGTTCTCGGCGCACGGGGTCGCCCCCGTCGTCCACCAGGAGGCCGAGCGCGGCCGCCTCGCCACCATCGACGCCACGTGCCCGCTGGTCACCAAGGTCCACAAGGAAGCCGTCCGCTTCGCGAACGAGGACTACGACATCCTCCTGATCGGCCACGAGGGCCACGAGGAGGTCATCGGCACCTCCGGCGAGGCCCCCGACCACATCCAGCTCGTCGACGGCCCGGGCGATGTGGCGAAGGTCGAGGTCCGCGACCCGTCCAAGGTCGTCTGGCTCTCCCAGACCACGCTGTCCGTCGACGAGACCATGGAGACCGTCGACGCCCTGAAGGACAAGTTCCCGCAGCTCATCTCCCCGCCCAGCGACGACATCTGCTACGCCACGCAGAACCGCCAGCTGGCCGTGAAGCAGATGGGCGCCGAGTCGGACCTGGTCATCGTGGTCGGCTCGCGCAACTCCTCCAACTCCAAGCGGCTCGTCGAGGTCGCCAAGATCGCGGGCGCCCGCGAGGCCTACCTCGTGGACTTCGCCGACGAGATCGACGAGGCCTGGCTGGAGGGCGTGACCACGGTCGGCGTCACCTCGGGCGCCTCCGTCCCGGAGGTCCTGGTCGAGCAGGTCCTGGAGTGGCTGTCCCAGCGCGGCTTCGAGGACGTCGAGATCGTCAAGGCGGCCGAGGAGTCCATCACCTTCTCCCTGCCGAAGGAGCTGCGCCGCGACCTGCGCGAGGAGGCCGCGGCCCTGGCCGCCGAGCGCGGCGGCGCCGGGTCCGGTGAACATTCCGGGGAGTGATCGGGGACAGGCCGGGCAGCACCGCTGTCCGGCCTGTGACTATCAGTCGTTCGTCGTAACGTAGGGCCATGCAGATCTTCGGAGTGGACATCGGCGGATCCGGGATCAAGGGTGCCCCGGTGGACCTGGACAAGGGCGACCTGGCGCAGGAGCGCCACAAGGTCCTCACCCCCCACCCGGCCACGCCCGACGCGGTGGCCGACGGCGTCAAGCAGGTCGTCGACCACTTCGGCTGGACGGGCCCGGTCGGGGTCACGTTCCCGGGCGTGGTCACCGACGGAGCCACGATCCGCACGGCGGCGAACGTCGACGACAGCTGGATCGACACCGACGCCCGGGCGATGCTCGGCGAGCGCCTGGGCGGACTGCCGGTGACGGTGGTCAACGACGCGGACGCGGCGGGCGTCGCCGAGATGCACTTCGGCGCGGGCCAGGGCCGCCGGGGCACGGTGATCCTGCTGACTCTCGGCACCGGCATCGGCAGCGCGCTCTTCGTCGACGGCGTCCTCGTCCCCAACACCGAGCTGGGCCACCTGGAGCTCGACGGGCACGACGCGGAGAAGCGGGCCTCCAGCAAGGCCCGCGAGGACCACGACATGACGTGGGAGCACTGGGCGGCGCACCGCGTGCGCAAGTACCTCGCCCATGTCGAGATGCTGTTCTCGCCGGAGCTGTTCATCATCGGCGGCGGCGTCAGCCGCAAGTCCCACAAGTTCCTGCCCCACATCGAGGGCATCAAGGCGGAGATCGTCCCGGCGCAGTTGCAGAACAACGCGGGGATCGTGGGCGCGGCCATGCGGGCGGCCGGACGCTAGGGGGTGTCCGCAAAGTCCCGCCTGCCCCGCGACGCCCGGCACGCACTTTCGCCGCACCGGGCGAACACCCAAGTACAACCAGTACGCGGGTGCCCGCCCGGCACGCCGAGAGCACGCACCGAACGCCGCGGGGCCCGCCCTCCGGGCGAACGACGCGACTTTGCGGACACCCCCTAGGGCCGCTCCGCAGGGAGACCTGTCACACCGGCGGCCGGGCCCCGGCCGTCCGCCGCCGGTGTACCAGCCGGATCCGCCGGACGATCACGATCAGCCCGGCGGCCAGCGTCCCTCCGTAGAGCCAGCCGGCCTGCGTGGCGAGCGCCGTGACCAGGCCCATCAGCCTGCCGCCGGCCCCTCCCTCGCCGTCGGCCACCGGCAGCAGCCCCACGGCGAACGCGATCGGCACCACGACGGGCGCGGTCATCAGGTCCCCCCGGCGCACCCAGAGGGCGGTCAGCACGCACACCGGCAGGAACAACACGCCGTACGCCGTCAAGGACGCCCCGAACAGCGCGGCGCAGAGCGCGCCGAGCAGGAACATCACCACCGCGCAGAACAGCCCGCTGCCCAGGCCGGTCAGCCGGGGGTTCGGCAGCCGTCCGGCGGCGGGTGCCGGTGCGGGCGCGGGCCGTCGTACCGGAGCCGGGCGGCGCCGCGGTCCGGGCGGCGCGGCCGCGCGCACGGGCTCGCCCCCCGCTCCCCGTCCCGCCTGGGACGGTAGGGGTTGCCGGGGCGGCCCGGGCCGGTCCCGTCGCGGCCCGTACCGGGGAGATCGCGTCCTGTGTTGCTCCACCGCACCAACTTAGGTCGTTCTATATGCCGAATGGCCCGTCAGACACGCCGTCGGCCGCGGCTTGGCCAAGCGTTCGATACGTCGCCGGGACGGTTCCGGACACGCCGTAGACTGGTGGATCGGCCGGTCCCCTGGCCCTCTGGCCCTCCACTCACGGGAAGTCGCAACGTGTCGCTCACGATCGGAATCGTCGGTCTGCCGAATGTCGGCAAGTCGACCCTGTTCAACGCCCTGACCAAGAACGACGTGCTGGCGGCCAACTACCCGTTCGCCACGATCGAGCCGAACGTCGGCGTGGTCGGCGTGCCCGACCCCCGGCTGACGAAACTGGCGGAGATCTTCTCCTCCCAGCGGGTCCTTCCGGCCACCGTCGACTTCGTCGACATCGCGGGCATCGTCCGCGGCGCCTCCGAGGGCGAGGGCCTGGGCAACAAGTTCCTCGCGAACATCCGCGAGTCGGACGCGATCTGCCAGGTCATCCGCGCCTTCAAGGACGAGAACGTCGTGCACGTCGACGGCAAGGTCTCGCCGAAGGACGACATCGAGACGATCAACACCGAGCTGATCCTCGCGGACCTCCAGACCATCGAGAAGGTCCTGCCGCGCCTCCAGAAGGAGTCGCGCATCAAGAAGGACATCGCGCCGAAGGTCAAGGCCGTCGAGGAGGCCAAGGAGATCCTGGAGAAGGGCGACACGCTCTTCGCGCACGGCCTCGTCCAGGGCAGCGAGCGCGCGGAGCTCCTGCACGACCTGCACCTGCTCACCACCAAGCCGTTCCTCTACGTCTTCAACGTCGACGAGGACGAGCTGACCGACGAGGACTTCAAGAACGAGCAGCGGGCCCTGGTCGCCCCCGCCGAGGCGATCTTCCTCAACGCCAAGCTGGAGGCGGACCTCGCCGAGCTCGACGAGGACGAGGCGCTGGAGCTCCTCCAGTCCGTCGGCCAGGAGGAGCCGGGCCTGGCGACCCTGGCCCACGTCGGCTTCCGCACGCTCGGGCTCCAGACGTACCTGACCGCCGGCCCCAAGGAATCCCGCGCCTGGACCATCAAGAAGGGCGCCACCGCTCCCGAGGCCGCCGGTGTCATCCACACGGACTTCCAGAAGGGCTTCATCAAGGCGGAGGTCATCTCCTTCGACGACCTGGTGGAGACGGGCTCGGTCGCGGAGGCCCGCGCGAAGGGGAAGGCCCGCATGGAGGGCAAGGAGTACGTCATGCAGGACGGGGATGTGGTGGAGTTCCGCTTCAACGTGTAGCGGGTGAGGGCGGCCGTGCTGCGGATCGGCCTCGCCAAGCTGAGCGCGACGGAACCGCGCTACGGATGGTTCGCGTTCGCGGGCGACTCCGGGGGAGGCCGTCCGCGGCGCCCCGTGGACGTACGCGCCTTCGCGAGCTTCGAGTGCTCATGCCGGAGGCGGCGGGTGGCGGCGATGCCGGTGGCCGCGGCGAGAGCGAGCAGGGCGAGGAGCAGTGCTCGCCTTTCTCGGTCCGGGATGCGTGGGGGCGGTCGGGGGTGGTCCGTCTCGCGGGAGAGGTCCCGCGTGATCCGCTGCCAGACGCGTTCCGGGGGTGCCGTCGGCAGGTCCACCAGCTGTGCCGTGCGGGCCGCCGTGACCACGCGGGTCATCATGCGGAGGTCGTCGCGGCAGCGGTCGCACAGTTCGACGTGACGCAGGGCCTCGGCGTCGGCGTCGGTCGGGGCGGCGTTGCGCAGCGCCAGTTCCACCAGGTGCGCGGGCTCTACGTGGGCCACTGCGCCCTCCCGGACTCCACGGGCTCCGCCGTGACGACGAGGTTGGACAGGTAGCCGCCCCGCTCGGGGACGAACGGGGGCGCGCAGGTGATGAGCGTGAGGACGGGGGCGCCGGAGCGGCGGAACACCGAGGGGGGCAGGTCTTCCTTCGGCACGGTGACGCGTGAGACGACGCGGTAACGCACCGGTTCCGCCCCTGCCCGTCGCACCTCGACGCGGTCTCCGCGCCGCACGTCGTAAAGCGCGGCGAATTCACCGATGGCGCCGGTGTCGCTGTCGACATGTCCGACGAGCACCGCCGAACCCCGGGCGCTGCCCGGCGCCGGGCCGTGGCGGTACCACCCGGCCTTGGACGGCTCGTCGGGGACCGCCATGTCCCCCCGGTCCGTCACGCCGACCGGACCGACCCGGGCGTCGAGGCCCACGTCCGGCAGCAGGACGCGCCGGGGCGGCGGGCCCTGCGCCGTGCGCGGCGTCGCCTGCGCCGCCGCGGCGGCCGTAGGGCCGGAGGGCCCGGCCGCGAGGTCGGGGGGAGGCGCGGCCGGTTGCGACGGCCGGTCCGGAAAACCGAGGACGGCTGCCAGAGCGGCAGCCGCCACGATCGGTCCCGTCAGCCGTCGCGTGCCCTCAGCCACGCCGGCCGGCGGCCCGGCGGGCCACCAGCACGCCGCCCGTCACCGCGACCGCTCCGGCCGCCGCGACCCAGGCCGGCCCCAGGTCGGAGGAGTTCGGGGCGACGGCGGCGCCGGTGCCGCCCGCGGGGACGCCGCGGGGCGAGGACGCCATGCCGCTGAACGTCTGGGTCGCCAGGGCCAGGTTCTTGTCCTCGGCGCTGCCCCAGGCGTAGACGACGTTGCCGGTGCCTTCGGCGAGCTTCAGGTCGGCCGGGCCGAAGGCCACGGTGTCCGTGCCGGCCAGCACCACATCGGTGTTGAGGGTGCCGGCGTCGACCTCGGCGGTGTCCTCCTTCGGGTTGGTCAGGTTGCTGAAGACCGGCTGTCCTCCGGCCCGGACGTCGACGGCGGGTGCCGCCGCGACATGGCGGACCGTCAGGCGGGCCTGGCCGGCGTCGACCTGGGAGACGTCGTTGGTGAAGGCCGTCAACTGCGGTGTGCCGTCGGCCGAGAGGTGGGCGGCGACCGTGGCGTTCGCGCCCTCGGGCACCTCGATCTTCTTCTCGAGGGCCGGAGTGCCGCCGGGGTCCTTGCCCGCTTCGAAGATCTGTATGTCGTAGGTTCCGGCGTCGAGGGACTGGGAGTCCGTCACCGTGCCGGGCTTGAAGTCGCCGATCAGTTCGTCGCCGTTGGCGTACACGTCCACGGTCATGCCGGGAATGCCGTGGAAGACGGACACCATGGCCTTGTCCTGCTGGCCGGCCAGGGCGGGCGCGGAAACGCCGAGGGCCAGAGCGCAGGCACCGGCCGAGGCGGCGAGGGCGATGCGGGTGTGGGAGGTCATGGGGATCATCCCTTCGAACGGGTCTCCGTACGGTGCGGAGTCTCGGTCCTGTTTCAGGGGCGGGGGCCGTCGTGGATGCGGTCACGGCGGCACCGCCGGAGGTCCGTGCCGGGGACCGGGGGCTGCTCGAGCACCATGCGCAGCCGGTGCAGGCCGCGGCGGGCGTGGCTCTTGACGGTGCCCAGGGGCATGCCGGTCCGGTCCGCGATCTGCGCCTGGGTCAGGTCTTCGTAGAAGGCCATGCACAGCACTTCCCGCTGATGGCGTGGCAGCTGGGCCAGGGCGTCGATGAGCAGGACCCGGTCCAGGACACGGTCCGGGGCCGTCTCGTCGGGCCCGGTGGTGTCCGCGTCGCGGCCGGCCGAGTCGATGAGGGTCAGACGCCTCGTCCTGGCCGCCAGCGCGTCGACGATCTTCCGGCGGGTGATGCCGACCAGCCAGGCGCCGAGCGGACCCCGTTCGGGGCGGAATCCGGCCCGGCCGTGCCAGGCGCCGAGGAAGACCTGCTGGGTCACGTCCTCCGCCTCGTAGGTGTCGCCGAGCAGTCGGGTGGCCATGGTGTGGACGAGTGAGCCCCATCGCCGGTAGATCGCGGCGAACGCCTCCTCGTCGGCGGCGACGAGGCCACGGGCCAGCTCCTCCTCGTACCGCGTTTCCTCCGTGGGCGCGGTGGGGGCGGTGAGTCGTGTGTTCGTGATCATGGCCTGGTTCCTCCTGCAGTGCGTCGTGCGGGGACGGAGGGCCGTCTGCCGAACCGCACCGGTCGCGCCGTGACGGCCGCGACCATGCGCTCGAAGCCAGTGTTCGGTGCACAAACGACGCATCTCAACATGCGTCGTTTGTGCGTCGTACAGTCGGAGGTATGGGTGTACACGAACGGGACGGCGAGGGCCGCGGACGCGAGGGCGCGCCGCTCGGTGGCGGGCTGACCACCGGGGAGGTGGCCAGGCGGCTGGGGGTGGCACCCACCACGGTCCGTACGTGGGACCGGCGCTACGGCCTCGGCCCCGACGCGCACACCGGTGGCCGGCACCGGCGGTGGACCCCTGCCGACGTGGCACGGCTGGAGCGGATGTGCGCCCTGACGGCGACCGGGATACCGCCCGCCGAGGCGGCGCGCACGGTGCTCGGCGAAGCGACACCGGAGGCGGCCCCGGCCGGGCCGGCCGCCCAGGCGCTCCCGGAGTCGGCCCGGGCGGGGCGGACTGCCCAAGCGCCCCCGGAGACGCCATCGGCGACGGCCCCGGGCCGGCGGGCCGCCGACGCGGCACCGCGACCGGCCGCCCGCGCACGCGCCCGCAGCCGGGCGGGCAGCGGGCTGCGCCTCGGTGATGTGCGTCAGGAATGCAAGGGCATCGCCCGTGCCGCTCTGCGCCTGGACGCGGCCGCCCTGGACGAGCTGCTCGAGGCCGCGATCGACGAGCACGGACTGGTCGCCGCCTGGACCGAGGTCATCATGCCGACCCTCCAGGCGGTCGGCCGCAAATGGGAGAGCTCGGGGGAGAAGTACGTCGAGGTCGAGCACTTCCTGTCCTGGCACGTCTCCGGCGCGCTGCGGCGCGGCGCCCCGCCCGCGGCCGCCGACCGCCCGGGCGCCACCACGGTGCTCGCCTGCGTGCCGGGGGAGAACCACACCCTGCCCCTGGAGGTGCTGGCCGCCGCGCTCGCCGAACGCGGTCTGCCGGTGCGGATGTTCGGCGGCGCCCTGCCCGTGGAGTCGCTCGTCACGGCCGTACGCAGAACCGGACCGGCGGCGGTGGGGCTGTGGGCGCAGTCCAGGACGACCGCCAGCCGGCCGCTCGCCCAGCACGTGGCCGCGATGGAGTGGGGAGTGCGGGGTGCCCGCCGCAAGCCGGTCGTCCTGACGATCGGGCCCGGCTGGGCCGGCCGGTCCGTCACCGGCCTGCCACGTCCGACGGGGCTGGCCGAGGCCGTCGCGGTTCTGGAGTCGGTCGTGTCGCGCTAGGGGGTGTCCGCAAAGTCCCGCCTGCCCCGCGACGCCCGGCACGCACTCTCGCCGCACCGGGCGAACACCCAAGTACAACCAGTACGCGGGTGCCCGCCCGGCACGCCGAGAGCACGCACCGAACGCCGCGGGGCCCGCCCTCCGGGCGAACGACGCGACTTTGCGGACACCCCCTAGGGGGGGTGGCCGCCCGGCTCCGGCCGCGCTGCATCCGAACACGGCCGTCCGCCCGAAGCGGTGAACGGACAGAACGCAGTCGACCGGGTGGCCGGGAGCGTGGGTGTGGAGATGGGCGGCGCGTGGTTGGGCCCGGTGAGCCGGGAGCCTGCCGGCACCTCGGACGTGGTGGTCGTCGGGGGCGGTGCCGCCGGTCTCAGTCTCGCGTACCGGCTGGTCGAGACCGGCGTCGCGACCGTGACCGTGGTGGAGCCGCCGGACGGTCCCGCACGTCCGCCGGAGCGGACCTGGTGCTATTGGGACCAGGGCGACGGCGATCTCGACGAAGCGGTCACCGCCACCTGGCCCCTGCTGCGGGTGCACGGCCCCGACGGCACCCCGCTCACCGTCGATCCGGCCCCCTCGCGCTACCGCATGGTGCGCTCCACGGCGTTCGAACGGCTGGTGCACGCGCGGCTGGCGCGTTCGCCCGGCGGGCGAGTGCTGCGCGCCACGGCGGACACGGTGCGCGACACACCGGGAGGCGCGGAGGTCCGCTGCACGGCACCCGGCGGCCGGACGCTGACCCTGCGCTGCCGGTACGTGTTCGACTCGCGGCCCCTGCCCGCCCTGCCACCGGCCCGGACACGGCTGTTGCAGCACTTCCGCGGCTGGTTCCTCCGCACCCGCACCGACCGGTTCGATCCGGCGGTCGCCGACCTGATGGACTTCCGGGTGCCCCAGCCGCGGCACGGGCTCGCCTTCGGCTACGTCCTGCCGCTGGCCCCGGACCGGGCGCTCGTCGAGTACACGGAGTTCTCCCGGACCCCGCTGACCACCGAGAGCTACGAGGCGGCGCTCGGTCACTACGCCCGCGCGGTGCTGCGCCTGGGCGAGTTCACCGTGGAGAAGGCCGAGCAGGGCGTCATCCCCATGACCGACGCCCGCTTCCCCCGGCGCACCGGGGCAGCCGTCTTCCGCATCGGGACGGCGGGCGGCGCCACCCGGCCCGCGACCGGCTACACCTTCGCGGCCGTACAGCGGCACAGCCGGGCCATCGCCGATGCCCTGCGGGACGGCCGCGGCACCGTGCCCAGACCGCACGGGCGGCGGGCGCTCGCCATGGACGCGGTGCTGCTGCGGGCCCTGGACACCGGGCGGATCGACGGCCCCGCCTTCTTCACCGGCCTGTTCCGCCGGACACCGGCGCAACGCCTGCTGCGCTTCCTCGACGGCGCCACCACGGTCCGGGAGGAGTGGGGCATCGGACTGCGCACCCCGGTGGGCCCGATGCTCCGCACCGCGCTCGAAGTGCCCTTCCTGCCCCGCCGCACCCATCCCGCCCCAGGAACCGGAGAGAACGCCCGATGACCCTGCTGCACGACCGCGACCTGGCACGCGCCTTCGACCACGCGTCCGGCACCTACGACCGTCTCACCGGCCTCAACCCCGGCTACCGCACCGACCTGCTGCGCTCGGCCCGCCGACTGAGGCTCCCCGGGGACGGGGCCGGACTGCATCTCCTCGACCTCGGGTGCGGCACCGGCGCCTCCACCCGCGCGCTGTTGCGGGCCGCGCCCCGTGCACGGATCACCGCGGTGGACGCCTCCGCGGGCATGCTGCGCCAGGCGCTGGCCAAGCCGTGGCCCGACGGCGTGCGCTTCCTGCACCTGAGCGCCGAGGAACTCACGACGACCGACGAAGGGCCCTTCGACGCGGTCTTCGCCGCCTACCTGTTCCGCAACGTCTCCGACCCCGACGGCGTCCTCGGCACGGTGCGGACTCTGCTACGGCCGGGCGGGCGCCTCGCCGTGCACGAGTACAGCCTTCAAGGCTCGCCCGCGCACCGCGCCCTGTGGACGGCCGTGTGCCTGGGGGTGATCATCCCGGCGGGCACGCTCACCGGTGACCGGGCCCTGTACCGGCACCTGTGGCGCAGCGTCCTCGCCTTCGACACCGCCTCCGCCTTCACCGGGCGGCTGACACGGGCCGGGTTCACGGATGTGCGCGCCCTCCCCCTCGCCGGATGGCAGACCGGCATCACGCACACGTTCGTCGCCCGCAACGGCTCCGCCGAGGCAGGGGAGGCCGCCCGGTGAGCGCCCGCACCGCCGACCCTGGAGGTGAGTCACGCCGCCCGGTGAGCGCCCGCAGCGTCGCCCGGCGCGGCCGGGACCGCAAGGCCGAGGTTCTGGTGCCCGCGCCCGGCCGGGACCGGTTCGCACGCTCGGACGCGCCGTCCGTCGCCGTCGTGGGCGGCGGCATCGCCGGACTCGCCGCGGCCACCGCACTGGCCGAACACGGCGCCCGGGTGAGTCTCTACGAACGGGAGGAGTCCCTGGGCGGACGCCTCGCCGGCCACCGCACCCGCCTGTCGGACGGTTCCGAGGTGACCATGAGCCGCGGCTTCCACGCCTTCTTCCGGCAGTACTACAACCTGCGCGGCCTGCTGCGCCGAACCGACCCCGCCCTGGCCCGCCTCACCCCGCTGCCCGACTACCCCCTGCGGCACAGCGGCGGACTGACCGAGAGCTTCGCCCGCGTCCCGCGCACCCCGCCCCTCAGCGCCCTCGGGTTCGTCGCCCTCAGCCCCACCTTCGGCTGGCGCGACCTGACCGCCCTGGACGCCCGGGCGGCGCTGCCGCTCCTGGACGTACGCGTGCCGGAGGTGTACGCCCGCTTCGACCAGGTCAGCGCGACCGCCTTCCTGGAACGCGTCCGTTTCCCCGAGGCCGCGCACCACCTGGCGTTCGAGGTGTTCTCGCGGAGCTTCTTCGCCGACCCGCGCGAACTGTCCGCCGCCGAACTGATGCTGATGTTCCACATCTACTTCCTCGGCTCCTCGGAGGGGCTGCTCTTCGACGTGCCCGACGAGCCCTTCCCGCAGGCCCTGTGGGAGCCGCTCGGCGACTACCTCCAGCGACTCGGCACGACCGTCCGCACCGGCACACCCGTGCACGGCGTGGACCCCGCCGGTGCCGGAGGAGCCGAGGTGCGCACCGGCACCGGAACCGACCGGCACGACGCGGTGGTGCTCGCCCTCGACACCGGGGGCCTGCGCCAGGTCGTCGCCGGCTCGCCCGGCCTGGGCACCGCCCCCTGGCGCGACGGCATCGCCACCCTGCGCACCGCCCCGCCGTTCCTCGTCTCACGGCTCTGGCTCGACCGGCCGGTCCGCGCCGACCGCCCCGGGTTCCTCGGCACCAGCGGCTACGACGGCCTGGACAACATCAGCGTCCTGGAACGCTACGAGGGCGAGGCCGCCCGCTGGGCCGCGAAGAACACCGGTTCGGTCGTGGAACTGCACGCCTACGCCGTCAGCCCCGGTGCGGACCCCGAGAGCGTGCAGGACGCGCTGCTGGGGCAGTTGCGGCGGGTCTACCCGGAGACCCGTGAGGCGCGGGTCGTCGACGCCCGGCACGAGTGGCGCTCGGACTGCCCGCTCTTCCCGGTCGGCACCCACCACCGGCGCCCCACCGTACGGACCCCCCACCCGTGGCTGACACTGGCCGGTGACGGACTCCGCTGCGACCTGCCCGTGGCGCTGATGGAACGCGCCGCCACCACCGGCTTCCTGGCGGCCAACGCCCTGCTCGCCGGGTGGGGCGTCCGCGGCCAGGTGCTGTGGACCGTGCCGCGGGCGGGCCGCTCCCCGGTGCTGCGGGCACTCGGCGCGCTCGCGGGACGACCGGCGCGCCGGTGACGCCCGGCCGCCGGACGGGCCCGGGACGACGCGCGCGAGTCCCCTTCCGGCGGGGTCACCTCACCCGGGGAAGCGCCCGGTGCTGCGCAGCGCCCAGCGCCTCTCGGCGTAGGCGAGGTCGTCGCGCCACAGACGCCCGGCGGTGTGCCGCATCAGGGGGCGCAGCACGGGGGCGGCGGCCCGGGCCAGGGCGAAGCCGCGCCGGTCCGAAGCGGCGACGACCGCCTCGATCACGGCCGTCCGCGGCCGGTCCGCGTCCGCGCCGGTCAGCGGCGTGGCGTGGGTCTCCACCACGGACGTGGCACCCTCGCCGTCGGTGATGCGCATGACGACGGTGCGCGGCTCCGGCGCGGTGAACTCGGCCCGGACGGGCACCACCAGACGGCCCGCCACCCGGAAGGAGACGTCGACGACGAAGGCGTCGTCCTCGTCGCCCCCCTCATCGCCGCGGGGTTCCCTCACGACCGTCAGATCGACGAAGGAGTAGGGGTGGAACCAGGACCCGTGCCACGGGTCGAGGCGGTTGGCCACCACGTCCTGCGGTTCGCACCGCCCGACCGCCGTGAAGACGGCGTCCACCCCGGTGCCCTCCGCGGGACGCGCCGGAACGACGGGCAGCTCCGACGGTTCCTCACCGCCGACCGCGTCCAGCCGGACCCACACCAGCACCCCGTCGTCGTGGGCGGGGTACGGCTGCCAGCCGGCGAACGCGGAGCCGTCCAGCGCCAGTCCGTGCCAGTGGCACACCAGCGTGCCGCACACCACCCGGCTGTCCCGCAGCGGAGCACCGAGGTGCGGGCAGACGCCGGGGCCCGCCCGGAGGTCACCCGACCGCGAGCGCCACAGCACCACCTCGACGTCGCCGACGGTCCTGCCGTAGGGGGTGCCGGGGCGCACGTCCCGGGAGGCGCCCACCACGAACCAGTTGCCGGAGGGCCGGGCGGACGCCCGTTTGAGCGTGTCGGCGATCAGCGCCGGACGGGCCGCCCGCCAGGTCGGCGTCTGCTCCGCCCAGCCGGGGCCGCGGCGCCGCCGCAGCGGTGAGGTCCAGCGTGCCTTGTCCGCCCGGTCAGCCACGACCCGGTCCTCTCCGTTCCAGTGCGGCGCGGTCCGCCGCGGGCGCCGCGTGCCACCGCGCGCCGGCCATCGTCAGGACACCGGCCGCGGCGGTGGCCGCCCGCCGCCGCCGGGGTACCACCGCGCGGCGGTGCAGCACGGCGTAGTCGTGCCGCGCGATCGCGTCGAGGATGCCGCCGTACAGCGTGAACGCGGTGCTGATGCAGGGGCGCACCCTCGGGTCGAGCATCGCGATGCCCGGCTGTGCCGTCCGGTACACCTCCCGGGTCAGGGCCTCGGCCGCGACGAGGGCCGCCCGGATGCGCGGGTCGCGGCGACCGGTCCGCCGGCTCCAGTGCAGCAGCGGCCGGTCCACGCCGTGGGCGGCGAGCAGGTCCGCGGGCAGGTAGACGCGACCGCGGTCCAGGTCCTCGCCCACGTCCCGCAGGAAGTTGGTGAGCTGGAACGCCACCCCGAGGGCCGCCGCGTGCGGTGCCGCCTCCTCGCGCGGGACGACCGTGCCGAGCACGGGCAGCATCTGCAGGCCGATCACCGCGGCCGAGCCGTGCATGTAGGCCCGCAGGTCGGCGTAGGTCGGGTAGTCCGTGACGGTCAGGTCGGCGCGCATCGAGGCGAGGAAGTCGGCGAACAGGGTCACCTCGATGCCGTAGCGGTCGGCGGTGTCGGCCACGGCCCGCACCACCGGCTCGGTCCCGCCACCGGTGCGCAGCGCGTGGACGAGATCGCCCTCCAGCCGCTTCAGCAGCAGGTCGCGCTCGTCTGACGTCATGCGCCGGTCCAGGTCGTCGACGATGTCGTCGGCCCAGCGGGCGAAGCCGTACAGCGCGTGCACGGCCGAGCGGCGTTCCAGCGGCAGCAGGCGCGTGGCCAGGAAGTAGGTCCGGCCGTGCCGGGCGTTGAGCTGCCGGCACCGGCCGTAGGCGGCGCGCAGGCCGGGGTCGGTGATCCCGGCGGCGTCCAGTTCACGACGGGTCATGGGCACCTGCTCCGGTCGGGGTGGGCGGGAGGCGGTCCGCGGGCCGGCCCGCCCGGGCCACCCGGGTGCGGCCCCCGGTGACGCGGGCGGCGGCGAGCTTCCCGCTGATGAGCACGGTCGGTACGCCGACCCCGGGCGTGGTCCCGCAGCCCGCGAGCACGACGTTGTCCAGTCCGCGTACGAGGTTGCGCGGCCGGAAGGGGCCGGTCTGGGCGAAGGTGTGGGAGACGGAGAAGGGACTGCCCGCCGCGTGGCCCTGGCCCGTCCAGTCGAGCGGGGTCACCAGAAGTTCCTCCTCGACGCTGTCCGCGAAGCCGTCGAGGCCGCGGCGTTCCAGCTCGGCGACCAGGCGGTCGCGGTAGCGCGGGCCCAGCTCCCGCCAGGCGGCGGCGGAGGGGCCGACGTGGGTGTTGGGGCAGGGCGCCAGGACGTAGTGGAGGTGGCGGCCCGGCGGCGCCAGGGAGGCGTCGTGCGTGGTCGGCCGGGTGATCAGCAGCGACGGGTCGCTCATCAGCGTTCCCGAGCGGGTCAGTTCGTCGAAGGTGCGCTCCCACGCGGCGCCGAAGGACAGCGTGTGGTGGGCGAGGTGGGGCCAGGTGCGGTCGGTCCCCGCGTGCAGGACCACCGCGGACGGCGAGTGCCGCAGCCGTACCGGTCGCCGGGGCGTCCGGCCCAGCAGCCGGTGCGCGGCGGGCAGTTCGCAGGTCAGCACCACCGCGTCGCACGGGATGCGCTCACCCGAGGCGAGCCGGACGGCCCGTACCCGGCCTCCCGAGCGTTCCAGCGCGCTCACCTCGGCCGACCAGCGCAGCTCGGCACCGGCACCGGCCGCCACGTCGGCCATCGCGCGGGGCAGCGCGTGCATGCCGCCCTTGGGGAACCAGACACCGGCCACGGTGTCCATGTAGGCGATCACCGCGTAGGCCGCGAGAGCCCGGGCCGGTGCCACCCCGGCGTACAGGGCCTGGAAGGAGAAGACCCGGCGCAGCCGGGCGTCGGAGAGGAAGCGGCCGATCCGGCCGTCCAGCCGCCCGAAGCCGCCGAGCGCCGCCAGACGGGCCAGATCCGGGTGCGCGAGCTGGAGCGGCGAGTCGAAGTTGGTGTCGATGAAACGGCGCATCTGCGCCCGGTACAGCCGCTCCAGCCACTCCCGCAGCCTGCGGTAGCCGGCCGCCTCCGCCGGTCCGGCGAAGCGCCGCACCTCCGCCTCCATGGCGTCGCCGTCGGTGTGCACGTCGAGCCAGGTCCCGTCCGCGAAACCGGCCCGGTAGGCGGGGTGCAGGGGCATCAGCTCGACGTGCCGGCCGAGGCTCTCGCCGACGGCCGCGAACGCCTCGTCGGCCAGATGCGGCATCGTCAGCACGGTGGGCCCGGTGTCCGCCAGGAAGCCGCCGAGCCGCACGCGCCCGGCCCGCCCGCCCGGCCCGGCGTCCCGCTCGACGAGCGTGACCCGGCGCCCCGCGCCCAGCAGATGCAGGGCGCACGCCAGGCCGGACAAGCCCGCGCCCACCACGACGACATGGTCGGTCGGCCCCGTCACCGTCCTCATACGAGCTCCTCCGCGTGCCGCGGGGCGACGCCCGCGGCACGCTCGACCAGGGCGGCGAACTCCCGCCGCACTCCGGGCGCGGCGCCGGTGGCATCGAAGTGCCGCAGAGCGGCGGCCGAAAGCTCCGCGATCCTCGCCTCCACCTCGGCCCGGGCACCCGTCCGCTCCAGCGCCGCCCGCATCCGCTCGACGGTGTGCTCCGGACGGGCGCCCGCACCCGGGGCGAGCGCGGCGGCGGCGTCCCGGTCGCCGGTGGCGTCGGCGAGCCGGACGGCGGTGGCGAGAAGCGGGGTGAGCTTGCGGGAGCGCAGATCGTCGTCGGCAGGTTTGCCGGTCAGCGCCGGGTCGCCGAAGGCACCGAGGAGGTCGTCGCGCAGCTGGAAGGCCAGCCCCGCGCACCGGCCCGCCGCCCGCAGCGCGCCGAGGGCGGGTGCGTCCGCGCCGGCCAGCGACGCGCCCAGCGCCAGGGGCCGTGCGGCCGTGTACCGGGCGCTCTTGAGCACCGCGATGGTCAGTGCCTCCTCGGCGCCGGACGAGCCGCTCGCCTGCGCGCGCAGGTCGCGGTACTGCCCGGCGACCATCTCGGTGCGCATGGCCCGCCACTCGTCGTACAGCCGCGAGCCGTGCGGCGCGGCGAGCGCCGTCTCCGTCAGCAGGTCGTCCGCCCACGCCAGCGCCAGGTCGCCCGCGAGCACGGCGGCCGACGTCCCGAACGACTCGGCGGACCCGCCGGTCCGTCCGGCCCGGTGGTGCCGGGCGAAGTCCACGTGCATCGCCGGTGCGCCCCGGCGCAGCGGTGATCCGTCCATCACGTCGTCGTGGATCAGGGCGCAGGCCTGGAGCAGTTCGAGGGCGGCCCCCGTGCGCAGGACGGCGTCGGTGTCGCCCGAGCCGCCCGCGGCCCGCCAGCCGCACCAGACGAACGCCGTACGCAGCCGCTTGCCACCCCGCCGGACGTACGCGGCGACGCGGTCGGCCATGTCGTGGGCGAACACCGCGTCGGTCTCGCGGGCCTGCCGCAGTCGCGTGTCCAGCACCCGTTCGAGGACGCACTCCACGGCGCGCGTGGCCCCGGGAGCGGTGAGCGGGGCGTGGTTCTCCTCCGCCGGTCCGGCCACCGTCGGCCGCGGTCCAAGCATGCGCAACCCCTTCTCGCTTCCGGTCATCCGCACGACAGTGCTTCCACCGGGGGCGGTGTTTCGGATGCGGCGCGGGGCCGGGCTGTCAGTCGCGGCTGCGGGCCTGCCGGAAGCGGGCCAGGCCCTCGCCGAGGTCGAGGAGCGGCGCGGGATAGCGGAGCCGGGCCCGCACGTCGTCGGGCAGCCGCCAGGGTTCGTGCACCGCGGCGCCGCCGACGTCCGCCAGTTCGGGCACCCATCGGCGTACGTAGGCGCCGTCCGGGTCGTGGCGCTTGCCCTGGAGCACGGGGTTGAGGACGCGGTCGGGGCGGGTGTCGGTGCCGGTGCCGGCGACCCACTGCCAGTTCAGCTGGTTGTTGACGAGGTCGCCGTCCACCAGGAACCGGAGGAAGTGCCGGGCACCGATCCGCCAGTCCACGTACAGCGTCTTGGTCAGGAAGCTCGCCACCAGCAGCCGGGCCCGGTTGTGCATCCAGCCCTCGTGGCGCAGCTGGCGCATGCCCGCGTCGACCACCGGGTAGCCGGTGCGGCCCTCCCGCCACGCGGCGATGTCCTCGGCGGCCTCGTCCTCGCCGCGCCACCGGTCGCCACGGGTGCGGTAGTCCTGCACGGACGCCTCGGGCCGGGCCGCGAGGACCTGGTGGTGGAAGTCGCGCCAGCACAGCTGACGGACGAACGCCTCCGCCCCGGCTCCGCCCTGCTCCCGGGCCCGCCGTACGACCTCCACCGGTGAGAGCGCCCCGAAGTGGAGGTAGGGCGACAGGCGCGAGGTCGCGTCACCGGCCAGGTCGTCGTGCCGTTCCTCGTACCGGGACAGGCCGGCGTCCGTCCACCGCGCGAGCCTGTCACGCCCCGCCGTCTCCCCGCCGGCCGGAAGCTCCGGGGACAGGCCCGCCACCTCCGCGCGGGACGGCAGCTCCTCGCCGCGCACCGAGGCGGGCACCCGCACCGCGCGCGGTGCGGGCAGGGGGTCGCGCAGCTGCTCCTTGGACCAGCGCCGCATGTAGGGGGTGAACACGGCGAAGTGGTCGGAGCCCAGCGGTGTCACGGCCCCCGGCGCGACGGCGGTGACCACGCGGTCGTGCACCCGCAGCGCGACACCGTCGGCGTCGAGTCCCTTGCGCAGCCGCTCCTCACGGCGGTGGGCGAAGCCGGTCACCCCCGCGGCCATGTGCACCTCCGCGGCACCGCACGCGGCGGCGACCGCGCGGACCTCCCGGGCGACCGGCCCGGTGCGCACGACCAGCCGTCCGCCGCGCCCGCGCAGCTCCGAGTCGAGGTCGGCCAGACAGTCGGCGAGGAAGGCCGCGCGGTTGGGCACGTCGAAACCGGCGGCGTGGACAGCGGGGTCGCGGACGAACAGGGGTACCACCTCGTCCGCCGAGTTCAACGCGGCGTGCAGGGGCGGATGGTCGTGCAGACGCAGGTCCGAGGTGAACAGGACGACCGCGACGGTCATGGCGTCACTCCTGGTGCGGTGGTGCGGATTCCGTCTGGTGCCGGCGGACACTTCGCCGCTCGCGGTCCCGCCGGTAGCGCGAGCGGCCCCGGCCTCCGCCCGTGCCGTCGGACGCGGCCCGGGCGATGTTGCGCGCCATGCCGCCGAACACGACGGAGTGGAACGGGGCGACGGCCCACCAGTAGGCGTGGCCCAGCAGGCCGCGCGGATGGAACAGGGCCCGCTGCCGGTAGCGGGTGCGGCCCTCGTCGTCGGTCTCGGCGTACATCTCCAGCCAGGCGAGGCCGGGCAGCCGCATCTCGGCGCGCAGCCGCAGCAGATGACCCGGTTCGATCTCCTCGACCCGCCAGAAGTCCAGCGAGTCACCGACCCTCAGGCGCTCGGTATCACGCCGTCCCCGGCGCAGCCCGACCCCGCCCGCGAACCGGTCCAGCCGGCCCCGGGCCGCCCAGGCCAGCGGGGAGGAGTACCAGCCGTTGTCGCCGCCGATGCCCTCGACCACCCTCCACAGCGCCTCCCTGGGCGCCTCGACCGGCCGCTGCCGCTCGTCCTGGTAGAGGCTGCCGCCCGCCCAGTCCGGGTCCGTGGGCAGCGGGTCGCTGGGCGCCCCGGGCACCGAGGCCGAGGACCAGCGTGTGGAGACCTGCGCCTGACGCACCCGGCGCAGCGCCAGGGCCAGCGCCTCGTCGAACGGCAGCGGACGGCCCGGGAGGTCCGGCACGTACCGGGCGATGTCGTGCTCGTGGCAGACCACCTCGTGCCGCAGCGACTCGGTCAGCGGCCGGGCGAGGGAGGCGGGCACCGGGGTGACGAGGCCGACCCAGTGGCTGGACAGCCGTGGGGTGAGGACCGGGACGGGCACGATGACCCGCCGCGGCAGCCCGGCCACGGCGGCGTAGCGCAGCATCATGTCCCGGTAGGTGAGGACGTCCGGCCCGCCGATGTCGAAGGCCCGGTCGACGTCGTCCGGCATGGTCGCCGACCCGACGAGGTAGCGCAGCACGTCCCGTACCCCGATGGGCTGCGTACGGGTGTGCACCCAGCTGGGGGTGACCATCACGGGCAGGCGTTCGGTGAGGTAGCGCAGCATCTCGAACGACGCCGAGCCCGAGCCGATGACGACGGCGGCCCGCAGCACTGTGGCGGGCACGGGGGAGCCGAGGAAGATCTCTCCCACCTCGGCCCGGGAGCGCAGATGTGGGGAGAGCGACCCTTCGGGGACGTCACGGGGCGTGAGCCCGCCGAGGTAGACGATCCGCCGCACACCTGCGGCCCGGGCCTGCTCGGCGAAGATCCGGGCGGCGGCGCGGTCGGTGTCCTCGAAGCGGGAACCGGACCCGAGGGCGTGCACCAGGTAGTAGGCGACATCGACACCCCGCATCGCGGAGGCGACCGACTCCGGGTCGGTGACGTCCCCCCGGACGGTCTCGGCGTGCGCCGCCCAGGGGTGGTCGCGGAGGTTGCCGGGGGAGCGGGCGAGGCACCGGACGCGATGGCCTTCCTGCAGCAACTCCGGCACCAGTCGCCCGCCGATGTAACCGGACGCCCCGGTGACCAGGCAGTGCAGCTGCCGCCCGTCCGTCGTCATGGTCGCGCCTCCGTCCTCCGGCACTCTCGCCGTGCTGCCGGATCACGGCCGGCCCTGACGCGAACACTTCCGGCTCGGCGCCCCTGGCGGATGCACGGCACGGGCGCCGGCGACGGTTCAGCCGGAGGGCGTAGCGGCGTCGGCCCGCTGCGGGGGCCGGCGGGCCAGGGCGCTCGGGGAGGTCCGTCGCGACCAGCAGCACCGGCACCAGCAGGGAACGCAGCAGCAGCATCAGGATCAGCAGGATGACGGCGAGCCGATCGGCACGATGACCGTCCGGTTCCTCGCCGAGGTGAACGCGGAACTCGTTCTCCTGCGCCGGGGCTCCGGCTGACCTCTCGACTGCCGCGGTGAGACCCGAGGCCCGTGCGACGCAACGGCCGGGGGCCGGGCCGTCGCCGGCCCGGCCCCCTTCCGCGGTTCGGGTCAGAACTGGAGCGCCCAGGCGTCGATCCGCCCGGTGTCGTAGCGGGCGTTGTCGCTCACCCGCAGCTTCCACGTGCCGTTCGCGGCCTCCGAGGAGGCGTTCACGGTGTACGTGGTGTCGATGTTGTCGGCACTGCCGCCGGTGCCGTACGACTTCAGCGTGTACGCCGTGCCGTCGGGGGCGATCAGCTGGACCTGGAGGTCACCGATGTAGGTGTGGACGATGTGCACCTCGACGGCCAGGGCCGAAGGGGCGTTGCCGGAGACGCCGGAGACCGTCACCGGGGACTCGGCGGTGGCGTTGTCGGCGATGGCCTGGTCGGCGGTGTTCTCGAAGCGCGGGCCGGGCGGGGTGGTCGTGCCGCCGCCGACGTACAGGAGCCGGTTGGGCGATCCGGTGCCGGGGCTGGTGACGACGCCGGTGGTGGCGGCGGACGTCAGCGCGGCGGAGACCTGCGCGGGCGTGGCCGTGGGGTTGGCGGCCAGGTGCAGGGCGGCGGCGCCGGCGACGTGCGGGCTCGCCATCGACGTACCGGAGATGGTGTTGGTCGCCGAGTCGCTCGTGCTCCAGGCCGAGGTGATGGACGAGCCGGGTGCGAACAGGTCGAGGACTGTTCCGTAGTTGGAGTAGCTCGCCTTGGCGTCGCTCGACGTCGTGGCGCCGACCGTGACGGCCTCGGTGACGCGGGCCGGGGACCGGGTGGAGGCGTTGGTGGACTCGTTGCCGGCCGCGACCACGAAGGTGACGCCGGAGGTGATGGCGTTGCGGACGGCCGTGTCGATGGCCGTGTCGCCGGGGCCGCCGAGGGACATGTTGGCGACGGCGGGCTTGACCGCGTTCCGGGCGACCCAGTCGATGCCGGCGACGACCTGGGCGGTGGTGCCCTGGCCGGAGTTGTTCAGCACCCGGACGCCGACGACCTTGGCCTTCTTGGCGACGCCGTAGGCGCTCCCGGCGACGGTGCCGGCGACGTGCGTGCCGTGGCCGTGGCCGTCCTGGGCGGTGTTGTCGTTGTCGACGGCGTCGTAGCCGTAGGAGGCGCGGCCGCCGAAGTCGCCGTGCGTGATGCGGACGCCGGTGTCGATGACGTACGCCGTGACGCCCTCGCCGGCCGAGTCCGGGTAGGTGTACGAGCTGTTCAGCGGCAGGCTCTTCTGGTCGATGCGGTCCAGGCCCCAGGACGGCGGGCTGGGTTGCGTTCCGGTGATGGTGTACGTCCGGTTCTGCACGACGGAGGCGATGGCCGGGTCGGCGGCGAGACGTTTCGCCTCGGACTCGGAGGCCTCGACCTCGTAGCCGTTCAGGGCCTTGGTGTACGTCCGCTCGATGTCGGCGCCGTACTTGTGCGCGAGCGCGCGGCCCTCGGCGGAACCGGCCTTCTCCGTCTTCAGGGTGACGATGTAGCTGTCGGCGACGGCGTTCGCGGCGCCCTCGTACTGGATGCGCCCTTCGGCCGCGACCGGGGCCGCGCCGGCGGGGAGGGCGGAGACGAGGCTCGCGACGAGCGCCGCGGTGGCCGTCGCGCCGAGCGCGGCCAGTCTGCGCCGGGTGGATCTGTGGGGAGTACGCATCACTGCCATCTGAGGGGTCCTCCTCGATCGGTGGTGCGCTGTGGGGTGTGGTGCACGCCCGTCGGTCGCCGCCGATGAGGCCAGTGGGTCATGACCATGTCAAGTCAGCGGCTACTCCTGTGCGTCAGCGAAAGATTGAGGCCTCCACAGGAATTGCACAAGGGCCCTGCACGGACCGGCAGGCTTCATCTGGCGCCCCGTAAATCGCCGCAGACACTCCACGGGCGGCAACCAGGCCGGTCAGCGAACGGCAGGGCGTAACCCCCCCGGCACCCCCGGAGGCCACTCGGGCCGGCCGCCCGGACGACAGGGACGGAGCGCGTCCCTTTACGCCGCCGAGGCAACTCGGGCCGACAGGCTGGACGGCGCGACCGACGGCGGCTTCACGGTGGGGTGGACGGGCCGGCGTCAGTCCGCCGACGCGTCCGGCACGGAGCCGCCCCCGTCCTCCAGGAACGGCGTGGGATCGGTGACCCACCCAGCCGCGAGGACCAGTCCGGTCTCCCGGTGGACCGTCAGGAAGGCGAAGGGGCGTTCGAAGCAGGCCATCGCCCTGGTCGTCTCGTACGGCGGCTCCTCCGGCGACCGGCCTCGGTAGAGCGCGGCCGTCGTCGTCACCGCCGCCGCCTTGAAACCCTCGGCGCTGAAAGTGACCGTCATGGTCTGCCGCGCGGAGTCCAGGACGAGTGGCGTGCCGCTCACGCCGGGAAAGGGGGCGGTGCCCGGGGTGTCGCGGGCGGCCGTGGTCAGTCCGAAGAGGTCGGGCGAGGCCAGCAGATCGTGTTCGGCCCGCAGGGTGAACTCCACGGTGAACAGCGCCAGCGACGGCGGCTCGGGAGTGTGGGTGCGCCGCGTGAAGACGTGCAGGCCCGGGCCGGCTTCACCCTCCGGCAGCCGACTGCCCGGCACCGCGTCCAGCGCTCCCGCCAGAAGGCCCGTCCCGGCGCCCAGCACCTCACCCGGCCCCATCCGCTCCGCGCCCAGCAGCAGGTGGACGTCGACTCCCGTCACTCCGCGCACGACCACCCGCGTGACGGCTCCCGATCCGGCCCGGGCCACCGCGACGCTGTCGAGGTCAGCAACCTCCCGCACGAGCCCCGCCCGGTCATGGCGGCCGAGCCAGCTGGCGAGATGCCCTTCGAACGGCACCTCCCAGTCCGCCCCCAGAACCAGTGCAGTCGCCACCACCAGGGAGGTATCCGGCAGCAGCTCCGCCCGCACCCGCTCGATCACCCCACCGGTCCGCTCAGCGGCCCACGCGTCCAGTGCCCGCCCGTCCGCCGCCGGATCCCCGGTGAGCACCCCGTGCGCCCCCACCGGCAACCCCGCCGCCCACTCCTCGCGCAGCTCCACGAACCGCGCGGTCCACAACCCCAGGGCGGACGACAAGCCGTCGATCTCGGTCAGCATTCCCAGGAACTCCCGCGCCACCACACCCGCCTGACCGGCCGGCAGGCCCAGCGCCTCCTCCAGCTCCTCGCGAGCCGCGCCCGCCGCCCCGTCTGCGAGGAGCGCCAGCAGCGGCCAGACCCCCGCCGCCGAGAACACCGTGCCCGCGCGAGCCCCTGACGCCCAGCGGGCCGTCAGCCGGTTCGCCGCCTGTACCGCCGTGCCCATCGCCCGCATTCCGCCCCCGCCGCCCCGCCGCCTACGATGCGCCCAGCCGTACGACGGATCCCCGCCCACCGCCTCAGCCAGGAGCACCGTACCCGTGTCGATACCCCCGCCCCCTGGGAACCAGCGGCCCCAGGACCCGTACGGCCCGCCTCCCGCCGACCGGCAGTGGACACACGGCCCTTACGGTCCCACCGGACACCCCTACGGCACCCCCGTGTCCGTCAACGCGCTCGCAGTCGCCGCCCTCGTGCTCGGTGTGCTCTGCTTCCTGCCCGCCGCCGGGCTCGTCCTGGGGCTGATCGCGCTGCGGCAGATCCGGCGGTCCGGGCAGAGCGGGCGGGGCATGGCGATCGCGGGTGCGGTCCTGTCGTCCGTCGGGATGGTGCTGTGGGCGGTGGTGCTGTCCACGGGGGCCGTGTCCAAGGCCTGGGAGGGCCTCAAGGACGGCGCGCAGGGCAACGAGAGCCTGTCGCTGGAGAAGGGCGACTGCTTCGACGCGCCCGGCGGCCTGGAGGGCGACACCTACGACGTCGACCGGGTGCGGTGCGAGGGCCGGCACGACGGCGAGGTGTTCGCGGTCGTCACGCTGCCGGGCGGCGCCTTCCCGGGCGACACCAGGATCACCGACATCGCCGACGAGAAGTGCTACGCCCTCCAGGATCAGTACGCGATGGACACCTGGGCGATGCCGGCCGATGTCGACGTGTACTACCTGATGCCGTCCCGGGAAAGCTGGCGCTACGGCGACCGCGCGATCACCTGCATCTTCGGCGGCACCGAGGCCGGGACCGAGCTGACCGGCTCCCTGCGCGGCGACCCCACCACCTTCGACACCGACCAGGTCGTCTTCCTGTCGACGGCCAACGCCCTCGACACGGCGCTCTACGAAGAGCCCGAGACGACTCCCGAGGACGATCTCGCCGCCCACCGGGCCTGGGCCGCGCAGGTCCACGACGTGCTCGGCGAGCAGATCGAGGCCCTGCGCGGCCACCCCTGGCCGTCCGATGCCCGCACACCCGTCGCCGACCTCGTCGAGGACCTGGAGGACGCCCGGGAGGAGTGGCGGAGGGCGAGCACCGCCGGTGACGCGGACGCGTACTACACGCACTACGACAAGGCGTACGGGTCCGTGGACGGGCCGGCCACCGTCACGGCGCGCAAGGCCCTCGGGCTGGCGACGACCCCGCCGGCCTCCGAGGAGGGCGAGAGCCCGGACTCCGAAGCGCAGGTGTGACGGCGGCTATAGCGGGGAGAAAGTGCCTGCGTAAAGCCCTCAGGGCCGCCATGTCATCACATCGAGTGATTCTTTGGCCTTTGCTTGCATCGCACAACCTACGGTTGCCACGCTGTTGCTGTCTGTACAACCTGATGGGAGCGGCCAGTGACATTCGGTGAGCAGCCGGCGTACCTGCGCGTCGCGGGTGATCTCCGCCAGAAGATCGTCGACGGTCAGCTGCCACCGCACACCCGCCTCCCCTCCCAGGCCAGAATCCGCCAGGAGTACGGGGTCTCGGACACCGTCGCGCTGGAGGCCCGCAAGGTGCTCATGGCGGAGGGCCTGGTCGAGGGCCGCTCCGGCTCGGGGACGTATGTGCGCGAGCGGCCCGTGCCCCGGCGCATCTCCCGCTCCGGCTTCCGCCCGACCGGCGGGGCCACCGCGTTCCGCCAGGAGCAGGCCGACGGCGAGGGGCGCGGCACCTGGGAGTCCAGCAGCGAGCAGTCCGAGGCGAGTGTCGCGGTCGCCGAGCGGCTGGGCATCGAGCCGGGCGAGCGGGTCATGTCCACGAGGTACCTGTACCGGGAGGGCGGCGAGGCGATGATGCTCTCCACCTCCTGGGAGCCCCTCGCCGTGACGGGGCGTACGCCCGTGATGCTGCCGGAGGAGGGGCCGGTCGGCGGCATGGGCGTCGTCGAGCGCATGCGCGCCATCGACGTGATCGTGGACAACGTCACGGAGGAGGTCGGCGCCCGGCCCGGCCTCGCCGAGGAGCTGCTCGTCCTGGGTGGCGTCCCGGGGCATGTGGTCCTGGTCATCCAGCGCACGTTCTACGCCTCCGGCCGCCCGGTGGAGACGGCCGACGTGGTCATCCCGGCCGATCGGTACCGGGTCGCCTACCACCTTCCGGTCAAGTAGCGAACGCTCACATCCGCCCCGCGGCGCGCTCCTCGCGCGCCCCGCTCACACCACCGCCGTGCGGACCGTCCCGGGCGCGGGTGGCGCGTGTCCCGTAGCCGGCCGTCGTTCACGCAGGTCGACGCCCGTGTGTGCGGTATGCCTGCGACGGGTTGCGCAGGTGTACCCGGACGGCGCGTTCATCGGCGTGCGCCCCCGCGTTCTGGCTGGTTGCGTACCTCTTTGTGAAAAGCCGTATTCGCTCCGTGAAGGTTAGGCGTAGGCTCGGGCATATGCGCATTGCGGTTTCCTTGGCGGGTGGGGCACGGCACAGGCCGCGGGTGGGAAGTGGAGGGGCGCGATGAACGACAGCACGGTCACTCTTCCCTGGCTCGTGATACGAGAGGACGACAACGGCAACCGCTACCGCGTGGGCCGGTACGCGACCCGGGCCGAGGCCCAGAAGATCGCGGACAGCCTCGACGGTCGCGGCCACAAACAGCTGTACTGGGTCGAGCGGCTCGGTCAGAACGGGTCGGCCGTGATGCACGACTGACTGCCGCGGGCTGCCGCGGGCGAGGGCTCCGGGAGGGGCCCCGGCGATCGGCGGTGTTCCCGTAGGCTCCCGGCATGAGTGAGCGGATCGTCGTAGGTGCCGCGCTGGTCGAGGACGGGAAGCTGCTGGCCGCCCGGCGCAGTGCCCCCGTCGAGCTGGCCGGGCGCTGGGAGCTGCCCGGCGGCAAGGTCGAGCCCGGGGAGACGGCCGACGCGGCGCTCGCGCGGGAGCTGCGCGAGGAACTGGGCGTCGACGCCGAGGTGGGCGGCCGCGTCCCGGGGGAGTGGCCCCTGAGGCCGCCGTACGTCCTGCACGTGTGGACCGCCCGGCTGCGCCCCGGCTCCGCCGCTCCCGCGCCCCTCGAGGACCACGACGAGCTGCGCTGGCTCGGCCCCGACGAGATCTGGGACGTGCACTGGCTCGACCAGGACGTCCCGGCCGTACGGCAGGCCCTCGCGCACCTGGACGTCGCGGGAAGCTCCCCGTCTCGCCGCCCGGTCCCGGGGGTGCGGGAGGAGCCCGGCGCCTGAAGCCGGCCGGGGGCGTGCGGCGCCGGCCGGAGTGCCGTGAGGGCGCCCCCTACGCCTTTTGTGTCACCGTGCGCTGCCCCGCGCGGTACTCCGCCCCGGATATCGGGTATGTGCCCATTAACCCCATCAAACCAGACATGGGTGGGGCTCCTGCCCCGGGAAGTGATCGGCGTGATCGACACCGAAGGTGACTGCGCCGGGTGGACCTTTCCCGCCGAGCCGGGCGCCGTGCGCACCGCCCGCCACGCCGTCCGCGCCCAACTCCGCCACTGGGGCCTCGACAGTCTCGCGGATCTCGCGGCACTGCTGGTCAGCGAACTGGTCACGAACGCCCTGCGGCACGCCACGGGCCCCATCGGCGTCCGCCTGGTCCGCCCCTCCGGCCTGGGCGCCGTCCTCCTGGTCGAGGTCTCCGACCCGCTGCCGGACCCGCCGCGCGAGCGCGCCGCCCGCCTGGAGGACGAGAGCGGGCGCGGACTGCACCTGGTGGCCTCCTCCTCCCGCCGCTGGGGCACCCGGCCCGGCGCCACGGGCAAGACGGTGTGGTTCGAACTCGCGGTACCGGAGTGAAAATCCGGTGTACGTACGTCTTACCGCTGTAGAGCGATTGGTTCAGGCCAGTGGCGGTTGCCGGCGGACGGGATTCGACGAGGTGTCCCCTGGTTAGAAGACTGGAAGTGTTGTCACGGTCCGGACCGAAAACCATCGGGACCGTGCTGTGATCGTGAACACCGTGTTGTGCGGCACCGTAGTGCTGGATACTGCGGGCAGCCGCCCCCGGTGACCGGTGCCGGGCGCGGTGAGCTGGAGGGGACGGTTCGCGTGAGCGAGATACCAGCGAAGGCCACGGAGTCCGAGGACCCGTCGGAGGTCGCGAGGGCGAGGGCTGCCGACGGCCTGGCCTCCGCGGTGGGAGGTGCGCTCGCGGCCGACGGAGTGGGCTCCGGGGACGCCATGTGGCAGAGCAGTCCCCCCGGATCCATCTACGACTACATCAAGGTCGCGTCCTTCTCCATCGGCCCCGACGGGCTGGTCGACCAGTGGAGCCTGCGCGCCGAGCACCTCTTCGGCATCCCCGCCGACCGCGCCGTCGGCATGGACCCCATCGAGACGTTCATCGACCCGCGTGACCGCGAACGCGGCATGCGCAAGATGGCCGAGATCCTCGACGGCCGCGAGTGGACCGGCGTGGTTCCCTTCCGGATGCCGAAGGGCGTCGAGGGAGAGTGCGGCCACGAGGGGCTCGCCGAGGTGTACGTCATGCCGACGCGCACCGAGGACGGCGAGAAGGCCGCCGTCTGCATCGTCGTCGACGTGCGCACCCTGCGCAGCATCGAGACCGACCTCGCCGCCTCGCAGGCCATTTTCAGTCAATCCCCGTTCGGTTTCCTGCTGATCGACCCCGACCTGCGGGTCCGCCGCGCCAACCAGCGGTTCGCCTCCATCTTCGGCGGCGCACCCGACGACCACCGTGGCAAGGGCGTCCACGACTACCTCCAGCGCGGCGAGGCCGAGCGGGTCGCCGCGACCCTGCGGCGCGTGCTGGAGAGCGGCAACTCCATCACGGACATGCACGTCACGGGCTTCGTGCCGGGCTCCGACGAGCGCCGCCACTGGTCCGTCAACCTCTACCGGGTGCACAGCGGTTCGGGCCGCCCCATCGGCATCGCCTGGCTCGGCACCGACATCACCGCCCGGCGCGCCGCCGCCCGCGAGGCCGCCGCCGCCCGGCGCAATCTCGCCCTGCTGAACGAGGCGGGCGCCCGCATCGGCAACTCCCTCGACCTGGAGACCACCGCCCGTCAGCTCCTCGACGTCGTCGTCCCCGGCTTCTGCGACCTGGCCACCGTCGACCTCTACCAGGGCCTGCTCGTCGGCGACGAGACCCCGCCCGGGCTCGCCGACGGCAGCGCCGAACTGCGCCGTGTGGCCTTCGCCAGCGCCGTGTCCGACGCGCCCTTCGCCGGCACCGGTGTGCCCGTCGCGGTCGGCGCCGTCCACCACTACCCGTTCAACTCGCCCTGCGCGGACGCCCTGCGCACGGCCCGCCCCCAGACCGTGCCGGGCGAGGACGGCGGGCTCGTGCAGTCCACGCTGGCCGTGCCGATGGTCGCCCACGACACCGTCGTGGGACTCGTGCAGTTCGCCCGCACGAAGGGCAGCGAGCCGTTCGGCGACCGCGACCGCGATCTGGCCGTCGAACTCGCCGCCCGTGCCGCGGTGTGCATCGACAACGCCCGCCTCTACCGGCGCGAGCACGAACGCGCGTTGATACTGCAACGGTCCCTGCTCCCGCCCGGCGACCCGGAGGCCTCCGGCCTCGACATCGCCTGCCGCTATCTGCCCGGCAACGCCAACACCGGCCGGCCCAGCGAGGTCGGCGGGGACTGGTTCGACGTCATCGAACTCCCCGGGCACCGCACCGCGCTGGTCGTCGGCGACGTCATGGGCCGCGGTCTTCGTGCCGCCGTCGCCATGGGCGAACTCCGCACAGCGGTGCGCACTTTGGCCCAGCTCGACCTCGAACCGGCCGAGGTGCTCTCCCAGCTGGACGAGATCGCCCGCGGCCTCGGCGCCCCCGGAGGCGTCCAGCAGGCGACCCGGGCGGCCCGCCGCCCCCGCGAGGCGGACCTCTCGGAGGTGTACCTCGCCACCTGCGTCTACGCCGTCTACGACTCCGTCACCCGGCGCTGCACCTTCGCCAACGCGGGCCACCTGCCGCCCGTCCTCGTCGAACCCGGCGAGCCGGCGCTGATGCTCGACGTGCCGCCGGGTATGCCGCTCGGCGTCGGCGGCGAGCCCTTCGAGGAGGTCGAGGTCGAACTGCCCGAAGGCGCCCTGCTCGCGCTCTACACGGATGGACTGGTCGAAAGCCGCGACCACCCCCTGGACGAGGGCCTCCAGGCCTTCGTCAGCGCGCTCGCCGACCCCACCCAGCCGCTGGAGGACGTCTGCGACCACGTCCTCAACACCCTCGACACCCATCACGGCGAGGACGACATCGCGCTGCTGATGGCACGTGTCCAGGGGCTGCCCACGGAATCCGTCGGCGACTGGACCCTGCCGCGTGAGCCCCGCAGCGTGGGCCGGGCTCGCGAGTACGCGCGCGCCCAGCTGCTCGCCTGGGACATGGAGCCCCTGGTCGACACCACGGAACTGCTGGTCAGCGAACTGGTCACCAACGCCCTGCGCTACGGCGAGGGGGAGATCCGCCTGCGCCTCCTGCTCGACCGCACCCTCGTCTGCGAGGTCTGGGACTCCGGCCTGGTCCAGCCCCGCCGCCGCCGCGCCCGCGACACCGACGAGGGCGGCCGCGGCCTCCAGCTCGTCGGCCTCCTCAGCGCCGCGTGGGGCTCCCGCCGCACGCCCCGGGGCAAGACGGTGTGGTTCGAACTGCCCCTGCCCGGAGGCGACACGAGCCTGACGGACCCGGCGGAGGCACTGCTGAGCCTGTTCTGAGAGCGGCCGACGGTCACCGTACGATCACCCCGTGCCCGACACCACGACCCGGCTCCTGGCAGACGCGACACCGACGGCCCCTGCCCTGGTCCTGCGCCCCTGGAACCTCGCGGACGCGGCCGGGCTGGCCGAACTGAGCGGGGACGAGGCCCTGCGCCGCTGGACGTCCTTCGCCGTCGACAACGAGTCGAGTGCGGCGCGGTGGCTGCGGGAGCAGCGGCATGGATGGGAGCGGGGCAGCCGCTTCGCGTTCGCCGTCGAGGAGGTCCATCCCCTCGCCGCCGGCGGGCTGTTGGCCGGCCACGTGGTCCTCAAGGACGTCGTCCCCGGCGCCGCGTCCGCCGAGGTCGGCTACTGGACGGTGGCGCGCGCACGCGGCCGGGGCATCGCGCCGCGCGCCCTGCACGCACTGTCCGACTGGGCCTTCACGACCTTCGCCCGCGACGGCCTGACCCGCCTCGTCCTCCGCCACCAGGCGGGCAACACGGCCTCCTGCCGGGTGGCGGAAAAGAGCCGTTACGCACTCTCCGCCGTCCTGCCCGCGCAACCGCCCGCCTGGCCCCAGGAAGGGCACCTGCACGTACGGCACCCGGCCGGACGCGCCGACTGATCGCAACCGAACGTCCGTCCTACTCGTCATCCCCGGCAACACCAACCGCACCACCGGGGGGGACACGGCATGGACCGCACGGAAGTCGCCGACACCGAGAACTCCCCGCAGCCACAAGGGGATCCCACGCCCGACTCCGCAAGCGGTACGAGGCGCCGGCGCTGGATCAGACGCACGGCCATCGCCCTCCCGCTGCTCCTCGTGCTCCCGCTCCTCTCCGTTCTGACGGCCCTCCGCGTCAACTACATGGGCGACCCCGCGGACGGCACCCAGAACCGCAACCGCGACGCCCTCTGGCTGGGCCACGCCTGGGTCGACGGGCGCAAGAAGGACGCCGACGTCACCGCCCTGGCCCGCCGCCTGCAAGGCACCGGCATCCGGGACCTGTACGTCCACTCGGGCCCGCTGGAGCACGACGGCACACTGCCCGAGTCGGTGTATCCGAGGGCGCGTTGGTTCATCGACGCCGTCCACGACAAGATCCCCGGCGTCCGCGTCCAGGCCTTCCTCGGTGACGTCCTGGCCACCGAGGGCCCCGACGGCATGCACCTGGACGACGCGGACACCCGTGCCGCCGTCGTCCGCTCCGCCCGCCAGGTCCTGGACACCGGCTACGAGGGCATCCACCTCGACCTGGAGCCCATGCCGTCCGGCGACCGCGACTTCCTCACCCTTCTCGACGCCCTGCGCCGCGAGACCCGCTCCCGTGACGCACAACTCTCCGTCGCCGCCCACCAGATCGACCCGCTTCCGAATCTGCACACCGTGTTCGGTCTGCTCACCGAACACCCCAAGTGGTGGTCGCAGGAGTTCTTCGGACAGGTCGCCCGCCGCGTCGACCAGATCGCCGTGATGTCGTACGACACCGCCCAGCCCCTGGAGGGCACCTACGGCGGCTACGTCGCCCAGCAGACCTCCCTCGCCCTGGAGGTCACCCCGCCCTCCACCGACCTGCTGATGGGCCTGCCCTTCTACTGGGAGAGCAACTTCGACCACTGGGGCCACGCCGAGACCGTGCCCGCGGCGGTCCGGGGCGTCCGGCTCGGTCTGTCCCGCACCGATGCCGACCGGGCCGACTTCGGCGTCGCGCTGTACATCGACTTCGCCGCGACCGAGGCCAACTGGCGTGCCTACAAGGAAGACTGGGTGCGGTGACCACCACCCGCCGCCCCCTCACCACCGCCGACCTCGCCCCCCTTGCCCGCGCCGCCCTCGGCCCGGGCCGCACCCTCACCGGCGTGGAACGCCTGCGCGGCGGCACCAAGAAGGGCGTCTACCGACTGGTCCTCGACGACGACTCCACCGCCGTCGCCTACGTCTGGTCCGCCGACGAGGACTACTGGGACCAGCCGGACCCCGACCCCCGGGACGTCTTCTCCCACGGCACCGGCCTCGGCCTGTTCACGGCGGCCCACGACCGCCTGGCCGCCGCCGGTGTCCGCACGCCCCGTCTCCGGTTCGCCGACTCCACGCACACGCACCTGCCCGCGGACGCGGCCGTCGTCGAGGACCTGACCGGCGGCAGCCTGGAGGAGGTCCTCGCCCGCGACCCGCAGAGGGCACCGCAGGCCATGGAACGCATGGCGGAGCTGCTCGCCACCCTGCACGTCCACACCGGGCCCCGTTTCGGCAAGGTCGCCGTCGTCGACGACGGCGGCTCCTCCTACGGAGTCTCCTGCGAGCAGCGCGTCACCGAGGGCGCCCTGCGCGGCATCGCCGAAGCCGCCGCACGCGACCCCCGCGCGGCCGCCGCACGGCGGGAGCTGGAGCAGGAGATCCACGCCCTGGCCGCCGAGGTCCGGCCCCGCGACCGCCACACCCTCATCCACGGCGAACTCGGGGCGGACCACGTCCTGCTCGCCCCCGACGGGCAGCCCGCCCTCATCGACATCGAAGGCCTGATGTACTTCGACGTGGAGCACGAGCACGCCTTCCTCCGGCTCCGCTTCGGCCCCCACTACGACGCCCTGCGCGCCCCCGGCCTGGACGAGGCCCGCCTGCGCCTGTACCGCCTGGCGATGCACATCGGCCTGGTCTCGGGCCCGCTGAGCCTCATCGAGGGGGACTTCCCGCACCCCGGCCGGATGCGGGAGATCGCGGAACACAACCTCCACCAGGCGCTCAGCCTGCTGAAGAGCGCCTCCTGATCTTCGAGCCCAGCCACACCAGCGGGTCGTACTTGCGGTCGACCGCCCGCTCCTTCAGCGGGATCAGCGCGTTGTCCGTGATCTTGATGCCCTCGGGGCAGACCTCGGTGCAGCACTTGGTGATGTTGCAGTAGCCCAGGCCGTGCTCGTCCTGGGCCGTGGTCTTGCGGTCCAGGCCCGCCTCCGCCGCCGCGTCCAGCGGATGCATGTCCAGCTCCGCGACCCGCATCAGGAAACGGGGTCCCGCGAACGCCTGCTTGTTCTCCTCGTGGTCACGGACCACATGGCAGGTGTCCTGGCACAGGAAGCACTCGATGCACTTGCGGAACTCCTGCGAGCGGTCCACGTCCTCCTGCATCATCCGGTACTCGCCGGGAGCGACGCCGGCCGGCGGCACGAAGGCCGGGACCTCCCTGGCCTTGGCGTAGTTGAAGCCGACGTCGGTGACCAGGTCGCGGACGACCGGGAACGCCCGCAGCGGCGTCACCGTGATGGTCTCCTCCCGGTCGAACACCGACATGCGCGTCATGCACAGCAGCCGCGGCCGGCCGTTGATCTCCGCCGAACAGGAACCGCACTTGCCGGCCTTGCAGTTCCAGCGCACGGCGAGGTCGGGCGCCTGGGTGGCCTGGAGGCGGTGGATGATGTCGAGCACCACCTCACCGTCGTTGACCTCGACCTTGAAGTCCTCCAGGCCGCCGCCGCTCACGTCCCCGCGCCACACCTTGAAGTGGGCCGTATAGCCGCTCATTCGTAGAGCTCCTCTTCGGAGAGGTACTTGACCAGCTCCTCCTTGTCGAACAGGGCGAGCAGGTCGGAACGGACGGGTTCGGTGGTCTCACGGGTGAGGGTGATCTGGCCCCGGACCGGGTCCGTCGCCGCCAGACCGCCCGTCGGGTCGGTGAGCGCGCACAGCAGGTTGATCCGGCGCCACTCACGGTCCATCCCCGGATGGTCCTCACGCGTGTGCCCGCCGCGCGACTCGGTGCGCTCCAGCGCGGCCCGCGCCACGCACTCGCTGACCAGCAGCATGTTCCTGAGGTCCAGGGCGAGGTGCCAGCCCGGGTTGAACTGCCGGTGCCCCTCGACCCCGGCCCGGCGCGCCCGCACCCGCAGCTCGGCCAGCTTCTGAAGGGCCTGCTCCATCTCCGGCTCGCGGCGGATGATGCCGACCAGGTCGTTCATCGTCTGCTGCAGTTCCTGGTGCAGGGTGTAGGGGTTCTCCGGCGGGCCGCCCGCCGGCTCCTCGATCTCCGCCTCGGCCGAGAAGGGCCGCAGGGCCTCCGCCGCCGCCGAGTCGATCTGGACGTCGTCCACCACGGGCCGCGCCCCGGCCGGCCCCGCCGCGTACTCGGCCGCGTGCCAGCCCGCCCGGCGCCCGAACACCAGCAGGTCGGACAGCGAGTTGCCGCCGAGCCGGTTGGAGCCGTGCATGCCGCCGGCCACCTCACCGGCCGCGAACAGACCCGGCACCCCGCGCGCCGCCGCCGTGTCCGACTCGACCGCGACCCCGCCCATCACGTAGTGACAGGTGGGCCCGACCTCCATCGCCTCCGCCGTGATGTCGACGTCGGCCAGCTCCTTGAACTGGTGGTACATCGACGGCAGCCGCCGCTTGATGACCTCGGCCGGCATCCGGGTCGACACGTCGAGGAACACGCCCCCGTGCGGCGAGCCGCGTCCCTCCTTCACCTCGGCGTTGATCGCCCGGGCCACCTCGTCGCGGGGGAGCAGCTCGGGGGGACGCCGGTTGTGGTCCGGGTCGTCGTACCAGCGGTCGCCCTCCTCCTCCGTCTCGGCGTACTTGTCCTTGAAGACGTCGGGGATGTAGTCGAACATGAACCGTTTGCCGTCGGAGTTGCGCAGCACACCGCCGTCGCCGCGCACCGACTCGGTGACGAGGATGCCCTTCACCGACGGCGGCCAGACCATGCCGGTCGGGTGGAACTGCACGAACTCCATGTTCAGCAGGGGAGCGCCCGCGAGGAGGGCCAGCGCGTGGCCGTCGCCGGTGTACTCCCACGAGTTCGACGTCACCTTGAAGGACTTGCCGATGCCGCCGGTGGCGATCACCACGGCGGGTGCCTCCAGCACGAAAAAGCGGCCCGACTCGCGTTCGTAGCCGAAGACGCCGGAGACCCTTGCGCCGTCTTTCAGCACGCGGGTGACCGTGCACTCCTGGAAGACCTTCAGCCGGGACTCGTAGTCGCCGGTCTCCTTGAAGTCCTCCTGCTGGAGGGAGACGATCTTCTGCTGGAGGGTGCGGATCAGCTCCAGGCCCGTGCGGTCACCGACGTGCGCGAGGCGCGGGTACTCGTGGCCGCCGAAGTTGCGCTGGGAGATCCGGCCGTCCTTGGTGCGGTCGAACAGCGCCCCCCAGGTCTCCAGCTCCCAGACCCGCTGGGGCGCCTCCTGGGCGTGCAGTTCGGCCATCCGCCACTGGTTGAGGAACTTGCCGCCGCGCATGGTGTCGCGGAAGTGCACCTGCCAATTGTCACCGCTGTTGACGTTGGCCATCGCGGCGGCGATGCCGCCCTCGGCCATCACCGTGTGCGCCTTGCCGAACAGCGACTTGCAGATCACGGCCGTACGGGCGCCCCGCTCGCGGGCCTCGATGGCGGCGCGCAGCCCGGCACCGCCCGCGCCCACCACGACGACGTCCCACTCCTGCCGGTCGACCACGGACATCGCAAGACCCCATCCCTCTAGAAGAACCGCGGATCGTCGAAGGCACCGGACGCGACCAGGTAGACGTAGAAGTCGGCGAGCGCCACGCTCACCAGCGACGCCCACGCGAGCTGCATGTGCCGGGCGTTGAGCTTCCCCGCCCACTGCCACATCCGGTAGCGCACGGGATGCCTGGAGAAGTGCTTGAGCTTGCCGCCGACGATGTGCCGGCAGGAGTGGCAGGAGATCGTGTACGCCCAGATCAGCACGATGTTGACCAGGAACACGAGCGTGCCGAGGCCCATGTGGCCCCACGCGTAGGTCTCGTCCCGGAAGGCGAGCACGGTGTCGTACGTGAGGATCCCGGCGACGAGGAGCGCGGCGTAGAAGAAGTACCGGTGAATGTTCTGCAGGATCAGTGGGAAGCGGGTCTCACCGGTGTACTTCCTGTGCGGCTCGGCCACCGCGCAGGCCGGCGGGGACGCCCAGAAGCCCCGGTAGTAGGCCTTGCGGTAGTAGTAGCAGGTCAGGCGGAAGCCGAGCGGGAAGATCAGGATGATGATCGCGGGCGAGATGCCCCACCAGCTGCCGAAGATCTCCCAGTTCGGGCCGGCCTTCATCGGCTCGCAGTTCTCCGCCAGACAGGGCGAGTAGAACGGGGAGACGTACGGCGCCGCGTAGTAGTCCGTGTTGGCGAAGGCCCGCCAGGTCGAGTACACGATGAACGCGAGCAGACCGGCCGCGGTGGCGGCCGGGGCCAGCCACCAGCGGTCGGTGCGCAGGTGCGGGGCGGCGATCGCGGCGCGCGTACCGCCCCGCACACCGCCGCTCTCAGGTCTGGGTTCGGTGGCAGGGGGTTCCGTACCAGTGGCCACGTGACGACTCCGGTCGGGTTCGGGGGAGGTGCCGGTCGCGCGCGACTCCTCCCCGGGTCAGGGAGCGCGCCGGTCCCGGGCGCCCAGCCCCTCGTCGTCCGAGTCGACCCACAGCGACGGGTCGTACGGCGCGTCCGAGATGGTGACGAGCTCGGGGCGCTTCGGCGCGGTCGGTGACGCGGCGGCGTCGCGCAGCAGGGCGACGCTCTCGCGCAGGTGATTGGCGTCGGCACGGACGCGGCGCATCTCCAGGCCGCCGGTGCCGAGCTGCTTCTCCAGGCGTCCCAGCGAACGGAACACTTCGTCGAGACTGCGCTGGACTGACGTCAGTTCGTCGTGAACGGACATGACTTGCCCTCACTTCCGCGGGTCCTTCATGGCCCAAGGCGGCAACGTTCATGCGCCTGCGAGTGTTGCGCGTCACACCTTGTGCTGTGAAGGGATGTGCATCGATTGGCCGAGGCGTATGGGTGCACCGTGCGGTGCGTTGCGCCGCACGGGTGACTTCCCGCCCGGGACCGCCGTGTCGCCCTGTGTTGCCGAACCCTTTCCTCTTCAGTGGCCGCATACATCAGATGAAAGCCAAATACCGCCAAAAGTGATCGTAACGCCCGCGGCTTCCCGGAGGTAGCACAGATGTCCCAGCACGGTGTCGGCCCGCGTGCGGTCACGCGCTCGGTCGCCTTCCTCACCGCGGGAGTGCTCGCGGTGCCCGCGCTCGCCGGGTGTGGCTCGGACGACCCGTCCGGCAAGCCGCTGGCCGGGCAGGACATCCAGCCCGCCCCTCGCGACCGGATCGCCGACGGCGGCACCCTGCGCTGGGCCGTCGACTCCGTGCCGGACACCCTGAACACGTTCCAGTCGGACGCCGACGCCACCACCACCCGCGTCGCCCAGGCCGTCCTGCCGTCGATGTTCCGCATGAACGCCTCCGGCCGCCCGGAGCGCAACCCCGAATACCTGGAGTCCGCCGAGGTCGTCGACACCGAGCCCAAGCAGGTCGTCCTGTACAAGCTCAACCAGCAGGCCGTCTGGAGCGACGGCCGGGAGATCGGCGCCGCCGACTTCGCCGCCCAGTGGCGCGCCCTGTCCGGCAAGGACACCGCGTACTGGACGGCCCGCAACGCCGGCTACGACCGCATCCAGAAGATCGAGCGCGGTGACAACGCGCTGGAGGTCCGGGTCACCTTCAGCCGCCCTTACGCGGACTGGCGCTCGCTGTTCTCGCCGCTGTACCCGAAGGACGTCATGGGCACCCCGGACTCCTTCAACGACGGGGCCCGCAAGAAGCTCAAGGTCAGTGCCGGTCCGTTCACGGTGAAGGAGGTCGACCGCAAGGACGAGGAGATCACCCTCGCCCGCAATCCGCGCTGGTGGGGCGAGCCGGCCAAGCTCTCCGAGATCGTGCTGCGCACGGTCCCGCGCGACAAGCGGGCCGCCGAGCTGGCCGCCGGCACCCTCGACCTGGCCGAGATCGACCCCACCGCGGCCCGCCGCATCACCCTCGCCGCCCGCCCCCACAGCTCCAGCAGCCCGCTGATGGGGCCGGGCGCCGACCGGTCCGCCGCGGACGCCCTGCAGTCCTGGGCCGTCGCCAACGGCTCCGACGAGGACGCCGCCGACGAGGAGACCGTCGCCCGCAAGAAGCTGCGCAAGGCCGTGGCCAAGTACACCCGGCAGCAGCAGGCCCTGAGAGGCTTCGAGGTGCGCAAGTCCCTGGAGCCCGCCTACACCCAGCTCGCCCTCAACGGCGCCGAGGGCCCGCTCGCCGACGAACGCGTCCGCAGGGCCGTCGCCCGCGCCCTGGACCGCAAGGAACTGGCCCAGGCCGTCCTCAAGCCGCTCGGCCTGCCCGCCGTCCCGGTCGGCAGCCACCTCGCCCTGTCCGGCCAGGCCGCCTACGCCGACAACAGCGGCGCCCTCGGCGGCCAGGACACCAAGGAGGCCCAGGCGCTGCTCGCGGACGCCGGGTGGGTGAGCGGCGGCCCGGTCGAGGAGCGGAAGAAGAAGGAGAAGGAGGAGGCGGCCGGCCCCGAGGGCGAGAAGGCCGACGGCGACTCCAAGGAAGAGTCGGACGACGACGGCACGTACATCGTCGGCGAGGACGACAAGGCCCGCCGCGGACCGGACCCCGCCGGCCGCCTCGCCCAGGACGGCAAGCAGTACCTGCCCCCGCACCAGGGCGGCGCCCCCGGCGCGTACGCCCCCAAGGGCACCGCCGCCCCGGCCAACCAGGAGGCCGCCCGGCTCGCCAAGAACGGCAAGGCGCTCACGCTCCGCTTCGTGCTCCCCTCCGGGCCGGGCTCCCAGACGCTGCGCACGGTCGCGGACCGCATCTCCCGCATGCTGGAGCGCGTCGGCATCGGCACGGAGATCTCCAAGGTCTCCGACGAGTCCTACTTCAAGGACCACATCGCCTCCGGCCAGTACGACCTCGCCCTGTACTCCTGGCCCGCCACGGCGTTCCCGGCCACCGACGCCCGCCCCGTCTACGCCAAGCCCGTCCCGGCCGCCGACGGCTCGCTGAACGTCGAGCAGAACTACACCCGCGTCGGCACCGACCAGGTCGACCAGCTCTTCGACGAGGCCGTGGCCACCCTCGACGAGGACGAGTCCCGCTCCCTGATCCGCAAGGCCGACTCCCGCATCTGGGCGGCGGCCGGCTCGATCCCCCTCTTCCAGCGCCCCCAGCTCCTGGCGGCCCGCAAGAACCTGGTCAACACCGGCGCCTTCGGCTTCGGCACGCCGGTGTACGAGGACATGGGCTTCCTGAAGAAGGGGGCGAAGCCGGCGTCCGGCCCGTCGGCGAAGGGCTCGGCCACCCCGTAGCGCTCGGCCACCCTTGGCTCTGGAAACGCTCAAACGCCTTGCCGTCCCCGCCCGGCGTCCCCACCATGAGATCAACAGCGATCATGGTGCGGGCGCCGGGCGTCCGTGCACGGGGGACAGGAGCCGGCCATGCGCGGCACGGTACGGCGGGCCTGCACGGCCGGGCTGGTCATCGGGGCGCTGGTGACGGGGGCGGCGGCGTGTACGGGGGACTCGGACCAGCGGGGCGCCGGCCAGACCACGGCCTGCACGAACGGCACCTATGCCTGGTCCGGCGTGCATCGGATGCAGAAGCTGACCGCGATGAGCGACCCGATCACGTTCGAGAAGCGGACCGCCTCCTACTCGGCCGAGTTCGAGCCCGTGGATGACACGGTCTACCGGCCCTCGGTGACCGGCGCGCCCCGGGGCATCGGCGCAGCCGCCGTGATCACGGCCCTCGGCAGCCACCTCAAGGTCGAGGAACCGCTCGCCGGCCCGTCCGAGAAGGAAGCCCCGGAGGAGGACCACTACTTCGAGGTGGCGACCGGCGACCTCGAGGGCGCGTACTACGCATGGGGCTACATCAAGCTGGTCACGGCCGACTTCACCTACACCTGTGGAAACGGCGAGCCCGTCAAGGGGCAGGTGCGGACCTGGGAGGGCACCGGCAGCGGCTTCATGCCCTGTTCCGAGCCGCCCGAAGGCACGGCCGGCCGTGCGGCGGCCGGTCGACTGTGCCCGGCGGGCTCCCGGGCCGCAAGGACACCGGACTGAGCCGGGCCGTCCCGAGCGGCCCCGGCGGCCCTCCCCGGCCGCCGGGTGCCTTGGAGAAGGCCGTGGAACCCTTGCCACCTGCGTATACGTCTCCCGGCACGCCCCAGCGGCAGCGCACCCGTACCATGGGGTGAGGCCGTGGCACGTTCAGCCCGGCAGGGCCCGCGCACCGCAGACGTCCGCGCAGGGCATTCCTCAACTCCGGGAGTACGCCACACCATGGCCACGCGCCACGACATCCGCAACGTCGCCATCGTCGCCCACGTCGACCACGGCAAGACCACCATCGTCGACGGCATGCTGAAGCAGGCCGGCGCCTTCGCCGCGCACCAGCTCGACTCGGTCGACGACCGCATGATGGACTCGAACGACCTGGAGCGTGAGAAGGGCATCACGATCCTCGCCAAGAACACGGCGGTGAAGTACCACCCCAAGGACGGCGGGGAGCCCATCACCATCAACATCATCGACACCCCCGGCCACGCCGACTTCGGCGGCGAGGTCGAGCGCGGTCTGTCGATGGTCGACGGTGTCGTCCTGCTCGTGGACGCCTCCGAGGGCCCGCTCCCGCAGACCCGCTTCGTGCTGCGCAAGGCGCTCCAGCAGCGGCTGCCCGTCATCCTGTGCATCAACAAGACGGACCGCCCGGACTCCCGGATCGACGAGGTCGTCAACGAGACCTACGACCTCTTCCTCGACCTGGACGCCGACGAGGAGCAGATCGAGTTCCCGATCGTCTACGCCTGCGGCCGCGACGGCATCGCCTCGCTGACCAAGCCGGACAACGGCACGGTCCCCGCCGACTCCACCAGCCTGGAGCCGTTCTTCTCCACGATCCTGGAGCACATCCCGGCCCCGACCTACGACGAGGCCGCCCCGCTCCAGGCCCACGTCACCAACCTGGACGCCGACAACTTCCTCGGCCGTATCGCGCTGCTCCGCGTCGAGCAGGGCGAGCTGCGCAAGGGCCAGACGGTCGCGTGGATGAAGCGCGACGGGTCCGTCAGCAGCGTCCGCATCTCCGAGCTGATGATGACCGAGGCGCTCACCCGCAAGCCGGCGGAGATGGCCGGCCCCGGTGACATCTGCGCGGTCGCCGGTATCCCGGACATCATGATCGGCGAGACCCTGGCCGACCCGGAGAACCCGGTCGCGCTGCCGCTGATCACGGTCGACGAGCCCGCGATCTCCATGGTCATCGGCACCAACACCTCCCCGCTGGTCGGCCGTGGCGCCACCGGCAAGGGCGCCGACAACAAGGCGGCCGTCAAGGACCGCAAGGTCACCGCCCGCCAGGTCAAGGACCGCCTCGACCGCGAGCTGATCGGTAACGTCAGCCTCCGGGTGCTGGACACCGAGCGGCCGGACGCCTGGGAGGTGCAGGGCCGCGGTGAGCTGGCGCTGGCCATCCTGGTCGAGACGATGCGCCGGGAGGGCTTCGAGCTGACCATCGGCAAGCCGCAGGTCGTCACCAAGGAGGTCGACGGCAAGGTCTACGAGCCGGTCGAGCGCATGACGATCGACGTGCCCGAGGCGCACATGGGCGCGGTCACGCAGCTGATGGGCGTCCGCAAGGGCCGCATGGACAACATGTCCAACCACGGCTCCGGCTGGGTCCGCATGGAGTTCGTGGTGCCCTCGCGCGGTCTCATCGGCTTCCGGACCGAGTTCCTGACCCAGACCCGTGGCACGGGCATCGGCCACTCCATCCACGAGGGCTTCGAGCCCTGGTTCGGCCCGCTCCAGACCCGTAACAACGGCTCCCTGGTCGCCGACCGCTCCGGCGCCGTCACCGCGTTCGCGATGACCAACCTCCAGGAGCGCGGCGTGCTGTTCGTGGAGCCGGGCACCGAGGTGTACGAGGGCATGATCGTCGGCGAGAACTCCCGCGCCGACGACATGGACGTCAACATCACCAAGGAGAAGAAGCTCACCAACATGCGGTCCTCGACGGCCGACGTGACCGAGTCGATCGTCCCGCCGCGCAAGCTGTCGCTGGAGCAGTCCCTGGAGTTCTGCCGTGACGACGAGTGCGTCGAGGTCACCCCGGAGGCCGTGCGCATCCGCAAGGTGAACCTGGACGCCCGCGAGCGCGCCCGCGCCGCGAGCCGCGCCAAGCACGGCTGACGCCCCTCCTGAACGACACCGGGCACCCCGCACGGGCGGGGTGCCCGGTGCTGTTGTTAAGGGCGGGGAAACGCAGAGGAAAAGGGTAGGGAAAACCCTTGATCTGCCCACGGCAGCCACCGGGAGCGGCCCGCCCCCACTACCCTGCTCCGGAAGTGGCGCGTCTCGCGTTCCCGGTGTCGCACAACGGCCCTGCCGCGCAAGCTCGTTGAGCATGCGACAGCCACCGGTCGGCACCCTGCACGGGGACGACGGTAACCGCAAGCGGTTTTTCTCACTCTCGCGTCCGGAATGCGGACACCTGCCACCGATAGATGTGTAACAAGTCCGTTTCGCAGGGATCTTTCACCAAACCCTTTGTCCGGATTTTGGAAGATGTATACGCGAGCTGTGATCGAACCGAGACCTCGAGAGTGTGGTTCGGTCCTGGCGTTTGGCAGATAGTTAGGCGCGTAGAGCTCGGATGAACGGGTCACTCGCCGCCAGCGGCGCCGACTCACGAGCGCGGGGGCACCTGACGACTTCCGGCACCGACGACGGGCGGTGGCGATGATCTGTCCTGTGCTCTCTTTGCGGTGAACCAATGACTTCTTTAGGAGGAACCCATGCGTGGTGCCAAGAGCGCCAAGTGGGTCGCGGGGGCGATAGTCGTCGCCCTGGCCGCCACCGCCTGTGGCGGCGACAGTGACGGTGAGGGGAAGAGCAAGGGTTCCGGCCCTGCGGGGTACGTGTCGATCGACGTCGGCGAGCCGCAGAAGCCGCTGATCCCGGCGGACACGAACGAGTCCAACGGCTCGTACGTCATCCAGTCCATCTTCACCCAGCTGCTGGACTTCGACTCCAAGGGCGACATCGTCTACACGAACGCCGAGTCGGTCACCTCCGACGACTCCAAGACGTGGACGGTCAAGCTCAAGAAGGGCTGGAAGTTCCACAACGGCGAAGAAGTCACCTCCAAGTCGTACATCGACGCTTGGAACTGGTACGCCAACATCAAGAACAACCAGCAGAACTCCTTCTGGTTCCAGGACATCAAGGGCTACGACGATGTCCACCCGGAGAAGGGTGACCCGAAGGCCGAGACCATGTCCGGTCTGAAGGCCGTGGACGACCACACCTTCACCATCGAGCTGAAGTACACGATGCCGTACTTCAACTACAAGCTGGGCTACACCACGTGGGCCCCGCTGCCCAAGGTCTTCTACGACGACCCGAAGGCCTTCGGCCAGAAGCCGGTCGGCAACGGTCCCTACAAGTTCGAGAAGTGGGACCACAAGAAGCTCATCCAGGTCAAGGCCTGGGATGAGTACCAGGGTCCGAACAAGGCGAAGAACAAGGGCGTCCAGTTCAAGGCCTACACGACGCTCGAGGCCGCCTACAAGGACGTCGTCTCCGGCAACCTGGACATGATCCGCCAGGTCGGCCCGACGGACCTGCCGAAGTACAAGCAGGACCTGGGCGACGGCGCCATCGAGCAGCCGTACGCGGCCATCCAGACGCTGACCCCGGCGTTCTACTCCAAGACCTTCAAGGACATCGACCCGAAGGTCCTGCAGGGTCTGTCGATGGCGATCGACCGTGACACGATCACCAAGACGGTTCTGAACAACACCCGTACGCCGGCCAAGGGCTTCACCCCGCCTGGCGTCAAGGGCTACCAGAACCTGGACACCGACGTGTTCACGTACAACCCGGCGAAGGCCAAGAAGCTCGTCCAGGAGGGCGGCGGCGTTCCGGGCAACAAGTTCACCATCCAGTACAACACCGACGGTGGACACAAGGAGTGGGTGACCGCGGTCTGCGAGTCCATCCGCAAGGCCACCGGTGTCGACTGCGTCGGCGACCCCAAGCCGGACTTCGCCACGGACCTCGAGGCCCGTGACAACGACCAGGTGAAGGGCATGTACCGCGGTGGCTGGGTCGCCGACTACCCGGTCAACGCCAACTTCATGAAGGAGCTGTACCACACCACCGCCGAGGCCAACAACGGCAGGTTCTCCAACAAGGAGATCGACGGCCTGATGAACAAGGCCGACAAGGCCAAGTCCCTCGAGGAGTCGGTGAAGGCCTTCCAGGAGGTCGAGAAGAAGCTGGTCGAGCACATGCCGGCCATCCCGCTCTGGTACTACCGCATCAACGGCGGCCACGGTAAGAACGTCGACAACGTCAACGTCGACTTCCACGGTGACCTCGAAGTGTGGGCCGTCACCACCAAGTAAGAGGAGCCCTCCGGGCTTTTCCCACTCGGCCGTAAGCCCACCGCCGATTCAGGCGGCGGTGGGAGGTGCGTGGGGCCGTCTCGTCATCGGGAGGCGGCCCCCGCACCTGCGTTAATCCCTCACGGAGGCACCTATGGGGCGCTATGTCGCACGACGACTGCTCCAGATGATCCCGGTGTTCATCGGGTCAACCTTGCTCATCTTCTGCATGATGTACGCCCTGCCCGGCGATCCCGTCCGGGCGATGATGGGGGATCAGGCGTACGACCCGACGGTGGTCGCGAGCATCAAGAAGGAACTCGGCCTCGATCAGCCGCTCCTTCAGCAGTACGTGAACTACATGACCGGGCTGTTCCAGGGCGACTTCGGTACCCAGATCGCCAGCCAGCGGCCCATCGCGGACGTCATCGCCGACGCGTTCCCGGTGACGATCCGGCTGACGCTCTTCGCGTTCACCTTCGTCACGCTCGTGGGTATCGGTCTCGGCGTCATCGCCGGCCTGCGCCCCGACACGCTGCGGGACCGTGGACTGCTGACGCTGACGCTGGTCCTCGTCTCGATGCCGTCCTTCGTGCTGGGCTTCCTGCTGCAGTACCTGCTCGCGTTCAAGTGGTCGGTCACCACGCCCACGGTGACGGACTCGACAGACTTCTCCCAGCTCGCGCTTCCCGCCACCGTGCTGGCGTCGCTCTCGCTCGCCTACGTCGCCCGGCTGACCCGCACGTCGATCGCGGAGAACCTGCGGTCCGACTACATGCGCACCGCCGTGGCCAAGGGGCTGCCGCGACGCCGCATCATCGGTGTCCACCTGATGCGCAACTCGCTGATCCCCGTGGTCACCTTCCTCGGTATCGAGATCGGCAGCCTGATGACCGGCGCCATCGTGACCGAGGGCATCTTCAACGTGCGGGGTATCGGTATCGAGATCTACGATGCGCTCAGTCGGCGTGAAGGCGCCACGGTCGTGGGAATCGCCTCGCTGATGGTGCTCATCTACCTCGCTGCCAGCTTGATCGTCGACCTGCTTTACGCGGTCCTGGACCCGAGGATCCGGTATGCCTGACAAGACCGTCGAGAAGAAGGTCGAAGCACTTCCCGGTGACACCGTGAGCACCGCGGGCGTCGTCGTGACCGACTCCGGCCCGGCTCCGGAGAAGGCGCGCAGCCTGTGGTCCGACGCCTGGCACGACCTGCGGCGCAACCCGCTGTTCCTGATATCGGCCGTGCTGATCGTGTTCCTGCTGGTGATGTCGGCCTGGCCGGGACTGTTCACCAGCGCCTCGCCGCGCGACGCCGACCTGGCCAAGCACTATCTCGGCAAGCCGAACTGGGGTCACGTCTTCGCCCCGGACTGGCTCGGCTACGACGTCCAGGGCCGTTCGATCTACGCCCGCGTCGTCTACGGTGCCCGCGCCTCGATCACCGTCGGTGTGGGTGTCACCGTCGCCGTCACCGTCATCGGCACGATCATCGGCATGATCGCCGGCTACTTCGGCGGCTGGACCGACACCCTGCTCTCGCGGCTGACCGACATCTTCCTCGGCATCCCGTTCCTGCTCGGCGCCCTGGTGGTGCTCAACTCCTTCGACGACCGCACCGTCTGGGTCGTCATCATGGCCCTCGCCTTCCTCGGCTGGACTCAGATCGCCCGTGTCGCACGCGGTGCCGTGATCACCATCAAGCAGTCGGACTACGTGGTGGCCGCCAGGGCGCTCGGCGCCTCGACGTCCCGGATCCTGTTCCGGCACATCCTGCCCAACGCGCTCGCGCCCATCATCGTCGTGGCCACCATCGCGCTCGGCGGCTACATCGCGGCCGAGGCCACCCTGTCCTTCCTGGGCGTGGGTCTCGGTGACTCGGCGGTATCCTGGGGCGGCGACGTGGCGCGAGGACGTGAGCAGCTCCGTATCGCGCCCCACACCCTGATCATCCCGTCGGTGATGGTCTCGATCACGGTGCTCTCGTTCCTGATGTTCGGCGATGCGGTACGCAACGCCCTCGACCCCAAGCTGCGCTGAGGGAGGCGTACATGACCATCATCGATGAAGTGTCCGAGAGTCCCGCCCCGGGCGGCTCCGAGGGCCAAGGCCGCCCCCTGCTCGAAGTCCGCGACCTGCACGTGGAGTTCCGCACCCGCGACGGTGTCGCCAAGGCCGTCAACGGCGTCAACTACTCCGTCTCCGCGGGCGAGACGCTCGCCGTGCTCGGCGAGTCCGGCTCCGGCAAGTCCGTCACCGCCCAGGCCATCATGGGCATCCTCGACATGCCGCCCGGCCGCATCCCCAAGGGAGAGATCCTCTTCCGTGGCCAGGACATGTTGAAGATGTCCAACGAAGAGCGCCGGAAGATCCGCGGTCGCAAGATCGCGATGATCTTCCAGGACGCGCTGTCCTCGCTCAACCCGGTACTCTCCGTGGGCTACCAGCTCGGCGAGATGTTCCGCGTCCACCAGGGCATGTCCAAGAAGGACGCCAAGGCCAAGGCGATCGAGCTGATGGACCGCGTGAAGATCCCGGCCGCCAAGGAGCGCGTCGGCGACTACCCGCACCAGTTCTCGGGCGGTATGCGCCAGCGCATCATGATCGCGATGGCGCTCGCCCTGGAGCCGGACCTGATCATCGCCGACGAGCCCACCACGGCCCTCGACGTGACCGTCCAGGCCCAGGTCATGGACCTGCTCGCGGACTTGCAGCGCGAGTACAACATGGGCCTCATCCTGATCACCCACGACCTCGGCGTGGTGGCCGACGTCGCTGACAAGATCGCGGTGATGTACGCCGGCCGGATCGTGGAGACCGCGCCCGTGCACGAGTTGTACAAGCGCCCCGCGCACCCGTACACCAAGGGTCTGCTGCACTCGATCCCGCGCCTGGACCAGAAGGGCCAGGAGCTGTACGCGATCAAGGGGCTGCCGCCCAACCTGCTGCGCATCCCGTCCGGTTGCGCCTTCAACCCGCGCTGCCCCCAGGCCCAGGACGTCTGCCGTACGGACGTTCCGGCACTGCACCCGATCACCGAGCGGGACGGCACGGAGCTGGCCGGTCGCGGATCGGCCTGCCACTTCTGGAAGGAGACGATCCATGGCTGAGCTCAGCAAGACCGACGAGCCGCAGGACGCCACGCCGAACGTCTCCGAGGTCGAGGTCGTCGACGCCCGCACCGAGTCGGAGGCGGTCGCCGCGATCGAGGCGCCGGCCGAGCGGGGCGAGCCGATCCTTCAGGTGCGCAACCTGGTGAAGCACTTCCCGCTCACCCAGGGCGTCCTCTTCAAGAAGCAGATCGGGGCCGTCAAGGCGGTCGACGGTATCTCCTTCGACCTCTACCAGGGCGAGACGCTCGGCATCGTGGGCGAGTCCGGCTGTGGCAAGTCCACGGTCGCCAAGCTGCTGATGATGCTGGAGAAGGCGACCGCGGGCGAGATCTTCTACAAGGGCCAGGACATCACCAAGCTGTCCGGGCGGGCGCTGAAGGCGGTCCGGCGGAACATCCAGATGGTGTTCCAGGACCCTTACACCTCGCTCAACCCCCGGATGACGGTGGGCGACATCATCGGCGAGACCTTCGAGATCCACCCCGAGGTGGCCCCGAAGGGCGACCGCCGCCGCAAGGTCCAGGAGCTGCTGGACGTCGTCGGTCTCAACCCGGAGTACATCCACCGCTACCCGCACCAGTTCTCGGGCGGTCAGCGTCAGCGCATCGGCATCGCCCGCGGCCTCGCGCTCAACCCCGAGATCATCATCTGCGACGAGCCGGTCTCCGCTCTGGACGTGTCCGTCCAAGCGCAGGTCATCAACCTGATGGAGAAGCTTCAGGACGAGTTCAACCTCTCCTACCTCTTCATCGCGCACGACCTGTCGATCGTCCGGCACATCTCGGACCGGGTCGGGGTCATGTACCTCGGCAAGATGGCCGAGATCGGCACGGACACGGAGATCTACGACCACCCGACGCATCCCTACACCCAGGCGCTGCTGTCGGCCGTCCCGGTCCCCGACCCGGAGTCGCGCGAGGGCCGCGAGCGGATCATCCTCACCGGTGACGTCCCCTCCCCGGCCAACCCGCCCTCGGGCTGCCGCTTCCGCACCCGCTGCTGGAAGGCGCAGGACAAGTGCGCCGAGGAGATCCCGCTCCTGGCCATCCCCGAGCGCTTCCAGGGCGAGGACACCCCGGCGGCCCACGAGTCGGCCTGCCACTTCGCGGAGGAGAAGGACGTGGTCCACGCGGCCTGACCCGCCGATAGGACGTCCGCACCGGTTCCCGGCACCCCTCTGGAGAGGTGCCGGGAACCGCCGTTCGAGGATCCGGGATGCTGCATCACGTCGAACTGTGGGTTCCCGACCTGCCGCGGGCGGTCGTCGCGTGGGGCTGGCTCCTCGGCCGCCTCGGCTACCACCCGTACCAGGACTGGGGACACGGCCGCAGCTGGCGGCTCGGCCCGACGTACCTCGTCGTCGAGCAGTCGTCGGCGATGAGCGCGGCGGAGCACGAGCGCACGCGGCCGGGGCTCAACCACCTCGCGTTTCACGCGGGACCACCCGCGCGGGTCGACGCGCTGGCCGCCGAGGCTCCCGCCCACGGCTGGTCGCCTCTCTTTCCCGACCGCTACCCCCACGCCGGAGGCCCCGAGCACTACGCGGCCTATCTCGCGAACAGCGACGGCTTCGAGGCGGAACTCGTGGCATCCGAGGCCGGCGGCCCCGCGAACCCCCGCCAACTGCGTTAACACGCAAGCAACTTCGCTGACCCGGTTCCGATATACGGACGCGTCAGGCTGGTCAGCGTACGGCCGTGCGGGTGCCGTAGACGGGCCGGGACGCCCCAGGGCGGCCCGGCCCGTTGCCGTGTTCAGACGGTCGTGATGCCCAGGGAGCGCTTCAGGAAGTCGACCTGGAGGAGGAGCAGGTTCTCGGCGACCTGTTCCTGCGGGGTGATGTGGGTGACGCCGGACAGCGGCAGCACCTCGTGGGGGCGGCCGGCGGCGAGCAGGGCCGAGGACAGGCGCAGGGCGTGGGCGACCACGACGTTGTCGTCGGCGAGGCCGTGCACGACCATCAGGGGGCGGTGCGGCTCGGCGGGGGAGGACAGGCCGTCCGCGGTGACCAGGGAGCTCTTGGTGTACGACTCCGGGTGCTCCGCCGGGGTGCCCAGGTAACGCTCGGTGTAGTGGGTGTCGTACAGGGCCCAGTCCGTCACCGGCGCGCCCGCGACGCCCGCGTGGAAGACGTCCGGGCGGCGCAGGACGGCGAGGCCCGCCAGCCAGCCGCCGTAGGACCAGCCGCGGATCGCCACCCGGGACAGGTCCAGGGGGTAGCGCTTCGCGAGGTCCTCCAGCGCCTCCACCTGGTCGTCCAGCGACAGCGTGAAGTCGTGGTGGATCGCCTTCTCCCAGGCGGGGGAGCGGCCCGGCGTGCCGCGGCCGTCCGCGACGATCACCGCGAAGCCCTGGTCCGCGAACCACTGCGACGTGAGATGGGCGTTGTGCGCGGCGACCACCCGCTGGCCGTGCGGGCCTCCGTAGGGGTCCATGAGCACCGGCAGGGGGGTGTCACCGTCGTAGTCCCGAGGCATAAGCACGGCGCACGGGACACGGCGTGCGCCCCCCTCGGTGAGCGTCACGCGGGGGGACATACCAGGATCTTCGGCGTACGAGGGGACAGTCCTGGTCGGTTTTCCGTCGCGCAGGACCTGCACCCGCGAACCTGGCCGGTTCAGCGTCGCCGACACCAGGACCGTCACCTCCCCGGCCCGCACCGCCGCGTGCACGCCCGGCTCCTGCGACACCCGCTCCACGCCCAGCTCGTTCACCCGGTACACATGCACCTGGCCCGTCTCGGCGTCACCGGCCTCCGCCCCCGCCGACGCCGAGATCAGCACGTCGTGCTCGGAGACGTCCAGCACGGCCCGGACATGCATCTGCGCTCCCGTGAGCGGCCGTTCCCCGACCGCCAGCACCCGCGCACCGCCCTCGTCGGCGATCCGCACCAGCTGCCCGGAGGGGCTCCAGCACGGCACCCCGGGGAAAAGATCAAGCCATGTTCGATCTTCGTCGGCGTGCACCATCCGCGTCGCGCCCGTGTCCGGATCCGCGGCCAGGATCAGCTGACTGCGCTGGTCGCGCGCCTGCACGAGCAACAGTGGCGCGCCCGCCGCTGACCAGTGGACATGCGCCAGATACGGGTACCGCGCCCGGTCCCAGACGACCTCCGTACGCAGCCCGTCCAGACCGATCACGAACAGCCGCACCTCCGCGTTGTCCGTGCCCGCCGCCGGATACGGCACCCGCTGCGGCTCCCTTTCCGGATGCGCGGGGTCGGCGATCCACCACCGCCGCACCGGCGTGTCGTCCACGCGCGCCATGAGCAGCCGGTCCGACTCCGGAGCCCACCAGAAGCCCCGCGAACGCCCCATCTCCTCGGCCGCGATGAACTCGGCCAGTCCGTACGAGACATTCTCCGACTCCGGCTCGGCGAGCGCCCGGTCACCCTCTCCCTCGGCGCCCACCACGCGCAGGGCGCCCCGCGCGACGTAGGCGACGTGCCGCCCGTCGGGCGACGGACGCGGGTCGATCACCGGCCCGGGCGCGGGCAGCTCACGCGCCGTCCCGGCCCGCAGTTCGGCTGCGAAAAGCCGCCCTGACAAGGTGAAAGAGGCCAGTTCGACGGCCGTGTCGGTGGCGTATCCGACGATGCCGGCCCCGCCCTCACGGCTGCGTTCGCGCCGGGCCCGTTCCTCGGGCGAGAGGTCCTCCGAGGCGCCGCCCAGCAGGGCGTGCGGGTCGGCCGCGACGCGCTCCCCGCCCTCCTCCGGGTCGAGGACCCAGAGCGAATTCGCCCGGTCCGTACCGGAACCGGAGCGCAGGAACACGACACGTGAACCGTCGGGCGCCACGGTGAACGAACGCGGCGCGCCGAGCGTGAAGCGCTGGGTGCGGGCGTGCCGTCGGGGGAAGGAGTGAGGCTCGGTCGTCATGCCCTGACCATATTGGCCATGCGCCCCCTTGTGCGGCCGTGCGCCGATCGATGCGCGCAGACGGATAGTTATGATCAATGTCGCATAGTGGGTATGAACCTGCTGGCTGCTGTACGGATTTGATGCCCCCATAGTCCGACCCCCCGCGCCCTTGTGGATCTTTGGAGGTGAGCCGCCGTGGCACTCTCGATTTCGGCGGTGGTGCTGCTGGCGATCATCGTCTTCCTGCTCGTCAAGAAGTCGGGGCTGAAGGCGGGGCATGCGATCGTCTGCATGCTGCTCGGCTTCTACCTCGCCTCCTCGACCGTCGCTCCCACGATCAACGAGCTGACGACGAACATCGCGGGCATGATCGGCAGCATCAAGTTCTGACCGTCGGGGGACCTCGTAGGGTGGTCCCATGACGGAACTGCCCTCCCCCGAGCTCTCCGAGCAGGGGGGACCCCCACCTCGCTCCGCGAGGCGTCTGCTGCTGGTGCACGCGCACCCGGACGACGAGTCGATCAACAACGGCGCGACCATGGCCAGGTACGCGGCCGAGGGTGCCCACGTCACCCTGGTCACCTGCACCCTGGGCGAGCGCGGCGAGGTCATCCCGCCCGAGCTCGCGCATCTGACGGGTGTCGCTCTGGGGCAGCACCGCCGCCGTGAGCTCGCCGCCGCCATGGCCGAGCTCGGCGTCCAGGACGTCCGCCTGCTCGGCGGCGCCGGGCGCTACAGCGACTCCGGGATGATGGGCCTGCCCGACAACGACGACCCCGGCTGCTTCTGGCAGGCCGACGTCGACGAGGCCGCCGCGCACCTCGTCGAGGTGATCCGCGAGGTCCGCCCCCAGGTCCTCGTCACCTACGACGACAACGGCGGCTACGGCCACCCCGACCACATCCAGGCCCACCGCGTCGCGATGCGCGCCGCGGAACTGTCCGCCGACGCCGGCCTGCCGATCCCCAAGATCTACTGGAACCGGGTCCCCCGGCCGGTTGTGGAGGAGTCCTTCGCCCGGCTCCGGGAGGAGCTGCCCCGTACGCCGTTCACCAAGGCGGCCGATGTCGACGACGTCCCGGGTGTGGTGGCCGAGGAGCGGATCACCACCGTCGTCGACGGCACCGCCCACGCCGCCGCCAAGGCCGCCGCGATGCGCGCCCACGCCACCCAGATCACCGTGGCCGGGCCGTACTTCGTGCTGTCCAACGAACTGGCCCAGCCGATCCTCACGACCGAGTACTACGAGCTGGTGCGGGGCGAGCGGGGCCCCGGCGAGCGGGAGACCGACCTGTTCGCCGGTGTCGAGGAGGCCTCATGAGCGACCGGACGTCGATGCTCGCCCAGCCGGTGCGGCCGCCCTCCGCCGGGCGGGTCGGTGCCTGCCTGGGGTTCTTCGTGCTCGGCGCCATGGTCGGCGTGGCCGGGGCGCTGGTGCAGCCCGGGTGGTTCCCGGGCGGCCTGCTGCTCGCTCTCGCCGGTGAGGCCGGAGCCGTCCTGGGAGCGTCACGCGTCACGCGTGGGCGGGCCGGGGGCGTCGCGGCCGCCGCCGGCTGGATGCTCGCCGTCATCCTGCTCACCGCCAGCCGCCCCGAGGGCGACTTCCTCTTCGCCGCGGGAAGCGGCTCCTATCTCTTCCTGCTCGGGGGTATCGCCGTGGCTGTGATCTGCGCCACCCTCGCCCCGGGGCGGCAACCGGACGGCGACCCCGTCCGACTTGCCAAGTGACGTACCACTTCGCCGGAACACGCCGGTGGGGGTCCGGTGTGAGTTTCCCCAACGGTCCTGGGATACGGGTGAGAAGTGGCCAGTATGGTGGTGCGCGCCGCCGAGCCGCCCGCGTGAGGTTGTGTCGGGCGGCGGAGCCAACCGGGAGAACCTGCCTTGAGTCGTGAAACTGACACTCCGTCCTCCGGGCCCAACGGGCGCGGCGGAGCCGCCTACCCGTCGGGTACGCCGCCGTACGGGACCCCGACGGTCTCTGAGGCCGGTACGGACGCGGGCCGTTCCGCCACGCGGCCGGAGGAACGCAAGACCGAGACCACGCTGACGACCCGGATCCGGATCAACATCCCCGGGTCGCGGCCGATTCCGCCGGTCGTGGTGCGCAAGCCCGTCGCGGAAGCGGAGGGCCCGGCCGACACGGACACGCGCGGTGAGGCGTCGACGGCGCCGGGCACCGCTCCGTCCCCGTCCCCGGTCGAGCCTCCCGCCGAGCCCGGGCAGCCGGGCGACGACAAGCCGGCCAGCGACTGGTTCGCGCCCCGCAAGTCCGGCGGAGGCAAGGGCGGCCCGGGCGGCGGCTCCACCAACGGGGCCGGGCTGCCGGGCGGTTCGGCTCCGACGCCGGGCGGCCCTGCTGCCGGGGCGCCGGGTTCCGGTGTGTCCGGTGGAGGTTCCGGTGGTGCGCGGCCGGGTGCCGGGCGGCCCGGGGGCGTTGTCGGCTCCATGGGCGCGCCGGGCGGCTCCCGGTCCGGCGGTACGAACGGCGCCGGGCTCCCGGGCGGCGCGACCGGCGGCCCCGTCGCACCCGGGCACGGCGGCGGCACCGGCTCCTTCGACGTCACCGAGGCTTTGGCGGCGGGCCCGCTGGGCAACGGCTCGCGTACCGCCCCGGGCGGCGGCGAACCGCGCCGGGACGACCTGCCGTACTTCAACGAGAACGGACAGGGCGGTTACGACGGTCGGAACGGCGGCCCGAACGCTGCCGACGGCTTCGGCGAGACCGGCGCGCACGGCGGCCCCGGACCCCAGGGCCCGGCCGGCCCGACGGGCGGACCGGTCACCGGCGACGGCCCGATGGTGCCGCCGGCCGGCGGACCGGGCGGCTTCAACGCACCCGGCGGACCGGGTGGCCCGGGCGCGTTCAACGCACCGGGCGGCCCGGGTGGCCCTGGCGCCTTCAACGCCCCCGGCGGACCTGGCGGCTTCGACGGACCTGGCAGGCCTGGTGGCCCCGAGGCCTTCAACGAGCCCGGCCGGTCCGGCGGCCCTGGCGGCCCTGGAGCCCCCGGTGCCTTCAACGACCCCGGCAGGCCCGGAGGCCCCGGCGCACCCGCCGGCCCCGGACCCATGGGCGGCGTCCCCGGCGGCCCCGCGGGCCCGGGCTCCCAGCGCGGTGCCACCGCTCCCGGCGCCGCAGGCCCCGGCCCCGGTGGTGGGATGAGCGACGACACCGCCATCCTCACCCCGCAGAAGCCGGCCCCCGAACCGACGGACGGCCAGGGCTACGGCCCCCGGCACGACAACGTCTCCGGGCACACGGTCACCAGCGGCATCCCCGTCGTGCCGCCCGGCGCGGCCTCGCCGTTCGGCCCGGGCGCGCCCGGAGACGGCCCGGTGCCCCACACGGCCCCGAAGCTGCCCGAGCCGGTCTCCCCGCCCCCGGCGAGCTCCTCCAAGGCGCCGAAGAAGAAGGGGCGCAGCAAGCTCGTGCTGCTCGTCGCCGGCGTGGTCGTGCTCGCCGGTGGCGTCTACGGCGCGGGCCTGCTGATGAACCGCACGGACGTGCCCAAGGGCACCACCGTGCTCGGCGTCGACATCGGCGGCACCACCCGCGACGGCGCGGTCAGGAAGCTCGACGAGGCCTTCGACGCCCGCGTCGGCAAGGAGCTGAAGCTGTCGGTGGGCGGCAGGACCGTCGCGCTCGACCCTGACAACGCGGGCCTGCAGTTCGACATGGACGCCACAGCCGACGCGGCGGCGAAGAGCGACTACAACCCGGTCTCCGTGATCGGCTCGCTCTTCGGCAACCACCGGACCGTCACGCCCGTCATGCCCGTCGACGAGGAGAAGCTGCACGCCTCCCTGGAGGACGCGGCAGGCGGCTCCGGCGCCTCTACCGACGGCACGATCGAGTTCAAGGGCGGCAAGGCCGTCCCCGTGTACGGCAAGGTGGGCAAGGGCATCGACCTCGCCAAGGCGACGACGACGGTGGAGGAGGCGTACCGCACCCAGGTGGAGACCGGCACGGCCGGCACGGTGAACCTCCCGACCACCACCCGGCAGCCGACCGTCTCGAACGCCGAGGTCGACCGGGTGCTGAAGGACTTCGCCCAGCCCGCGATGTCGGCCAAGGCCATCGTGCAGACCGACCCGGCGCACAGCATCCCGTTCGGCGCGTTGTCCCTGCCGAAGATCCTGAGCTTCAAGGCCGTCGACGGCAAGCTCGTGGACACGTACAACCTCAAGGCGCTCCAGGAGGCGTACGGCACGACCTTCGACGGCGTGCAGATCGAGGGCGCGAGCGGCAAGCGGGACGTCACCCCGCAGGACGTCGTCACGGCGCTGCGCAAGGCCCTGCGCGGCAAGACGCCCGCGGAGCGCGTCGGAGTCATCGACACCAAGCCGAACTGACCTCCGGCCCTACGCCGCACGAGAGCCCCTGCCCGGTGAGGACAGGGGCTCTCGTCGTCACCCCACAGGCATGACACCTGTCATGCGGTACTCCGGACGCCCGGCACTGCCCCCGCCCGCACCCCCGAAGCCACGATGGCCGTATGACAACGACAGCCTCGGTGGTCGCGTTCGACCAGGTGAGCAAGGCGTACGACGCCGTCCGGGCCGTGGACGGGCTGACCCTGACCCTCCGCCCGGGCGAGAGGGTCGCGCTGCTCGGCCCCAACGGTGCTGGCAAGTCGACCACCCTCGACCTGCTCCTCGGCCTCAAGAAGCCCGACAGCGGTACGGTCCGCCTCTTCGGCACCAGCCCGCGGGAGGCCATCGTCGCCGGGCGCGTGGGCGCCATGCTGCAGAGCGGCGGCCTCATGGACGAGGTCACGGTCGCCGAACTCGTGCGGCTCGCCTGCGACCTGCACCCGAAGCCGTACCGGCCCTCCGAGGTGCTGTCCCGCGCGGGCATCGAGCAGATCGCCGGCCGCAAGGTCAACAAGCTCTCCGGAGGCCAGGCCCAGCGCGTCCGCTTCGCCCTGGCCACCGCCGGAGACAGCGACCTCATCGTCCTGGACGAGCCCACCACCGGCATGGACGTCACCACCCGGCAGGCCTTCTGGGCCACCATGCGCGAGCAGGCCGACCAGGGCCGGACCGTCCTCTTCGCCACCCACCACCTCGAAGAGGCCGACGCCGTCGCCGACCGGGTCCTCGTGCTGCACCGCGGCCGCCTCCTGGCCGACGGCACGGCCGCCCAGATCAAGGCCAGGGCGGGCGCCCGCCGCGTCTCCTTCGACGTGGACGGAGCCATCGACGAACCGGCCCTGCGCGCCCTGCCCTTCCTGACCGGGATCGACATCTCCGGCCGGACCGTACGCATCCAGTCCGCCGACGCCGACGCCACCGTCCACGCCCTCTACGGCCTCGGCGTCCACCCCCGCAACCTCGAAGTCGCCGGACTCGGCCTGGAGCAGGCCTTCGTCGCCATCACCGCCGCCGAGGAGGCGAAGTCGAAGTGAACAGCCTGATCAAGCTGGAACTCACCCGCGCCCTGCGCAACCGCAAGTTCCTGTTCTTCTCCGTGATCTACCCGTCGGTGCTGTTCCTGATCATCGCGGGCAACGCCGACACCACCACGAAGGTCCCCGGCACCGGCCTGACCCTCCCGACGTACATGATGGTCTCCATGGCGTCCTTCGGCGCCCTCACGGCCGTCCTCATGGGCAACAGCGAGCGCATCGCCAAGGAGCGCGAGGGCGGCTGGGTGCGGCAACTGCGCCTGACCACGCTGCCGGGCCGCGGCTACGTCCTCGCCAAGACCGCGAGCGCCGCCGTCGTCAGCCTGCCGTCCATCGTCATCGTCTTCGCCGTCGCGGCGGCCGTGAAGGACGTACGCCTGGACGCCTGGCAGTGGCTCGCCCTCACCGGCGCGATCTGGGCCGGCAGCCTCGTCTTCGCGGCGCTCGGCGTCGCCCTCGGCTACCTCGCCAGCGGCGACGCGGTCCGCCCGATCACGATGATCACCTACTTCGGCCTGTCCATGCTCGGCGGCCTGTGGATGCCCACGACGACCTTCCCTGACTGGCTCCAGGACATCGCGAAGTGGCTGCCCACACACGCGTACGCTGCCCTGGGGCAGGCCATCGAGCAGAGCCGCGCCCCGCACGTCCAGGACCTCGCCGTCCTCGTGGTGTCGTTCGTCCTGTTCGCGGGCGCCGCGGCCTGGCTGTACCGGAAGGACACCCTGAAGGCGTGAGCGGCGTCGGGTTCGGGATCGGGCAGCGTCCGGTGAACCGCAGGCAGCGGGTGGTGAAGTCGCTGTGGACCGGCATCTGGCTGGTCTACCTCGGCGCACCCGTCTCCGACCTGCTGCACGGCGGCCACAGCACGGGCGTGCGCATCCTCGGCTGGCTCGGCCTGGCCGCGTTCGTCGCCTGGTACATGGTGCTGGTCTTCCGCACCGGCCGCGGTGAGCGCAACGCCCTGGTGCTCGGTTCCCTCGGCGTCCTGGCGGCCCAGTCCACGCTCCTCGCCCTCACCCTGGGGCGCCAGTGGCTGGTGCTGTTCGTGTACGTCGCGATCGCGTCCGGCGCGGCCCTGCCGCCGCGCTTGGCCCGCTGGACGATCCCGGCCACGTGCGCGCTGCTGACGGCCGTCGCGCTCGCGGCCCAGGACGGTGTCTCCTACCTGGGCGGTCTCCTCATCCCCTCCCTGCTCGGCGGCTTCGCCATGACCGGCGTACGCGAACTCGTCCGTACGACCATCGCCCTGCGCGAGGCCCGCGCCACCGTCGCCCAGCTCGCCGCCAACGAGGAACGCCTGCGCCTGGCCAGGGACCTGCACGACCTGCTCGGCCACTCGCTCTCCCTGATCACCCTCAAGAGCGAGCTGGCCGGGCGGATGCTGCCCGGCCATCCCGACAAGGCGGCCCGGCAGGTCGCCGACATCGAGCAGGTCAGCCGCCAGGCCCTCGTCGACGTACGCGCGGCCGTCACCGGCTACCGCCGCCCCCGCCTGAACGCCGAACTCGCCGGTGCCCGGGTCGCCCTGACCGCGGCCGGCGTCATCGCCGAACTCCCCGCCGAACCGGGCCTCGCCGGTGTGCCCGAGGAGAGCGAGTCCGCCCTCGCCTGGGCGCTGCGCGAGGCGGTCACCAACGTCGTACGGCACAGCGGCGCCCGCCGCTGCACGGTCGAGCTGCTGCGCCGCCAGACCCTCGACGGCCCGGTGCTGGAACTCACCGTCGAGGACAACGGCTCGGGCGGCAAGGGCACCGGCCACGGAAACGGCCTCGCGGGCCTCACCGAACGCCTCACCAAGGCCGGCGGCACCCTGGAGGCGGGCCCGGTCAGACACGGCTTCCGCCTGGTCGCCCGCGTGCCGACGGCCGGTCCGGCGGACGTAGGATCCCCGGCATGAGCCGCACGATCAAGGTCCTGCTCGCCGAGGACCAGTCGATGGTCCGCGAGGCCCTGGCCGCCCTGCTCGGCCTGGAGGAGGACATCGAGGTCGTCGCCCAGGTGGCCCGCGGCGACGAGGTCGTTCAGGCGGCCCGGGCACACGCCGTGGACGTGGCCCTCCTGGACATCGAGATGCCCGGCGCGACGGGCATAGAGGCCGCGGCCCGCCTCCACGCGGAACTCCCGGCGGTGAAGCTGGTCATCCTCACCACCTTCGGCCGCCCCGGCCACCTGCGCAGCGCCATGGAGTCCGGCGCCGACGCCTTCCTGGTCAAGGACGCCCCGGCCGCCCAGCTCGCCGAGGCGATCCGCAAGGTCCTCACCGGTGAACATGTCATCGACCCCACCCTCGCGGCGGCGGCCCTGGCGGAAGGCGCCAACCCGCTGACCGGCCGGGAGCGAGAGGTCCTCCGGGCAGCCGCCGACGGCTCCACCAACGCCGAACTGGCAGCGTCCCTGCACCTGTCCCCGGGCACGGTCCGCAACTACCTCTCCACGGCGATCCAGAAACTGGCGGTGAGGAACCGAGCGGAGGCGGTCCGGGTGGCACGGGACAAGGGCTGGTTGTAGGGCCGACCTTGTGTGGCAGAAGCTCAGTTGAGCATCGCCCGGGCCGCGAGAGCCTCCCCCCGCACCCGCTCCGCCGCGGACTCGTCCACCGCCTCCACCACCTCCGCGTAGGCCTCCAACTCCAGCGCCCCGCCCAGGAACTCCCCCCGCTGAACGAGCAACTGCGCCCGCTCGTACCGCAACCGAGCCGGACGCGACGGCAGCAGCAACGACAACTCGACCGCCCACAACGCGACATCCGACCGCTCGGGACGGGCCGCGGCCCACGCCCGCACGTTGTTCAGAATCCGCAGCACCACCTCCAGCGGATCCGCCGGCCGCAGCATCGCCGGATCCAGCCGCGCGCCCGTCGCCCCGGCCACCAGCAACTCCGCATCGGTCCCGCTCAGCACCCGACCCCCGTCGAACGGATCCGCGAGCACCTGCCCCTCCTCGGGCCCGAACCCGACCACGAAGTGCCCCGGCAGGGCGACCCCGTACACGGGCGCTCCCGCCCGCCGGGCCACCTCCAGCCACACCACGGACAACAGGATGGGCAGCCCCCTGCGTCGCACCAGCACCTCGTGCAGCAGCGAGGACTCCAGGCGCTGGTAGTCGGCCGGGGTGCCGTGGAACCCCATCCGCTCACCGAGCAGCTCCCGTAGGGCGACCGCCCAGGCCCGCGGCCCGCCGGGCCGGTACGGCAGCAGCCCGGCCAGCCGGTCCAGCTCGACCTGCGCGGCGTCCAGGCCCGCATCGTCCAGCTCCCCGTCCGCCTCCGCGCCCATCAGCAGGCACAGCGTCGACAGATCGGGCCGCTCGGACCGGGCCTCTTCGGCGAACCGCCGCCGCAGCTCGGCGGAACGTTCGGGGGGCGGGGGATACGGGGGACGCATGGCTGGCTCGTGCCCTCTCACGACGATCGGTCACCGGCCGGTGCGGCCGGCGTCCGGCGCCCGGTAGTGGTGGTAGGCGTGGTGCGCGGCGAAGCCCATCCCGGCGTACAGCGCCCGCGCTCCCGCGTTGTCGGCCTCCACCTGGAGCCACGCGGCCGACGCGCCCTCGTCGAGCGCCTGCCGGGCCAGCGCGGCCATCACGGCCGTGCCCAGCCCCTGCCGCCGCAGCGCCGGATCGACCTCGACGGCGGCGAACCCGGCCCACCGCCCGTCGACGACACACCGCCCGATGGCGGCCGGCCCCGCCGGCCCGGGCACACTCGCGAACCACACCGACGGCCCGCTCCGGAGCACCCGCAGGGCCACCTCGCTCACGCCCTTGCGCTGATACCGGGCCAGCCACCCCTCGCCGGCCTCCCGGGACAGCACGACCCCCGCCGGATCACCCCGGTCGGCGATCGGCGCCAGCGGCCCGGCCCACAGCTCGGCGGTCACCTCCCGCTGCCAGCCCCGCTCCTCCAGCTCGGCGCAGAGCAGCTCCTGCGTGCCCTCGGCGCCCGTCGCGGTCTGGACGTAGGCGGGCAGGCCGCGCTCCCCGTACCACCGCCGTACGGCGTCGAGCGCCTCGTCGAGCGGCAGGCCCGGCGCGCCCAGCGGCAGCACCGAGTTGGCCCGCCGCGTGAACCCGGACGCGGCCCGCAGCTCCCACTGCCCGAGCCGCTCGCTCTCGACGGGCCGCCAGGCCCGCGCGGCGACCCGGGCCAGCTCCTCGTAGGAGGCGGCCGGACCGCGGCGACGCGCCGGTGCGGAGGGCACGGCCTTGCCCGCGACCAGCGCGGATTCCGCGATACGGACGCTCTCGCCACTCTTGCGTGTGATCAGCAGCACACCGTTGTCCCATGATGTGAGAACACCGACCGTGTCGGTGAACTTCTCACCCGGAGCCCCATGTTCGATCAAGCTCCGTACGGAGACCCGTTTGCCCACGTCAGCAGCGGTGATACGGACCTCGAGTCGCCCGGCGGCAGAGATTTCCACAGGTCAGTTCACCCCTCCTGTTCGGATCATGCCCAGGAACGGAGATACTAGGGGCGGGCATCGACGACGCCGCGCTCCCGCGCGCCAGGCGGCGGAGCCTGAGGAGGCCCGCCAGCGCCCTATCGAGGAGGAACGACAGCGTGACCTACGTCATCGCGCAGCCTTGTGTCGACGTCAAGGACAAGGCGTGCATCGAGGAGTGCCCGGTCGACTGCATCTACGAGGGCCAGCGGTCCTTGTACATCCACCCGGACGAATGCGTCGACTGTGGTGCCTGTGAGCCGGTCTGCCCGGTCGAGGCGATCTTCTACGAGGACGACACTCCCGAGGAGTGGAAGGACTACTACAAGGCGAACGTCGAGTTCTTCGACGAGCTCGGTTCGCCCGGCGGAGCCAGCAAGCTGGGGCTGATCGAGCGCGACCACCCCTTCGTCGCCGCGCTGCCGCCGCAGAACCAGTAAGAGCGGCCCGCAGCAGCGCCGCCTCGGTCCCGTACGGCCCGATCAGCCCGCTGATCGCCGTACGGGGCCGAGGCGTTTGCCGTAGCCCGGCTCGTACGTGCCAGAAAGTGAGCCAGAAACCGTGTCCGCAGTCTCCGACCGCCTCCCCACGTTCCCCTGGGACAAGCTGACCCCGTACAAGGCCACGGCCGCCGCCCACCCGGACGGCATCGTCGACCTGTCCGTCGGCACCCCGGTCGACCCGGTCCCCGAGCTGATCCAGAAAGCGCTGGTGGCCGCGGCCGACTCGCCGGGCTATCCGACCGTGTGGGGCACGCCCGAGCTGCGCGACGCGATCACCGGCTGGGTCGAGCGCCGCCTCGGCGCCCGGGAGGTCACCCACCGCCACGTGCTGCCGATCGTCGGCTCCAAGGAACTCGTCGCCTGGCTCCCGACCCAGCTGGGCCTCGGCCCCGGCGACCGGGTCGCCTACCCGCGCCTGGCCTACCCGACGTACGAGGTCGGCGCCCGGCTGGCGCGCGCCGAGCACGAGGCTTACGACGACCCGACGGAGCTGGACCCCGAGGGCCTGAAGCTGCTCTGGCTGAACTCCCCGTCCAACCCCACGGGCAAGGTGCTCTCCAAGGAGGAGCTGACCCGGATCGTCGGCTGGGCCCGCTCGCACGGCATCCTGCTCTTCTCCGACGAGTGCTACCTGGAGCTGGGCTGGGAGGCCGACCCGGTCTCGGTGCTGCACCCGGACGTCAACGGCGGCTCGTACGACGGCATCATCTCCGTCCACTCCCTCTCCAAGCGCTCGAACCTCGCGGGCTACCGCGCGGCCTTCCTGGCCGGTGACCCGGCGGTCCTCGGCCCGCTCCTGGAGATCCGCAAGCACGGCGGCATGATGACGTCGGCTCCGACGCAGGCGGCGGTGATCGCGGCCCTCGGCGACGACGACCACGTGCGCGTCCAGCGCGAGCGTTACGCGTCCCGCCGCGAGCTCCTGCGCGAGGCCCTCGTCACCCACGGCTTCCGCATCGAGCACAGCGAGGCCAGCCTCTACCTGTGGGCCACGAGGGGCGAGTCCTGCTGGGACACGGTCGCCCACCTCGCGGAACGCGGCATCCTCGTCGCACCGGGTGACTTCTACGGTCCGGCGGGCGCGGAGTTCGTCCGCGTGGCGCTGACGGCGACGGACGAGAGGGTGGCCGCGGCGGTACGGCGTCTGTGACCCCCGCCGCGGTGAGCGCATACCGAAGGGGTCCAGGGAAGCTCCCTGGACCCCTTCGGCCGTCGCCCTCGGCGTCAGCCGATCGGCAGGCCCTTCGTCGGCAGGGTGCCCGTGGACGGCACGCCACCCTTCGCCACGGAGTCCGTCGGCAGACCGCCCTTGGCCGAACCAGCGGCCTCGCCGACGAGCTGCCCGGCGGAGCCCGCCGCCTCACCGGCCATCTTCTGGGCGACGGGCGTGGCCTTCTTGACCGTCTTGCCGCCGAGCTTGCCCGCGGCCGGCACCGCCTTCTTGACGGTCTTGCTGCCGGTGTCACCCGCGGCCTTGGTGGCGTCCGTCGCCGCGCCGTCGACGGTCTTGCCGACGTTCGCCCCGTCCAGGGCGGTCAGCCCGCCGAGGTTCGGGTTGGCCGGCAGCTCGGGGGCCGCACTGGCGGAGCCGGCCGCACCGACCCCGGCAGCCGCTCCCGCAGCGACGATCAGCGCGGCACGGGCGATCCGGCGGGTCAGGGGGAGGGACATGGTGCTCCTTCGACGGGAGAGAACAGAGGTTCGTGAAGTGTCCGAACGGCACCGGGAGTTGATCGGCTGGCTGTGATCGCCCCGGCTCGGACGCAGTGACTACCGCTTGAAACCCCCGAAAGTTGCGGCGCCGCAACGTAAAGAGTTGGTAATGCGTCGCATAATCGGCTGCGGACAAACGGGCAAAAAGGTCGCCGCCCGAAAGCCCGCCGAATCCTTCCAGCCCTGTGCGCCCAAGGGTTTTCCGGAGTTTCCGGGTGAGGGCACGAAAACCTGCGCACGCCGTCGGGGCCGAGTCGCACGGCTCATCCCGAAGGGTGAGTTCCCGTACCCCTGCGCGATCTAGCGCATCGTGACAATACGGACAGCGTCCGCGTCACGTTCGGCACCCGCGGTGCCCTTCTCCGCGGCGCCGCGCCATGCGCCGACGGTGTTTCCGGCGACCCACTCCCGCCCCGCGTAGGTGACGCGCGCGATGTGCAGCTCGGAGGCGTTGGCCACGGCCCAGTGCGCCAGCTGCCAGCCGCGCTGGTCCAGGCTCCGCCCGCCCGCGGGACTGGTGTCGGCGGTCACCGGCAGGGTCACGGTCCGCCCGCCGGTCCCGCCCGTAGTGCTCGGGGACGGCGTCGGTGCGGCCGTCGACGAGCCGCTCACCTCGGCACCGGCCGGCTCCAGCACATCCCGCCCGAAGTCCCGCACGAGCGCGGCACGCACCCCGTCCGGTCCCGAGGCCCGGGTCGCGGCCGGGCGGCCCTCACAGCTCAGCGTGGCAGCGGACTGCCCCGTGAGGGCCGCGGCGAGCAGCGCCGCGTCCGGCTCGTGCTTGGCGTAGGCCTGCGGGAAACCGCTGCGCTGGACCCGCTGCGCGGCGACGGTGAGCGGCAGCCGGGTGTAGCCGGGCACCTTGACCAGATGGTCGTAGAACTCACCGGCCGAGTACGTGGGGTCCATGATCTCCTTCGGCGTTCCCCAGCCCTGCGAGGGCCGCTGCTGGAACAGGCCGAGGGAGTCCCGGTCACCGTGCTTGATGTTGCGCAGGGCCGACTCCTGCAGCGCGGTCGCCAGCGCGATGGTCACGGCCCGCTCGGGCAGACCGCGCGCGGTGCCCACGGCGGTGATCGTCGCCGCGTTCACCGCCTGCTCGGGCGTGAACTCGTACGACGCCCCGTCGCCGTCGCCGGAGACGACCTTGCAGCCCGGTCCGCCCGAGCCCCCGGTGACGTACTGCACGACGAGGTAACCGGCGACCGCGAGCAGGGCCACGAAGGCGGCCCCGCATCGGAAGAGGCGGCCACGACGCTTGGGAGTAGACGACTCTGGCACGCCGTACAAGGTACTGGAGAGTACGGAGTGGCATGAGCAGGGTGTGGACAGTGAGGCCCACAGGCCGGCGCGTTAGGGTCGACGACATGGCCGACACCTCGCTTGACCTCACGCTGGACGCCGCGGAGCTCACCGCCCGGCTCGTCGACTTCCGCTCCGAGAGCGGCACCGAGAAGCCCCTGGCCGACGCGATCGAGGCCGCGCTGCGCGCGCTGCCCCACCTGGCGGTCGACCGGTACGGCAACAACGTCGTGGCCCGCACGAACCTGGGCCGCACGGAGCGGGTGATCCTGGCCGGCCACATCGACACCGTCCCGATCGCGGACAACGTTCCCTCCCGGCTCGACGAGGACGGAGTCCTGTGGGGCTGCGGCACCTGCGACATGAAGTCGGGCGTGGCGGTCCAGCTGCGCATCGCGGCCACGATCCCGGCCCCCAATCGCGACCTGACGTTCGTCTTCTACGACAACGAGGAGGTCGCCGCGGAGCTGAACGGCCTCAAGCACGTCTCCGAGACGCACCCCGAGTGGCTGGAGGGCGACTTCGCGGTGCTCCTGGAACCGTCGGACGGCCAGGTCGAGGGCGGCTGCCAGGGCACGCTGCGGGTGCTGCTGAAGACCACGGGCGAACGGGCCCACTCGGCGCGCGGCTGGATGGGCTCCAACGCGATCCACGCCGCGGCCCCGATCCTCGCCCGCCTGGCCTCCTACGAACCCCGCCGGCCGGTCATCGACGGCCTGGAGTACCGCGAGGGCCTCAACGCCGTGGGCATCAGCGGGGGAGTGGCCGGCAACGTGATCCCCGACGAGTGCGTCGTCACCGTGAACTTCCGCTACGCGCCCGACCGCACGCCCGAGGAGGCCGTCGCCCACGTCCGGGAGGTCTTCGCGGACTGCGGGGTCGAGGAGTTCGAGGTCGTCGACCACAGCGGCGCGGCGATGCCGGGCCTGTCCCATCCGGCGGCCAAGGCCTTCATCGAGGCGGTCGGCGGCACCCCGATGCCGAAGTACGGCTGGACGGACGTCTCCCGCTTCTCCGCGCTCGGCGTCCCGGCGGTCAACTACGGCCCGGGCAACCCCCTCCTGGCGCACAAGCGGGACGAGCGCGTGGAGATCGCCAAGATCCTCGCGGGCGAGGAACGCCTGAGGAACTGGCTGACCGCCTGACCCCGCCGGGACGCCCTCGTGTTTACGGCGCTCCATCGCGGACATGCTCACGTCCCTCGTTCGTAACCCGCGTAGATCTACGCTGAGGTGGAAAGACAGGCACGACGGAGGGAGCGCACATGGCGACCGGCAACCCCGAGGGGAAGAAGCAGCCGCCGGACGAACAGCGCCTGGGCCCGGTCCTCCGCAGGCGGGATCAGGTGCAGGCCAGCACCACGGACCAGCGGCTGTTGGACGAGCGTGCCCCCTCCGACTGGGTCCACACCGACCCGTGGCGGGTGCTGCGCATCCAGTCGGAGTTCATCGAGGGCTTCGGCGCGCTGGCCGAGCTGCCGCCCGCGATCAGTGTGTTCGGCTCGGCGCGGACCCCGGTCGACTCACCCGAGTACGAGGCGGGCGTCCGGCTGGGCCGGGGCCTGGTGGACGCGGGCTTCGCCGTCATCACGGGCGGCGGCCCGGGCGCGATGGAGGCGGCCAACAAGGGAGCCCTGGAGGCGAAGGGCGTCTCGGTCGGCCTCGGCATCGAGCTGCCGTTCGAGCAGGGGCTCAACCCGTACGTCGACATCGGCCTCAACTTCCGCTACTTCTTCGTGCGGAAGATGATGTTCGTCAAGTACGCGCAGGGCTTCGTCGTCCTGCCCGGCGGTCTCGGCACCCTCGACGAGCTCTTCGAGGCCCTCACCCTCGTCCAGACGCAGAAGGTCACGCGCTTCCCGATCGTCCTCTTCGGCAGCGACTACTGGGGCGGCCTGGTCGACTGGCTCCGCGACACGGTGATCGCCCAGGGCAAGGCGGCGGAGAAGGACCTGCTGCTGTTCCACGTGACGGACGACGTGGACGAGGCGGTGGCATTGGTGTCGAAGGAGGCGGGCCGCTAGAGGGCCCCTCCGGGCACAGGACGGGGTCCGGGGCGGGGCCCGGACCCCGGTCAGGCCAACCCGCGCCGCGCCACGGCAGGAGCCCGGCGCCCCGCAATCGCCGAGACCATCTCGAGCACCTGCCGCGTCTCGGCGACCTCGTGCACCCGGTAGACCTGCGCCCCCAGCCACGCGGACACCGCCGTGGTCGCCAGCGTCCCCACGACCCGCTCCTTCACCGGCCGGTCCAGCGTCTCCCCGACGAAGTCCTTGTTGGACAGGGACACCAGCACGGGCCACCCCGTGGCGACCATCTCGTCCAGCCTCCGCGTCGCCTCCAGGCTGTGCCGCGTGTTCTTCCCGAAGTCGTGGCCGGGGTCGATCATGATCGACTCCCGCGGCACCCCGAGCGCGAGCGCCCGCTCGGCCAGCCCGACCGTCACGTCCAGGATGTCCGCCATGACGTCGTCGTACTCGATCCGGTGCGGCCGCGTCCGGGGCTGCGCCCCACCGGCGTGCGTACACACCAGTCCCACCCGGTACCGCGCGGCGACCTCGGCCAGACCCGGGTCGACACCGCCCCACGCGTCGTTCAGCAGATCGGCCCCGGCCTCGCACACGGCCCGGCCGACCTCGGCCCGCCACGTGTCCACGCTGATGATCACGTCCGGGAACCGCCGCCGCACCTCCGCCACGAACCCGACCGTCCGCCGGGCCTCCTCCTCGGCCGTGACCTCCTCGCCCGGCCCGGCCTTGACCCCGCCGATGTCGATGATCGCGGCGCCCTCGGCCACGGCCTGCTCCACGCGCGCGAGGGCCGGCTCGTCGCGGAAGGTGGCGCCCTGGTCGTAGAAGGAGTCCGGGGTCCGGTTCACGATCGCCATGATCACCGGCTCGTGCGTCCCGAATTCCCGCGAGCCCAGCCTGAGCATCCCCTGTGACCTTTCCTGGTACGTCCCGTCTTCCGCCGCCTGCGACCCTAACCGTCGGACTCGCATGGCACGATCGGAGCCTGACAACATCCGACTCGGAGGACTCCCGAAGAGTCCGATCCATCCGACCGTAGGGGCCCCGCGATGGTTATGTTCCTGTTCCTGGTCGTCGCACTCGCCGTCGTGGTCGCCGCGGTGACGCTCGCCGTGGTGGGCGGCGGCGACAACAGCCCGCTGCCCGAGGCCGCCCCCGAGCGGCTGCGCGACCCGCTGCCCCCGGACCGCCCGGTCGACCGCGCGGACGTGGAGGGCCTGCGTTTCCCGCTCGCCGCCCGCGGCTACCGCATGGCGGACGTGGACGACGCCCTGAGCCGTCTGGGCGCCGAGCTCGCCGAGCGCGACGCCCGTATCGCCGACCTGGAGTCGGCGCTGGCCGGTGCCCGGTCGGCCTCCGCCCACGGGCCGGTGCACACGGCCGGGGACAACCACGTGTCCATGGACAAGCCCGCCCCCCGGCCGGAGGACCGGCCGTGAGCGACGGCGCCGCCCTGGCCGGTCCGGACGGCGCGCTGCGCTGCCCCTGGGCCCTGTCCGCACCCGAGTACGTGGCGTACCACGACGAGGAGTGGGGCCGCCCGGTCCACGGCGACGACGCGCTCTTCGAGCGGCTCAGCCTGGAGGCCTTCCAGTCCGGCCTGTCCTGGATCACGATCCTGCGTCGCCGCCCCGGCTTCCGCGCCGCCTTCGCCGACTTCAAGATCGCCTCGGTGGCCGCCTTCACCGACGAGGACCGCGAGCGCCTCCTGGCCGACGCCGGCATCATCCGCAACCGCGCCAAGATCGACGCGACCCTCGCCAACGCGCGTGCGCTGACCGAGTGGTCCCCGGGCGAACTGGACGACCTGATCTGGTCCCACGCCCCCGACCCGGCCACCCGTCCGGCCCCGAAGACCCTCTCCGACGTCCCGCCCGTCACCCCCGAGTCGACGGCCCTGTCCAAGGCCTTGAAGAAGCGGGGCCTGCGCTTCGTGGGCCCGACGACGGCGTACGCCCTGATGCAGGCGTGCGGCCTGGTCGACGATCACCTTCAGACGTGCGTGGCCCGGCGGCACAAGCGCTACGACCCCGAACTCACCGGCCCAGGTACTTCGGCTTCTCCTTGTTGACGAAGGCCTGCACCGCGATCGCGTGATCCTCGGAGGAACCGGCCCGGGTCTGGAGCTCGTCCTCCTTCTCCAGTGCCTCCTCCAAGGAGTGCGTCAGCCCGAACGCCACCGACTCCTTCAGCGCCGCGTACGCCACCGTCGGCCCCTCGGCCAACGCCCGTGCCACCTTCTCGGCCTCCGCCCGCAGCTCACCGGCCGGCACCAGCCGGTTGGCGACACCGAGCTCGTACGCCTCCTGCGCACTGATGCTCCGCGGGAAGAGCAGCAGATCAGCAGCCCGCCCCGGGCCGACGACCCTCGGCAGCGTCCAGGAGATCCCCGAGTCGGCGGTCAGCGCCACCCCCGCGAACGAGGTGTTGAACGCGGCCGTGTCCGCCACGATCCGGTAGTCCGCGGCGAGTGCGAAGCCGAAGCCCGCTCCGGCCGCCACCCCGTTCACGGCGGCGACGACCGGCTTCGCCGCCCCGGCCAGCGCCCGCACGATCGGGTTGTAGTGCTCCCGCACCGTGCTCATGGTCTGCCCCGACCCGGCTTCCCGGTCCGCGGCCAGCAGCCCGATGTGCTCCTTGAGGTCCTGCCCCACGCAGAACGCCCGGTCACCGGCGGCGGTCAGCAGCACCGCCCGCACGGCGGCGTCGTCCGCCGCGGACCGGACCGCCTCCCGCAGGGCGACCTTGGTCTCCACGTTCAGCGCGTTCATCGCCTCCGGGCGGTTCAGCGTGATCGTCGCGAGTCCGTCGCTCACCTCGTAGAGCACGGTGTCGGTCATGGCGTATCCCCTCCGAATCGCGGATCAAGGGCGTACCGGCCGGTACGCCCCGGGTCTGCAGGACAGCATGACGGAGATCGCCGACGGCGAACCGGACCGGACGTGTGACCTGCGTCAAAGAATTTCCGCCCGGATTCGTTCGGCGGATGTGTGTGCGGTGGCGGAGTATCGCAGTCTCATCGCCGAATTGAGTGGTTTTGCTCGCGTGCGTTGCCCAAGCGATGCCGACCGATGTTGGTCATCGGGTCCTGAGATGCGGGATAATGGCTTGGAAGCAATGTGTTCGATGCCGGTGTCGCGAGTCCTGCCACAAGGACCGTACGTGTGCCCTTCTTCAGGGCCGTCGGCTTTGACGATGAGCTGGGTTTCAGGAAGGGGAACGAGCATGGCGGCCATGAAGCCGCGAACGGGTGATGGCCCGCTCGAGGTGACCAAGGAGGGGCGGGGCATCGTCATGCGCGTTCCGCTCGAAGGCGGCGGTCGGCTCGTCGTCGAGCTGACCCCTGACGAGGCCGACGCGCTCGGCGACGCCCTCAAGAAGGTCGTCGGCTGACGCGCAAGCGACCATACCCTTTCAGTCGCCCCGGCATCACATGTGGTGCCGGGGCGACTGTTTTCACCGCTGACACTCGGCTGCCCCGGCTCCCGTGCCGCTGACGTGCGACCCCGGCTACCGTTTCACCGCGCACAGCAGACCGTCGCCCACCGGCAGCAGCGACGGCAGCAGCTCCTGGCTCTCGCGCACCGCGCGCAGCAGCTCCCGCAGCCGTAGCACCTCCGTGGGCTGCGGACCGGAGTCCACCGTCCGGCCGTTGGCGAAGGCGCCCTCGAAGACGACGAGCCCGCCGGTGCGCAGCAGACGCAACGATTCAGCGAGGTAGTCCATGACCTCAAGGCGGTCGCCGTCGCAGAAGACCAGGTCGTAACCGGCGTCGGCGAGACGGGGCAGCACGTCCAGGGCGCGGCCCGGGATGAAGCGGGCCCGGTTGCTGGCGAAACCGGAGGCGCGGAAGGCCTGGCGGGCGAACTGCTGGTGCTCCGGCTCGGGGTCCACGGTCGTCAGGACACCGTCGGGCCGCATACCGTGCAGGAGGTGGATCCCGGAGACACCGCAGCCGGTCCCGATCTCCGCGACGGCCTTCGCGTCGACGGACGCGGCCAGCAACCGCAGCGCGGCGCCCGTGCCGGGCGTCACCGAGCGCAGCCCTGCCTCGCGGGCCCGGTCCCGGGCCCAGTGCAGCGCTTCGTCCTCGGCGACATAGGCGTCGGCGAACGCCCAGCTCGTCTGCCGGTTGCCGGTAATGACCCTCTCCTGTCCCCGTGAATGCCTGGGCGTGACTGTATCCGTTGGGCACGGGAACCCGCAGATGGGACCGGTCGTTTAAAGGGACGAGCAAGTGGCGCGGGCCGGGACGGGGGGCGGGCGGTGCATCAGGACGCCGAGCAAGTGCCGACGCAGCAGTACGAGGCGTATCAGCACAGATCAAATTCTCGTAAAACCGCTTATCCGGTCCTAACGGGCGAGGTGGCTATGGTAGGGGCTCCACTGGACACCACCAGAGCTGACAGGGGAGGTGCGGCTGCGCCTGTGGATCGCGCAGGAGTGCTCCGGCGCTTCCTCGGATCAGCGGGCAGGCCGACATCCGTGAACGACACCGCTGCTGACCACAGTCACGCCGCTGACTTCGCCCAGACCGCGACCTTCACCACCGACGCGGACGGGCAGGCGTGGACTCCGCCCACGTGGGAGGAGATCGTCAGCACGCACAGCGGCCGGGTCTACCGGCTCGCCTACCGTCTGACCGGTAACCAGCACGACGCGGAGGACCTCACGCAGGAGGTCTTCGTCCGCGTCTTCCGCTCCCTGTCGACCTACACGCCGGGCACCTTCGAGGGCTGGCTGCACCGCATCACCACCAACCTCTTCCTGGACATGGTCCGCCGCAAGCAGCGCATCCGCTTCGACGCGCTCGGCGAGGACGCGGCCGAGCGGCTGCCCAGCAAGGAGCCCACGCCGCAGCAGGTCTTCAACGACGCGCACTTCGACGCGGACGTCCAGCAGGCCCTCGACACCCTCGCCCCCGAGTTCCGCGCCGCGGTCGTCCTGTGCGACATCGAAGGACTGTCGTACGAGGAGATCGCCGCGACCCTCGGCGTCAAGCTCGGCACGGTCCGCTCGCGGATCCACCGTGGCCGCTCCCAGCTGCGCAAGGCCCTCGCGCACCGCTCCCCGGAGGCGCGTGCCGAGCGCCGCTCCTTCGTCCCCCGTGTTCCCGCACTGGGAGGAGGGGGCGCGAGCGCGTGAGCGGATCACGGCCTGAAGCTTCCGAGGGTCACCTCGCAGAGCAGCATCTGGGAGACCGACTCTCCGCCCTGGTGGACGGAGAGCTCGGTCATGACGCGCGTGAGCGCGTACTGGCGCACGTGGCCACCTGCCCGAAGTGCAAGACGGAGGTGGACGCCCAGCGCCGGCTGAAGAACGTCTTCGCGGAGGCGGCCCCGCCGCCCCCCTCCGAAAGTTTCCTGGCCCGCCTGCAGGGACTACCCGCGGGCGGCGGCCCGGACGGTGATCTCACACCGCCGGGCGGGGGAGGGCTGCCCGGAGGGCTGTCCGGACGGTTCGGATCGTCCGGGGCCTTCGGAGTGAAGCGAGGCGAGCGGTTCGAGTTCGGGTATGCCCCGTCCCGGCCGCACCTTCCCGTGCTGCCCCCCTCCTCGGGCGGCCGGAGCCTTCCCGCGGGGAAGGGCTTCCGCATTCACGATGTCGGCCGGCCCGACACCGACCGGTCCTCCTCGCGGCTGCGGTTCGCGTTCGTGGCCGCCGGTGCCGTCTCCCTCGCCGCGATCGCGCTGGGCGGCGTCACCACCGGCGTCCCGACCGACGCGGAAGCCCGCGGCGGCCAGGGCACGGGGAGCAACGTGACACCGATGCGCACCCAGGGCACCGGTGCCGCGACGCCGCCCGAATCCCAGCGCCGCCGGACGGCGCCGCTGCTCGGGCAGGTGCACGGCCAGAGCATGCTCGGCCACACCCCGGTCGCTCCGACCGAGGTGTCCGGTCCGCTGCTGCCCGGGGTGCCGTCCGCCGCCCGGCATCACGCGCTGCATGCCCTGACCGCCCCGGTGGTGGCCGGTGCCGCCGTCATGTCCCCGCTGATACGTCCGCTCGAGGCGGCCACGCCGGCCGGCCTGACCTCGTGGTCCACGGTCCCCGACATCACGGCACCCCTGTTCGCCGTGCCCTTGCCGGACACCACCTCGTCCCCCTCTTCCCCCGCATCCTCGCGTACGGCTCACTGACCGCCTCTGCGCGCCGGCCCGGGAACCTGATTGAATCCGAGGGTTGTCGCCCGCGGCCGAGGTGTGGCCGGGCGCCGATTCGACGAACCGCGGCCACCGCGACGAGCCGTGCCGCGGCTGTGGGGAGAGCATGAACGAGGGGAAGCCCACGAAAGCGAAGTGGTGGAGCCGTCCACGGCCGCAGGACCTTCCGGGGGAGCCGGAGAGTACGGACGGGGCCGTCGGGGAGGACCTGACCGGCAGTGACGGGGACTTCGAGCTGGCACGTCCTGCGTCCCGGCACGATGGCGACTACGAGTTGAGGCGTCCCGAGGCGGTGGAGACGGACGACCCTGTCGCCGCCCCGGCCGTCTCCGGCGAGGCCCCCGCGGAGGCCGCCGCCTCCGTCCCCGCAGCCCGCGAGGCCGGCCAGGACGTCCCCGTCGCCTCCGCCCCGCACGCCGTGCCGGCCGAGGGCGCCGCTCCCAGGCCGCTGCACGACCCGGACCCGTACAGCACCCCGCCCTACGGCGAACCCGGCCCCTGGGCACCCGCGCCGCCCGTCCAGCACCCGGCGACGACACCCGCGCAGGGCATGGCGATACCGGGGCAGCCGACCGTACCGGGCACCCCCGCCGTCGCGCCGCCACACGGCACACCGCCCGCCCCGGCCCCCAGCGCCCCCGCGTCCCTGCCGGCCGCGCCGGTCCACGCCGACGCTGCCGTGCACGCCCCCGCCTCCGACCCCTGGCGGCGCTACGACCCCTGGGCGGCTCCCGCGGTCGCCGGAGGGCACGGGCCTCTTCAGCAGAACGGCGCCGCCGTGCTCAGCACGGAGCAGCGGCACAAGCGGGGCAGGAAGTCCCTGGTGCTCGGTGCCGTGCTGCTCGCGCTCGTGTCCGGGGGCGTCGGCGGTGTCGTAGGGACGTATCTGGAGCGGAACGGAGGCGTCGGGACCGTCGAGCTGCCGCAGGCCGGGAAGGAGGCCTCCGCGCGGGACGCGGACAGTGTGGCCGGGATCGCCGGGCGGGCCCTGCCCAGCGTGGTCACCCTGCATGTCAGCGGCGCGGGCGAGCAGGGCACGGGCACCGGCTTCGTGCTCGACACCCGCGGGCACATCCTCACCAACAACCACGTCGTGCAGCCCGCCGGATCGGGCGGCGAGATCACCGTGACGTTCAACGGCGGGGAGACCGCGCAGGCCGAGGTCGTCGGCCGGGACAGCGGCTACGACCTGGCCGTCGTGAAGGTGAAGGGCGTCAGCGGACTCACCCCTCTGCCGCTGGGCAACTCGGACAACGTGCAGGTCGGCGACCCGGTCGTGGCCATCGGCGCCCCCTTCGACCTGGCCGGCACGGTCACCTCCGGCATCATCAGCGCCAAGCAGCGGCCCATCACGGCCGGCGGCGAGAAGGGCGACGGCAGCGACGTGTCGTACGTCGACGCGCTGCAGACCGACGCACCCATCAACCCCGGCAACTCCGGCGGGCCGCTGCTCGACGCCCGGGCCCGGGTCATCGGCATCAACTCGGCCATCCGCTCGGCCGACGGCGGCTCCACCCAGGACAGCGGCCGGTCCGGTTCGATAGGCCTCGGCTTCGCCATCCCCATCAACCAGGGCAAGCGCGTCGCCGAGGAGCTGATCAACACCGGGAAGGCGACCCACCCGGTCATCGGCATCACCCTGGACATGGACTACACGGGCGACGGCGCCCGCGTCGCCACCGAGGGCAGCGAGGGCGGACCGCCGGTCACCGTGGGCGGCCCGGGCGCCAAGGCCGGGATCAAGGCGGGCGACGTCATCACGGAGGTCGACGGCGGGCGGGTGCACAGCGGCGAGGAGCTGATCGTCAAGACCCGGGCGCACCGCCCCGGAGACCGGCTGGAGCTGACCGTGGAGCGCGCCGGCAAGGAGCGGACGGTCTCCCTCCTCCTCGGATCGTCCGGTGGCTGAGACACGATGTCCGGGACCCGGGGAGACGTCTCATCAGGCCCCACAAGGGACCGACAAGGCAAACAATCGGGAAAGCGCTCCCACCTCCCGCACGCGGAGGTCCCGGGACAGTACCGGTCGGACAGGATCGCCGGGTACCGTGGATCCGGCCCGGACCACGGCAAGACCCGCACCGACCACGAGGGCCGAGGACCGAGGACCGAGGACATCGCAAGGAGCTTCAGGTGTTCAATGACATAGGACCACTCGAGCTGGTGACGCTCATCGTCCTCGCCGTGCTCGTCTTCGGTCCGGACAAGCTCCCCAAGGTCATCCAGGACGTCACGCGCACGATCCGGAAGATCCGTGAGTTCTCGGAGAGCGCGAAGAACGACATCCGCGAGGAACTGGGCCCGGAGTTCAAGGACTTCGAGTTCGAGGACCTGAACCCCAAGACGTTCATCCGCAAGCAGCTGGACAACGAGGACCTGGGGCTCAAGGAGATCCGCAACGGCTTCGACCTGAAGAAGGAAATGGCGGAGGTCACCGACGCCGTCCACAGCCGTGACTCCGACACCTCCTCCGGCGGCCGTATCGACATGACGAAGAAGCCGGAGACGCCCGACCCGGACGACCGGCCGCCCTTCGACGCGGACGCCACCTGAGCGATACGCCCAGGGGCGTACGCCCCCGTGTGCGTGACGCGTTTCATACTCCGGTCGGGCTGTCTACGGCCTGAACCGGGCGCCCGTGCGGCCCACGCGCCGGGCGGTTTCCCTGCTGCTCGCAGCGGTGTGGCTATGCTGCCGAGTTGTTGTGCGGACCGTGACGAGTACGCCCGAAGGGGGGCGGGCCGTTCCGGTCCGACTAGAGCGAGGAGGCGTGCGGGCACATGGAGACGACGAGTCGGGCAGTCGCGCAGACGCCGGCCGCGGAGGGTGCGCAACAGGCCCCCTCCGCCCGGCGTACGGTCGACGGCTACCTGCGTGCGCCCTTCCCGTGGTACGGCCTCGACGAGGCCTTCACGGGGCCGCGCTGGCTGATGCAGGTCGGTACGACGGCCGACGGAGCCGTCGAACACGGGTCGATCGGGCACGGCGACGAGCCCACGGTGCGCAACGAGCATGTCGCCGGGGGCGATCCGGACGCCAAGGAGAAGTTCGCGGTCGTGGTGACCGTGGCGGCCAATCCCTCACGCCGCACGGCGGACGGAACCGGGCTGCTGGAGGCCACGTCGGTGTCCTCCGCGGCGTGGCTCGCGGGCGTGGGGCTGCTGTCCTTCACCTGGCCCGGGCAGATGGACCACGCGCTGCGGGACGACTGGCTGGAGCAGCAGACGGAGACGGCGTGGGTGCTGGCGGACGACCTGGACGGATCCGACTGGTCGACCCTGTCGCTTCCGGTGGACGGGGTGCCCACGGCGTTCCACTACCGGGAGTCCGAGTTCGGCTGGGTGCTCGCCGGTTCCACGTCGGCCGGGGTTCACGTCGGGGCGTACGGCAGGGGCATGAGTGCGTATGGGCTCGGCTTCGCCGCGGTGAAGGACATCGCCGCGTACGAGTGAGCCGTGGGGCGCCGGTTGGTTGCGGCGCCCCTTCGCCGTCTGCCGCGTTCGGATCAGAACTTGTTCCGCGGCGTGATCCCCAGGGACAGGCCCGACAGGCCCCGCTGGCGGCCGCCCAGCTTGCCCGCGATCGCGCGCAGCGCCGAGCCCGCCGGGGAGTCCGGGTCCGTCAGGACGACCGGCTTGCCGTCGTCGCCGCCCTCGCGGAGGCGGACGTCGATGGGGATGCTGCCGAGGACCGGGACGTTCGTGCCGGTCGTGCGGGTCAGGCCGTCGGCGACCGTCTGGCCGCCGCCCGTGCCGAAGACGTCGACCATCTCGTCGCAGTGCGGGCAGGGCAGGCCGGACATGTTCTCGACCACGCCGACGATCTTCTGGTGGGTCTGCACGGCGATGGAGCCCGCGCGCTCGGCGACCTCGGCCGCCGCCTGCTGCGGGGTGGTCACGACCAGGATCTCCGCGTTCGGGACCAGCTGGGCGACGGAGATCGCGATGTCGCCGGTGCCGGGCGGCAGGTCCAGGAGCAGGACGTCCAGGTCGCCCCAGTACACGTCCGCCAGGAACTGCTGGAGGGCGCGGTGGAGCATCGGGCCGCGCCAGACGACCGGGGCGTTGCCGGGAGTGAACATGCCGATGGAGATGACCTTCACGCCGTTCGCGGACGGCGGCATGATCATGTTCTCGACCTGGGTGGGGCGGCCGTCGGCGCCCAGCATGCGCGGCACGGAGTGGCCGTAGATGTCGGCGTCGACGACACCGACCTTGAGGCCGTCGGCCGCCATCGCCGCGGCCAGGTTGACCGTCACCGAGGACTTGCCGACGCCGCCCTTGCCGGAGGCGACCGCGTAGACGCGGGTCAGGCTGCCCGGCTTGGCGAAGGGGACCTCGCGCTCGGTCTGGCCGCCGCGCAGGGCGGACGCCAGCTCCTTGCGCTGCTCGTCGCTCATCACGTCGAGCGTGACGTCGACGCGGGTGACGCCCTCGACCGCGGAGACCGCGTCGGTCACGCGCTGCGTGATCGTGTCCCGCATCGGGCAGCCCGAGACCGTGAGGTACACGGTGACCGCGACCGCCCCGTCCGCACCGATCTCCACGGATTTGACCATCCCGAGTTCGGTGATGGGCTTGTGGATCTCGGGGTCGTTCACCGTCGCCAGTGCCTCGCGCACCGCGTCTTCCGTAGCCATAAGGACGATGGTACGGCGCCGTACCGGGGCGTAGGAAAGCGTCTCAGCGGTCGTCTGCGTCACGTCCCCGTGACCGTTCCGCCGGGAATACGACGGGGTCGTGCCGGTGGCCGTTCTGCCGTTCCTCCATTTCCTTGACCATGTCCTGCAGCTCCGAGCGGATCCAGTCGCGGGTGGCGACCTCGCCCAGGCCGATGCGCAGGGCGGCGATCTCGCGCGTCAGGTACTCGGTGTCCGCGATCGACCGCTCGTTCTGCTTGCGGTCCTGCTCCAGGTTGACCCGGTCGCGGTCGTCCTGCCGGTTCTGCGCGAGCAGGATCAGCGGGGCCGCGTAGGAGGCCTGGAGGGACAGCATCAGGGTCAGGAAGATGAAGGGGTACTCGTCGAAGCGCAGGTGGCGCGGGGCGAGGCTGTTCCAGGCCACCCACAGGACGATGGCCGCCGTCATCCAGACCAGGAACCGTCCGGTGCCGAGGAAGCGCGCGATGCGTTCCGAGAACCGTCCGAAGGCGTCCGGGTCGTACTCGGGCAGGATCCGGCGCCGGGGCACTCCCGGCTGGTCGAGGCGGGTGCGCGGCCGGGAGGCCGCCGTGGCGCCCGCCAGGGTGCGCTCGCGCACCGTGTCGCGCTCAGGAACCATCGGTCGCCACCTCCTCGTCCAGGTGGAACTCCGTCTCCCGCCAGTCCTCGGGGAGCATGTGGTCGAGCACGTCGTCCACGGTCACCGCGCCCAGCAGCGACCCGGCCTCGTCGACGACCGGCGCCGCGACCATGTCGTACGTGGCGAAGAAGCCCGCGATGGCCGGAAGGTCGGCCTCGGGGTCGAGGGGCTGCAGGTCGCTGTCCACGATGGAACTGACCAGGGTCGGCGGTGGTTCGCGCAGCAGGCGCTGGAAGTGGACGGTGCCCAGGTACTTGCCGGTCGGCGTCTCGTCCGGGGGCCGGCACACGTAGACCTGGGCGGCGAGCGCGGGGGAGAGGTCGCGGTTGCGGACCCGGGCCAGGGCGTCGGCGACGGTGGCGTCCGGGCGCAGCACGATCGGCTCGGTGGTCATCAGACCACCCGCCGTGCGGTCCTCGTACGACATCAGGCGCCGCATGTCGGCCGCGTCGCCGGGCTGCATCAGGCTCAGCAGCCGCTCCTGCTCGTCCGTCGGCAGCTCGCCCAGCAGGTCGGCCGCGTCGTCGGGGTCCATGGCCTCCAGGACGTCGGCGGCGCGCTCCTCCTTCAGCTTGCCGAGGATCTCGATCTGGTCGTCCTCCGGCAGCTCCTCCAGCACATCGGCGAGCCGGTCGTCGTCGAGGGCGGCGGCGACCTCGGCCCGGCGCTTGGGGGAGAGGTGGTGCAGGACGTTGGCCAGGTCGGCGGGGCGCAGCTGCTCGAAGGTGGCGAGCAGGTTCTCGGCGCCCTGCCCCTGCTCCTCCAGGGAGAAGCCGGTGACGGCGGTCCACTCGACGGTCAGCGCCTCGCCCTTGGCGCGCCGGAAGGCACTGCCCTTCCTGCCCTTGCGGACGAAGACCCGGTCGATCTCCCACTCCCGACGGGCCGGCAGCTGATGCACCGACAGGTCGAGGACGGTCACCTCCTCGCCGGTCTCGGTGAGCGTCACGCGCCGGTCCAGCAGCTCCCCGAAGACCAGCCGCTCGGTGGGCCGCTGCTCGAAGCGCCGGACGTTGAGGACGCCGGTGGTGATGATCTGGCCGGACTGGATGGCGGTGACCCGGGTCATCGGCAGGAAGATACGGCGGCGGGTGGCGAGTTCGACGACGAGACCGAGCAGCCTCGGCGGTCGCTGCCCCACCCGCAGCATGACGACCAGATCGCGCACCCGCCCCACCTGGTCACCGGCTGGGTCGAAGACGGCGACACCTTGGAGGTGCGATACGAAGATCCGGGGGGCGCCCGCTGCCATGGCCGCGGCTCCTTTTCGTGCGGGGTGGTTCGTGGTGGCTGTCTGTGCGGCTGTCCTTGTGCCTGTGTCTTCCGAATTGCCCGCTCGGGTGGGCTTCAGGCTAGCCCGTCCCGATCGGGGCTGCGTCGGCGGGCGGTCCGGACGGACTGGCTCCGACCCGCCCGCACGACCCCGGTACCCTGCGGTACGCCGTTCAGGTCTCCCGTCAGAGAGGCAGCTCCACCTGTGACTCCGATGCGCCAGAGCCGCAGCCGCGGTGCCGCACTCGCCAGCGCGACGTGCGCGTTGCTCGTGACGGGAACGGTGCTCACCGGCTGTGCGGAGGATCCGAACGAGGGCACCAACGGAGTCGGCAGACTCCCCGCCGCCAAGATCCAGAGCAAGACCCGGTCGGTCGCCGGGTCCGCCGGGGCGGTCCGGGTGCACGGCAACGTCGTCAGCGGCGAGCGGACGTACGCGCTCGACATGCGGCTGAAGGACGACGGCGGCGACGGTTCGGTCACCACCCAGGGCACGACCTTCAAGCTGCTGCGCATCGGCGAGCAGCTCTACGTCAAGGCGGACGCCGAGTTCTGGAGTCACGGCAGCGGCCGGGGCGGGGGCGGCAAGGGGGACGCGGCGGCGGCCTCCAAGCTCGGCGGCAAGTACGTGAAGGTGCCGCAGGGCGACCCCTCGTACAAGAAGTTCAGCGGTTTCACGGACAAGGCTCTCCTCCTCGACGGTCTGCTGACCCTGCACGGGACGCTCGCCACGGACGGCCACGACGAGGAGGCGGGCGTCCGCACCATCCGCGTCACCGGCGACAAGGGCTCCGGCGGCACGCTGGAGGTCTCCCTGGAGGGCAAGCCGTACCCCCTGCGCCTGGCGCGGGCCGGCGGGGCCGGCACCCTCACGTTCTCCGCCTGGGGTGAGGACTTCTCCCTCAGGGAGCCGGAGAAGAACGAGACGGTGGACTACGGCAAGCAGCTGCCGGCGTCGTAGGCCCTCAGGCCCGTTTGCGCCTTTTCAGCAGCAGGCGGGGCAGACCCGCCGGGATCGGCCGGCGGGTGATCGCCGGGGAGGGCAGGGGCGGCTCGGACAGGGAGCCGTCGGGCAGCGGCGCCGTCACCCCGGTCGGCTCCAGGCGCAGCACCCGGCACTCGCGGGCCCAGCGCTCGGGCACGGCCTCGCCGTCGGGCGCGTTCAGCCGTTTGCCCTTGAGCTCGGCGACCGCCGCGTCCCACGCCTCGGAGCCCGGTGCGAGCTGGCTGACCCGGGCCGTCCAGGTGAGGAGCCGGCCGCCCTTGTCCTTGCTGCGGACCGTCACCTTCGCCTCGGCGCCGTCGGCCAGCCCCGGCAGCGGCTGCTCGCCGGGCCCGTCACCGACCAGGCAAGCGGCACCCTCGTGCCACACGTGCCACAGCGCACGCGCCGGGCCGTCGGGGCCCTGGACCCAGACGAGGCCGGACTTCTTCGTGGCCTCCTCGACGAGGGCCTGCTCGAGCAGCTCGCTTGTCATGGGGCCCAGCCTATCCAGGCCGCTCACAGCCATCCGTTCCGCTTCAGGGTGCGGTGGATGCCGAGGCAGATGACCACCGTGACGCCCATGATCGCCGGGTAGCCGTAGCGCCAGTGCAGCTCCGGCATGTGGTCGAAGTTCATGCCGTACACCCCGCACACCATCGTCGGCACGGCGATGATCGCGGCCCACGAGGTGATCTTCCGCATGTCCTCGTTCTGTGCGACGGACGCCTGCGCGAGGTTGGCCTGGAGGATGGAGTTGAGCAGTTCGTCGAAGCCGAGGACCTGCTCCTGGACGCGGGCCAGGTGGTCGGCGACGTCCCGGAAGTACTTCTGGATGTCCGGGTCGATCAGCCGCATCGGCCGCTCGCTCAGCAGCTGCATGGGCCGCAGCAGCGGCGACACGGCCCGCTTGAACTCCAGCACCTCGCGCTTGAGTTGGTAGATCCGGCCGGCGTCCGAACCGCGCGGCGCGCCCTTGCGGCCCGGGGAGAACACCTCGGTCTCCACCTCGTCGATGTCGTCCTGCACCGCGTCGGCGACGGCGATGTACCCGTCGACCACGTGGTCGGCGATGGCGTGCAGCACGGCAGAGGGGCCCTTGGCGAGCAGCTCGGGGTCGTCCTGGAGACGGTGCCTGAGGGCCCGCAGCGAGCCCTGCCCGCCGTGCCGGACGGTGATGAAGAAGTCCCGTCCGGTGAAGCACATGACCTCGCCGGTCTCGACGACCTCGCTGTTGGCGTCGAGCTGGTCGTGCTCGACGTAGTGGATGGTCTTGAAGACCGTGAAGAGGGAGTCGTCGTAGCGCTCCAGCTTGGGCCGCTGGTGGGCCTGGACGGCGTCCTCCACGGCCAGCGGGTGCAGTCCGAACTCACCGGCGATGCCGGAGAATTCGGCCTCCGTCGGCTCGTGCAGGCCGATCCACACGAAGCCCCCGTCGCGGCGCACCAGGCGCACCGCCTCGTGCGGGGTCAGCGCGTTCTCGGTCTCGATGCGGCGGCCGTCGCGGTAGACGGCGCAGTCGACGACGGCGGAGGACGCCGCGGGGCTGCGGGTGGAGTCGTAGGTCCCGCCGTCCTTGCGCAGCGACACACGGGACGGACGGACGACTGCGCGCAGGTCGCGGATCATCGACATGGCGGGCTCCTTCGCGGGCGGGCAACGAACGGCGCCGGCGACGGGTGGAACTGCCCGGAATGAGGACGTAGGGACTACGGATGTTTGGCACGTCCACAAAGCGGGGAGCACCGCACCGTCGCGGTGGCCGGTTTCGTTACTGATTCAGCTACTGAGGCAGATCAGGCAAAGCGAAACGAAGCGCTCTTCCGCGGTGAAGCGAGTGCGAGAGGTGGCAGCCAGAGACAGAAGCGGCTACATCAGCGGCGCGAAGAGCGTGGTGCTACTGCACGGTCGACTTCGATCCATTGCAGCCCCACCTCCTCCGGCCGGTCCCTCGTAAGGGAGTTCCTTCGGCGTCGGGGCTTGATCGCGACGCTTCTGCGTGCTGCCCCGAACCACCGGGCAAGAGTAGCAGCCGACGCAACTGTCAAGGTGCTGCTTTGCCCGCTACTGACGAGTTCTATGCTCGCCGCATGGCAGATGTTCTTCCTCTGGTCGAGGCCCGGTTGCGCACCGCGCTGGGCGAACCGGACGCGCGCGCGGCGGTCACCTTCCTGGGCACGGACCGCGTCGAGGTGCTCCGCTTCCAGGGGGGCGGCATCGTCCGCTACGCCTCGCTCGGCATGTCCGCGCACCCCATGACGGACCCCACGGCGGTGGTCGCCGACCCGGTCAGGGGCCCGCGGGCCGAACTGGTCCTCTCGGTCCGTTCCGGACTCGCCGACACCGACAAGGTGCTCCGCCCGCTCGCCGTGCTCGCCGCGTCCCCGCAGGTGGAGGGCCTGGTCGTGGCTCCCGGAGCGTCCCTCGACGTCGGTGAGCCGCTGTGGCCCGGCGCCCCCTTCACCTCGGTCCTGGTCGCCGAGCCGGGCGGCCTGGTGGAGGATCTGGAACTCGACGAGCCCCTCGACCCCGTGCGGTTCCTGCCGCTGCTGCCGATGACCCCGAACGAGGCCGCCTGGAAGCGCGTGCACGGCGCGCAGGCGCTCCAGGAGCGGTGGCTGAACCAGGGGACGGACCTCCGGGATCCGTCCCGGAAGTCCGTCCCGCTGGAGTGAGGAAGCTCACCAACACCGAGCCGCGAAGCGTCAGTTGGCGAAGACCGTGACGCTGTCCTCGATCTGGTGCTTCGGCTCGATCTCCTCCGCTTCGTGGGTGAGGGCCTTACGCCGGACGACGACCACGATCGCGCCCGCGACCGCGGTGACCGCCGCCACCACGAACGGGATGTGGATGTCGGTCCACTCCTCGATCTTCGGCGCGAAGTACGGAGCGGCCGCCGCCGCGAACCAGCGCACGAAGTTGTAGCCCGCGCTCGCCACCGGCCGGGGCGCGTCCGAGACGCCGAGGGCCAGCTCGGTGTAGACGGTGTTGTTCACGCCGATGAAGGCGCCGGACAGGATCGTGCACACGACGGCGGTGGTGTGGGAGCCGTAGCCGAGCACCAGCACGTCGGCCGCGAGCAGCACCAGCGAACCGCCGAGCACCTTCAGCGACCCGAACCGCTTCTGGAGCCGGGGCGCGACGATCACCGAGAAGACGGCGAGCAGCACACCCCAGGCGAAGAACACCGCCCCCGACCGGTACGGGCTCATGTTCAGCACGAACGGGGTGAAGGCCAGCACGGTGAAGAACGTGTAGTTGTAGAAGAACGCCGAGACCGCCGCGGAGGCGAGGCCGCCGTGGCCGAGGGCCTTGATCGGGTCCAGCAGCGCGGTCTTGCGGGCCGGCTTGGGCTGCTCCTTGAGGAACACCGTGATGCACAGGAAGCCGACGGCCATCAGGAACGCCGTGCCGAAGAACGGGTAGCGCCAGCTGGCGTCGCCGAGCAGGGCGCCCAGCAGCGGGCCGCAGGCCATGCCGAGGCCGAGGGCCGACTCGTACAGCAGGATCGCAGCGGCGCTGCCGCCGGCCGCCGCGCCGACGATGACCGCGAGGGCCGTCGAGACGAACAGGGCGTTGCCGAGGCCCCAGCCGGCCCGGAAGCCGACCAGCTCGCCGACGGATCCGGAGGTGCCCGCGAGCCCGGCGAACACCACGACGAACGCGAGGCCGAGCAGCAGGGTCTTGCGGCCGCCGATCCGGCTGGAGACGAAGCCGGTCACCAGCATCGCGACGGCGGTGATGAGGAAGTACGAGGTGAAGAGCAGGGAGACCTGGCCGGCCGTGGCGTCCAGGCCCTGGGCGATGGACGGCAGGATCGGGTCGACGAGCCCGATGCCCATGAAGGCGACGACCGACGCCCCGGCGGTCGCCCACACGGACTTGGGCTGCTTCAGGAGGCCGCCCGCTCCGGCGTCGAAGGGGTCCATTGCTTGCTCCCTTTCCCGGGACGGAGATGGTTGGTCTATACACACACTAAGTTAGGGAGGCTAATTAATGCAAGCTACATCTAGTGCGGGTGGTGAAGGGTTCCGTCCGGATGGGTGATCGTCCTTGACGCGACGGGGCGGGGGTAGGACCGTGGGGCCCTATGAGGGGCGAACCCAGTTGCCCGAAGTGCGGTGGCCGGGTCAGGGCTCCCGGCCTCTTCTCCGACTCGTGGCAGTGCGATGTGCACGGCACCGTCCATCCGGTGCAGCCCGTGATACCGCCCAGCGTCGACGCCCTCAACGTCGTGGTGCACCGCACCCAGGTGCCGTTGTGGATGCCGTGGCCGCTGCCGGTCGGATGGCTGTTCACGGGCGTGGCCTGTGCGGGGGACGACCGAACGGGCGGCCGTGCGACCGCCGTCGCCTGCACCGGACCCGGGCCGCTCGGGGGAATGGGCGAGCTGATCCTGGTGGCCGAGGAACTGGGGGTCGGGCTCGGTGCGCGGTACGCGGGCATGGACGGCCCCGACCCCGGGCCGCACATGAACGTCGAGAAGCCGCCCCAGGCCAAGGTGCTGGCCGCCGGGCGTCCCACGCCGTTGTGGCACGTGGCCGGGGCGCCGGACGACCGGGCCGTCTTCGCCGGTGAGGCGCTGGGGATGTGGCTGTGGGCCGTGGTGTGGCCCGAGCAGTCGGGGCTGCTGATGTACGACGAGCTGGTGCTGACGGACCTGCGGGACGCCGGGGCGGAGGTCGAGCTGGTTCCCTGTGGCGCCCTGTCGCCGCGCCTGCTGGGGGCGTGAGGGGTCGGGGGGCACGTGCGTGTAGGGGGCGCTTGCCGGGTTCAGGTGTGACATCGGGCGTCGAAAATCCGGTTATCCTTGAGCAGCCCTGTTCGTGTCGTCCGTGTCTGGAGTCCGTGTCGTGCGTATCGACCTGCACACCCACTCCACCGCCTCCGACGGTACGGACACGCCCGCCGAGCTGGTGCGCAAGGCCGCTGTGGCCGGGCTGGACGTCGTCGCCCTGACCGATCACGACACCACGCGCGGGCATGCCGAGGCGATCGCAGCCCTGCCCGAGGGAGTCACGCTGGTCACCGGCGCGGAGCTCTCCTGCCGGCTCGACGGGATCAGCATGCACATGCTGGCCTACCTCTTCGACGCCGAGGAGCCGGCGCTGCTCGCCGAGCGGGAGCTGGTCCGGGACGACCGGGTCCCGCGCGCCCGCGGCATGATCGCCAAGCTCCAGGAGCTCGGCGTGCCCGTGACGTGGGAGCAGGTGGCGCGGATCGCCGGTGACGGGTCCGTCGGGCGTCCGCATGTGGCGAGCGCGCTCGTCGAGCTGGGTGTCGTGCCCACCGTGAACGACGCCTTCACGCAGGACTGGCTCGCCGACGGCGGCCGGGTCTTCGTGGAGAAGCACGAGACCGACCCCTTCGAGGCGATCCGGCTGATCAAGGGCGCGGGCGGGGTCGCGGTGTTCGCGCATCCCGGGGCGACCAAGCGGGGGCGCACCGTGCCGGAGGCCGCCATCGCCGAGATGGCCGCGGCCGGGCTGGACGGCGTCGAGGTCGACCACATGGACCATGACGCGGACACGCGCGCGCGGCTGCGGGGACTGGCGAAGGAGCTCGGGCTGCTCGTCACGGGGTCGTCGGACTACCACGGCAGCCGGAAGACGTGCCTGCTCGGGGAGTACACGACGGATCCCGAGGTCTACGGGGAGATCACCCGACGGGCCTTCGGGGCGTTTCCCGTGCCGGGGGCCGGCGGAGCCGTCTGAGGTCGCTCTCCCCCTGTAGGTCCGTTTCTTTCTCACCCGGCGCTGCCCGCTGTGCCCACCTGTTCCGCCGTGCGGAACGCCCGCCCACGGCGGCAGCCCCCTGCGCAAGGCTCACTCATGTTCGACCTCGCCGTCTTCGGCTCCCTGTTCCTGACCCTCTTCGTCATCATGGACCCCCCGGGGATCACGCCGATCTTCCTCGCGCTCACCGCCGGCCGGCCCGGCAAGGTGCAGAAGCGGATGGCCTTCCAGGCCGTCTGTGTCGCCGGTGGTGTGATCACCGTGTTCGGTCTCCTCGGGCACCAGATCCTGAACTACCTGCATGTGTCCGTGCCCGCGCTGATGATCGCGGGCGGTCTGCTGCTCCTGCTGATCGCGCTGGATCTGCTCACCGGCAAGACCGACGAGCCCAAGCAGACCAAGGACGTGAACGTCGCCCTCGTGCCGCTGGGCATGCCGTTGCTGGCCGGGCCCGGGGCGATCGTGTCGGTGATCCTCGCGGTGCAGAAGGCCCACACGGTCGCCACGCAGGTGTCGGTGTGGGCGGCGATCCTCGCCATCCATGTCGTGCTGTGGATGGTGATGCGCTACTCGCTGGTGATCATCCGGATCATCAAGGACGGCGGGGTGGTCCTGGTGACCCGGCTCGCGGGCATGATGCTCTCCGCGATCGCCGTGCAGCAGATCATCAACGGCGTCACGCAGGTGATCCAGGGGAGCTGAGGACCCGCCTCACGCCTGGAGGGTCAGGACGCTGCGGATCTCCCGGGCCGGTCCCGGATGGCCGAGGTACTCGTCGATCTTGTGCGCGCGGTCGCGGCCGTTGGGGACGGCCAGCTGGGTGAGCTTCCCCCACCGTTCGTCCTCCAGGGGGCAGCCGATGGCCACCGCGTCGGTGGGGCACCAGACGTTGACCCAGTCACGCACCCGGGGCGGCTGGTGCGGGCCGCGGGTGAGGAGCCGCTCGTTGACGCCGTCCAGACCGAGCGGGCTGCCCGCGGTGACCAGCAGGACGGGGTCGAGGCCGTCGGGGAGCCGGGTCAGGAGGTCCATGCCGACGACCGTGCCCAGGCTGTGTGTGACCAGCACCAGCTCGCCGCTGGAGGGCATCGTCTCCATGACGCTGTTCAGTACGGCCTGCCGCACGGCGCTGTCACCGAGGTACAGGTCGACGTCCCGCAGGAACGTGGCGATGGTCCACTCGTCCAGGTCGGACCTGGCGGCGAGCCAGCTCAGTGGCCGGTGCAGCGCCCCGACCAGGCCCGCGCCGAAGCCCTCCGTGGTCGCCGGCCCGTTCTGCGGCATGCCCGCCCGGGCGGCCGCCTCGTAGAGCATCCGCTCGTAGGAGCCCGTCGGTGACTCCGCGGCGAACACCTCGGCCGCAGTGGCGGCGCTCACCTGATCGAGACCCATGGGCTCGGCCGTGCTCTCCCTGCCGCTCACGAGGCCGTGCAGTCTCGTGCCGTAGAACGGGAACCACACGTCCTCCGGGTCGAGCGGGGGAAGCGCCGCCAGGGTGAGGCCGCGGTTCAGGCCGGCCGTCCAGGTGCGGCGGAGATCGTCGGGGTGGTTGTCCTGCTGGTCCCGGCCGTGCAGGAAGACCAGGTGCTGACGGCCGCCGAAGGCGGTACCGCGGGCCCGGAGCCCGACCTGGGGTTTCCGGGCGGTGGCCTCGCTCCCGGTCGTGGGGCCCGTCGCCGGTGCCGCGGGGGCGGGCGGGATCGTGGCGCGCGGTGCCGCGGCCGTCCTCTCGGGCTGTGTCCCGGTGGCCGGCGTGGGAAGGGCCGGGGCGGTGGCCATGGCCTGGTCCAGGCCGGTGTCCGGGCCCATCTCCGCCAGCAGGGCACGCCGCCCCGGATCGAGGTCCAGCCCGGCCAGGTGCCTGAGGATCGAGCTGATCCGGACGCCCTCGTTGGCGACCCATTCGATGGCGTCGTCGCCGTCGCCCTGCTGCCAGGGCCGGCCGTCCTTGCGCAGCACGCGGCCCTGGTCGTCCTTCTTCGGCACGCCGCTGTGGTGCAGCGCCACGACCTCCCACTGGTCGTTGAAGACCGGGGAGCCGGAGTTCCCCGGTTCCGTGTCGGTCGTGTAGTGCACGAAGTCGTCGAGCCGGACCAGCACCGCGTTGTCGCGCAGCGCGATCTCCTTCAGCCGCCCCTGCGGGTGGCCGATGATGTTCACCTTCTCGCCGAGCACCAGCTTGCCGATCTGCACGCTCAGCCGGTTCCAGCCGAAGACCTCACCCGGCGGTGGGCCGTCCGGGGCGGGCGTCACCGCCACGAGGGCGAAGTCGAGCCGCCGGTCCGCCGCGAAGAAGGTTCCGGGGTCGAGCTCCATCCGGACGACGGTGTCGGGCAGGTTGTCGGCCGTGACCTGGGCGTTGAACTCCACGAAGCAGCGGCGGGCGAAAGTCTCGTCGGGCAGGACGTGGTGGTTGGTCATCATCAGCCGCGGCGAGACCATGAAGCCGGTGCCGTGCGGCAGTTCGCGGCCGTCGCGCCGCAGGGTGATCCGGGCGACCGTGGCCCCGGCCCTGACCCCGCGCGGCAGGAAACTCCAGGCCTGGAGCTCGTTGGACAGGTCGATGATCCGCTCGTTGGCGTCGGGCAGGTCCATGGCCTCGCGGTGGATGTCCGCCACCACTGCCGACGGCGACAGACCGCCCCGGTCGAGGATCCGGTCGGCGCGCACGGCGAGCGCGTCCGGGGAGTCCGGGAACCGCACGCCGGCCGCCAGCCGGCCCTCGACCCGCTCCCGCTCGACGGCGGAGTCCTCGTAGCGCCGGGCGGCCTCGGCGGTGGCCTGCTCGTGCAGCTCCGTGTGCGTCAGGTCCGTCACCGACATGCTCCACCGTCCTGTTCCGGTTCGCGCTGTGCCCCTGAGCCAGTACGCCCCGGGCCGCGGAGGTCCGCAACAGCGGAGCCCCCGCATGGCTGATGCCGGGCGGGGGCTGCGAAGTGTGGGAGAGCTGCGCGCGTTATGAGGCCGTGGTCTCGGCCGGGCGGATCCAGAGGCGCTGCCCTATGGCGGCCGCCTGCTGAACGATGCGGTTGACGGAGGCGGCGTCCACGACGGTCGTGTCCACAGGTGTGCCGTCGACATCGTCGAGTCGCATGATTTCGAAGCGCAAGGGCTTCTCCCTTCGTCTGGTCATCCTCCTGAGGAGAACTACTCGGTGTGCGGCCCACCGGGCTCGGTGCTCGGTGTTCCGTATGGGTCAACAGGGATGCATGGGTCAAACATTCCCTACGCTAAGGAAATTTTTCGAACGGCTAATTACCAAGGCGTAAGAGTGTCGTTACGGGACCGACCGGGACCGGTTGTGTTCGCAGCGTGACCGCCGGGACAATGGAGGTGATGAACGACGACCTCGCGGCCCTCCACGCCCGCATCGAACGCACCAACGAGCTGCTCCAGCGCATGCTCGCCGAGGTGGCGAAGACGCCCTCCACCCACGCGATCTTCGTCGATGCCGGGTATCTGTACGCGGCCGCGGGACGCCTCGTCGCCGGCACGGAGGACCGTCGCGCCTTCGACCTCGACGCCGAAGGCCTGATCGACGCGCTCATCGACAAGGCCCGCACGATCTTCGCGGACAGCCGGCTGCTGCGGGTCTACTGGTACGACGGTGCCCGGCGCCGCATCCACACGGCAGAGCAGCAGACCGTCGCGGAACTGCCGGACGTCAAGGTGCGGCTCGGCAACCTCAACGCCAACAACCAGCAGAAGGGCGTCGACTCCCTCATCCGCTCCGACCTGGAGTCCCTCGCCCGGCACCGCGCCATCAGCGACGCGGCCCTGCTGGGCGGCGACGAGGATCTGGTGTCGGCGGTGGAGGCGGCCCAGGGGTACGGCGCCCGGGTTCACCTCTGGGGCATCGAGGCGCCGGAGGGCCGCAACCAGGCGGAGCCCCTCCTGTGGGAGGTCGACAGCCAGCGCACCTTCGACCTCGACTTCTTCAAGCCGTACGTCTCGCGCCGCACGGCCCCCGTCCATGAGTCGGCTGCGGGCCGGCCCAGCCGCGAGGACGTGCGGTTCGTGGGTGCGCAGATCGCCGCGAAGTGGCTGGCGGCACGCGGCCGGGACACGCTGGTGGAGCTGCTGCCCGGGCACCCGTACCTGCCCGGCTCGGTGGACCAGGACCTGCTCGTGGAGGCGGAGGGCCTCCTGCAGTACTCGCTGCGCGGCCAGGCGGACCTGCGGCGGGCGTTGCGGGACGGCTTCTGGGAGCACTTGCGGTCGCAGTACTAAAGGGTGTTGCAGAAGGCTTTGCGGCGGGCATTTTGCCTGTATGGGTGGGGTGTTGAGGGCTGAGCCGGTGTGGGTGGAGACGTTCACGGGCTTGCGTATGGACCGGTTCGCGAGGCTGGTGAAGGTGGTGCGCGAGCGGGGCGGGAACGGGCCCGGTGGTGGCCGGCCGTGGTGCCTGCCGTTGGCGGACCGGGTTCTGCTGGTGGCGGTGTACTACCGCACGAACCT
>NZ_JBIWIV010000003.1:33535-727632 GCF_044764825.1 Streptomyces sp. NPDC093598 | reverse complement strand
TCCAGGTTTCCGCTTTCGCGTTTCCCTTTCCGGCGGTTCCGACTCTATCAGATCCTTTCGGGCCTGATCCCCGGTCAGCGGGGTTTGTCTTCGCGACCCTTGGGCCGTTCCGACGAGTGAGACTTTAGCGGATTCCTCGGCTCCCGAGCCAATCGGGGGCCGCGTCCTTTCGAACGGGGATTCCTCATTCCGTGAATACACATGCCAATGAAACGGCGACAGACATGCTGCACGTCGAATAGTGGTGGGTACCTGCGGATTGGCTGCCCGGGGACCGACCGGAGTCGGCGCTCACGTCGGGCAACTCGGAGCACACTACGGACCGGGTCTGGGCGTGTCAACTCAAGGGCGGACGGCGCTCCGGGGGCGTACTCTGGGCCGCATGACGACGCGTACGTGCACCCAGCTGTGGTGGGCCGCCTGAAGGCGGCCGTCCTCACGTATGCACTCGACGGCCGCCGCTTCGGCGGCCGTTTTCGTTTCTCCCTCCGCACCACGGAGGGGCGGCCGCCCGGAGGCGGCGGTCCCGGCCAGGAGGAGGAGAGATGACACGGGTCTTCAGCGGGGTCAAGCCGACGGGGCATCTGACGCTGGGGAACTATCTGGGGGCCATGCGGCGGTGGGCCGCGGTCGACCAGCACGAGGCCGACGCGTTGTTCTGCGTCGTCGATCTGCACGCCCTGACCGTGGACCACGATCCCGCGCGGGTGCGCAGGCTCAGCCGGCAGTCGGCGACGCTGCTGCTGGCGGCCGGGCTGGATCCGGAGCTCTGCACGGTCTTCGTGCAGAGCCATGTGGACGAGCACGCCCGGCTGTCGTACGTACTGGAGTGCGTGGCCAACGACGGTGAGATGCGGCGGATGATCCAGTACAAGGAGAAGGCGGCGCGGGAGCAGCGGCGGGGCGGGAGTGTGCGGCTGTCGCTGCTGACGTATCCCGTGCTGATGGCGGCGGACATCCTGGCGTACGGGGCCGACGAGGTCCCGGTGGGGGACGACCAGGTGCAGCACGTCGAGCTGACGCGGGATCTGGCGGTGCGGTTCAACCAGCGGTACGGGCATACGTTCGTGATCCCGCGGGCCACGCGGCCGGGGGTGGCGTCGCGGGTGATGAATCTGCAGGATCCGGCGTCGAAGATGGGCAAGAGCGACGACGTCGGGCCGGGGATCGTCTATCTGCTGGACGAGCCGGACGTGGTGCGCAGGAAGGTGATGCGGGCCGTGACCGACAGCGGGCGGGAGGTCGTGTACGACCGGGAGGCCCGGCCGGGGCTCGCCAATCTGCTGGAGATCCTCGCGGCGTGCACGGGTGGGGAGCCCGGGCGGTTGAGCGGTGCGTACACGTCGTACGGGGCCTTGAAGAAGGACACCGCGGAGGCTGTGGTCGAGGTGCTCCGGCCCCTGCAGGAGCGGCACAAGGAGTTGTGTGCCGATCCCGGTTATGTGGAGGGGGTGCTGCGGGACGGTGCGGAGCGGGCTCGGGGGATGGCCCGGCCGACGGTGGATGCCGCGTATCGCGCGATCGGGCTGCTGCCGGCCGTGGCGGCTGAGGCCCCGGTGGGCGTGTGAGGTGACGCCGCTGCGGGGGCGGGTGACGGGCCCGCCCCCCGGTGGTCAGCTGTTGTTGCCGGAGGCCAGGGCGCGGCTGCGGTCGCGGGCGGCTTCGAGGGCGGCGATGAGGGCGGCCCGTACGCCGTGGTTCTCGAGTTCGCGGATGGCGTTGATCGTCGTGCCGGCGGGGGACGTGACGTTCTCGCGGAGCTTGACCGGGTGTTCGCCGCTGTCGCGGAGCATCGTCGCGGCGCCGATGGCGGACTGGACGATCAGGTCGTGGGCCTTGTCGCGGGGCAGGCCGAGGAGGATGCCGGCGTCGGTCATGGCCTCGACCAGGTAGAAGAAGTAGGCCGGGCCGGAGCCGGAGAGGGCGGTGCAGGCGTCCTGCTGGGACTCGGGGACGCGGAGCGTCTTGCCGACGGCGCCGAAGATCTCCTCGGTGTGGGCGAGGTGGTCGGCGGTGGCGTGGGTGCCGGCGGAGATGACGGACATCGCCTCGTCGACGAGGGCGGGGGTGTTCGTCATGACGCGAACGACCGGGGTGCCGGGGGCGAGGCGTTCCTCGAAGTAGGCCGTGGGGATGCCGGCGGCGCCGCTGATGACCAGGCGGTCGGCGGGGACGTGGGGGGCGAGCTCGTCGAGGAGGGTGCCCATGTCCTGCGGTTTGACCGTGAGGATCAGGGTGTCGGCGGTCTTGGCGGCTTCGGGGTTGGTGACCGGGGTGACGCCGTAGCGGGTGCGGAGTTCTTCGGCTCGTTCCGGGCGGCGGGCGGTGACCAGGAGGTCGGCCGGGGTCCAGCCGGCCCGGATCATTCCGCTGAGCAGGGCTTCACCGATCTTGCCGGTGCCGAGGACTGCGACTTTCTGGGTCATGGCGCTGGGTGCCTCCGAAGGGTGCGTCGTCCGGGGTCCATCCTCGCACCGGGGCGTGGTCGGCGGCTCGGTTGTCCGCTGGGCGGGATGCCGGTCCGGGGCGGCTACGCCGTCCGGCGCCTGAGGGTGGCCGCGCCCAGGGTCAGGACCAGGAGTGCGCAGCCCGCGACGATCAGGGCGTCCCGGACGAACGTGGCCGTCATGTCCGTGTGGCGGAGGACCTCGTTCATGCCGTCGACGGCGTAGGACATGGGCAGGACGGCGGAGATGGCCTCCAGGGCCGGGTGCATGTTGTCGCGTGGGGTGAACAGGCCGCACAGGAGGAGCTGGGGGAAGATCACCGCCGGCATGAACTGGACCGCCTGGAATTCCGATGCGGCGAAGGCCGAGACGAAGAGGCCCAGGGCCGTGCCGAGGAGGGCGTCGAGGAGGGCCACCAGGAGGAGGAGCCAGGGGCTGCCGGTGACGTCGAGGTCGAGGAACCAGAGGGCGAGCCCCGTGGCCAGGGCGGACTGGATGATCGCCAGGGTGCCGAAGGCGAGGGCGTAGCCGGCGATCAGGTCGCCCTTGCCCAGGGGCATGGCGAGGAGGCGTTCGAGGGTGCCCGAGGTGCGTTCGCGCAGGGTGGCGATGGACGTCACCAGGAACATCGTGATCAGCGGAAAGATCCCGAGGAGGGACGCGCCGATGCTGTCGAAGGTGCGCGGGCTGCCGTCGAAGACGTAGCGGAGCAGGAACAGCATCACGCAGGGGATGAGGATCAGCAGCGCGATGGTGCGGGGGTCGTGGGTGAGCTGGCGGAGGACCCGGGCGGCGGTGGCGGTGGTGCGGGAGGCGCTGAGGGCCCGGGGTGGGGCGACCGTCCGGGGCGGGGTGATGGTCATCGGGTCGTCTCCTTTGCGCGGGCTGCTGCTTTTGCCTCGTCCACCAGGTGCAGGAAGGCCTCTTCGACCGTGTCGGCGCCGGTGCGGGTGCGCAGGGCGTCGGGACTGTCGTCGGCGAGGAGTTCGCCGTCGCGCATGAGGAGGAGGCGGTGGCAGCGCTCGGCCTCGTCCATGACGTGGGAGGAGACCAGGAGGGTCGCGCCGCGGCGGCTCGCGATGTCGTGGAAGAGGTTCCACAGGTCGCGGCGCAGGACCGGGTCGAGGCCGACGGTCGGTTCGTCGAGGACCAGGAGTTCGGGGGTGCCGAGGAGGGCGACGGCGAGGGAGACGCGGTTGCGCTGGCCGCCGGAGAGGTTGCCGGCCAGGGCGTCGGCGTGGGTGGTGAGGTCGACGTCGGCGATGGCGCGGGTGACGTTGTCGTGGCGGCGGTCGGCCGAGGCGCGGCCGGGGTCGAGGATCGCGGCGAAGTAGTCGAGGTTCTGGCGGACGGTCAGGTCGTCGTAGACGGACGGGGCCTGGGTGACGTAGCCGATGCGGGTGCGCAGGGTGGGGTGGCCGGCGGGGTGGCCGAGCACGTCGAGGGTGCCGGTGACCTTGGCCTGGGTGCCGACCAGGGCGCGCATCAGGGTCGACTTGCCGCAGCCGGAGGGGCCGAGGAGGCCGGTGATCTGGCCTCGGGGCACGGTGAAGCCGAGGTTGCGGAGGACCGTGCGGGGGCCGCGTACGACGGTGAGGTTCTCGGCGTGGACGGCTGCGGTGTCCGGGGTCGGGGACTGGCCGGGGGTGGGTGCCGGGCTCGGGCGTGGTGAACCGGGAGCATTATTCATCATGTGATGAATAATGCTCCCGGGGGTCGGACGCGTCAAGCGGGTGCGACGAGCGGGTGCGCGTCAGGCCGGGGTCTCGGCGAGGAGGAGGACGACCTCGTAGACCTCCTCCACGACGCCGTCCGGGAAGGCCCGGAGGAGGTGCTCGCGTTCGTCGGCCAGGAACGCTGCGGTGTGGTCGGGGCCGTGGACCAGGAAGACCGAGTGGCTGCCGATGTTGGCGAGGTGGGTGTCGACCGGGACGCGACGGCTCCAGCGGACCGTGCGACGGGTGAAGTCGAGGACGCCGCTGGGGTCGGCGGTGCTGTAGTCGACGCTGCGCTTCTCGGCGGAGATGTCGATGCCGAAGTGGCGGCCGGTGCGGGCGGCGGCCTCGGCGATCCAGGGGACGTCGAGGGCGTCGGTGTTCCACCACAGGGCGAGGGCGCCGCCGGGGCGCAGCACGCGCAGGGCTTCCGGGACGGCGCGGGCGGGGTCGGTCCAGTGCCAGGCCTGGGCGTAGGTGACGAGGTCGACGGAGGCGCCGGCGAGGGGGAGGTCGTCACCCGTGCCGCGGATGATCGGGATGCCGGGCAGGGTACGGCTGAACTGGGCCGCCATGCCGTCGCCGGGTTCCACGGCGATGACGTTCGCGCCCCTCGCGTGCAGGAGGGCGGTGGCGATGCCGGTACCGGCGCCGATGTCTGCGACGCGGGTGCCGGTGAGGGGGCGACCGGTCAGGTCTTCTATCGCGTCGAAGAGGGCCGGGGGGTAGGAGGGGCGGTTGGCCGCGTACTGGGCCGCGGCGGTGTTGAAGGAGTGGGCACGGGCGGATCGTGCGGGCTCGGCGGTGGGACGGCCGGCGGGGGGTTCGGGGGTGGGGTCGGCTCCGGTGGGGTGGTGGGCGGAAGGAGGAGTGGTCATACGGCCATGGTGGCCGGGGGTGGTGGGGGGTGCGGTGAGATTTCGGTGAGATCGCCGGGGGCGAGGGCGGTTCGCCGGGCAGTTGGGCACAACCCCGGGTCGCGGCGGCCCTGGGCGCGGTCGCGGTCCGACGGGGCTATGCGCGGCGGCGGTTCTTCGGGTTGCCCGAGCGGCGGGTCGTGCGCTTCTCGTACTGCTTGCGGGCTTCTTCGTACTCCTCGCGGTGGAGCTTCTCTCCGGGGGCCTCGGTGAGGGAGCGGAAGAAGTAGGCGAGGAGGGAGCCGACGAAGCCGACGGTCAGGAGGCCGCGGAGGGATGCCTGGCGGTCCGGGTCGGGGCGTCGGGTGAAGGCGTCCCAGGTGTGGCGGAAGGCCATCGCGCTGCAGATCGCGAACATCACGACCATGAGGAGCGTGACGAAGCCGCCGATGGCGGCGATCTGGAGGCCCTGGTAAGCGAGGCGGAGGACGAGGCAGGAGGCGACGGCGGCGGCCAGGGAGCCGGCGGCCACGGCGATACGGCGCGCGGTGTAGCCGTTGTCGTGGTTCAGCCAGGTCGTGCCGAAGAAGCGCAGGGGCTCGGGGCGGGGGCCGAGGGTCTCGGCCTTGGAGCCCGCGGGGGTGGCGGGGGTGCTGTCGTCTGCACTCACGGGTCGATTATGGCCCTTGCCGGGCCGCGGGCTCCGGGCGGGCTAGCCGCAGCGGGAGGCGACGTAGCCGTCGCTGCCCGTCTTCACGTAGGCGTCCGCGACGAACTCGCCGTTACTGATGTTGTCCCAGATGTTCGACGTGCCGTACGTGCCGGTGACGGTGGTCCCGGGTGTCTGGCAGTAGATCGGCACCTGGGCGCCCACCGGAAGGTAGCGGACGATGCCGTAGGAGGTGCCGGGGCCGGTGCGGACGGCGAGGCTGACGCCGGGCGCGACCGGGTAGTAGCGCACGGCTGCTGCCTCCGCCGTGGCCGCGCCCACCATGAGGAGGGCTCCGGTGAGTCCGGCGAGCATCACGGATCTGCGTTTCAGCGATGTCATGAGTGGTCCCGGCGTAGTGGCGGTCGGATCAGGAGCAGCGCGGGCGGATGTAGCCGTCGCTGCCGGTGTTCACGTAGGCGTCCGAGACGTACTGACCGTTGTCGATGTTGTCCCAGATGTTCGTCGTCCCGTACGGGCCCGTCACCGTGGTGCCCGGCGACTGGCAGTGGATCGGGACCTTCGCCCCCACGGGCAGGACCCGGACGACGGTGTAGTTGGTGCCGGGGCCGCTGCGGACGTTGACCCGGTGGCCCGGCGCGACCGAGTAGTAGGTCAGCGCCTCGGCCGTCGGGGCCATCGCCATGAGGAAGGCTCCGGCGGCACCGGCGAGCACGGCTGATCTGCGCTTGAGGGACGACATCGAGATTCCCCTGGGTGGTGAGGGTGGTCAGGAGCAGCGCGGGCGGACGTAGCCGTCGCTGCCGGTGTTCACGTAGGCGTCCGAGACGTACTCGCCGTCGTCGATGTTGTCCCAGATGTTCGTGGTGCCGTACGGACCCGCCACCGTTGTACCGGGTCGCTGGCAGAAGATGGTGACCCTGGCGCCCTCGGGCAGGACGCGGACGAGGGCGTAGCCGGTGCCGGGGCCGCTGCGGACGTTCAGGCGGACGCCCGGGGCGACGGCGTACGAGCGCAGGGCCGACGCCGCCATGGTGACGGCCTCGCCCTCGCCTCTGCCTTCGAGTTCCTCGACATGGTCGACAGACATGAAACTTCCCCCCGTTGAGCCCCATGACTGCCATGGGGTCCCGTTGATTCCCCCGAATCACACCATGAAACACATGTGCGCAACTCGTGCGTGGAGGCTAGCAAGCCGCCTCGGTCCCGTACGAGTCTTCGACTAGGCTCCGTGCGTCGCGCGCGCGGACGAACAGCACGGGGGTGGTCCCATGGCGCCACAGCGGAACGCCGGAGCGGGCGCGGAAGCGGAACTTCCCGAATACGCCGGTCACTACCGTCTGGAGTCCCGCCTGGGCTCGGGCGGCATGGGTGTCGTGCATCTGGCCCGGAGCACCTCCGGGATGAAGCTCGCGGTGAAGGTCGTGCACGCCCAGTTCGCCAAGGACCCTGACTTCAGGGGGCGTTTCCGGCAGGAGGTGGCGGCGGCGCGGAGGGTGAGCGGCGCCTTCACGGCACCCGTCGTCGACGCCGACCCGGACAGCGAACGGCCGTGGATGGCCACGCTGTTCATCCCGGGGCCGACGTTGTCCGACCAGGTCAAGCGGAACGGCCCCATGGAGCCGGCCCAGTTGCGGCGCCTGATGGCGGGGCTGGCCGAGGCGCTACGTGACATCCATCGTGCCGGGGTCGTCCACCGGGATCTGAAACCGAGCAACGTCCTGCTCGCCGACGACGGGCCGAAGGTCATCGACTTCGGTATCTCACGGCCGCTGGACAGCGAACTGCGCACGGAGACCGGGAGGTTGATCGGTACGCCGCCCTTCATGGCACCCGAGCAGTTCCGGCGTCCGCGCGAGGTGGGTCCGGCCGCCGACATCTTCGCGCTCGGCTCGGTGATGGTGCACGCGGCCACGGGGCAGGGGCCGTTCGACTCCGACAGCCCGTACATCGTCGCCTACCAGGTGGTGCACGACGAGCCCGACCTGACCGGTGTGCCGGAGGAGGTCGCGCCGCTGGTGCTGCGGTGTCTCGCGAAGGAGCCGGAGGAGCGGCCGACGCCGGACGAGTTGATGCGGGAGCTGCGTTCCGTCGCGGCTTCCTACGACACGCAGACGTTCATACCGGCGCAGCGGACCGGGGACACCGAACGTTCGTGGCCGCCCGCCGGGAAACCCGTCCGTGCGGTGGAACCCGTCCGTGCGGCGGAACCCGGCCGTGGCAGGGGACGGCGGCTCGGCAGGCGGGCGGTCCTCGGAGCCGGGGCGTTCGGCCTGGCCGTCGTCGGTGCTCTGGTCTCGCTCCCGTTGCTCGACGGTGACGGCGGCTCACCACAGCCCGCCTCCCCGCGGACCACGTCCGCCGCGTTCAGCGGGTGGCAGACGACACCGGCGGCCGGCGACAGCGCACCCCTGTGCTCCCACGGGGCCGGTCGGCTGCTCTGTGCCACGTCCGGACTGGTCTTCGCCCTGGATCCGTCCGACGGGCACCTGCTGTGGCGGCACCCCGTCGGCAAGGGGCCCCGGAGGGAACCGCCGGTGCTGGCGGGTGGACTCGTGCAGCCCTCGACGGACCAGGGGCGTCAGCTGGAGGCGCTTGATCCGGTCTCGGGCAAGGCGCGCTGGCAGCGGGACATACCCGAGGCCGGCAGTGCGGTGTACGCCGGCGGCATGCTCCTGGTCACGGGTGCCGACGGGAAGGTCACCGGCGTGGACGGCGCCTTCGGTGACCCGCGGTGGAGCCACCGGATCCCCGGCCACGAGATGCCGTACTTCGCCACGTTCGCCGGTGACCCGCTGGCGTACGCCACCAGCGCGTCGGAGGACGGGAAGAGCACCCGGCTCACCGTGGTGGATCCGCAGACGGGTGACGTGCGGTCGGACGCCCGGCTCGACGGGACGCTGAAGCCCTTCGGCGCGTCGGACGGATCGGTGTTTCTCCTGTCCGTCGACGCGGTGCACGGCGATGCGCGGGCCGTGGTCCGCTACACCCCACAGACGGGTGAGACCCGACGGGTGCCCCTCGCCGTCCCTCTCCAGCAGGCTCATGGCGCCGTGCGCGGGAACCTGGCCTATCTCATGGGAACCGGGGGTTCGTTGGTGGCCGTCGATCTCGAGGCGCGTGAGCAGCTGTGGAATCTGGAGACGGGAACGATGCGGGGGTCCACGCCGGCCGCCGGCGACCGGTACGTGTACGTGACCGCGTCGGACGGGCGGCTGCTCGCCGTCGACGCGCGGCGCGGGAAGGTCGCCGGGCAGACGTCTCCCCGGCTGGGCGACCGGTCGGACCGGATTCCGGCCGCGCTGCCCGAGCCCGTGGTCGTGGGCGACCGGGTCTACGGCAGTGCGCCGGACGGGACTGTCTTCGCCGTGAACGGGCGTGATCCCGCGGCCTGGTAGCCGGCCGGGCATGCGCGAGGGCCGCCTCCCGCAGCGCGGGAGACGGCCCTCGGCGCGAGAAGGGATCACCCCAGCTTCGACACGTCCCGCACCGCGCCCTTGTCCGCGCTGGTCGCCATCGCCGCGTAGGCCCGCAGCGCCGCCGAGACCTTGCGGTCGCGGTTCTTCGGGGCGTACACGCCGTTCAGTGCCTGCTCGCGGCGGGCCAGCTCGGCGTCGTCCACCAGCAGTTCGATGGAACGGTTCGGGATGTCGATGCGGACGCGGTCGCCGTCCTCGACCAGGGCAATGGTGCCGCCCGCGGCCGCCTCGGGCGAGGCGTGGCCGATGGACAGGCCGGAGGTGCCGCCGGAGAAGCGGCCGTCCGTGACCAGCGCGCAGGTCTTCCCGAGGCCGCGGCCCTTCAGGTACGAGGTGGGGTAGAGCATCTCCTGCATGCCGGGGCCGCCCTTGGGGCCCTCGTAGCGGATGACGACGACGTCGCCGTCCTTGACCTGCTGGGTGAGGATCTTCTGGACGGCCTCCTCCTGCGACTCGCAGACGACCGCCGGGCCCTCGAAGGTCCAGATGGACTCGTCGACGCCGGCCGTCTTCACGACGCAGCCGTCCACGGCCAGGTTGCCCTTGAGGACCGCGAGGCCGCCGTCCTTGGAGTAGGCGTGCTCGGCGGAGCGGATGCAGCCGCCCTCGGCGTCCTCGTCCAGGGCCTCCCAGCGCTCGGACTGGGAGAAGGCCTCGGCGGAGCGGACGCAGCCGGGGGCCGCGTGCCACAGCTCGACCGCCTTCGCGGACGGGGAGCCGCCGCGCACGTCCCAGGTCTTCAGCCAGTCGGCGAGGGACGGGCTGTGCACGGAGTGGACGTCCTCGTTGAGCAGGCCGGCCCGGTGCAGCTCGCCGAGCAGGGCGGGGATGCCGCCGGCGCGGTGCACGTCCTCCATGTAGTACGTGCGGTCCTTGGCGACGTTCGGGGCGACCTTCGCGAGGCAGGGCACTCGGCGCGAGACCGCGTTGATCTCGTCCAGGCCGAAGGGGACGCCGGCCTCTTGGGCGGCGGCCAGCAGGTGCAGGATCGTGTTGGTCGAGCCGCCCATGGCGATGTCGAGGGCCATGGCGTTCTCGAAGGCCGCGAAGGACGCCACGCTGCGCGGCAGGACCGTCTCGTCGTCCTGCTCGTAGTAGCGGCGGGTGATGTCCATGACCGTGTTCGCCGCGTCGACGTACAGCTGCTTGCGGGCCGTGTGGGTGGCGAGGACCGAGCCGTTGCCGGGGAGGGACAGGCCGATGGCCTCGGTCAGGCAGTTCATCGAGTTGGCGGTGAACATGCCGGAGCAGGAGCCGCAGGTCGGACAGGCGTTCTCCTCGATGCGGAGGATGTCCTCGTCCGAGATCTTGTCGTTCACGGCGTCGGAGATCGCGTCGACCAGGTCGAGGGTGCGGACGGTGCCGTCGACCAGGGTGGCGCGGCCGGACTCCATGGGGCCGCCGGAGACGAAGACCGTGGGGATGTTGAGCCGCAGGGCGGCGTTCAGCATGCCCGGGGTGATCTTGTCGCAGTTGGAGATGCAGATCAGGGCGTCGGCGCAGTGCGCCTCGACCATGTACTCCACGCTGTCCGCGATCAGGTCGCGGGAGGGCAGGGAGTAGAGCATGCCGCCGTGGCCCATGGCGATGCCGTCGTCGACGGCGATCGTGTTGAACTCGCGCGGGATGCCGCCGGCCGCGACGACCGCCTCGCTGACGATCCGGCCGACCGGCGCCAGGTGCGTGTGCCCCGGCACGAACTCCGTGAAGCTGTTGGCGACCGCGATGATCGGCTTGCGGCCGATGTCCGCACCCGGTACACCGGAGGCGCGCATAAGGGCGCGGGCGCCCGCCATGTTGCGGCCGTGGGTGACTGTGCGGGACCTCAGCTCGGGCATCGTCGCTCGCTCCTTCGACAGACGGCGTCAGAGGATTTGGACACTTCTGACTGCTACCGAGCGTACGCCGGTCATCCAGTGGGCGGGACGGGGTGTCCGGAATGCGGGATGGCCGTCTCGGACGACGGCACCCGCGGGCCTCACGGATCGGTCAGGTGTCCCTGGACGACCGGGGCCAGCCTGGCGATGACCTGCTCCGGGTCCGCCGAGGCCAGCGGCTCGATCTTGATGACGTACCGCATGAGGGCGGTGCCCACGAGCTGGGCGGCGGCGAGCTCGGCCCGCAGCTCGGCGTCCGGCAGCTCCAGCCGTACGGCGATGCGGCGCAGTACCTGGGTGGCGACGATCCGCCGGAAGACGGCGGCCGCGGTCTCGTTGGTGAGGGCGGACCGCACGATGGCGAGCAGGGGCGCGCGGGTCGCCGGGTTCTCCCAGACACCGAAGAAGAAGCGCGCCAGGCGCTCCCCCACCCCGTCGAGCGGCCCCTCCTCGATGGCTTTCGGGGCCTGTAGGACGGGCCCGAAGGACTGGGTGATCGCCGCCTCGAAGACCTGCTCCTTGGTGCCGAAGTAGTGGTGCACCAGGGCCGAGTCGACGCCGGCGGACTTGGCGATGCCGCGGACGGACGTCTTCTCGTAGCCGCGCTCGGAGAACTCGTCGCGGGCGGCGGTCAGGATGCGGTCGCGGGTGTCGGCCGACTCCGTGCGCGGGGGGCGGCCGCGGCGGCGGGGGGTGGTGGTGCCGGGTCCGGTGCCGGCCGGGGGGCGGTCGGTCATCGCCGCGGCACCTTCACCGCCGAGGCCAGGTGCAGGCGGGTGAAGGCCAGGGCCTCGGCCAGATCGGCCTCGCGCTCCGCGCTCGACATGGCGCGGCGGGTGTTGACCTCGATGACGACATGCCCGTCGAAGCCGGTCAGGGCGAGGCGCTCCAGCACCTCGGCGCAGGGCTGGGTGCCGCGGCCGGGCACCAGGTGCTCGTCCTTGGCGGAGCCCCGGCCGTCGGCGAGGTGGACGTGGCCGAGGCGGTCCCCCATGCGGTCGACCATGTCCAGCGCGTCGGAGCGGGCCGTCGCGGTGTGGCTGAGGTCGATCGTGAAGTGCCGGTAGTCGTCCTTCGTGACGTCCCAGTCGGGGGCGTACGCGAGCATCTCGCGGTCGCGGTACCGCCAGGGGTACATGTTCTCGACGGCGAACCGTACGTCCGTCTCGTTCGCCATGCGCCAGATGCCGGCGACGAAGTCCCGGGCGTACTGGCGCTGCCAGCGGAACGGGGGGTGGACGACGACCGTGCTCGCGTCGAGCTTCTCGGCCGCCGCGCGGGCCCGCTGGAGCTTGGTCCAGGGGTCGGTGGACCACACGCGCTGCGTGATGAGCAGGCAGGGGGCGTGGACGGCGAGGATCGGGATCCGGTGGTAGTCGCTGAGTCTGCGCAGGGCCTCGATGTCCTGGCTGACCGGGTCGGTCCAGACCATGACCTCGACTCCGTCGTAGCCGAGGCGCGCGGCGATCTCGAAGGCCGTGGCCGTCGACTCCGGGTAGACCGAGGCCGTCGACAGGGCGACCTTCGCGTCCGGGATCTTTACGGCTGGCTCTGCCATGCAGGACAGATTACGGGGTGTGGTCGGGGTGAGGTGGGGGTCCTCTTCGCCGTTGTGGTGTTTGCCATAGCGGATGGCCCCCTACACGGACTCCATGTGATCCAGGCGACGCAGGATCACGCCCTCCCGCAGCGCCCAGGGACATATCTCGACGCGCTCCACGCCGAAGAGGTCCATCGCGGCCTCGGCCACCAGGGCGCCCGCCAGGAGCTGGCCGGCCCTGCCCTCCGAGACGCCCGGCAGCTCCGCGCACTCCCGCTCCGTCATGGCGGCCAGGCGCGGGACCCAGCCCTCCAGGGACTCCCGCTTGAGTTCGCGCTGGACGTAGAGGCCCTCGGCGGAGCGGGCCGCGCCGGCGATGCGGGCCAGCTGCTTGAAGGTCTTCGACGTGGCGACGACGTGGTCGGGGGTGCCGAAGCGGCTGAACTCGCCGACAGTGCGGGCGATCTCGGTCCGCACATGGCGGCGCAGGGCGCGGACGTCGTCCGGGTCGGGCGGATCACCGGGCAGCCAGCCGGCGGTGAGGCGGCCGGCGCCCAGCGGCAGCGAGGCGGCCGCGTCGGGCTCCTCGTCCATGCCGTAGGCGATCTCCAGGGAGCCGCCGCCGATGTCCAGGACCAGCAGCTTCCCGGCCGACCAGCCGAACCAGCGGCGGGCGGCGAGGAAGGTGAGGCGGGCCTCCTCCTCGCCGGTGAGGACCTGGAGCTCCACGCCGGTCTCGGTGCGCACCCGCGCCAGGACGTCGTCGGCGTTGCGGGCCTCGCGTACGGCGGAGGTGGCGAACGGCAGCAGGTCCTCGACGCCCTTGTCCTCGGCTGCCTGGAGCGCCTCCTGAATGACGGAGACCAGCCGGTCGACGCCGTGGGGGCCGATCGAGCCGTCCTCTTCGAGGAGCTGGGCGAGGCGCAGTTCCGCCTTGTGCGAGTGCGCGGGCAACGGGCACGCGCCGGGATGCGCGTCCACCACGAGCAGATGCACCGTGTTCGATCCCACGTCGAGGACACCGAGTCTCATGAACGGAACGCTACTGCCCGCTGTGCTGTCCGCCGTCCTCGGTGGGGGTACCAGGCCCGTACCCTGGAGGCGTGCCAAAGACGAAAAAGGCCAAGCGCGACAAATCACCGGGCCTCGTCCCCGACGAGAAGGGGCTCGACTTCGCTCGCGCGTGGGTGGAGTTTCCCGATCCGGCGGACGACGAGCAGGTGTTCCGCTGCGACCTGACATGGCTGACCTCTCGCTGGAACTGCATCTTCGGCAGCGGCTGCCAGGGCATCCAGGCGGGCCGCGCGGATGACGGGTGCTGCACCTTGGGTGCCCACTTCTCCGACGAGGACGACGAGAAGCGCGTCGCCGAGCATGTGGCCAGGCTCACGCCGGACATCTGGCAGCACCATGCCGAGGGCACGCGGGGCGGCTGGGTCTCCGAGGACGAGGACGGCGAGCGGCAGACGCGGCCCTTCCAGGGCTCGTGCATCTTCCAGAACCGGCCCGGCTTCCCGGGCGGCATGGGCTGCTCGCTGCACATCCTCGCTCTGAAGGAGGGCCGAGAGCCGCTGGAGACCAAGCCGGACGTGTGCTGGCAGCTGCCGGTGCGGCGGACGTACGAGTGGATCGACCGGCCCGACGACACGCGCGTCCTCCAGGTGTCGATCGGTGAGTACGACCGCCGGGGCTGGGGCCCGGGCGGCCACGACCTGCACTGGTGGTGCACGTCGGCGACCTCGGCGCACGGCGCGGGCGATCCCGTCTACGTCTCCTACCGGCCGGAGCTGATCGAGCTGATGGGCAAGGCCGGCTACGACCGGCTGGTCGAGCTGTGCGAGGAGCGACTGGCCTCCCAGCTGCCGCTGCTGGCACCGCATCCCGCGGATCCGGTGACCTGAGGGGCCGGTTACGGCATGGCCGGACTCGGGTCGCCGCTGTCCGACGGCGGTGGCGTCGAGTCCGTCGGGTCGGCCGGGCCCGAATCCGTGGGGGTGGGGTCCGGGTCGGGTGACGGGGGCGGGGTGGTCGGCGTCGGGTCCGGGTCCGGTGCGGAGGTCGTGGGCGTCGGGTCGGGCGGGGTCGGGTCCGGGTCGCTCGGGCCGCCGGGCCGGGGGGCCGGGCCGGGGGCGGAGGGGCTGGGCGCGGTGCCGTAGCCCTCGATGTGGACGACGGCACCTACGGGTGCGACCGCCACCTGCGCGTGCCAGGGGCCGGCGGGCTCCCGCAGGTGGTCGACGTACACCTTGATCGTCAACGACTCGCCGGGCCTGAGCGTTCCCGACGACTGGCTGAGGTAGAGCCAGTGGGCTCCCGTGGAGGCGGACCAGCGGACCGGGGCCGAGCCGGTGGCGGTCAGGGTGACGAGGGTGGTGTCGCCGCTGTTGTCCGCCGTGACCTCCAGGGCGGTCGTGCGGCCGGCGCCGGCGACGCCGATGACCTCCACGGAGACGTCGGCCTTGCCGTCCTCGCCGAAGCGGGGGCCGGGCCGGGTGCTCGCGTTGCCGGTGTTCTCGTAGCCACCGCCGGCCATCTCGCCGTCCAGGCCGAACGGGTCGTCCGCCTCGCGCGCGGAGGCCGAGCGGCCGTCATGGCCCTCGCCGACCGGGGTGCCCCGGTAGGCCGCCCACAGGGCGAGCACGGGGGCGGCCACGACGGTGGCGACGACGGTCGTGGTGACGGCACGCGCGCGGAGACGGTCCCTGCGGGCGGCGTGGTCCTTGGGGTCCATCGGAAAGCCGCGCCGGTCGAAGCGGGGCACGGCGTTCCGCGTGCGCGGGTGGTGGGCCATGGCGACGTGCAGGGCCGCACGGGGCGCCGGCAGGACGGGCAGTTCCGCGGGCGTGACGCTGGTGCCGGGCCAGCGGCCGGGGATGGCGCGCTCGGCGGTGCGGCGGCAGCGCGGGCAGTCGTCGACGTGCCGGACGAGTTCGCGGCGCAGGGCCGTGCCGAGGACGAGCCGGTCGTCGCCGACGAGGTGCGCGACGCTCGGGCACGCCCCGGTCTCGACCACGGCGAGGGCCGCACGCGTGCGTTCCACCTCGCAGGCCGCGGAGGCCAGCAGATCGCGGGCGGCGGCCGGGTCCATGCCGAGGACCGCGGCGACCTCGTGGGCGGCGAGGTGGTGGCGCACGGCCAGTTCGAGCGCCTCCCGCTGCTCCGGGGTGGTGCCGGCGGCCTCCGGCCAGGCGAGCAGGGCCAGTTCGCCACGGCGCCGCTCCTGGACCTCCTCGGAGGGGACGGGGGCGGCCGGGCGGTCGGCGCGCTGCCGGCCGGTGCGGCCCGCGGCGTGGCTGCTCGTACGTTTCTGCTTGGCCTCGGCCAGCTTGCGCAGGCACGCCCAGCGGGCCAGCGCGTACAGCCAGGCCCTGCGGTCCGCGGACGCCCCGGGGACGTGCCGGCCGCGGCGTTCGGCGAGTGCGAGGACGTCGCCCAGGGCGGCGGTCGCGGCGTCGTGGTCGCACAGCACGGACAGGCAGTAGGTGAACAGGCCGTCCAGGTAGGGCTCGTAGCGTGCCGGCGGCCGCTGCGCCAGCGTGCGCGCAGCCCCGCGGTCACGCGCTTCCCGGTGCGCCCGGTGTGCCCCGGCCGTGCGGGTCGTGCGGGTCGAGATCTCCGGAGTACCGCTCATCATTCGGCGACCGTAGGGGGCCGGGAGTGGCACCTTCCGGCGGCTTGAGCACATTTAATCCGTACGGGTGAAACGATCCCTCAATCGGGGACATGAACCGGTGGTTCCGCCGCTGGCGCGGGGTGGCGGACCCGTGGCGCACAGGTGGCCGCCGTCGGCCGGTCGCCGCGATGTCAGTGCCGGCGGCTACGGTTTCGTCCATGGCTGCCCGTACGAAGACCACCAAGGACCGCCCGTCCTACCGCTGCACGGAGTGCGGCTGGCAGACGGCGAAGTGGCTCGGCCGCTGCCCCGAGTGCCAGGCCTGGGGGACGGTCGAGGAGTACGGCGCGCCCGCGGTGCGTACGACGGCTCCGGGCCGGGTCACCACCTCCGCCCTGCCCATCGGCCAGGTGGACGGCCGCCAGGCCACCGCCCGCCCCACCGGCGTGCCCGAGCTGGACCGCGTGCTCGGCGGCGGACTGGTCCCCGGCGCGGTGGTGCTGGTCGCGGGCGAACCGGGCGTCGGCAAGTCGACGCTCCTGCTCGACGTGGCGGCCAAGTCCGCGAGCGACGAGCACCGCACGCTGTACGTCACGGGTGAGGAGTCGGCGAGCCAGGTCCGGCTGCGCGCCGACCGCATCGGCGCCATCGACGACCACCTGTACCTGGCGGCGGAGACGGATCTGGCGGCGGTGCTGGGCCACTTGGACGCGGTGAAGCCGTCCCTGCTGATCATGGACTCGGTGCAGACGGTGGCCTCCCCCGAGATCGACGGCGCGCCCGGCGGCATGGCCCAGGTGCGGGAGGTCGCCGGAGCCCTCATCCGGGCGTCCAAGGAACGCGGCATGTCCACCCTGCTGGTGGGCCACGTCACCAAGGACGGCGCGATCGCCGGTCCGCGCCTGCTGGAGCACCTCGTGGACGTCGTCCTGAGCTTCGAGGGCGACCGGCACGCCCGCCTGCGTCTCGTGCGCGGCGTCAAGAACCGCTACGGCACCACCGACGAGGTCGGCTGCTTCGAGCTGCACGACGAGGGCATCACGGGCCTGGCCGACCCGAGCGGGCTCTTCCTGACCCGCCGGGCCGAGCCGGTCCCGGGCACCTGCCTCACCGTCACCCTGGAGGGCCGCCGCCCCCTGGTCGCCGAGGTCCAGGCGCTCACGGTCGACTCGCAGATCCCCTCCCCGCGCCGCACCACCTCGGGCCTGGAGACCTCCCGCGTCTCGATGATGCTCGCGGTGCTGGAACAGCGCGGGCGGATCAGCGCCTTGGGCAAAAGGGACATCTACTCCGCGACGGTCGGCGGTGTGAAGCTCTCCGAGCCGGCCGCGGACCTGGCCGTCGCCCTCGCCCTGGCGAGCGCGGCGAGTGACACACCTCTCCCGAAGAACCTCGTCGCGATCGGCGAAGTGGGCCTCGCGGGCGAGGTGAGACGGGTCACCGGAGTGCAGCGCAGGCTGGCGGAAGCCCACCGTCTGGGCTTCACACATGCCCTGGTGCCGGGCGATCCGGGCAAGGTCCCGGCGGGCATGAAGGTCCTGGAAGTCGCGGACATAGGGGACGCCCTGCGGGTCCTTCCCCGCTCCCGTCGCAGAGAGGCCCCCCGGGACGAGGAGGGTCGCCGGTAGACTTTGCCCTGGTCTCGCCCGTCCGTGCGAACCGAGCGCGCGACACGGGGGCGCCCAGAACCTGCGACCGGAGGAGTGCAGTGGCAGCCAACGACCGGGCATCAGCTCCCGGAAAATCCGGCGGGAGCGCCGGTACCGATGGCCTGATGCGCGCCTCCCTGAGCGCCGTGGCACCCGGCACCGCGCTGCGTGACGGCCTCGAGCGCGTGCTTCGCGGCAACACCGGCGGGCTCATCGTGCTCGGCTCCGACAAGACGGTCGAGGCGCTGTGCAGCGGCGGTTTCGTACTGGACGTCGAGTTCACCGCGACGCGTCTGCGCGAGCTGTGCAAGCTGGACGGGGGCATCGTGCTGTCGTCGGACCTGTCGAAGATCCTGCGCGCGGGCGTGCAGCTGGTGCCGGACCCGACGATCCCGACGGAGGAGACCGGCACCCGGCACCGCACCGCGGACCGCGTCAGCAAGCAGGTCGGCTTCCCGGTGGTCTCGGTCTCCCAGTCGATGCGGCTGATCGCCCTGTACGTCGACGGCCAGCGCCGCGTCCTGGAGGACTCGGCCGCGATCCTGTCCCGGGCCAACCAGGCGCTCGCCACCCTGGAGCGCTACAAGCTCCGGCTCGACGAGGTCGCGGGCACGCTGTCGGCGCTGGAGATCGAGGACCTGGTGACCGTCCGGGACGTCTCGGCGGTCGCCCAGCGCCTGGAGATGGTGCGCCGCATCGCCACGGAGATCGCCGAGTACGTGGTGGAGCTGGGCACGGACGGCCGGCTGCTGGCCCTCCAGCTCGACGAGCTGATCGCGGGCGTGGAGCCCGAGCGCGAGCTGGTCGTGCGGGACTACGTCCCCGAGCCCACGGCCAAGCGCTCCCGCACGGTCGACGAGGCCCTCGCCGAACTCGACGCCCTCAGCCACGCCGAGCTGCTCGAAATGTCCACGGTGGCACGGGCGTTGGGCTACACCGGCGCGCCCGAGACGCTGGACTCGGCGGTCTCGCCACGCGGCTTCCGCCTCCTCGCCAAGGTGCCCCGGCTCCCCGGCGCGATCATCGACCGCCTGGTCGAGCACTTCGGCGGGCTGCAGAAGCTGCTCGCCGCGAGCGTCGACGACCTGCAGACGGTGGACGGCGTGGGCGAGGCCCGGGCGCGCAGCGTCCGCGAGGGGCTCTCGCGGCTGGCGGAGTCGTCGATCCTGGAGCGGTACGTCTGACGCGCAGGACACCTGGCTGGAACGGCTGAGGGCGGTACCCGGCAAGGGGTACCGCCCTCGGGCGCTTGAGCCCTCTGCCTCCGTCTCCGCCGCTGCCTCTGCCTCCGCCGCCGCTGCCCTAGTCGGCCGAGAGCACGAACGACGTCTGCACCTTCGCGAAGCCCGGAGCCTTGGCTTGCACCAGGTACGTGCCCGCCCCGGCCGAACCCGCCGGAGGTGTGGCGCACTCGGGGGCGCTCGGCTTGCGGTCCCACTTCACCGTGTAGGTGATGCCGCTGCCGGCGGCGACCCGGTACAGCTGGTGCGCGGCGGTCCTGGGGCAGTCCTTCGAGGACCAGTAGTCGTCGTCGCTGTCCGCCGGGGCGATGGTGAACACCGCGTTCTTCGGCCCGAGATCGATCTTGCAGTCGCTGCCGGAGATGTTCCGCGCGGTCAGCAGGAACGTGGGCGTCTGCTCGGGGTCGTAGGTGTTGTGCCGGCTGCGCAGGCTGAACTTGACCGCGCTCGCGGTGCAGTTGGGCAGGGTGGACCCGGCCGGCAGTGTGTCGCCCGCGCCGACACCGCCCGCGGTGGTGCCACCCCCCGAGCCGCCGGAGCCGCCCGAGCCCTCGGATCCACCCGAGCCGGAACCGCCGCCGGAACCCGAGCCCGAGCCGGAACCGTCTCCTGACCCGTCACCCGAGCCGTCACCGGACCCCGACGACGAGCCGCCGGAACCGCCGCCGTCCGACTCGCCGCGTCCACCGGGGGCTTGGCTGATGGCCGGGCCCGAACTCGACGGGCCGGGCGTGATGGAGGGCGCGGGATTCTTGCCGTTGGCGCCGTTGTCGCCGTCCTTGCCGCCTCCGCCGCCCATGGTCACGATCCAGGTGGTCAGCAGCGCCAACAGGGCGACCACAGACACCAGTACGACCCTCCGACGCCAGTAGATGGAGGAGGGAAGCGGCCCGACCGGATTGCGCAGAGATCCCACGGCGCAAACCTTACGAGAGATCGGCGCGTTCGCCTGTCCCACCCGCCGCTCGAGGCCACAACTTTTCCGGATCATCATTCTGGAATCCCGGCCACACCCCTGTCTTTCGTCAGGTACGGCACGCGACGATCGCGGGGTGTGACGGTATCGGCCCTCCGCCTACCGTCCGTGACCATGAACTCCGAGGACAGCACGCTCTACCGAGACATCACCGACTTCGCCCACGACACCCCGATGTGGGTACAGCACGGCGCCGGGACATGGACGGAGGCCGGACTGCTCGTGTTCGCCTGGCTGTTCGCGACGGCCTGGTGGCGTGCCCGCCGCGACAGCCCCCACGCGTTCGCGACAGCGGCCCTTGCACCTCTGGCCACGGCTGTGGCGTATGGGTGCAGTGAGGTGCTCAAGTCCGCTGTCACGGAGGAGCGTCCGTGCCGGGCGGTGGCCGACGCGGCCGTGTCATTGGCCGCGTGCCCGCCGCACGGCGACTGGTCCTTCCCGTCCAACCACGCCACGATCGCGGGCGCCTCGGCGGTCGCCCTGGCCCTGGTCCGGCGCACGCTGCTGTGGCTGACGGCCCCGCTCGCTCTGCTGATGGCCTTCTCCCGGGTCTTCGTCGGCGTGCACTATCCGCACGACGTCGTCGCCGGGTTGGCGCTCGGCACACTCGTCGCCCTCGCAGCCGTACGGCTGGGTGCGGGCCCGATGACGCGGCTGGCCGGGGCGCTGCGCACCTCGTCGGCCCCTGCCGTGCGGTGGGTAATGGGGCCGGGCCCGGCGCCCGTCCCGTCGTACGAGACGGCCGCGCGCCGGTGAGCCGGGACGGGCGGCGCACCGCCGCGCGCAGCGCTCGTCCGCGATGCACGGGCGCCGCCGTGCCCCGGCCGTCACGGCTCCACGAGCCCCGCCTCGTACGCGACGATCGCCGCCTGCACCCGGTTGCGTACGCCCAGCCGGTCCAGGACCGCGCTCACGTACGCCTTCACGGTGCCCTCGACCAGATGCAGCCTGGCGGCGATCTCCGGGTTGGACAGTCCCGCGCCGACCAGGCCGAGCACCTCGCGTTCGCGGGGGCTCAGGACCGCCACTCGCGCGCGTGCCTGGGCCTCGCGGGTGAGGCGGCCGCCGCCGAGGCCTTCGTCGATGACGTACCGGGCCACTTTCGGTGAGAGGAACGCGGCGCCGGCGGCCACCGCCCGTACGCCGGCGATGAGTTCGTACGGATCCCCGGACTTCAGCAGGAAGCCGGTGGCACCGCCGCCGAGAGCGCGGGTCACGTAGGCGTCCTCGGAGAAGGTGGTGAGCATCGCGACGGCCGTGCCGGGCACGGTCCGTACGATCTGCTCCGCCGCGGCGAGCCCGTCCAGACGCGGCATGCGGATGTCGAGCAGGGCCACGTCCGGGCGGTGGGCACGGGCCAGCTCGACCGCCTCGCGGCCGTCGTCCGCCTCGGCGACGACCTCCGTCTCGCCGCTGCTGCCGAGGATGGCGCGCACGCCGGCCCGGACCATCGCCTCGTCGTCGGCCAGCAGCACACGGATCGGCGTCCTGCTCGCGTTCCTTGTGCTCATCGTGCGAACTCCTCGTTCTCTTCCCGGCCTTCGCCGGACAGGCCGACGCCGGGGACCACGTCCTTGGCGACCAGCCGTCCGGCGTCGAAGCACAGCCTGAAGTGGTCGACGGAGACGAAGAGTTCACCGCTGGCGCGGTAGTAGCGGCAGTCGGCTTCCCCGGGCGGGGCGGGGGCCCGTTCATGGGGCGGGTCGTTCACATCACGCTCGGGCAGCACGCGCTCGACCTCCGCGGCGGGGGCGCCCAGGCGCAGTCGCGCGTAGGCGGCGGGGTCGAGCACCGAGTGCGTCTCGGCGTACGCGTACCAGCCGAACGCCGCGCCGACGAGCACCACACCCACGCCCGCCGCGGTGCCGAGGGCGACGGCGACCCGGCGACGGGCGTGGGTGAACGGCGCCCGGGCGGGGCGCGCCGGGGCGAGCGCGGGCTGCTGCCCGGGGACGTACGCCCGCACCCGGAAGCCCTCCCCGTGCGGGCCGGCCTCGAGCTCCCCGCCCACCGAGGTCACCGCGGCCCGCAGCCCGAGCAGGCCCGAACCGCCTCCGGAGGGCGGGGAACCGTCCTGGGTCGCCCGGCCGTTGGTGACGGTGACGGAGGTGCCCGCGGCCCGCCCCGTGACCGCCACGACCACGGGGGCGCCCGGCGCGTGCCGTGCCGCGTTGGTCAGCGCCTCCCGGACCACGCGGTGCAGCAGCCGCTCGGCGACCCCGCCGGGCTCCGCGGCCGGGTCCCGCCCGGCGGGCTCCCAGCGCACCGGGAGGCCCGACTCGGCGGCGCGGGCCACCAGTTGCTCCAGGGTCTCGCCCGCCGGGGCCAACGGCACCGGCTCGTCGTCGTCCTCGCGCAGGACGCCGATGATGCGGTGCAGCCGGTCCGTGGCGTCGGCGGCGGCCGCGCGCAGGTCGGCCGCCGCGGCGCGGTGCTCGTCGCCGAGGCCTGGTGCGACCTGGAGGGCGCCCGCGCGCAGGGCGATGAGGCTCAGCTCGTGTCCGAGGGAGTCGTGCATGTCCTGGGCGATCCGGGCCCGCTCGCGCAGCCGGGCGCGCTCCTCGGCGAAGCGGGCCTCGTCCTCCAGCCGGGCGGCGCGCAGCCATCCCGCCTCGGCCAGCGCGCGGCTCTGCCGCCAGTAGCGCCCGCCGAGCCAGGGAAAGACACAGCCGAAGAGCAGCGTGCCCGTCATGACGAGCCACTCGGGGGCCGGGTCGACCCCGGTCAACACGATCCGGGCGGTGCCCGCGCAGCCGACGGCCGCGAAGCACGCCACCGCGGGGCGCGCCCGGCCCGCCCGCAGCCCGAGCAGCAGCGCGCACACGCCGAGAGCGGGGCCGTAGGAGACGGTGAACAGGGAGGGCGCGGCGGCCAGACTCAGGGCGGCGGCCAGCCCGAAGGACGCGAGCGGCACCCGCCGGGCGAGGGCGGCCGCCACGGCCAGCACGACCACGCCGGCCGCCTGCTGCCAGCCCGGCCGCGGCTCGTTCAGCCCCACCCGGTCCGCCGTGAGCGCCGGGACGGCGAAGGCGGCCCAGAGGAGGGCGCCACGGGCGAGAGAGGCCGGGCCACGACGTTGCATGCGCCTGACGCTACAAGCGCCCGGCCCGCCCGCACTGCTGTCGATCGTCAGGTACCGATGGCCCTCCGGGGGTGGCGGTGTGCCCGAATCGACGGTTCTGCGTGGCACCATCGATACGCCATGACTGCTCCCACGAAGCCCCCGCACCCCACCGCCGCCCCCGCCGACACCCCCTCCGGCCCGCCCTCCGGAGAGAACCTGCACTCCCCCGTCATCGACTGGTTCGGCGAACACGCCCGTGACCTGCCGTGGCGGCGCCCCGAGGCCGGGGCGTGGGGGGTGATGGTCAGTGAGTTCATGCTTCAGCAGACGCCGGTGAGCCGCGTCCTGCCGGTCTACGAGCAGTGGCTGGAGCGCTGGCCGCGCCCCGCCGACCTCGCCAAGGAGGCACCCGGCGAGGCCGTCCGTGCCTGGGGCCGGCTCGGCTATCCGCGCCGCGCGCTGCGGCTGCACGGCGCCGCCGTCGCCATAACGGAACGGCACGGCGGTGACGTACCGGCCGATCACGCGCAGCTGCTGGCGCTGCCCGGCATCGGCGAGTACACGGCCGCCGCCGTCGCCTCCTTCGCCTACGGGCAGCGGCACCCGGTGCTGGACACCAACGTGCGCCGTGTCTTCGCCCGCGCGGTCACCGGCGTGCAGTACCCGCCGAACGCCACCACCGCCGCCGAGCGGAAGCTGGCCCGCGCGCTGCTGCCCGAGGACGAGCCGACCGCCGCCCGCTGGGCCGCCGCCTCCATGGAGCTGGGGGCGCTGGTGTGCACGGCGAAGAGCGAGTCCTGCCACCGCTGCCCGATCGCCGCGCAGTGCGCGTGGCGGCTGGCGGGCAAGCCGGCGCACGACGGGCCGCCGCGCCGCGGTCAGACCTACGCGGGCACCGACCGGCAGGTGCGCGGGCGGCTGCTCGCCGTGTTGCGGGAGGCCCACGGGCCCGTTCCGCAGGCGGCCCTGGACCGGGTGTGGCACGAGCCGGTGCAGCGTGCCCGCGCCCTGGACGGTCTCGTCGCCGACGGTCTGGTGGAGCCGCTGGCGGGCGGTGCGTACCGGCTGCCGCTGACCTGACGTACAGACAGGTCACAGCCGCGGATCGCCGGCCGTAACGGAGCTCGGGGTGGACAAATCACCCGGAACCGACCCCAACACGCCCACCGCTCTACCCCGTTGCGGCTTCCGTTACACAACCGACGGACAGCCGAGCGCTGGCCGCAGGCTGCTTCGGACAGCGCCGTGACAACGCCTCCGTACCTTCAGATGCGTTCCCGGAAGACACGGGACGACTGAAGACGACAGGCAGTGCACGGGCGGCGGGGAGCCGGCCCGAACGGGGAAACGGGAGGCGGTTCACCATGGCGCAGGGCGAGGTGCTCGAGTTCGAGGAGTACGTCCGCACCCGGCAGGACGCGCTGCTGCGCAGTGCCCGCCGCCTGGTCCCGGACCCGACGGATGCGCAGGACCTGCTCCAGACGGCGCTGGTACGGACGTACGGCCGCTGGGAGACCATCGAGGACAAGCGGCTGGCGGACGCCTATCTGCGCCGGGTGATGATCAACACCCGCACGGAGTGGTGGCGGGCGCGGAAGCTGGAGGAGGTCCCGACCGAGCAGCTCCCGGACGCCTCGGTCGACGACGCCACCGAGCAGCACGCGGACCGCGCGCTGCTGATGGACGTCCTGAAGGTGCTCGCCCCGAAGCAGCGCAGTGTCGTGGTGCTGCGACACTGGGAGCAGATGTCCACGGAGGAGACGGCCGCCGCCCTCGGCATGTCGGCCGGAACGGTCAAGAGCACGCTGCACCGGGCGCTCGCCCGGCTCCGCGAGGAGCTGGAGTCCCGCGATCTGGACGCACGCGCGCTGGAGCGTGAGGAGCGGGAGCGGTGCGCGGCCTGACCGGCGAGGGTTCTGCGCGGACCCGGGGCAGTATTCAGGCGGTGAGCGCGGCACTGGCCGTGCCCACCGCCCTCGCCCTTTTGGTGTCCGGGTGCGGTGCCGGCGGCACCGGCGCCCGCGACGAGGGCCCGGCCCACGCCGACTCGGTGGCGGGTGCCGCCGCCACCCCGTCCGCCGCGCCGTCGAAGACGCCGGACACCGTGAACGCGGTCAAACTCGTCAAGGACGACCCGAAGGTCGCGCCCGAGGTGAAACGCGAGCTGAAGCCGTGCGTCGCCGACGAGTACCCGGTCGACGTCTCCTACGGCAACCTCACCGGAGGCTCCGCGGACGACGTCGTCGTCAATGTGCTGACCTGCGGTGACGCGGTAGGTGTGGGCAGTTACGTCTATCGCGAGCAGGACGGCAGGTACGAGAATGTGTTCAAGGCCGAGGAACCGCCGGTCTACGCGGAGATCGACCGCGGCGACCTGGTGGTGACCAAGCAGGTGTACGAGAAGGGCGACCCGGTGTCGAGTCCCTCCGGTGAGAACGTGATCACGTACAGATGGACCTCCGGCCGGTTCGCTGAGAAGTACCGCACGCACAACGACTACGGGAAGGTCGTCGGCGACAGCGCGACACCGGCGCCCGCGAGCTGACGCGGGCACGGAGCCGCGTGAACCGATCGGGCCGCTCGGACCGATCCCTCGGTGAACGCATCGCACGGACCGTGCGTCCCAGCAGAGAGAACACACCCCACGGATCACGAAGGACTGAGAGCACCGGGATGGCAGACCAGACCCACGTCCTGTTCGTCGAGGACGACGACGTCATCCGCGAGGCCACGCAGCTCGCCCTGGAACGGGACGGCTTCGTGGTCACCGCCATGCCCGACGGGCTGTCGGGCCTGGAGGCGTTCCGGGCGGACCGCCCCGACATCGCGCTGCTGGACGTCATGGTTCCCGGCCTCGACGGTGTCAGCCTGTGCCGCCGCATCCGGGACGAGTCGACCGTGCCGGTGATCATGCTGTCGGCGCGGGCCGACTCCATCGACGTCGTGCTGGGCCTGGAGGCGGGCGCCGACGACTATGTGACCAAGCCGTTCGACGGTGCCGTCCTGGTCGCCCGGATCCGCGCGGTGCTGCGCCGCTTCGGGCACGCGGGCGGCGGCCGGGGCGAGGAGCCGGCGGCCCCGGCGAGCGGCGGGGTGCTGGCCTTCGGGGACCTGGAGGTCGACACCGAGGGCATGGAGGTCCGCCGCGCCGGGCAGCCGGTGGCGCTGACCCCGACCGAGATGCGACTGCTGCTGGAGTTCTCCTCCGCGCCGGGCACGGTGCTCTCCCGCGACAAGCTGCTGGAGCGCGTGTGGGACTACGGCTGGGGCGGGGACACCCGCGTCGTCGACGTGCACGTGCAGCGGCTGCGGCAGAAGATCGGCCAGGACCGGATCGAGACGGTCCGTGGCTTCGGCTACAAGTTGAAGGCCTGAGCAGGGGTATGAGGGGGCACTTCCGGCGCCTGGTCGCCACGGGCCTGGAGCGCGCGGGCATCCGCACGGGCCTCAGATGGAAGCTGAGCGCGGCCATCGCGCTGGTCGGGGCACTGGTGGCGATCGCACTGAGCCTGGTCGTGCACAACGCCGCCCGGGTCTCGATGCTGGACAACGCGCGCGACCTCGCCGACGAGCGCATCATGATCGCCCAGCGCAACTTCGAGCTGTCGGGGAGGATGAACTTCCCCAACACCAAGATCAACGACCCGGATCTGCCGCAGGCGCTGCGGGACCGGGTGGAGGCGGGCCAGCGGGCGACCTACGTGGCCGACCGGCCGGGTGACGTGCCCGACATATGGGCCGCCGTGCCGCTGAAGAACGGGCAGGTGATGTCCCTGCACTCGGGCTTCACCGACCGCAGCTCGGACATCCTCAAGGATCTCGACCAGGCCCTGCTCATCGGGTCCATCGCGGTCGTCCTCGGGGGCAGCGCGCTCGGGGTGCTCATCGGCGGGCATCTCTCGCGGCGGCTGCGCAAGGCGGCCATCGCGGCCAACCAGCTGGCCGGCGGCGAGACGGACGTGCGCGTGCGGGACGCCATGGGCGGGGTCGTGCGGGACGAGACGGACGACCTGGCCAGCGCGGTGGATGCCATGGCGGACGCGCTGCGGCAGCGCATCGAGGCCGAACGGCGGGTCACCGCCGACATCGCGCACGAGCTGCGCACCCCGGTGACCGGGCTGCTGACCGCCGCCGAACTGCTGCCGCCCGGGCGCCCGACCGAGCTGGTGCTGGACCGGGCGAAGGCCATGCGCACGCTGGTCGAGGACGTGCTGGAGGTGGCCCGTCTCGACGGGGCCTCCGAACGGGCGGAGCTTCAGGACATCATGCTGGGCGAGTTCGTCGCCCGGCGGGTGGCGGCCAAGGATCCGGCCATCGAGGTGCGCATCGTGCACGAGTCGGAGGTCACCACCGACCCGCGCCGCCTGGAGCGCGTCCTGATCAATCTCCTGGCCAACGCCGCCCGGCACGGCAAGCCGCCCATCGAGGTCAGCGTCGAGGGCCGGGTCATCCGCGTGCGCGACCACGGCCCGGGCTTCCCCGAGGACCTGCTCGCCGAGGGGCCGAGCCGCTTCCGCACCGGCAGCAAGGACCGGGCCGGGCAGGGCCACGGACTCGGCCTGACCATCGCCGCCGGCCAGGCCCGGGTGCTGGGCGCCCGGCTGACCTTCCGCAACGTCCGCACCCCCGGCACTCCGGATCATCTGGCGGCCGAGGGCGCGGTCGCCGTGCTGTGGCTGCCGGAACACGCGCCGACGAACACGGGGAGCTACCCGATGCTGCCGGGGTCGGGGGCGTAGAGCCGGGGGCCCGGATCAGCAGGACCAGTCCTGGTCCATGTCGAGGCCGCCCTCGCGGGGCTGGGTGAAGGAGAACCAGTTTCCGGAGTCGTCGCGGAACAGCGCCTCCGTGCCGTACGGACGCTCCTGCGGCTCCTGGAGGAACTCCACGCCCCGGTCCTTGAGCTTCTTGTAGTCGCCGTGGATGTCGTCGGTGGTCAGCACGCCCGCGCCGAGCGCGCCCTTCGTCACCAGCTTGCGGAGCATCTCGGCGGACTCGGGGTCCATCGCGGGCCCGCCGGGCACCATCAGCGTCAGCTCGACGTCGGGCTGGTTCGGCGAGCCGACCGTGAGCCAGCGCATACCGCCCTCGCCCATGGTCATGTCCGTACGGACCTCCAGGCCCAGTTTCTCCGTGTAGAACTCCTTGGCCCGGTCCTGGTCGAGGACCCAGACGGTCGAGATGGCGAGACCCTTGATCATGGCGTGCTCCTGCTCTGGCGATGCGGCCGGTTGTGCCTGCCCTGCCACGGTAGGCAGCGGGGGTGTCAGCCCGCTTCTCCGGAATTGCGCTGCTTGCCGGCGCCGGGCGCGGAGCGGAAGCCGCCGGCCCAGAGCATGGCGTAACAGCCGGGTATGAGGGCGGCTCCCCGGCCCACGTGCTTGGTCCGGTACTCGCTGGGCGTCAGGCCCGTCCAGGCCTTGAAGCGGGCGGAGAACGTGCCGACGCTGCTGAAGCCGACCAGGTGGCAGATCTCCGTCACCGACAGGTTGGCGGTGCGCAGCAGGTCCTCGGCCCGCTCTATGCGGCGGTGCGTGAGGTACTGGCCGGGGGTCTCGCCGTACGCCTCCTTGAAGGCGCGGATGAAGTGGTAGCGCGAGTACCCGGCGTGCGCGGCGACGGTGTCCAGGTCGAGCCCGGGATCGGCCCAGTCCCGGTCCATGGCGTCCTTGGCGAGCCGGACCTGGCGCGTCTTGTCCATGCGACCGATGGTGGCACGGGGGTCTGACATCGGCCCCCGGCTCGCGACCGGGCCAGGGCGCGACGGGCGGTGCGGGCCCCGGAGGCCGGGCATGACGAAGGCCCCCGGGCGGGACACTCCCGGGGGCCTCGTGCGGCGCGGTCAGAGGGCCTCGACCATGGGCGGCTGCGCCGCCGGGGCGTCCGGCTCGCCGTCCTCCTTCGGTCCCGCTCCCTTCAGCGGCACCTCCTTGACGAACACGGCCGCCACGAGTGCGACCACCGCCACCACGGCCCCGAGCAGGAACGCCGAGTGCGTGCCGGCGGACACCGCGTGCTGGTACGCCTCCCGGGCCAGCACCGGGAGCTTCTCCAGGCTCTTCGCGTCGAGCTGGGCGGACTGCTCGGTCACCTTGGAGCCCAGCGCACCGGCCCGCTCGGTCATGACGTCCTGGACGCGGTGGTTGAACAGTGCGCCCATGATCGCGACGCCGAAGGAGGAGCCGAGCGTACGGAACAGGGTGGTCGACGAGGACGCGACGCCCATGTCCCTCATCTCCACGCTGTTCTGCGCGACCAGCATGGTGATCTGCATCAGGCAGCCCATGCCCAGCCCGACCACGGCCATGAAGACACCGGAGGTCAGCCGGGAGGTCCCGGTGTCCATCGTGGACAGCAGATAGAGCCCGACGATCATCAGCGCGCTGCCGACGATCGGGAAGACCTTGTACCTGCCGGTGTTCGTGGTCACCCGCCCGGCGACCATCGAGGTCACGAGCATCGCGCCGAGCATCGGCAGGAGCAGCAGCCCGGAGTTCGTCGCGGAGGCACCCTGCACGGACTGCTGGTACAGCGGCAGGAAGAGAGTGGCGCCGAACATCACGAAGCCGGTGATGAAGCCGATGACCGACATCAGCGTGAAGTTGAGGCTGCGGAAGATGTGCAGCGGAAGCACCGGCTCGGCGGCCCTGGTCTGCCAGAACACGAACCCGACGAGCGCGGCGACCCCGATGCCGATCAGCTCCATGATCCGCGCGGAACTCCACGCGTACTCCGTCCCGCCCCACGTCGTGACGAGCACGATCGCGGTGATGCCGACGGTCAGCAGCGCGGCGCCCAGGTAGTCGATGCGCGCCTTGGAGCGCTTCTTCGGCAGGTGCAGCACGGCACTGACGGCGACCAGCGCGACCGCGCCGAGCGGGAGGTTGATGTAGAAGGCCCAGCGCCAGCCCCAGTTGTCGGTGATGGTGCCGCCGACCAGCGGACCGCCGATCATCGCCAGCGCCATGACGCCGGCCATCATGCCCTGGTACTTGCCGCGCTCCCGGGGCGGGATCAGGTCACCGATGATCGCCATGACGCCGACCATCAGACCGCCGGCACCGAGGCCCTGCACGGCACGGAAGCCGATCAGCTCGCCCATGTTCTGGGCCATGCCGCTGAGCGCGGAGCCGATCAGGAAGAGGACGATCGACGACAGGAACGTGCCCTTGCGGCCGTACATGTCGCCGAGCTTGCCCCACAGCGGGGTGGAGGCCGCGGTGGCGAGCGTGTAGGCGGTGACGACCCAGGAGAGGTGCTCGAGCCCGCCCAGCTCACCGACGATCGTCGGCATCGCCGTACCGATGATCATGTTGTCGAGCATCGCGAGCATCATCGCGATCATCAGCGCGAGCAGGACGACCCGCACGCTCTTCGGCTTTTTCCCCACGGCGTCGGCCACCGGTGTGTCCGTCGTGTCCGTCATCGCTTCCCACTCCCCCAGCTACCGCTACTTACTTGCCGACCGGCTAGTGACTACACTCGGAAGCTAGCCGCGGAACTAGCCGGGCGTCAAGTAAGTTTTATGGAAAGCGGGGGGCGTAGGAGGATGGGCGGCACCATGGACGGCACCAGGCAGCGGCGCCGCGGGAACACCCGCCGGCGCATCCAGGACGTGGCCCTCGAACTCTTCGCGGAGCACGGCTACGAGAAGACCTCCCTGCGCGAGATCGCCGAGCGCCTGGACGTCACCAAAGCGGCGCTCTACTACCACTTCAAGACGAAGGAAGAGATCCTCGTCAGCATCTTCGAGGACCTCACGCAGCCGATCGAGGACCTGATCGAGTGGGGCCGGCAGCAGCCGCCCACACTGGCGACCAAGCAGGAGATCGTCCGCCGCTACGCCGACACGCTCGCCGGGGCGGCGCCGCTGTTCCGGTTCATGCACGAGAACCAGGCGACGGTACGGGACCTGCGGATCGGCGATTCCTTCAAGGCGCGCGTCCACAGTCTGCGCGACATCATCGTCGACCCGGACGCGGACCTGGTCGACCAGGTCCGCTGCGCCAGCGCCATCTTCACGCTGCACGCCGGCATGTTCCTGCTCCAGGACATGGGAGACGACCCCGAGGAGAAGAACAAAGCCGTCCTCGAGGTCGCCACGGACCTGGTGACCCAGGCCCACCGGGGAGCCGGGGGCTCCTAGCGGGCCGGGGGGATCACCCCTCCGGTCAGACCTTCACGCCCTTGGCGCGCAGGAACTTCACCGGGTCGACCGCCGAGCCGTAGTTCGGGGTCGTGCGGATCTCGAAGTGCAGGTGGGGACCGCTCGAGTTGCCGGTGTTGCCGGACTTGGCTATCTCCTGGCCGGTCTTGACGATCTGGCCGACCCGCACGGTGACCTTCGACAGGTGGGCGTACTGGGAGTACGTACCGTTGCCGTGCTTGATCACGACGGCGTTGCCGTACGCGGGACCGTCACCGGCGCCGTTGCCGCCGGCCTTGACCACGGTGCCGCCGTGCGTGGCGACGACCTGGGTACCGCTCGGCACGGCGAAGTCCTGACCGCTGTGGGTGGACTGCCACATGCCGCCGTTCTGGGCGAAGCTCGCGGAGAGCTTGTACTTCTTCACCGGGTCGACCCAGGAGGGCTTGGCCTTCTTGGCAGCCGCCTTCTTGACGGCGGCCTTCTTCGCGGCCGCCTTCTTCGCGGCGGCGGCCTTGGCGGCCTTCTCGACCTTCGCGGCCTTGGCCTGGGCGGCGGCCTGCGCCTGGACGGCACCGGCGGCACCGGACGCGGCCGTGGTGTCGGCGGCGGACGCGACCCCGGCTCCCAGTGCGACCGAGACACCAAGGCCGGCGGCCAGCACGGTCGCACGGGTGCGGAGCTGGGACGTACGGGAAGAACGGGACGTGACGCGCTGGGACATCGAAACCTCGTGTGGAAGGGGACGGAGAAAACCACCCGGCGCACGGACGCTCGCCGAATGGCCATCCCTTGGTAACCCGAAGCCCGACAAACTCCCAAAAGCGTGATCTACGACGCTAGTTAGTAATTTGGTTCAGTGTTCTACGTCTCTTGACACAGCAGCCATACGGGACGAATCAGGGCATTAGCGTGCACTTCCGCCTGTACTGCGGGGCAAGAATCCCTTTCCTCCCGGTCCGTTCACCACTATTCCGACTAGTAACGGACATATCGCCTGTGCGGCATGTCACCGGAGGCCCTCTTCGGCCATTCCGGAAATGTGGCGCACGCCTCTAGGCACCTACCGTCCGGTAACCCTACGGTTCCCCTCGCGCCACCCTCGAGCACAAGCATGCACCTGACATGTTGGCAGCGTCACGGACGTGAGAGGACCCCCACGACATGCAGATCCGACGCCCCTGGTTGCGCCGTGCCTCAGTGACCGCCGCCTCGGCGGCGGCCCTCGTGGCGATGGCCGCACCGGCCGACGCCACGACCGCCACCCGGGCCTCCACGGCCGCCACCACGGCCGCGGCCGCGGACATCGACTACGGCACCTGGCAGAAGGACTGCCAGGCCGTGATGGACCAGGCGCTGCCCTACCTGAAGCAGCGGATCGCGGCCACGAAGCCGGGCGAGAAGCAGGCGATCGTCTTCGACATCGACAACACGGCGCTGGAGACCGACTTCGGCTTCAGCTACCCGCAGCCGGCCAACAAGCCGGTCCTGGAGGCCGCCAGATACGCGCAGGAGCGCGGCGTCGCCCTGTTCTTCGTGACCGCCCGCCCGGACATCATCGCCTCGTTCACCCAGTACAACCTGAAGCAGTCCGGCTACCAGGTCTCGGGGCTTTACGTCCGCGGCTTCATCGACCTCTTCAAGAACGTCGCCGACTACAAGACGGCCCAGCGCGTCGACATCGAGCGCAAGGGCTACACGATCATCGCGAACATCGGCAACAGCGCCACCGACCTGTCGGGCGGCCACGCCGAGAAGACGTTCAAGCTGCCGGACTACGACGGGCAGCTGTCCTAGGACGCGTCCGGGCATGGGAAAGGGGCCGGTGCTGTTCAGCACCGGCCCCTCTCACTGGGTCGTTACGCTCAGGCGTCCTTGCTCAGGTTCGGACCCGAGCCTCCGGCCGCCTGCTCGATCGGCGGGACGTCCGGGAGAGCCGCCTTCTCCTCGCCGCGGAAGGTGAAGGTCTTGGTCTCGCCCTCGCCCTCCGTGTCCACGACCACGATGTGACCGGGGCGCAGCTCGCCGAAGAGGATCTTCTCCGACAGCGAGTCCTCGATCTCGCGCTGGATGGTGCGACGCAGCGGACGCGCACCCAGCACCGGGTCGTAACCCTTCCTGGACAGCAGCTCCTTGGCGGACTGGGAGAGCTCGATGCCCATGTCCCGGTCCTTCAGGCGCTCGTCGACCTTGTCGATCATCAGGTCGACGATCTTGAGGATGTCGTCCTGGCTGAGCTGCGGGAAGACGACCACGTCGTCGACGCGGTTGAGGAACTCGGGCCGGAAGTGCTGCTTGAGCTCGTCCGAGACCTTGTTCTTCATGCGCTCGTAGTTGGACTTGGTGTCGCCCTGGGCCGCGAAGCCCAGGTTGAAGCCCTTGGAGATGTCCCGGGTGCCGAGGTTGGTCGTCATGATGATGACCGTGTTCTTGAAGTCCACGACCCGGCCCTGGGAGTCGGTCAGGCGACCGTCCTCCAGGATCTGCAGCAGCGAGTTGAAGATGTCCGGGTGGGCCTTCTCGACCTCGTCGAACAGGACGACCGAGAACGGCTTGCGACGGACCTTCTCGGTCAGCTGGCCGCCCTCCTCGTAGCCCACGTAGCCGGGGGGCGAACCGAAGAGCCGCGAGACCGTGTGCTTCTCGCTGAACTCCGACATGTCGAGGGAGATCAGCGCGTCCTCGTCGCCGAAGAGGAACTCGGCGAGCGCCTTGGACAGCTCGGTCTTACCGACACCGGACGGGCCGGCGAAGATGAACGAGCCACCGGGGCGCTTCGGGTCCTTCAGACCGGCACGCGTACGGCGGATCGCCTTCGACAGCGCCTTGACGGCGTCGTTCTGGCCGATGACCCGCTTGTGGAGCTCGTCCTCCATGCGCAGCAGACGCGAGGACTCCTCCTCGGTCAGCTTGAAGACCGGGATGCCGGTGGCGGTCGCGAGGACCTCGGCGATCAGCTCGCCGTCGACCTCGGCGACGACGTCCATGTCGCCGGCCTTCCACTCCTTCTCCCGCTTGGCCTTGGCGGCCAGGAGCTGCTTCTCCTTGTCGCGCAGGGAGGCGGCCTTCTCGAAGTCCTGCGAGTCGATCGCGGACTCCTTGTCGCGGCGGACGCCGGCGATCTTCTCGTCGAACTCGCGCAGGTCCGGCGGCGCGGTCATCCGGCGGATGCGCATCCGGGAACCGGCCTCGTCGATCAGGTCGATCGCCTTGTCCGGCAGGAAGCGGTCCGAGATGTACCGGTCGGCCAGGGTGGCGGCCTGGACCAGCGCCTCGTCGGTGATGGAGACGCGGTGGTGGGCCTCGTACCGGTCACGGAGACCCTTGAGGATCTCGATCGTGTGCGGCAGGGACGGCTCCGCGACCTGGATGGGCTGGAAGCGGCGCTCGAGGGCGGCGTCCTTCTCCAGGTGCTTGCGGTACTCGTCGAGCGTGGTGGCACCGATGGTCTGCAGCTCACCGCGGGCCAGCATCGGCTTCAGGATCGAAGCGGCGTCGATGGCGCCCTCGGCGGCACCCGCACCGACCAGCGTGTGGAGCTCGTCGATGAACAGGATGATGTCGCCGCGGGTGCGGATCTCCTTGAGGACCTTCTTCAGGCGCTCCTCGAAGTCACCGCGGTAACGGGAGCCGGCGACCAGGGCGCCGAGGTCGAGGGTGTAGAGGTGCTTGTCCTTGAGGGTCTCGGGCACCTCGCCCTTGACGATGGCCTGGGCGAGGCCCTCGACGACGGCGGTCTTGCCGACGCCGGGCTCACCGATCAGGACCGGGTTGTTCTTCGTACGGCGGGACAGCACCTGCATGACCCGCTCGATCTCCTTCTCGCGCCCGATGACCGGGTCGAGCTTGGACTCACGAGCGGCCTGGGTGAGGTTCCGGCCGAACTGGTCGAGGACCAGGGACGTGGAGGGCGTGCCCTCGGCAGGACCGCCGGCGGTGGCGGTCTCCTTGCCCTGGTAACCGGAGAGCAGCTGGATGACCTGCTGCCGCACGCGGTTCAGATCTGCGCCCAGCTTCACGAGGACCTGGGCGGCGACGCCCTCGCCCTCGCGGATCAGGCCGAGCAGGATGTGCTCCGTGCCGATGTAGTTGTGGCCCAGCTGAAGGGCCTCGCGGAGCGACAGCTCCAGGACCTTCTTGGCACGGGGGGTGAAGGGGATGTGGCCGGACGGGGCCTGCTGGCCCTGGCCGATGATCTCCTCCACCTGCTGGCGGACCGCCTCGAGCGAAATCCCGAGGCTCTCAAGGGCCTTGGCGGCGACACCTTCACCCTCGTGGATCAGGCCCAGGAGGATGTGCTCAGTGCCGATGTAGTTGTGGTTGAGCATCCGGGCTTCTTCCTGAGCCAGGACGACAACCCGCCGCGCGCGGTCGGTGAACCTCTCGAACATCGTTAATCGCTCCTCAGAGCGGTCAGGCAGTGGGGGGAACTTCCCCTCCCTGTCCTTCCGCAGCTTAGTCCCGCAAGCGGGGACCGCTCATTCCAACTGCCGACACCGGACCGAGAACCACGCTGCCTCCTGACCCCGAACGCCGACATCTGCTCCAACCCGATGGTGCGAGACGATGTTCCCGCAGGCCAGGCAGATACCCCACTCGCCAGTACGCCGATGGCGAACGTGAGACGTCCTTTCCTGCGTGTCGCCCCCTCTCACTAGGCATGTCTTACCCGTCCGGACCGGATTTCCATGCCGAGCGCCCCCGTTCCCTCCGCTACGGGCGAACAACCTTGCGCCTCGCCACACCCCCCACACGCCCCCATCTGGCCACTGTGTGCACTCGTGACACCACCCAGCGTAACTCGAAGGCCTTTCCGGCCGTTGCGCTTGGCATGTTCGGCGCCCCTCACCCCGTGACCGCGTCCGCGCCCCCGCTCGTCCCGCTCCCCCGCCGGCCGCTCGACCCGGCCGGCACGAGCGGTCAGGTCCGGCGGTGGTACGAGAACGAACTGGGGTGGCCGACGGTGCCCGGCGATCCGCTGCGGCTGGTGGTGGGGGTGCGCTACGACGTCCTGGACGTGCCGGCGGAGGCCGGGCGCGCGGCGCTGCGGCACTCGGCAGCGGGCTCTCCCGTCGCCCTGCACGGCGACCGGATGCTGCTCCTGGTGGCAGCGGGCAGCGCGGAGGAGGTTCCGGGGCTGCTGGAGTGGCTGGACTGGGGGACCCTGCCGCTGGACCTGGTGGCGATCGGGGCGGGCGGCCTCATGGAGGCGCCGTCGCCCCCGGTGTCTCGCGAGGAGGGGGCCACACCGCTCAGGGACACGTTGCCGACCGGCCCCCCGGGCCGGGTCGGTTCCCAGGGGGCCGCCGTGTGGCTGCGGCCCCCCGAGCCGGGATGCGGGGCCGAGGCCTCGCTGCCGACGCTGTCGGCGCTGGGGGGCGGTGGGGAAGCCCCCGATCTCGTGCGGCTGGTGAACACGGTGGCCACGCAGTGCCACCGGGTCCGGCTGCGGCGCGCGTGCGCCCAGCCGCCGGCCTTGCGTGCGCAGGGCCGGTAGAGCCGCCGTTCAGCCGTTGGCCTTCTCGTAAGCCTCGCGGATGGTCGCGGGAACACGGCCGCGGTCGTTGACCTCGTAGCCGTTCTCCTTCGCCCAGGCGCGGATCGCCGCGGTGTCCTGGCTGCCGCCGCTCGCAGCGGTGCGCGCCTTTCCGCGCCCGCCCGAAGCACGGCCTCCGGTACGACGACCGCCCTTCACGTAAGGCTCGAGAAGGCCACGGAGCTTGTCCGCATTGGCGGTGGTGAGATCGATCTCGTACGTCTTGCCGTCCAGCGCGAACGTCACGGTCTCGTCCGCCTCGCCACCGTCGAGGTCGTCGACAAGAAGGACCTGAACCTTCTGTGCCACCGGATTTCCTTTCATCGATATCTTGAGGGCCGGGGTGAGCCGGCGTCCGCCGTATCGCCGTCCCCTGTTATATGCAGTACTGCAGTACGTCGGAAAGCAAACCGCTTTTGCCGGAAAAACACAAACCCCCGGCAGAGACCGGCAGCCCGGGCTCGGTCCGGAAACGTACGCGTTTCGGACATAGGGCACCTGGGCAGGGGCGGGCGGAGCGGAATATGCCTGGCCGAACCGTGCGGGTCCTCTTGCGGCCGACTAGCGCCCGGCGATCACAGATGCAGAAGCATCCGGCTGTTGCCCAAGGTGTTCGGTTTCACTCGTTCGAGTCCGAGGAACTCCGCGACGCCCTCGTCATAGGAACGCAGCAGCTCCGCGTAGACATCCGTGTCGACGGGGGTCTCGCCGATCTCCACGAAGCCGTGCTTGGTGAAGAAGTCGACTTCGAAGGTGAGACAGAAAACGCGGCGAACACCGAGCCAGCGGGCGGTCTGCAGCAACTTCTCCAGCACACGGTGCCCGACGCCCGCGCCCTTCAGTCCGGGCTTCACCGCGAGAGTGCGGACTTCCGCGAGGTCTTCCCACATCACGTGCAGCGCGCCGCAGCCGACGACCTCGGCGTTGTCGTCCCGTTCCGCGACCCAGAACTCCTGGATGTCCTCGTAAAGCGTCACCGTTGCTTTGTCGAGCAGGATGCCGCCGCGGACGTAGGCGTCAAGGAGGCGGCGCACGGCCGGGACATCGCTGGTGCGGGCCCGCCGGACGGTGATGGCTTTTGCGGTGGCTTCGGGGCTCTTCGCGGACATGACGGGACGCTATCGCCCGCCGTCGTCCTGAGTGGAGGCGGGGTTCTCCGGGCCGCCTTCCCGGGGTTCCGCTCGTTCGGCCGGTTCTGCGGATTCCGACGGTTCGGTCGGTTCCCGGGTTTGTGGGCCCTGGACGATGCGTACGGCGTCGCTGAGAGACTGCCGCTGTTCCTCGCTCATCATGCCGAAGAAGGCGACGAGAGCGGCGGCGGGGTTGTCGCTCTGCGACCAGGCGTCGTTCATCAGGGCCGCCGCGTAGGCGGCGCGGGTGGAGACCGCCTCATATCGATAGGCGCGGCCTTCCGCCTCGCGGCGCACCCAGCCCTTCTGATGGAGATTGTCCAAAACGGTCATCACGGTGGTGTACGCGATGGACCGCTCCTTCTGAAGATCTTCCAGGACTTCTCGAACGGTCACCGGGCGGTTCCACTTCCACACCCGCGACATGACCGCGTCTTCGAGTTCTCCCAATGGGCGAGGCACAGCTCAGAACAATAGTGGGAGATCCCGGTAATGGCGTGGCGGACGTGCGCTTCACCGGCGAACGGGAACAAAAAGGGCGTACGACTCCGAAGTGCGGGCGCCGCGGCTGCGGGCTCGCCGAGTCGTACGCCCTCGTGGGAGTGAGGTCAGGCGTCGGCCTTCGGAGGCGTCGCGGCGGGGCGGCGGGCGCCCTCCACGCGCGCGAGGGCGGCGTCCACGGCCGCGTCCTCCTTGGCCTTGTTGGCGCCGCCCTGGGTCTTCACGATCACCCGGATCACGCCGATGAAGAAGACGGCCATGACGGCCGGGGGCAGGAGCGCGGAGACGTAGTCCATGGACCCAGGGTAGCCACGTCAGCCCGCGGCGAGCTGCTGGGGGTTCGCGGGGGGTGGCGGGGTCGGTTTGCGGCGCGGGAAGACCTCGCCCGGGGTGGGGATCGGGCGTGAGGGCTTCGGGGTGCCCGGGGCGGGCCCGGGGGACGGAGCCGGGGCGGGCTTGGGGGCCGCCGGCTTGCGTACGGGCTTCTTCTCGGGCTGCTTGCCCGGGCCGTCCCCGGCGGCGCGGCGGCCTCCGGGGAGGGCCAGGAGGCGGGTGCGGGAGCCCGGAACGGCGGCCGGGGGGACGGCGGCCCTGAGGGAGGTGACCGCGCAGCGGTCCAGGAGGGCCGCTGCGGTGGGGTTGCCGCGCAGGGCGCGCAGGGCGGCGAGGTCGTCGGGGAGGGGGCGGTAGCCGGCGCCCAGCGCCTCGTCCAGGAGTGCGAGGTAGCCGGCGGCGGTGCCGGGGAGGGCGGCTCGGTAGCGGCCCAGGTCGGCCACGAGGAAGGCGCGCAGCCGAACCCCCTCCCGCATCGCCTCGTCGAGCGACTCTGCGAGGCGGAGACAGTCCTGGACGTCGTCGGCCGAGGCGGGGGTGGGATGGAGGGCAAGGGCGAGGGCGCGGCGGAGCACACGCAGCTCCTCCACGCCGAACGCCATGCCGCCGCGGGATCCGTATGGCGTGGGCATGCTGCGACGATACGCGCTAATCAGACAAATTCGACATAGGGGACGGGTGTGGCGCCGGGGACCACCCGTCCCGCCTAGGGCGTGCCGTCGGCGACCGGCCTGATCCGAACGACACTCCTCGGGGCCTGTCGCGAGCGTGGCGTCACACAGCCGCGCCGCGTTCGCGACAGGGCCCGGCCGTCCCCCCGGCCCCGGCAGGGCTCACATGCGCGAGACGTTCCGCTCGTACACCAGCCGCAGCCCGATCAGCGTCAGCCACGGCTCGTGCTCGTCGATCACCGACGACTCGCCCAGGACCATCGGCGCCAGGCCCCCTGTCGCGATGACCGTGACGTCGTCGGGGTCCTCCGCCAGCTCCCGGGCCACCCGGTTGACGACCCCGTCGACCTGCCCGGCGAAGCCGTAGATGATGCCCGACTGCATCGCCTCGACCGTGTTCTTGCCGATGACGCTGCGGGGCCGGGCCACCTCGATCTTGCGGAGCTGGGCGCCGCGGACGCCGAGTGCCTCGACGGAGATCTCGATGCCCGGGGCGATGACCCCGCCGACGTACTCGCCGCGCGCGCTGACCGCGTCGAACGTGGTCGCCGTGCCGAAGTCGACGACCACGGCCGGGCCGCCGTAGAGCTCGACCGCCGCGACCGCGTTGATGATGCGGTCCGCGCCGACCTCCTTGGGGTTGTCCATGAGGATCGGGACGCCCGTCTTGACGCCCGGTTCGACGAGGACCGCCGGGACGTCGCCGTAGTAGCGGCGCGTCACCTCGCGGAGCTCGTGCAGGACCGAGGGGACGGTCGCGCAGATGGCGATGCCGTCGATGCCGTCGCCCAGTTCGTCGCCGAGGAGCGGGTGCATGCCCATCAGGCCCTGGAGCAGGACCGCCAGTTCGTCGGCGGTGCGGCGGGCGTCCGTGGAGATGCGCCAGTGTTCGACGATCTCGTCGCCGTCGAACAGGCCGAGGACGGTGTGGGTGTTTCCTACGTCGATCGTCAGCAGCATGACGCGTACCCGCCCCTACTCCGCCGGCCGCAGGTCCAGGCCGATGTCCAGGATCGGCGAGGAGTGGGTGAGGGCCCCGACGGCCAGGTAGTCGACGCCGGTGTCCGCGTACGCCTTGGCGTTGTCGAGGGTGAGGCGGCCCGAGGCCTCCAGCGCGGCGCGGCCCTGGACGAGGGCGACGGCCTCCGCGCACTCGCCCGGCGTGAAGTTGTCCAGCAGGATCAGGTCGGCGCCGGCGTCCAGGACCTCACGCAGCTGGTCCAGGGTGTCGACCTCGACCTCGATGGGGACGTCGGGGAAGCGTTCGCGGACCGCCTGGAAGGCCTGGGCGACACCGCCCGCGGCGACCACGTGGTTGTCCTTGACGAGGGCCGCGTCGGAGAGGGACATGCGGTGGTTGACGCCGCCGCCGCAGCGGACCGCGTACTTCTCCAGGGAGCGCAGGCCCGGGGTGGTCTTGCGGGTGTCGCGGACCCTGGCCTTGGTGCCGTCCAGGACGTCCGCCCACGCGCGCGTGGCCGTCGCGATGCCCGACAGGCGGCACAGGATGTTCAGCGCGCTGCGCTCGGCCGTGAGGAGGTCGCGGGTGCGGGTGGTGACGGAGAGGAGCTTCTGGCCCGCTTCGACGCGGTCGCCGTCCTCGGCGTGGCGTTCGATCTCGAGCTCCTCCTCGCAGACCACCGACATGACCGCCTCGGCGACGCGCAGGCCGGCCACCGTGCCCGCCTCGCGGGCGGTGAAGTCGGCCGTGGCCACCGCGTCCTCGGGGATCGTCGCCACCGTCGTCACGTCCACGCCGTGGGCCAGGTCCTCCTGGAGGGCCACGTTGGCGATGTCCTCGACCTCGACGGGGTCGAGGCCGGCGTCGGCCAGGAGCTGGGCGAGTGCGGGGTCCAGTCCGCACTCCAGGTATGCCTCGTCGTCCGCGCCGCAGGCGCAGCCGTCTCCGCAGCCTCCGGAGGAGGCGAGGGGAAGGTCGGGGGTGCTCACGTCGGTCACTGCTCCTGGGGGGCCTGGGGCGGGAAAGTCGTCGGGGGGAAGTGTGTGGTGTCCGTGGTGTGCACGGCCAGCGTGCGGTCCGGGTTCAGGGTCACGACGATGTGGCGGCGCCAGGCCGGGTCGTCGCGCTCGGGGCGGTCCTCGCGCCAGTGGCAGCCCCGGGTCTCCTCGCGCAGCAGGGCGGCGGCGACCAGGACGCGGGCCACGCACAGGAGGTTGGTGGCCTCCCACGTGTCGACCCCGGCCTCGGCCGTCTTGCCGTTCTCGGCGAGGGCCTCCCGGGCGTCGGTGTGCAGGCGCTGGAGCTGGTCGGCGGCCTTGGTGAGAGACCCGGCCGAGCGCAGGACGCCGGCCCCGCTCGTCATGATCCGCTGGATGGTGAAGCGGGCCTCGGGGGTCTGCAGGGGGTGCTCCGGGATCTCCGGGTGCGGGAGCGGCTGGGGCACGCGCGCGTGGAGGCCGTTCGCCGCGATGTCGGCCGCGATGCGCTCGGCGTAGACGAGGCCTTCGAGCAGGGAGTTGGACGCCAGCCGGTTGGCGCCGTGCACGCCCGTGCAGGCGACCTCGCCGCACGCGTACAGGCCGGGGACCGTCGTACGGCCGTGGGAGTCGGTGCGGACGCCGCCGGAGGCGTAGTGGGCGGCCGGGGCGACCGGAATGGGCTCGGTGACCGGGTCGATGCCGTGGGCGCGGCAGGCGGCGAGGATCGTCGGGAAGCGGTGCTCCCACATCTGGGCGCCGAAGTGCCGGGCGTCGAGGAACATGTGCTCGGCGTCCTGCTCCTGCATGCGGCGCATGATGCCCTTGGCGACGATGTCGCGGGGGGCGAGTTCGGCGAGTTCGTGCTGTCCGGCCATGAAGCGCACGCCGTCGGCGTCGATCAGATGGGCGCCCTCGCCGCGCACGGCCTCGGAGACCAGGGGCTGCTGGCCCTCCGCGTCCGGGCCCAGGAACAGCACGGTCGGGTGGAACTGGACGAACTCCAGGTCGCTGACCTCCGCGCCCGCCCGCAGCGCGAGCGCCACACCGTCGCCCGTCGACACCGACGGGTTGGTGGTGGCCGAGAAGACCTGGCCCATGCCGCCGGTCGCCAGGACCACCGCGGGGGCGTGGACGGCCCCCACGCCGTCGTGCTGGCCCTCCCCCATGACGTGCAGGGTGACACCGGCGGTGCGGCCCTCGGCGTCCGTGAGGAGGTCCAGCACGAGCGCGTTCTCGACGGTGCGCATGCCCCGCGCGCGGACCGCCTCGACCAGGGCGCGGGAGATCTCGGCGCCGGTGGCGTCGCCGCCGGCGTGCGCGATGCGGCGGCGGTGGTGGCCGCCCTCGCGGGTGAGTTCCAGCTTGCCCTCGGTGGACTCGTCGAACCGGGCGCCGGTCTCGATGAGACGGCGTACCGCGTCGGGGCCCTCGGTGACCAGGAGACGGACCGCGTCCTCGTCGCACAGGCCGGCGCCCGCGACCAGGGTGTCGTCGCGGTGCTGCTCGGGGGTGTCACCGTCGCCGAGGGCCGCGGCGATGCCGCCCTGGGCCCAGCGGGTGGAGCCGTCGTCGAGGCGGGCCTTGGTGACGACGACCGTCCGCAGGCCCGCGGCCTCGCAGCGCAGGGCGGCGGTCAGGCCGGCGACGCCGGAGCCGACGACGACCACGTCCGCGGCGATGGACCACCCGGGGGCGGGCGCGTGCAGTCGTATGCCTGTGGTGGTCACGAGGCGGCTCCGAAGCTTCCGAAGGTGAGGGGGACGTTGTCGATCAGCCGGGTCGCCCCGACCCGGGCGGCGACGGCGAGGACCGCGTCGCCGGTGAAGTCGTCCCCGATCTCGGTGAAGTCGGACGGGTCGACCAGGGCCAGGTAGTCCAGGGCGAGCGGCGGATCGAGGCGCGCGGCCTCGTCGAGGACCTGGCGGGCGGCCGCGCGGACGGCCGCCGGGCCGCCCGGGACGGCCGTCGCCACGGCATGCGCGTCGGCCGCTGCACGGGACTCCCCTATGGCGCTGAGCGCCTCGGCACGCGCGCGCGTGGCGGGCACTTCGCGGGCCCGGGCCCGCAGCGCCTCCTGGGCGGCGTGCCGGTCCTGGCCCGCGAACAGGGCCCCGGACAGGGCGAGGGCGGTGCGCCGCTCCGCTGCCGAGAGGTAGCGGTTGCGGCTGGACAGGGCCAGGCCGTCCTCCTCGCGGACGGTGGGCACGCCGACGATCTCCACACCGAAGTTCAGGTCCCGCACCATGCGGCGGATCAGCGCGAGCTGCTGGGCGTCCTTCTGGCCGTACAGGGCGACGTCGGGGCGGGTGAGGTGCAGCAGCTTGGCGACGACGGTGAGCATGCCGTCGAAGTGGCCGGGGCGGGAGGCGCCTTCCAGGCGCTCGCCCATGGGGCCCGCGGTGATGCGGACCTGGGGCTCGCCGCCGGGGTACACCTCGTCCACGGCGGGGGCGAACACGACGTCCGCGCCCGACCGTTCGGCGAGCTCGAGGTCGGCGTCGAGGGTGCGCGGGTAGCGGTCGAGGTCCTCGCCCTTGCCGAACTGGAGCGGGTTGACGAAGACGGTGACGACGACCTCGCCGTCCGGCCCGGCGATGCCGCGTGCGGTGCGGATCAGCGTGGCGTGGCCCTCGTGCAGGGCGCCCATGGTCATCACCACGGCACGGCGGCCCGCACGCGCGCGGGCGTGCAGTTCGCCCGCGGTGCGCAGCAGGGTGGTGGTCATCGGGCGTCCCCTTCGGTGCCGTCGGTCCCGTGGGCGAGTACCCCGAGGAGGTCCTCGGCGAGTTCCGGCTTCAGCAGGCCGTGGGCGAGGGCCCGGTCGGCGGTCGCGCGGGCCATCGCGAGGTAACCGGCGACGGTCTGCGGGGCGTGCCGGCGCAGCTCCGTGACATGCGCGGCGACCGTGCCCGCGTCCCCCCGCGCGACCGGGCCGGTGAGGGCCGCGTCGCCGGAGCGCAGGGCGTTGTCCAGGGCCGCGCCGAGCAGCGGGCCGAGCATCCGGTCGGGGGCCGCGACACCGGCCGCGCCCAGCAGCTCCATGGACTGGGCGACCAGCGTGACCAGGTGGTTGGCGCCCAGGGCGAGGGCCGCGTGGTAGAGCGGCCGGTTCTCCTCGGCGATCCACTCCGGCTCGCCGCCCATCTCGATGACGAGGGCCTCGGCGGCCAGGCGCAGCTCCTCGGGGGCGGTGACGCCGAAGGAGCAGCCGGCCAGCCGCTGGACGTCCACGGGCGTGCCGGTGAAGGTCATCGCGGGGTGCAGGGCGAGCGGCAGGGCGCCCGCGCGCAGGGCGGGGTCGAGGACCCGCGCCCCGTACCGCCCGGAGGTGTGGACGAGGAGCTGGCCGGGCCGGACGGATCCGGTGTCGGCGAGACCGGTGACCAGGTCGGGCAGGGCGTCGTCGGGAACGGTCAGCAGCACCAGGTCGGCCCGCTCCAGGACCTCGGCGGGCGGCATCACCGGCACGTCGGGCAGCAACTGCCCGGCGCGGCGCCGGGAGGCGTCCGAGACCGCGGAGACGGCGACCGGACGGTGCCCGGCGAGCTGCAGGGACGCCGCGAGCGCGGGACCCACGCGGCCGGCGCCGACGACGCCGACGGTGAGCCGCGCGGGGCGGTCCTTGGGGTCTGGCTGTGGGCTTGTGTTCACTCGACGGCGGCCTTCCCGTTCCAGTCCGCTCCGGGTACCGGACGATTTCTCGTCATGTTAACGCGATCGGTTCGAGCGACGTTGGGTTGTCCACAGGCTGTGCATGCCCGTGCGGCATTCCCGGGACGGCGTACGGAAATGCGGATGCCCGGCGACACGCGCGCGAGGGAGGATCCGGGGCATGACGGAGACAGCGGAGCGGGACGAACAGGTGGCGGACGAAGAACAAGGCGCGGACGAGGAACAGGGCGCGGGGCTGCGGGCGCGGCGGCTGGCCGCCCATCGCTCGGCACGGCGCGTGTTCGCGCGCTTCGGCTTCCACCGGACCCTTCGGGAGCGCCTGGCGGTGCTGGAGGCGGCGGCGGACGTCCACGACCTGGACGAGCTGTCCGACGTCTACGGCGACGGTGTCGTCGAGGCGCTGGAGACGAAGGTCGCCGGGCTGCTCGGCACCGAGGCCGCCGCGTTCTTCCCGACGGGCACGATGGCCCAGCAGGTGGCCCTGCGCTGCTGGGCCGGCCGCACCGGGAACCCGACGGTCGCCCTGCACGCGCTCAGCCATCCCGAGGTGCACGAGCGGAACGCGTTCAGCGAGGTCGGCGGTCTGCGCCCGGTGCGGCTGACGAGTGAGCCGCGGCTGGCGACCGCCGCCGAAGTACGGGACTTCGAGGAGCCCTTCGGGGCACTGATGCTGGAACTGCCCCTCAGGGACGCCGGTTTCCTGCTGCCCACCTGGGAGGAGCTCACCGCGGTCGTCGAGGCCGCGCGGGAACGGGACGCGGTGGTGCACTTCGACGGGGCCCGCCTGTGGGAGTCCACCGTCCACTTCGGCCGGCCCCTGGAGGAGATCGCGGGCCTGGCCGACAGCGTCTACGTGTCGTTCTACAAGTCCCTGGAGGCCTTCGGCGGCGCGGCGCTCGCCGGCCCGGCGGAGCTCGTCGAGGAGGCGAAGGCCTGGCGGCACCGGTACGGCGGGATGATCTTCCAGCAGTTCCCGACGGTGCTGTCGGTGCTGGTCGGGCTGGAGCGGCAGCTGCCCCGGCTGCCGGAGTACGTGGCCCACGCGCGCGTGGTGGCCGCCGCCCTGCGTGAGGGGTTCGCGGCGGCCGGTGTGCCGTGGGCGCGCGTGCACCCGGAGGTGCCGCACACCCACGACTTCCAGGTCTGGCTGCCCTACGAGCCGCACGTCCTCGGGGAGGCGGCGGTCCGCACGGCCGAGGAGACGGGGGTCGTCCTGTTCGGCGGCGCCTGGGACCGGGGCGGTCCCGGGCTGTCGCTCACGGAGGTGCATGTGCGGGCCGAAGCCCTGGAGTGGACCGCCGAGGACGTGAAGGCGGCGGTGGCCGAATTCGTGGCGCGGCTGCCGGAGCAGGTCAGGTAGGGCGCCGCCGCCACCGCCTCAGGGCGTCCCGGAACCGGTGCCGGGCCGGGCGGCCCGCGAGGACAGCGCGCAATCGCCGTTCGTCGCGCCACTCCCGTACGACCTGCCGGTCGTGGGTGCCGGGCGCGGGCGGGGCGGGCTCGCCGAGGGACCGGGCGCGGTAGGCGTCGAGGAGGTGCTGCTGCGTGATGCTCATGGTGGATCGCCTCTGCGGGACGGGGTGATGGAGGTCCGAAGGCTCCGCGGCTGCCCCGGTGCTCCCACCGTGCGCCCGCTCCGGAGGCGGCGTCGCGTCGATTGACGGCACCCGTCAATCGACGGGGGCGCTGTCGGTGGCGGGGTGCACCATGAGGTTCATGAGCGTGCACATCGACATCGGCGGGCTGCGGCGGGAGAGGGTCGCCGTCGTGCCGTCACCCCTGGCCGAGCTCGGCATGGCGCTGCACGCGCTGTCCGAGCCGGCGCACCACCCGGGCCTGCAGGGCTGGGTGACGGGCGTGACGGCCCGGCTCGATCCGCATCTGGCCGACCGGATGTGCGAGGCGGACTTCCTGTGGCGGACGACGTTCTCGGACCTGTTCCTGCCCTGGGCGGGCCTGCCGGACCGCGCCACGCTCCCGGGCGCCGCCCTCGCCGAGGAGCTGGACCAGCTCGACAAGCTGTCCGACGAGCAGTTCGTCGACGCGGCGCTGGAGTTCACCTGTGCCGTCGGCTACGGCGCGTGCGGGCCGACGGCGTTGTCGGACCCGGAGACGCGCCGCCGGGCGCTGGATCTGGCCGCCGCGCGCGGGCCGCAGCAACTGCGCTTCGGCGAGCGGCTGCTGGCCGATCCGCCCAGGATCCGGGCCTGGCTGCGGCAGTTCCTCCGGGACTGCGACGAGGCGTTCTTCGCGGAGGCCTGGTCCCGGCTGCGCCACCAGCTCGCGGCGGACGCCCGGCACAAGACGGACCTCCTGCGGCGCAAAGGCCTGGCCGAGGCGCTGGCCGCGGTGTCCCCGGCGATCACGCTCGACGAGGAGGCCGCCCGGATCACGGTCGACAAGCTGGGCGACGGCCGTACGGCCACGGGCGACGGCGGTCTGCTGCTGGTCCCGACCAGCCTGGGCTGGCCGCACCTGATGGTCCTGCACCGGTACGGCTGGCAGCCGGTGCTGCACTACCCGGTCGGCTCCCCCGAGCTCACCGCACCGCAGACGCTCGAACAGCTGGCCATGCGGATGACCGCGCTCTCCCACCCGGTCCGGATGCGCATGTGCCGCCATCTGGCCCGCAGCGCGCACACCACCAGCGAGCTGGCGCAGGTGCACGGCATGACGGCCCCGGAGATATCCCGGCACCTGGCCGTGCTGAAGAAGGCGGGCCTGATCACCACCCGCCGCCGCGGCCGCTACGTCCTGCACCAGCTGGACGTGACGGTGGTGGCGCGGCTCGGCAGTGAGTTCCTGGAGGGGATCCTCAGGTAGCCGGCTCGCGCGTGCGGGTCAGCCGTGCCCGCCGGCCCGTACCAGCCCCGTCTCGTAGGCCAGCACCACGACCTGCACCCGGTCCCTGAGCCCCAGCTTGGTCAGGATGCGGCCCACGTGCGTCTTCACGGTCGCCTCCGACAGCACCAGCCGGGCCGCGATCTCGCCGTTGGACAGGCCCTGCGCGACCAGCACCATGACCTCGCGCTCGCGTTCGGTGAGCCGCTCCAGCTCCTTGTGCTGCGGCTGCTTGGTGCCCGGCAGCATCGGCGCGAAGCGGTCCAGGAGCCGCCGGGTGGTGGAGGGCGCGACGACCGCGTCACCGCTGTGCACGGCCCTGATCGCGGCCAGCAGCTCAGCCGGCGGCACGTCCTTGAGCATGAAGCCGGAGGCGCCCGCCTTCAGCCCGGAGAAGGCGTACTCGTCCAGGTCGAAGGTGGTCAGGATGAGCACCTTGGGCGGGTCGGTGTCCGCGCAGATCCGGCGGGTCGTCTCCACCCCGTCGAGCTTCGGCATGCGGACGTCCATCAGCACCACGTCGACCTCGGTCGTCCGCAGTTCCTGGAGGGCCTCGACGCCGTCGCCCGCCTCCGCGACGACCTCCATGTCCGGCTGGGCGGCGAGCACCATCCGGAACCCGGTGCGCAGCAGCACCTGGTCGTCGACGAGCATCACGCGGATCGTCATCGGGCCTCTTCCATATCGGGTCGTTACAGGTGTCAGCGAGGGGCGTGTGCCGGTGTCAGTGCGCGGGTTTGAGCGGCAGCAGGGCACTGATGCGGAATCCTCCGCCCGGGCGCGGGCCCGCGTCCAGGGTGCCGCCGACCATACCGACCCGCTCGCGCATCCCGATCAGACCGTGGCCCTGGCCGTCGAACCCGCCCTCCTCGTACAGCTCGTGCGGGGCGCCCTTGCCGTCGTCCTCGACGAGCAGGCCGAGGCCGTCGTCGAAGTACACCAGGCGCACGCTCGCGCCCGCGTCGGCCCCGCCGTGCTTGCGGGTGTTGGTGAGCGCCTCCTGCACGATGCGGTAGGCGGTGAGCTCGACGCCGCTGGGCAGCGGGCGGGGCGTGCCCTCGACCTTGAAGTCGACGGGCAGTCCGGAACCGCGGCACTGCTCGACGAGGTCCTCGATCTGCCGCACGTCGGGCTGCGGCACGTACTCGCCGGCCTCCTGGTGCTCGCCGGTGCGCAGCACGCCGAGCAGGCGGCGCATCTCGGCGAGGGCCTGGCGGCCGGTGGAGGAGATGGTCTCCAGGGCCTTCTTCGCCTGGTCGGGCGCGGCGTCCAGGACGTAGGCGGCGCCGTCGGCCTGGACCACCATGACCGAGACGTTGTGCGCGACGACGTCGTGCAATTCGCGGGCGATCCGGGCGCGTTCGGCCGCGACGGCGACCTTGGACTGTGCCTCGCGCTCCTTCTCCAGGCGGGCGGCCCGCTCCTCCAGCTGCGCGAAGTAGGCGCGGCGGGTGCGGATGGAGTCGCCGAGCACCCAGGCGAGGGCGAAGGGCACGGTCATGAAGACCGTCAGGACGATGTTGCCGAAGACGGAGGTCTCATCGCTCGGCCAGCGCACCTGGGCCAGCGGAGCCGCGCACAGGCCGGCGCCCAGCGCGAAGCGGGAGGCCCAGCGCGCGCCCTCCGCGGCGACCGTGTAGACGATCACCAGCATCGCGAAGTCGGCGGGGCCGATCTCCACGTCGGTGATCAGCTGGGCCACTCCGGCCGCGGCCGCGAGCAGCAGCATCTTCTCCGGCATCCGCCGGCGCAGCGCGATCACCAGGCACAGCAGCAGTGTGAGCGGAACGGCGGCGGCCGGGTTTCCGTAACCGCCCGCCACCCCGCCCACCAGCGACATCCCGAGGAGGACCACGGCCCAGGTGCCGTCGACCCACATCGGGTGCCTGCGGAGGAAGTCATAGAGGCGCTGCACGTAACCCAGCGTAGGGAAGCGCGATAGGTGCAGGGGTCAACCGGAGGACCGATCCGCACCGGGTGCGTGTACTCCGCAAGGTGGAGTTGCGTTCGTTGTGTCCGCATAGCCTGGCCCGATGACGGCAGGGGCGAGGGGTGAGTGGCAGGAGTGCCGCGGGTGGCGCGGGTGGCGTGCGGCGGCGCAGGACGCCCTGTACGCGCCGGGGGGCTTCTACCGGCGCGTGGAGGGGCCGGCCGGGCATTTCCGGACGTCCGTGCACGCGTCGCCGCTGTTCGCCGGGGCCGTGGCGCGGCTGCTGTGCCGGGTCGACGAGGCCCTGGGGCGGCCCGCGGTGCTGGACTTCGTCGACATGGCGGCCGGGCGGGGCGAGCTGGCCGGCGGGGTGCTGGCCGCCCTCCCCACCGACGTGGCGGCCCGCACGCGCGTGTACGCCGTCGAGATCGCCGAGCGGCCCCCGGGGCTGGATCACCGGATCGAGTGGCTGGCCGAGCCCCCGCGGGGGACGACCGGGCTGCTGTTCGCCAACGAGTGGCTGGACAACGTCCCCGTGGAGGTCGCGGAGGTGGACGCCACGGGCGTCGCGCGGCTGGTGCTGGTCCGGGAGGACGGGGCCGAGCGGCTCGGGGAGCCGGTGGACGGGGCGCGGGCGCGGTGGCTGGAGCGGTGGTGGCCGCTGCCCGGCGAGGAGGGACTGCGGGCCGAGATCGGCCTGCCCCGGGACGAGGCCTGGGCCTCGGCGGTCGCGACGCTGAGGCGGGGGCTCGCCGTCGCCGTGGACTACGCGCACACGGCGGACGCCCGGCCGCCGTTCGGGACGCTCACCGGCTTCCGCGAGGGCCGCGAGACCACACCGGTACCGGACGGCTCCTGCGACATCACCGCCCATGTCGCCCTGGACGCGTGCGCGCTGCCCGGCGGGCGTGTGCTCTCTCAGCGCGAGGCGCTGCGCGCCCTGGGCGTGGCCGGCGCCCGCCCCCCGCTCACGCTGGCCTCCACCGACCCCGCCGCGTACGTCCGCGCCCTCGCCGGCGCCGGAGAGGCCGCCGAGCTCACCGCGACGGGCGGTCTCGGCGACTTCGGCTGGCTGGTGCAGCCGGTCGGGATCCCGAACCCGTTCCCAGGATGAGCCCAGGAATGAGCCCCTACTTGTCGATGTCCCCGACCACGAAGAACATCGACCCCAGGATCGCCACCATGTCGGCGACCAGCGTCCCCGGCAGCAGCTCCGTCAGCGCCTGGATGTTGTTGTACGACGCCGAGCGCAGCTTCAGCCGGTACGGGGTCTTCTCGCCCTTGCTGACGAGGTAGTAGCCGTTGATGCCGAGGGGGTTCTCGGTCCACGCGTACGTGTGGCCCTCAGGCGCCTTCAGGACCTTCGGGAGCCGCTGGTTGACCGGCCCGGGCGGCAGTTCGGCGAGCCGGTCGAGGCAGGCGTCGGCCAGGTCCAGCGCGTTGTGCGTCTGCTCCAGGAGGCACTCGAAGCGGGCGAGGCAGTCGCCCTCCTGCCGGGTGACCACCTTCAGGGTGTCCTGGAGGTCGCCGTAGGCGAGGTACGGCTCGTCGCGGCGCAGGTCGAAGTCGACGCCCGAGGCGCGGCCGATCGGCCCGCTCACCCCGTAGGCGTGCACGGCCTCGGCGGTGAGGGTGCCGACGCCCCGGGTGCGGCCCCGGAAGATCTCGTTGCCGAGCACCAGGTCGTCGAAGCGGTCCATCCGGGAGCGCACGTCGGCGACGGAGGCGCGCGCTCGGGTGGTCCACCCGGCCGGCAGGTCCTCCTTGAGGCCGCCGACGCGGTTGAACATGTAGTGCATCCGCCCGCCGGAGATCTCCTCCATGACGTGCTGGAGCTCCTCGCGCTCCCGGAAGGCGTAGAAGATCGGCGTGATGCCGCCGAGTTCCAGCGGGTACGAGCCGAGGAACATCAGGTGGTTGAGCACCCGGTTCAGCTCGGCGAGCAGCGTGCGCAGCCACACCGCGCGCTCGGGGACCTCCATGCCGAGCATCCGCTCCACGGCGAGGACCACGCCCAGCTCGTTGGAGAACGCCGACAGCCAGTCGTGGCGGTTGGCGAGCATGATGATCTGGCGGTAGTCGCGCGCCTCGAACAGCTTCTCCGCGCCCCGGTGCATATAGCCGATCACCGGCTCCGCGTGCCTGATGCGCTCGCCGTCCAGGACGAGCTTCAGCCTCAGCACGCCATGGGTGGACGGGTGCTGCGGCCCGATGTTGAGCACCATGTCGGTGCTCTCCGCGGCGCCGCCGATTCCGACCATGGTCTCCGTCGTAGGAGTCATGGACACAGTCTCTCCTACGTACGCTGGGCCCATGGATACGGGGAGTCCGCACGAGGCGGGGCCGGACGGGCCACAGGGCACGATCGAGGCGGCCGGGGGCGAGCCGGTGTGGATCGCGCTGCCACCCGGTCTGCTGAGGATGCGCCGGCTGCTGCTGGTGGTGTGGCTCGGGCTGATCGCCCTGGCCGCCGGGCTGCTGCCGGGGCTGCTGGCCGGGCCCGTCTGGGCCGCCTTCGCGCTGCCGCCGCTGGCGCTGATGGCGTGGGGCTGGGTGATGATCGAGCGCAACTGGCGTTCCTGGCGGTACGCCGAGCGGGCCGACGACCTGCTGATCAGCCGTGGCGTGCTGTGGCGCGAGGAGACGGTCGTGCCGTACGGGCGGATGCAGCTGGTCGAGGTCACCTCCGGGCCCGTCGAGCGGCACTTCGGGCTGGCCAGCGTGCAGCTGCACACGGCCGCCGCGGCGACCGACGCGACCATCCCCGGCCTGGACCCGGCCGAGGCGGAACGGCTGCGCGACCGGCTCACCGAGCTGGGCGAAGCCCGGTCGGCGGGGCTGTGACGGCGCGGGGGGCCGCCGAGGCCTCGGAGGCCGCCGCCGAGGTGACCGAGCGGAGGCTGCACCCCGTCACACCGCTGCGCCGCGCCTGGGCACCGGTCGCCGTGCTCATCGGCTGGGCCGTGCACGACCCCGACGGCACGCAGCGCCATCTGACCCGGCTGACGACGACCACCCTGCTGATCGGGCTCGCCGTGCTCGTCCCGGCCGCCGCCCTCTACGGCTTCTGCTCCTGGTGGTTCACGCACTTCGCGGTGACCGGGACCGAACTGCGCATCCGTACCGGACTGGTCTTCCGGCGCACCGCGCACATCCGGCTGGAGCGGATCCAGGCCATCGACGTCACCCAGCCGCTGCTGGCCCGGGTCGCGGGCGTCGCCAAGCTCAAACTCGACGTCATAGGCGCCGACAAGAAGGACGAACTGGCCTTCCTCGGTGCGGACGAGGCACGGACGCTACGGGCCGAACTGCTCGCCCGGGCGGCCGGTTTCGCACCCGAGACCGCGCACGAGGTCGGCGAGGCCCCCTCCCGGCAGCTGCTGAGGGTGCCGCCCGGCGTCCTCGCCCTGTCGCTGGTGCTGACGGGCGCGACCTGGGCGTCGCTGGCCGCGGCGCTCGTCGTCCCGCCCGTGCTGTGGCTGCTCACCCACAGCCTGTGGACGGTCCTCGCGGTCGCCCTGCCGCTGCTGGGCGCGGCGGGCGCGAGCAGCGTCGGGCGGTTCGTCGCCGAGTACGACTGGACGGTGGGCGAGTCACCCGACGGCCTGCGCATCGACCACGGGCTGCTGGACCGGGCCCACGAGACGGTGCCGCCGGGACGCGTCCAGACCGTGCGGATCGTGGAACCGCTGCTGTGGCGGCGACGCGGCTGGGTGCGCGTGGAACTGGACGTGGCGGGCTCGTCCAACTCCGTGCTGCTGCCGGTCGCCCCGCGCGAGATCGCCGAGGACGTCGTCGCGCGGGTGCTGCCCGGGGTGAGCGTGCCGGAACCCGCGGCCCTGTCACCGGCGCCGCGCAGCGCCCGCTGGTGCGTGCCGTTGTGGTGGCGCGGGTACGGACTCGCCGTCACGGACGCGGTGTTCGCGTCCCGGTCCGGGTTGCTGCGGCGGAGCCTGGCGCTGGTTCCGCACGCCAAGGTGCAGAGCGTGCGGATGACGCAGGGGCCGTGGGAGCGGGCCCGGGGCGTCGCCGACGTGTGTGTCGACACGGGCGCGAACAAGACGGTGCGGGCGCGGCTGCGGGAGGCCGGCGAGGCGCGCGCGCTGCTGGCCGCGCAGGCGGAGCGGTCCCGGACGGGGCGCCGGGACGCGCGGCCGGACCGCTGGATGGCATGACCGTCCACCATGCGGAGGGCCCCCGGCCGTAGGCGAGGGGCCCTCCGTCAGGACAAGCGTCGGAGCAAGCGTCAGGACACCGCGCTGCGCAGTCCCTGAACGTCGATCTGCTCCGTCTCGTCGTGCGCCGTCAGGTCGATGACCTGGCCGACACCGCGCGACTCCTCGTCGGCCGGCTTGTACCGGGCCTCGGTCTCGGCCTTGTGCAGGGCGAGCGCCTCCTGGCCGACGACGTCGGCGAGGTCCTCGTTCTGCACGGCTTCCAGGGCCGCCCGCGAGGTGCCCGCCTTCGTGCCGAAGAAGTCGAACCCGCCCTCGGCCAGTGGACGCCGTACCGGCGACTGCGGCGGGACGGCCACGGCGGTCGGCACGGTGTAGTGCCCGGAGGGCCGGCCCGCGGGCTGCTCGGACCGCACGGCTTCCGGGAGTTGACCGGTCTCACCGCCCGAAACGGAGGTCTCGCCGGCCGGCACGGACGTCTCACCGCCGGGCACGGACGTCTCGGCGGCCGGCACGGAGGTTTCGCCACCCGGCTGGGACGTCTCGGCGGTCGCGCGCTCGTGCCCGTCGACCGCCTCGGACCGGCCCCGTTCCTCGTCCTCCCGCGCCTGCTCCCGCTGCTCCGCCTGCTCCTGCTGCGGCTCCTGCGCGGGCTCCGCGTCCTCCCCCTTCGGAACGCCGTCGCCGTCGCCGTCACCACCGCCGTCCGGGTCCGGGACCGTCTCACCGTCGAACCGGGCCAGCGCGGCCGCGGCCCTCAGGAACAGCCGGGAACCCTCGGGCGAGAACACGGCGGGAACCGCGGGCTCCTCCTCGACGGCGAGAGCGGCAGGCGCCTCGCCCGGCCCCGACGAAGCGTCCGCGGCCTCCGACGTCCCCGCCGTCAGCGCGGCCCGTACCGGAGCCGTCGCCTCGATCTCGAGCACCCGGCGTTCCTCCAGGACGCTGGCGCGCTCGGCCTCCGCCGTGGCGTACCGGCGCAACAGCGCGGCGTGCTCGTTGCGCAGCCCTGCCAGTTCCGTGCGCTTGGCGCGCAGCCGCTGCTCCAGCTTCCCGCGCAGCTCGCGCGACTCCTCGAGGTCGGCCTCCAGTTCGGCGACCCGCTCCTCGAAGCGCCACTCGTCGCTCGCACGCGCGCGCGTGAGATCGGCGACGCGCTTGCCCGCCTGGGTGTCCCAATGGCGCAGCACGACCGCTCCGATGACCGCCGTCGTCGCGGCGGCCGCGGCCAGAACGCGGAGCACCATCGGCTCCGTGAACACCCAGGGCCCCAGGGCGCAGACGAGGGAGACGCCTGCGATCGCCGACGGGGGCAGCATCCTGTGCAGGGGCGGGGAATGGCGGTGACGTCCACGTGGCATGGCCAGAAACTTACCGCGCGTAGGCGAATCATGGTGACCCACCCCGCAAAAACAAAGCCACACCGAAACGTTCACACGGCATCAGAACTCGGAGAGAACCGGAATCGACCGCCCGGCCAATTGCCAAGATCATTTCAGCGGCCGGTCAGCCGCCCGCTCATCCACTCCAGCGCCGCCGGAATCTCACGCCGCCAGGTGTTGAAGTTGTGCCCGCCGCTTTCGAGGATGATCGACGAGATCCCCGTCCGCCCGTTGCCCTTCACCCGCTCTATGAACTTCAGCGTGTCCTTGTAGTTGGTCTCGCCCCGCTTGCTGCTGCTGACCAGCAGGGACGTATCGGGAGCGGGCCTGTGCGCGAGGTACCACCACAGGTCGGCGCGATTGCGCAGCCCCTTGTCGCCCTGGAAGAGATCACCTGTCGTGGCGTCGATCGGTGCCTTGTAGTACGCGGACAAGCCCGCCCCGGCGGCATACACATCGGGATGGTGCAGTGCGATCTTCAACGCGCAGTAGCCGCCCGTGGAGTTGCCGATGATGCCCAGACCGCTCGGCTTTTCGGCCACCCTGTAGTGCGTGCGCAACGCGTCGGGCAGATCCTTCGCGAAGAACGACTCGGTCTGCGGACCGCCCGGGATGTCGACGCACTCGGTGTCCCGGGGCGGCGCCACCGTGGGCCGCAGCATCACCAGGATCATCGGCTCCGCCCGGCCCGCCCGGGCCAGCTCCAGAGCCGTACGCGGATAGTGGAGCTTCTCCACCAGCGCCGACGCCGTACCCGGATAGCCGGTCAGCACGACGGCCGTCGGGAACCTGTGGGTGCGGTACCGCGGCTGGAAGTACTCCGGCGGCAGATAGACGTACGCGGGCGTGGCGATGTGCGTCGTACGGCCCACGATGTCGACCTGCTGGATCCGGCCGCCGGTCCGGGGCAGCGCCCCGCCCGCCCCCGGCACCCGGCGCGAACCGACCACCTCCAGCGGGCCGCCGCCCGGCGTGTGGTCGACGACCACGCCCTGGTCCTTCTCCTGACCGAACAGGTCCGCCCAGCTCGCGTAGAACCCGAAGGCCTGGTTGGCGGCGAGGCCCACCGCGGCGAACAGCGCCAGCTGGGTGCCCAGCAGCAGGCCGATGCGCCCGCCCACGGCACGCCAACTGCGCCGGGCCAGCCGTGGCCACAGCCATACCGTGCCGGCGAACAGCAGCACGGCGGACAGCACCGCCAGTACCAGTACCTCGTCGCTCGTCAGACCCATGGGTCGGTCACCTGTCCGCGCTCTCCGTCCGGGCCCCCCGGCGATCACACCTTCGCAAGGGCTTGCCCCGGACTTTCCTCGGCCTTTGATACGGCTTTGACATGGGGAGTGAACCTCTCTCCCCGAGACACCGTCCTAGAGGGCGCAATGTCGCCGGATGCCCGAATCGGCACCGGATCCAAGGTCTCTCGCAGAACTACGGGATGCGATGTCTGTCAGGACAGATGAGGAAATGTCGGGCGAGGTTCCGAGTCGCGGCAGCGGCTCGGCCCGTCCGGGCCGCACGAGCCGGATACTGCGCGGGCCACGCCCCGAGGCCGTCCCCCTCCTCGTCGGCAGAGCCTGCGCCCTGGTGGGCGTCCTGGACATCGCCGCGGGCGTCTTCCCCCGCTTCCGGCACAGCCGGATGCACGCCATCGCCGAGGTCCTGCCCGGCGCGCTCGGCCCGTTCGCGGCCGCCCTGTCCCTCAGCACCGGCGTGCTGTTGCTGCTGCTCGCCCACGGCCTCAAGCGCGGCAAGCGCCGGGCGTGGCGGGCCGCGGTGGCGCTCCTGCCCGCCGGCGCCGTCGCGCAGTTCACCTACCGGCACTCGCTGGTGGGCGTACTGATCTCCCTGGCACTGCTGGCACCCCTGCTGCGCCACCGCGACCAGTTCAACGCCCTGCCCGACCCACGCAGCCGCTGGCGGGCCCTCGCCAACTTCGTCCTCATGAGCGCCGGTTCGCTCCTGCTCGGGCTGCTCATCGTCAGCGTCCACGGCGAGCGCATCGTCGGCGACCCGAGCCTCGCCGACCGCATCACCCACGTCATCTACGGCCTGTTCGGCTTCGAGGGCCCGGTCGACTACCAGGGCAGCACCTCCTGGACCGTCGCCTTCTCCCTCGGCGCCCTCGGCCTGCTCACCGCCGTCACCACCATCTACCTGGCCTTCCGCCCCGAACACCCGGCCGCGCAGCTCACCGAGGAGGACGAGGCCCGGCTGCGCGCCCTGCTGGACAAGCACGGCCGCCGCGACTCCCTCGGCCACTTCGCCCTGCGCCGCGACAAGGCCGTCGTCTTCTCCCCCAGCGGCAAGGCGGCGGTGACCTACCGTGTGGTCTCCGGCGTGATGCTCGCCAGCGGCGACCCGATCGGCGACGTCGAGGCCTGGCCGGGCGCCATCGAACGGTTCATGGACGAGGCCAAGGCCCACTCCTGGACGCCCGCCGTCATGGGCTGCTCCGAGACCGGCGGCGAGGTGTGGACCCGCGAGACCGGGCTCGACGCCCTCGAACTGGGCGACGAGGCGGTGGTGGACGTCGCGGATTTCTCCCTCGCCGGCCGCGCGATGCGCAACGTGCGCCAGATGGTCAAGCGCATCGAGCGCGCCGGTTACGAAACCCGGGTACGACGTGTCCGTGACCTCGGCGACGCCGAACTGGAGCGCATCCGCCAGGCCGCCGAGGACTGGCGCGGCACCGACACCGAACGCGGCTTCTCCATGGCTCTGGGCCGGGTCGGCGACCCCGCCGACGGCGACTGCCTCATCGCCACCGCCCACAAGCAGGACGAGCACCCGGGCCCCTACGGCGATCTGAAGGCGATCCTGCACTTCGTGCCGTGGGGCACCGACGGCGCCTCCCTGGACCTGATGCGCCGCGACCGCTCGGCCGACCCCGGCATGAACGAACTGCTCATCGTGGCCGCCCTCCAGGCCGCCCCCAGGTTCGGCATCGCGCGTGTCTCCCTCAACTTCGCCATGTTCCGCGCGGCGCTGGCCCGCGGCGAGAAGATCGGTGCCGGGCCGGTGCTGCGCGCCTGGCGCGGACTGCTGGTCTTCCTCTCCCGCTGGTTCCAGATCGAGTCCCTGTACAAGTTCAACGCCAAGTTCCAGCCGCGCTGGGAGCCGCGCTTCGTCGTCTACCGCGCCTCCGCCGACCTGCCCCGCATCGGTTTCGCCGCCATGCAGGCCGAGGGCTTCGTCAACCTCGCCCTGCCCCTGCCGCGCTTCCTGCGCCGCCGGCGCCTCGCCGCCCACCGCCCGTGCGCCCACGGCACCAGGGCGGAACGGGACGTCCGGGCGGCGTGACCCGGCCCCTCCCGCGGGGCCGTCGCCCGGGCCGCAGCGCCTGACGGCCCCCGCCGGGGCCTACGCTGAACATATGAGCAACCAGAGCGGACGCGGGCGCGTGGCGGGCCTACCGGAATGGGACCGCTGCGCGGTCATGGGAGTCGTGAACGTCACCCCGGACTCGTTCTCCGACGGCGGCCGCTTCTTCGACACCACGGCCGCCGTCAAGCACGGCCTCGACCTGGTCACCGAGGGCGCGGACCTGGTAGACGTCGGCGGCGAGTCCACCCGCCCCGGAGCCACCCGGGTCGACGAGGCCGAGGAACTGCGCCGCGTCATCCCCGTCGTCCGCGGCCTGGCCTCCGAGGGAGTCACGGTCTCCGTCGACACCATGCGCGCCTCCGTCGCCGAACGGGCCCTCGCGGCCGGTGCCGCCCTCGTCAACGACGTCAGCGGCGGCCTCGCCGACCCCCGCATGATCCCGGCCGTCGCCGACGCCGGCGCCCCCTTCGTCGTCATGCACTGGCGCGGCTTCCTCCAGGGCGGCAACGTCAGGGGCGAGTACGCCGACGTCGTCACCGAGGTCGTCGACGAACTGCACGCACGCGTGGAGGCCGTCCTGGCCGGCGGCATCACCCCCGACCGTGTCATCGTCGACCCCGGCCTCGGCTTCTCCAAGGACGCCGAGCACGACCTCGCCCTCCTCGCGGGCCTCGACCGGGTCCTCGCCCTCGGCCACCCGCTGCTCGTCGCCGCCTCCCGCAAACGCTTCCTCGGGCGGGTCCTCGCCGCCCCCGACGGCCCGCCACCCCCCGCACGCGAACGCGACGCGGCCACCGCCGCCGTCTCCGCGCTCGCGGCGCACTCCGGCGCATGGGCGGTCCGCGTCCACGAGGTACGCGCCACGGCGGACGCCGTACGGGTCGCACGCGCCATCGAAGGAGCACGCACCGGCGCAGAAGGAACCCGGTGAGCGCCCCGCACACCGACGTCGAGCAGGTCGAGGCCGCCAACACCGCCTTCTACGAGGCACTCGAACAGGGCGACTTCGAGGAACTGGCGTCGCTCTGGCTGACCCCCTCCGACCTGGGCGTCGACGAGACCTACCACGACCCGGCCGACACCGGCGTGGTCTCCTGCGTGCACCCCGGCTGGCCCGTGCTGACCGGCCGCGGCGAGGTCCTCCGGTCGTACGCGCTGATCATGGCGAACACCGACTACATCCAGTTCTTCCTGACCGACGTGCACGTCTCCGTCACCGGTGACACCGCCCTGGTGAACTGCACGGAGAACATCCTCAGCGGCGGCCCCGCGCCCGAGGGCGCCGGCGAGGAGCTCGGCCCGCTCGTCGGACAGCTCGTGGTCGCCACCAACGTGTTCCGGCGCACGCCCCAGGGGTGGAAACTCTGGTCGCACCACGCTTCCCCCGTCCTCGCCGAAACCGATGAGGACGAGCAGGACGACACCCCCGCCTGAGTGGGTACGAGCCTGGAAGTGGTTGGAATCACGAACCCGCGGGTAGGGGCGGCTACCAGCCTGTGAGCCGACGGGTTCCCCTGGGGAAACGCCGGATGAATCCTGCCGGACCCGGCCGAAGCCCCCACCCCGTGGCCCGGCCCCGTCCGTGCCCGCAGGTAGATTCGACCGAGGCCGGTGTGCCGACCGCACACGGCACCGACCGGCCCTGACCGACGATTGCAGGAGTGATTCGCGTGGATCGTGTCGCGCTGCGCGGCCTGAAGGCCCGCGGGCACCACGGCGTGTTCCCGGAGGAACGCGAGGAGGGCCAGACCTTCATCGTGGACCTCGTCCTCGGCCTGGACACCCGACCGGCCGCGGCCGACGACGACCTGGCGAAGACCGTGCACTACGGCATCGTGGCGGAGGAGGTCGTGGCCGTCGTCCAGGGCGAGCCCGTCGACCTCGTCGAGACGCTCGCCGAGCGCATCGCCCAGGTCTGTCTGCAGCACGAGGAGGTACAGGAGGTCGAGGTCTGCGTCCACAAGCCGGACGCCCCGATCACCGTCCCCTTCGACGACGTGACCGTCACCATCACCCGGAGCCGAGTATGACCGCGCCCTTCATCAAGGGTCCGACCGACCCGACCGTACAGCCGGTGCCCGCCTCCGTCGTCGAGAAGGTCGACGCCGCCGACACGACCCTGTCCAACCCCAAACGGGCCGTGGTCGCCCTCGGCTCCAACCTCGGCAACCGCCTGGAGACCCTCCAGGGAGCCGTCGACGCCCTCGAGGACACGCCCGGCGTCCGCGTCAAGGGCGTCTCCCCGGTCTACGAGACCGAGCCCTGGGGCGTGGAGCCCGGCAGCCAGCCCGCCTACTTCAACGCCGTCGTGGTCCTGAAGACCACCCTCCCGCCGTCCTCGCTGCTGGAGCGCGCGCACGCGGTCGAGGAGGCCTTCCACCGCGTCCGGGACGAGCACTGGGGCCCCCGCACCCTCGACGTCGACATCGTCTCCTACGCCGATGTCGTCTCCGACGACCCGCGACTCACCCTCCCCCACCCCCGCGCCCACGAACGCGCCTTCGTCCTGGCGCCCTGGCACGACCTGGACCCCGAGGCGCAGCTGCCCGGCCACGGCCCGGTCGCCGGTCTGCTGGACGCCGTCACCCGGGACGGTGTGACACCCCGCAAGGACCTGGAACTCCGGCTGCCCGAATAGCCGTTAAGGTCAAGACGGCCGCGAACGGGGCCGCAAGCCGGGGGAACCGAAGGGACACCGTGAGAGAGCTGCGTATCAGGGTGCTGGCCGGCGTCTTCGTCGTGGCCGGCGTCCTGTCCTGGGCGGGCGCCCGCCTGTGGAACTCGGTCGGAACGCTCCCCAGCGTCCCCCTGGCCGCCCCCATCGTCCTGGCCGTGATCGCCGTGGTCCTGCTGGCCACGGCGCTCTCGATCCGCGCCCGTCTCAAGGCACAGCGCGAGCGGCGCCCCGAGGCCAAGGGCGTCGACCCCCTCATGGCGGCCCGCGCGGTCGTCTTCGGTCACGCCAGCGCCCTGGTCGCCGCCCTCGTCGCCGGCATGTACGGCGGCACCGGCGTCTTCCTCCTGGAGTCCCTCGACATCCCCGCCCGCCGCGACCAGGCCGTCTACGCCGGCTTCTCCGTCCTCGCGGGCATCGGCGTCATAGCGGCCGCCCTCTTCCTGGAGCGCGTCTGCAAGCTCCCGGACGACGAGGAAACCGACGGCACGGGAGCGGCGCCGACGGTGTGACGCAGGGCGTCAGCGGGCCATGATGAGGCTCATCGCCTCGTTCCGCGTCGCCATGTCCCGCAGCTGCCCCCGCACGGCCGACGTCAGCGTCTTGGCGCCCGGCTTGCGGATTCCGCGCATCGACATGCACATGTGCTCGCACTCCACCACGACGATGACCCCGCGCGGCTCCAGAATCTCCATCAGGGAGTCCGCGATCTGCGTGGTGAGCCGTTCCTGCACCTGCGGGCGACGGGCGTAGACGTCCACGAGCCGGGCGAGCTTGGACAGCCCGGTGATCTTGCCGCTGGTGGACGGGATGTACCCGACGTGAGCGACGCCCCTGAACGGCACCAGATGATGCTCGCATGTCGAGTACACCTCAATGTCCTTGACGAGCACCATCTCGTCGTGACCGAGGTCGAACGTGGTCGTCAGGACATCCTCGGGCTGCTGCCACAGCCCCGCGAATATCTCCTTGTACGCCCGCGCCACCCGCGTCGGCGTCTCCCGCAGGCCCTCGCGGTCCGGGTCCTCCCCGACCGCGATCAGCAGTTCGCGCACGGCGTTCTCGGCACGCTTTTCGTCGAACTCGCCGATCGTGCCTTCGCCGTCCAGCGTCACGGGGTCGGTCATCTGGTGCCTCGTTCCTGTGTCCTTCACGGGGCGGCCTGCGGAAATGGCGGAAAGCCGCGCCCCCCAGGCTAAAACCTGGGGGGCGCGGCATCCATTCCGGGGCGGCGGGCCGCCGGGAGAGCTCGGATCAGCTCTCGGGGCGGTCCTCCGGGGTCCGCTCGGGCGCCGGGGCGGGGGCCGGCTCCGCCGCGGTGCTCTTCGCGGTGGAGATGGCCGGCGTCGCGCCGTTCGCCCCGTTCGTCAGCGCCAGCTCCTTGGGGGAGAGGACCGGCGGACGGGTGGACGGCGTACGGCGGGAGGAACCGGTCCAGGCGGGCCGCGGCGGGCGCTTGACGATGGGGGCGAAGATCTCGGCGATCTCCTCCTTGCCCAGCGTCTCCTTCTCCAGCAGCTGCAGCACCAGGTTGTCGAGGACGTCGCGGTTCTCGACCAGGATCTCCCACGCCTCGTTGTGCGCGGTCTCGATGAGCTTCTTGACCTCTTCGTCCACCAGCGCGGCGACCTCTTCCGAGTAGTCGCGCTGGTGAGACATCTCACGGCCGAGGAACGGCTCGGTGTTGTCGCCACCGAACTTGATCGCGCCGAGACGCTCGGTCATGCCGTACTGCGTGACCATGGCGCGGGCCAGACCGGTGGCCTTCTCGATGTCGTTGGCGGCACCCGTGGTCGGGTCGTGGAAGACGAGCTCCTCGGCCGCGCGGCCGCCCAGCATGTAGGCCAGCTGGTCCAGCATCTCGTTGCGCGTGGTCGAGTACTTGTCCTCGTCCGGCAGCACCATCGTGTAGCCGAGGGCCCGGCCTCTCGACAGGATCGTGATCTTGTGGACGGGATCGGAGTTCGGCGAAGCCGCCGCGACCAGGGCGTGTCCGCCCTCGTGGTACGCGGTGATCTTCTTCTCCTTGTCCGACATGATCCGGGTCCGCTTCTGCGGGCCCGCGACCACACGGTCGATCGCCTCGTCCAGCATGTGGTTGTCGATCAGCTTCTTGTCGCTGCGGGCCGTCAGCAGGGCGGCCTCGTTCAGCACGTTGGCCAGATCGGCACCCGTCATGCCGGGCGTACGGCGGGCCATGGCCGACAGGTCGACGTCGGGCGCGACCGGCTTGCCCTTCTGGTGAACCTTGAGGATCTCCAGACGGCCCTGCATGTCCGGGCGGTCGACGGCGATCTGCCGGTCGAAACGGCCGGGGCGCAGCAGCGCCGGGTCGAGGATGTCGGGCCGGTTCGTCGCGGCGATGAGGATCACGCCGCCCTTGACGTCGAAGCCGTCCATCTCGACGAGCAGCTGGTTCAGGGTCTGCTCGCGCTCGTCGTGACCGCCGCCGAGGCCGGCGCCGCGGTGGCGGCCGACCGCGTCGATCTCGTCGACGAAGACGATCGCCGGGGCGTTCGCCTTGGCCTGCTCGAACAGGTCACGGACTCGCGAGGCACCGACACCGACGAACATCTCGACGAAGTCGGAACCGGAGATCGAGTAGAAGGGGACGCCTGCCTCGCCCGCGACAGCACGCGCGAGCAGGGTCTTGCCGGTGCCGGGAGGCCCGTAGAGCAGGACGCCCTTGGGGATCTTGGCGCCGACGGCCTGGAACTTGGCCGGCTCCTGGAGGAACTCCTTGATCTCGTGGAGCTCCTCGACGGCCTCGTCGGATCCGGCGACGTCGGAGAAGGTCGTCTTGGGGGTGTCCTTGGTGATGAGCTTCGCCTTGGACTTCCCGAAGTTCATGACTCGGGAGCCGCCGCCCTGCATCTGATTCATCAGGAACAGGAACACGACCACGATCAGCACGAAGGGCAGCAGGGAGAGCAGGATGCCGACGAACGGGTTCTGCTTGGACGGCGAAACCGTGTAGCCGTCCGGGATCTGCTTGTCCTGGTACTTGTTCTGCAGCGTGTTGGCGAGGTCCACGCCTTGGGTGCCGATGTAGCTCGCCTGGATCTTCGAGCTGTCCTCGACCTTCACGCCGTCCTTGAGCGTGACCTTGATGATCGATTCGTCACCGGTGGTCAGCTTGGCCGACTCGACCTTGTTCTGGTTGATCGCCTGGACGACCTGGCCGGTGTCCACCGTCTTGTAGCCGCCGGACGAGCCGACGACCTGCATCAACACGACCACGGCGAGGACGGCCAGCACGATCCACATGACCGGCCCACGGAAGTATCGCTTCACGTCCATCCATACGGAGCGGTGCCGCCCCGTCCCTCCTGCCATAGTGAGTTTGATAAAGACTGTTCTTCGGACGGTACCCCAGCATTGTCACCTGAAGCCGCGTGGGACAGCTGGCGATCCGCCTACGCCTGCTCCAACGGCGGGAAACCCGCTGGGGTTCCCGATCACCGGCACGGCACACCGGCCGGGGTTTCAGCCGCCGTACACGTGGGGCGCGAGCGTACCGACGAACGGGAGGTTGCGGTACTTCTCGGCGTAGTCGAGGCCGTAGCCCACGACGAATTCGTTGGGGATGTCGAAGCCGACCCATTCCACGTCGATGGCCACCTTCGCGGCCTCGGGCTTGCGCAGCAGCGTGCACACCTTGAGGGAGGCGGGCTCGCGCGAGCCGAGGTTGGAGAGCAGCCAGGACAGGGTCAGGCCGGAGTCGATGATGTCCTCGACGATCAGGACGTGCTTGCCCTTGATGTCGGTGTCGAGGTCCTTCAGGATCCGCACCACACCGGAGGACTGGGTGCCCGCCCCGTACGAGGATACGGCCATCCAGTCCATGGTGACGGGGGTGGACAGCGCCCGGGCGAGGTCGGCCATGACCATCACCGCGCCCTTGAGGACTCCGACGATCAGCAGGTCCTTGCCCGCGTACTCCGCGTCGATCTTCGCGGCCAGCTCGGCCAGCTTGGCGTCGATCTCTTCCTTGGTGATGAGCACCTTCTCGAGGTCGGCACCCATGTCTTTCGCGTCCACCCGCATCACTTTCGGTCGTCCCACCGGCCGATCGGCCCCTCCTGGCGACTGCGGGGAGGGGTCGTGGTTCAGCCTTGCCGAATCACCAGTCTGCCACCCTGCCGCCGGGCCACGACCTTGCCGGGGAGGTTGATGGCTCCCTGACCGCGCCAACCGGTGATCAGCCGGTCGATTTCCTCGATGTGGCGGGCGAACAGCGATCCGGCGGTCGCCCCGGCCTCGATGGCGGCCCGGCGCAGGACGCGGCGGCGTACGGCGGGCGGCAGGGCGTAGAGCTTGGCGCACTCCAGGAGTCCGGCGGCGTCGCGGACGGTGGCCTCGGCCTGGGAGGCCCAGGAGTCGAGGGCGTCGGCGTCGTCGCGGGAGAGCCGGGCCGTACGGGCGAGGGCCTCGACGACACCTTTGCCGAGGGCTTTCTCCAGGGCGGGCAGGCCCTCGTGGCGCAGCCGGGAGCGGGTGTAGGCCGGGTCGGCGTTGTGGGGGTCGTCCCAGACGGGCAGGGACTGGACCATGCAGGCCTTGCGGGCGGTCTGCCGGTCGAGTTCCAGGAAGGGGCGCCGGTAACGGCCGCCGGCCCCCGAGACCGCGGCCATTCCGGACAGGGAGCGGATGCCGGAGCCCCGGGCGAGGCCGAGCAGGACGGTTTCGGCCTGGTCGTCGCGGGTGTGGCCGAGCAGGACCGCGGCGGCGCCGTGGCGTTCGGCGGCGGTGTCGAGTGCGGCGTAGCGGGCGTCGCGGGCGGCGGCTTCGGGTCCGCCGGCGCGGCCGACGGTGACGGCGACGGAGTCGACGGGGTCGAGGCCGAGTTCACGCAGGCGCTGGACGACTTCCGCGGCGCGGTCCTCGGAGCCGGGCTGGAGGCCGTGGTCGACGGTGACGCCGCCGGCTCCGATGCCGAGCCGCGGGGCTTCGAAGGCGAGGGCGGAGGCGAGGGCCATCGAGTCGGCGCCGCCGGAGCACGCCACGAGCACGAGCGGCGGGGGCGGGGGTACCTCCCTGCTCGAGCGCAGCCGAGAGCTTGGGGGAAACTCGCGCGGGACCGCGGCGGGGGCGCGGTCGTGTTCGGTGAGGAGGTCGTGGAGGACGCGGCGGACCGCCAGGCGTATCGCCGCGACCGCAGGATGGGGACCCATGTCCGGTTCCCTTCATGAAGTTTTCGGGGGGTGAGCCCGCGTGCCGGTCACGCAGAGTGTGTAGATGGTGACAGAACCGGGCCGTTCCCCGAGCATTGCACGCCTACCCCTGCCTCACGGTCCCTCGGACGGGTGATTGGAGGGGCGTTCGCCTGCCGTCGGCCGGATTCCTTTCGCGACTTTCCCGCGGTGTTCACTACTCGGCCCTGCGATGCACCCGCGCGACCCAGTCCGCCGGTTTGGCGATCTCCGACTTGGTGGGGAGGGTGTTGGGCGAGGTCCACACGCGGTTGAAGCCGTCCATGCCGACCTCGTCGACGACGGCCCGCACGAAGCGTTCGCCGTCCCGGTACTGGCGGAGCTTGGCGTCCAGGCCGAGCAGCTTGCGCAGGGCCAGGTCCAGGCGGGAGGCGCCCTTGGCGCGGCGCTGCTGGAACTTCTCGCGGATCTCTCCGACGGACGGCACGACGGCCGGGCCGACGCCGTCCATCACGAAGTCGGCGTGGCCCTCCAGCAGGGACATCACGGCCGTGAGGCGGCCGAGGATCTCGCGCTGGGCGGGGGTCTGCACGATCTCGACGAGGGAGCGGCCGCCGTCGTCCTCCTCGGCCTCGGGGCGGCCTCCGGCGAGGGTCTGGGCGGCTTCCCGGACACGCTCCAGGACGGTCATGGGGTCGACGTCGGTCTCTGCCAGGAACGACTGGATTTCACCCTCAAGGTGGTCCCGCAGCCAGGGCACGGCGGTGAACTGGGTGCGGTGTGTCTCCTCGTGCAGGCACACCCAGAGCCTGAAGTCGTGCGGGTCGACGTCGAGTTCGCGCTCCACGTGCACGATGTTCGGGGCGACGAGCAGGAGTCGGCCGCCGCCGTTCTGGCCGGAGGGGAGTTCGCGGGTGGCCGGGGCGAAGGTCTCGTACTGGCCGAGGACGCGGGAGGCCAGGAAGGACAGCAGCATGCCGAGTTCGACGCCGGTGACCTTGCCGCCGACGGCGCTCATGACCGCGCCGCCCGGGGTGTCGCCGCGCCGTTCCTGCATCTTGTCGAGCAGGGGCCTGAGCAATTCCCGGAACCCTGCGACGTTGGCCCGGATCCAGCCTGGTCGGTCGACGACGAGGACGGGGGTGTCGTGCCCCTCCTCGGTGCCCAGACGGGTGAATCCGCGAACGTGTTCCTCCGAGGCCTTGGCATGCCGGCGCAGCTCCGCGACGACGGCCCGGGCCTCGTCGCGACTGACCTCGGGGCCCGGCCGCACGAGCCGGGTCGCGGTCGCGACCGCGAGATTCCAGTCGACCATGCCGGTTGAAGCACCACCGATGCTCGTCATGCGTCAACCGTACGTGAGCGCTCGCCGCTGGGGCAGGGCGGCGAGGGCCGGGTGATGCCGGGTTCGTTCCGGGGACTCGGCTTTCGGCGGGGTCAGGTCGGACAGAACTTCCGCCTCTCGGCACGACAGCGGCACCGGGGCCATGCCCGCCCGTTGCGCCGGGCGGAACTCAGGCAGAAGCACGGGCCGCCGCGAGACGGGGGCGTCGGCGCGGGCGGGCCGGCTACCGGCAGCCGCACGCCGCCAGCTCGCTCGCGATCCTGTCCAGGGCCTGCTGGGTCGCTGCCGGCCGGCCGGGGTCCGTGTCCGCGGCCATGAACGCGAAGGCCAGCAGGCGGCCGTCCTCGTCGACGAGGGTGCCCGCGAGCGCGTGGACGCCCGAGAGGGTGCCGGTCTTGGCGCGGACGACGCCGGCTGCCCCGTCCGTGTAGCGGCTGGTCAGGGTGCCGGTGAAGCCGGCGACGGGGAGGCCGGTGAGGGCCGGGCGGAGTTCGGGGTGGGAAGGGTCGGCCGCCTTCGCGAGCAACGCGGTGAGGAGGTCGGGGGTCATCCGGTCGGCGCGGTTCAGGCCGCTGCCGTCCTTGAAGGCGGCGCCGTTCAGGGGGAGGCCGAGCTTGCGCAGCCGGGAGCCGACGGCCGTGCCGGCACCGGCGAAGTCGGCGGGGTGGCCGGTGGCGATCGCGGTCTGGCGGGCGAGGGCCTCGGCGATGTCGTTGTCGCTGTTGGTCAGCATGCGTTCGACGAGGGCGGAGAGCGGGGGCGAGGAGACCGCGGCGAGGGTCTTGGCCCGGGTCGTGGCCTTGGACGGGCCGGGGGCCGTGGTCCTGATGCCGTAGGTCTTCAGGAAATCCCCGAACCGGCGGGCCGCGTCCGCCGCCGGGTCGGGCACGCGCTCGGCCGGGCCTCGCGTCGAGTCGTTCGTGCGGCCCTCGTCGGCCATCAGGGGGCTGACGAGGGCGAGGTTGCCGTCGACGCCGATCGGGTGCATTTCGTCGCCCGCATAAAGGGTCGTGTCGTAGGACAGCGTCACCTCGCGGACGCCCCGCTCGGCGAGGGCGGCGGCCGTCCCGGCGGCCAGGGTGCGCAGGCTCGCCGCGCCGCCGGTGCTCTCGCGGGCCGTGAGCGTGGGGTCGCCGCCGCCGACCAGGACGACTTCCCTGGTGTCGGGCTCCAGTGCCGCGCGGGTGGTGAGGCGATGGTCGGGGCCCATCGCGGACAGCGCGGCGACGGCCGTGGCGATCTTCGTGGTGGAGGCGGGGGTGAGCGCGGCGTCCGGACTCTTGCCGTACAGGCGCCTGCCGGTGGTCACGTCGATGACCGCCGCGGCGGGTCGGGGGCCGAGGGCCGGGTCCTTCAGCAGGGGCGTGAGGACGCCGGCGAGGGCCTTGCCGTTCGGGGCGGACTTCACGGTGCTGACGCCGCCGAGACCGGTCAGCACCGGTCCGGCGCTGGGAGCGGGCCGGGGCCGGCCGGGCGCGCCGGGGGCGCTGCCGTGATCTGTGCCACCCGGGCGGTCCAGGGCCACTGCCCGGTCCCGCTCGGCCGTACGCTGACCCGAGTAGTCCCAGGGGCCGGCGGCGGTCACCACACCGGCGGCCAGTGCGAGCCCGGCGGTGGCGGCGCCCGCGGTGTACTGCCAGGTCTTCGGCCGCGTGACCCGCGCGACCTGCGGTTTCCCGGCTCGCGCGAGCCGCGCGAGCTGTGGTTTCGTGGCCGCTGCGGCGCGGGCCAGGCGCGGTCGCACGGCATCCGCGAGCCGCACCACGTGCGGTCTCGCGGCCCGCCAAGGCCTCAGCTCCGGCACGACCACCAGCCCCTTTCGCGAACACACACCTGCGTGAGGGACACTTAACCACCAGAACTATGTGTTGATCATGGAGGAGCCACCGGTGGAGTTCGACGTCACGATCGAGATTCCGAAGGGTTCGCGCAACAAGTACGAGGTGGACCACGAGACCGGTCGTATCCGCCTGGACCGGCGACTCTTCACCTCGACCGCCTACCCGACCGACTACGGCTTCGTCGAGAACACCCTCGGCGAGGACGGCGACCCGCTGGACGCGCTGGTCATCCTCGACGAGCCGACGTTCCCGGGCTGCCTGATCCGCTGCCGGGCCATCGGCATGTTCCGCATGACGGACGAGGCGGGCGGCGACGACAAGCTGTTGTGCGTGCCGTCGACGGACCCGCGTGTGGAGCACCTGCGGGACATCCACCACGTGTCGGAGTTCGACCGCCTGGAGATCCAGCACTTCTTCGAGGTCTACAAGGACCTGGAGCCCGGCAAGTCGGTCGAGGGCGCCAACTGGGTGGGCCGTACGGACGCCGAGATCGAGATCGAGCGGTCCTACAAGCGTTTCAAGGAGAGCGGCGGTCACTGACCCCCTCCCCCTGATGCTCACGGGCCGCACGCCTGCGCGTGCGGCCCGTTCGTCCGCCTGTGCGCATACTGAGGCTGTGGGGGGTACGAGGCTGACGTGTCGTACAGGGAGCGCCAGGCAGTGACGGACGCGGAGGACCGCAAGCCGACGTCGGACGAGGCGAGGAGTGCGTTCCTGCCTCCGGCCGGGACCGGCGTCGACGGGGACATGTCGACGACGTCGGAGTTCGCGATCCCCGAGGGTCTGGCCCTGCACAGAGCGGCCGGTACGGAGTCCGAGACGACGTCCGAGTTCGCCGTACCGCAGGGGCTGGACGTCCATGCGGCGCCTCCGGTGGAGCAGGAGGGGTCGGCGTTCACCCCGCCGAGCACGTACAGCTCGAAGCATGCCCCGACGGCCTTCACACCGCCCAGCGGGATCCCGGTGGTCAGCCTGACCAAGGACGTGCCCTGGCAGGACCGGATGCGCACGATGCTGCGCATGCCGGTGGCGGAGCGCCCGGCGCCCGAGGCGATCCAGCGCGGCAGCGACGAGAGCGGGCCCGCGGTGCCGCGCGTGCTCGACCTGACGCTGCGCATCGGCGAGTTGCTGCTGGCGGGCGGTGAGGGAGCCGAGGACGTGGAGGCGGCGATGTTCGCCGTCTGCCGGTCGTACGGCCTGGACCGCTGCGAGCCCAACGTCACCTTCACGCTGCTGGCGATCTCGTACCAGCCCTCCCTCGTCGACGACCCGATCACGGCGTCGCGGACCGTGCGCCGCCGGGGCACCGACTACACGCGGCTGGCGGCCGTGTACCAGCTGGTGGACGACCTCAGCGACGACGAGACGGCGGTCTCCCTGGAGGAGGCCTACCGGCGGCTGGCGGAGATCCGCCGTAACCGGCACCCCTACCCCGGCTGGGCGCTGACCGGTGCGAGCGGGTTGCTGGCGGGTGCGGCCTCCGTGCTCGTGGGCGGCGACCTGATCGTGTTCGTCGCCGCGGCGCTGGGCGCGATGCTCGGTGACCGGCTTGCGTGGCTGTGCGCGGGGCGCGGGCTGCCGGAGTTCTACCAGTTCACGGTGGCCGCGATGCCGCCGGCCGCGATCGGGGTCGCGCTGACGCTGGGCCACGTGGATGTGAAGGCCTCCGCGGTGATCACCGGTGGGCTGTTCGCGCTGCTGCCCGGGCGGGCGCTGGTGGCGGGGGTGCAGGACGGGCTGACCGGCTTCTACATCACCGCGTCCGCGCGGCTGCTGGAGGTTCTGTACTTCTTCGTCGGCATCGTCGCGGGTGTGCTGCTGGTGCTGTACTTCGGCGTGCAGCTGGGAGCGCGGCTGAACCCCGACCAGGCGCTCGGGGCGTCCGACGACCCGGTGATGATGATCGGTGCGTCGATGCTGCTGTCACTGGCGTTCGCGGTGCTGCTCCAGCAGGAACGATCCACCGTGGTGTGGGTGACGCTCAACGGCGGTGTCGCGTGGGTCGTGTACGGCGCGATGCACTACGTGGGGGACATCTCGCCGGTGGCGTCCACGGCGGCGGCCGCGGGGCTGGTGGGACTGTTCGGGCAGTTGCTGTCCCGGTACCAGTTCGCCTCCGCCCTGCCCTACACCACCGCGGCGATCGGGCCCCTGCTGCCGGGTTCCGCGACGTACTTCGGGCTGCTGGCGATCGCGCAGAACGAGATCGACGAGGGGCTGGTGTCGCTGTCGAAGGCGGTGGCGCTCGCCATGGCCATCGCCATCGGGGTGAATCTCGGGTCGGAGATCTCCCGCATGTTCCTGCGGATCGGGTCCGCGGAGAAGCGACGGGCCGCCAAGCGGACCAGAGGTTTCTGAAGGTCGGCTTGGCGGCCGTGGGCCTGTGGGGGCTGTTCGCTCAGTGCCCCGCCCCCGCGGGCAGGGCGGCTCAGTAGCCGTTGTTGTACGGACCCTGCTGGGTGCCGTACGGCTGCTGCGGGGTGCCGTAGGGCTGCTGCTGGCCGTAGCCCGGGCTCTGCGGGTACTGGCCGTAGTACTGCTGGTCGTCGTAGCCGTTCTGGTTGCCGTACGGGGGCTGCTGCGGCTGCTGGTGGGGCGGCTGGCCGTCCGGGGCGATGCGGCGGAGCTGGGTCGTCGCGTCGTCCATGGCGGGGGGCTGCTGCTGCCGCTCCGCGGGGGCCTGCGCCGCCGCGCGCTTCTTCTTCGAGCGGTCGCGCAGGTACTCGATGATGATCGGGACGACGGAGAGCAGGACGATCAGGATGAGGATCGACTCGACGTTCTTCTTGATGAAGTCGATCTGGCCGAGCCAGTAACCCGCGACGGTGACGCCGGTGCCCCAGGCGATGCCGCCGATGACGTTGTACGTGAGAAACGTGCGGTACTGCATGCGGCCGGCGCCGGCCACGATGGGGGCGAAGGTGCGCACGATGGGGACGAAGCGGGCCAGGACGATCGCCTTGGGGCCGTACTTCTCCATGAACTCGTGGGCCTTGTCCAGGTTCTCCTGCTTGAAGAGCTTGGAGTTGGGACGGTTGAAGAGCTTCGGGCCCAGGAACTTGCCGATCATGTAGCCCACTTGGTCGCCGATGACGGCGGCGAGCACGATCAGCGTGCAGACCAGCCACAGCGGCTGGCTGATGTACTGGCCCTGGGCGACGAAGAGGCCCGCGGTGAACAGCAGCGAGTCGCCGGGGAGGAAGGCGAAGAGTCCGGACTCGGCGAAGACGATGAGCAGGATGCCCGGCAGGGCGAAGGTCTCGATCAGGTAGTCCGGGCTGAGCCACTCGGGGCCGAGCGCAAGCGTGGTCACGGGGATGTGGCTCCTGCTGCTGTGGGGTACGGGCTGGGGCTGGCTGCCTCAACGTATCAACGCAGCCGTCACGACCCAGGTTCCATGGGCGTACTCAGGATGCACTGTGCGCGGTCCCGGTCAAAGCTGTGCACCATGAGCATCGATGAATACGGCGGCGGTCAGGGCCCGGAGCCCGAGGTCCTCGTCGTCACCACGAACGACGTACCCGGCTATCACGTGCGCGAGGTGATCGGCGAGGTCTTCGGCCTGACCGTGCGCTCCCGGCACCTGGGGAGCCAGATCGGCGCCGGGCTGAAGTCGATGGTCGGCGGCGAGCTGCGCGGGCTCACCAAGACGCTCGTGCAGACGCGCAACCAGGCCATGGAACGACTCATCGAACAGGCACGCGCGCGTGGTGCCAACGGCGTCGTGGCGTTCCGTTTCGACGTGACGGAGGCGGCGGACGTGGGCACCGAGGTGTGCGCGTACGGGACGGCGGTGGTCCTGACCCGGGAGTGAGGCACTCCCGGGCCGGGGATCAGGAGGTGTGACGTGCCGCGTTGGCCACGATCGCGTCCCTCAGGTGCTCGGCGAGACCGGGGCGCATCGCGTCGTAGAACGCCTTGAACCGCTCGTCGGAGACGTACATCTCCCCCAGGCAGCGGTGGATCTCGTAGGAGCACTCGTAGAACCACGTGCAGATGTGCTGCCGGTGCTCCTCCGCCAGGGCCATGGCCGCCTCGCCGGTGGGCGGCTCGTCCGCCGCCATCAGGGCGCCGTAGCGCTCGCCCCAGTCGGCGGCCTCGGCCTGGACGCGCTTCCAGTCCCCCTTGGTGTAGCTCGCGGTGCGGCGCTGCGACTCGGCGTACTCGTCGGTGCCGCCCCAGCGCTCCTCCACTTCTTCGGCGTACTGCTCCGGGTCCTTGCCCCCGAAGACCTCGAACTTCTCCTCGGGCGTGAGATTGAGTCCCATCTTGCGTGCCTCCATGGCGTGCTCCACGGCCGCCGCCATCTTCCGCAGCTTCTCGATCCGGGCGGTCAGCAGTTCGTGCTGCCGGCGCAGGTGTGCGCGCGGGTCCGCGTCCGGGTCGTCGAGCAGGGCGGCGACCTCGTCGAGCGGAAAGCCGAGCTGTCGGTAGAACAGGATCTGCTGCAGCCGGTCGAGGTCGTTGTCGCTGTAGCGCCGGTGGCCCGCGTGGCTGCGTTCGCTCGGGACGAGCAGGCCGATGTCGTCGTAGTGGTGCAGGGTCCGCACCGTGACGCCGGCGAAGCCCGCGACCTGTCCCACGGAGTAGCTCACTTCCGCTCCCTTCTTCTTCCGTGCTCCACGGTCGGGCCTCACGCCACGTGAGGTGCAAGCGTGTTTCCGATTTGTCTTCTTTGAGGCGTTTATGGTGTGCGCGTGGTCCAGGATCCCGCGCAGCAGGCGCCCTCCGTCACCCCCGCGACTCCCGCCCGCACGCTGCTGCCGACGATCCTGCCCGCTCTGGCCGTGGGGATCCTGTCCAGCCTGGTCCTGGTGGGGGTGGAAGTCGCCGCCGGGGAGCTCCAGGACGTGCTCTGGGGGCCGCTGCCGGACGCGCTGGGGATCGGCCGGTACTCCGTGGCGTGGATGGTCGTGATGCTCTTCGCGACGGGCGTCGCGGTCGGGCTCGTGGTGTGGAAGGTGCCGGGGCACGCCGGCCCGGATCCGGCGACCATCGGGCTGGACGCCCCCGTACTGCCGCCCGTCGTGCTGCCGGGGCTGCTGCTGGTGACCGCGCTGATGCTGGCCGGCGGGCCCAGCCTCGGCCCCGAGAACCCTGTCATCACCGTGAACGTCGCCCTGGCTGCCTGGCTGGGCGCCCGGCTCGTGCCGCGGGCGCCGGGCCGACTCTGGCCGGCGCTGGCCGAGGCGGCGACGATCGGCGCCCTGTTCGGCACACCCGTCGCGGCGGCCCTGGTGATCTCCGAGGCGCTCGCCGTGCGGGAGACGCGTGGACTGCTGTGGGACAACGTCTTCGCACCGCTGACCGCCGGCACGGCCGGTGCCCTCACCGCCACCCTCATCGACCATCCGAGCTTCGACCTGGACCTGCCCTCCTTCGGACGGCCCGGCTGGAGCGACCTGCTGGCGGCGATCGTGGTCGCCTCCGTGGGCGCACTGCTCGGCATGGCCGCCGTGCGGTCCTTCCCGTACGTGCACGGCGCTTTCCGCCGGCTGCGCCACCCGATGCTGATGCTCCCGGCGGGCGGCCTCGTGCTGGGCGCCCTCGCGGCCCTGGGCGGGCATCTGACGCTGTTCAAGGGACTCGACGAGATCGCCGAGCTCGCGCGCGACCCGGACAGCCGGTCGGCCGGGGAGTACGCCCTGCTGACGGTCGTGAAGCTGGCCGCGCTGCTGGTCGCCGCGTCCTGCGGCTTCCGGGGCGGGCGCATCTTCCCGGCCGTGTTCGCCGGCACCGCCCTCGGCCTGGGGGCCCATGCCCTGGTGTCCGGGGTGCATCCCTCGATCGGGGTCTCGGCCGCGGTGCTCGGACTGCTGCTGGCCATCACCCGGCAGGGCTGGGTGAGCCTGTTCGTCGCCGCGGTGCTGGTCGCCTCGCCGGGGATCATCGCCGTGCTCTGTATCGCCTCGCTGCCGGCCTGGCTGCTGGTGACGGGCCGTCCGCAGATGCAGCTGCGCGCGGACGGCACACCGGTCCACTGAAGCCCCTCTCTCGAACCCACCCCCGGAGGCACCCATGCCGCTCCACGAAGGCTCCGCCCGGTCCGGCGAACGCCACCTGTCCGTCAACCCCTTCTACGGCCCCGCCAACCCGCTCGGCGCCATGGCCGAGTCACCGCCCACCCACCGGCTCCCGGACCAGCCCATGGCACCGGCGACCGCCCACCAGCTGGTGCGCGACGAGCTGATGCTCGACGGCAACGCGCGGCTGAACCTCGCCACCTTCGTCACCACCTGGATGGAGCCCGAGGCCGGGGTGCTGATGGCGGAGTGCCGGGACAAGAACATGATCGACAAGGACGAGTACCCGCGCACCGCCGAGCTGGAACGGCGCTGCGTGGCGATGCTCGCCGACCTGTGGAACGCGCCGGACCCGGCGCGGGCCGTGGGCTGTTCGACGACCGGGTCGAGCGAGGCGTGCATGCTCGCCGGGATGGCGCTGAAGCGGCGCTGGGCGACGCGCAACGCCGACCGCTGCCCGGGGGCCCGGCCCAATCTGGTGATGGGCGTGAACGTGCAGGTCTGCTGGGAGAAGTTCTGCAATTTCTGGGAGGTGGAGGCCCGGCTGGTGCCCATGGAGGGCGAGCGGTTCCACCTGGACCCGCAGGCCGCCGCCGAGCTGTGCGACGAGAACACCATCGGGGTCGTCGGGATCCTGGGCTCCACCTTCGACGGCTCCTACGAGCCGATCGCCGAACTGTGCGCGGCGCTGGACGCGTTGCGGGACCGGACCGGGCTCGACGTCCCCGTGCACGTCGACGGGGCGTCGGGCGCCATGGTCGCGCCGTTCCTCGACGAGGACCTGGTGTGGGACTTCCGGCTGCCGAGGGTGGCGTCGATCAACACCTCGGGGCACAAGTACGGGCTCGTCTACCCGGGTGTCGGCTGGGCGCTGTGGCGGGACGCGGAGGCCCTGCCGAAGGAGCTGGTGTTCCGGGTGAACTACCTGGGCGGCGACATGCCGACGTTCGCGCTCAACTTCTCCCGGCCGGGCGCGCAGGTCGTGGCGCAGTACTACACGTTCCTGCGGCTGGGCCGGGAGGGCTACCGGGTCGTCCAGCAGGCCGCGCGGGACGTGGCCACGGGGCTCGCCGGGCGGGTCGAGGCGCTGGGCGACTTCCGGCTGCTGACCCGGGGCGACGAGCTGCCGGTGTTCGCCTTCACGACCGCGCCGGACGTCACGGCGTACGACGTCTTCGACGTCTCCCGGCGGCTGCGCGAGAGCGGCTGGCTGGTGCCCGCGTACACCTTCCCCGAGAACCGGGAGGACCTGTCCGTGCTGCGGGTGGTGTGCCGCAACGGCTTCTCCGCCGACCTCGCGGAGCTGCTCGCGCAGGACATGGAGCGGCTGCTGCCCGACCTGCGCCGGCAGCCGCGCCCGCTGACCGAGGACAGGGGCACGGCGACCGGCTTCCACCACTAGGTGGCTTCTGCCAGGGCCAGGGGGTGTCCGCAAAGTCGCGTCGTTCGCCCGGAGGGCGGGCCCCGCGGCGTTCGGTGCGTGCTCTCGGCGTGCCGGGCGGGCACCCGCGTACTGGTTGTACTCGGGTGTTCGCCCGGTGCGGCGAGAGTGCGTGCCGGGCGTCGCGGGGCAGGCAGGACTTTGCGGACACCCCCTACGGGGTGTCCTAGCGGCTCAGGCGGCCGAACCGCCGTACCGCCAGCGGGAAGAACACCGCCAGCAGGGCCAGGGGCCAGACGATCGCCGCCCACACGTGCCCGGGCTCCGCGCCGGGCACGCCGAACAGGTCCCGTACGGCCGTGGCCGTGTGGGACATCGGGTTCCACTCGACGGCCGTGCCCAGCCAGCCGGGCATGGAGCCGGGGTGGGCCAGGGCGTTGGAGAGGAAGCCGACCGGCCAGACCAGGATCTGCACGGCCTGCACCATCTCCGGCTTGCCGGCCACCAGGGCCAGGTGGATACCGATCCACAGCATGGCGAACCGGAAGAGCAGCAGCAGGCCCGCGGCGGCGAGGAGGGCCGCCGGACCGCCGCCGGGACGCCAGCCGAGGGCGGTGCCCACGCCGATGAGCACGACCAGGGCCAGCGCCGACTGGAGCATGTCGGCGGCCGAACGGCCCACCAGCACGGCCCCGTTGGCCATCGGCATCGAGCGGAAGCGGTCGATCACGCCCTTGTTGAGGTCCTGCGTCACGGCGAGCATCGTGCCCTCCAGGCCGAAGGCCATGGTGAGCGCGAGCATGCCGGGGATCAGGTAGTCGCGGTACTCGCCGCTCACGCCCCGGCCGCCGCCGACGAGGTAGCCGAACATCAGCAGCAGCATCACCGGGAAGACCAGGTTGACGACCAGCTGCACCGGCTGCCGTCCCCAGCGGGCCAGTTCACGGCGGGTCATGGTCCAGGAGTCGGTCAGGGCGTAGGCGCTCACGCGGCCTCCTTCACTCGGTGGTCGTCTCCGGTGAGGTGCAGGAACACCTCGTCCAGCGTCGGCCGGCGCAGGGCGATGTCCTCCGCCTCGATCCCGGCCTCCTGAAGGGCCCGTACGACCCCGGCCAGCGCCTCCATGCGGTCGGTGACCGGGGCGCTCAGCAACCGGCGGTCGGCGTCCACGCTCACCCCGGTGAGGGGCAGCAGGGCGAGAGCCGCGCCCAGTTGACCGGCGTCGCGCAGGATCACGTCGATGCGGTCGCCGCCGGTCTCGGCCTTCAGTTCGTCCGCGGTGCCCTCGGCGATCACCCGGCCCGCGTCGACGACCGAGATGCGGTCGGCGAGCTGGTCGGCCTCCTCCAGGTACTGGGTGGTGAGCAGGACCGTCGTACCGCCGCCGACCAGGGAGCGGACGGAGGCCCACACCTCGGCGCGGCCACGCGGGTCGAGGCCGGTGGTGGGCTCGTCCAGGAACAGCACCTCCGGCTCGGTGATCAGGGAGGCGGCGAGGTCCAGGCGGCGCCGCATGCCGCCGCTGTACTGCCGGACCGCCTTGCGGCCGGTGTCGGCCAGGCCGAACCGCTCCAGGAGTTCGTCCGCACGCGCGCGTGCCCGCCTCGCGCCCAGGTGGTGCAGCCGGCCGAACAACTCCAGGTTCTGCCGGCCGCCGAGCTCCTCGTCGAGCGCGGCGTGCTGGCCGAGCAGGCCGATGCGCAACCGCACGGCGTACGCCTCGCGCACCACGTCGTGTCCGGCCACCTCGATCCGGCCCGCGTCGGGTCGCAGCAGGGTGGACAGGACCCTCACCAGGGTGGTCTTGCCCGCGCCGTTCGGGCCGAGCACCCCGTGCACCGTGCCGCGCGCGACCGTGAGGTCGAGCCCGTTCAGCGCCTTCTTGTCGCCGTACGTCTTCTCCGCGCCTTCGACGGTGATCGCCGCGTCGGCCACTGAGCCTCCCCTTCTAGTCAAACTTGACTACAGGCTCGAAGGTATCCCCGCCCGAGCCATTCGTCAAACTTGATTAGTGGTCGTCCCCGGGATGCCGCTCCCCCGTGGCGAAGGGGTTCTCCTCGCCCGGGGCCAGGACCCCGACGAACGGCTCACCCTCGTCGGCGAAGGTGTAGGCGCCGCCCTCGATGCGCTCGATGAGACCGCGGGTCCACTCGGCCTCGGAGTCGGCCGTGTGGACCCACATGTTCATGATCTCGCCGATGTGCCCCAGTTGCCCGGGCCCCTCCTCGGGCACGTAGTGCTCCAGGACGGCGGCCCGCCACTGCTCGATCCGCAGGGTCCGCTCCTTCAGCAGCGCGACCGCCTCCGCCCGGGGCAGGTCGACGACGAAGCCGACGGCGGCCGTCTTCACGTCCGCGCGCTGGTCGTAGGTGACCAGCGCCTCCCGCAGCAGCCGGAAGTACTCCTCGGTGCCCTGCCCGGTGACCTCGTACTCCGTGCGCGGCGGGCCCCCGGCCGTCGACGGGGCGATCTCGTGGGCGTGCAGCAGGCCCTGTTTCGCCATCTGCTTCAGCGCGTGGTAGATCGAGCCGGGTTTGGCCGTGGACCACTCGTGCGCGCCCCAGTACTCCAGGTCGTTGCGCACCTGGTAGCCATGGGCCCGCCCGTGCATACGGACCGCGCCGAGCACGAGGAGGCGGATCGTTGACATGCGGCCAAGGTTATGCCTCGGCCACCACCCGCTGTTCCTCGGCCACCAGCTCGAAGGCCGTCCTGCCGTCCAGGGACTCGCGGATGATGTCGGCGTGACCGGCGTGCCGGGCCGTCTCGCGGATCAGGTGGAGGCAGAGCCAGCGCATCGAGAGCCACTCGTCCTTGGGGTTCCAGGACGTCGCCGGAAGCTCGAAGGTGTCGTCGAGGCTGGGCACCGCGAGGATGAACGCCTCCGTGTCGGCAGCGACCTTCTCGTAGTACGCGAGCTGCGACTCCACGCTCTCGTCGCCGACCAGCGTGAAGCACTCGTGCCAGTTCGACTCGTCCCGGTGCACGGCCGGCGGCTCGCCCTTGGCCCGGGCGATCCAGCCCTGCTCGACCTCGGCGACATGCTTGAGCAGCCCGGACAGGGACAGCTCGCTGGCACTGGGGCGAGAGGACGCCTGCTCGTCCGTGAGGCCCAGCAGCGCCCGCCGGATGCCGCCGCGCTGCTCGGCGATGAAGGACAGGAGCGCTCCGCGCTCGTCGCCGGGTGCCTCTGCCGGGACGTGAGTGACCATGACCGCCGCCTTTCGCCGCATCGGGGGCTTCTCCCCCTGACACCGACAAAGCTACGGACCCTTGCGGTCAGGGTCTGTCCGCAAGGATCCGGGCGCCGGAAGGTTCTAGAACGGGAAGCCGCTGCGGCCGTGCTGCACCGAGATCCACTTGGTCGTGGTGAACGAGTCCAGCATCGTGTCGCCGTTGAGCCGGCCGATGCCCGAGTGCTTCTCGCCGCCGAACGGGACGATCGGCTCGTCGTGGACGGTGCCGTCGTTCACGTGGAACATGCCCGTGTCGATCTGCTTGGCGAAGTTCACGCCGCGCTCGATGTTCCCGGTGTGGACCGCACCGCTCAGCCCGTACGGGGTGTCGTTGACGAGGCGTACGGCCTCCTCCTCGCCGTCGAACGGGACGAGGAAGGCGACCGGGCCGAAGACCTCCTGCCTGAGCAGCGCCGAGTCCGCCGGGACGTCGGTCAGCACGGACGGCTCGACGAGGTTGTCGGTCCGCCCCCCGCGCACCAGGGCCGTGGCGCCCTCGGCGAGGGCCTGCTCGACCACGCCGGAGACGGCGTCCGCCTGCGAGGAGTTGATGACCGGGCCGATGACGGTCTCCGGGTCGCGCGGGTCGCCGGCCTTGAGGGTCTTCACCTTGGCGACGAACTTCTCGGTGAACTCGTCCGCGATCGAACGGTCCACGAGGACCCGGTTGGCGGCCATGCAGACCTGGCCCTGATGGACGTACCGGCTGAAGACGGCAGCGTCGACCGCGTAGTCGATGTCGGCGTCGTCGAGGACCACCAGCGCGCTGTTGCCGCCCAGTTCGAGGACGGAGCGCTTGAACAGCCGGGCGCAGACGGTCGCGACGTGCCGGCCCACCTGGTCGGAGCCGGTGAAGGAGATGACCTTGGGGACCGGGTGCTCGATGAAGGCGTCGCCGATCTCCGCGATGTCGGTGATGACGACGTTCAGCAGACCGCCGGGCAGCCCCGCGTCCTCGAAGATCTTCGCGACCAGGGAGCCGCCGACGACCGGCGTGTTCTGGTGCGGCTTGAGCACCACGGCGTTGCCGAGCGCGAGCGCCGGGGCGACGGACTTGATCGACAGCAGGAACGGGAAGTTGAAGGGGCTGATCACACCCACCACGCCGACCGGCACGCGGTAGACGCGGTTCTCCTTGCCGTCCACCGGCGAGGGGATGATCCGGCCCTCGGGGGCCAGCGCCAGATGCACCGCCTCGCGCAGGAACTCCTTGGCGAGGTGCAGTTCGAAGGCGGCCTTCAGGCGCGTGCCGCCGAGCTCGGCGATGATGGCCTCGGAGATCTCGGCCTCGCGCTCCTCGATCAGGTGCAGCGCCTTCTCGAAGACCGCCCGGCGGGCGTAGGGGTTGGTCGCGGCCCACTGCTTCTGGGCGCGGGCCGCCGCCCGGTACGCCTGATCGACCTCGTCGACCGTGGCTATGGTGATCGACGCCAGCTTCTCGTCGTCGTACGGGTCGAAGTCGATGATGTCCCAGGAGCCGGTGCCCGGGCGCCACTCACCGTTTATGTACTGCTGTGCAAGGTCGGTGAAGTACGACGACGACATGTGTGACCCCTCGATCCCTGGCAGACCCCTGATCGCGCCTTCACGATCTGATCACACGTCATCGTACTTGTGTTTCAGGCGAGTTGGAGGAGTACTTCAGGAGAGCTGAAGCAGGCCCCGCAGAAGGTCCCGGCTCTCCGAAGGGCCCGGGCTGTCGCTCTGGAGCTCCTTGAGCGCCTTCTCGTACTGGGCGACGTCCTCGGCTTTGTCCAGGTACAGCGCGCTGGTGAGCTGCTCCAGGTAGACGACGTCCGACAGGTCGGACTCCGGGAAGCTGAGGATCGTGAACGCGCCACTTTCGCCGGAGTGGCCGCCGAGGCTGAACGGCACCACCTGAAGCCGTACGTTGGGCCGCTCGGAGATCTCGATGAGGTGCTGGAGCTGGCCGCGCATCACCTCGCGGTCGCCGTACGGGCGGCGCAGGGCGGCCTCGTCCAGGATGATGTGGAAGTCCGGCGCGCTCTCGTCGACCAGGTGCTTCTGCCGCTCCAGCCGCAACGCCACGCGCCGCTCGACGTCGGCCTCGCTCGCCCCCTGCATGCCCCGCCGGACCACCGCGTGCGCGTACGCCTCGGTCTGCAGCAGGCCGTGCACGAACTGCACCTCGTACGCCCGGATCAGCGACGCGGCGCCCTCCAGGCCGACGTAGGTCGGGAACCAGCTGGGCAGCACGTCCGAGTAACTGTGCCACCACCCCGCGACGTTGGCCTCTTTCGCCAGGGACAGCAGGGAGGCGCGCTCCTGCTCGTCCGTGATGCCGTACAGGGTCAGCAGGTCCTCGACGTCTCTGGTCTTGAAGCTCACCCGGCCCAACTCCATCCGGCTGATCTTCGACTCGGAGGCGCGGATCGAGTAGCCCGCCGCCTCGCGCGTGATGCCCCGCGCCTCACGCAGTCGCCTGAGTTGTGATCCGAGCAGCATGCGCCGCACCACCGATCCCGGCTCTCCCGCGCTCACGTTCGCCAGCCTCCCCAACGTTTCCAGGGGCCGCAGTCTGCCACTAAAACACTCCGAGCAGTACTCGTCCGGTTACGGAAACGGAATCGAGTCGGTCGACGCTCGCGCGCGGGAGCAAGAAGGAGGCAAGTGAACGGCCAAAGAGCGACGCGAAGATGACGGAAAAATTGACCAACAAGCGGTACGGGACATCTCATTCCGGTCACGTGCACGTGCATCTGCCCTTGCATCTGCTGTACGCATCCGAAACCATGGTGCCGCACCACCGCCGCATCGCACCGACCGCGAATTCTCGGGAGTGCCTCGCATGGGGACGAATGGATCGACCATGCTCGAGCCGTTACGGCAGGGCCTTCCGCCGCTGGATCCCGCGGCCGTGTCCGACGCCGCCTCCTGCGCTCTGCCCGCCCGCTACGAAGCGGTGCGTGAGGCACGGCGGTTCACCCGCAGAACCCTCGATCAGTGGGACATGGGCGACCGGTTCGACGACGTCTGTCTGGTGGTCTCGGAACTCGTCACCAACGCGCTGCGGCACGGTCTGCCGGCGAACAGCGCTTGTGTCAGCGGCCGTGAACCTCCCGTGCGGCTGCACCTGATGCGATGGACCGAGCGGCTGGTCTGCGCGGTGCGCGATCCCAGTCACGACAGTCCGGTCGCCCGGGAGACCGACGACTTCTCGGCCGAGTCGGGCCGCGGGCTGTTCCTCGTCGACTCCTTCAGCGACAGCTGGGGCTGGCATCCGCTCGCGGGCGCGCTCGACGGCAAGGTGGTCTGGGCGCTGTTCCGGCTGCCGCGGGCCGGTTCGCTGCCGAACGGGGAATGAGAAACCGCGGCGCTTCCTCGCGTCGCTGTTCTACGCGCGTCACAGCGGATCGGACGCCGAAGGCCGCCCTGCCGTGGTCAGGGCGGTCATCCCACCAGGTGGTCGAACTCGCCGTCCTTCACGCCCAGCAGCATCGCCTCGATCTCCGCACGGGTGTAGACCAGTGCGGGGCCGTCGGGGAAGCGCGAGTTGCGGACGGCCACGTCCCCGCCCGGCAGCCGGGCGAACTCCACGCACGAGCCCTGCGAGTTGCTGTGCCGGCTCTTCTGCCAGGCCACACCGTGCAGCCCGGCGGCCGCCATACCGTTGTACACGTCGTGGTCCACAGGTCGCTCCCCGGTGGTGCACTGGCTGGTGTGGCCATTGATGCAGTGGTCAACTGACCCGGATCATAGTCCTGTTCACGTGCGCATGCATGGGCAGATGCACGTGCACGCGGGGTGGTCCTGCGGTTACAGCTTTGACGACCGCTTTACCAAAGGTTCTTGACTGTTTGACGGCTTGGCCCCGCCTCCCGTTCCCGGAGACCTGCGGCGAAGTCGGTGGGTTCGGCGGAGGTCCGGTGGAGGCGGAGCATCCGCTCGACGGCGAGGCGAGGGTCCGGGCGGGGGCCGTACCGAAGAAGCGGGAGCTGAGGCGAGGGGCCCGGAGACGGCCGTTCGACCGGCCGACCCGCATCCGGAAGACGGCCGCGGCCTGCGGGGACGGGGAGAAATGGGCCGGTCGCAGGAGGGCGGGGTCATCCCTGTGACCGGTGCGTGGCTCGGACCATCGCCGGACCCCGCGCCCGGCTTCCGGCCCCCGGCGACCCGCGCGCCGGTCACCCGGGCCACTCCGGCCCGCGGCCTCCGGGTACCCGCCCCGGCCGGCGTACGGACCGGTCCGGGCGCCCCGGACGGACCACGGGGCCGGTGGACCGACGGGGTTGGCGCCTCGTGCGCAGGAGGTTCCCCGTCCGTCAAGCGTGGGGAACCTCACCCGGTTCGGAGCGGCTCAGCGGCCGGTGCGGGCAGCAGGGCCATCTCATGTGCGTTCCTGACGCCGTGGCCGGCCGCGGAACCACTACAGCCCTCGGCCGGCACGCCGACGGCCGCGCCGGTCGGCCTCGGCCCCCAGCCCGGTCGCGGGACGGCAGGAGGCCCCCCACCCGTCAGCGTGGGGGACCTCACCAGGTCCGGAGCGGGTCAGCGGCCGGCGTAAGGCAGCAGGGCCATCTCGCGTGCGTTCTTGATGGCCTTGGCCAGTTGCCGTTGCTGCTGGGACGACACCCGGGTGACGCGGCGGCTGCGGATCTTGCCGCGGTCGGAGATGAACTTCCGCAGCAGGTCGGTGTCCTTGTAGTCGATGTACGTGATCCCGGCCTGATCCAGGGGGTTGGGCCGGTCCTTGGCGGGCTTGCGGTCGGGCTTGCGCGGCATGGGGTCAGACCTCCAGGAGGGTGTCGAAGGCGTGCGGCAGCCGCTGCCAGGCATCGCGCCCGGCGGCGTACTCGGCGTCGGTCAGCAGGCAGGACTCCAGCAGCCGCTCCAGGCCGTCCCGGTCGAGGCCGGGCGAGGTGAAGACGAGGTGCTGGCCGCGGTCACCGTGCTCGGGGTGCCAGTCCAGCGCGGCGGCGGCACGGCGCACCGGCGGGACCATCTCCCAGGCCGCGTCCGGCAGGGAGGCCAGCCACGGGCCCGCGCTCTCCACGCACAGGGCCCCGCCCGCCGCGTCCCAGTGGAACAGCGTGTCGGGCTTGTCGGCGAGCCAGAACCGGCCCCGGCTGCGGGCGGCCGCGCAGGTCAGGTCCTCCAGTGCGGCGTAGAGCCGCTCCGGGTGGAAGGGGCGGCGCCGGCTCCAGACCAGGGTCGAGACGCCGTGCGCGTCGGCCTCGGCGGGGAGCAGGGCGCAGGCCGGGTGCTGGGCGGCGGCGGCCGCCTCGACGTCGAAGCCGGCCAGGGCGGCCTGGGCCAGGGGGGAGAGCGCACGCCGGCGCGGGGTCGGCACGGTCAGGCCGTCGTCGGCCGGTTCGGCAGGGACGTCCTGCCCGATGAGCACCTGGCGGGCCGTCGGGTGCAGTTGCGCCAGCAGCTCGCGGTCCTCCTCGTCGGCCTCCGGGGAATCGGCGATCGCGAGGACGGGGGCGTACTCCAGCTGGCGCGCGAAGGTGTCGGCGACCGTGCGCTGGTCGGTGGCGGCGGCGGCGAGACCGCCGTCGGCCAGGTCGTCGCCGTTGCCGAGGTACGGCAGGACCAGGGCCGGGTCGACGGCGGTGATCACGCCGCTGACCGTGAGCCCGCCGGCCGTGACGACCTCGGCCATGCACTTGGGTTCGACGGAGTCCCACAGTTCGACGACGGCGAGCCGGGTGGCTCCGGCGTCCCGCAGCCGCTCCAGCTCCGGCACCAGGTCCTCGCGCAGGGCGCAGCACGCGCAGTCGTTGACGAGCGGCGCCTCCCCCGCGTCGAGGAGGCCGGAGGCGTCCCTGATGGTCCGTACGACCGTGCCGGCGGCGGCCGTCGACAGGTCGTGGTGGAGGGCGACGCTGCCGGGCACGTCGGCGAGCAGCCGCGCGACGGCCGCCCCGCGGGCGTCGGCGTGCAGCCCGCCGACGATCACGACGGGGAGCCCAGGAGGGACAGCCACGGGGTCAGCCCTTCTTTCCGTACCGGCGCTCGAAGCGCTCCACGCGGCCGGCGGTGTCCAGGACGCGGGCCGTGCCGGTGTAGAAGGGGTGGCTGACGTCGGAGATCTCGACGTCGACGACCGGGTAGGTGTGGCCGTCCTCCCACTCGATCGTCTTCTCGCTCGTCATGGTCGAGCGGGTGAGGAAGGCGTAGTTCGCGGCACGGTCGCGGAAGACGACGGGGCCGTACGCCGGGTGGATTCCCTCGCGCATGGTCAGCGCTCCTCTCGGAAGTCGACGTGGCGGCCGGCGATCGGATCGAACTTGCGCAGGGTCAGTCGGTCCGGGTCGTTGCGGCGGTTCTTGCGGGTCACGTAGGTGAAACCGGTCCCGGCGGTGGACCGGAGCTTGATGACCGGCCGGAGTTCGTTGCGTGCCATGCCGCTATGCTACTGAAAATGAATTCCATTTACATCTCCTGAGGCAGAGAGGTACGTCACCACCCATGTCCGCGCACTGCATGCTGACCGGGGCCCGGCCGGGCTTCGGCAACCGCATCTCGCACTCCCACCGGCGCACGTCGCGCCGGTTCGACCCCAACATCCAGTCCAAGCGCTACTGGCTGCCGAGCGAGGGCCGGTACGTCCGGCTCCGGCTGAGCGCCAGGGGGATCAAGACCGTCGACACGATCGGGATCGAGGCGGCCGTCGCCCGCATCCGCGCCCGGGGAGTGAGCGTCTGATGGCCAAGAAGAGCAAGATCGCGAAGAACGACCGGCGGCAGGAGGTCGTCGCGCGGTACGCCGCCCGGCGGGCCGAGCTGAAGGAGATCATCCGGCGGCCGTCGTCGACGGAGGCCGAACGGCTCGCCGCACAGGCGGAGCTGCGCAGGCAGCCGCGCGACGCGAGCGCCACGCGCGTGCGCAACCGGGACCAGGTGGACGGCCGGCCGCGCGGCTACTTCCGGGCGTTCGGGCTGTCCCGGGTGAGTCTGCGGGAGCAGGCGCACGCGGGGTATCTGCCCGGGGTGCGCAAGTCGTCCTGGTAAGAGGCGTTCGAGGGGGCCCTTGACGGGCCCTGGTAGCTTGCTGCGATCGTTCCGGCCAGGAGGCCGGCCGGTGCCGTCCGGACCGGTCGGCCGGCTACAGCTTGGGGGCTTGCAGTGACTTCGGTGATCTTCTCGCGTCGCTCCGGCGCCGTGCGCGTCGCGGCGGCGGCCGCGGGGCTGGCGGGCGTGCTCGTGCTCAGTGCGTGCAGCAGCGACGGCAGCTCGGGGGACGACTCGGCGTCCAGTCCGTCCCCGGCGGACTCGGCGTCCGCTCCGACGGGCGGGGACTCCGGCTCCGGCTCCGGCTCCGGCTCCGGCTCCGGCTCCGGCTCCGGGGAGTCGGCCGGCGGTGAGCTGGCGGGCAGCTGGCTCGCGACGACCGGCGGCAAGGCCGTGGCCCTGGTGATCACCGGCAAGCAGGCCGCGCTGTTCGCCACCGGCGGGAGCGTGTGCAGCGGCACCGCGGGCGAGGAGTCCGGCATGAAGATGATCCGCCTGAAGTGCACGGACGGCTCCAAGGACCGGGCGACCGGCATGGTCGATTCCGTGAACAAGAGCAGCCTGAAGGTCACCTGGGAGGGCGGCCTCGGCGCGGAGACGTACACGAAGGCGGAGGGCGGCAAGCTCCCCACTGGCCTGCCGACGGCAAGCCTCGGCTGACACCCGAACCCTTACGGCCGGGCCGCGGATCGCCTACGGGCACCGCGGCCCGTCCGGCGTTCGCGGATGCCGCAGGGGTGCTCGTGTGTACGGCGTTCGCGGAAGTCGGCCGGGGCGCGTGTCGGGTTACCAGCGGGGGCGCCCGCCTGTATGCCGTTCGCGGGAACGGCAGGGACGCATGTCGGAGAATCGCCGGTGGGGTGCGTGCCCGTACGGCATTCGGAGAATCAGCGAAGGGACGGTGCCCGGGTCACCGGTGGGGGACTCGTGCCCGTACGGCGTTCACCGGAACCACGGGGCACGTGCCGGGAGGATCGCCGGGGGTGCCCGCCACGTCTGGCATGCCGGGAACCGGCAGAGGCGACGAGTACCGGAGAACCGGCCGGGACGCCCGTGCGTGCGGCGGGCGCTTCTGCCGGTTTTTCCCGGCCCGCCGTATGGGCGGGCGCCGCGGCCGGTTCCCGCGCACGCCGTACGGGCGCGCACCCCCGGCACGTGCCCTGCCGTTTCCGCCGTACGCCCTTCGCGGGCACGGAGGGACGCATGTCGGAGAATCGCCGGGGGGCGTGCCCGTACGGCGTTCGGAGCATCAGTGGAGGCGCGTGCCCCGGGGAACCGGCGTGGCACGCGTGCCGGTACGGCGTTCGCTGAAAGGGCAGGGCGCGTGCCGGGGGGCTCGCCCGTCCGGCGTTCGGGGGAATCGCAGGGGGTGCGTGCCCGTGCGGCAGTCGCATGCGTGATGATCCAGGGGCCCGATGCCGCTGATGTTCGAGACGCCCAGAGGACCACATGCGTACCTTCCCCCTCACCCTGGCCGCCGCCCTCGCCGCGACGGTCCTGCTGACCGGCTGCAGCGACGACAAGACCGGTGGCGACGACGTCAAGAACGCGGACCGGCCGAGCGCTTCGGCCTGCGCGCTCGGCGACATGGGCGTGGAGGTCGGCGCCGGCGCCGCCCCGGCCGCCGGGGACACCGGCACCGTCACCGTGACGCTCACCAACAAGGGCGCACAGTGCATGCTGAAGGGCTTCCCCGGCGTGGACCTGCAGTTCGAGGACGGCACGACGTCCGTCTCACCGGACGAGGGCGCGAAGGCCCAGTCGCTGACCCTCGGGAAGGGCGGCACCACGTCCTTCACGATCACCTACGTCCGGGGCGAGGCGGGCTCCGCGAACAGCCTCGACGTGCACAAGGCGTCCTTCACCCTGCCCGGCGACACCAGGACGGCGCACGAGCTGAAGTGGACGTACGGGGAGGTCGCCCGGACGGCGGGAACGCAGGCCTCGGTGAGCGGCTTCGAGACCTCGGGCGACTGACGGGAGATCAGCGCACCGGAGGTCAGCGCGGAGGAGATCAGCGCAGCGGCGGCCGGTGCCGGACCTGGGCCCGGTCCGCCGCCTGCGCGCCCTCCTCCCAGCCCGCCGCGTCGCTCACCCCGCGCAGCCGGGTCGTGGTCGTCTCCGGGAACATCCGGTCCAGCCGCCCGGTGACGGCGACCTCGCGGGAGGCGAGGACCGGGAGCAGGTCGTCGGTCACCTGGGTCTCCGCGGCCGCTGTCAGGCGGGTGCCGATGCGGTGGGCGTAGGCCGCGAGGAAGGACTGCCGGAACGTCTTGGTGCGCTTGCGGCCGCCCGCCCGCTGTGCGGCCTCGGCCTTGGTCATCGCGGTCGTGGCCTGCACGAGGAGTGAGGTGTAGAGGAGTTCGACCGCCTCCAGGTCGGTTTCGAAGCCGACGACGGTGGAGAAGCCGAGGGGCTCGTTCCACACCGCCCGGCAGTGGTTGACGCCGGCGACGGCGTCCAGCAGCACCGCCTTGGCCTGCTCGTACGGCGGCTCGACACCGATCCGGCAGGCCCCGGGCGTGTCCGGCGAGGGCGCCCGCGCCGCGAGCAGCGCCTCGTCGACACTGTGCCGGGCCATCAGCTCCTGGGCCTTGGCGCTGAGCGCCTCGGCCTCCTCCGGGAACCCCGTGGCCTCCGCCTTGGCGAGCAGGGCGCGGATGCGGGTGAGCATGCGGGACTCGGTCCGTGCCTCCCCGGGCGTCTCGTCGAGGGCCTCCAGCGTCGGCAGCCGCAGCAGCAGGCGGTACAGCTCCAGCACGGCGGTCGCGTGCGAGAAGCGGTCGGTGCGGGGCGGGGCGTCGGCGGGCAGGTCCGCGAGCTGCGCGTTCCAGCGGCGGCCCCGGGGCCCGTCGGCGGGCGCCTGGGCACGGATCAGCGCGGCCGCGAGCAGCACGTGCACGTCGTCGAGCTCGCGCCGGACGATCCGGACGACGTCGGCAGGCTGCCAGCCGCGCCGCCAGGCCGTCGCCATGAACTCCTGGCCCCGCCGGGCGAGTTCGGCATCCGCCGCCGGGTCGGCGGCGAGCAGGGACGCGCCGGTGTCGAGGGCCGTCTCGCCGGTCGCGTAGAGGGCCGATGCGAACGCGCGGTCGACGGTGCTGGACGTACTCACGGGCCGATGGTGCCACGCCGTCGCGGACGAGCCGGAACCCGCGACCGAGTGTCAACCCACGGTTGACAGCCCTCAAGGCGCAACCTACGGTTGACACATGACGAACCCCGACCCCACGTCATCCATCCGTCTCGACGACCTCATCGCGGCCATCAAGAAGGTCCACGAGGAGCCGCTGGACCAGCTCCAGGACGCGGTGATCGCCGCGGACCACCTGGGCGACGTGGCCGACCACCTGATCGGCCACTTCGTCGACCAGGCCCGGCGGTCCGGCGCTTCCTGGACCGACATCGGCAAGAGCATGGGCGTCACCCGGCAGGCCGCGCAGAAGCGGTTCGTGCCCAAGGAGTCGGCCGACCTCGACCCGAACCAGGGCTTCAACCGGTACACGCCGCGCGCCCGCAGCGCGGTGATGGCGGCGCACAACGCGTCCAAGGCCGCGCACAACGCGGAGGGCCTGCCCGAGCACCTCGTCCTGGGCCTGCTGGCCGAACCCGAGGCCCTCGCCGCGAAGGCCATCGTCGAACAGGGCGTCTCCCTCGACGCCGTCCGGCAGGCGGCCACGGCGGCGCTCCCGCCGGCCGTCGACGACGCCCCGGAGCTGGTGCCGTACGGCCAGGCCGCCAAGAAGGTCCTGGAGCTCACCTTCCGCGAGGCCCTGCGCCTCGGGCACAACTACATCGGCACCGAGCACATCCTGCTCGCCCTGCTGGAGCACGAGAACGGCCAGGGCGTCCTCAGCGGCCTGGGCATCGGCAAGGAACGGACCGAGCAGTACGTCACCGAGGTGCTGGAGAAGATCGCACGCGCGCAGGAGAAGGTGCTGGACGAGTCCTGACCCTCGCCGGCGGTGGCGGGGGGCGTTGTCAGACCCCCCTGGCACACTCGCAGCATGGCCGACCGGTGGGCGCTCGCTCCGGCCGAGGACGGTGGCGTGGACGTCGCCCCCCTCGGTCCGGACGGGCTGCCCTCCGGCCCGGTGCGGCGGGAGGCGGACCCCGCCGAGGCCGTGAGGAGCCGTCCCGGCGTCACACGGTGGGTGTGGCGGTCCACCGCCGAGGTCTACCCGCGCCTGCTCGCCACGGGGGTGCGAGTCGAGCGGTGCTACGACATCGAGGCCGCCGAGACGCTCCTCCTCGGCCACGAGGGGCGGTACGGGGAACCACGCTCGGCCGCGGCCGCCCTGGCCCGGCTGCGCGGCGGCCCCGTACCGCCCGATCCGCCGCAGCGCTCCGCCGAGCCGGGCTCCCAGTCCTCGCTGTTCGAACCCCAGGGCGTCCAGCTGCCCCTGCCGGACCTCCTCGCGGTCTACGCCGAGCAGCTAAGGCGCCACGAGAGCGCCGAGCACCCCGACCGCATGCGGCTGCTGACGGCCGCCGAGTCGGCGGGCATGCTGGTGGCCGCCGAGATGAACCGCGCCGGGCTGCCCTGGAGCGCCGACGTGCACCGCGCGCTGCTGCACGACCTGCTGGGCGAGCGGTACGCGGGCGGCGGCGAGCCACGCCGCCTGGCCGAGCTGGCCGACGAGGTGTCCACCGCCTTCGGCAGACGGGTCCGCCCCGACCTGCCCGCCGACGTGGTCAAGGCCTTCGCCCGGGCCGGCGTCAAGGTCTCCTCGACCCGCCGCTGGGAGCTCGAGTCGGTCGACCACCCGGCCGTGAAACCCCTGATCGAGTACAAGAAGCTGTACCGCATCTGGGTCGCCCACGGCTGGTCCTGGCTCCAGGACTGGGTCCGCGAGGGACGGTTCAGACCCGAGTTCCTCGCGGGCGGGACGGTGACCGGGCGCTGGGTGACCAACGGCGGGGGCGGGCTCCAGATCCCCAAGGTGATCCGGCGGGCCGTGGTCGCCGACCCCGGCTGGCGGCTCGTCGTCGCCGACGCCGACCAGATGGAGCCGCGCGTCCTCGCGGCGATCTCCCGCGACCCGGGCCTGATGGAGGTGGCCGGCCGGGAGAGCGACCTGTACCAGTCCGTCTCCGACCGCGCCTTCTCCGGCGACCGCTCCCAGGCCAAACTCGCCGTGCTCGGCGCGGTCTACGGCCAGACCTCCGGGGACGGCCTGAAGAACCTCGCCGCGCTCAGACGCCGCTTCCCCAGGGCGGTGGCGTACGTCGACGACGCCGCCCGGGCCGGTGAGGAGGGCCGGCTCGTGCGGACCTGGCTCGGCCGGACCTGCCCGCCCGCGGCCCGGGGCACGGACGACGCGACGGAGGAGGCCGGCATCCCCTCCGCCTCCGTCGCCTCCGAGGACGGCGACCAGCCCGACAGCGGCGCCCCGTGGGTGCCCGGCTACGCCTCCACCAACGCCCGCGCCCGCGGCCGCTTCGCCCGCAACTTCGTCGTCCAGGGCAGTGCGGCCGACTGGGCGTTGCTCCTGCTCGCCGCCTTGCGCAAAAGCTGCGCGGAGCTGTCGGCCGAGCTGGTCTTCTTCCAGCACGACGAGGTGATCGTGCACTGCCCCGAGGAGGAGACGGAGGCGGTCGTGGCGGCGATCCGCGAGGCCGCGGCCCTGGCCGGGCGGCTGACCTTCGGCGAGACGCCGGTGCGCTTCCCGTTCACGACGGCGGTGGTGGAGTGCTACGCGGACGCCAAGTGATCAGGCGACGGAGGCCAGCAGCTCACGCAGTTCGGTGACCACCGCCCGCTCGTCCGTCCCCTCCAGTGCCGCGAGGGCCGAGCCCCACTCCTCGCGCGCCTCGCCGATGTGCCCCCGCTCCCGCAGCAGCAACCCGTGCTGGTGGCGGGCGAGACCGCCGGTGTAGCGGTCGGCGCGGGCGTCCGCCCGGCCGAGCAGCTCGGCGCACTCACGGGCGGCCCTGCCCTCGCGACCCAGCAGACGCAGGGCCCGGACCAGGCCGAGCCGGGCCTGGGACTCGCCGTGCCAGTCGCCATGACCGCCGAGGATGCGCAGGCTCTCCTCGAAGTGCGGAAGAGCGGCGGCCGGTTCACCGAGGCGCAGATGGGCGTACCCGATGTTGCAGTGCGCGGAGTGCCGCACGATCACGGCACCGATCTCGTCCCCGAGGGCGAGTGAACGCCGGTGCTGTGCGATCGCGGCCCGTGGGTCGGTGTGCTCGAAGAGGTTGCCGAGGTGGCTGTGGGTGACGGCCTCGCCGTACGGGTCGTTCAGCTGCCGTGCGTACTCCAGGCTGCGCGTCAGCGCCTCGCCCGCCTCGGTGCGCCGGCCGAGCCCGTCCAGCAGCAGGCCCCGGTTGTTGAGGCAGCGGCGAATCCAGGAGGGGTGGTCCAGCCGCCGCCAGATGGCGAGCGCGCGGTCGTTGAGGGCGAGGGCGTCGTTCTGCCGGCCGGTCAGGAAGTGCAGCCCGGCGAGGTCGACCAGCGCGTACGCCTCCGCCGCCGCGTCACCGAGCCGCCGCGCCACCCGGAGGCCGGCCCGCCCGAGCACCTCCATCTCGGCGACGCGGCCCCGGCGATGCGCGTACGGGAAGATCAGCCGGACGAGCGTGGAGACCAGGCCCGCCCGCTGCCCGGACCGGTCGTCCGCATACCGCTCGACCAGGGTGACGACGTTCTCCATCTCGCTGTCCGCCCAGGCGAAGGCCTCATGAGGGCCGGCGAAGGGGGCGACGGTGCCGAGGTGGGCCGCGTGGCCGCTCGGCTGGGCCGGGGTGGGCCGGCGGCGATCGTCCAGGTCCAGGCCGGGTTCCACGATCGCGACGAGGACGCGTTCGGCGACGGCCGCGTACCAGTGCAGTGCCGTGTCGACGGGGTCGTCGGGGTCGTCGGGGTCGCGCTCTTGGGCCAGTTCACGGGCGAAGTCGCGCACCAGGTCATGGGGTGCGCAGCGGCCGTACGTGGTCTCCTCCAGCAGTGCCACGTCGAGCAGGCGGTCCAGGGCGGCCTCGGTGCGGGGTTCGCCGATGCCGGTGAGGCGGGCGAGCAGCGGCGCGCCGTACGCGGGCAGGTCGAGCGCGCCGATACGGCGCAGGGTGCGGGCCGCGTCCCGGTCGGCCTCGCGCTCGGAGGCGGCGAGCGCGTCGTGCGCGACGGCCAGGGAGCGGCGGACGCTCAGGTCGTCGTACTCCAGGTGGCCCAACCGTCCTTCAGCGGCGACGAGTTGCCCGGCGAGGACATCGGGCGTCAGGGCCCGGCGAGCGGCGAGCCGCGCGGCCACGACACGCAGGGCCAGCGGGAGACGCCCGGTGAGTTCGACGAGGAGGCGGGCGGCGTCCGTACCGTCCAGGCCGTCGCGGCCCGAGGCCCTGCGCAGCAGTTCGGCGCTCTCCCCGTCCGACAGCGGGGCGAGCGGGAACCGGGCCGCGCCGTCGAGGGCGGTCAGCGGCGAACGGCTGGTGACGATCACCCCGCACCCGGCGCCACCCGGCAGCAGCGGCCGCACCTGCGCGGCGCTCGCGGCGTCGTCCAGCACCAGAAGCGTCCGGGTCGGCGCGAGCAACGAGCGCAGCAACGCGGCGGCCGCGTCCACAGGTTCTGGGATGCGGCAGGGCTCGGTCCCGAGGTCGCGCAGCAGGGCGGTGAGCGCCTGAGCAGGGGTGAGGGGGGTCCTGCCCGGGGTGGCTCCGTGCAGGTCCAGATGGAGCTGGCCATCGGAGAAGCGTTCCGCCAGCTGATGGGCGACCTGCAGCGCGAGCGCGCTCTTACCGACACCGGCCATGCCGCTGATGACGGCGATGGGATGCGGATCGGGTCCCGTGAGAGCGCGGCGCAGGGCGTCACGTACGGCGATGCGGCCGATGAAATGGGGCGGAGGCGGCGGCAATTGGGCGGGCGTGGGGCCCGGCCCGCCCGGTTCACGCGGCTCCGCCGAACCACCGTCCCCCACAGCCCCCCGCAGCACCTCCACATGCGCCTCCCGCACCCCCGGCCCCGGCTCGATGCCGAGTCGGCCGACGAGGCGGGTGCGCAGGTCGCGGTGGACGGCCAGGGCCTCGGCCTGGCGGCCGGTGCGGTGCAGGGCGAGCATGAGCTGGCGGTGGTACACCTCCCGCAGCGGGTACTCGCCGGTCAACGCCGCCAGCTCCGGCACCAGATCGTGGAGCCGCGGACCTCCCAGCGCCAACTCGGCGTCGTAGCGCCATTCCAGAAGCAGCAGCCGGGCCTCGCACAGCCGTTGCGCCAAGGCGTACCCGCCCACCTCGGGCGGCAGTCCGGCGAGCGGCGCGCCCCGCCACAGCGCGAGCGCGGCCGCGCACTCGCGCACGACCCGCTCCCAGTCCCGGCCGGTGTGCGCGGCACGCGCCGCGGTGACGTGGGCGTCGAAGACGTGGACGTCCAGCTCTCCCTCGCCGACGCGCAGCACATACCCGGACGGCACGGTGCGCAGCCGTTCGGGATCGTCGAGCAGCCGCCGCAACCGGGCGATGTGATTGTGCAGCGAGGCCTGGGCGGAAACGGGCGGCGCCCCGCCCCACAGTGCGTCCTTGAGGGACTTGACGGAGACGACCCGCCCGGCGTCGAGGAGCAACGCGGCGAGCAGCACACGGGACTTGGGGCTCGCGATGACCCGGGATTCACCTCGGCCACCGCCCCGGACGTCGTCGAACAACGCCGGCGGCCCCAACAGCCCGAACCGCATACCCCCCGTGCCCTCCGCCTTGACGCGTTTCCATCCCTGGGCAGCGGATTTCCGCCGACCCGATCTTCACCTGCTCCGCCGGGACCGGCCGCAGTCCTGGCCGCCACGACCATGGTTCGGCGACTTCAGGCCGATCGGCGGACGACGCAACGGCCAACCGTTGGCCACATGTTAGCGATCCGTTGGCAAAGCCTGATGTGATCACTACATCGGATCTGGCCCGGCGGTACGCGCGTCTGGACGCGCAACTCGGGGGAGTGTCGCCGCCGCGGCCGGATCCGGGTCCCGGTCGGCGGAGGTGAACGGCCGGGGCCCACTCCAGCTCTCCAGCGCGTCAGATGACGGGCGGCCGCCCCAGTCGGGTGAGCCGCCACACCGTCCGCCACCGCATGGGCCGCCGCTCCCCCGCCGGCTCCCGTACGCCTTCCACGAAGCCGCCGAACCAGGCGCGCAGCCCGGCGCCCGACCGGTTCCGGGCGAGGGTGAGCAGTACCCACACGCCCAGGTGGACGGGGATGAGCGCGAGCGGCAGCCGGCGGCGGGCCAGCCAGACCCGGTTGCGGGCGTTCACCCGGTAGTAGATGGCGTGCCGGGCGGGCGAGGTCCTCGGATGCCGGAGCAGCAGCTCCGGGGCGTACAGGATCCGCCAGCCGGCATCCGCCGCGCGCCATGCGAGGTCGGTCTCCTCGTGCGCGAAGAAGAACTCGGCGGGCCAGTCGCCGACCTCGTCGAGCATTGCCATCCGCAGGGCGTGCCCGCCACCGAGGAAGCCGGTGACGTAACCGCCCCGGAGGGGGTCCGAGTCACCGACCCGGGGTACGTGCCGCCGCTGCGTCTCACCGAGCTCGTCGGCGATGCGGAAGCCGACGATGCCGAGCCGCTCGTCGGCGGCGTACAGATCCCGTACGCGGCGCAGCACGTCGGGGTCGACGAGCAGACCGTCGTCGTCCAGATCCACCACGACGTCGATGTCGCCGAACTCCCGCAGCCGGGCAAGGGCCGCGTTGCGCCCGCCGGGACAGCCGAGGTTCTCGTCGAGCTCGACGGCGGTGACCTCGCCGGGCAGCGACAGCCGCCGGGCGAAGTCGGGCAGCGGGCAGCCGTTGCCGACGACGACGATCCGCTCGGGCGGCACGTCCTGCTTGGCCACGGACTCCAGCACGGCGTCGACCTCGTCGGGCCGGTTGCCCATCGTCACCACGGCGACGGCGATCCGGGGCGCCCCCATGTCCTCACCTCGTCCCGGTCGGCAGCTGACGGACTGACCGGCGATGCTAGCCGTTCACGGTAGGGCCCCCTTGAGGACGCCTGCCGGACGGCGGTTCGCCTACGCCGTTCAGCGCAGGCGGCACCCGAGCCGCACCCGACCGGAGCGGGCACGGGATGTCGGGTGCGGCAGGGCCCGCGCTGCCTAGCGTGAGAGCACCAAGAGGAAGGAGACCGGACGTGCTGGACCGGCTCAACCAGGCGATGGACCGGATCGAACGGAACCTCGGCGACACCGTCGACGTGGCGGACCTGGCGCGTACGGCATGCACCTCGGAGTACCACCTGCGCCGCATGTTCTCCGCCCTGGCCGGCATGCCGCTGTCGGAGTACATCCGCCGCCGTCGGTTGACGGTCGCGGGCGCGGAGGTGCTGTCGGGGGACGCGACGCTGCTGGAGATCGCGATCCGCTACGGCTACGGCTCCGGCGAGGCGTTCGCGCGGGCGTTCCGCCAGATGCACGGCGTGGGCCCGGGCGAGGCTCGGCGCACCGGCGCCGCGCTCGTCTCCCAGCCCCGGTTGACCTTCCGCCTCACCGTCGAAGGGAGCAGCAGCATGCACTACCGCGTCGTCGACCGCCCGGCCTTCACCGTCACGGGCTTCAAGACCCGGATCCCCCTGATCCACTCCGGCCCGAACCAGGCGATCATCGACTTCGTCCGCGGCCTCGACAGGTCCGCGGTGGACCAGTTGGAGAAGCTGTCCGACCAGGAACCGCGGGGCATCGTCTCGGTCTGCGACGACCTGGACCCGAGCCGCGCGGAGGGCACGGAACTCGACTACTACCACGCCGTGATCACTCCGGCCCCGGCCTCGTCCGCGGCCCCGGAAGGCACCACCACCCTGCCGGTCCCGCCCGGCACCTGGGCGGTCTTCACGACGTCGGGCCCGGCCCCCCGGGCCATCCAGGAACTCTGGCGCGACGTGTTCACCGAGTGGTTCCCGTCCAACCCCTACCGCACCCGCCCCGGCCCGGAGATCCTCCGCACCCGCCTGTCACCCGACGGCACGGACGCGGACGCCGAACTGTGGCTCCCGGTGGAGCGGGAGACCACCCGCTGAAACACGCGAGAACCCCAGGCCGGCTGCCATCCGGCCTGGGGTTCGGTGGAGCACCTACACCTGAGAGGAGGCCAGCAACTGCAGTGCCCTTTCCTTCAGTTGCGGACTGGCTTCGGTGGCGTCGCCGGCGTCGAAGGGGGGCTGGGGGTCGTATTCCACGGCGAGTTGAATCGCCTTGGCCGTGTCGTCGTCCGTGAGCAAGGACGCGAGGTACAGGGCCATGTCCACTCCGGCCGACACCCCGGCCGCAGTGATGATCTTCCCCGAGTGCACGTAGCGCTGCGGCAGGTAGGTCACGTCGAAGGTGGACCGGAGGTACTCGGCGGAGGCCCAGTAGGTCGTCGCCCGCCGTCCCTTCAGCAGGCCCGCCGCAGCGAGGACGACGCTGCCGGTGCAGACCGAGGTCGTCCATCGGCTGTGCCGGTGGATGGCGCGGATCCAGCGCAGGAGGGCCTGGTTGTTCATCGCCCCCACGGTGCCGCGGTCGCCCCCGCCCGGCACGAGCAGAACGTCGAGCCGGTCGACCTCGTCGATGGAACGCTCGGCGACCACGGCCACGTCCGCGGTGTCCGTGCGGACCGCGCCGCGCTTCTCGGCGATCATCGTCACGGTCGCGTCGGGCAGGCGTGACAGGACCTCGGCCGGACCGGTGGGATCCAGCAGGCTGTAGCCGTCGTACAGCAGGATGCCGATATCCGGCCCCGAACCCTTGGGCGGGACGGCGTGCGCCGCCCCGGCCGGGGCCGCTGCCGTGGCGGCGAGCCCGGCAGCCGCCACGGTCCCGCGCAGTACGTTTCTGCGTGTCGTCGAATGCCTCATGGCCGCGGAGTCTTCTGCCTCGGTCTGACGCGCGCCGTCGGCATGTCCGGCATCCTGCGAAGCCTGTCCCCGGTCATGCCGTAGTGGTCCAGAAACGCCTGCCGCAGCGTCTCGGCCGACCCGAACCCGCACCGGCGGGCAATCGCCGCCATGGACAGTCCGCTGGACCGCACCAGGTGCGCCGCCGCTTCGGCGCGCGCCGCCCGCACGGCCCGGGCGGGCGTGGTGCCGAGGTGCGCGGTGAACAGGCGGGTCAGATGCCGAGGGCTGACCCCCGCCCGGGCGGCCAGGGCGGCGGGTGTGAGGTCCTCGGCCAGATGGCCGGCGATATGGCCCACGAGGTCCCGCACCAGCCGGTCCTCCGGTGGTGGAGCTGCGAGGAACAGGGAGATCTGCGCCTGGTCGGCCGGTCGGTGCAGATGTGTGACGAGTTCGCGGGCGACGGCCCGGGCGAGGGTCGGCCCGTGGTCGTCCTCGATCAGCGCCAGCGTCAGGTCGAGCGCGCTGGTGACGCCGGCCGAGGTGTAGACATGGCCGTCACGTACGTAGAGCGGCCTGACGTCCACGGCCACGTCGGGATGGCGCTCGGCAAGCCGCTCCCCCCATCCCCAGTGGGTCGTCACCCGCCGGTGATCCAGCAGTCCGGCGGCGGCCAGAACGTAAGCGCCCGTGCAGACGGAGGCCACGCGTCGGCTGTGTCCGGCCAGCCGGCGTACGTGCCCCAGTAATCGCTGGTCCGCCGCCGCGTCCTCACAGCCGATGCCGCCCACGACGAACAGCGTGTCCAACGGTCCCGCGACCGCCTCCAGTCCCTGCCCCGCTCCCACGAGAATCCCTGCCGAGCTGCGAGCCGCCCGACGGCCGAGGGTGGCCAGCTCGATGGAGTACGGCGGTTGCGCCCCGTACCGGTTGGCGATGTCCAACGCGCCACTGGGGCAGGCGATGTCGAGAATCTGCGCGTCGTCATAGGCGACGATGAGGACGCGCCGTCTGGTGTCCATGCCCGCGATACCAGCACCTCCCTCATCATGGCCACCCCACGGGGTCCGGCAGTTCCGCCGCCTAGAGTTCTGCATCCCCGACGGAGGCGGACACAAGGTGCTGGGCCGCGCGGCCGGCAGCCCGAACAAGAACCGCCGCAACGGCGCCGGATACGCCTCCTCCGCACCGCCCCGGACGCCCCTTCCCGCCTGGCCTACACCGAAGACCTACCCGATGAGAAGGCGGCCACCTGGGCGAGCTTTCTCCTGCCGGGCATCGGCGGCCAAACCCCATCCAGCCGCGTCACCGACCTGTCCGGTCGGCACACCTAGGCGGTGTCCACTCCGGGCCGGCCGCGCAGGTACGCGAGGACCGCGAGGACCCGGCGGTTGGTCGAGTCGTCGAGGGAGAGGTCGAGCTTGGTGAGGATGGAGCCGAAGTGCTTGCTGACGGTGCCCTCGCTCACCACCATCGCCGCGGCGATCGACGCGTTGGACTTGCCCTCCGCCATCAGCGCGAGCACCTCCTGCTCCCGCGCGGTGAGCCGGGCCAGCGGGTCGCGCCGGTGCCTGATCAGCTGGCGCACCACTTCGGGGTCGACGACGGTGCCGCCCTCCGCGACCCGGTGCACCGCGTCGACGAACTCCTCGACGTGGCCGATCCGTTCCTTGAGGAGATAGCCCACCCCGGTGCCGTCGGAGGAGTCGAGCAGGTCCTCGGCGTAGGACCGCTGGATGTACTGGCTGAGGACCAGGATCGGCAGTCCGGGCCGGCGGCGGCGCAGGGCGATGGCGGCACGCAGGCCCTCGTCGGAGAAGCCGGGCGGCATCCGTACATCGGTCACCACGATGTCGGGTTCGTGCGCGGCGACCGCGTCGGTGAGCTCGTCCGCGGAACCCACCGCGGCGACCACCTGGTGCCCGAAGCGCTCCATGAGGCCGACGAGTCCTTCGCGGAGCAGGACACTGTCCTCGGCCAGCACGATGCGCAGCATCAGTTCCTCAATCATGGGGTCGGATCAGGCGGTTGAGCAGGGTACCAGCAGGCGGAACACGGTGGGCCCACCCGGCGGACTGGACACCAGCAGGCGGCCGTCGAGGACCGAGACGCGATCGGCGACGCCCTGCAGGCCCGTCCCCCGCCCGGTGTCCGCGCCCCCGTGACCGTCGTCCTCGACCTCCACGGCCAGCTGCCCGTTCTCCAGGCCGCCCCGCACCACGGCCCTGCTCGCGCCGCTGTGCTTGGCGACGTTGGCGAGGGCCTCGCTGACCGCGAAGTACACGGCCGTCTCGATCGCCTCCGGGGGCCGGACCGGCAGGTCGAGTTCCACGTCGACGGGGATCGTCGAGCGGTCCGCGAGATCTTCCACGGCCGCCACCAGGCCCCGGTCGGTGAGGACTTGGGGGTGGATGCCGCGGATCAGCTCCCTGATCTCGACGAGGGCGGTGGCCGCCTCGTCCTGCGCCTTGGCGAGCAGCGGGCCGAGCGGCCCGTCCGACGCGTCGAGGCGGGCCAGGCCGAGCGTCATGGACAGGGCGACGAGCCGCTGCTGCGCCCCGTCGTGCAGATCGCGCTCGATGCGGCGCCGCTCCGCCTCGAAGGCGTCCACGAGACGGACCCGGGAGCGGCCCAGCTCTTTGATCTTCGAGTTCAGTTCGCCGGTCGGCGAGGCCAGCAGGAAGCGGGTCAGGGCGGCCCGGCCCGCGGCGATCGCGCCGAGCGGGTAGGCGAAGACGGGCATCAGCAGCAGCCCGGCGAGCGCCGCCGAGAGCGCCCCGGGCCAGCTGTCCACGATCCACATCTTCAGGACCCGCGCCTCCTCGCCGTCGACCGCCAGCATGACCGGCGCCGCGAGCAGCCCGCCGCAGACGAGGAGGAGGGAGCCCACGACCAGCGCTTCGAGGGGCCACAGCAGGAAGCCGAAGAGCACCGCGTAGCCCAGCTCGCGCCAGGTGGCGCGTTCCTGGAGCCGGGTGCGCAGCCAGGCGGTGAGGCCGGTGCGGTCGGGCTCGCGGTGCGGATCGGCGAGCGGCTCGCTGTCGATCAGACGCAGCCGGCGGCGCTCGACCGACGCCAGCGGCACCCCGGTGAGGACGAGGACGAGCAGCAGCGGAAGGCCGACGACGACCACGGTGAGCACGCTGCCCGCGACGGCGAGCAGCACGAGCGTGAGCAGGGTGATGAGGCCGAGGACCGCACTGCTGAGCAGGTACAGCGCCGCGCGCCAGGGCCAGGCGCTGCGTACGTAGCGGCGCAGGTGGAGCCGGGTCCAGATCGTCGGAGGGTGCATGGGCCGCACGTTATGAGACCTCTCCGGCCCGGACCACCCAGCTGGCTCCACCATCGGGGTGGGCACGGGCTACCGGCCAGGTCTGGGCCTGGCTGCGATGTGCCGGAGCGCCCCCGCGCGGTCTGCTGTAAGGGCTCCGGACGAGGGGTGACGGCGCGGCGAGAGGACCGAAATGGCCTGGATCCAGGAGCAGTTGGCGGCTGTGCCCGCGTGGCTGACGCTGCTGATCGTCTTCCTGCTTCCGATGGCGGAGCCCGCGCTCCCCCTGCTCGGCATGCTGCTCCCTTCGCAGACCGCCTTGATGGCGAGCGGCGTGCTCGCGCACCACGGCGCGCTGCCGCTTCCCGCCGCGATCGCGATGGCGGTGCTCGGCGCGCTGGCGGGCAATGTGATCGGTCATCTGGTGGGGCGCCGGTGGGGGCCCCGGCTCGCCGCGAACCTGCCGGCCCGGGTGACCGGCTCGCCCGCCTACCGCGCGGCGCTGCACACCGTCGGCGCCTACAGCGCGCGGGCGGTGCTGCTCGGCCGGTTCAACGCGGTGCTGCGCACGCTGGTGCCGGTGATGTGCGGCGCCGCCGGCGTGCCCTGGGCCCGCTATCTCGGACTGTCCCTGCTCGGCAGCCTGCTGTGGGCGCCCAGTTGTGTGGCGGTCGGTCTGATCGCGGGCGGCTCCTGGCAGAAGTGGGGTGGCTCGGGGGTGCTCGCCGCCGCCGGCGCCGCGCTGCTGCTGACCAGCTCCCTGCCGATGCTGCTGTCGTACCTCAGCAGCAGGAAGGCCCAGGCGAACGCCACGCTCACCAGCGCTGGTTGAGATACGTCAGGAGTTCTGCCTCGTGCGGTACGAGGTAGAAGTGGTCGCCGGGAAAGACCTGGTGCTCGTACGCGGATGTGGTCAGCGGCCGCCAGGACAGCAGGTCGGCCAGGGAGCAGCCCGGGTCGTCCACGCCGCCGACCGCCGTGACCGGTGCGCGCAGGGGCGCCGGCCGGGCGGGCCGGTAGGACTCGATGAGGCGGAAGTCGCCGCGCAGCGAGGGCAGCAGCAGCGGGCGCAGGTCGGGGTCGTCGTAGACGGCGGAGCCGAGGTCCCCCAGGCGTCGGGCCGAGGCGATCAGACTGTCGTCGTCGAGGAGGTGGAGGGCGCCGCCGCGTTCGGTGTGCGGGGCGCCGCGCCCGGAGACGACGACGCGCTCGGGCACGATGCCGTGCCGCTCGTCGAGGCGGCGCGCCACCTCGTAGGCGACGGCGGAGCCGAGGCTGTGCCCGAACAGGGCGAGAGGGGCGCGGAGTCCGGGCCCGAGGACGTCTTCGAGGGCGTCGGTGATGCGGTCGGCGAGCTCCGCCATGGTCTCGGCGCAGGGCTCGGCGAGCCGCTCCTGACGGCCGGGGTACTGGGTGGCGAGCAGTTCCACGCCGCGTGGCAGGCGGGCCGCCCAGCCGTGGAAGAGGGTCGCCGTGCCGCCCGCGTGCGGGAAGCCGACGAGGCGCAGCCGGACGCTCCCGTCCGTGGCCGGGTAACGCCGGAACCAGCGGCTCCTGATCCCCGCCCCCACAACGCCCCCTGCTCCTGCGACGCCCATACGAATCCACCCTCCCCTGTCGTGGCACGGCCCCTGGCGGGCCCCGGCCCCGCCATGATCCGTCGCGCGCGGGCCCACGGGCGGGGACGGCGCCGGCAGGACGCTGCCGGTGCAGGTTCCTGGAGCCCTGCGCTCTGCCCTTTCCGTGCCGGGTGCAGCCATCGTGCACAGGAAGGTGGAGCTACCTCCACCCCCAAGACTCCGTCCCGCTGCGATGTCACCGTCGAGCGGGCCCGATTGAGTGGACACCATGAATCAAGCAGCCGTCCGGCTCCGCTCCGTGACCCGGTCCTACGGGACAGGCGACAACGCGGTCACCGCCCTCGACCAGGTCAGCCTCGACATCCCGCCGGGTACCTTCACCGCCGTCATGGGCCCCTCGGGCTCCGGCAAGTCGACCCTGTTGCAGTGCACGGCGGGGCTCGACCGGCCGACCGGGGGCCAGGTCTTCCTCGGTGAAACGGATCTGACCCGGCTGAGCGAGAAGAAGCTGACGCTGCTGCGCCGGCGGCGCATCGGGTTCGTCTTCCAGGCCTTCAACCTGCTGCCCGCGCTGACCGCCGAGCAGAACGTCGGGCTGCCGCTGCGGCTCGCGGGCCGCCGCCCCAGGCGGTCCGAGGTCCTGAACGTCCTGGAGCAGGTCGGCCTGCGCGAGCGCGCCGGGCACCGGCCCAGCGAGATGTCGGGCGGCCAGCAGCAGCGCGTGGCGCTCGCCCGCGCCCTGGTCACCAAGCCGGAGGTGCTGTTCGGCGACGAGCCGACGGGCGCCCTGGACTCCACCACGAGCCGCGAAGTGCTGACGCTGCTGCGGACGATGGTCGACCGCGGCCAGACGGTGATCATGGTGACGCACGACCCGGTCGCCGCCTCCTCTGCGGACCGGGTGCTCTTCCTCGCCGACGGCACGGTCCAGGGCGAGCTGCACACGCCGACGGCGGAGCAGGTCGCCCAGCGGATGACCGCCCTGAGCGCCGTCCCGCCGAAGGCCTCGGCGGTGGCGTCGTGCTGAGTCTCGCGCTGCGCGGGATGCGCACCCGCTGGGTCACGTTCGTCGGTTCGTTCGTCGCGCTCGCGCTCGGGGTCGGCCTCATCGCCACCACGGGCCTCGCGCTCGCGGCGACGTTCGACGCGCCGGAGCGGGGCACCGAACGGTTCGCCGAGGCGCGGGTCGTGGTGCAGGGCACGGACGAGGTGAAGGCCGACACCCCGATCGGGGTGCGGACGTCGACGCTGACCAACCCCCGTGCGGTGCCGCAGAAACTGGCGGACGAGCTGGCCACGGTGGGCCCCGTCGCCGAGGACCGTACGTTCCCGGTCTCGGTACCGGACGCGGACCGGCGGGTCGGTGCGGACACCGCGCTCGTGGGCCACTCGTGGGCCATCGCCGCGGCCACGCCGTACCGCCTCACCTCCGGACGCGCCCCCACATCGCCCGGCGAGGTCGTCGTCACCACAGGGCCCGGCGCGCAGGTGCGCGCCGGGGACCGGATCCAGGTCGTCACACCCGAGGACGCCGGCACCCGCACCGTGGTCGGCACGGTGCCGGCGGCCGGCTTCGAGTCGGCGGTGTTCTTCACCGCCGCCGAGGCCGCGCGCCTGTCCCCGCGCATCGACCGCGTGACGGTGGACGCCGACCCGGCCGCCGTCCGCGCGGCGCTCGGCACCGGCTCGGGCATGACCGTCCTCACCGGCGACGACCGGCGGCGCGCCGACCCCGACCCGGACCGCGACAAGGAGGCCCTGGTCTCCGTGAACGCCCTGCTCGGCACCGCGGCCGGCATCAGCGCGTTCGTGTCGGTGTTCGTGGTCGCCTCGACGTTCACCTTCGCGGTGGCGCAGCGCAGGCGGGAGTTCGGACTCCTGCGGATGGCGGGCGCGACACCCGGTCAGGTACGGCGCATGGTCTACGCGGAGGCCCTGGTGATCGGGTTGCTCGCCTCGGGCGCGGGGTGCTGGCTGGGCCGGTGGGCCGCGCCTCGCCTCGCCTCGTGGATGTCGGGACAGGGCCTCGCCCCGGCCTGGTTCCGGATCGGTGAGCAGGCCTGGCCGCTCCATGTCGCCTTCTGGACCGGCCTGACGGTGGCCCTGTGCGGCGTCGTCGCGGCGTCCTTCCGCGCGGGCCGGACCGGCCCGACGGCGGCGCTGCGGGAGTCCGCCGTCGACAGCGGCACGATGCCGTGGAGCCGCCTCCTGGTGGCCGCCGCCGTGCTGCTCACCGGCCTCGGCCTCCTGGTGACGGCGCTGGTGGACAACCCCGGCGACGTGCTGAAGCGCAAGACGTACATCACCCAGCCGATGCTGCTCATCGTGGGGATGGCCCTGCTCGCGCCGATTCTGGTGCGGCCGCTGACCCGGCTGCTGACCTGGCTGCCCGCCCGGCTGCCGGGCGCCGTGGGCATGCTGGCGCGGGAGAACGCGGCGGCGGGGGTGCGCCGGACGGCGGCCGTGGCCGCGCCGGTCATCATCACCGTGGCGCTCGCCTGCTCCCTGATGGGCACGACCGCCACCATCAACGAGGCCAAGGCCGCCGAGGCCCGCACCCAGACGCGGGCCGACTACGTGGTCTCGTCGGGCGACGGGGGCCGGGCGCTGCCCGCCGGGTTCGTCCGGGCGGCCCGTGCCGTCCCCGGCGTCACGGTCAGCACGTCCCGCTCGACCGGGGTGACCGTCCTGGAGGAGGGCACCGCCCTCGTCCGCTCCGAGGCCCGCGCCGTCGGCAGCGGCACGGACCTGTCCGAGGTGTCCCACCTCCCCGTCGTGGCGGGAAGACTGGCCGACCTCGATGACGACAGCATCGTCGTCAACGAAGAATGGCTGACCACCCGCGTCGGCGACCGGGTGCCCGTCTGGCTGGGCGACGGCCGCAAGGTGAACCTCAGGATCGCCGCGGTCCTCGGGATCGGCACCGGCAACAACGGCGTGTACCTCACCGCGCGCAACGCCGCCGGCGCGGGCGTCGACCGCGTCGACGTCAAGGTCGCCGCCGACGCGGACCGGGCCGCCGTCGACCGGCGGCTGCGCGCGGCGGGCGAGGCGAGCGGCGTCGAGGTGCTCGGCGCCGGGCAGTGGATCGACGCGCACTACCCGCGCTCCAGCGAGTCCACCCGGCTCGGCCTGCTGATGATCCTGGCCATCGCCCTGGTCTACACGGGCATCGCGCTGGCCAACACGCTGGTCATGGCCACCACGGACCGGGTCCGCGACCTCGCCGCGCTGCGCCTGACGGGCGCGACGAAGCCCCAGGTGCTGCGCCTGGTCGCCGTCGAGTCGGTGATGGTCGTGGTGGTCGGCGCGGTGCTGGGCGCCGCCGTCTCGGCGGTCAACCTGCTCGGCGTCCGCACCGCCCTCGGCCTGCTCGACGTGCGCTCCGCGATCGTCGTGCCCTGGCCCACGGTGGGCGTGGTGATCGCCGCGAGCGCCCTCCTCGCGGTCCTCGCGGCCACCCTGCCCGCGTCGTTCGCCCTGCGCACCCGCCCGGTGGAGCTGGCGGGCATGCGCGAGTAGTCCCGCCGGAGACGTACCGACCGGTCCACCGATCCCTACGAGCCCGAGAGGCTGCATGGGCTTGCTGCTGTTCCTGAGAGGCCTGCTGTTCCTCGGAGGCCTGCTGTTCCTCGGAGGCGAGGAGGCGGGTCAGTGCGGAGGCCGCGGCGACGAGCGCCAGGACACCCATCGCCGCACCGAGCAGGGCGGCCATGCGGGACGCGCCGAGGGAGTCGAGGAGCACGCCCCCGGCGAGTGCGCCGAGTGCGTTGGCGCCCGAACCCGCCAGCTGCAGCGCGCTGTTGGCGCGGCCCTGGAGGCAGGCCCACGAACGTGAGTCGTCGGCTGCCTCTACGCGGGCATGGTCGCCGTCCCGTCCTCTTTGCCCGGCCAGTACAGCCACCAGCGCCGCCGCGTGGACTCCGTCGCCGCTGTCCTCACCAGCGAGGCCGTCGCCGCGAATGTCCTGGACTGGGCGGCGTCCGACCCGGGCCGGGAGGTCACCTGCGCCCCAACTCCGCGTACGAACTGTGCGCCCGCCAGATCACCGACGAGCAACTCGCCGAACTCGACCTGTCCTGCCGGCGGTTCGCGGCCAACGGTTCGGAGCCTGTACAGGCCTCCACCCTCACCGCGTTCGCCAAGCGCTTCGCCCCGGCCGGCTTCCGCAGCCACACCATGGCGCGCTGCTGTCGAGAGAGCCGTCACCTGGACGGCCCGCCGGCCGCGTAGCCCGAGAGCACGGACACGAAGAGAGAGCGCCTTGGGCGCCTTGTGGCAAGGCGCCCTCTCCCACAGCTTCCCGGCGCCACGGCCCCGAGCAACAGAAAACCCCAGGTCAGCGACTATCTGACCTGGGGTTTGATGGAGCCGCCTTCGGGATTCGAACCCGAGACCTACGCATTACGAGTGCGTTGCTCTGGCCATCTGAGCTAAGGCGGCGCGCTGTCCGCACTATGGTGCGATCAGCAACGACGGTAAGTCTACACAGTTTCCGAGGGTGCTCCGCACCGGCCCCGGAGGCAGGCCCTCCGGGGCCAGGAGCAGGGCTATGAGCAGCGCTTTCCGTCCGTGGGCGGGGTGCCGCGCAGGAGGTAGGCGTTGATCGTCCGGTCGATGCAGGAGCTGCCGCGGCCGTAGGCCGTGTGGCCGTCACCCTCGTAGGTGAGCAGGCGCGCCGAGGAGAGCTGGCCGGCCAGGGCCTGCGCCCAGCGGTACGGGGTCGCCGGGTCCCGGGTCGTGCCGACCACGACGATGGGCGCCGCGCCCTTGGCCTCGATCCGGTGCGGCTCACCCGTGGCGTGCACGGGCCAGTACGCGCAGTTCAGGGCCGCCCACGCGAGGCCCTCGCCGAAGACCGGCGACGCCTTCTCGAACCGGGGCAGCGCCCTGCGCACCTCGTCGGGGGTGTCGAAGGAGGGTGGCAGGTCCAGGCAGTTCACCGCCGCGTTGGCGAACATCAGGTTGCTGTACGCGCCGTCGGCGTCCCGCTCGTAGTAGCTGTCGGAGAGAACGAGGAGCCCGGATCCGTCGTTCTCCTTCATCGCGGTCGTCAGCGCCTCGCGCAGCTGTTCCCAGGAGCGCTCGTCGTACATGGCCGCGATCACACCGGTCGTGGCGAGCGACTCGGTGAGCTTGCGGCCGCCGGAGGCACCGGTGGCCAGGGCCCGCCTGTCCAGCTTCTCGAAGAACGCCTTGAGGTTCTCGCCGACCCGCTCGGGCGAGGTGCCCTTGCCGCCCAAGGGGCAGTCGGCCTGCCGTACGCAGTCCTTCGCGAACGACCGGAACGCCGTCTCGAAGCCCGCCGTCTGTTCGAGGTTCAGTCGCCGGGACGGCAGCGACGGGTCCATCGCGCCGTCCAGCACCAGCCGGCCCGCCCGGTCCGGGAAGAGCCCGGCGTACGTCGCCCCGAGGAAGGTGCCGTAGGAGGCGCCGACGAAGTTCAGCTTCTGGTCGCCGAGCGCCGCCCGCACGATGTCCATGTCCCGGGCCGCCTCCACGGTGGAGACATGACGCAGCAGCCGGGGCGCATCGGCGCCACAGCCCTCGGCGAACCTCCGGTACGCCGCGACCAGCCCGTCCGCCTCCTTCCCGTCGTCGGGAGTGGCGTCGGTCTGCGTGTACGTGTCCATGCCCGGCCCGTCCAGACACTCCACGGGCTCGCTGCCGGCCACGCCGCGCGGGTCGACCGCCACCATGTCGTAGCGGGCCCGCACCTCGGCCGGGTAGCCGATGCCCGCGTACGACTGCACGTAGCCGATGGCCGAACCGCCCGGCCCGCCCGGGTTCACGAGCAGCGAGCCCAGCCGCTTGCCCGGGCCCGTGGCCTTCTTGCGGGTGACGGCCAGCCGGACGTCGCCGGAGGACGGCTTGGCGTAGTCGAGCGGCGCCTTGAGGGTGGCGCACTCGAAGCCGGGGACGCCGCAGCCGCGCCAGGCCGGCTTCTGCCGGTAGTACGACGAGAGGGCCGCGGGCGTGGACTGTGGCAGCGCGACCAGCGCCGCCTCCGCCGCCGCGGAGGCGGCGGATGTCGTCGCGCTCCCGGAGGAGCAGGCGGAGACGAGCAGCGCGGCCGTGGCGAGGAGACCGGCAGCGGTCTTGGCCCGGTTTCGTGTCCTGCGGTGGAGACCGCCGGAGCCGGAGGCGGAGCGGGGGGTGCGCCCTGTGTACATCCAGCGAGCGTAACTCTGCGCGACGAAATGAGTGCCGTGCGTGCGTGTCGTGCCTCGTACGAGTTACGGCGTCAACCGCACGTCCGATCCGTGTGTCCTGCCGGTCCCTCAGCCCGCTCTGAGTGCCATCGTCATCGCCTCCACCGCGAGCAGCGGCGCCACGTTGCGGTCGAGGGCGTCGCGGCAGGCGGCGATCGCCTCGATGCGGCGGAGTGTGGACTCCGGGGAGCTGCCCCGGGCGAGACGCTCCAGGGCGTCCTCGGCGTCCGCGTTGGCGATGGCCACGCGCGAGCCGAGCTGGAGGGCGAGGACATCGCGGTAGAAGGCCGTGAGGTCGGTCAGGGCGAGGTCGAGGCTGTCACGCTGCGTGCGCGTCCTGCGGCGCTTCTGCTTGTCCTCCAGGTCCTTCATCACACCCGCGGTGCCCCGGGGCATACGGCCGCCCTGGGCAGCGCCGAGAGCGGCCTTCAGCTCCTCGGTCTCCTTGGAGTCCGTCTCCTCCGCGAGCTGCTTGGCGTCCTCGGCGGCCGCGTCGACGAGCTCCTGGGCGGCCTTGAGCGCACCGCCGATCTCCTCGACGCGCAGAGGCAGCCTGAGCACCGCGGCACGGCGTTCGCGGGCGGCCGGATCGGTGGCCAGGCGGCGCGCCCGGTCGACATGGCCCTGGGTCGCGCGGGCCGCGGCGGCGGCGACGTCCGGCTCGATGCCCTCGCGGCGTACGAGCATGTCGGCGACGGCGTCGACCCTGGGCGTGCTCAGGTTCAGGTGGCGGCAGCGGGAGCGGATGGTCGGCAGGACGTCCTCGATGGAGGGTGCGCACAGCAGCCACACCGTGCGCGGGGCGGGCTCCTCCACTGCCTTGAGGACGGCGTTGGCCGACTTCTCGTTCAGCCGCTCGGCGTCCTCGACGAGGATGATCTGCCAGCGGCCGGTCGCCGGCGACGTGAACGACTTGCGGACGGTGTCGCGCATGTCGTCGGCGAGGATCTGCGTGCCGACCGCGGCGACGGTGGTGACGTCTGCGTGCGTGCCGATCAGTGCTGTGTGGCAGCCGTCGCAGAAGCCGCAGCCCGGGGAGCCGCCGAGCGCGCGGTCGGGGCTGACGCACTGCAGCGCCGCCGCGAACGCGCGCGCCGCCTGGTTCCGCCCGGCGCCGGGCGGGCCCGTGAACAGCCACGCGTGCGTCATCTTCGACGCCTCGGGCGGCGGGGTGCCGGTGGTGGCCGCGGTGACCAGGGCGTCGGCATCCCGGGCGGCAGCGGCCAGCTGCTCGCTCACCCTCTCCTGCCCGACGAGGTCGTCCCACACGGTCATGGGTCACGCCGCCCTTCCGTCACGTGCTGCGTTGCGAGATCCATTGTGGGGGCGACCACTGACAACGCCTGCCGCCCCCACCCGACTCGCAGTGCGGAGGCCGGGCTCCCCCGTCGGTCCGCCGGAGGCGTCAGCGCCCCCGGCCGCCCCTGCCCCGGCGTCCGCGCCTGTCGTCCGGCTCGTCGTCGTGCGGTCCGAGCAGCTCGTCCGCCAGCGAGGGCAGGTCGTCCAGCGGCGTCTCCTCGGCCCAGTCGGACCGGCGGCGGCGCGGCGCCCCGTCGGCGTCGACCTGGGGCATCTCCCGCGTACGGTCCTCGGTGCCGTCGGGCCGGGCGGCCGGGGCGTCCTCGCGGAAGTACCCCGGCGGGAACCGGTCCGCCGGTTCATCCCCGCGCACCGGTGGGAGGACGGTCGTCTCCTCGGCGTCCTCCGGCCGGACTGGAGGCAGTACGGCCGTCTCCTCGGCGTCCCCCGGGCGGACCGGAGGCAGCACCGCCGTCTCGTCGCCCGCTCCGGAGGGGTCCCGGTCGCGCACCGGCGGCAGGACCTCCGTCCGCTCCCCGGCCACCGGCGGAACCGGCGGCTTGGGCAGCTCGGCCGTCACCTCGGCGTCGGACTCACCGGAGGCCCGGCCCGAGCCGCGCTCCTCGTCCCGCACCGGGCGCAGCACGGTCGTGTCGTCCCCCGCACCGCCCGGTGTCACCACCGGGGTGGGCACGGTCGCCGCGTCCCGAGCGGCCGCGGCAGGCGCGGCACCCTGCGCGGGTGAGCTCTTCGGCCCGGCCTCGGCCGCGGCGGCAGCCGCCTCCGCGAGCCTGCGGGCCTCCTCGGCCCGCAGCAGCGCCGCCTCGGCCTTGCGCTGCTTCTCCAGGCGGAGCGCCTCGGCCTCGGCACGCAGGCGCGCCTCCTCCTCGGCCTGCCTGCGGCGCCGTTCCTCCTCGGCCTTGCGGCGGGCCTCCTCCTCGGCTCGGGCCTTCTCCTCGGCGAGGAGCCGAGCCCGCTCCTCCTCGGCCTTCTTGCGCGCTTCCTCGGCCCGGCGCCGGGCTTCCTCCGCCTGCCGTTCGGCCTCGCGGCGCTGCGCTTCCTCGAGCTCGCGGCGCTTGCGCTCCTCCTCCTCGGCGCGCAGCTTGGCGAGCTGCTCCTGGCGCTCGCGCTCCAGGCGCTCCTCCTCGGCCTTGCGGGCGGCCTCTTCCTCGGCCTTGCGGCGGGCCTCCTCCTCGGCCTTCTTCCGCGCCTCCTCCTGGGCCCTGATCTCGGCCTCGGACAGCGGCAGCACCTGGTCGAGCCGGTGCCGGATGACGGTCGTGACGGCCTCGGGCTCCTGGCCGGCGTCCACCACCAGATACCGCCCGGCGTCGGCCGCGGCCAGGGTGAGGAAACCGGCGCGCACGCGCGCGTGGAACTCGGCGGGCTCCGACTCCAGCCGGTCCGGCGCCTCGGTGAACCGCTCACGGGCGGTCTCCGGCGCGACGTCCAGCAGCACGGTCAGATGCGGCACCAGCCCGTTCGTCGCCCAGCGGTTGATCCGGGCGATCTCGGTCGGCGAGAGATCACGGCCGGCGCCCTGGTAGGCCACGGACGAGTCGATGTACCGGTCGGAGATGACGACCGCGCCACGCTCCAGGGCGGGCCGTACGACGGTGTCGATGTGCTCGGCCCGGTCGGCCGCGTACAGCAGCGCCTCAGCGCGGTGGGACAGGCCGGCGCTCGACACGTCCAGCAGGATCGACCGCAGCCGCTTGCCGACCGGCGTCGCCCCCGGCTCGCGCGTCAGCACGACCTCGTGGCCCTTGGCGCGGATCCACTCGGCGAGCGCCTCGGCCTGCGTGGACTTGCCGGCCCCGTCGCCGCCCTCCAGAGCGATGAAGAAACCGGAGGCCGCGGCCCCCTGGTCCGGGTCGTCGCCGCCGAGCAGCGCGTCCTTCAGGTCCTGCCGCAGGGGCACACCGGAACGGTCGTCGACCTTGGCCAGCACCAGCGCGGCGACCGGCAGCAGCAGGGCGCCGGCCAGCATCAGCGTGAAGGCCGCACCGCCGTGCGCGAAGACGAACTTGCCGCTCTCCAGCCGGTGCGGGCCGATCGCCGCCGCCACCAGCGGGGCGATCACCGCGCCGAGCGCCACACAGACCCGGACGACCGCGTGCAGGTGCTCCGTCGTACGGGGGCGCCGGTACTCCTCGGTCTCCTGGTCGAGCAGCGTGTGGCCGATGTTGGCGGACATGCCCGCGCCGACGCCGGCCAGCGCGAGGATCAGCAGCACGGTGGTGACGTCCGGGACCAGCCCGGCGGCCAGCAGGGCGACACCGGTGAAGGCGATCGTCAGCGCGAGCAGCCTGCGGCGCGACAGGGCGGGCATGAGGGTGGGCGCCGTGCGGATGCCGACGACGACACCGCCGGTCAGCGCGGCCACGAACAGGCCGTAGAGCACCGGGCCGCCGCCCAGGTCCTTGGCGTGCAGCACGGCGACGGCGACGGCGGCCGACACCGCGGCGGCGACGGCCGCGCAGGACAGGACCAGCAGGGGCATCGCGCCGGTGCGGCCCTTGTCGGCGCCGGTGCCGGTCTTCGGGCGGCGCAGCCCTTCGAGCGGCGACCGCGCGCGCGGGGTGCGCGTGCCGGGCAGCTCCAGGAAGGTCAGCACGGACAGGGACGCGGCGAACAGCCCCGCGGCCACGTACGAGGCGAGGGCCGCCTGGTGCTGGCCGAACCAGTCGATGCCGGCGCCCAGCAGGTTGTTGAACAGGGAGGCGACGACGAGCGCGACGGCCGCGAGGGGGATCGCCACGAAGCCGGTGCGCAGCGACAGGCGGCGCAGGGCGTCCATGTGGTCGGGCAGCGGCCGGACCGTGGCGCCCTCCGGCGGCGGGGCGGGCAGCAGCGCGGGGGCCGCGCTCTCGCGGCACACCGTCCAGAACCGCTCGGCGACCCCGGTCACGAAGGCCGTGACGAGCAGGACGGCCAGCGCGTCCTCGGGCGTCCAGTCGATCCACAGGGGCGCGACGATGAGCAGCGCCGCGCGCAGCCCGTCGGCGCCCACCATGGTCCAGCGGCGGTCGAGCGGGCCGTCCTGCGAGGTGAGCGCGGTGAGCGGGCCGAGCAGAACGGCGCCGAACAGGAGCGTCGCGAGGATGCGCACCCCGAAAACGGTCGCCACTGCGAACGCCACGCCCCGGTAGCCGCCCCCGAACGAGCCCTCGGCGACGGCCGCCTGGAGCACGAGGACGACCAGGACGAGAAGGGCGAGGGTGTCCCCCACGCCGCCCACGAGCTGTGCGCTCCACAACCGCTTCAGCTGCGGTCGGCGCAGCAGGGCGCGGACGGCGCGCTCGCGGGAGTCCGCGACCAGGGCGTCGTCGGGGGCGGGCTGAGGGGCCGTTGGGTGGTCGGCTCGCGTCATGCGTTCAGCCTATCGGGAGCCACCGACACCCTGGAGGGCGCGGCCTGGCATGCGCACGCCCCGACACCGAAGTGTTGCCGGGGCGTTCGCTTTCCGAACCCTGGGCGAAGATCCGGACGCGACGCCCGGGTTTCCGAACAGGACTCGAACGACCTCAGTCCTCCGCGGACTTGGAGGCGGTCGCCGTCTTGGCGGCCGTCTTCTTCGCCGTGGTGGTCTTCTTCGCCGTCGTCTTCTTCGCGGTGGTGGTCTTCTTCGCCGCGGTCTTCTTCGCCGTCGTCGTCTTCTTCGCCGGCGCCTTCTTGGCCGCCTTCTTCGCGGTCTTCTTCGCCGGTCCCTTGGCGCGCTTCTCGGCGAGGAGCTCGAAACCGCGCTCCGGTGTGATCTCCTCGACGCTGTCGCCGGAGCGCAGGGTCGCGTTGGTCTCGCCGTCGGTGACGTACGGGCCGAAGCGGCCGTCCTTGACCACGACCGGCTTCTCGCTGACCGGGTCGGTGCCCAGCTCCTTCAGCGGCGGCTTGGCGGCCGCCCGGCCACGCTGCTTGGGCTGGGCGTAGATCGCCAGCGCCTCCTCCAGGGTGATCGTGAAGAGCTGCTCCTCGGCCTGGAGCGAGCGCGAGTCCGTGCCCTTCTTCAGGTACGGGCCGTAGCGGCCGTTCTGGGCGGTGATCTCCTGGCCCTCGGCGTCGGCGCCGACGACGCGCGGCAGCGACATCAGCTTCAGGGCGTCGTCGAGGGTCACCGTGTCGAGGGACATCGTCTTGAACAGGGACGCCGTGCGCGGCTTGACCGCGTTCTTGCCCGTCTTCGGGGTGCCCTCGGGGAGGACCTCCGTCACGTACGGGCCGTAACGGCCGTCCTTGGCGACGATCGTGTGGCCGGTGGCGGGGTCCGTGCCCAGCTCGTAGTCGCCGCTCGGCTTGGCGAGCAGCTCCTCCGCGAGGTCGACGGTCAGCTCGTCCGGCGCCAGGTCGTCGGGGATGTCGGCGCGCTGGTGCTGCTCGGTGTCCTTCTCGCCGCGCTCGATGTACGGCCCGTAGCGGCCGACCCGCAGCACGATGTCGTTGGCCACCGGGAACGACGACACCTCGCGCGCGTCGATCGCGCCCAGGTCCGTCACCAGTTCCTTGAGGCCGCCGAGGTGGTCCCCGTCGCCGTTGCCGGCGTCGGCCGCGCCGCCGCTGACCGTGCCCTCGCCGAAGTAGAACCGCTTCAGCCACGGCACGGACTGCGCCTCACCGCGGGCGATGCGGTCGAGGTCGTCCTCCATCTTGGCGGTGAAGTCGTAGTCGACGAGCCGCCCGAAGTGCTTCTCCAGGAGGTTGACCACGGCGAAGGACAGGAAGGACGGCACCAGGGCCGTGCCCTTCTTGAACACGTAGCCGCGGTCGAGGATCGTGCCGATGATCGACGCGTACGTCGACGGACGGCCGATCTCGCGCTCTTCCAGCTCCTTGACCAGGGAGGCCTCGGTGTAGCGGGCCGGGGGCTTGGTGGCGTGCCCGTCGACCGTGATCTCCTGGGCGCTCAGGGCGTCGCCCTCGGAGACCTGGGGCAGCCGGCGCTCGCGGTCGTCCAGCTCGGCGTTCGGGTCGTCGGCACCCTCGACGTAGGCCTTCAGGAAGCCGTGGAAGGTGATCGTCTTGCCGGACGCGCTGAACTCGACGTCCCGGCCGTCGGCCGCCGTGCCGCCGATCTTCACCGTGACGCTGTTGCCGGTGGCGTCCTTCATCTGGGAGGCGACGGTCCGCTTCCAGATCAGCTCGTACAGCCTGAACTGGTCACCGGTCAGCCCGGTCTCGGCGGGAGTGCGGAAACGATCACCCGAGGGGCGGATCGCCTCGTGGGCCTCCTGCGCGTTCTTGACCTTCCCGGCGTACGTCCGCGGCTGCGGCGGCAGGTAGTCGGCCCCGTACAGCTGCGTGACCTGGGCGCGGGCGGCGGAGACCGCCGTGTCGCTCAGGGTCGTGGAGTCCGTACGCATGTAGGTGATGTAGCCGTTCTCGTACAGCTTCTGCGCGACCTGCATGGTGGCCTTCGCACCGAAGCCGAGCTTGCGGCTGGCCTCCTGCTGCAGCGTCGTCGTACGGAACGGGGCGTACGGCGAGCGGCGGTACGGCTTGGACTCGACGGAGCGCACCGCGAACCGCGTGTCCTCGAGGGCGGCGGCCAGGGCGCGGGCGTTCGCCTCGTCGAGGTGGAGGGTGTTCGCGCTCTTCAGCTGTCCCAGGGAGTCGAAGTCGCGGCCCTGTGCGACCCGCCTGCCATCGACGGTCTGCAGGCGCGCGACCAGCGACGACGGGTCGGACGAGTCTCCCGCGCGGCCGGTCGCGAAGGTGCCCGTCAGGTCCCAGTACTCAGCCGAACGAAACGCGATGCGCTCGCGTTCCCGCTCCACGACGAGTCGTGTGGCGACCGACTGGACACGGCCCGCGGACAGCCGCGGCATGACCTTCTTCCACAGGACCGGCGAGACCTCGTAGCCGTACAGGCGGTCGAGGATGCGGCGGGTCTCCTGGGCGTCGACGAGCTTCTGGTTGAGCTGGCGCGGGTTGGCGACGGCGGCCTGGATCGCGGCCTTGGTGATCTCGTGGAAGACCATCCGCTTGACCGGGACCTTGGGCTTGAGCACCTCCTGGAGGTGCCAGGCGATGGCCTCGCCCTCGCGGTCCTCATCGGTGGCGAGGAAGAGTTCGTCGGACTCCTTCAGCAGGTCCTTGAGCTTCTTGACCTGCGCCTTCTTGTCGGCATTGACCACATAGATCGGCTGGAAGTCATGTTCGACGTCCACACCGAGGCGGCGGACCTCACCGGTGTACTTCTCGGGCACCTCGGCGGCGCCGTTGGGAAGGTCGCGGATGTGCCCGACGCTCGCCTCGACGATGTAGCCGGGGCCGAGATAGCCCTTGATCGTCTTCGCCTTGGCAGGCGACTCGACGATGACGAGTCGGCGGCCGCCCTTTGCGGTCTCGCTGGTCGGGGACAACTTCGCTCTTCTCTCCGGTCGACGCTGGGGCCTCCCCGGAGTCGCTTACCGGGGCTGGATACGTGGTGACGCTGCGGAGTGTGACGGTACATCCCGCCCTCGTGTCAAACGGGAAAAGCCCGCAACGGCCACTCGAACGGTAACCCGACTACCACCATTCCTGCCGCCTCGAGTACCGGGAGCAGGCCGGACCCTATGCGGAGTGCGACCCCCCGGTCACCGGCAGGCACCTCGCCGGAGCGGGCCTCAGAGGCGGCTGAAGCACCATGTTCCGATCGCCAGGGCGAGCACCGCGACGACGCTCGCGAGGGTCGCCGAGGGGACGGGCCTCACCCCCTGTGCGACGGGCCGGCGCCGGCCCACGCGCGTCACGGTCCAGGCCAGCAGCCCGCCTCCGAACAGGGAGAACACCGCTCCCGCGAAGATCGCCGGTTCGCTCTCCATGGCCCGCCGTGCCCCTTGTCCCTGTCCCCGCGCTGTCAGCCCCGGGAGGCTGACACGCGCGGGCGGCGGGCAGGCGAACCCGAGGTGAACGCCGGGGCGGCACAGCAGTGGATCGAGGGCGTCCGGTTCCTCGTGACCCGTTTCGGACGAGGTGTTCAAATCGACTCGAATTTTGTCGGCGGGCATCCTCGACGGGCTCCCGTGAGGTCGCTTTCCCAGCGGACGGTGCCCCTCCGGCTCGCCTCTGAACGGACCGGCCGCCCTCTCACCGGACGACTGACCTCTCAGCGGACGGCTGACCTCTAGCGGACCGGCTCCAGGAACCCCTGCTCGACCAGCAGCCGGATCTGGGCCGGTGTGCGGTCGCGCAGCAGCACCGGGTCCTCTCCGATCAGCTGGGCGATGGCGTCGAGGATGCGGCCCGCACTCATCGTGCCGTCGCACACGCCCGCGAAGCCCGCGCCGACCGTGTCCACCCGCGTCGCCCGGCGCATGCCGCGGTTCTGGCGCAGCACGACATGCTCGGGGTCCTCGGCGCCGGGCAGTCCGACCTGCTCCTGCACGACCTCGGCGGCGAGCCGGAAATGCCCTTCGAGCAGCGCGGCGTCGTCGTGGTCGCGCAGGTGGTCGAGCCGGTCGAAGTGGGCACGGATGGTGTCGCCGAGCGGCTGCTCGACCGGGTGCGGCCACTCCTCCACCGTGAGCGAGGGCACGGCGGCACTGGTCCTGCGCAGGGTGATCCAGCCGAAGCCGACGGCCTTCACCTTGCGCGCCTCGAACTCGTCGAGCCATGCGTCGTACCGCGCCTGGTACTCCGCCGCGTCGCCCTGGTGGTCGCCCGCGTCACGCAGCCACAGCTCGGCGTACTGATTCACGTCCTGCACCTCGCGCTGCACGATCCACGCGTCGCAGCCCCGGGGCACCCATGACCTGAGCCTGTCCTGCCAGTCCTCCCCTTCCACGTGCTGCCAGTTGGCGAGAAACTGCGCGAACCCGCCCTCGTTCAGGCGGTCGCCCGCTTGCTGAACGAGCGTGCGGCACAGATCGTCCCCGCCCATCCCGCCGTCGCGGTAGGTGAGCCGTGCACCGGGAGAGATCACGAAGGGCGGGTTGGAGACGATCAGGTCGTACGTCTCGTCGCTCCGGACCGGCTCGAAGAGGGAGCCCTCGCGCAGCTCGACGGCCGCGGTGCCGGACAGCGCCAGCGTGAGTGCGGTGATGTGCAGGGCGCGCGGGTTGAGGTCGGTGGCCGCCACGCGCGTGGCGTGCTGCGCGGCGTGCAGGGCCTGGATGCCGGAGCCGGTGCCGAGGTCGAGCGCGGCGGCGACGGGCATGCGGACGGTGATGCCGGCGAGGGTCGTGGAGGCCCCGCCGACTCCGAGGACGACCCCTTCGTCCCGCCGGCCGATGCCACCGGCGCCGCCGACCGCGCAGCCGAGGTCCGAGACGATGAACCAGTCCTCGCCGCCGGGCCCGCCGTAGGGCCGGACGTCCACCGTGGCGGAGAGTTCGTCCTCGCCGGCCCGGGCCAGCCAGCCGGTCTCCAGGCAGGCGTCCACGGGCAGGACGTCCGCCACGCGCGCGTGCGGCACGGGCTGCTGGAGCAGGAACAGCCGGACGAGCATCTCCAGCGGCGTGTCCCCGCGGGTCGCCCGGAGCGCGGGCACGGTCTCGCTCCGGGCCAGCGCCGCGTACGCGGGGGCGCCGAGCAGTTCGAGCAGTCCGTCGGCGGTGAAGGAGGCCGCGAGCAGGGCGTCCCGGAGCCGGGCGGCGACATCGGGACGGTCGGAGGCGGGCAGCGGGGGCAGGGGTGACTGGCTGGCGTTACTCACGCCTCCATTGTGGCCGCCGGTACGGTGTCGCACGTGTCCGTGCCCTGGGAATCGCCTCCGCTGCTGCGGCTCCCTCAGCTCTGCGTGGCCCCTGCCGATGCCGTGGCCGCCTTGCAGCTGGACTGCTGGGCCATGGCCTGACCGACCTCGCCCTCCTCCAGGTTCCTGAGGGCGTCGTTCCCGCTCTGGCTGAGCTTGTCCAGCTCGGTGGCGATGTCCTTCAGGCCGTCGGCGAACTTGCCCTGGTCCTTGGTGTCGAGCCCGTCGACCTGCTTCTTCAGGGAGGCGTACGAGGCGGAGATCGAGTTGAGCTCCTTGACCGCGTCCTGCTGCTTCTTCTCGCCGTTCTCGACGTCCGGCGCCCCGGCCTTGTTCACGGCGGTCCCGATCGCCTTGTAGGCGTCGGACATGTCCTGGAAGGCCTGTGCGTCGGTCTTCTGGACGTCCTCCGGCGTGCTGTTGTCCGAGGTCTCCTTCTGGATCGCGGCATTGGCCGACTCGATCTTCTTGGCCTGCGGCTGCACGGCGTCACAGACCTGCTTGGCCCAGGAGTCCAGCTTCTCGTTGCTGTCGTCGCCGCCGCAGCCCGACAGCGCCAGTACCAGTACCGCACCGCCGGACAGTGCGGCCGCGAGCTTCTTGTTCACCGGTTTGGTCCCTTCCATGGCTCTCGGCCCCGGAACATACACGCAGGATGCACGACAACCGCACGTCGAACGTCTATTAAGACCGTTTTGTAACCTTTTGCACCAAGCGAGAGAAGGCTCACGCGTGATCGTGTACCCACAAAGAGCGGGCGGGCGACGCGTCAACGCGCGCCGCCCGCCCGCACCTTGAGCTGGGACTCGGAGGACCTCCCTACGAAACCACCGCCGGGTCGGCCGACTTGGGCTTCGGCTCGGCGTTGTCTTCGTCACCCATGGCGATTCCTCGCCGCTTTGACACGTACACCGCCCCGGCGATCACGACGAACGCGAGGGCGGCGACAAGAATCCGCACCGCGATGCTCTCGTCCGGGCCGTAGGAGAACTTGATCACCGCGGGCGCGATGAGCAGCGACACCAGGTTCATGACCTTCAGCAACGGGTTGATCGCGGGGCCCGCGGTGTCCTTGAAGGGATCGCCGACCGTGTCTCCGATCACGGTCGCCGCGTGGGCCTCGCTGCCCTTGCCGCCGTGATGGCCGTCCTCGACGAGTTTCTTGGCGTTGTCCCAGGCGCCACCGGAGTTGGCGAGGAACACCGCCATCAGCGTGCCCGCGCCGATCGCGCCCGCCAGGAACGCGCCGAGCGCTCCGACGCCGAGCGTGAACCCGATGAAGATGGGCGCCATCACGGCCAGCAGCCCGGGGGTGGCGAGCTCGCGCAGGGCGTCCTTGGTGCAGATGTCGACGACCTTGCCGTACTCCGGTTTCTCGCTGTAGTCCATGATCCCGGGCCTCTCGCGGAACTGCCGCCGCACCTCGTAGACCACGGAACCCGCCGAGCGCGAAACGGCGTTGATCGCCAGCCCCGAGAAGAGGAAGACGACCGCCGCGCCGGCGATGAGACCCACGAGGTTGTTGGGCTGCGAGATGTCCATCATCAGACTCATCGGGGCACCTTCCCCGCTGAGCTTCTCGCCCACGTCCCGCGCGCCGGTGAAGATCGCGTCGCGGTACGACCCGAACAGCGCCGCCGCAGCGAGCACGGCCGTGGCGATCGCGATGCCCTTGGTGATCGCCTTGGTGGTGTTGCCGACCGCGTCCAGATTGGTGAGCACCTGCGCGCCCGCGCCCTCGACGTCGCCGGACATCTCCGCGATGCCCTGCGCGTTGTCGGAGACCGGCCCGAAGGTGTCCATCGCGACGATCACACCGACCGTGGTGAGCAGGCCGGTGCCGGCCAGCGCCACCGCGAACAGCGCCAGCATGATGGACGTGCCGCCGAGCAGGAACGCCCCGTACACGCCGAGGCCGATCAACAGGGCCGTGTAGACGGCGGATTCGAGACCGACGGAGATACCGGCGAGGACGACGGTGGCCGGGCCGGTGAGCGAGCTCTTGCCGATGTCCCTGACCGGCCGGCGGGTGGTCTCGGTGAAGTAGCCGGTCAGTTGCTGGATCAGGGCGGCGAGCACGATACCGATGGCCACCGCGACGAGCGCGAGGACCCGCGGGTCGCCGTCCTTGCCCAGGATCGCGGCGTCGGTGACCCCGTCGAGCTCTGAGTACTTGCCCGGCAGGTAGACGAAGACGGCCACCGCCACCAGCACCAGCGAGATCACCGCGGAGATGAAGAACCCGCGGTTGATGGCGCTCATGCCGCTGCGGTCCGCGCGCCTGGGCGCCACGGCGAAGATGCCGATCATGGCGGTGATCACACCGATCGCCGGCACCAGCAGCGGGAAGCCGAGTCCGGCGTCGCCGAAGGCCGCCGAGCCCAGGATCAGCGCGGCGACGAGGGTCACGGCGTACGACTCGAAGAGGTCGGCCGCCATGCCCGCGCAGTCGCCGACGTTGTCGCCCACGTTGTCGGCGATGGTCGCGGCATTGCGCGGGTCGTCCTCCGGAATGCCCTGCTCGACCTTGCCGACCAGGTCGGCGCCGACGTCGGCGGCCTTGGTGAAGATGCCGCCGCCGACACGCATGAACATCGCGATCAGCGCGGCCCCGAGGCCGAAGCCCTCGAGCACCTTCGGCGCGTCGGCCGCGTACACCAGCACCACGCAGGAGGCGCCGAGCAGGCCGAGGCCCACCGTGAACATGCCGACCACGCCGCCCGTGCGAAAGGCGATCTTCATCGCCTTGTGCGAGACGGCGGTCAGATCCTTTTCCGGCTCGCCTTGAGCCGGGGTGGCTTCACGCGCCGCCGCTGCGACACGCACATTGCTGCGTACGGCGAGCCACATGCCGATATAGCCGGTGGCCGCCGAGAACGCCGCTCCGATCAGGAAGAACACCGAACGCCCGGCACGCTGATTCCAGTCGTCCGCGGGCAACAGCATGAGCAGGAAGAACACGACCACGGCGAATACGCCGAGCGTGCGCAGCTGGCGGGCCAGATAGGCGTTCGCGCCCTCCTGGATTGCTGCCGCGATCTTCTTCATGCTGTCGGTGCCCTCGCCGGCCGCGAGTACCTGGCGCACCAGGACGCCCGCGACCGCCAGTGCCGCCAGTGCGACGACCGCGATGACCACGATGAGAACGCGGTTGCCATCGGTCAGCACGGCGGCTGCGAGGTCGGTGGGATGGCCCGACTGTTGTGAGAGGGAAAGCCCCGCCATTCGTCCTCCTTGACGCTTGGGCTGAGCTCAAGATGTGGACGGGATTGTAGGTACCGGAACCTGATCAAAACAGAGCGCGATAAACGGAATTGGTCTTCCGAGGTAATGCCCTGAAAGCATTCTCAGGCTGCCGTGGAGCACGCGAATGATCGTGAACGAATTCACGCGATGAACGGCACAGGAACTACTGTAAAGGCGAGCACTGACACCCGCACATGACGAAGGGCCCCACGGGTGGGGCCCTTCGGAAGAACGGTGTGTGCGGCGGCGGGGTCAGACCAGAATCGTCGGCGGTGGTGAGGTCGGCCAGGTCATCTTGATCCGCCCGCCGTGCTCTCCCGCGCTGACCTCGACGTCGTCGACGAGTCCACTGATGACCGCGAGGCCCATCTCGTCCTCGTCCGCCTCCCCGTCGGAGTCACCGGGTCCGGCGCCGGGGCCGCGCTCGCCGGTGACCGCGTGCGGGGCCTCGTCGCCGACCTCGATGGAGAACTGCTTCTCCTCCTCGATCAGCAGCACCTTCACCGGTGCCGAGATCCCGCCGGTCTGGTGCAGCCCGACGGCTCGGGTGCACGCTTCGCCGACGGCGAGCCTGACCTCGTCGAGGACGGCCTCGTCCACTCCGGCCCTGCGCGCCACTGCTGCCGCCACCAGCCGGGCGGTCCTGACGTGCTCGGGCAGCGCGCTGAAGCGGAGCTCAACGGTGGCCATGCATCCCCCTCGCAACTACGGGCGTGCTGTCGAGAGGCTCCGGGCCGACGAAACCCGGGCCCCTCGGTCTTCACTTCTGCCGAAAGCCGGCCGGCCCGGGCACATGGCCCGGGACCGGTGTCAGTCGGTGGCCGCAACCGCTTCCTCGACCGAGGTGTGAATCGGGAACACCTTGGTGAGGCCGGTGATGCGGAAGATCTTCAGAATGCGCTCCTGGTTGCAGACCAGGCGCAGGGAGCCCTCATGGGCCCGCACACGCTTCAGGCCGCCGACCAGTACGCCGAGCCCGGTGGAGTCGAGGAAGTCCACGCCCTCCATGTCGACGACAAGGTGGAAACTGCCGTCGTTCACCAGCTCGACCAACTGCTCGCGCAGCTTGGGCGCGGTATATACGTCGATTTCGCCACCGACCCTGACGATCGTGCGATCGCCCATGGTTTCGGTCGACAGGGACAGGTCCACGGATCCTCCAGCACCTTGCTATCGAGCGGTCGCCCTAGGGGCATTCGGCTTCAGCCCCTGGACGCTTCGCCAGCCGCGATGGCATTCAATCACTTACCGGCAGGCGTGCACGACGCCTTGGCTCCATTGTCCGTCACGCCAGTGACACACTCGGTGCCGATGGCCAAGAATCACCGATCCGATCGAACCCCGACGGACCCCGCCTCCCGACCCGCGCCGGGCGCGGTCCTGGACCGGCTCGCGTCCGGTCCGAGCAGGGCTTCGCGCATTACTCATACGGAGCACTTGCCCCCGCGTGCGGGTCGGCATGCCGTCTGGCCGGACCGGATCCGCGCGGAGGTCGTCGCGGCCGTGCGAGCCGCGGGCATCGAGCATCCCTGGGCCCACCAGGCAATCGCGGCCGAGCACGCCCTGGACGGCGACTCGGTCGTCGTCGCCACCGGCACGGCCTCCGGCAAGTCCCTGGCCTACCTGGTGCCGGTCCTGTCCACCCTTCTGGAGGGCGCTGAGGCTCCGAACGGCCGCGGCGCGACCACCCTCTACCTGGCTCCCACCAAGGCGCTCGCGGCGGACCAGTGCCGTTCCGTGAAGGAACTTTCACAACCCTTGGGCCATTCGGTACGCGCAGCCGTGTACGACGGCGATACTCCGTTCGAGGAACGCGAGTGGATCCGCCAGTACGGCAACTACGTCCTGACCAACCCGGACATGCTGCACCGCGGCATCCTGCCGTCCCACCCCCGCTGGTCCTCCTTCCTGAAGTCGCTGAAGTACGTCGTCATCGACGAGTGCCACACCTACCGCGGCGTCTTCGGCTCCCATGTCGCCCAGGTGCTGCGCCGGCTGCGGCGTCTGTGCGCCCGTTACGGTGCCTCGCCCGTGTTCCTGCTGGCCTCCGCGACCGCCGCCGAGCCCGCGGTGGCCGCCCGCCGCCTCACCGGCGTGCCGGTGCTGGAGGTGGCCGACGACGCCTCCCCGCGCGGTGAACTGGTGTTCGCCCTCTGGGAACCGCCGCTGACCGAGCTGCACGGCGAGAGAGGCGCCCCCGTCCGTCGCACGGCCACCGCCGAGGCCGCCGACCTGCTGACCGACCTCACCGTGCAGGGCGTGCGCTCCGTCGCCTTCGTCCGCTCCCGGCGTGGCGCCGAGCTGATCTCGGTCATCTCCCAGGAGCGCCTGGCCGAGGTGGACCGTTCGCTGGCCCGGCGTGTCGCGGCGTACCGGGGCGGCTATCTCCCGGAAGAGCGCCGGGCACTCGAACAAGCCCTCCATTCGGGTGAACTGCTGGGCCTCGCCGCGACGAACGCCCTCGAACTCGGCATCGACATCTCCGGCCTCGACGCGGTCGTCATCGCCGGCTATCCGGGCACGCGCGCCTCCCTGTGGCAGCAGGCGGGGCGGGCCGGACGGTCCGGGCAGGGGGCGCTCGCCGTCCTGGTGGCCCGTGACGACCCGCTGGACACCTTCCTCGTCCACCACCCCGAGGCCCTGTTCGACCAGCCCGTCGAATCGACCGTCCTCGACCCCGACAACCCCTACGTGCTGGCCCCGCACCTGTGCGCGGCCGCCGCCGAGCTGCCCCTGACGGAGGAGGACCTCGACCTGTTCGGCCCGGCCAGCGAGGGCCTGCTGCCCCAGCTGGAGGCCGCGAAGCTGCTGCGCCGCCGCACCAGGGCCTGGCACTGGACCCGCCGCGAGCGCGCCGCCGACCTGACGGACATCCGCGGTGAGGGCGGACAGCCGGTCCAGGTCGTCGAGACCGGCACGGGCCGGCTGCTCGGCACGGTCGACGCCGGCGCCGCGCACTCGACGGTGCACGAGGGGGCGGTCCACCTCCACCAGGGCCGCACGTACCTGGTGCGGTCGCTGGACCTGGAGGAGTCCGTCGCCCTCGTCGAGGAGGCCGCCCCGCCGTACTCCACGGTCGCCCGGGACACGACGTCGATCTCCGTCCTGGAGACCGACGTCGAGATCCCCTGGGGTGACGGCCGCCTCTGCTACGGCTCCGTCGAGGTCACCAACCAGGTCGTCTCCTTCCTCCGCAGACGGCTCATCACCGGTGAAGTGCTCGGTGAGACCAAACTCGACCTCCCTCCCCGTACCCTGCGCACCCGCGCCGTGTGGTGGACCGTCACCGAGGACCAGCTGGACCGGGCCCGGATCAACCCGGAGATCCTCGGCGGCTCCCTGCACGCCGCCGAACACGCCTCGATCGGCCTGCTGCCCCTCTTCGCGACCTGCGACCGCTGGGACATCGGCGGCGTGTCGATCCCGCTCCACCCCGACACGCTCCTGCCCACGGTCTTCGTCTACGACGGTCATCCGGGCGGCGCGGGCTTCGCGGAGCGCGCCTTCCACACGGCCCGCACCTGGCTGACCGCCACCCGCCAGGCCATCGCCTCCTGCGAGTGCGAGGCCGGCTGCCCGTCCTGCATCCAGTCCCCCAAGTGCGGCAACGGCAACGACCCGCTGCACAAGAGGGGGGCGGTACGCCTCCTCACGGTGCTGCTGGAGGGGGCTCCCCAGGAGGAGGAGGCGGGGGTTCCGGAGGACGGGGACGCAGAGGGGGGACCGCCCGAGCAGCCGACGGGAGACCCGTCGGAGGCCCCGCCCGCGCCCTGACCTCCGCCGTGAACGGCCCCCGTCCCGACGCCGCCGTCACATCCGAGATCTCCCCGGCGACCTCGCATCGCACGAGCCGCGCGCCCTGTGCCCGGGCCACCCGGCCGGCCCGGGCACAGGCCGCCGAACCGCCCTCGGCCCAGTGGTCCGCCGCGGCGAGCGCCGCGAGATCCGCACCGCCCGCCGCACGGTGCCGGATCACGACGGCCTGCCCGAGCGCGAGGACCACTCCGAACACCACGCACAGGACGGCGATGGCCCCCACGCTCCAGACGGTGGCGGATCCCCGGTCCGAACCGGGGCTTGCGACGATGACCGATGCCCGGCCCGAATCACCCCTCCCGGCGGTGGCCGGCCCCCGGCCCGAACCGCTCTTCACCCGGCGGCATCTCACGTGCCCACCGCCTCCTCCACCGACGCCACGGCCTCCTCGCGCACGGCGAAGGACAGACCGCGCAGCACCGGCGGCTCGGCCACGACGACCACCCGAACCTGCTCCGCGTCCCGGCTGACGGTCACCTTCGCGCCCGGCGGCGCCGCCTCGCGGGCCAGCTCCACGACCGCGCCGGGCGGGTCCTGGCGGGCCGCCGCACGCGCCCCCGTCCGCGCCGCGTCCACACACTGGATCTGCGCGGCCACGACCAGCAGCCCCCACACCAGAGCCATCGCGAACATCACCAGCACGGGCAGCACCACGGCCGACTCCGCCGTGACGAACCCCCGGTCCGCGCCCCGCTCACATCCGCGCATCGAGGGCTCCCCTCACGATGCTCTGGAGCTCCGCACTGACCGGGCCGCTCGTGACGACCTTGTAGAGCACCACCGCGAACGCCACCGCCGCGACGATCCCCATCGCGTACTCGGAGGTGACCATCCCCGCGTCCCTCCGCGCCGCACGCAACCCGCACACCAGGGCACGCAGCCGTGCCCGTACCGCCTGATACATCTCAACCCCCGTAGGAAAGAGTCCGAACTTCTCTTTGGTGTCGCTCACTTGCTTCCGGTCCGTCTCCGCGTCATCCACCACCCCCGCCCAGCACCCCGCCCGCGAGCCCGATCACCACGGGCAGCACGCCGACCGCGATGAACGCGGGCAGGAAGCACAGCCCGACCGGCGCACTGACCATCACGCCCGCCCGCCGGCCCCTGGCCGTCGCGGCGCGGCCCCAGTCGGCACGGGCCTCGGCGGCGAGCCGTGCGACCGGTGCGGCGGCTGGCAGTCCGGACACATCGGCCCGTTCGAGCAGCCGGGCCAGACCTCCGGCGCCCGGAAGGGCACCCAATCTCCGCCAGGCCACGCCCGGTTCGCCGCCCAGCCGCACCTCCGCCGCACCCCGGGCGAGGGCATCGCCCACGGGGCCGCCGAGGGCCTCACCCACCGCCTGCGCCGCGATCACCGGGCCGGCGCCCGCCGCGATGCAGGCCGCCAGCAGGTCGGCGGCGAGGGGCAGTTGCCGTGCCGCCTCGGCGAGGTCGGGTGCCCGCGGGTCCGCGCCGGCCGTCTCCTGCCTCAGCCGCCACCGCCACCACACCACCGCGCCCGCCAACCCCACGGCGACACCGGCGAGGCCCCCGACCAGCGCCCATCCGGCGCACGCCACGCCCACAGGGGCCGGCCATGTCCGCGCGACCCCGCGCAGGGTCAGGCGTGGGACAGGAGCAGGCGCCTCCCGGATCCCCAGCAGCGCGGTCAGTCGCCGGCGCGTCCTGCGGCTGCGCCGCGACTCCACCAGCCGGCGCGCCAGCCATGCGCAGGCCGAAGCGATCCCCACGGCCACCCCCAGCCTGTGGACGACTTCCCCGCTCATGCCGCTTCCTCCGCGCTCCGCACGATCCGCCGCACCCACCACAGCCCCAGGCCCTCCAGCACCCCGCCGGCCGCCAGGCAGCCCAGCCCCGCCCCGGTGTGCAGCAGGACGTGGAGGGGATCGGCGCCGAGGGCGGTGCCGATGGCAAGGCCCAGGGCCGGCAGCCCGGCGAGCATCACCGCCGTGGCCCGAGCCCCCGCCAACTGGGCACGCAGATCGGACCGCTGGTCCCGTTCGGCGCGCAGGGCGGCGGCGAGCCGGTCGAGTCCGGCCGCGAGCCCCGCGCCCTGGTCCACGGCCACCCGCCAGCACGCCGCGAGTCCCCGCAGTCCCTCGGCACCGGGTTGCCGTGCCGCCGTCGCGAGCGCGTCCGGCACATCACCGCCGAACCGCGCCGCCGCCAGGACCGTCGCCTGCGCGTCCGCGAGTCCGCCGCAGTCCCGCGCGGCCCTCAGCAGCGCCTCACCCGGCTGGCGTCCGGCCCGCACCTCCCCGGCGAGCGCGCCGCACAACGCGATCACCGCGTCGCCCCGGTGCTCCCGGTCCCGCCGCGCCCGGCCGGCCAGCCGTGCCCGCCGCAGCAATGGCACCCCGGCCGCCCCCAGCACGACCGGCAGCACCGACGTCCCGAGCACCGCCAGCACCAGACCGGCCACGGGCGACCACCACTCGGCCCCCAGCCGCCCACGGATGCGCCGCAGCCCACCGGTCAGCCGCCGCCACCCGGGCGGTCCGTTCGCGACGGCTCCGCCACCGGCGAGCAGCAACCGCGCCCGCCGTGCCGCCTCCTCCCGCTCGCCCAGCAGCCAGACAGCCGCTCCCATGCACACCACCGCCGCCCCCGTCGACATCTCACGCACCCCCGTCATGACTCACCCCTTCCACCTCGGCCTCACCCGGCCCGCTCGCCTCACCCCGAAGCAGCCCCCGCAGCCGATCCCACCCCCGCTCACGCACGAACGCCTCCGCTCCCCACCGCAGCGCCGGGACCGTCCGCACCAGCCCCGACGGGTCCCGCTCCAGCACGTGCACCTCGGCGATCCGCCGCCGCCCGGACCGGTCGCGCACCAGGTGCAGGACCACGGAGAGGGCGGCCGCCAGTTGGCTGTGCAGCGCGGCCCGGTCGAGCCCGGCGGCCGTGCCGAGCGCCTCCAGCCGGGCCGGTACATCGGCGGCGGCGTTGGCGTGCACGGTCCCGCAGCCGCCCTCGTGGCCGGTGTTCAACGCGGCCAGCAGATGCACCACTTCGGGCCCGCGCACCTCGCCCACGACCAGCCGGTCGGGCCGCATCCGCAGTGCCTGGCGCACCAGGTCCTCGAGGGTGACGAGGCCCGCGCCCTCCTGGTTGGCGGGTCTGGTCTCCAGACGCACGACGTGCGGATGGTCAGGCCGCAGTTCCGCCGAGTCCTCGGCGAGGACGATCCGCTCGTCCGGGCGCACCAGCCCCAGCAGGGCGCTCAGCAAGGTGGTCTTGCCGGTGCCGGTCCCGCCGCTGACGAGGAAGGACAGCCGGGCGTCGAGCAGGGCGCGCAGCACGCGGTCCCCGCCCGGCGGCACCGTGCCCGCCGCGACGAGCTCGCCGAGCGTGAAGGCACGCGGCCGCACGACCCGCAGCGACAGGCAGGCGCAGCCCACGGCCACCGGCGGCAGCACCGCGTGCAACCGGGTCCCGTCGGGCAGCCGGGCGTCGGCCCAGGGCCGGGCGTCGTCCAGACGGCGTCCGGCCACGGCGGCGAGGCGCTGGGCGAGCCGTCGTACGGCCGCCGCGTCCGCGAACCGCACCGACGTCAGCTCCAGTCCACCTCCCCGGTCCACCCACACCCGGTCCGGGGCCGACACCAGCACGTCCGTCACCGACGGATCGGCGAGGAGCGGCTCCAGCGGCCCGCTGCCGACCAGTTCGGACCGCAACTGTGCGGCGGCCCCCAGGACTTCGGCGTCCCCGAGGACCCGTCCCTGTTCCCGCAGGGCCTGCGCCACGCGCGACGGGGTCGGCTCGGCCCCGCTCTCGGCCAGCCATCGCCGCACCCCGTCGAGCAACGCCGCGCCGTCGAGTCCGGCCGAGGTGCTCATGCCGCACCCGCCTCGACGAGCGCCCGCTCCCAGAACTCCCTGCAGAACCGGGCGAGCGGTCCGCGCGGGGCCGCACCCGGTGGCGCCGGGCCCTCGTCCGGGCGCGACAGCCCGGGTTCGGCCGGTACCTCGCCGATCAGGGGCAGTCCGAGCAGCCGTGCCACCTCGCGGTCGTCGAGCCCCGGCGGGTACGGCCCCCGGACCGCCACGCGCAGATCCCGCAGGACCATGCCGACCGCGGAGGCCACCCGCCCCGCGGCCGCGACGGCCCGCAGCTCGGCGGGGACCACCAGCACGCCCATGTCCAGCTGGGAGAGGACTTCGGCGACGCCGTCGTCGATCCGGCGCGGCAGGTCGACCACGACCGTGCCGCCCCGGCGCCGGGCCGCCGCGAGCACCGCGCGCACCGCCTGCGGCGGGACGGCGATCCGGTCGCCTCGGTCCCAGCTGAGCACCCGCAGCGAGTGCAGCTCGGGCAGCGACTCCTCCAGGGCTCCCCCGCCGACCCGCCCGCGCGAGGAGGCGAAAGCGGGCCAGCGCAGCCCTTCGGCCGTCTCACCGCCGAGGAGTACGTCGAGTCCGCCGCCCAGCGGATCGGCGTCCACGAGGAGGGTGCGCAGTCCCTCCCGCGCGGAGGTGACGGCGAGAGCGCACGCGAGCGTGGACGCTCCGGCCCCGCCCCGGCCTCCGATGACGCCCACGGTGAGGGCGGGCCGGCCGACGCCCTCGGCCACGTCGGCGATCCGGTCGACCAGCCACTGCTCGCCGTCGGGCAGCATCAGGACGTGTTCTGCGCCGATCTCGACGGCCCGCCGCCACACCCCGGAGTCGTCCTGGTCCCGGCCGACGAGGACGACGCCCCTTCTGCGCACGGCGCCTCGCACCCGCCGCGCGGCGTCGTCGCCGACCAGGACCAGCGGCGCGGCCTCCCAGCTGCCTCTGCGCTCCGGCACTCCGTGGTGCACCTCGGGTGTGGCGCCCGCCGCCGCGCACAGGCGCAGCAGATCGTCGAGGAGGTCGGTGTCCTCGGTGACGATCAGCGGTCCGCCCTGCCGCCCTCCGGCGGCCGGTGGCGGGTCGTGTGTGACGGTTCCGGCCACGGTTTCCATCCCCCTTCGCTGCGTGACTCGCGCGAGCCCCTGCGGCCCCGCGATTCCCAAACGTGGGAAGAGCCGGCAAGCGGCCTCCCTGTGAACGGCCGACAGAAGCCGGCCAAACGCCCCCGGGTACTCGGAACCGGCCATGAACTCGCCGCGAGCGGGAGGCGCTGGAATCACGGTGCAGCGATCCCGGAAATCGTGTGGATCTTGGTCGATAACTGTGGACGCCCCGGGGGGTTGTGAATATCGGCGTCACCCACACCGGTGAGCCGCCCAGGCTCTCCGTGCGAGTTCCACAGAGCAGTCCGGCAACTACACACCGTCACAGAGCATGAACATGTCAATGCGCTCAACGGAGCCACATCGGAGCGGCTGTCAGGCCGTGCGAAGGAGGAGAAAACCCACCCGGACATGCGACGACCCCCGCCGGGGGGGAGAGCGGGGGTCGTCCCCACGGCCGACTCGGGGGGGGAGGAGTCGGGCCGGGTTAGCACGGTCGCGAACGATCCGTGACTTCCATGGTGTACCCGAGAGCCTTCTCAGGCAAACCCACGCGCCCCACCTTACGCCGAATGGGCTGCCCCTATGCTCTGGGGCGTGGAAAACCACTCGTTGCCCCGCACAGCCGCCTTCTTTGACCTGGACAAGACGGTCATTGCGAAGTCGAGCACGCTCACGTTCAGCAAGTCGTTCTACCAAGGCGGTCTGATCAACCGCAGGGCCGTCTTGCGAACCGCATATGCCCAGTTCGTCTTCCTCGCCGGCGGCGCCGACCACGACCAGATGGAGCGCATGCGCGCCTATCTGTCCGCCCTGTGCCGCGGCTGGAACGTGCGGCAGGTCAAGGAGATCGTCGCCGAGACGCTGCACGATTTGATCGACCCGATCATCTACGACGAGGCCGCCTCCCTCATCGAGGAGCACCACACCGCCGGCCGCGACGTCGTGATCGTGTCCACGTCGGGCGCGGAAGTGGTCGAGCCGATCGGCGAGCTGCTCGGCGCGGACCGCGTGGTCGCCACCCGCATGGTCGTGGGCGACGACGGCTGCTTCACCGGCGAGGTGGAGTACTACGCGTACGGCCCGACCAAGGCCGAGGCCGTCAGGGAGCTGGCCGAGTCCGAGGGGTACGACCTCAGCCGCTGCTACGCCTACAGCGACTCGGCGACCGATGTGCCGATGCTGGAGTCCGTCGGCCATCCGCATGCCGTGAACCCGGACAGGGCGCTGCGCCGCGAGGCGCTCGCACGCGGGTGGCCGATCCTGGACTTCCACCGCCCGGTCCGGCTCAAGCAGCGCATCCCCGCGTTCTCCGTACCGCCGCGCCCGGCGCTCGTCGCGGTCGCCGCGATAGGCGCCGCGGCGGCCACCGCGGGACTCGTCTGGTACGCGAACAGGCGCCGGACGACGGTCGCTTGACCTGCGACGGTGCACCGTCCTATTTGAACCCAAAAGTAAAGAAGTGCAGCCTGGACTTCCGCTTACTCCGGGGCAGGAGTACAAAGGACTCAACGGCCCGCGAGACCAAGGACATCCGAGAGGATCACCTTTTAAACGCATTTGGCCCCACGGACCGAGCATGAACACCGGGCACCCACGCGACGTCGACCCGTCGAATACGGGCCAGCCACACCAGGTGACGGGCAAAGCTCCCGGCCTGATGGGCATATATCGAGGACGCTTGGTAACCAGATGCTCATGCCAGCGGCGGTACGAGAACTCGTACCGCCGCATCACTTTTCCGGCCGGGCGACATCAGGCCGCTCCGCGCTGCAGCGCCTCGCACACCGCCATCGACTCGCGGGCCCCCAGTTCGACCGCCCTGCCGCAGTGGGCGATCCAGGCGGCCACGCCCTCAGGGGTACCGGAGACGTACCCGCCCAGGGCCTCCAGGTAGGCGTCGCGTCCCAGCTCCGCGTGGCCGACCTCGGCCGCGCAGACCGACTTGGGGTCCAGCCCGCTGCCCACCAGGACGATGCGCTCGGCCGTGCGCGCGACCAGGCCGTTGTGGGACGTGAAGGGGCGCAGGGCGAGAAGTTCGCCGTGCACGACGGCGGCCGTCACCAGTGCCGGTGCGGAGCCGCCCGCGATGATCAGCCCGGCCAGCCCGTCCAGCCGGCCGTGCGTCTCGGTGGCGCTCGGCAGCGGCAGCCCGACGAGCGGCTCGTCGACCGGCTCACCCTCCTTGCGGGGCCGTCCCACCTGGTCGCCCTTGTCCGCGGCGGCCACCAGGTGCAGCCTCGCCAGGACCCGCAGGGGCGACTGCCGCCAGATCGACAGCAGCTGGCCCGCCTCCGCGGTGAGCCGTAGGGCGGCACCTACCGTGCGGGCCTCGTCGTCGCCACTGAAGTCCGTACGGCGGCGCACCTCCTCCAGGGCCCAGTCCGCGCCGGCCAGCGCGGCCGAGCCGCGGGCGCCGCGCAGAGCGGCCTCGGAGGTGATCGCGTTGCTGCGCCGCCGCATGACCCGGTGCCCGTAGACCCGGTCCACAGCCCTGCGTACGGACTCCACGGAATCGGCCACTCCGGGCAGCGCCCCCAGGGCCGCGAGAGGATCGGCGCTCGCGCCTGCTGTACTCATGAGTACGACCCTACGCACCCCGGGGCCCCGCCCCACGGCGGAGTGGCCTTCTTCACGCGCGCGTGCGCCCGGCGACGTCCACCCGAAGAACTACCCCTTGGCCGCCGGAGCCCCGGGCACGCCCCTGGGCGCCGGGGCGGGCCGGTCCGACAGGAAGGACGCCCAGCCCTCCCTCGGCGCCTCTCCCACCCGCAGGGTGCGCAGCTTCTCCAGCGTCTTCGGGTCCTGCGCGTCCAGCCAGTCCACGAGCTGCCGGAACGAGACGCAGCGCACCTCCTTCCTGGTGCACACCGTCTCGATGACCTCCTCGACGGCCCGCATGTAGGTGCCGCCGTTCCAGGACTCGAAGTGGTTGCCGATGATCAGAGGCGCGCGGTTGCCGTTGTAGGCCCGGGAGAAGCCCCTGAGCAGGCCGTCGCGCATCTGATCCCCCCACAAGTCGAACTTGGCGGGGTTGCCCTGGGTTCTGGTGCCCGACTGGTTGACCATGAAGTTGTAGTCCATGGTGAGCTGCTCGAAGGAGTGGCCGGGGAACGGCACGAGCTGCATGGACACGTCCCACAGGCCCTGCTTCTTCCTCGGCCAGACCTGGTCGTTGACGCCGCTGGTGTCGTAGCGAAAGCCCAGGTCGCGGGCCGCCCTCATGAAGTTGCGCTGCCCCTCGAGGCAGGGCGTGCGGGCGCCGATGAGCTCCTTGTCGTAGTCGAAGGGCAGTGGGGGCGCGCCCTTCAGGCCGGTGTTGGTCTTCCAGGTCTTCACGAACCGCTTGGCCTGGGAGATCTCGTCCTTCCAGTCCTGCACCGACCACTCGCCGACGCCGCCGCCGCTGCCGCAGAAGTGGCCGTTGAAGTGGGTGCCGATCTCGTTGCCCTCCAGCCAGGCCAGGCGCAGCTGCTTCACGGTGGCGGCGATGCCCCGGCGGTCGTTGAAGCCGATGTCGGAGCGGCCCGGGGAGTGCTGCGGCGGCCGGTACTGGTCACGCTCTTCGTCGGGCAGCATGTACACGCCGCTCAGGAAGTACGTCATGGTCGCGTTGTTCTCCCTGGCGACCTTGCGGAAGTGGGAGAACAGCTTCTGGCTGTCCTCGCCCGCGCCGTCCCAGGAGAAGACGACGAACTGCGGGGGCTTCTGGCCGGGCCGCAGGCGTTCGGGTCGGGGCAGGTGCGGCTGGGCACCGGTGTAGGCGGTGGAGCCGTCCCCGATCAGCCGGACCGCGCTCTTCGGCGCCTGTGCCGGGGTCGCCTTCCGCGGGGCGGGGTTCTCCTGCCGGGGGGTGCCGGTCGCGCAACCGGCGAGCGATGCGACGCAGACCACGGCGATCACGGAGCCCGCGGTGATCCTGTGGGTGGCGGCCATGTTCCGCCCACCTTCTTCCTTCTCTGGGGTGCGGACAGCGCCGCCAAATTCGCACGAGACCGAGAAGGAATTAGTACGACAAGCCGATCAAATGGCCACTTCACTCTTCGGGATGATCTATTCACCCATTTGCCCGTAAAGTCTATGCTCGTCCTTTACTCTGCATTACGATCCGTTTACCGAGCGTTGATTCATCCCGCCGATTTACGCCGTGACCGCCGCGACCGAATCCCGCCCCGAGCGGGACCCCCAGTTACGCGACCGCGCAGCCCCGGAGGAGACGGGAAACCATGTCAGCCTGCGTCCCCACACGCGCCGCCGACCCGAACCGAACCGAGCGCACCCACCGGCCCCACAGTCCGCCGCCGACCGGACCGCGCCGATTCCGCATCGCGGGTGCCGACGTGTCGGCCTCGATCGCGGTCTTCCTGATCGCTCTGCCCCTGTCCCTGGGCATCGCCCTCGCGACCGGCGCCCCTCTGCAGGCCGGCCTCGTCGCCGCCGCCGTGGGCGGACTGGTCGCCGGGCGGCTCGGCGGCTGCCCGCTCCAGGTGAGCGGACCCGCCGCAGGACTCACCGTCGTCACCGCAGACCTCATCCAGCGCTACGGCTGGCGGACGACGTGTGCCATCACCGTCCTCGCCGGCCTCGCCCAACTCGGCCTGGGCTGCCTGCGCGTGGCCCGTGGCGCCCTCGCCGTCAGCCCCGCCATCGTGCACGGCATGCTCGCCGGGATCGGCGTCACCATCGCCGTCGCCCAGCTGCACATCGTGCTCGGCGGCACACCACAGAGCTCCGTACCCGACAACCTGCGCGCGCTGCCGGCCCAGTTGGCGGACATGCGTCCCGCTTCGGTGTCGGTGAGCGTACTGACCCTGGTGCTGCTGCTGCTCTGGCCGAGACTGCCCGGCCGGGCAGGACGCCTGCTGCGCAAAGTCCCGGCCGCGCTCGTCGCCGTCGCAGGGGCCACCGCGGTCGCCGTCCTCGCCGGTCTCCACCTGCCCAAGGTCGACCTGCCGTCCTGGAGCAACCACGCCCTGGCCGGGCTGCCCGAGGGCCCCGTGCTCGGCCTGGTCGCCGCCGTGCTCACCACCACGCTGGTGTGCAGTGTGCAGTCGCTGCTCGGCGCGGTCGCCGTGGACAAGCTGGTGGCCGGCCGCCCCGGACTGTCCGCCCAGGTCGGGCGCGCCCGCCTCGACCGCGAACTGCTCGGGCAGGGCGCCGCCAACATCGTCTCCGGCTCGCTCGGCGGACTGCCCATCGCCGGGGTGGCCGTACGGAGTTCGGCGAATGTGCACGCGGGTGCGGTGAGCCGGAACTCCACGATGCTGCACGGCGTTCTCGTAGTGATCGCCGCGCTGCTGATGGTCCCGATCCTGGAGCTCATCCCGCTCGCCTCGCTCGCCGCCCTGGTGATGGCCGTCGGCATCCAGATGGTGTCCCTGAACCACATCCGCACGGTGACCCGCCACCGGGAGGTGTGGGTCTACGCCGTCACCACCCTCGGCGTGGTCTCGCTCGGCGTCCTGGAGGGCGTGGCGCTCGGTATCGCCACGGCCGTCGGCGTCGCCCTGCACCGCCTCACCCGCACCCGCATCACGCACGAAGAGAGGGAAGGAGTCCATCACGTACACGTCAGAGGACAGTTGACGTTCCTCGCGGTGCCACGGCTCAGCCGGGTCCTGCATCGCGTGCCCCATGGCGCCGACACCGTCGTCGAGCTGGACGGCTCGTTCATGGACCACGCGGCGTACGAGACATTGCAGGACTGGCAGAAGACGCACACCGCGCAGGGCGGCACCGTGCAGATCACCGGCCGGCACCCCGGCACCCGCATCTCCGAGCCCCAGGCCCGCACCGACTGCCGTTGCCGGCCCTGGACACCCTGGCGCAACCACCAGTGCGACGGCCCTCAGTCCGTACCCCCTGCCGAGAAGAACCCGGGCGGGTCGGACCGCTCCGAGCCGGACCCGACGGGCACCGGCGGAGCCAGCGGGCACGAACTGGCGCGTGGCATCAGCGCGTTCCAGCGCAACACCGCACCCCTGGTGCGCAACGAGCTGGCCCGGCTGGCGCGTGAGGGGCAGCGGCCCTCGCAGCTCTTCCTGACCTGCGCCGACTCCCGGCTGGTCACATCGATGATCACCTCCAGTGGTCCGGGCGACCTGTTCGTCGTGCGCAACGTGGGCAACCTCGTCCCCCGCCCGGGCGAGGAGAGCGGCGACGACTCGGTGTCGGCCGCGATCGAGTACGCCGTGGACGTACTGCGGGTGCGGTCCATCACGGTGTGCGGGCACTCGGGATGCGGCGCCATGCACGCGCTGCTCAACTCCGAGCCCGGCGGCGCCCGAACCCCGCTGAAGCGGTGGCTGCGGCACGGGCTGCCGAGCCTGGAGCGCATGTCCGACGACAGCCTGCCCGGGGGCAGCCTGGCCGGTCGGTCCCCCGAGGACGCGGTCGAGCAGCTCTGCCTGACGAACGTGGTCCAGCAGCTGGAGCACCTGCGCGCCCACGACTCGGTGGCCCGGGCCCTCCGTGAGGGCACCCTGGAGCTGCACGGGATGTACTTCCACGTGGGCGAGGCCGAGGCGTACCTGCTCACCGAGACGGACGCCGGTCACGTCTTCGACCGTGTAAGGGAATCGGACCTGACGGCGTGAGCCCGGCGCCGGGCCAAGGTGTGTTCCCGCCCGGCACCGGATGAGGGCGTGTCCCCGATCGCCCCCCTGGGACACGCCCCGTGGCCCGCCGGACCGCACCGCGCCCCGGGCGGCTGCCGACCGCCGCCCGGGCCCGGCCGCTCGCCCGGACCGTGAACACCGCCAACGGCCTGCCTCGGCTCCGCCGCGGCCCAGGTGACGGGCAGCACACACGGTGAACTTTCCCTGGTCGGCGTCCGTGGGTACGGATGACCCCGGCCGCCGACAGTACTGCCGGACAGGTCTAAACCAATCGGCGGTCGGCCCTTGTCATCGCACCCCCGGGTCTGATGAGCTGTGGCCTGGGACACAACGGACACCCTGGGAAAGGCAGATGCCGTGAGCAACGAGAGCCTGGCCAACCTGCTCAAGGAAGAGCGCAGGTTCGCACCCCCCGCCGACCTGGCCGCGAACGCCAACGTCACCGCGGAGGCGTATGAACAGGCCAAGGCTGACAGGCTCGGCTTCTGGGCCGAGCAGGCCCGTCGGCTGACCTGGGCCAAGGAGCCCACCGAGACGCTCGACTGGTCGAACCCGCCGTTCGCCAAGTGGTTCAAGGACGGCGAGCTCAACGTCGCCTACAACTGCGTCGACCGGCATGTGGAGGCCGGGCACGGCGACCGGGTCGCCATCCACTTCGAGGGCGAGCCCGGCGACAGCCGCGCGATCACCTACGCCGAGCTCAAGGACGAGGTCTCCAAGGCCGCCAACGCCCTGCTGGAACTGGGAGTCCAGGCGGGCGACCGGGTCGCCGTCTACATGCCGATGATCCCCGAGACGGCGATCGCGATGCTGGCCTGTGCCCGGATCGGCGCCGCGCACTCGGTCGTCTTCGGCGGCTTCTCCTCGGACGCGCTCGCCACCCGCATCCAGGACGCCGACGCCCGCGTGATCATCACCTCCGACGGCGGCTACCGGCGCGGCAAGCCCTCCGCGCTCAAGCCGGCCGTGGACGAGGCCGTCGAGAAGGCGGGCATCGTCGAACACGTCCTGGTCGTGCGCCGCACGGGTCAGGAGGTCGCCTTCACCGAGGGCCGCGACGTCTGGTGGCACGACCTGGTGGGGCGGCAGAGCGCCGAGCACACCCCGCAGGCCTTCAACGCCGAGCACCCGCTGTTCATCCTCTACACCTCGGGCACCACGGGTAAGCCGAAGGGCATCCTGCACACCTCCGGCGGCTACCTCACCCAGACCGCCTACACCCACCACGCCGTCTTCGACCTCAAGCCGGAGACCGACGTCTACTGGTGCACCGCCGACGTCGGCTGGGTCACCGGCCACTCGTACATCGTCTACGGACCGCTGGCGAACGGCGCCACGCAGGTCATGTACGAGGGCACACCCGACACCCCGCACCAGGGCCGGTTCTGGGAGATCGTGCAGAAGTACGGCGTGACGATCCTCTACACCGCCCCGACCGCGATCCGTACGTTCATGAAGTGGGGCGACGACATCCCCGCCAAGTTCGACCTGTCCAGCCTGCGCGTGCTGGGCTCGGTGGGCGAGCCGATCAACCCCGAGGCGTGGATCTGGTACCGCAAGAACATCGGCGGCGACCGCACCCCCGTCGTGGACACCTGGTGGCAGACCGAGACCGGCTCGATGATGATCACCCCGCTGCCGGGCGTGACCGCGACCAAGCCCGGTTCAGCGCAGACGCCACTGCCCGGCATCTCCGCCACGGTCGTCGACGACGAGGCGAACGAGGTCCCCAACGGCGGAGGCGGCTACCTGGTGCTGACCGAGCCGTGGCCGTCGATGCTGCGCACCATCTGGGGCGACGACCAGCGCTTCATCGACACGTACTGGGCGCGCTTCGAGGGCAAGTACTTCGCCGGTGACGGCGCCAAGAAGGACGACGACGGCGACATCTGGCTGCTCGGCCGGGTCGACGACGTCATGCTCGTCTCCGGGCACAACATCTCCACCACCGAGGTGGAGTCCGCTCTCGTCTCCCACCCCTCGGTCGCCGAGGCGGCCGTGGTCGGCGCGGCGGACGAGACGACCGGGCAGGCGATCGTCGCGTTCGTGATCCTGCGCGGCACGGCATCGGAGACCGAGGACCTGGTCGCCGAGCTGCGCACCCACGTCGGCCAAACCCTCGGCCCGATCGCCAAGCCCAAGCGGATCCTGCCGGTCGCCGAGCTGCCCAAGACCCGCTCCGGCAAGATCATGCGCCGGCTGCTGCGGGACGTCGCCGAGAACCGCCAGCTGGGTGACGTCACCACGCTGACCGACTCCACGGTCATGGAGCTCATCCAGGCCAAGCTGCCCGCCGCCCCCAGCGAGGACTGATCGCGCCACCGGCATGGCGGAGCTGACGGAGGGCATCCGATCACCGGGTGCCCTCCGTCAGGGCGCCCCGGCGGCGAAGACCGCCGGATGCGCACAGCCGCACGTTTACCTAAACTCAGTAAAACAAGTGCTCCATGGTGCGCCGGGAAGTCTGGTCGGCATGTGTTCCGTCCTGCCCACCGACCGGAGGTCTCCCTCGTGACCGCGCCCCGCTCCACCACTCCCCGCAAGGTTCTCGACCGGCTGTCGCTGCCCGAGCGGACCTACGTGGTGGAGGCACTGCGCACCGAGACCGTCGGCGGGGTGCTGCTGCTCGCCGCCGCGGTCACCGCGCTGCTCTGGGCGAACATCCCCGCTCTGCGTGACAGTTACGAAAGCGTCTCCCACTTCCACCTGGGCCCCGCCGCCCTCGGCCTCGACCTGTCCATCGCGCACTGGGCCGCCGACGGACTGCTGGCGGTCTTCTTCTTCGTCGCCGGGATCGAGCTCAAACGGGAACTCGTGGCGGGCGACCTGCGCGACCCCAAGGCCGCCGCGCTCCCCGTCGTCGCCGCGCTCTGCGGCATGGCCGTACCGGCGCTCGTCTACACCGTCACCGCCGTCGCCGGCGGTGGCTCCCTGGCCGGCTGGGCCGTGCCGACCGCCACCGACATCGCGTTCGCGCTCGCCGTGCTCGCCGTCATCGGCACGTCCCTGCCGAGCGCACTGCGGGCCTTCCTGCTCACGCTCGCCGTCGTCGACGACCTCTTCGCGATCCTGATCATCGCGGTGTTCTTCACCGCCGAGCTGAACTTCGCCGCGCTCGGCGGCGCCGTCGCGGGACTGGTGGTCTTCTGGCTGCTGCTGCGCAAGGGCGTACGCGGCTGGTACGTGTACGTGCCGCTCGCCCTCGTCGTCTGGGCGCTGATGTACAACAGCGGTGTCCACGCCACCGTCGCCGGTGTCGCCATGGGCCTGATGCTGCGCTGCCACCGCCACGAGGGCGAGGACCGCTCCCCCGGCGAGCGCATCGAGCACCTCGTACGCCCCCTGTCGGCGGGGCTGGCCGTCCCGCTGTTCGCGCTGTTCAGCGCGGGTGTCGCGGTGTCCGGCGGAGCGCTCGCCGAGGTGTTCACCACGCCCGAGACCCTCGGTGTCGTCCTCGGGCTCGTCGTCGGCAAGGCGCTCGGCATCTTCGGCGGCACGTGGCTGACGGCCCGTTTCACCCGCGCCTCGCTCAGCGACGACCTCGCCTGGGCGGACGTGTTCGCGGTGGCGAGTCTCGCCGGCATCGGCTTCACGGTGTCGCTGCTCATCGACGAACTCGCCTTCGCCGACAACCAGACGCTGACGAACCAGGTCAAGGCCGCCGTCCTGCTGGGCTCGCTCATCGCCGCGACACTCGCGACCGTTCTGCTGAAGATGCGGAACGCCAAGTACCGCCGTCTGTGGGAGGAAGAAGAGCGCGACGAGGACGCCGACGGCGTCCCGGACGTCTACGAGGAGGACGACCCGGCGTACCACCTGCGGCTCGCCGCCCTCTACGAGCGCAAGGCCGCCGAACACCGCCGGATCGCCCAGGAGAAGGCAGCCGCGCGCCACGGGCTTGCCGAAGTACCGGGCGGGGCAGGCGAGGACCACCACCGTCCGGCATGATCTGACGAGACGGTACAAAAGACGGGACCGTACGCAGTCATGCCGTGCGCAGTCGGACGACTGCGCACAAGTCAGGCAGAAGACGCGGACATCGGACCGTACGCAGAAGAGGGAGACCGCGATGAGCGCACCCGACGGCAACCCGGTCGGCGCCGAACGCAGCATCGGCCAGCTGTTCGCCTCGGCGACGGCGGAAATGTCGGCACTGGTGCACGACGAGATCGCGCTGGCGAAGGCGCAGCTCAAGCAGGACGTGAAGCGAGGCGCGACCAGCGGAGGCGCCTTCTCGGCGGCCGGCGCGGTGCTGATCTTCTCCCTGCCGATGCTGAACTTCGCGCTGGCGTACGGCATCCGCACCTGGAGCGACTGGAACCTCGCGGTCTGCTTCCTGTTGTCGTTCGCGGCGAACGTGCTGGTCGCGCTCGTCCTCGCACTGGTCGGCGTGGCCTTTGCCAAGAAGGCCAAGAAGGGCAAGGGGCCGCAGAAGGTCGCCGCGTCGATGAAGAAGACCGCGGTCGTGCTGCAGAAGGCCAAGCCGCACCCGCGGCCGGAGCTCCCGCAGGACCGGGTCCCCGAGGCCATCGAGGCTGTGGCACGCTCGTCCTCATGACGGACCCCGCCACATCTTCGGAACCCCCGGCTCCGGCCGTCCTGCTGGACGGCCCCTGGAGCCACCGCGACGTCGCCGCCAACGGCGCCCGCTTCCACATCGCCGAGCTGGGCGACGGGCCGCTGGTGCTGCTGCTGCACGGCTTCCCGCAGTTCTGGTGGACCTGGCGGCACCAGCTGGTGGCGCTCGCCGACGCGGGCTTCCGGGCCGTCGCCATGGACCTGCGGGGCGTCGGCGGCAGCGACCGCACACCGCGCGGCTACGACCCCGCCAACCTCGCGCTCGACGTCACCGGCGTCATCCGCTCCCTCGGCGAGCCGGACGCCGCGCTCGTCGGCCACGACCTGGGCGGATACCTCGCGTGGACGGCGGCCGCGATGCGCCCCAAGCTGGTGCGGCGGCTGGCGGTCGCGTCCATGCCGCACCCGCGGCGCTGGCGCTCGGCCATGCTGAGAGACGTCAAGCAGACCCGCGCCGGTTCACACATCTGGGGGTTCCAGCGGCCCTGGATCCCGGAGCGGCAGCTCACCGCCGACGACGGGGCGCTCGTGGCGGAGCTGATCCACGAGTGGTCCGGGCCGCGCCCGCCCGAGGACGAGGCGCTCGAGACGTACCGCCGCGCCATGTGCATCCCCTCCGCGGCGCACTGCGCGGTCGAGCCGTACCGCTGGATGGTGCGCTCCCTGGCCCGTCCGGACGGCATCCAGTTCAACCGGCGGATGAAGCGGCCCGTGCGGGTGCCGACCCTCCATCTGCACGGCTCGCTCGACCCCGTGATGCGCACGCGCAGCGCGGCCGGGTCCGGTGAGTACGTCGAAGCTCCCTACCGCTGGCGCCTGTTCGACGGCCTCGGGCACTTCCCGCACGAGGAGGACCCGGTCGCGTTCTCCTCGGAACTCATCAACTGGCTGCGGGATCCCGAACCCGACCGGTGACCGGTCGACCCCGTGCGGTACCGGCACCTGAACGCTTGTCCTACGAACGGCCACTTGCCCGGCGCATAGGCCAATTGGACGCCCCGGGAGCGGTTATCGACCATGGGTCGGGGGCACACGTCGGGGTATGGGCTGGACGCACGACTTCAGTGACGCAACCCGCAATCGCCGCTCGGCGGGCGGTGCGAACCCCCACCGGCGAAGCGGCGCACCGCAGATGGTGACCGCGGACCCCCGGGTCGGGATTCCGCGTATCCTCCGCCGCCGGGCCCGCTGGGTCTCCGTACGTCTGCGTCATACACGCGACTGAGGTGTCGCTCGCGCGAGTGACACCCCGACACCTCCCGCTCCAGGGCCGCTTCTAGAGGGCGCAGCTGTCGCTGCCCACCTGCTGGTCGGCGGTGCGCCCCTTGGCGATGTCCTGCTGGATCTCGTCCACGGTCAGTGCGTATCCCGTCTTGGTGTCGTCGAGCGACTTCGCGAAGACCACGCCGTTGACCTTGCCGTCGGGCGTGAGCAGCGGGCCGCCGGAGTTGCCCTGGCGGACGGTCGCGAAGAGGGAGTAGACGTCGCGGCGGACCGTGCCGCGGTGGTAGATGTCCGGGCCGTTGGCCGTGATGCGGCCGCGCACACGTGCGGCCCGCACGTCGTACGCCCCGTTCTCCGGGAAGCCCGCGACGATCGCGCCGTCGCCGCTGCTCGCGTCCTTCTCGGTGAACCGCAGCGCGGGTGCCTTGAGATCCGGCACGTCGAGGACGGCGATGTCGCGCCGCCAGTCGTAGAGCACGACCTTGGCGTCGTACTTCCTGCCCTCGCCGCCTATCTGCACGGTGGGCTCGTCGACTCCGCCCACCACGTGCGCGTTGGTCATCACGCGGCGGTCGGAGAAGACGAAGCCGGTGCCCTCCAGGACCTTGCCGCAGCTCGGGGCCGTGCCCATGACCTTGACGATGGAGCGCTGGGCTCGGTTCGCCACCGGGCTGTCGGCCAGGGCCGGGTCCGGGGGCCGGACGTCGGTGATCGGCTCGTTCGAGAACGGGCTGAAGACCTGCGGGAAGCCGTTCTGCGCGAGGACGGAGGAGAAGTCCGCGAACCAGGTGGCCGCCTGGTCGGGCAGGGCCTGCGAGACGCCCAGCAGCACCTTGGAGTTGCGGACCTCCTTGCCGAGCGTCGGCAGCGTCGTGCCCGCGAGGGCCGAGCCGATCAGCCAGGCGACCAGGAGCATCGCCACGACGTTGACCAGGGCGCCGCCGGTGGCGTCGAGGGCCCGGGCCGGGGACCAGGTGATGTGCCGGCGCAGCTTGTTGCCGAGGTGGGTGGTGAGGGCCTGGCCGACGGAGGCGCAGACGATGACGACGACGACCGCGACGACGGCGGCGGTCGTGCTCACCTCCGCGTTGTCCGTCAGCGCGTCCCAGATGACGGGCAGCACGTAGACCGCGACGAGGCCGCCGCCCAGGAAGCCGATCACCGACAGGATGCCGACGACGAACCCCTGGCGGTACCCCACGACCGCGAACCACACAGCGGCGACCAGCAACAAGATGTCCAGCACGTTCACGGAGGCCACCCTGTCATGCGCGCCAGTCGAGCGGGACCTGCTTCTCGCGGTCCCAGGGCCGCTCCCAGCCCGCGAAATGCAGCAGCCGGTCGATGATTCCGGCCGTGAAACCCCAGACAAGGGCTGATTCGACCAGAAATGCCGGACCTCGGTGGCCGCTGGGGTGGACGGCGGTCGCTCGATTGCCGGGATCCGTGAGATCCACCACGGGCACGGTGAAGACCCGGGCGGTTTCGTTCGGATCGACGACCCCGACCGGGGTGGGTTCGCGCCACCAGCCCAGCACGGGTGTGACGACGAAGCCGCTGACGGGGATGTACAGCCGGGGCAGGGCGCCGAAGAGCTGGACGCCGGAGGGGTCGAGGCCGGTCTCCTCCTCCGCCTCGCGCAGGGCGGCCCGCAGCGGGCCGTCGCCGGACGGGTCGCCGTCCTCCGGGTCGAGGGCGCCGCCGGGGAAGGAGGGCTGGCCGGCGTGCGAACGCAGGGAGCTCGCGCGCTCCATGAGAAGCAGCTCCGGCCCGCGCGCGCCCTCACCGAACAGGATCAGCACGGCGGACTGCCGCCCCGCCCCGTCCTCCGGCGGCAGGAACCGGCTCAGCTGCCTCGGCCGGACCGTCTCCACGGCGTGCACCACCGGGTCCAGCCAGCCGGGCAGGCCCTCCTTGCTCACCGTGACCTGCCCGCCCTGTGTGTCGCTCGCCCGCCTCATCGCCACCCCCGTCGTCCTGCCGCATCCAACGCGCGACGGGCCCGAGATCGTTCCTCGAACGCCCGGGATCCCCTGAAAGGGCGGCGCGTGGGGTTGTTCGGGCGGCTCGGGCAGCTCATCCGGCCCCCAGCGGCGGCGCCGGTGTGCCGCCCGCGTCCAGGTAGGCCTGTGGAGGCTTCAGACGCTGGCCGGGGAAGCCGCCCTTCTCGTACTTCAGGAGCTTCTTCGCCTTCTCCGGGTCGGTCTCGCCCTCGCCGTAGGCCGGGCAGAGCGGGGCGATCGGGCAGGCGCCGCACGCGGGCTTGCGGGCGTGGCAGATGCGGCGGCCGTGCCAGATCACGTGGTGCGAGAGATCCGTCCAGTCGCTCTTCGGGAAGAGCGCGCCGATGGCGGCCTCGATCTTGTCCGGGTCGCTCTCCCCGGTCCACTGCCAGCGGCGCACCAGGCGCTGGAAATGCGTGTCGACGGTGATGCCGGGGCGCCCGAAGGCGTTGCCGAGCACGACGAACGCGGTCTTGCGGCCGACGCCGGGCAACGTGACCAGGTCCTCCAGCCGGCCGGGCACCTCACCGCCGAAGTCCTCCACCAGGGCCTTCGACAGCCCTATGACCGATTTCGTCTTGGCCCGGAAGAAGCCGCACGGGCGGAGGATCTCCTCCACCTCCTCGGGGTTGGCGGCGGCCAGGTCCTCCGGGGCCGGGTACTTGGCGAAGAGGGAGGGTGTCGTCTGGTTGACGCGCAGGTCGGTCGTCTGGGCGGACAGGACGGTGGCGACGACCAGTTGGAAGGGGTTGTCGAAGTCCAGCTCGGGGTGCGCGTACGGATAGACCTCGGCGAGCTCGCGGTTGATACGGCGGGCCCGGCGGACCAGGGCGGTGGGCGACTCGTCGCCCGGCGGGTGGACGACGGCCTTGGCGGGGGCGGTGCCCTTGAGGCGGGCGGTGGCCTTCTTGGGCGCGACCGCGACCTTCTTGGCCGCGGGTGCCTTCTTCACGGCGGCGCCCTTCGATGCCTTCTTCCCGGCGGACGCCTTGGAGGCAGCCTTCTTCGCGGCGGACGCCTTGGAGGCAGCCTGCTTCGCGGACGGCACCTTCTTCGCGGAAGCGGCCTTCTTCACTGGTTCCGTCTTGTTCTCTTTCGCCGTTTTCCTACCGCCATCGGGGCTCTGTTCGCCCACAGCGGAATCGCGACGTACAACCACCCGCGCAGCCCCCTCGGCCTGTGCTCTCACCGGCGATTTGGACACCCGGCCAGCCTAAGGCCAGGCACCGACATCCGGCCCGGCCCCTGAAGATCGGCGCCCAATTGGACCCCTGCCGCGTACCCCGGGACACGTGTGCGGCATCCTTGTGACAGATCACACTGTTTGGACCGCCCGACAAAATGGGCACCACGGTCCCTCGGTACACGGGGGAGCAAGATCCCCTGAGCAGGTCGAATAGGAGAGAACTCGTGGACGACGTTCTGCGGCGCAATCCGCTCTTCGCGGCGCTCGATGACGAGCAGGCCGCGGAGCTCCGCGCCTCCATGAGTGAGGTGACCCTCGCCCGCGGTGACTCGCTGTTCCATGAGGGCGACCCCGGTGACCGCCTGTACGTGGTCACGGAGGGCAAGGTGAAGCTCCACCGCACGTCCCCCGACGGCCGCGAGAACATGCTGGCCGTGGTCGGCCCCGGCGAGCTCATCGGCGAGCTGTCGCTGTTCGACCCGGGCCCGCGCACCGCGACCGCCACGGCCCTGACCGAGGTCAAGCTGCTCGGCCTCGGCCACGGCGATCTCCAGCCCTGGCTGAACGCCCGCCCCGAGGTGGCCACGGCGCTCCTGCGCGCCGTCGCGCGCCGGCTGCGCAAGACCAACGACGCGATGTCCGACCTCGTCTTCTCGGACGTACCGGGCCGTGTCGCCCGCGCCCTGCTCGACCTGTCCCGCCGGTTCGGCGTGCAGTCCGAGGAGGGCATCCACGTCGTCCACGACCTCACGCAGGAGGAGCTGGCCCAGTTGGTCGGCGCGTCCCGTGAGACGGTCAACAAGGCCCTCGCGGACTTCGCCCAGCGCGGCTGGCTGCGCCTGGAGGCCCGCGCGGTGATCCTGCTGGACGTGGAACGCCTCGCCAAGCGCTCCCGCTGACCGCACACCTGGCCGTACGTCATCGGGCCCCGTCTCCTCATGAGACGGGGCCCGACGTCGTAAAGGGAGCGGAAAACGCGCCCCCGGGCGTCCCGCTCGCGGCACAGTGAGCGCATGACCGGCAGCGCCGTCCACCGCCCGGGACTGGACACGCAGGGCTTCCTCACCCGGGAGGGCTCCCTCGCACGCGTGCCCCGGGCCTTCCGCCCGGTCGTCACCGCGACGCGCGACCGGCTGACCGAGGTGTTCGGGCCCCGGCTGCACAGCGCGTACCTCTACGGGTCGATACCGCGCGGCACCGCGCGCGTGGGCCGCAGCGACCTGGATCTGCTGCTCGCCCTGCACGAGGAGCCGACCGGGGCGGACCGGGACGACGCCCGGGCGCTCGGCGCGGCCCTGGACGAGGAGTTCGAGCAGATCGACGGGCACGGCACCCTGCTGTTCAGCCGGGCGAGGCTGCTGAGCGACCTGGAGAGGTACGACCTGGGGTGGTTCGTCGCCTGCCTGTGCACACCGCTGCTGGGCGAGGACCTGGCCACGTGCCTGCCGCGCTACCGCCCCGACTCGCTGCTGGCCCGCGAGACCAACGGCGACCTGGCCCGGCTCCTGGCGCGCTGGCGCCGGCGGATCGCCGAGGCGGGCGACACGGAGGAGGCCCGCCGGCCCCTGGTCCGCTTCATGTCCCGGCACCTGGTCCGTACGGGCTTCACGCTCGTCATGCCCCGCTGGAACGGCTGGACCAGCGACCTGCACGAGATGGCCGAGGCCTTCGCCGGGTTCTACCCCGAGCGGGGCGAGCAGATGCGGGCCGCGGCCGTCCTGGGGCGGGAGCCGACCGGGGACGCCGCCGTGCTCGCGTCGTACGTCGGCGATCTCGGACCCTGGCTCGCCGAGGAGTACGCGCGCGTGCACGGCGTCAAAGCGCCGCGCCCCTGAGGGCTCTAGATGAGCCCGTGCTCCACCAGATAGTCCATCTGCGCCCGCACCGACAGTTCCGCCGCCGGCCACAGGGAGCGGTCCACGTCCGCGTAGACGTGGGCGACCACCTCGGCCGGGGTGCGGTAGCCGTCCTCCACGGCCGTCTCCACCTGGGCGAGGCGGGTGGCGCGGTGGGCGAGGTAGTACTCGACGGCGCCCTGGGCGTCGTCCAGGACCGGGCCGTGGCCCGGCAGGACCGTGTGGACGCCGTCGTCGACCGCGAGGGAGCGCAGCCGCCGCAGGGAGTCCAGATAGTCGCCGAGGCGGCCGTCGGGGTGGGCCACGACCGACGTGCCGCGGCCGAGGATCGTGTCGCCGGTGAGGACCGCCCGGTCGGCCGGGAGGTGGAAGCAGAGGGAGTCGGCGGTGTGGCCCGGGGTCGGTACGACGCGCAGCTCCAGGCCGCCGGTGGTGACCACGTCTCCGGCGGCCAGGCCCTCGTCGCCCAGGCGCAGCGCCGGGTCGAGGGCACGCACGCGCGTGCCGGTCAGTTCGGCGAACCGGGCGGCGCCCTCCGCGTGGTCGGGATGGCCGTGGGTCAGCAGGGTGAGGGCGACGCGCTTGCCGGCCTGCTCGGCCGTGGTGACGACCCGGCGCAGGTGCGTGTCGTCCAGCGGGCCCGGGTCGACGACGACGGCCAGGTCCGAGTCCGGCTCGGCGAGGATCCAGGTGTTCGTGCCGTCCAGGGTCATCGCCGACGCGTTGGGCGCCAGGACGTTCACGGCCCGCGCGGTGGCGGGTCCCGAGAGGACCCCGCCGCGGGGCTGGCCGGGAAGGGCGCTTGCGTCCGTCATGCGGTGGCTCCACCGGTCGGGATGTGCTTGGTGAACTCGTCGTGGCCCGGCCAGGAGAGCACGATCTCGCCGTCCACCAGGCGGGCGGTGGCCAGGACGGGCGTGAGGTCACGCCCCGGGGCGGCTTCGAGTGCCCCGGCGGCCGTCTCGTACGCCGTCAGCTGGCGCAGGGTCGCGATGGTCGGCGGCATCATCAGCAGCTCGCCCTTGTCGTACCCGTCCGCCGCCTCGCTCGGGGCGATCCACACCGTGCGGTCGGCCTCCGTGGAGGCGTTGCGGGTGCGCTGCCCCTCGGGGAGCGCAGCCACGAAGAACCAGGTGTCGTAGCGGCGGGCCTCGAACTCCGGGGTGATCCAGCGGGTCCAGGAGCCGAGCAGGTCGGAGCGCAGGACCAGGCCGCGGCGGTCCAGGAACTCCGCGAAGGACAGGTCCCGGGCGACCAGGGCGGCCCGGTCCGCCTCCCAGTCGTCGCCCGTGGTGTCACCGACGACCGAGTCGGAGGCCGGCCCGGCGAGCAGCACGCCCGCCTCCTCGTACGTCTCCCGTACGGCCGCGCAGACGATCGCCTGGGCCGCCGTCTCGTCGACGCCGAGCCGGTCCGCCCACCACGTGCGCGTGGGGCCCGCCCAGCGGACGTGATGGTCGTCGTCGCGCGGGTCGACACCGCCGCCCGGATACGCGTACGCGCCTCCGGCGAAGGCCATGGAGGCGCGTCGGCGCAGCATGTGGACGGCGGGGCCGCTGCCGGTGTCCTTCAGGAGCATGACGGTGGCCGCGCGCTTCGGGGTCACCGGGGTGAGGGTGCCGGCCGCGAGTGCGCGGATCCGGTCCGGCCACTCCGGGGGGTACCACTGACCGTTCGCCATGGGCGCGAGGCTATCTGGTGACGGGCGGATGTTCGAGTGGCCCCCGGGGACGGATTCCGCAGCTGAGGCCACGGAAGAGGCCGCTACGCGAGCTCCACCTGGATCTCGACCTCCACCGGCGCGTCCAGCGGCAGCACCGCCACGCCCACCGCACTGCGCGCGTGCACGCCCTTGTCGCCGAGCACCTCGCCGAGCAGCTCGCTCGCGCCGTTCAGCACCGCGGGCTGGCCCGTGAAGTCCGAGGCCGAGGCCACAAAACCGACGACCTTCACCACGCGCGCGATGCGGTCCAGGTCACCGGCGACGGACTTCACGGCGGCCAGGGCGTTCAGCGCACACGTGCGTGCCAGCTCCTTGGCCTCCTCCGGGGTGACCTCCGCACCGACCTTGCCGGTGACCGGAAGCTTGCCCTCCACCATCGGGAGCTGCCCCGCGGTGTAGACGTACGGGCCGGACTGCACGGCCGGCTGGTACGCGGCGAGCGGCGGGACCACGTCGGGCAGGCTCAGGCCGAGCTCGGCCAGCTTCGCCTCGACGGCGCCCATTACTGCTTCGCCCGCTTCAGGTAGGCCACGAGCTGCTCGGGGTTGTGCGCCCCCGGCACGACCTGGACGAGCTCCCAGCCGTCCTCGCCCCAGGTGTCCAGAATCTGCTTCGTGGCGTGGACGAGCAGCGGCACGGTTGCGTATTCCCACTTAGTCATGCGGCCGACTCTAGCCGCTGCCCCAGGGAGGCCACGCGGCCGACCACGGCACGGGTTGTCCACAGCCTCCCGCGTAGCCCGGGCGCGGACTGGTTAGGCTCGAATACGTGAGCAGGCTCCAGGTCGTCAGCGGCAAGGGCGGAACCGGTAAGACCACGGTGGCCGCCGCACTAGCACTGGCTCTCGCCACGGAGGGGAAGCGGACGCTTCTCGTCGAGGTCGAGGGCCGTCAGGGCATCGCGCAGCTCTTCGAGACACAGGCGCTGCCCTATGAGGAACGGAAGATCGCCGTCGCTCCCGGGGGCGGGGAGGTGTACGCACTCGCCATCGACCCCGAACTGGCCCTTCTGGACTACCTCCAGATGTTCTACAAGCTGGGCAGCGCCGGACGGGCCCTGAAGAAGCTCGGCGCGATCGACTTCGCCACCACCATCGCGCCCGGCCTCAGGGACGTCCTCCTGACCGGCAAGGCCTGCGAGGCGGTGCGGCGCAAGGAGCGCAGCGGGCGGTTCGCGTACGACTACGTCGTGATGGACGCGCCGCCGACCGGGCGGATCACGCGCTTCCTGAACGTCAACGACGAGGTCGCGGGCCTCGCCAAGATCGGCCCGATACACAATCAGGCGCAGGCCGTGATGCGGGTGCTGAAGTCGCCGGAGACGGCCGTGCACCTGGTGACGCTGCTGGAGGAGATGCCCGTCCAGGAGACCGTGGACGGCATCGCCGAGCTGCGTTCGGCCCGGCTGCCGGTGGGCCGGATCATCGTGAACATGGTCCGGCCGGAGGTGTTGGACGAGACCGACCTGGAACTCGTACGCACGGTCCCGCGTTCCACTGTCGCGCGGTCCCTGTCGTCCGCGGGGCTCGGCGGCGCGCGGCGCGGCGGGCACGCCGAGCGGCTGGTGGACCCGCTGCTCGCGCAGGCCGAGGAGTACGCCGAGCGGTACACGCTGGAGCACGAGCAGCGCGCGGTCCTGGCCGAGCTGGGCCTGCAGCGGCACGAACTGCCGCTGTTCGCCGAGGGCATGGACCTGGCGGGGCTGTACGAGCTGGCCCGCGAGCTGCGGGAGCAGGGCGTGTCATGAGCCAGGACAGACAGGCAAGGCCCGTCACGAGTCGGAAGCAGGGGATGTCATGAGTCGTCCGGACCCGGCCCACACCCACGACCCGGCCCGCCCGCACCTCGCCCCCGCGCGTCTGCTCGACATCGATCCGCTGCTGGAGAACCCGAAGACCCGGATCGTGGTCTGCTGCGGCTCGGGCGGGGTCGGCAAGACCACGACCGCGGCGGCCCTGGGCCTGCGCGCGGCCGAGCGGGGCCGCAAGGTGGTCGTCCTGACCATCGACCCGGCCCGCCGGCTCGCCCAGTCCATGGGCATCGACTCGCTGGACAACACCCCGCGCCGGGTGAAGGGCATCGACGACTCCGCGGGCGGCGAGCTGCACGCGATGATGCTCGACATGAAGCGCACCTTCGACGAGATCGTCGAGGCGCACGCGGACCGCGAGCGGGCGGCCGCCATCCTGGGCAACCCCTTCTACCAGTCGCTCTCGGCGGGCTTCGCGGGCACGCAGGAGTACATGGCGATGGAGAAGCTCGGGCAGCTGCGCGCCCGGGACGAGTGGGACCTGATCGTCGTCGACACCCCGCCGTCCCGCTCGGCGCTGGACTTCCTGGACGCGCCCAAGCGGCTCGGGTCGTTCCTGGACGGCCGGCTGATCCGGCTGCTGACGGCGCCGGCGAAGCTGGGCGGCCGCGCCGGGATGAAGTTCCTGAACGTCGGGATGTCGATGATGACCGGCACCCTCGGCAAGCTGCTCGGCGGTCAGCTCCTCAAGGACGTCCAGACGTTCGTGTCCGCGATGGACACGACCTTCGGCGGCTTCCGCACCCGCGCGGACGCGACGTACAAGCTGCTCCAGGCGCCCGGTACGGCGTTCCTGGTGGTCGCGGCCCCGGAGCGGGACGCGCTGCGCGAGGCCGCCTACTTCGTGGAGCGGCTGGCCGCGGAGGACATGCCGCTCGCCGGTCTTGTGCTCAACCGGGTGCATGGCAGCGCCGCCGACCGGCTGTCGGCCGAGCGGGCGCTCGCCGCCGCGGAAAATCTTGAAGAGCCCCGCATTGTGGATCAGGAGGGCGGGAAAGCAGTACTTCGTAACTCCCCCGAAGCACAGGACAGTTCAGACGAAGACACCGAAGGCACCGAGGACCCCGAGCTCGCCGAAGACCCTGAGCGGTCCGTCGACCAGCTCACGGCAGGCCTGCTGAGGCTGCACGCCGATCGCATGCAGCTGCTCTCCCGTGAGCAGCGCACGCGTGACCGCTTCACCGCGCTCCACCCCGAGGTGGCCGTGACGGAAGTGGCCGCGCTGCCCGGCGACGTGCACGACCTCGCGGGACTGCGCGACATCGGCGACCGGCTCGCGGCCGACGAACGCGAGCTTCCCGACCCCGCCGACCAGCCGGAGTCGCCCGAGGCGAGTGCCTGACAGCAATCCGGCGAGGGCACGTGACCTGAGGGAACTCCCGCAGAACCTGGGAACTCCCGGAGGACCGGGGAACTCCCGAAGGACCGGGGAACTCCCGGAGGACCCGGGGAACTCCCCGGAGGGAGCCCTCAGCTCACCGCCGCGTAGTTCTCGTAGATCTCGTCGTCGTCGAGGGGCATGACACCGCACCCCCGCTCGTACTCCGTGCGCGCCGTCTCCAGCAGCCGGCGCCAGGAGGTCACAGTGGGACGCCTGCGCAGCAGTGCGCGGCGCTCCCGCTCCGTCATGCCTCCCCACACGCCGAACTCGACGCGGTTGTCGAGCGCGTCGGCCAGGCACTCCGTGCGCACCGGGCATCCGGTGCACACCGCCTTGGCCCTGTTCTGCGCTGCTCCTTGAACGAACAGTTCATCCGGATCGGTAGTGCGGCAGGCCGCCTGCGCACTCCAGTCGGTTACCCAGCCCATACCGGCGCCGTCCTCTCCCGAATCGAGGCTCCCCCACGGCGGCAGCGGCATATGCACCGCCGCCAGTTGAGGACGTTACGGAAGGTGGGCACAGCGCAACACCCCCTTCGGGCCCAATCTTGAATGGCCCGAACGGACTATGGGTAAGCGGCAGATCACCCGGGGGAGTGAGCTGGCGACATACGTAACTCTCCCGGCAAACCGGGACAGTTCAGTTGCGTCACAACGGACGCCGTATGACACACAAGGCGGATTCGGACACGGCTCCACCAAAAAAGTTGGGGAACACCCGGAACGATTCGGGGTCGCCGGACGTATTGATACGTGGCCTCACTGCTGTGACAGTTGAGAGCAGCTTAGGCCAAGGCCTATACGCCTGTCCGGCGAATGAGAACGTAGGCTGCCCTCATGCCAAACAAGCGCTCGGGCGGTGGTCTGTCTCCCACGCAGCAGGCCGCCAAGTTCCTCGGTGTCAGTGTCCTCGCGGGAGCCGTGCTGGCCGGCATCGCGCTCCCCGCCGTGGGCGCGCTGGGGCTGGCGGCCAAGGGATCGGTCGAGAGCTTCGACGAGCTCCCGGCCACCATGAAGACCCCGCCGCTGAGTCAGCGCACCACCATCCTCGACGCCGACGGCGGCCAGATCGCCACGGTCTACTCGCGCGACCGCACGGTGGTCCCCCTCAAGGACATCTCGCCGTACATGCAGAAGGCGATCGTCGCGATCGAGGACTCGCGCTTCTACCAGCACGGCGCGGTCGACCTGAAGGGCGTCCTGCGCGCCCTCAACAAGAACGCGCAGACCGGCGGAGTCTCCGAGGGCGCCTCCACCCTGACGCAGCAGTACGTGAAGAACGTCTTCGTCGAGGAGGCGGGCGACGACCCGACGAAGGTCGCGCAGGCCACCCAGCAGACCATCGGCCGCAAGATCCGCGAGCTCAAGTACGCGATCCAGGTCGAGGAGGAGCTGGGCAAGAAGAAGATCCTCGAGAACTACCTGAACATCACGTTCTTCGGCCAGCAGGCCTACGGCGTCGAGGCCGCCGCCCAGCGCTACTTCTCCAAGTCCGCCAAGGACCTCAGCATCGAGCAGTCGGCCCTCCTCGCCGGCATCGTCCAGTCGCCCAGCCGGTACGACCCCGTCAACGACGAGGCGGAGGCCACCAAGCGCCGCAACACCGTGCTGCAGCGCATGGCGGCCGTCGGCGACATCTCCCAGGCGCAGGCCACCGACGCGATGAAGGCACCGCTCGGCCTGAAGGTCAGCAAGCCCAAGAACGGCTGCATCACCGCGGTCAAGGGCGCCGGCTTCTTCTGCGACTACGTGCGCGAGGTCTTCCTGACCGACCCGGTCTTCGGCAAGACCAAGGAGCAGCGCGCGAAGATCTGGAACCAGGGCGGCCTCACCATCCGCACGACCATGGACCCGCAGGCCCAGAACGCGGCGCAGCGCTCCATCAAGGAGCACGTCTACAAGAGCGACGAGGTGGCCACCGCCGTCTCCCTCGTCCAGCCGGGCACCGGCAAGATCCTCGCCATGGGCCAGTCGCGTCCGTACGGCTTCAAGAAGAACGAGACGCAGATCAACCTCTCCGTCGACCAGTCGATGGGCGGCGGCATGGGCTACCAGCCCGGTTCGACGTTCAAGCCGATCGTGGCCGCCGCCGCCCTCGAGGACGGCATGCCCGCGAACAAGGTCTACTCCTCGCCGTACCAGATGCCGTACCCGAGCCCGGTCTCGGCCTGCGACGGCAAGCGGTGGGTGAACGACCCCAACAACCCGGCCAAGCTGGAGAACGAGAACTCCTCCGAGGTCGGCCCGTACGACATGCGGGAGGCGACCGCCAAGTCGGTCAACACCTACTACGTGCAGATGATCAGCGACATCGGCATCTGCCCGGTGACGACGATGGCGAAGAAGATGGGCGTCGTGCGGGCCGACGGCGACAAGATGCCCCAGGTGCCCTCCATCGCCCTCGGCACCCAGGAGATGTCCCCGCTGACCATGGCGAACGCGTACGCGACCTTCGCCGCGCGCGGCATGCACTGCACGCCGGTCGCCATCGAGTCGGTCAGCCGGAGGGTCGGTGACAAGACCACGTCGCTCCAGGTCCCGAAGTCGACCTGCTCGCGCGCCATGTCGGAGAACACCGCCGACACGATCAACGCGCTGCTGAAGGGCGTCGTCGAGGACGGTACGGGCACGAAGGCGGGCCTCGGCAGCCGCCCCAGCGCCGGCAAGACCGGTACGACGGACGAGCGCTACGCGGCCTGGTTCGTCGGCTACACGCCGAACATGGCCGGCGCGGTGTGGGTGGGCGACCCCGCGCACAAGCGGAAGATGTCCGGCATCACCATCGGCGGCCGGTCGTACGGCAAGGTCTTCGGTGGTGAGGTCCCCGGCCCGATCTGGCGCGACATGATGTCCGGCGCGCTGGAGGGCAAGCCCGTCGAGAACTTCAACACCGTCCACATCCCCGACAGCAAGCCCCGGGACCGCGGTGACGGGGGCGGCGGCGACCGTGAAGACGGGGGCAACGGCGACAATGGCGGCAACGGTGGCGGCGACGGCTTCGTCGGTGGCCTGGTCGGCGGCAACAACAACGGCGGAGGCGGCGAGCCCTTCCCGACGCCTTCGTTCTCCATCCCGGAGGGCTTCTTCCGGGGCCAGGGCAACGGCGGCGGGAACGGCAACGGCGGCCGGTTCGGCTGAGCGGTCGGCGTGACGGAACGCGCCTGAACGGAGACGGCCCCCTCTCACCCGCGCGGGTGAGAGGGGGCCGTCTCCGTACGACCGTCTCCGTACGACCGTCTCCGCCGGCCGTCTCCGTCCGGCCGAGGGGTCAGCCGGCCAGCAGCTTCTTCACCGCGGCGGCGACGCGGCCGCCCTCGGCCTGCCCGGCCACCTTCGGGTTCACGATCTTCATGACCGCGCCCATGGCCCGCGGCCCCTCCGCACCGGCCGCCCTGGCCTCCTCGACGGCCTGGGCGACGATCTCCTGGAGCTGCTCGTCCGACAGCTGCTGCGGCAGGTACGTGGCGAGCACCTCGCCCTCCGCCTTCTCCCGCTCGGCCTGCTCGGCACGACCACCCTGCGCGAAGGCGTCGGCCGCCTCACGCCGCTTCTTCGCCTCCCGGGTGATCACCTTCTGCACCTCGTCGTCGGAGAGCTCGCGCTTCTCCTTGCCCGCGACCTCCTCCTTGGTGATCGCGGCGAGCGTCAGCCGGAGCGTCGAGGAGCGGAGCTCGTCGCGCTCCTTGATCGCAACGTTGAGGTCATCCTGCAGCTTCGACTTGAGCGTGGTCATGGGGTCGATTGTCGCAGGTGCGGGACGACCGGCGCCCCTCGATTTGTGGGGCCGTCGCCTAAGAACCGGTGTCGTCAGGGGATTTCGGGCACCGCCCGGGCACGGGAGGCGGCCGCGGTCTGACACGATGGTCGTATGCGCGCGCGATACGGAGTCCCCCTGGGAATCGCGGCGGCTGGTGCCGCCGGTCTGTTGTACGCGGCGGGCTTCGAGGCCCGCTCCTTCCGCCTCCGCCGGGTCACCGTCCCGGTCCTGCCTCCGGGAATGCGCCCCCTGCGTGTGCTGCAGGTCTCCGACATCCACATGGTCGGCGGCCAGCGCAAGAAGCAGCGCTGGCTGCGGTCCCTGGCGGGCCTGCGCCCCGACTTCGTGATCAACACGGGCGACAACCTCTCCGACCCGGAGGGCGTGCCGGAGGTCCTGGACGCCCTCGGCCCCCTGATGGAGTTCCCGGGCGCGTACGTCTTCGGCTCCAACGACTACTACGGCCCCAAGCTGCGCAACCCCGCCCGCTACCTGCTGGAGAAGGCCCAGGGCCGTCACGGACTCAACGGCAACGCGCCCGCCGAGGGCGTGGTGCACAACCCGTGGGAGGACCTGCGGGACGGTTTCGACGCGGCGGGCTGGCTCAACCTGACCAACGCGCGCGGCGAGCTCAAGCTCGAGGGCGTCTCGGTGGAGCTCACGGGCCTGGACGATCCGCACATCAAGCGGGACCGCTACGCGCAGGTGGCGGGCGGCCCGTCCGAGGCGGCGGACTTCTCGATGGGCGTCGTACACGCCCCGTACCTGCGCACCCTGGACGCCTTCACGGCCGACGCCTACCCCCTGATCCTGGCCGGCCACACCCACGGCGGCCAGCTGTGCGTCCCCTTCTACGGCGCCCTGGTCACCAACTGCGACCTGGACACGGACCGCGTGAAGGGCCTGTCGACGCACACGGCGGAGGGCCGTACGTCGTACCTGCACGTGTCGGCGGGCTGCGGCACGAACCGCTACACACCGGTACGGTTCGCGTGCCCGCCGGAGGCGACGCTGCTGACACTGGTGGGCCGGGGGTGACGCGGCGGGAGTAACGGGCCGGGAGTAACCCACACAGCCCGGCCGCATCGCCCCCTTTGTCCTTTTCTGTCAGCGTGGGGGCATGACCGCCCCGATACCCCGGGACATCCCGGACCTCCCAGCGATCCCGTCCCCTCCGGCACTGAGACCCGCCCCCGTTCCCGCCACGGCCGTCGTCACCCCGGTCCGCCGCCCCGCGGCCGCCGCCTTCCGCCTCCTGGTCGCATGCGTGGCGGCCGGGGGCGTGACGCTCGAACTGCTCCTGGGCGACCCGTCCCGGGCCCTCAGCCACTTCGCGATCCAGAGCAACATGCTGCTGGCGCTGGTCATGGCCCTCTCGGCCCGCCGCGCGTGGACGGCCAGCCGCCCCCTGCCCGGTGCCATCCTGGGTGCGACGCTGCTCTACGTCCTCATCGCGGCCCTGGTGCACCACCTGCTCCTCGCGAACGAGGCGAGCCCGTTCTCCCTCACGGGCCAGGCCGCCACCCCGACCGGCTGGCACGCCCTCTCCCAGGGGGTGCTGTACACCCTGACCCCGATAGCGGCGGTACTGGACTGGCTGCTGCTCACGGCCCCCGGCCGGCTGCACCTCCGCCAGGCCAGCAGCTGGCTCCTCTACCCCCTGGCCTACCTGGCCTTCTGCCTCCTCCGAGGCGAGCTGCTCCTCCCGGGCACCCCCGACCGCTACCTCTACCCGTTCCTGGACGTCGGCCAGGACGGCTTCAAGCGCGTCCTCGGCAACGCGCTCCTCCTGGGCCTCTCCTTCTACGCCCTGGCCGTGCTCCTCGTGGCCCTCGACCACGCCCGCCCGAACCCCCTGCGTCACCGGTGGAAAACCGGATTTCGTCTCTAGCCACCGGTGGGCTAAAGTAAACGTCGTCGCCGCGACAGCAGCGACATCGGGGTGTAGCGCAGCTTGGCAGCGCGCTTCGTTCGGGACGAAGAGGTCGTGGGTTCAAATCCCGCCACCCCGACGCTGGTCAGAGGGCCAATCGCATGATCGCGATTGGCCCTCTGTTGTGCTCTGGGGGCCAAACGGGGGGCCAAACGTGTTTGGTCACTGGGTGGATCATGCTAAGGGCTGGCAGGTAGCCGTAGAAGGTGCCGTGGCTTTCCTGAGAGAGGGCGAGACAAGCCAGACCCACCGTCCCCCTGCTCGGGATCAGGGTGACCGTACCTCCGCTTGCAGGTCAGGGGGCAATTTGGTGTCCGCGCCTGTGTACGCCGACCTGACCTGAGCGGCGGTCAGCCCCTTGGCGTCTGTGAGGTCCACTCCCTTTAGGTTCGCACGGGTGAGATTCGCCTTGCTCAGGTCTGCTCGGGGCAGGATGGTGTCCGCGTCAGGACCGGATCGCGCTCCGATTGTCAGCGTCCACGTGAGCCTGTCCGATAGCGGTAAGCCAGCGTCTGCTGCCTTGCGGAAGTCAGCCTTGCGCAGGTCGGCCTCGCGCAGGTCGGCCTCGCGCAGGTCGGCCCCAGTTAAGTCGGCACCGTGCAGCAGGGCCGAGGTCAGCTTTGCCGCACGTAGGTCGGCATGCGAAACGTCAGCACCGAGCAGTACGGCATGACGGAGGTCCGCGAAGAGCAGTGCGGCGTGGGAAAGATCGGCCTCCCATAGCACTGCCCGCGTGAGGTTGGCCACGCTCAGGTCGGCGTTCGAGAAGCGGGCCTGTGGCGCTACGACCTCAGTCATATCTGCTCGGATCAGTTGTGCATCACTGAGATCTGCTTCACGCAGGAGAGCGCCAGTGAGGTCTGCCTGGGATAGTTTGGCTCCCTCAAGATGCAGCTCAGTGAGGGTAAGCACTCCTCGTCCGGCGACCTGCCTGCGTGATTGCGGTCGCGTCAGAGCGCTCAACGCGATCTGCACATCCGCGTCTGGGGCGTCGGGCAATTCCCCAATCGTTGGCCGGTATCCCCCCGATCGGGCTACAGCTCTGCTCTCGGGGGCGCGGTAACGCACAAATTCGCCGATAACTTGAGCGGCATGTATCGCCTGATCTGCGTCGTCTTGAACAATTTGCTCAAGCGCCACCACCCCGCCGACTCTCACATACATTTGCTCGGAGTCCAGACGTTCTAACGCCTTGATGAACCGCTCGGTGACTTGCCCGCGGCGTGTCAGGCGGTAGGTGCGGGCCGTGTATACGAGGGCGACACCAGCGCCGATGGCAGCTGCGCACGTAACGATGGAATTGCGCAGCCCGGTGATGAGCGCCGCGGATCCGGTGCCGTCACCGACGGTGTCGGTGTTGATGTATGGGGCGTCGAGGAGATACGGGCCGCGCCACACAAGCCAGGGCAGGCCTATCAACACAAGACCGCCGATGGCCGCGGCAAGAGCCCAGGTACCGATACGCTTCGCGCGACGGAGGAGCCGGGCGCGGACCTGGCGCCTGTGAAGGGCAACTCTTTTCATACCCGCCTACATGCCGGGAGTGGCCGCCTTGGTTGCGGCCACTCCACGACTGCTGCCTCTGAGCTTGTACCGCTTTGACACCATCGGTGTGATGGTCAGGCTGCGAGTGCGGTCTCGTATTCGGCGGGACTGAGGTAGCCGAGGCTGCTGTGCAGACGGTGCAAGTTGTACCAGCCCTCGATGAAATCGAAGATCGCGGTGCGGGCGGCGGCCCGGCTGAGCCAGGAACTCGTGTCGAGCAGCTCCCTTTTGATGGTGGCGAAGAACGACTCGGCGAGTGCGTTGTCCCAGCACTGCCCGGTGCGGCCGACCGACAGACGCACTCCCAACTGGTCTGCCAGCGTGGCGAATTGCTGGCTGGTGTACTGACAGCCGCGATCCGAGTGGAAGATCACCGGACCGGTGGGGCGGCGCTTCCGGCAGGCGGCCGTGAGGGCATCGGCGACCAGATCGGTCCGCAGGTGGTCGGCCGTTGCCCAGCCGACCACGCGACGGGAGGCGATGTCGATGACGGTGGCCAGAAAGAGCCAGCCCTCCTCCGTGGCGATGTAGGTGATGTCGCCGCACCAGCGGGCATCCAGGCTGGCGGGGTCGGGCTGGAAGTCCCGGAGGACGAGATCGGGCCGCAGGGCAGCTCGTGGATCGAGGATCGTCGTCAGGCGCCGTCGTCTGCGGTGTCGGCCCTGCAGGCCGGCAGCCCGCATCAGCCGCGCGACACGTCGGCGGCCGCATCCGGCGCCTGCCCGCTTGAGCACGGCATGGACGCGCGGGGCGCCGTAGGTGCCCCGCGATCTCGTGTGGACGTCGGCGATCTGTTCCGCCAGCTCGGCGTCACGGACCGCGCGGGGACCAGGCTTGGCAGCGCGGCGGGCATAGAAGGCGGTCCGGGAGACCTTCAACAGCTCACACGCTCGTTTGACGCTGTGACCTGCACGCTTCTCCGCCTCGATGAACGGGTGCACCGTCACCGGGTCTCCTTCGCGAAGAAAGCCGTGGCTCGCTTGAGGATGTCGACGTCCTCACGCAGACGGCGGTTCTCCCGCCGCAGTGCGGCCAGTTCCTCCCGTTCGCTGCTGGTCAGGCCGTCTCGCTCGCCCGCATCGACCTCGGCCTGCTTCACCCAGTCACGCACCGCGGTCTCGGTCAGATCAAAGTCCTTGGCGATCTGCCCGACCGAACGGTCACCGCGTCGGCACAGCTCGACGATCTCCGCCTTGAACTCCGGCGTGAACGAACGGCGAGGGCGAGGCTTCTTCTTCCCCATGCTCCCCATGATGGACATCCTCCCGGGGCTGAACCCCTGATCTCGGATGTCCGTTAAAGCGGATCAAGCCCAGGATCACGGCAGACCGGCTCGCCTCGGAGTACCCGTTCATGCCGAGCGAGCAGCTTCTTATCGAGGGGCGGCAGTGGCTGCGCCGTGTCGTCGAACTCCACACGAAGAGCCTCACGCTCGCGCAGCACCGCGAAGTGCTCGCACTGTCTGGTTGGCTCGCCCTACTCGTCGGCTGTGTCGAGTACGACACGGGCGCCCGCCACGCGGCCGAGTCGACGCGACAGGCGGCACTCTCGCTCGCGACCGAGGCTGACCATGCGGAGGTCGCCGGGTGGGCGCACGAGATGCGGGCCTGGTTCGCTCTCACTACCGGCGACTACCGGGGCGTGATTGCAGCGGCCCAGGCCGGAGCCGAGAGGGCTCCGCACGCTGGCATTGCCGTACAGCTCGCTGGCCAGGAGGCCAAAGCGTGGGCGCGGATCGGGGACCGCCGGCAAGTCGAGGTGGCCTTGGACAAGGGCGGCGTTTGCTCGAAGGGATGCCGTACCCCGAGAACCTGGACAACCACTTCGTGGTGGACCCAGCCAAGTTCGATTTCTACGCGATGGACTGCTATCGCCTGGTCGGCGAAGACAAGCTTGCGCGCACACTCGCCGAAGAGGTGCTGAGGGCAGAAACAGACTTCGACGGCACCGAGCGTTCACGGATGCGCAACGCGGAAGCGCGCGTCACGCTCGGAGTCACGGCGGCGCGTGAGGGTGACTTGGAGCAGGCACTCACCATGGGAGAGCGCGCTCTTGAAGGCGACCGTCAGTCGGTGCCATCACTCATCATGACCAGTCGCGAACTGGCCGCCGAAATGCGGCGCCGGTACAGCTCGGAGCCGACGGCACAGGACTACCTGGCACGGCTTCACTCGCTAGCCGAGCAGAAACCCGGCTTCATGCCCCCGTGAGTCACTACTGTAATCCCGCTCCACTCAGCCGACACGGGGCTCTGATGCAGTTGGTACGTCCCTGGAGGACTGGCGGCAGAAGTCGCAGACTGGTCCGTCTGGAGCTGTTCGTCTGGGTCGACGCGCCGTCGTAGGCCGCCGGGATTAGACTGATAGCGGACGTTTGAGCCCTCCCTTGCTGCTCAGTAAGACCAAGGGGCGTGAAGCCATGTCCTTCCACATGCGTACCGCTGTCTCGGGCCGTTGCCGCCGCCGTCGCCCAATTGCCGTGACAGCGGCTGTGTTGGCGCTGCTGGCGCCGCCGGTCGGCGCAACCGCGGCGACAGAGCCGTCTGATGCACTGCTGGCGCCGCCAGTTGGCGCGACCGCGGTGACAGAGCCGTCTGATCTGGTCGCCGACACGTGCGAGAAGCTGAGAGTGACGACCTGGAGTAACTCCAGTTGGTACCCCGCCGGGAAAAAAACCTTGGAAATCACGGTGGCCGGGATCGTCAAGGGCATCGCCAAGATATCCGGCAGACCCGGTCTCGGCCAACTGGGCAATCTCTTCGGCAGTGGATCGTCCACCCTTCTCGACTTCGCCAAGAACAAATGTGGGATGAGCACCCTACTTCCTGCGGTCCAGTCGCTGCCCTACCTGACTCCGGACTACAAGACGTCGTATCCCAGCCGCCAGGTGTACGACAACACGGTGTTCCCACCACCCATCGACACGGACGAGAAAGTCGCCGATTCTACGGCGATCGGCTTCAACACCAGTGGGGCGGCAGGGATCACCCGTCAAGGAGTGCTCGACCTAGCCGACGAGCTGTGCGCGCAAGCCACCCGCCTCGGTACTCCCGAGGTGGCGCTGAGCTCACACTTGGGCAGGGCGGACCTCCGGGCCGTGACCACGGTCAAGTCGTTCATGTCGCTGACCCTCAAGAGGTGTCCGGACCTGTCCACTGAGCAGGCGGACGACCTAGCCGGCCAGCTGAATAGCTTTCTAATCAGCAATCAGCATCTGGCGGACACGCCGCCGTTCCTACTGAATCCGAGTTGGCATTGCGGCGCCGCGCCGGGGCAGATCAGTCTGACGTGGAAGCCCTTCGCGGTGAACCGCATAACCCAATACAACCTGTACCACTCGGCCGACGGAAACACATGGTCCCCAATTCCGCTCTCCGGCTCTGTGGTGAACGAAATCGTCGTCTCCAGGGTAGATCAGGGGCGTCAGTATTACGCCCTGCGCGCGACCGACGTACAGGGCAACGACAGCGCTTGGACGTACGTCCGGGCGTATGTGGAGCAGTGTCCGACTGTCTGAATCAGCCAGTCAGGCGCCATCGTTCTTGCGCGCCGCCTGAGTAGGGGCCAAACGGGGGGCCAAACGGTGCAGCCACATATGGATAGTCCCGGACAGTAGTGGACTGTCCCGGAGACGAACGAGCAGGCCAGCGACACCGAGCCAAGGTCACAAGGGGACTGATCGTGTTCGGGACGAAGAGGTCGTGGGTTCAAATCCCGCCACCCCGACGCTGGTCAGAGGCCCATTCGCATGATCGCGAATGGGCCTCTGTCGTGCTCGGGGGCCAACCGAAGTTGATCCAGCCCCGACGCCACCTCCCCCGGGCAGCTCAATCTGTCAGCCACCTGAGGACCAACGGCCGGCAGTCCCTCCAGCGGGCCACATCGATCGTCTTTTTAGGTCGACCTGTTCGCCTGGACCCGACAGAGCCGACGGAGCGCGAGACTGCGACACAACTCGCTGAGGTCGACAGACTGCGGTGACTGTGTGGCTTACCTCACAGTGCAGCGGCAGACGCTCACTGATCCGGGAGACAGGGCGATCGCAACATTGCCGCATGGATTCCCAAGGGGCCCCTCTCAAAGAATGCCCTTACACAAACCTGCGTTGCGAAGTACGCTGACCAATCCGACTCCGTAAGTAGCCTCAGTATCCTTCAGTAGCCGACACTGCCTCGTGTCTTCGAAGACTGCGGCAATGTACTCGCTCCATGCAGCCCAATCATCGCACTGGATGACCTCTTCCGAAGACTTTTTCCGCAATACGAGATGCCGATCTTCGGGCGCACAATCTATCAAACCCGGCAGCATCTCATACAGATAGTCGACATACACCAAGTCCCACACTAAAGCAGTTTCAACTCGACTCCGCTCAGCCTTATCCTTTATATCTTCTAGCGGCGTTCCGCGGAATATATGGTCAGTAACTCTTACATTCTCTTGGGATGCGAGATAGTGCTTCCTTTCCATCAGGCGCTCGTACGTGCCATCAAGACGCTGGGCTGTACTCTGCTTGGCAGCTTCCGCGCTCTGCCTAGCGGCCTCCTTGCTCTGCTTTGTCGCCTGCTCGGCTCCCTCAATGGCAGCAACCGTCTGAAAACCCAAGAAGACCAGCGTGACAAGTGTTAATGCACCCACAATGCCCTGCAGTCCAAGGCTCCATCGCTCGAGCAGGGAGAGCGCGCCGGGCCCCGGCGTGGGCGCGGGGTCCGGCGTGGGCGCGGGGTCCGGCATGGGCGCGGGGTCCGGCATGGGCGTCGGAGAAGGATCGGGAGTACCCGAAGGACTTGGAACAGACATTCAATTTGCCGCCTTCCCGAGCATTGGAACCGCCAAGGGATTCTAGGATTACTTAAAGCCATCAAGAAAGATCCACGAACCCTTAACTCGGCTACTACCTGCGTCTACAAACCGTGCAGTAGATGTGACGATAAGAGTTGCTCATCTGCGTGCGTTTAGACCCCTCCCTCGGCATTCAGTGCGCGACTTACTGCCCACAGAGTCAATCGACCACCAGGGTGGTCGACGCAAGGGAGTGAGGGAGGGGTCAAACAGGAATCACGTTGATCAAGCAACGTGGCGGCATCTCGGCCAACAGCGAAGATTTCATCCATCGCTTCGGCACCCTGCGTGATCACGGGCCGGAGCTGCTTGCGGTAGACAGCCTCTGTGGTCGTCTGGCTGCTGTGACCGACCAAGAGCGCGATCCGCTCCAGGGGGATGACGTGGTCGGAGAGCAGGGACACGAAGCTGTGCCGGAGCTCCCGCGGGGTCCACTCAGGCTTCAGTCCGGCCCTCTTCACTATGGCCTTGAAGTCTCGCCGGACATTGGCCGCGTCCAGCGACTCGCCGCTCCGAGTCGTGAAGACACGACCTGCCGGGCTCCACTCCATTCCTCGCGCTTCCCGCTCTTGCTTCTGCCATCGCATGTGCTCTTCGAGGACGTCCACCACCTGCTTCGGCAGAGCGATTGTCCTGCGACTCCGTCGGGTCTTGGTCTCGCCACGCTTGCGCACCGAACGCCAGACCGCGACATGAGGCGGGATACCTTCCGTGGTCTCCAGGAAGACGTGATCCCGAGTGAGGGGCCGCGCCTCTTCCGTGCGCACACCGCTGAGGAGCGACAGCACGACATAGGCGTACAGCCGCGATGGACGCGCGGCGGCGAGCACAGCTTTCGCCTGCTCCAAGTGAGTGCTGGCGAGCACGGTCACGAGGGTGCGCAGTCGGACGCGTCCGTCGCGCTGCCGCGACAGCTTCAGATATTCGGCTGCGTCCTCGCGGCGGACCGCGGCGAGTCGGACCGGCTCGCCCTCACGGTCGGCCACCCACCGCATCGTGCCGCCCACGAACCGGGCGGCGCCGGTCGGGGCTTGCAGGGCAAGCCGTGCGGCGTAGACCGGGGCACGCAGCGCGTTCCGGCGGACCGGCTTGGCGCGGTCGACGCGGTAGAGGTAGGCGACCAGCGGGCCGCGCCGGTGACTCCGAGGGCGAGGTAGTCGACCTCGACAACTCGGGGCGGTGAACTCGAACCCGTCCCGTCCCTTGGCCTGAGCCTGGTTGATGGCCGGGATGGACCAGACTCGGCTCCCAAACGGCTCCCAAAACGACCCGCTGCGTCAGGAAGGACTTCGACGGACCACCGAGCAGGAGCAGATCGACAGTCCCGGGGACGGTCGCCGGCGACCGCTCGGGACTGCCCACCCGCACCTGCGCGTATCGTCCGAGCCCGGCGGTCGACGACTCGTACGGGCAGCCGATCTGGAGCACGTTGAGCGGCCCGGCCGCCAGCACCAACCGCCGCAGGGTGATTCCGGTGGCGGTTTCGGAGGAAGGCACTGCGGAGCAATCGGCCGGACTCATGGTGGAGGGAACGGCATTGGGCATGCGGAACTCCCCGTCAGAGTTTCGAGACATGGGAGGTCTCTCTGTCTCTCTGCCGAGCGTTACAGACGCTGCCCTCACGAGCGAGACTCCAGTTACGCTCCAGACCCACCGGGCCGGACGACACCCACTAGGACAGCAGCCCGGTCAGCGTCCCCGCCAGGGTCAGGGTGAGGAAGGCGGCGCCCCAGGCCGTCGCGTGGCGTATGCAGCGGTACTTGGTCCAGGCGGTGCGGGGGAGGGTCTCCGGCCGGGTCTCGTCTTCGGTGCCCGGTCGGGGCTTCGCGGCCAGGCTCAGGAGGACGAGGGACGGGGCGCAGGCGGCGCAGCCGGTCCATACCAGGAGCTGGGGGATCACGGCGTACTGAGCGGGTGTGATGACGCCGGCGGTGATCGCCACGAGGAGGGCGGTCAGGGTCGCGCCGAGGGTGGCCAGGATCAGTGCGGCGCGGCTGTCGGCCTTCGCGAGTTCCTCGCGGGCCTCGGTCAGGGGTTGCCGGTTCAGTTCGGTTGCGCGCCCGCCTCCGAGCGTGGTCATCGTCCCCTCCCCCTCGCTGATCCGCGGCTTTTCCGAGTACCCGGAATGGGCTGCGCTACGCCGCCCTCACGTGTTCCACGTCTCGTCGTACGGATCGTGCGGTGTGGGCACGGGCTTGGCCCTGGTGACCTCGAGGTAGGGGATCGGGCCGTCGTTGACCGGGTCCTCGGTCCGGCGGGGCGAGTACCTGCCGCTGATCTCCAGCCAGGTGTCCGGGCTGAGGACCGGGGGGAGGTTGCCGGTCAGGGCGATCTTGACCGGCTGGGCGTCCGCCGCACAGCAGTTGAGGCCCATGCGGACCAGGTAGGGGGTGCCCGCGCGGTCCAGCGTGACGAAGCCGGTGATCTTCAGCTCGCGGTCGCGCAGGGAGCGCCCGTCGTCGTAGACCGCGCGTCCGGCGTAGTCGGCCACACCGAGGCGGAGGGGTCCGCCCGCGGGAAGGTCGGCGAAGCCGAAGGGCTTGGTCAGGGCCGTGCCCGTGTGGGACGCGCTGTAGGAGCCGAGGGCCGGCGGTGAGACCAGGATCAGGGCCAGGACGGGGAGGGTGAGGAGCCAGGAGACGCGGGGCTCGTGATGGTGCTGTCGCGCGCCGGCGCGGCGGCGTTCGTACCAGAGCGTCGCCGCCGCCGTCGCGATCAGCACCACGCCCGCGAGCAGGACCAGCGGGCGCAGGCCCGCCTTGACGTAGCGGAGGTAGAGGTCGGTGGTGGCGGCGTGCAGGAGCGTCGCGCCGAGCAGGAACAGGAGGGCCGACTGGGCCGTGCGGTTCACAGCAGGACCGTTCCGGTCAGGGCCGACACGACGACGGCCAGGGCGAAGGTCGCGGGGGCGAAGCGCAGGGCGAAGGCGCGGCCGAAGGTGCCCGCCTGCATCGCGAAGAGCTTCAGGTCGATCATCGGCCCCACGACCAGGAACGTCAGACGGGCCGTCAGGGAGAACTGGGTGAGGGACGCCGCCACGAACGCGTCCGCCTCCGAGCAGATGGACAACAGGACGGCCAGCACCGCGAGGGCCAGCACGGAGAACACCGGGTTCCCGGCCGCCGCGCGCAGCCACTCCGCCGGTACCACCGCCTTCAGCGTGGCCGCGGCCATCGCGCCGGCCACCAGGAAACCGCCCGCGTGCATCACGTCGTGCCGCACCGACCCCCAGAACGCGGCCCCCTTGCCCTGCCCCTCGTACGATGCCCGGTCCGGGACCCGCAGCCAGTCCGTGCGGCCGAGGCGGTGCCAGAGCCAGCCCATCGCGCAGGCCACCAGCAGGCTCGCGACGAAACGGGCCAGGACCATTTCGGGGTTCCCGGGGAAGGCCACGGCCGTCGCCGTCAGCACGATCGGGTTGATGGCCGGTGCGGAGAGGAGGAAGGCCAGGGCGGCGGCGGGTGTGACGCCTCGGCGGACCAGTGCTCCGGCGACCGGCACCGACGCGCACTCGCAGCCCGGCAGGACCGCGCCCGCCGCGCCCGCGACCGGGACCGCGAGGGCCGGGCGATCGGGCAGGGCCCGGGCGAAGAAGGACGGCGGCACGAACACCGCGATCGCCGCCGACAGCAGCACGCCGAGCACCAGGAACGGCAGCGCCTGCACCATGACCGCGACGAACACCGTCATCCAGCTCTGCATCACCGGCGCCGACAGGGCCCCGCGGATCGGGTCCTGGAGCATCACGGCCGTGAGCAGCAGGAGCGTCAGCAGGAGGGGCGAGCTGAGGTGCCGGCCGTCTTCCGGCCCGTTGCCCGAGGCCGGCTTCCCGACCTCGTTCTCGTGGGTCTCGCCGGTTGCCCGCGGGGCGGGTTTCGTGGTGGCCACGGGCCCGGTACCTCCGCTCGTGCGCACGGGCATTGCCTCCCCTTCCATACGGCCGGGCCACGGCGGGCGTTCAGCCACCGTGGTCCCCTTCTGGAACCAGCCGTCCCGGTGAGGCAGTCTTCTCCCTCGTGGGGAGCGTTCCGAACCAAGGTCAGCCAGGTGATCCGGCCACGCACATGATCGTGTGCGGTGACGACGGTCTCGCGCACCGGCTGGCCGCCGAACTCCGTGGTGTCTACGCCGAGCAGGTCACGCTCGTCGTACCACCCTCGGGGAGGCGGGTGCGCCAGCCCGTGGTCGGACGGGCCCGTGCCGCCTCGGCGGCCCTGCTCGACCGGGTCAGCGCGGCCGTCAACCGGTCCGGCGCGAGCGGCGAACCGGCCTCGAACGAGCAGGTCGTGGAGGCCGCCGAGGTCACCGAGGCCGTGCTCACCGAGGTGGGCGCCGACCGGGCGGCCGCGCTGGCGCTCGTCTACGACGACGACGAGACCAACATCCGGGCCGCGCTCACCGCCCGTCGGCTCAACCCCCGCCTTCGCCTCGTACTGCGGCTCTACAACCGGCGGTTGGGGCAGCACATCGAGGAACTGCTCGACCAGACGGCCGCGGTGGCCACCGGGACGGGACCGGGCCCGGCTCTCGACGCGTCGACGACCGTACTGTCCGACGCCGACACGGCCGCGCCCGCGCTGGCCGCCACGGCCCTCGCCGGTACGAGCAAGGTCGTCCAGACGGAAGGGCTGGTGCTGCGTGCGGTGGAGCGGCAGCCGCCGCGGCCGGGCGAGGTGGCCGACCCGGGGCTGTGCACCCTGGCGTTGCTGTCCGCGACGAGCAACGACCCGGCCGGTGCGGACGGTTCGGAGGGCAGCGGGGAGCACGGGCCGCACCTGCTGCCGGACGAGGCGGCGGTGGCGTCGGCGACCGGGCGCGGGACCGTGGTCCTGGAGCAGGTGTCGTACTCCGGGCCGTCCCTTCCCGCCGGGCGGGGCGGTGTGCCGCCGTTCGCCTCGCTGTTCTCGCGGCGGCTGCGGTGGTCGCTGGCCGGGCTGGTGGGGTGTGTGCTCGCGCTCGCCGTCGCGTTGATGATCGTGACCGATGAGCATCCCCTGTACGCCACGTACGTCACGCTCCTCGACCTCTTCGGCATCAACGATCCCGCGTTCCACGAGTCGACCGGGGAACAGGTGCTGCAACTGCTGTCCGGGCTGGTCGGGTTGCTGCTGCTGCCGGTGCTGCTGGCCGCGGTGCTGGAAGCACTCGGCACGTTCCGCAGCGCCTCGGCGCTGCGGAAGCCGCCGCGGGGGCTCGGCGGGCATGTGGTGCTGCTCGGGCTCGGCAAGATCGGGACGCGGGTGCTGACGCGGCTGCGGGAGCTGCACATTCCGGTGGTGTGCGTGGAGTCCGATCCGGACGCCCGGGGGATGGCCACGGCGCGGCGGCTGCGGGTGCCGGTGGTGCTCGGGGATGTCACGCAGGAGGGGGTGCTGGAGGCCGCGAAGATCCACCGCGCGCATGCGCTGCTGGCGCTGACCAGTGCGGACACGACGAATCTGGAGGCGTCGCTGTACGCCCGGTCCGTGCGGCCCGATCTGCGGGTCGTGCTGCGGCTGTACGACGACGACTTCGCGACGGCCGTGTACCGCACACTGCGGGCCGCGCATCCGCTCGCCCTGACGCGGAGCCGGAGTGTGTCGCATCTGGCCGCGCCCGCGTTCGCCGGAGCGATGATGGGGCGGCAGATCCTGGGGGCGATTCCGGTGGAGCGGCGGGTGCTGCTGTTCGCGGAGGTGGATGTGGCCGGGCATCCCCAGTTGGAGGGGCGGACCGTGGCGGAGGCGTTCCGGGCCGGGGCCTGGCGGGTGCTGGCGCTCAATACGTCACCTCCCCGTGGGCGGCGGGGAGAGGGCGACACCTCGGGCGAGGAGCGGGTGCCGGCTTCGGGGCTGGTGTGGGATCTGCCTCCTACGTATGTGCTCGGCGCAGCGGACCGGGTGGTACTGGCCGCTACCCGGCGGGGGTTGGCGGAGCTGCTGGGGCGGAGGCGGCGGGAGCGGGCGGGGACGTGAACGCCGGTTCGCTGGGCGGCTCGGCGTCACGAGGCACCCGGCGCTGTGCTGCTGCCGGCTCGGGTGCGCAACCCGGCGCAGCGTGAAACCGCCCGCGCCCACCCTCCCGCGGATCGACGCCCCAAGGGGCGCGGGGAACTGCGCGATCAGCCACGACGCAGCCGCAGCCGCAGCCGCCACACCACCCCAGCCCCCCGAGCTACTGGGCGTTCCTCCTCCCCTTCAGGTACCTCTCCGCGAACTCCAGCTCCAGCCTCACCTGCTTGATCCGTTCGTCCACCACCAGGGAGCCGTGGCCCGCGTCGTAGCGGTAGACCTCGTGGACCGCGCCCCTCGCCTCCAGGCGCTTGACGTAGTTCTCGATCTGGCGGATCGGGCAGCGCGGGTCGTTGACGCCGGCCGAGATGTAGACCGGGGCCTTGACCCGGTCGACGTAGGTGAGGGGGGACGAGGCCTCGAAGCGGTCGGGGACCTCCTCGGGGGTGCCGCCCAGGAGCGTGCGGTCCATCGCCTTCAGCGCTTCCATCTCGTCGTGGTACGCCGTGACGTAGTCGGCGACGGGGACCGCCGCGATGCCGAGGGTCCACGCGTCGGGCTGGACGCCGAGGCCGAGGAGGGTGAGGTAGCCGCCCCAGGAGCCGCCGGTGAGGACGAGGCGGTCGGGGTCGGCGAGGCCGGAGCCGACGGCCCATGCGCGGACCGCGGCGATGTCCTCCAGCTCGATGAGGCCGACGCGGTGCTTCAGGGCGTCCGTCCAGGCACGGCCGTAACCCGTTGAGCCGCGGTAGTTGACACGGATCACCGCGTAGCCGTGGTCGACCCAGGCCGCGGGGCCCGCCGCGAAGGAGTCGCTGTCGTGCCAGGTGGGGCCGCCGTGGATGTCGAAGACCGTGGGAAGCGGGCCGGTGCTGCCCTGCGGCTTCTGCACGAGGGCGTGGATGCGGCCTCCCGGGCCCTCCACCCACACGTCCTCCACGGGCACCGAGCCGGGCGACTTCATGCCGGGCGGGTCGAGCACGACACCGCCCGTCGTGGAGCGGACCGCCGACGGCTCGGCCGCCGAGGACCACATGTACTCCACGCTGCCGTCGGGCCGGGCCGTCGCGCCGGAGACCGTGCCGGGCGGGGTGGGGATCTCCGTGAGGGCGCGGCCGGCCAGGTCGTAGCGGAACAGCTCGCTGCGGGCCTCGAAGCTGTGCGCGATGAGCAGGCCGCTGCCGTCCGGGTACCACTCGGCGCTGACGTCGCCGGGCAGCTCCAGCGCCAGGTCCGTCTCCTCGCCGGTGGCCACGTCCCACACCAGGGGCTCCCAGCGGCCGCGGCGCTGGTGGCCGATGAGCAGGCGCGTGTCGCCGTCGACGGGGGCGAAGCCGAGGACCTCCAGGCCCAGCTCGCGGGTGCCGCCCTCGGTGTCGTCGAGGTCGGCGACCGCCGTGCCGTCGGGGCGCAGGACGCGCAGCGCCGAGTGCATCGCGTCGCCGTGCTCGGTGTGCTCGACGGCGATGAGCGAGCCGTCGTGGGAGAGGTCGCCGACACCGGCCGACTCGCGGTGGCGGTAGATCTCCACCGGGTCCTCGCCGGTGCGCACGAGGTGGATGGTCGTGCCGTCCTCGTCCGTGGAGCGGCCCACGACCGCCGTACGCCCGTCGCGGCCGAGGGCGAGGCCCGCCGGGTAGGAGGCCTCCAGGCCGGCCGCGGCCGGTTCGTCGGCGCCTCCCTCGAAGGGCTGGCGGCGCCACACGCCGAACTCGTCGCCGTCCTTGTCGTCGAACCACCAGATCCACGCGCCGTCCGGGGACAGCACGCCGTCCGTCGTGCCGTTCGGCCGGTCCGTCACCTGGCGCTGCTCGCCCGTCGACCGGTCCCAGGCGTACAGCTCGTACGTCCCGGTCGCGTTCGAGACGAACAGGGAGCGGTCCGGCGCGTCGTCCGCCCAGTCGGGCAAGGACACCCGGGGCGCCCGAAAGCGCTTCTCCCAGTCCGGCATCCGCTCCTGCTGTCCCGCCTGTACCGCTTGCTCGTGCTGGTCCCGCGCCTCGGGCCCGTTGCTCTCAGTCATGGCCCCATAGTGCCCGCCCCGGCCGACAATCCGCTGACGAGGCCCCCAGCCTGTGGATAACCTCCACCGGTCCCCCTCCGAGCAGGTCAGGAGTCGCACCCGCCTCCGGTCCGGTCAGGACCCCTCGCGCGACGTCGAGCCCGCCGATTTCGGTGATGTCGGGCAACCGCTCTCTGCCGCACCCGCAGTGCCGCATCGGCCTCGACACCCCGTCCTGGGCCGGACATCGTGTACACCGGCGGCGGCGTGCTGTGCCGGCTGCCCGGCCTCGGGCACTGGCCCGGGGTGGTACGCGGCCGAGGACGCCGAGTTGCCCCCAAGGGCTGACAGCACGCGGCTTCCCCGCCGTCCGGAACCGGCCGAGGGGCCCGCGCCGTTGCCGACCCCGCGGGCCGGGGCTGCCCGGCAGCCCCGTACCGTGGGGGTGTGTACCGGTTTCTGCTGACGCCCCGATGGTGGGGGATCAACGTCTTCGTGCTGTTGTCCATCCCCTTCTGCATCTTCATGGGGTCCTGGCAGCTGGGCCGGTTCGAGGACCGTGTGCAGGACCATCGCACCGCGACCGAGCAGGTCTCCGAGGCCCGGCACGAGGCACCCAGGCCACTCGCTGACATGCTCCCGGTGGACAAGGCGACGTCCGGGAAGCTCGTCACCGCGACCGGGCGCTACGGCAAGCAGCTGCTGGTGCCCGGGCGGGAGCTCGACGGCAAGCAGGGCTGCTACGTGCTGACGCTGCTGCGGACCGGCTCGGGTGAGGCGCTGCCGGTGGTCCGGGGGTGGCTGCCCGGTGCCGCCGACGCGGTGAAGGTCCCTGCCCCGCCGGCCGGTGAGGTCACGATCACCGGGGCGTTGCAGGCGTCGGAGACGCCGGGGGACAACGGGGTCAGCGCGCAGGGCGGGCTGCCGGCCGGCCAGACCTCGGCGATCAGCGCGGCGTCGTTGGTGAATCTGGTGCCGTACGACGTGTACGACGCGTGGGTCACGCTGACGAAGGCCGACTCCGGGATGAAGGCGGTTCCGGCTGCCGCCCCGCCGGACTCGGGGCTGGATCTGAAGGCGTTCCAGAACCTGGGTTACACCGCCGAGTGGTTCGCCTTCGTGGGGTTCGTGATCTTCATGTGGTTCCGGTTGCTGCGGCGTGAGGTGGAGTTCGCGCGCGACGCGGAGCTGGGGCTGGCCGCGGATGAGGAGCCTGTCGCTGTGGACGCCGCGGTGAAGTGAGCGGCGCCTTCGCCCGGGCCCGTCGGGTCCGCGGCCCAGGGCGGGCCGTACCCCTGGCTACGCCCCCGCCAGCACTCCCGTCCAGTACACCGTCCCCGCGCACGCGTTGGGCACCGTCACCGAGCTCGCGCCCGAGCCCGTGGCCGGGGTGTACGTCACTGCCACGCTGCCGTCGACCGTGCCGTCCTCCGTGGCCAGCTGGGGGGTCGTGCCCGTGTCGCCGCCGGTGGAGGTGCCGGCCGTGGTCGTCGGTTCCTCCGACGGCGTCGGGTCCGGGCTGGGGTCGGGGCCGCCGACGCTGCCGCCGGGGGTGGGGCAGGTCTCGGAGGGGACCCAGGCGAACTTCACGTCGTAGCCGATGCCCGGCTGGAGCACCAGCTGGGCGGCCTCGAGGGACGGATCGGGCAGGATTCCGGCCGCCGCGTCCCCGGCGGTGTGCCGGGCCGAACCGACCTTGCTGATGTCGGCCGCGCCCTGCGGCAGCGCGCTCACCGAACCGGGGCCGGTGACCGTACAGGCCGCTCCGGAGACGTTGGTGACGCGGAAGGAGCCGGAGACCGCGCCCGTGGAGTCGGGGGCGTTGCTGCTTCCGGAGGCGGGGCCGAGCTGGGCCGGGGTGCACGCCGGGATGCCGGCGGCGGTGGTGGCGGAGGGGTCGGCGCCCTGGGAGACGCCGGTGGAGGCGCCGGATCCCTTGTCCTCGTCCTTCTCCTTCTTGTCGCCCTTCTCCTTGCCCTCGGTCTTGCCGGAGGAGCCGCCCGCGGTGCTCTCGCCGCCGTCCGGGCCCTTGCCCTCGCTCGCGCCGCCCTGGGTTTCCGAGGTGTGGCCGATGGCGGCCGGGTTGGCCTCGGAGCCGGTGGCGTTGGAGACGTGTACGAGGGCGGGGACGGCGGTGCCGATGAAGAGGGCGGCGGCCGCCATGCCGACGACGGCCTGCCGCTTGCGGGCCCGCCGCTGGGGCACCGCCTTCCGCAGATAGTCCAGGGTGCCGTCGCGCGGTTCCACCTCCTGCACCACTTGGTGCAGCATCGTGCGCAGGTCCAGCTCGTCCGAGTCGAACCCGTCGGGGCTCTGGTCGTCGGGGCCGTGGTTCACAGTTCCGTTCCCAGCGTGCGATTGCTTCGGATCTTGCCCGTGCAGCCTTGTCGGCTCGTGCCACTCGAAGGGCTCGTGCCGGTCGCGCCCGTCACGGCGCGCCCCGTCTCCGTCACTCATGCCGGCGCCTCCATGGCCAGCCTGAGCGCCGCGATACCGCGCGAGCCGTACGCCTTGACCGAGCCCAGGGATATCCCGAGCGTCTCGGCGACCTGCGCCTCGGTCATGTCCGCGAAGTAGCGCAGCACCAGCACCTCGCGCTGGCGGCGCTGCAGGCCCTTCATCGCCTTGATGAGGGAGTCGCGCTCCAGCTGGTCGTAGGCACCTTCCTCGGCGCTGGCCATGTCGGGCATGGGCTTCGACAGCAGCTTCAGGCCGAGTATGCGGCGGCGCAGCGCCGAGCGCGAGAGGTTGACGACGGTCTGGCGCAGGTACGCCAGCGTCTTCTCGGGGTCGCGGACCCGCTTGCGGGCGGAGTGGACACGGATGAAGGCCTCCTGGACGACGTCCTCGCAGGAGGCGGTGTCGTCGAGGAGGAGCGCGGCGAGACCCAGCAGTGAGCGGTAGTGCGCCCGGTAGGTCTCGGTGAGGTGATCGACGGTGGTGCCGGCCGCTACGCCGTCCTCCGCGCCATCGCGCTGGTTGGGTATGCGGGCCGGCCGCGCTGCGGGCACGGGCGCGATCACCGGCATGCCACCGGGCGTACCGGGCATGCGGGGTCGGAGAGCCGCCGGACGGGGCGGTCGAAGGACCGTGCCGCGTGCCGCGCTGAAATCGAGTACCTCTGCCACGCCTGTTGGACACGCTGACCCCCGTGAGGGTTGTACGTGCCGGGCATCACTTTCACGCCGACCGTCGCCGTCGGCGGTCTACCCGCGTCAGGCAGCACAACCGATGGTGCATTAAATGCCCTCATGCGTCCCGCTCTTCCCCTATGTCCAGATGTGAACGGACGTCCCCACGTCCGGTTCCAGGCGTCCCCACGCCTGATGAAGCGCTCCCACGGCCGAAGGGCGACCGCAAAGACGCTCCCCGCCCTCCGCACGGTTGCGGAGGGCGGGGAGATAAATCCTCTGATGCCGAAGCGCCGTGGACAAGTGATCCGGACCATCGACCGGCTCACATGTCGTCCGTAGATCCTACAAACCGCCTATGACATCGGCCGGGGGTTTCCGGCGCCGCGAAACTTCACGAAAACCGGGGCGGCCACCGGTTCAGGTCAGCTCGGCCGCGACCAGCTCGGCGATCTGCGCCGTGTTGAGCGCGGAACCCTTGCGCAGATTGTCCCCGCACACGAACAGTTCGAGCGCCGTGGGGTCGTCCAGCGCCCGCCGGACCCGCCCGACCCAGGTCGGGTCGGTGCCGACCACGTCGGCGGGGGTCGGGAACTCCCCCGCGGCCGGGTTGTCGAACAGCACGACGCCGGGCGCTGTGGCGAGGATCTCGCGTGCCTTGTCGACGGTGACCTCGCCCTCGAAGCGGGCGTGCACGGTCAGGGAGTGCGTGGTGATCACCGGCACTCGGACACAGGTGACGGCCACGGGAAGCCGGGGCAGGCCGAGGATCTTGCGGGACTCGTCCCGGACCTTCAGCTCCTCCGACGACCAGCCGTCCTCACGCGCCGTACCGGCCCACGGCACGACGTTCAGGGCGACCGGCTCCGGGAACGGCCCGGTGTGGTCTCCGACGGCCCGGCGGACGTCACCGGGGTTCGTGCCCAGCTCCGTTCCGGCGACCAGGGACAGCTGCTGCCGCAGGGTCTCCACGCCGGCGCGCCCGGCACCGCTGACGGCCTGGTACGAGGAGGCGACCAGCTCGCGCAGCCCGAACTCGGCGTGCAGCGCGCCCAGGGCCACGATCATGGAGAGCGTCGTGCAGCTGGGGTTGGCGATGATCCCGCGCGGGCGCATCCGTACGGCGTGCGAGTTGACCTCGGGCACGACGAGCGGCACGTCCGGGTCCATCCGGAACGCACCGGAGTTGTCGACGACCACCGCGCCCTTGGCGGCGGCCAGGGGCGCCCATCGCTCGGCGATCTCGTCGGGGACGTCGAACATGGCGACGTCGACCCCGTCGAAGGCCTCCTCGGTGAGCGCCACCACCTCGGTCTCCTCGCCGCGCACGGCCAGCTTGCGGCCGGCCGAGCGCGGGGAGGCGATCAGCCGGATCTCGCCCCAGATGTCCGCCCGCTGGGACAGGATCCGGAGCATGACCGTGCCGACGGCTCCGGTCGCCCCCACCACGGCAAGCGTCGGACGCCCGGACCGTCCGGTCCGGGCGTCCTGTCGGAGGTCGGCCATCAGCGGCCGGTGCCTCCGTAGACGACGGCTTCGTCGCTGTCGGAGTCGAGTCCGAACGCGGAGTGCACGGCCCGGACGGCCTCGGGCACGTCGTCGGCGCGGGTGACGACCGAGATGCGGATCTCCGAGGTCGAGATCAGCTCGATGTTCACGCCCGCGTCGGACAGGGCCGTGAAGAAGTCGGCCGTGACGCCCGGGTTGGTCTTCATGCCGGCGCCGACGAGGGAGATCTTGCCGATCTGGTCGTCGTAGCGCAGCGAGTCGAAGCCGATGCCGGCCTTGTTCTTCTCCAGCGCGTCGATGGCCTTGCGGCCCTCGGTCTTCGGCAGCGTGAAGGAGATGTCCGTCAGGCCCGTGGAGGCGGCGGACACGTTCTGCACGACCATGTCGATGTTGATCTCGGCGTCGGCGATCGTGCGGAAGATCGAGGCCGCCTCGCCCGGCTTGTCCGGCACGCCGACGACCGTGACCTTGGCCTCGGAGGTGTCGTGCGCGACACCGGAGATGAGAGCCTGCTCCACCTGCTTGTCCCCTTGCGTAATCGGCTCGCTGCTGACCCACGTGCCCTGAAGTCCGCTGAAGCTGGACCGGACGTGGATCGGGATGTTGTACCGGCGGGCGTACTCCACACAGCGGTGGAGCAGCACCTTCGACCCGGACGCCGCCAGTTCGAGCATGTCCTCGAAGGAGATCCAGTCGATCTTCCGGGCCTTCTTGACCACACGCGGGTCGGCGGTGAACACACCGTCGACGTCGGTGTAGATCTCGCAGACGTCGGCGTCGAGGGCGGCGGCGAGGGCCACCGCCGTGGTGTCGGAGCCGCCGCGGCCGAGCGTGGTGATGTCCTTGGTGTCCTGGCTGACACCCTGGAAACCGGCCACGATCGCGATGTTGCCCTCGTCCACCGAGGTCTTGATCCGGCCCGGCGTGACGTCGATGATCCGGGCCTTGTTGTGGACCGAGTCGGTGATGACACCCGCCTGGCTGCCGGTGAACGACTGGGCCTCGTGGCCCAGCTTTTTGATCGCCATGGCCAGCAGGGCCATGGAGATCCGCTCTCCGGCGGTCAGCAGCATGTCGAGCTCGCGCCCGGCAGGCATCGGGGAAACCTGCTCGGCGAGATCGATCAGCTCGTCCGTCGTGTCGCCCATCGCGGAAACGACGGCAACCACCTGGTTGCCGTTCTGCTTCGCTTCCACGATCCGCTTGGCGACGCGCTTGATGCCCTCGGCATCGGCTACGGAGGAGCCTCCGTACTTCTGCACGACAAGGCCCACGTGCGCTCCTCGCTCAATCCGTCTCTGTCCGCTCATACGCATTCGTACCGCGGTCGGCTCAGTCTAACGAGCGTCCGAAAAACCCCTCCGCGATATCGCATGGTGAGATCTCGGCCCGCCCGTCCAGAGTCGCTCATGCCCATCTGGGCACAGGCCACGCGAGAAAGTGCCCGGCGTCACAGTCGACCCCCACGAGTTCCCGATCAGACAACTTTCAAGCATTAGGGTGCGGATGTGCGCGTACTCCTGGTGGAAGACGATGAATCGGTCGCCGAGTCCCTGCGCCGTGGCCTGAGGCGCTACGGCTTCGAGGTCGAGTGGGTCACCACGGGCGAGGCGGCCCTGCGGCACGAGGGCCCCTACGAGGTCGTCCTGCTGGATCTCGGTCTGCCCGACACCGACGGCCTGGACGTCTGCAAGGCGCTGCGCGAGCGCGGCGACGTGCCGATCATCGTGATCAGCGCCCGCAGCGACGAGACGGACCGGGTGGTCGGCCTGGAGCTCGGCGCGGACGACTACGTCTCCAAGCCGTTCGGTGTCCGGGAGGTCATCGCGCGGATCAGGGCGGTCATGCGCCGCATGCAGCCCCGCACCCCCGCGGACACGCCTGCCGCGGGCCCCGACCGCTACGGCACGCGCCTGACCGTCGACCGCAAGGCGGCCCGGGTGCGCCTGGACGGCGAGGAGGTCGCCCTCGCGCCCAAGGAGTACGACCTGCTGGCCTTCCTCACCGAGGAGCCCGGGGCGCTGATGTCGCGCGAGCAGATCATGGAAGCGGTCTGGGACGCGAACTGGTTCGGGCCGACGAAGACGCTGGACGTGCACGTGGCGGCGCTGCGGCGCAAGCTCGCGGGGGCGATCACCATCGAGGCGGTGCGCGGGGTCGGCTTCCGGCTGGAGATCACCGGGGACACCGACGCGGGCGGGAGCGGCGGCGCCTCATGATCCGCCAGCTCGTCCGCAGCTACGTCCTGCTCGTCGCGGTCGCCATCGCCCTGTTCACCGTGCCGGTGGCGTTCACGCTCACGGGCCAGCTGCGCGATGACACCAGGTCGGCCGTCATGCGCGAGGCCGATGCCATGGCCCTGCTGCTGGGCGACGGCCGGGCCGCCTCCTGCCAGGCACTGGAGGAGATGGCCAAGGCCTACGACGACGAGATCCAGGTGACCCGCACCGCGAGCTGCCCGGCGGACCTGCCGCGGCCGACGGCGGACGCGGCGCTCACCCGGGCCCTGAAGGACGGCAGGCCCACCACCGACTGGGGCTCCTCCTTCATCTGGGGCCCCGAGCTTGTGATCACCGTGCCCGCCCGCGCGGCCGGCACGGACCGGGTCGTCGGCGCCGTACGGGTCGTGTACTCGACCGGCGAGATGACCAGCCGCCTGTGGCGGATCTGGGGCTTCCGCGCGGTCCTCGCCGTGCTCGTCCTCGGGGTGGCCGCGCTGCTCGGCGTCGCGGTGGCCCGGCGCCTCACCCGGCCGCTGCGCCAGCTCAACGACATGGCCAGCAGGTTCAGCGACGGCGATCTGACCGCCCGCTCCCCCGTGACGGGCCCGCCGGAGACCCAGACCCTGGCGCGCACCCTCAACCAGGGCGCCGAACGCCTGGACACCCTGATCGCGGCCCAGCGCATCTTCGTCGCGGACGCCTCCCACCAGCTGCGCACCCCCCTCACGGCGTTGCGGCTGTCCCTGGACAACATCGCGGACGGGGTGGACGACGAGTTCGTACGGGAGGACGTGGAGCAGGCGACGGCGGAGGTCGTCCGGATGAGCCGGCTGGTCAGCGGGCTGCTGGTGCTGGCCCGGGCCGAGGCGAAGGTGACGGCGGCCGAGCCGCTCCCGCTGATGGACATCGTGCGGGAGCGGCTCGCCGTGTGGAGGCCGGCCGCCGACGAACGCGGAGTCACCATCGCGCTCGGGGGGAGTGCCGACGGCCGGCTGTCTGTGCTGGCCAGTCCCGGTCATCTGGACCAGATGCTGGACAACGTGCTCTCCAACGCCCTGGAGGTCTCGCCCGACGGCGGGACGATCACCGTGCGGGTGGATCCCAGAGGCGATGTGGTGGGGGTGTCGGTCCTGGACGAGGGGCCCGGCATGTCGGACGCCGAGAAGTCCCGTGCCTTCGACCGCTTCTGGCGGGGCCAGGGCCTGACCGGGAAGTCCGGCTCCGGCCTCGGTCTCGCCGTCGTCAAACAGCTGGCGACGGACGACGGCGGGACCGTGGCGCTGACGGACGCTCCGGATGGCGGCCTGTGCGTGACGATCACGCTACGGGCGTCCCACCGGGGCGGCGGCTGACCCGGCTCAGCCCTGCGGCATCTTCGAGGAGTGGTGGTTCACGATCAGCCACGTGCCGTTCGGCTGCTTCTCGTAGGCGTAGGTGTAGCGGGCCTTGACGGTGCTCTTCTCGCCCGTGTCGTGGTCGGTGAGCGCGAACTCGTACACGCCGGTGTCGATGACGGTGTCGCGGTCGAGGACGTTGACGACGGACTCGATCTTCGTGCCCTTCGGCTTGCTCTGCAGGAAGTGCTCGAAGTAGTCGACGATGGCGGCTCTGTCCGTGCGGACCTGGTTGGAGACGGTCGGCAGCAGGACGGCGTCCTTCGCGTACAGGTCGGCGACCTTCTTCGGGTCACCGGTCTGCAGCGCGGCGTTCCACTGGTCGAACAGCCCGAGCACCTGCGCCTTGGTCGCCGGCTTGGCCTGCTTCCCGGACGTGCTCCCGGCGTCGGCTCCGGCGACCCCGGCACCGAGGGCGAAGGTGCCGGCGGCCAGGACTGCGGTGGCGGTGGCGACGGCTATGCGTCGGCGGGCGGGGCGACGGTTCATGACATCTCCGGTGAGATCGTGGGGAGTCGGCTTGCCTCCGCGTTCTGTGCGGTGGAAGTGACTCCAGCCTCGCGTCTCACCGGTTAGGGGCCGTGCAGCCCGCGTACAGGGGCCGTACAAGGAGCCTCCAAATCACGCTGCGTGGCCGGGAGCCGGGCGCTACCGTCGGCCCATGGAGATATTGCGCTACGTGGCGTTCAGCACGGATCCCGAGGGGGGCAACCCCGCGGGGGTGGTGCTCGACGCGAGCGGCGCCGACGACGCGGTGATGCTGGCGACGGCGGCCGAACTGGGCTATTCGGAGACGGCGTTCGCGGTGGAGTCCGGCGACGGCTCCCTGGACGTCCGGTACTTCAGCCCGCTCGCCGAGGTGCCGTTCTGCGGCCACGCGACGATCGCCACGGCCGTCGCCCACGCGGAGCGGCACGGCACCGGGCGGCTGCTGCTGCGCACCGCGGCGGGCCCGGTCACCGTCACCACGGACCGGACGGCGGACGGCACACTCGTGGCGACCCTGGTGAGCGTCGCCCCGCGCACCGCCCCGCTCGAGGAGGCCGATCTCGCCGAACTGCTGGCGATCCTGGGCTGGTCCGCCGGGGACCTGGACCCGGCCCTGCCGCCCCGTGTGGCCTTCGCCGGGGCCTGGCACCCGGTCGTCGCCGCCGCGACCCGGGACCGGCTGACGGACCTGGACTACGACATGGCCGCGCTCACCGCCCTCATGGCCCGCAGGGACTGGACCACGATCGACCTCGTCCAACGGGAGTCACCCACCGTCTTCCACGCCCGCAACCCGTTCCCGCCCGGCGGTGTGGTCGAGGACCCGGCGACGGGAGCGGCGGCGGCCGCGTTCGGCGGTTACCTGCGCGAGCTCGGCCTCGTCACCACCCCCGCCGAGCTCACCATCCACCAGGGCGTGGACATGGGCCGCCCGAGCACGATCATCGTGACGGTACCGGCGGGGGACACGGGAATCGGCGTGACGGGGACGGCCGTACGCCTCTGACCACCGAAAGCCTCCCCAGCAATACGAGTTGAACGCCCCCTTCTGAGGGGCGCGTTGCCCTACGCTGAAATGCTCGCGCACATCGCTGTCGGGGGAGGCGACCATGATCGTGCAGTGGTGCATCAAAGGGCTGTCGCTGCCGGGTGGCGACGAGGCTCGTGCGCTCATCGACGGACAGGCCGGGATCTCCAGCCGCTGGATGCTGAAGTACGGCCGGGTCTCGCTGTCCGAGTTCGCGGCCAAGCTCACCGAGCAGAACCTGGACCGGCACGTCAATCACTTCGAGAGACGGGACCCGGCCACCGGTCTGCCGTTTTGCGAGGAGAGCCCGTTCATTTCCCTCTCGTGCGGGACGGTGGAGCGGGACGCGGTGGCGAAGACCAACTTCGTCCACACCGCCCGCCACACCGCGCTGTGGTTCGGCACCCAGTTCGGCACTCAGCGGGAGGCCTACCTGTACACCTGCTGGGTGCTGTTGGCGCCACGTTCGGCCGTGTCGGTGCCCGGGGTCGCCGAGGAGGTCCGGGACCTGAACACCTACCGCAGGTATTCGCCGTTCCAGACCGAGGGCGAAGTGACGGCCAAGGTCTACGTGCCCGCGACGCAGGTGCGCGGCTGCGAGAAGTGGACCTGGGACCGCGCGGGGGGAGTGCTCCGGAAGGAGTGGGAGTACCTCAATCCCCACTTCACGGAGCCCGAGGCGCTGAGCAATGTCCGGGATCTGGTCTGAGATGACGTTTCCGCAGTCGGATCCCTCGCCCCTGCGCGCCCTGCAACTGTCCTCCGGACAGGTCGAGATGGCCGCCGACTTCCACGAGGCCTACGCTCGCCTCGTCCTTGCGGAAGCGGAGTCGGAATCGGCCGGAAGGCCGAGCAGGAGTGCCCTGGTCGAGGCCGCCTCGGCCTACCGGCTGGCCGGCCAGTGGCGCCTGCTGGTCGATCCGGACGGGGCCCGTCTGCAGACGCTCCCGGTGGCAGCCCAACTGTTCACCAGGGCCGGTCTCGCGTTCGGCGCGTTCCTCCAGGCCTCGCTGGTACCCGAGAACGTCACACCCAGGGATGTCACACGCGAGGATGTCGAGCCGTCCCCCCTCGCCCAGTGGACTCGACGACTCCTGAACGGCGCTGGGAGACGCGAGCCAGACCGCCTTCTGGACCATCCGCAGCAGCAGGTCTATCTGCTGCTGGCATGCGCCTCGCTGGCCGGCCGCGACTCGGATGCCAGGGCCGCACTCACTCGATTCGCCACCGAGTCGCCCCACCGAGTGGGCGTGGTCCCGGTGGGCTCCCTGGCCATGCCCGTTCGGATGTTCTGGGGACTGGCCCTGGACCTTATGGAGGCGGACGACGACCGCTCGGCGCGGTCCTACGTCGCCACGCTGGCCGAGCTGTCCCGGGCGTACGCCAAGTCGATCGATCTTGCCATGGCGAACGAGCTGACGTGGTTCAAGGCGGCGGCCCCCGTCGATGTCGCGGACTTGGACGTGATCGGGGCGATGGCGATGGGGGCACGGCGGTTCGGCGTGCTCAGGATGCGCCGACTGCTGACGGAGTTCATCGGTGAACTGCCGGCCCTCGCCAGAGTGCCCCTGAGCATCGGGTTGCGGGTGGCGGGGCCACCAGGGCCGGACCTCGGCCCTCCTCGCGACCCCTCGTTGTAACGCCTGCGGAAGGATGACATGAAGGAAGCGAGCGCCTTGATCGGGGCCCTCACCGGTCTCGCCTGGCCGCTGTTCGCCTCGGTCGTGGTCTGGCGGTTGTTCCCCGTGATCAAGAACATCGCGGGCAGGGGCAACTTCACCGTCCGCATGGGGGACGCCGAGCTGACCGTGCAGCAGTTCTCCGACAAGCTGGTGGAGGCCACTGCGGACATCCAGCAGCGGCTCACGGCCGTCAGCGCGAGCGAGGGGCAGGAGGAGCCGTCCGAGCAGACCGAGCGGCCGCCCGGTGTGCTGCGCAGAGTGCTGTGGGTGGACGACCAGCCGGCAAACAACGCCTATGAGACCGCCCAACTCCAGTCACTGGGGGTGGAGGTGGTGCACGCCACGTCGACCGGGGAGGGCGTCCGTGCGCTGCACAAGGCACGGCCCCCCTTCGACGCCGTGATCTCGGACATGGGCCGGAGCGAACCCGCCGGATACAACACGGACGCCGGACTGGACCTCATCCGCGAGATCCGGAGCTTCGACGACACGACACCGGTGTTCGTCTACGCGAGCACCAAGACCCTGGCGAGGAAGGAGGAGATCGCCACCGCGGGCGGCAACGGGGTGGCGTGGTCACCGGTGAAGCTCTTCGATCTGCTGCACGACGCGGGCGAGTTCCCGGGAGCGGCCGACGGGTAACTGCCGCCGTACGGGGCCGCGGTGTGTTCTTCCGAGCCCCGACCCGGCCCGCCGGACGGCTACTTGACCTCGCGCAGCCCCAGCGGCCCGGCGATCTCCTCCACCATCACCCGGCCCGCCTCGATCTCCAGCGTGTCGTCGCCCATCCCCTGGTCCGTGTCCAGTCCGTCGAGTTCGGCCAGGGGCTGGTCGAGGCGGACGTGGGCGAGGACCGACTGGAGGGCGCGGAGGGTGGCCGAGGCGGTGGAGCCCCAGTTGGAGAAGTAGGAGAACTGCCACCACCACAGGGCCTCCGTGGTGCGGCCGGCCCGGTAGTGGGCCATGCCGTGGCGCAGGTCCGTGATCACGTCCGTGAGGTCGTCGGAGATGCGGGCCGGGACCGGGGCCTTGCGCGGCTCGTAGGGGTCGAAGACCTCGGAGTAGACGTCGACGGGGTCCAGCAGGCGGGCCAGGTTCTCACGGAGTTCGTCGACGTCCGCGTCCGGGCCCGTGTCGGGCTCGTAGCGCTCGTCGGGGACGATGTCCTCGTGGGCGCCGAGGCGGCCGCCGGCCAGCAGGAGCTGGGAGACCTCCAGGAGGAGGAAGGGCACGGCCGATTCCGGCTCGTCGCCCTTCGCGACCTCCGTGACGGCGACCAGGAAGCTCTCGACCTGGTCCGCGATCTGGACCGCGAAATCGTCCGGGTTCTGGTCGGTCGCGTGCAGCGTGGCGTCAGACATCTAGGAGTCGTCTCCCCTCGAAGGCGCGTCCGAGCGTGACCTCGTCCGCGTATTCCAGGTCGCCACCCACCGGGAGGCCGCTGGCCAGGCGGGTGACCTTCAGGCCCATGGGCTTGATCATGCGGGCGAGGTACGTCGCTGTCGCCTCGCCCTCCAGGTTCGGGTCCGTGGCGAGGATCAGCTCGGTGACCGTGCCGTCGGCGAGACGGGCCAGCAGTTCCCTGATGCGCAGGTCGTCGGGACCCACCCCGTCGATGGGGCTGATCGCGCCGCCCAGGACGTGGTAGCGGCCCCGGAACTCACGCGTGCGCTCGATCGCCACGACGTCCTTCGGCTCCTCGACCACGCAGATGACGGCCGGGTCGCGGCGGGTGTCGCGGCAGATGTTGCACAGCTCCTCCTGCGCGACGTTGCCGCAGGCCGCGCAGAAGCGGACCTTCGCCTTGACCTCCATCAGCGCCTGCGCGAGACGCCGGACGTCCGTCGGCTCGGCCTGGAGGATGTGGAAGGCGATCCGCTGGGCGCTCTTCGGACCGACGCCGGGCAGTCGCCCCAGCTCGTCGATCAGGTCCTGGACCACGCCTTCGTACAACGGACTGCCCTTCCTGGGTCTTCGGGGTCGGTACGCACCCACCCGTACGTACCGTAGTTGTCAGCCGCCTCTCCGAGGAAGGCGGTGCGCGGGGTCAGAACGGCAGGCCGGGGATGCCGCCGCCGCCGAGGCCCTGCGCGAGGGGGCCCAGCTTCTGCTGCTGGAGCGCCTGCGCGTTCTCGTTGGCCGCCTGGACGGCCGCCACGACCAGGTCGGCGAGGGTCTCGGTGTCCTCCGGGTCCACCGCCTTCGGGTCGATCTTCAGGGCGCGCAGCTCGCCGGCGCCGGTGACGGTGGCCGTCACCAGACCGCCGCCCGCCTGCCCGTCGACCTCCGTCTGCGCCAGTTCCTCCTGCGCCCGCGCCAGGTCCTGTTGCATCTTCTGGGCCTGCTGGAGCAGCTGCTGCATATTGGGCTGGCCACCACCGGGGATCACGATCAGCTCCTTGCTCGGTACGGGTTTTCCCGTTCGGCACGAGCCTACGTGGTCGGGGCAGCCGTCGCCCCAGCACTCTTTCGAGTGAGTCCCCCTCGCGCCCTATACCTGATCAAGGAATACTTCCGGGCGGAAAAGAGGCGAAAGCTACGCCTTCGCCACCCATTGGGAGGTAGGAAGAGTCGGGCGCGCCGGGGATGCGGATGTCGTCCATCGCGCAGCGTGATTTGTGAGTGAACCGTACGTGGTCATTCGTGGTCAGTGAGGAGTGCCGGGTGGGTCAGCCGGAGATGCAGCCCGAGGGGCCGCCTCAGGACGGGCGGGGCGAGCAGGCGGCGGCCGGGCTGCGGCCGGGCGATCTGACCGGGCGGGTCTTTCCGCTCGGGGACTGGGGCGAGCCGGCGGTCCGGCTGGACGAGCTGTACCGGTGGGTGGAGCACGGGGCGCTGCGGACGGCGGCCTGGTATCTCGTGGACCGGGTGTGGAAGCGGCGGTGCGCGCGGGTGCTGCGCTGCGGGGCCGCGGCCGGGGCGGTCACCGGGGTCGCACTGCCCCTGCTGGACCTGACCGGCGTCGTGGGCGGGATCGCCCCCTGGGGGTGTCTGGCGCTGCTGCTGGGCGCCGCGTGCGTGGCCGCCGACCGGTACTTCGGGGTGACGTCCGGGTGGATGCGGGACGTGGCCACCGCGCAGGCCGTGCAGCGGCGGCTGCAGGCGTTGCAGTTCGACTGGGCGGCGGAGAGCGTACGCGAGGTGCTGGGGCCGGCGGAGGGGACGGCCGGCGAGGCCGCCGAACGGTGCCTGGGGGTGCTGCGCAGGTTCTCCGAGGACGTGACGGAGCTGGTGCGGGTGGAGACCGCGGACTGGATGGGGGAGTTCCGGTCCGGGGGCGCCGCGCCGGTGGGATTGCAGGCGGTGGTGTTCCCGGGACCGGGACGCGGGGCCGAGGCGGGGGTGAACGGGCGGTTCGCTGTGCCCCCGGCAGGGGGCGCCCGGCCGAACATGCCCCGGCAGCGGCCCCCGGAGCCCAGGTGAGAGGCCTCAGCTTCCGTCGTCCTGCGCGCACAGAGTGAGCCCCTCCGGTGTCCAGCACGGCACGTGGCCGTGGGTGCGGACGACGTCCTGGCCGTTGCCGCGGGCCAGGTACGTCAGGAAGCTCGACGCCAGGGAGTCGGCCGGGGGCCGGCCGTAGGTGTAGGCGTACTCGATCTCGCGGTAGGGGTAGTCGCTGGAGCCGTGCTCGATGGCGTCGACCGAGGCGGGGTCGCCGTCCAGACGCAGGGAGTGCAGGCCCTTCGCGCGGGCGGCCAGGTTGAGTTCGCTGTAGCCGATGGCGCCGGGCAGGCCGGCGACCGTGGCCAGGACCTGTTCGGTGGAGTCGAGTTCGCAGCGCAGGACGGCCGCCGTCGGGTCGTCCTTGTGGACGCAGTCGACGGAGGAGTTGGCGATCTCGCCCCGGCCCAGCACCCGGCGCTGGAAGACCTGCCGCGTCCCGGAGTTGGCGTCCCGGCTGACGAGGTGCACGGGCAGGTCGGGGCCGCCGAGCTGCCGCCAGTTGCGGATCTCGCCCCGGTAGAGGCGCCGGACGTCGTCGGTGGACAGGTTGGTCAGCTTCACGTCGTCGTGGACCACGAGCGCGAAGACGGACACCGCCACCCGGTTCTCCCGCAGGTCGGGCAGACCGGCCGGCTTGGGGCCGTCCGACAGGGCCACGACCGGCGGGGAGCCCTCGGAGTCCCGTTTCGCCCGGTCGCCGGCGGCCGTGAGCTCGCGTATTCCGGCCGTCGAACCGTGGGCGTCCACGTCGATGACCGGGTCGCCGCCGCAGTCCCGCTCGTATTTCGCGGCCACCTCGCGCAGGACGGGTGCGAACGCGGTCGAGCCGGTGAGGGTGAGGGTGCCGCTCGCGCAGCCGATCGGGGGCGGGGTGTCGTCCTGGGCGACGACGATCGCCGCCAGGGTGACCACGCTCGCCGTGAGCGCGATGGTGATCAGCCGTGCGGCCCTGCTGAACAGCGGCGGCTTCTCGTCCGGGGTGGCGCTGCGGTTGGGGTGCACCTCGCCGTCGCGCAGGCCGCCGACCAGCCGGATCTCGTCGCCGACGTCACCGCCGGAGAGGAGGACGAGAAGCTTGAAGTGGTCGCCGCGGTTGAGCGGGACGCGCGGGATGTGCAGCGTGTTCCCGTCGTAGGCGAAGCCGCGGCCGGCCGTGAAGTGGTCCATGAGGTGGTCGGTGTCCGACGGCTGGGTGACCGAGACACCGCGGACCGTGCGGCCGGTGAACACCGCGGTCAGGCCGTGGAGTTCGGGGCCGGTGTAGTCGTCGCGGTCGATGCCCTGCGAGCCGTCGTTCTCGATGCGCAGCAGGACGAGAGTCGCGTCGGACATGTCGGGAGCCTCGTCGAACAGGCCGAGGCGGCGGTTGGCGCGGCCCGAGCGCACGTCGTCGCCGATGGGATTGTCCATCTGCACGCGGTAGCCGATGCGTTTGCGGCGCGGTACCCGGCGTTCGTACCAGACCATCACGCCCGAGGCGATGATGCCGAGGAGGGCCGTGGCCACGGCCACGAGGTTCTCCGCGCTCAGCCACTGCATCGTGGGTGCCCCCGCCGCCGCCCGGACGATTCGCTCGTCCGGTCACCGTACGGCCGTACGGGCGCCCATCCGGCCTTCGTCGGCCGGAATTCGCCCGACGTTCAACGAGTCGCTTGCGACCGGGAGTTGGTCACTGCCTCGTGTACGTCAGCCGCTCCCCGCTGCTGGTGTTCACACGCTGGAGCCTGCCGTCCGGGAGGAGGGTGACCTCGGTGGGCGCGCCCGGGGTGCAGGCGGTGCGCGGCTGCCCGACCTTCACGGTGGACGGGCCGATCCTCAGCGCGCCGTCGGAGCCGGGTTCCGCGGTCAGCCGCCCCTCGAACACGCAGTGGTAGGTGCCGCCGCCCTTGGTCGGGCCGTCGGCCACGAGGGACAGGACCGTGTCGCCCGGTTCGCCCTGCTGGATGGTGAGCGAACGGCTGTGCGCGCCGTCGGCGTTGTCGATGCTCGTGGTCCAGGTGCCGAGGTACCCGGCCGGGATCGTGCCGTCTCCCGGAGAGGGGGAGGTGTCCGGCCGCGAGGTCGTGGGGGACGGGCCCGGGGTGGTCGGCGGCGCGCCCGTGCTCTGTGTGGGGCCGGGGCCGTCGTCGGCCCGGTCGTCGCCGCCGCCCTGCATCAGCGCGTACACCGACCCGCCCGCGGCGAGCGCGACGACCAGGGCGATCACAAGGAGCAGCACGGTGGAACGGCCGTCTCTTCCCCGCTCCGGCTGCGGGGGGCCGTAGGGCGGGGTCGTGCCGTAGGGCGGCGGGCCGTAGGGCGGGGTGGAGCCGAGGCCGCCGTAGGCGGGGTGGGGCGGTGCGACGCCCGGGGCACCGGGCTGGGGGTGCTGCTGGGGGTAGCCGTACATCGGGTACGGGGGCGGCTGCGGTTGCGGTTGCGGGTGGGACGGGGCGCCCGTGCCCGGGAGTTGCCGGGGCGCCGGGGGCGCGCTCTGACCGGCGACCATGGTGGGCAGATGGTTCACCGGCGGGCCCTCGCCCGGCAGGCCCGGCGGGGGCGGGCCGGGGGTCGCGGCGGGCGCCGCCGCGGGGGCCGCCGGCAGCGCGGGGCGCGGCGACGACTCGTCGGCGGCGGGGGCGTGTTCGGGGGTGGGGCCGGGGCCGGGGTTCTCGTCGGGGCCGGAAGCCCGCTGATCGGCGGGCGGCTCGGGAGAACCCGCTCCCTCGGCTGAGCCGGCCCCCTCCGGATCCTCCGCGTCCAGCAACCGCACGGCGTGCCGCCCCAGTTGGGCCACCAGTGCGCTCGGCAGCCAGGGGTCGAGGGCGCGGCCGTCGGAGACGGTGTCGTCCGCGCCCGTGCGTTGCAGGACGCGGTCGAGGGAGGGCCGGGCGGCGGGGTCCTTGCGCAGGCAGTCCCGGACGAGGTCGGCGATGCCCTCGGGGACGCCCTCCAGGTCCGGTTCCTCCTGGGCGATGCGGAACATCAGGGCGTGCACGCCGCTGTTGGCGGTGCCGAAGGGCAGGGCCCCGGTCGCGGCGTAGGCGAGGACCGAGCCGAGGCAGAAGACGTCGCACGCCGGGGTGATGCGGTCGCCCCGCACCTGCTCGGGCGCCATGAAGCCGGGCGATCCGACGAGCGCGCCGGTGCGCGTGAGCCCGCCGTCCGTCACGGTCTCCAGGGCGCGTGCGATGCCGAAGTCGATGACGCGCGGGCCGTCGATGGTGACCAGCACGTTGGACGGCTTGAGGTCGCGGTGGACGATGCCGGCGGCGTGGATGTCCTTGAGCGCGTGCGCGAGCCCGGCCGCGAGGATCCGGACCGTCCGCTCGGGCAGGGCACCGTGGTCGTGCCCGACGACCTGCTGGAGACTCGGCCCGGCGACATAACCCGTGGCGACCCACGGCACCGCCGCCTCGGTGTCCGCGTCCAGCACCGGAGCCGTCCAGTACCCGCCGACCCGCCGCGCCGCCTGCACCTCCTGCCGGAACCGCTCCCGGAACTCCTCCTGCGCGGCGAGTTCCTCACGGACCAGCTTCACGGCGACCGTACGGCCCCGCTCGGAGCGGGCCAGATAGACGTGCCCCATGCCCCCGGCGCCGAGCCGCGCCAGCAGCCGGTACGCACCGATACGTTGCGGATCCCCGGGCCCCAGCTTCTCCATCGCTCAGCCGCCTTCCCCCCACACGCGAGCAACAGACCGAGAATAGTGCGGGGCCGGGGCGGGGTGGCCCGGGCGACGTCTACGGTTCGGTAACAGGCGGACCAGCCTGTTCGAGCACCTTCGACAGCCGTTCGAGGACGCGGACCGCCTCCGCCAGCTCCGTCTCCCCGAACGCCTCGGCCAGCCGGTCGGCGAAGGCCGCGTGCCCGGGGTCGATCCGGGCGATCGCCGCACGCCCCTCCCCGGTCGGCGTGAGGAGCTTGGCCCGGCGGTGCGCCGGGTTCGGCCGGTACTCCGCGAGCCCCCGCTCCACCAGCAGGTCGGCGATGCGCTGCACGCTCTGCCGTGTGATGCCCATGGCGCGGGCGATGCCGGAGACGGGCAACGGCTCGCCGAGGACCGCGCCGAGCACCTGCCACCAGGCGGCGGTGAGCCCGGCGGGCCGGGCCAGTTCCTCCGCCACCGCGAGGAACTGGCCGTTGAGCCTGAACACCCCGAGGGCGCTGCGGCTGAGCAGGTCCTGACGCTCCCGGCTCACAGGGCGCCGGCCTTCTCCAGCACCCCGTACGCCTCCGCGTCGGAGTCGTGGAACAGCCGGTACCAGGCGTCCAGCACCTCACCCTCGTAGACCCCGAGCAGCCGGAGGATCTCCCGGGCGAAGGCGACGGGCTCGGTCGGGCCCGCGGTGATCAGGGCGCCGTCGGTGACGGCGTCGGCCTCGACGTAGCGCCCGCCGCCCGCGTAGCCGGTCGCGGCCAGGTAGAAGGAGACCGCGCTGGTGTGGTCGCGGTCGTCGAGCAGGCCCTCCCGGGCGAGTCCGGCGGTGGCGCCGCAGATGGCGGCGACCGGGACACCCGCGTCCAGGAACGCCCGGGCGGTGCGGGCGAAGGGGGCGAGGTCGTCCGACGTGTCCCAGAGATCGGCGCCCGGGAGGATCAGCAGCGCACTGTCCTCGGGTCGCAGGTCGTCCAGGGCCAGGTCGGGCTGGATGCGCAGGCCGCCGACGCTCGTCACGGGGGCGGTGGACGGGCCGACGGTGCGGATCTCCCGGCCGGCGCGGGCGAGGTGGGCGGTGGCGTGGCCGGTCTCCCAGTCGGCGAGGGTGTCGTAGACGGCGAGATGGACGGGCTTGCGCGTTCCGGTGGCGTTCATGGTTCCTCCTCGGACCCTGTGCCTTATGACAGTATCCTCACATCTCGACAGTAGGCTGTCAAATAGAGGGGTGGCGTCTGGACAACCTGTCGGAGGAAGGCCGCCGACGGCAGACAGGCCGCCGATTTCACCGCCCCCTCCCCCGCGCCTACGCTCGCCCGCATGACCCCTCAGCCGAACCCCGAAGCCGGTGCCGCCGTCAAGGCCGCCGACCGTGACCACGTGTTCCACTCCTGGTCCGCTCAGGAGCTCATCGACCCGCTCGCCGTCGCCGGTGCCGAGGGGTCGTACTTCTGGGACTACGACGGCCGCCGCTACCTCGACTTCTCCAGCGGGCTGGTCTACACGAACATCGGCTACCAGCACCCGAAGGTCGTCGCGGCGATCCAGGAGCAGGCGGCACGGATGACGACCTTCGCGCCCGCCTTCGCGGTCGAGGCGCGGTCGGAGGCGGCCCGGCTGATCGCCGAGCGGACCCCTGGCGACCTGGACAAGATCTTCTTCACCAACGGCGGCGCCGACGCCGTCGAGCACGCCATCCGGATGGCCCGTCTGCACACGGGCCGCCCGAAGGTGCTCTCGGCGTACCGCTCGTACCACGGCGGTACGCAGCAGGCCGTGAACATCACCGGCGACCCGCGCCGCTGGGCCTCCGACAGCGGCACGGCCGGGGTCGTGCACTTCTGGGCGCCCTACCTCTACCGCTCCCGCTTCTACGCCGAGACCGAGGAGCAGGAGTGCGCGCGGGCGCTGGAGCACTTGGAGACGACGATCGCCTTCGAGGGACCCTCGACCGTCGCGGCGATCATCCTGGAGACCATCCCGGGCACCGCCGGGATCATGGTCCCGCCGCCCGGCTACCTCGCCGGGGTGCGGGAGATCTGCGACAAGCACGGGATCGTCTTCGTCCTGGACGAGGTCATGGCCGGGTTCGGGCGGACCGGTGAGTGGTTCGCCGCGGACCTGTCCGGCGTCACGCCGGACCTGCTGACCTTCGCGAAGGGCGTGAACAGCGGGTACGTGCCGCTGGGCGGTGTCGCGATCTCCGGCGCCATAGCGGAGACCTTCGGCAAGCGCCCGTACCCCGGCGGTCTGACGTACTCCGGGCACCCGCTGGCGTGCGCCGCCGCCGTCGCGACGATCAACGTCATGGCGGAGGAGGGCGTCGTCGAGAACGCGGCCCGGCTGGGTGCGTCCGTCGTCGGACCGGAGCTGCGCGCGCTCGCCGAGCGGCACCCGAGCGTCGGCGAGGTGCGCGGCGTCGGCATGTTCTGGGCGCTGGAGCTGGTCCGCGACCGCGAGACGCGGGAGCCGCTGGTGCCGTACAACGCGGCCGGTGAGGCGAACGCCCCCATGGCCGCCTTCGCCGCCGCCGCGAAGAAGGGCGGGCTGTGGCCGTTCGTGAACATGAACCGGACGCACGTGGTGCCGCCCTGCAACATCAGCGAGGCGGAACTCAAGGAAGGGCTCGCGGCGCTCGACGCGGCGCTCTCGGTCGCCGACGAGTACACGGAGTAAAGAGCTGTAAACCCGTCAGTAACCGACATTCTCGCGCCTCGATCGAACGCGTAAGGTGGCGTGCTCGTACACATGGACGCGCACGCCACCCGAACGCGACGAGGGAGACGCCCTGACCATGCCCGCCAGCACCGGCAACGGCGCCGTGACGCGCAGCACCCTGCGACAGCAGATCGCCGACGCGCTTCGGGACGAGGTGCTGGCCGGGCGGCTCCAGCCGGGGCAGGAGTTCACGGTCAAGGAGATCGCCGAGCAGTACGGGGTGTCCGCGACGCCGGTGCGGGAGGCGCTCGTCGACCTGTCCGCGCAGGGGCTCCTCGAAGCCGACCAGCACCGCGGCTTCCGGGTCCACGAGTACTCGGTCGAGGACTTCCGCGGCATGATCGAGGCCCGGGGGCTGGTCATCGAGGGGATGTTCCTCGCGCTCACCGAGGGACGCCCCAACGCGGTGCGGCCGGACGATCCTCGTGCCGCCGCCGTGGTCGCCGGGGTCCGCAGGCGCGGCGAGGAGGCGCAGCGGGCCGCCGCCGCCGGTGATCTCACCGTCCTCATCGGCTACGACCTGCGCTTCTGGCGCGAGCTCGGCGCCTGCTTCGGCAATCCCTACCTCACCGACTTCCTGCACCGGCTGCGCGTCCAGACCTGGGTCTGCGCGGTGCAGCACCTGCGCCGGCTGACCGATCTGCGCGGCGAGTTGTGGGCCGGTCACACCGAGCTGGTCGACGCCCTGATCGACCGTGACAACGACGCCGCCCGGGCGATCATCGCCGCGTACAACACGCACTCGGTCACCCTGATCGAGCGGCTCGCCTCCGGATGACCTGAGTCGCCGCTGCCCGTATGGGTATGGGACATGCACGGCGGGAGCCGTGACCGTGCCGCACCGCTACCCTTCTTGACCACCGTGCTACCCGACCACCGCGCTGAGCGAGGAGCCTTCTTTGGCCTGTGACCTGTGGCTGGTACCGCTCGTCGACGTGTTGTGCCACACGCCGGACAATCCCTTCGCCGAGGAACTCGCGCAATACAACAAGGTGCTCGCGGAGGCCGGTCTGCCGCCGGTGCCGGTGTACCAGTACATGCCGGGCCTGTCCGGCGAGGTCGCCCCGGTCGCGGGCTTCGACTACGACGCGCTGCACTTCCTGCGCCGCGCCTATCTGCTCCAGGTGTGCGGCCTGCCGGTGACGCCCGTGGACGAACTCGGCGGCGACTACGAACAGCTGCTGGAGATGTTCGAGTCGACGGCCCAGCAGTCGCACCTGGTCTGGCACTACGACCACGCGGGCGCCTACGTCCCCGTCGACTTCCCCAGCCCGCTCGCCGACGACGATCTCCTCGCGGGCGGCGGCCCGCTGGGCTCCTCGCACGCCCTGCTGCGGGAGCTGGAGCTGGTCGCCCCGGTCATCGGCATCGACCCGGGCAACCCGCCGGCGGCCCCCCAGCCGCCGCTCGCCCCGACGGAGCTGGAGGAACCCGCCGTCCCCGCCCCGTACGATCCGAGCCCGTTCGCCCGAGAGCGGCACGTCTGGCTCGGCCTGCACGCGGCCGTGACCCGCAGCCTCGCCCAGGGGTCGATGATCGTCTTCAGCTGAGCCGGCTCAGCGTCCCAGCTGGGAGAGGCCCTTCCGCACGTCCTCGACGTTCATCACCGGCGTGTACGTGATCTCCGCGCCCAGCTGGAGGAAGAAGGGCCTCGGCGAGCGCCCGCATCTGCCGGCTGTCCTGCATGTCGAAGTACAGGTAGGCGGTGCGGCTTGCCGTGGTCGGTGGTGAAGCAGGCCGCTTCGGGCGCCGTTCCCGGCGACTCTCCCCGCGGGGAACGCAGGCCGCCCCCCGTACGCACGAGGGGCGGCCTGCGGACACGGAGACGGGTCAGATGAACGAGTTGATCTCGATCGTCTCGTCCCGGCCCGGGCCCACGCCGATCGCGGAGATCGGGGCGCCGGACATCTCCTCCAGCGCCTTCACGTACGCCTGGGCGTTCTTCGGCAGGTCACCGAAGCTCTTCGCCTTGGAGATGTCCTCGTTCCAGCCCGGGAGCATCTCGTAGACCGGCTTGGCGTGGTGGAAGTCCGTCTGGGAGTACGGGAGCTCCTCGACGCGCTTGCCGTCGATCTCGTACGCCACGCAGACCGGGATCTGCTCCCAGCCGGTGAGGACGTCGAGCTTGGTGAGGAAGAAGTCGGTCAGGCCGTTCACGCGGGTCGCGTAGCGGGCGATGACCGCGTCGAACCAGCCGCAGCGGCGGTCACGGCCGGTGGTGACACCGCGCTCCCCGCCGATACGGCGCAGCGCCTCGCCGTCCTCGTCGAACAGCTCGGTGGGGAACGGGCCGGCCCCCACCCGGGTCGTGTACGCCTTGAGGATGCCGATGACCCGGCCGATCTTCGTCGGGCCGACTCCGGCGCCGGTGCAGGCACCGCCCGCGGTCGGGTTCGACGAGGTCACGAAGGGGTACGTGCCGTGGTCGATGTCGAGCAGGGTCCCCTGGCCGCCCTCGAACAGGACGACCTTGTCCTCCTCCAGCGCCTGGTTCAGGACCAGGACGGTGTCGGCGACGTACGGCGCGAGCTTGTCCGCGTAGGCCAGCAGCTCCTCGACCACCTGGTCCACGGCGATCGCGCGCCGGTTGTAGAGCTTGGTGAGGATCTGGTTCTTGACGTCGAGAGCCGCCTCGACCTTCTGCGTGAGGATCGACTCGTCGTACAGGTCCTGCACGCGGATGCCGACGCGGTTGATCTTGTCGGCGTACGTCGGGCCGATGCCGCGCCCGGTCGTGCCGATCTTCCGCTTGCCGAGGAAGCGCTCGGTCACCTTGTCCACCGTCACGTTGTACGGCGTGATGATGTGCGCGTTTCCGCTGAGGAGGAGCTTGGACGTGTCGACGCCACGCTCGTTCAGACCGCTCAGCTCGGAGAGCAGGACCGACGGGTCGACGACGACGCCGTTACCGATGACCGGCGTGCAGCCGGGAGACAGGATTCCGGAAGGGAGGAGGTGCAGTGCATACTTCTGGTCACCCACGACCACCGTGTGGCCGGCGTTGTTGCCGCCCTGGTAGCGCACTACATAGTCCACTGAACCACCGAGCAGGTCGGTGGCCTTTCCCTTGCCTTCGTCACCCCACTGAGCACCGAGCAGCACAAGTGCGGGCACGCGCGTACACCCCTTCCGGGCGGGGCATGTCCATGGTCGAGGGCGCACGCGGAGGATCGCAGCCGCGTGCACCGCGACCGCCGTTGGCCGCCAACCGTCGGACCGGATGCCCCGGAATAGACGAAGCCCCTGGCGCAATAGCGCAAGGGGCTCTTGCACAAAGATGCTACCCGAGGAAGCGAGGCATGGCCGAGGTGGCGACTTCCACGACGTCCGAGCAGCTGCTGGTGGTGGTCGACCCGGTCGCCCGTCGGTCGGACGGCGAGTCCGTCAGGATCGCGAAAGACGTGCTCGGGGCGGGTGCCGGCATGAAGCTGTGCCTGCCGGACGGGCCCGAGGAATTCGCCCGGGCGCTGGCCCGGCGGGGCTCTCGCAGACCGGTGGTGGTGGGCGACGACCGGGCCCTGCTCCGCGCGGTGGCGCTGCTGCACCGGCATCGGGAGCTGGCCGGATGCGCGCTGTCGGTGGTGCCGGTCGGCGGTGCGCTGTCCCTGGCGCGGTCGCTGGGGGTGCCGACGGGGACGGTGGCGGCGGCGCGGGCGGTGCTGGACGGGGTCGAGCGGCGGATGGACCTGATGGTCGACGACAGTGACGGGGTGGTGCTGGGCGCGCTGCGCATACCGCCGCTGTCGCCCTCCCCGGTTGGAGCCGGCCCGCCGGCCGCGCCGGATCCCGGCCACCCGCCGGGTCACCCGTGGCTGCGGACCTGCCAGTCGCTGGTCCGGACTCTGGTCCCGGTCCCCCGCCCGTCCCGGCTCGCCGCCGCGCCCGAGCCGGGGCCCTCCCGGCTGCGGGTCGAGGTGGACGGGGAGACCCTCGTCGACCTGAACCAGCCGGTGGAGGCGGTGTCGGTGTCACCGTCCGCGGCGGGCATCGCGTCGGTGGAGATCAGACCGGTGTCGGTGGGCGCGGAGGCCTCGCCGCTGCTGGCGGAGGGCCGCACGGTGACCGTCTCGGGGGCGCACTTCCGCTACCGGGCGGACACGGTGGTGTCGGGGCCGGTGCGGACGCGGACGTGGGTGGTACGGGAGGGCGCGTGGGGGCTGACGCTGCCGGCGGGGCGGTGAGTCGGCCCTCGGTCTTCTCCTGTTCGGGGGCCTGTCGGTCCTGATCAGCCGACCTCGACGGCCAGCCCCTCCAACCCCCTGATCACGAAGTTCGGCTTCCTCTCCGGCTCGGCGGCGAGTCGGAGTGTCGGCGCCCTCTCCAGCAACGCCCCCATCGAGGCCGCCAGTTCGATACGGGCCAGGGGTGCGCCGATGCAGTAGTGGATGCCGGCGCTGAAGGAGATGTGGGGGTTGTCCGTGCGGGTCAGGTCGAGGGCGGACGGGTTCGCGAACACCGCATCGTCGTGGTTGGCGGAGCCGAAGAGCATGGCGATCTCCGCGCCCCGGGGGATCGTCGTGCCGGCGATCTCGATGTCGTCCAGGACCCATCGTTCGAAGAGCTGGAGCGGGGTGTCGTGGCGCATCAGCTCCTCGATCGCGGAGGGGATGAGCGTGTGGTCGGCGCGCAGCAGCGCGAGCTGGGACGGGTTGCGGAACAGGGCGTACCAGCCGTTGACCGTGGCGTTCACCGTGGCCTCGTGGCCGGCGTTGAGCAGCAGGACGCAGGTGGAGATCATCTCCTGCTCGGTGAGGCGGTCGCCCTCGTCGTGGGCCTCGATGAGACCCGAGACGAGGTCTTCGCCCGGCTCCTTGCGGCGGGCCGCGATCAGATCGCGCAGGTAGTCGGAGAACTCGACCGACGCCCGGACCGCCTTCGCCGCCGTCTCCTTCGACGGGTTCAGCTCGTACATCCCGCAGATGTCCGCCGACCAGGGGCGCAGCGGGGCACGGTCGGACTCCGGGATACCGAGCATCTCGGCGATCACCGCGACCGGGAGCGGCTCGGCCACGTCCTTCAGCAGGTCGCCGCCGCCCGCCGCGACCAGCGCGGACGCCAGTTCGTCGGCCAGGCCCCGCACGTACGGCTTCAGCCGCTCCACCGTGCGCGGCGTGAACGCCTTCGACACCAGGCGGCGGATGCGGGTGTGGTCCGGCGGCTCCAGGTCGAGCATCCCGTGGTCGTTGAGCGTGTGGAACGGCTCGTACTCCGGCGGGGGCGCGGTGCGGCCGAACTCCTCGTGCGTGAACCGGTGCTGGTACGTCCGGCCGAGGCGCCGGTCGCGCAGCAGTGCCGAGACGTCCGCGTGGTGCGGGACGAGCCACTGATTCGTGGGCTCGAACCAGTGCACGCGGCCCTGGGCACGCAGCTCGGCGTAGGCGGGGTACGGGTCGGTGAGGAACGCCGGGTCCCACGGGTCGAACCCGAGGTCGGAAAGAGCTGCCATGAACGGACGCTAGCCCGACAGCCCCCACTCTGACCAGGGGCGGCGCCCACCCGTCACCCCGGCGTCACCAGCCGCGCCTCGTACGCGAACACCGCCGCCTGCGTCCGGTCCCTGAGGCCCAGCTTCACCAGGATCCGGCTGACATGGGTCTTGATCGTCGACTCGGCGACCACCAGCTGCTCCGCGATCTCCGAGTTCGACAGGCCCTGCGCGATGAGGACCAGCACCTCCGTCTCCCGGTCGGTGAGATCCCCGTAGGCCGCCTGCCCGGAGGGCATCAGGCGCGGGGTCGCGGAGAGCTTGGAGAACTCGGTGATCAGCCGCCTGGTCACCGACGGAGCCAGCAGCGCCTCCCCGGACGCCACCACCCGCACCCCGTCGGCGAGCTGGCGGGCCGAGGCGTCCTTGAGGAGGAAGCCGGAGGCACCCGCGCGCAGCGCCTGGTACACGTACTCGTCGAGGTCGAACGTGGTGAGCACCAGCACCTTCGCCGCGCCGTCGGCGGCGACGATCTCGCGGGTCGCCTCGATGCCGTTCAGCTCGGGCATGCGGATGTCCATCAGCACCACGTCCGGGGTGAGCTCGCGGACCTTGGCGACCGCCTCCCGGCCGTTCACCGCCTCTCCGACGACCTCGATGTCCGGCATCGCGTTCAGCAGGACCGAGAAGCCCTCGCGCACCATCATCTGATCGTCCGCGATCAGCACGCGGATGGTCATACGTCACCCTCGTCCGGCAGGGCGACCGGCAGGAACACCGCCACCTCGTAACCTCCGTCGTCCGTGCCGCCCGCCGTCATCTCGCCGGTCAGCATCGACACCCGCTCCCGCATGCCCGTGATGCCGTGCCCGGCGCCGGGCGAGGGCTTGATCAGACTCGGGTTCGGCGGCGGGCCGTTGACTATGCGCAGGCCCAGGCCGCCGAGAACGTACCCGATCTCGACGCGGGCCGGCGCGCCCGGCGCGTGCCGCAGGGAGTTGCTCAGCGCCTCCTGCACGATGCGGTACGCCGAGAGCTCCACGCCCTGCGGAAGCTCCCGCACCGCCCCGGTCACCACCTTCTCCACCGCCAGTCCGGCCTCCCGCACATTGGCCAGCAGCCCGTCCAGGTCGGCGAGCGTGGGCTGCGGGGCGTCCGGGGCCTCGTAGTCCTCGGCGCGGACGACGCCCAGCACCCGGCGCAGTTCGGTCAGGGCCGCCACCGCGTTCTCCCGGATCGTGGCGAACGCCTTCTCCAGCTCGGGCGGCGGGTTCTCCACCCGGTACGGCGCGGCCTCAGCCTGAATGGCGACGACCGACATGTGGTGGGCGACGACGTCGTGCAGCTCACGGGCGATCGTGGTGCGCTCCTCCAGCAGGGTGCGGCGGGAGCGCTCGTGCGCGGTGACCGTCTGCTGGGCGGTGACCTCCTGCTCGGCGTTACGGCGGATGTGCCAGACGGTGACACAGAGCAGGATCAGGGCCGATATGACCAGCATGGGTCCGGAGTTGCTGCCGTACTCGTAGTAGGTCGGACCGATACCGGTGTCCGCGAGGACGGCGTACAGCGCCGTCAGCGCCCACATCCACGCGGCCGTGCGCGGCCGGGTTCGGATCGCCACCACCGTCAGCACGGTCAGGTGGCAGACGAAGCTGCCGGGCGCCCAGGGCCATTCGCCCCAGCTGCTGCCGAGCACGGAGGCGATCGGGGTGGAGATCATGGACGCCCAGAAGGCGCCGACCGGCCGCACCATGGTCAGCAGCACGGGAATCGTGCAGAGCAGACCGAGCAGCAGGGCCTGGCCGCCGGTGTCGACCGTGGAGGAGGCCAGAGTGATCAGGGCCGCGACGGTGATCGCGGCGTGCGGGAGCCACGCCGCGTACTCCCGCAGCCGCCCCGGCAGCCGCCGGACGAGCCGCCCGTCCGTGCGCCGGGCCGGCAGCGGCCGGTAGGCGAACGCGTCCTGGAAGAGGTCCTGCCTCAGGCCGCGCAGGGAATCCACCGCCACCCGGTACTCCGGACTGCGCGGCTTGGCCCGGTCCCCCGGCGGCGTGGTCTGCATGTGAGTCGTCTCGGTCACGTACAGAACGGTAGGCGCACCCCGTGGTCGCGGTCGTCCCCAGTGAGAGGGGTCATAGGAGGTCCCTCTCAGGTACTACGGGGACCACCGGGCGGCCTCAGTACCCCGACGGCCGCACCAGCCCCGACTCGTACGCGAACACCGCCGCCTGTGTCCGGTCCCTGAGGCCCAGCTTCACCAGGATCCGGCCGACGTGGGTCTTCACCGTCTGCTCGGCCACGAACAGGTGCCGGGCGATCTCCGCGTTCGACAGGCCCTGCGCGATCAGGGCGAGCACCTCCGTCTCCCGCTCGGTCAGGTCGCCGATCCGTTCCTTGAGCGGGGCGCGGGGCCTGCCGTCGAGCCGGGAGAACTCGGCGATCAGCTTGCGGGTGATGACCGGGGCGAGCAGCGCTTCCCCGGCTGCGACCACCCGGACCGCCTCGGCGAGCTGCTCCGACGACGCGTCCTTCAGCAGGAACCCGGAAGCGCCGGCGCGCAGCGCGTCGTACACGTACTCGTCGAGGTCGAAGGTGGTGAGCACCAGCACCCTGACGTCCGGGTGCGCGGCCGTGATGCGCTCGGTGGCCTCGATGCCGCCGACACCGGGCATGCGGATGTCCATCAGGACGACGTCCGGGGCGAGCTCCGCGGCCTTGGCGATGCCGCCCTCACCGTCCTTCGCGTCGCCGACGACCTCTATGTCGGGCTGGGTGCCGAGCAGCACGGTGAAGCCCTGCCGGACCATCGCCTGGTCGTCGACGATGAGAACCCGGATGGGGTCGCCGGTGCCGCTCGTCATGATGTCCCTCCCTGGGGGGCCGTGGGGTGGTCGGTGCCCGGCGTGCCCGCGGTCGGGGTCTCCGGGAGGAAGGCGGTGACCTTGAAGCCGTCCCAGTGCCACGGGTGCGCCGTCATGGTGCCGCCGAGCATCGCGACCCGCTCCCGCATGCCGAGCAGTCCGTGCCCCGCCCCCGTCGACGGCGGAGGCGGCCCGGTCGGGCGGCCGTTGACGATCTCCACCTCCACGCCGTCCGGCTCGTAGGTGAGACGGACCGTGATCCGCGCGCCGGGCGCGTGCCGCAGGGCGTTGCTCAGCGCCTCCTGCACGATCCGGTACGCCGACAGCTCCACGCCGGGCGGCAGCGGACGCCGCTCGCCGTTGATGTCGGTGACGACCTCGCGGCCCGCGGCCCGGGTGTTCTCCACCAGTGCGTCGAGCCGGTCGAGCGTGGGCTGCGGCGCGTGCGGTGTGGTCTCGTCACCCGCGCCGGCGAGCGACTCCCCCGGCCCGGGGTGCTCCGAGCGCAGCACGCCCAGCACCCGGCGCAGCTCGATCAGGGCCTCCAGCGCGTTCTGCCGGATGCCCGCGAGGTTCTCCCGGAGCTCGTCGGGCGGGTTCTCCACGAGGTGCGGGGCGACCTGCGCCTGGATGGAGATGACCGACATGTGGTGGGCCACCACGTCGTGCAGCTCCCGCGCGATGCGGCTGCGCTCCTCCAGCAGGGTGCGCCGGGTGCGTTCCTCGGCGGTGAGCGTGGTCTGCTCGACGAGTTCCGCACGGGCCTCGCGCCGGCCGCGCAGGGCGGTGCCGAGTATCACGACGACGGTGAACAGGGAGACCGCGAGCAAGCCGGTGGGGTCGTAGGGCTCCCCGGTCCACGTTCTCTCGAAGACGTAGGTGATGAACCCGGTCACCGCCAGGGCTGCCACCGCCGCGCGGGTGGGCACCCGCAGCGCGAGCAGCAGCAGCACGAACATCTCGGCGATGATCCCGGCGGCGGTCCAGGGCCAGGTGTAGGTCTCCAGGTCGAAGCCCATACGGGTGCGCACCGTGACGGCGCCCAGGGTGAACGCCCCCAGGGACAGCCACCACGCCGGCACCGGCCGCCACAGCCCCAGCACCACGGCGCCGCCCTGCCCGCCCGCGACGAGCAGGGCCAGGCCGGAACCGAGATGGCCGTTGTCCGCCAGATCGCCCGCGCCGCCGACCGTGATGCCGAAGGCGGCCAGGCACAGCAGTCCGTGCGGCAGCCAGCGCAGCCAGGTGGAGGGCGGCAGCGGGTCCGCCCGGACGGTCCACAGCTCCCCGCGGACGCCCCGCAGCCAGCCCGTGACGCGCGCTCGCAGCGCGCGGCCCACCCCCGTGTCCGTCACGCGGCCCAGCCTAGACATGCCGGGCCCCCGCCGGTGCGCCCCGGTCGGACGGACGGTGCGCCCGCACCACCCGGGACCTGCGGCCCCGGCCACCGCCGCCCCGCTCGAAGGAACGGAAGGCGGCCCAGCAGACCGCGAGGGCGAGCGCGAACACGGGCAGCCACAGCAGCCGGACCCCGACCCAGCCGAGCCCGTCGGGCACCGTGTGCAGGCCGGGCAGCCGGCCCGCGAGGAGGCCGGTGGCGGTCGTGGCCATGAGGGCCGTCTGGTGCCAGAGGAAGACGGTCATCGCGGAGAGGTTGACGAGCGCCACCACCGCCCATGCCACCGGCCTGCGCATCGCCCGCCGCAGCCGCTCGCGCAGCAGCAGGGCGAGGCCGCACTGGGCCAGGCCGAAGGTGACGACGGCCAGAGTCGGCGGGTCCAGGTTGGACATGCCCTCGCCCGGGACGCCGACCATCGACGCCGGATAACCCGCCCACGCGACGAGCGCCGCGGTCGCCGCCGCCCCGGCCCCCAGCAGCACCCATCCCGCGCGGCGCTCCAGCTCGCCGCGGGTCCAGGCCGCGCCCAGCGTGTAGGGCACCATCCAGGCGGCTGCCACGTTCACCCAGCCCAGCCAGGCGGGGCCACCCAGGCCGAAACGCAGCAGGTCCACGTGCAGGACGACGGCCAGCGGCCAGAGCGGGTTGAGCCGGGTGAGCAGCGGGGTCGCCGCCGTCAGGCCCGCGAACACCACCAGGAACCACATCGGCGCCAGGGCCAGCTTCACCAGCGTACGGACCGTGCCGAACTCGGCGCCCGACAGCAGCAGGGCGAGGGCGGCGACCGTCCACAGGCCGAGGACGGCGGCGACCGGTCTGAACAGCCGGGACAGCCGGGCCGTCAGCCACTGGTGGTAGGGGACTCCACGGGCCCGGGCCGAGGCGTGGCCACGGGTGGCGACATGCCCGCCGACCAGGAAGAACACGGCGAGGGTCTGGAACATCCAGGAGACGGGCGCCAGCCAGGGCATGTGCTGCAACGGGCTCGCCGTGCGCAGGGCGGGGCCGTCGGAGACCAGGGCCGTGACCAGCCAGTGCCCGAGGACCACACCGAGGACGGCGGCGGCGCGCAGGGCGTCCACGGCCCGGTCACGGCCGGGCTCGGTGGCCGTGGCGATGCGGTCGGCGCCGCGGCGCACTCCCTGCCGGATGCCTCGTACGCCGATGTCAGTCATGGGTCACCGCCTTGGTCTCGCCCAGGACGATCCGGGCCAGGTTGGTCAGGGAGGTCGAGCCGGGGCTGAAGTACTCGCTGTGGCCGACGTCGCCGGCCGCGAAGGCCCGGGCGCCGAAGGACGGGGAGACGGGGTCGGTGCCGAAGCCGACGGTGGTGCCGAACAGGTCCACGCCGAGGTGCGGTACGTGCTCCACCCAGTCGTCGGCGCCCCGGGCCGCCCAGACGCGGGCGCGGGTGCGCAGGGCGGCCGTGGTGTCCGCGCCGGTGCCGGGGCTGCCGACGAGCGCGATGTCGTCGACGGCGAGTCCGGCGGCGGAGCGGCCGCAGACGACCGAGCCGTAGGAGTGGCAGAGCAGCGAGATGCGCGGTCCGTCGCCGGTGATCGCGCGCAGGTCGGCGACCAGCGCCCGCAGGTGCGGGGCCGCCTGCTCCGCCCTGCCGGTCGTCGTGACCGTCGTGCTGACCGTGCCCGGTGTCTCGTAGCCCAGCCAGGCCACGACCGCGGTGTGCGTGCCCGCCGGGGCCTGCCGGGTGAGCTGCCGGTGCAGGGCGGCGGCCGCCGCGTGGAACCGGCCGTAGGTGTCGAGGCTCGTGTCGGAGCCGGGGACCAGGACGGCGACGCGGTCGGCCCGGGCGAGGTCGCCGAGGACCTCCGTCACCCGGCCGGAGCCGCGGCCGTCGAACCGCAGGAGGTGCCGGGCCGGGGCGGCCAGACGACGGTCCGTCGCGGCGCGGTCCCCGTCGTGGTGCGCGGCGGCCATGCGGGCCGCCTCGGCGGCGTTGGCCCGGTTGGCCGCGTACGCCGCGTCGAGCGTCGACGCGCTGAGAGGCGCGAGGGAGGCGGGGGACGGGGCGGGGATCTCCGGCCGCACGGCCGCGGAGAGGGGGAGCACCACCGCGCCCGTGATGAGAGCGGCGAGCGTGGCGCGGACCCATCTGCCGGCGCGGCGTGTGCCGCCGTCGCCACGGCGGTACTCCGATGCGGACCCCATGGTCGTCCCCCTCCAGCGCACCCGGCCATCGGGTCTGCGTGGAAGGGAAGTTACGGAGCGGGACACCTGGTCCGCGTCACACCGAGGAACTCACCTGCGGCGTAGCTCTCAGGTACTACGGGTATGACCGGGGACCACTCCTACGGGCCCGCCGGGGACGCCGCCACGAAGCCGTGCAGCGCACCGCTCACCAGGCCAGTTGCGCGATCTCCTCCACCACCACCGCGCAGGCGTCCGCCGCCGGGTCGATGAGCGGGAAGTGCCCGACGCCCTCCAGCAGCGTCACCCCCACCATCTCCCCGGCCTTCGCCGCCGCTTCGGCGTACGACTCGGCGACCGCCTGCGGCACGTCGAGGTCCGTGCGGCCCTGGACGAGGGTGGTGGCGATGCCGGTGGGCAGCAGCAGCGCCGGGTCCGCGTACGGCTGGCGTTCCGCGAAGTGCTCGTCCCCGCCCAGGAGTTGGCGTGCCGCGCCCCCGCACACGTCCAGCTTGTCGGCGATCGCGAGATCCGCGATCGGGGCGAGGGCGACCACGCCGCGCAGCGTCACCGGGCCGCCGCTGCGCCAGGGCGAGCCGGACGGCAGGACGTGCCGGGCGGCACCCCACAGCGCGAGATGTCCGCCCGCCGAGTGGCCGGTGAGGACCGTACGGCGCGGGTCGGCCTGCGGCAGCACCTCCCGTACCAGCGCCGGAAGGGCGTCCAGCGCCGCGGCGACGTCGTCGAAGGTGTCGGGCCAGCGCCCCGCGACGGAGTCGTCGCCGCCACCGCGCCGGTACTCGGCGCTGGCCACGGCGAATCCGCGGCGGGCGAGGAAGTCCGCGAAGGGGCTGATGTGACGCCGGTCGTACGGCGCCCGCCAGGCACCGCCGTGCAGCACGACGACGACCGGGGCCGGTCCGGGGCCGCCCTCCCGGCGCGGTGCGAAGAAGTCGATCACCTGGTCCGGGTGGTCGCCGTAGGCCGCGGTGGCGTCGGGGTCGACGGGCGCGTGGGAGAAGGCCGACTTCTCCTCGGCAGCGGCCCGTGCTGCTGCGACGTCGTCCGTCATGCTCCAACCTTCCAGCGATGAACCGTACGGGGCCGACCAGTTGAGGGGTCGGCCGTTGGCCGGGACGGTACCAGGCGCGTGACGTGCGGGGACACGGGGATGTCACGCTCGGTGAAGATCGGACGGGCCTGCCGTTCCGGGGACGGCGGGGCCGGGACACCGCAGGGGCGACCCGGCAACCGCCGCCGCTCAGGCCAGCGTCTCCGCCAGCACCCGCGCCGCCCGCTCCACGTCGGCGAACCCGACGTACAGCGGGGTGAAGCCGAAGCGCAGCACGTCCGGCGCCCGGAAGTCACCGACCACACCCCGCTCGATGAGCCGTTTCATCACGTCACCGGCGTCGTCACAGCGCAGGGCGATCTGGCTGCCCCGTTCCTCGTGCGCCACCGGCGTCACGCACGCGACCCTGCCCTCGGGCACATACGCCGCCACGCACTCCAGGAAGAAGTCCGTCAGCGCGAGGGACTTGGCCCGCACCGCCTCGACCGACACCCCGTCCCAGACCTCCAGGGCCGCCTCCAGGGCGAGCATCGAGAGGATGTCGGGGGTACCGACCCGGCCGCGCAGGGCACCGGGGGCCGGCTCGTAGCCGGTGCGCATGCCGAACGGCTCGGCGTGCGAGTTCCAGCCGGGCAGCGGCGATTCGAAGCGGTCCTGCACCTCGCGGCGCACATACAGGTACGCCGGTGAACCGGGCCCGCCGTTCAGGTACTTGTAGGTGCAGCCGACCGCGAGATCCACGCCGTGCTCGTCCAGCCCGACCGGCAGCGCGCCCGCGCTGTGGCACAGGTCCCAGACGGCGATCGCCCCGGCCCCGTGCACGGCGGCCGTCAGTCCCGGCAGGTCGTGCAGCCGGCCGGTGCGGTAGTCGACGTGGTTGAGCAGGACGGCGGCGGTCCGGTCGCCCAGCGCGTCCGGCACGTCCGCCGGTGCCACGGGCCGCAGGGTGCAGCCGGTCATGCGGGCGGCGGACTCGGCGATGTACCCGTCGGTGGGGAAGGTCGTCGCGTCGACGAGGAGCTCGTCACGGCCGTCCCCGGCCATCCGCACCGCACCCACGAGTGCCTTGAAGACGTTGACGCTTGTCGAGTCGCCCACCACGACCTGGCCCGGCGCCGCCCCGACCAGCGGGGCGATCCGGTCACCGATCCGCTCGGGCGCCGTCCACCAGCCGCTCTCCTCCCACGATCGGATGCGCAGCTCGCCCCACTGGCGGCGTACGACGTCCTCGACCCGCCCGGGGACGACCGCCGGCAGCGCGCCGAGCGAGTTGCCGTCGAGGTAGACGACCTCATCCAGCACGAACTCGGCGCGCTTGCCGGCCAGTTCGTCGCCGGCGTCCAGCTTCCGCGCGCGATCGGACAGCTCGGACGGCTCGGACAGCTCGGACGGCTCAGACAGCTCAGACAGCTCAGACAGCTCAGACATAGGACCGCGCCGTCCACAGCTCGGGAAACACGTTCTTCTGCGCGCGCTTCTCCAGCCAGGCCACCCCGGCGGAGCCGCCCGTGCCGGTCTTGGCGCCCATCGCGCGCCGGGTGGCGACCAGGTGGTCGTTGCGCCAGCGCCACACCAGTTCGGCGACATCGCTCAGCGCCTCGCCCAGCCGGGCGACCTCGTCGCTCTCGTCGCCGGAGTAGACGGCCGTCCAGGCCGCCTCCACCTGCGGCGACGGCTCGTAGCGCTTCGAGACGTCGCGCCCCAGCACGGCCTCCGGGATGTCGTACCCGCGCCGCGCGAGCAGCCGCACGACCTCGTCGTACAGACTCGGCTCGTGCAGCGCCTTCTCCAGCTCGGCGTGCACGCGCGGTGCGCCCCGGTGCGGGACGAGCATCGACGCGGACTTGTCGCCGAGCAGGAACTCCATGCGCCGGTACATCGCGGACTGGAAGCCCGAACCCTCGCCGAGGGCGCTGCGATACGAGTTGAACTGGGCCGGGGTGAGCTGGGCGAGCGGCTTCCAGGAGTGGTTGAGCGCCTCCAGCTCGCGTACGGACCTCTTGAGCGCGGCGGTGGCGGTGGGGATGTCGTCCCCCCTGAGCGCGCCGGCCGCCGTCTCCCACTCGTGGACGATGACGGTGAACCACAGCTCCATCACCTGGGTCGTCACCAGGAAGACCATCTCTCCGGGGTCGTCGGAGAGGGTGTGCTGGAGGTGCGTGAGCACGTCCGCCTTGACGTAGTCCTCGTACGGCGTCGTGCCGTGGAAGTCGAGATGCGGGGTCTCGGGCTCGTGAGCCTCGTGGGACATCGCTGTCTCCTGCGTATAACTCCGGGTAGCGGTCCGCCCCTGCCGAATCCGACACGGGGGCCCCGGTCCCCAGGGGCATCTTCCGCAATGGTCCCCCGAAACCGCAAGGCCCGCCTTTCGCGGACGGGCCTCGCGTACACGGACCGTGTCTCAGCCCAGGACCTGCGCCGCCGTCGGCGAGGAGTCCTTCAGGAACTGGGAGCAGCGCTCGTACTCCTCCTGCTCACCGATCGCCTGCGCGGCGCGGGCGAGGGCGTGCAGGGCACGCAGGAAGCCGCGGTTCGGCTCGTGCTCCCACGGCACGGGGCCGTGGCCCTTCCAGCCGTTGCGGCGCAGCGCGTCCAGGCCGCGGTGGTAGCCCGTGCGGGCGTACGCGTAGGACTCCACGGCCGCGCCCCGCTCGAACGCCTCGTCGGCGAGCTGCGCCCAGGCGAGCGAGGAGGTGGGGTGCGCACCGGCGACCTCGGCGGGCGCGGCACCCGACGCGAGCATTTCCCGCGGCCCGGGGTCGTCGGGGAGATGGGTCGGGGGCGGACCCCCGAGAAGGTTCTCGTGAATGGACATGCCCCAAGTCTGCGCCATCCCGCTCACCTGCGGGCACCGGTCCCATTGAGCTGCGGGCACCGTCCCGCTCAGCTGCGGGCAGCCGTACCTCCCCCCACTGCCTCCCCTCAGTGCCTCAACGGCCCGGGAGGTGCCTCCCAGGGCGGCACGGGTGGGCACAGCGGCACCCCGCCGCCACGCGGGCTGCGCACCCAGCCGACCCCAGCACCAACTCCCGGCACCGGGAAACAGCCTCAGCACCAACCCGGCCCTACCCCAACCGCTTCCGCACCGGCTCACCCTCCAGCGGTGGCGCCGTCACTGCGCCGTGCCGCAGGCACTCCGGCCGCTTGCAGTCCGGCGGCGGTCTGCGTACCACCGCGGCCGCGATCAGCGCCCCCACCACCAGCGCCCCCGCACACCACCCCATCGCCTTCCCGAACGCCGTGTCGAAGGCGGCCGGCTCCCGGTACGCCTCCTCCCCCATCCCCGCCAGCAGCGGCAGCGCCGCCACCGCCATCAGCCCCGCCGCCCGGGCCGCCGCGTTGTTGATGCCGCTGGCCAGCCCGGCCCGCACCACGCTCACCGAGCCCAGGACCGTCGCCGTCAGCGGCGCCACCAGCGTGACCAGGCCCAGCCCGAGCACCACCAGCGCCGGCAGCACATCGGCCGCGTACGACGCCCCCGGCCCGACCCGCAGCATCAGCAGCATCCCGGCCGCGCACAGCAGCGGCCCCACCGTCAGCGGGATCCGCGGACCGATCCGGTCGGCCAGCTCCCCGGACCGCGCGGACAGCAGCAGCATCAGCACGGTCGTCGGCAGCAGCGCCGTACCGGCCGCGAGGGCCGAGTAGCCCACGACCACCTGGAGCTGGAGCGCGGCGAGGAAGAAGAACCCGCCGAGGGCCGCGTACACGCACAGCGTGACGAGGTTGACGGCCGTGAACTGCCGGGACGCGAAGATGTCCGGCGGCATCATCGGATCGGGCCGGCGCCGTTCGACGACCACGAACGCGACGGCCGCGGCCAGCCCGGCCACCGCCGAGACGGCCACCACCGCACCGCCCCCGCCGGCCTCGATCAGGGCGTACGTCACCAGCGCGAGCGCCAGCGCCCCCAGCACGGCCCCGAGCACGTCGAACCGCCCGTGCGCCCGATGTCCCCCACGCTCGGCTTCGCCGGAGCGGGCGGTGCCCCCACCCGACTCGGGAACATGCCGCAGGGCGACCGGCACACACAGCAGCGCCAGCGGCACGTTCAGCAGGAACACCCACCGCCAGCCCGGCCCGTCCACCAGCCAGCCGCCGACGAACGGCCCGACCGCCGCCCCGATCCCGCCGAAGCCGGACCACAGGCCCACCGCCCGCCCCCGGTCGTCGGGGTGGAAGGACGCCTGGATCAGCGCCAGCGACCCGGGCGTGAGCAGCGCACCGCCCACCCCTTGCAGGGCCCGCGCGGCGATCAGCACGCCCTCGTTCGGCGCGATCCCGCACAGCAGCGACGCCACCGCGAACCACACCACGCCGACGACGAACACCTTCCGCCGCCCGATCCGGTCCCCCAGCGCCCCGCCCAGCAGGATCAGCCCTGCCAGCGTGACCATGTAGGCGTTGACCGTCCACTGGAGCGCGGACAGGTTCGCGTCGAGGTCACGGCCGATGCGCGGCAGGGCCACATTGACGACGGTCGCGTCCAGCATCGCCATGCTGGAGCCGAGGACGGTGGTGAGCAGGATCCACTTGCCCTGCGGGGAGGCCAGCCGGACATCGGGCATGCTCGGAGCATACGGAAGAGCCCGGCACCACATCGGGTGCCGGGCTCGACGCGAGCGAACCGGGACTTACTTGATCTTCGTGCCGGTCGAGCGCAGGTTGCCGCAGGCCTCGACGACGCGCGCGGCCATGGAGGCCTCGGCCAGCTTGCCCCAGGTGCGCGGGTCGTAGGTCTTCTTGTTGCCGACCTCGCCGTCGACCTTCAGGACGCCGTCGTAGTTGCGGAACATGTGGTCCGCGACCGGGCGCGTGAACGCGTACTGGGTGTCCGTGTCGATGTTCATCTTCACGACGCCGTTCTCCAGCGCGGTGCGGATCTCCTCCTCCGTGGAGCCGGAGCCGCCGTGGAAGACGAAGTCGAACGGCGAGCCCTTGCCGAACTTGGCGGCGACGCCCTCGTTCAGCTCCTTCAGCAGCTCGGGACGCAGGACGACGTTGCCCGGCTTGTACACGCCGTGCACGTTGCCGAAGGACGCGGCGAGCAGGTAGCGGCCCTTCTCGCCCAGGCCGAGGGCCTCGGCGGTGCGGATCGCGTCGTCGACCGTGGTGTAGAGGGAGTCGTTGATCTCGTGCGAGACGCCGTCCTCCTCGCCACCGGTGGGGGTGATCTCCACCTCGAGGATGATCTTCGCGGCGCGGGCCTGCTCCAGCAGCTCCTGGGCGATGGAGAGGTTGTCGGCGAGGGTCTCGGCCGAGCCGTCCCACATGTGCGACTGGAACAGCGGGTTCAGACCGGCCTCGACGCGCTTCTGGGACAGCGCCAGCAGCGGGCGTACGTACCCGTCGAGCTTGTCCTTGGGGCAGTGGTCGGTGTGCAGCGCGATGTTCACCGGGTACTTCTCGGCGACGATGTGCGCGAACTCCGCCAGGGCGACCGCGCCGGTCACCATGTCCTTGCTGTACTGACCGCCCAGGAACTCGGCACCACCCGTGGAGATCTGGACGATGCCGTCGCTCTCCGCCTCAGCGAAACCGCGCAGGGCCGCGTGCAGGGTCTGGGTGGAGGTCACGTTGATGGCCGGGTAGGCGAACTTTCCTGCCTTCGCCCGGTCCAGCATCTCGTTGTAGACCTCGGGAGTTGCGATGGGCATGCGTCCGCTCCTTGTATCTGCGGGTTGACGTACTGCTGTGTCTAACGGCCCTGACCTAGACCTTGGGGTGCGACGTCATCGTCGGCCCCATCTTTCCAGACTTGGCCGGAAGGTCCAGGCCACCGTCCACGCCCTGGTCAGGTCCCGGTCAGTCGAGGCCCAGCTCGTCCTTGGAGAAGGCGAAGAGGTACGGCACCCCGGCGCCCTCCTGGATCTTCTCCGCGGCGCCGGTCGCCCGGTCGACGATGGTCGCGACGGCGACGACCTCGGCCCCGGCCTCGCGCACCGCCTCGACGGCGGTGAGCGGGGAGCCGCCGGTGGTGGAGGTGTCCTCGACGACCAGCACGCGGCGGCCCGCGATGTCCGGGCCCTCGACGCGCCGCTGCAGCCCGTGCGCCTTGGCGGCCTTGCGTACGACGAAGGCGTCCAGGCGCTTCCCGCGGGCGGCGGCAGCGTGCAGCATGGCGGCGGCGACCGGGTCGGCGCCCATGGTGAGACCGCCGACGGCGTCGAAGTCCAGCTCGGCGGTCAGGTCAAGCAGCACCTGGCCGACCAGCGGGGCGGCCTCGCCGTCGAGCGTGATGCGCCTCAGGTCGACGTAGTAGTCGGCCTCGAGACCCGACGACAGGGTCACCTTGCCGTGCACCACGGCCTTGTCCTTGATCTGCTGCAGCAGCGCGCCGCGTGTGTCCGTCATGGCGCCCAGCTTAGAGGCGGCGCCAGCTCCAGGTCGTGGTGGCCTCCAGCGGCTCCAGGGGCGTGACCAGGCGCGGCATGGTGTTGAGCCCGTTGGGCGGGCCGGTCTGCGGCTCCACGCACACGGCCTCCTGCTGCTCGTCGTAGACGACGACCCACTCCTCCCGGCTGGCCACCTTGAGCTCCAGCTGCCCGGGCCAGGTCAGGGTCGCCTCGACGCCGCCGGGCATCCCGAAGCAGTCGTCCCAGGGGCCGGGCTTCGGGTCGAGGCGGTTGCCGGTGGGCAGATGATCCTCGCCGCGCTCCTCCTGCCAGGCGGGGGTGAAGTCGAGGGTCACGTCCTCGCCGCCGAGGTTCCGGTTGAACCAGGGGTGCCAGCCGATCTGCGCCGGGAAGGACGACTCGTACGTCTCGACGGACATGGTCAGCGTCAGCGCGTCCTCGGTGAGGGCGACGATCTGGGTGACGAGCCCCGGGTGGGGCCAGGGAGCGACGAGCTCGCAGGTGAGGACGGCCTCGTCCGTGCTCGTGCGGGCGGTGCGCCAGGCGCTGTCGCGGACGGTGCCGTGGATGGCGTGGGGCGGGGCGTTCAGCGGCATCTGCCGCACCTCGGCGCCGTCCAGGAACCGCCCGTTCCGGATCCGTCCGCACCAGGGCACCATCGGGAAGCACCCGAAACGCTCACCCTGGCGGAGCAGTTCGACGCCGCCGATCCGCAGCCCTCCGACCCGGCCGCCGTTGCCCGGCTGCACGGTCACCTCCGCGTCACCCGCGGTCAGCGTGATGTCTTCGTCACTCACGAGACGACCCTACTGTGGGGTGATCAAGTGGGCCTCACGGGTTGCGGGATGCTTCGGCCATGTCCACCCGGCCCACGCGGTGGCCTCCGGCGAGGATGCGCCCTGACGGAACCGGCCCCGGCATGCAGCGGCGCTCGGGCCTCCGGCGAAGAGGCGCACTGGCTGAACCGGCGCCCAGCGCCCAGCGCCCGCCAGCCGGCACGCGGCAGCACCCAACCGCCCGACACGGATACGCACTGGCCCCATCGGCCCCCCGGCACGCGGCAGCCGCTCAGCGGCGTCTGCGCAGGGCCCGGACCGCCACGATGGCCGATGCCAGCGCCAGTGCCGCCGCGGGGGCCGCCCAGCGCAGCGGGGCCGGGGGCGTCACGGTCTGCGGCGCGGGTACGGGGGCGTACCGGCCGCGCGGCGGCGCGTGGTCCACCTCCTCGGCACTGCGCCCGATCATGGTCCGCCGCGCGTGCGCCGCTTCGGCGATGTCCTCCTCGTCGTCCTCGTCGTCCTCGTCCTCCTCGTCCGCGGGTCCGAGGGAGGAGGGCGGAACGTCCGCGCCGAAGACGGAGGGGCGCTCGGGGGCCGGGGGTTCCTCGGTGAGAGCCGGGGGTTCCTCGGCGGGACCGGAATCGGCAGCGGTTTCCTCACCGGCCTGCGCCCCCGTCCCCTCGTCGCCCCCGGCCGGGGACGACGCGGCCAGGTGCTCCGCGAAACGGTTCAGCAACCGGGCGACCGCCCCCTCCACCGCGTCCGCCGGGAAGTCCTTGATCCGGCCGTCCGCGGACGCCGTGCCGTCGTACACGACGGTGCAGCCGTCCTCCGCCTCGCGCAGCGCGATCCGCAGGGCGATCTTGACCGAGCCGCTGCCGCGCGACTCCTCCGCCTCGCCCTCGACGGCGTACGCGTCGTCACCCCGCCGGGACACCCGTACGGCACCCCGGTACGTGACGGAGTGGCTGCCGACGCGGATCTTCAGCCGCCCGGCGACCGGCTCGGCGCCGGCGTCCTGTTGGAGCCCGGGAACAGCCCGGGCGACCCGCGCGGGATCGTCCAGCACCTCCCTGAGCCGCTCCGCCGGAACCGGAACGAACACCTCGTGCTCCATGTCGACGGACTCTACCCAGCACAGCCCGAAACGCACCCCCGCCTGAGGGATTCACCCCCCAACCACCCCCGCCAGGCGTATCCTCCCGGCCCGCTCGCCGGCCGCCGACAGCAACTCCCGGCCGCTCAGTACCGCGGGTGCACCAGTGTCGACGCCGGCAACCCCGCGATCCGCTCCGCCCGCGCCGCCCGCTCCCCCGCCGCCAGGGACGCCTCCGTGAGGACACTCGGCCGCGGACCGTCCGGGTCGAGCCGCGGCCGCGGGTCCGTGCGGGCGGCCAGGACGAAACCCCAGTCCCGGGGCGCCGGGGAACGGCCGGCGGGAGCACGGCCGGGCCCGGCGGCGACACCGGCGCGACGGCCGCCCGTGCCGTACGGGGCGGTGTCGAAACCGGCCGCGCGCAGCGTCGCCTCGATCGTCCAGTACACCCGGGGGCGGGCAGCGACCGGCCCGGCGTGCACCACGAGCCGCCCGCCGGGGGCCAGCACGCGCCGCGCCAGGCCGTAGAACTCCTGCGAGTACAGCTTCGTGCTCGCCGTGATGCCCGGGTCCGGCAGATCCGAGACGACCACGTCGTACGTCGCCGGGGTCGCCCCGCGCAGCCGGCCGAAGGCGTCCTCGGTCGTCACCCGCACGCGGGGGTCGCCGAAAGCGTGCTGGTTGAGCGCGGACAGGGCGGGGTCGGTGCGGGCCAGCCGGACCACCTCCGCGTCCAGTTCGACGACGTCGACCCGGTCCACTCCGGGGTGGCGCAGCACCTCGCGGGTGGCCAGGCCGTCGCCGCCGCCGAGGATCAGCACGCGCGCGTGCGGCCCGCTCATCGCGGGGTGGACGAGGGATTCGTGGTAGCGCAGTTCGTCGCGTCCGCTGACCCGCAGCCGGCCGTCGAGGAAGAGGTCGAGGGGCCTGCCGTGCGTACCGCCGGTGAGGACGACCTCCTGCACTCCGGTCTGGAGTGCCACGCGCACGTCCCCGCCGTACACCGCCTGCCGCGCGGCCCGTTCGAAATCGTCGACGAGGACGGCGGCCGAGGCGAGGATCGCGAGGACGAGGGCGTTGCCGAGCAGCAGCAGCCACCGGGCGCGCCGGGTCAGGTCCCGGCGGAACAGGCCGAGCACCAGCGCACCGCCGACGACCGCGTTGACCGCGCCGGTGAGCAGCGCGCCGGTCAACTGCCCGAGGAACGGCAGAAGAAGGAAGGGGAAGGCGAGGCCGCCGACGAGGGCACCGACGTAGTCGGCGGCGAACAGATCGGCGACCGCGCCGCCCGCGTCCTGGCGTCGGATGCGCTGGATCAGCTCCATCAGCAGCGGAACCTCGGCGCCGATGAGCAGTCCGGTGGCCAGGGAGAAGGCGACCAGCAGACAGCGCGGCCCACTGGCCCACACCCCGCCCCAGTCGCCGGTCCACGCGAACACGGCGTACAGGGCCATCGCGCTGCACCCGCCGACGAGCGCGAGGGTGGCCTCGACAGCGCCGAATCCGGCCGCGGCGAGCCGGCACAGCCGCTTCGCGGCGAGGGAGCCGATGCCCATCGCGAAGACCATGACGGACAGCACGACGGACGCCTGAGTGACGGAGTCGCCCATCAAGTACGAGGCGATCGCGACGAGTTGCAGCTCGTACACGAGTCCGCAGGCGGCGCAGACGAACACCCCCGCGAGCACCAGGAACCGTCCGGTGCCGGGCCGGACGGGCAGTCGCGCCGGGCCGCCGGGGCCGCCCGGGGCGCTCCGGGGCGGCGGGCAACCGGGTGGGGCGGGCGCGTGCGGCTCGATCACGCTGCGACGTTACGTCACGCCTCGACCGCGGTTCGTCACCCACACGTGTGGTGCTGGTTTACAGAGGCCGCATCTCGATACGCGACTCGATCGGCCGCATGCGATCGGCCGCATGCGGTTGGCCGCATGCGGTTCGGCCGGCCGGGCAGCAGTCGCCCGGGGTCAGTCGGCGAGGACCGCCGCCGGTACCCGCACGCCCACCCTTGTACGGGTCGCCACCAACTGCCCGTCCTGCGGGTAGGCGTGCCAGGTCCGCCAGTGCACCTGCCCCTCGTGGTGCTGGGCGAGCAGGGCCGTGAAGGCGTGCGGGCTGCCGGGGAAGACACCGGCGAGGCCGTGCGGATGGTCGGAGACGAGGGCCAGCAACTCCTGTGCGCGCCCCGCGAAGGAGCCGGGCGAGAGGACCTCGACCCGGGCCGCGAACTCGTACTCCCAGTCGCCCACCCGCTTGGCGACGCCGAGCGGCAGCGGAGTGCTGCTGCCCGCGATGCACGCCACCGTCTCCGAGCAGATGCCCCGCTTCTCCTCCAGCAGGACCTGGTGGGACGCGCCGAGGAGTCGCAACTGCAGTTTGCTGCCCATCAGTTCGAGGTCGAGCGTGGCCAGTGCGGGAAGCGGCTCGCGCCCCAGGGCCCAGGCGAGATCGGCCGCGCGCGTGTCGGTGTAGGAGGTGTTCAGGGTCGTGAGCATGGATCGGCTCCGCAAGCACGCAAGGAGAGGGAGATGGGTCCGCTGCGCCCCGGTCGCACCGGGGGATGTCGGCCCGGGTCAGCCCAGTCGGCCGGTTACAGGAAGGTGTCCGCAGGACGTCCGAGGGGCTGCGTCGGTGGCTTAAAGGGAATCATGAACGGTGGCCCCGCCACAGCGTTTTTACCCAAGTTCGTAGGGTTTCCATCCCTCAGAGGGCTCCACAGCTCAACTGTTCAACCACGGCGTGCGCCGGTGCCGGGGAGGCGTGCGCCGGTGCACTGTGATCCGCGCCCGGAACCGCGACGGACGGGAGCCCGGGGTTCGGGACTGCTCCCGAAAGAACCGTTTGACGCGCGCAGTTGCCGGAGTCACACCCGTACCCGGGGCGCTCGGCGCGAGTTGTCCTACAGGCATGAGACGTTGCCAGGATCCACCCGAAGGCGCCCGACAGGAGTTCGAGCGACCATCCGTCCGGGACTCCGGACATGACGACGCGGGGCCCGCCCAGGTGCGGACCCCGCGTTCGGTGGCTGCGGCTTCCCCCGTCGTGAGGACGGCCGACGTCAGTCAGCTGCCTCCGCCGCCGCAGCCACCGCCACCACCCCCGCAGGACGAGCCGCCGCCGCAGGAGTGTCCCCCGTGGTGTCCGTCGCCGCCGGAGGAGCCGGAGTCTCCCCCGCCGGCCCACCAGCTGCCGCTGCTGCTGCTGCTCGAACCGGTGGACGCCCACGCCCCGCGACGCGTCGTCCGACCGGCGCCTCCGCGCGAACCGCCCCTACGTGCGAGGGACACCAGCGCCCCGACGAAGAGGACTCCGATCACCGCCAGGATGATGCCTACGATCATGGCGTCACCCTCCTTCCGTTTCCCCCGAAGCGGCCCCCCGTGGGCGCCTCGCTCTTGCGTGAGGCGGTGATGCCCTCCCCGCGCACGGCCCAAAGCAGAGTTGAGGAACTCCAGAGCTTCGGCGCAGGATGACCGGCATGACCTCCAGCGCGCGCCCCTTCCTGAACCGCCGGCTCGCCGAGTTCGGGACGACGATCTTCGCCGAGATGTCCGCCCTGGCCCTGAGCACCGGCGCCGTCAACCTCGGGCAGGGCTTCCCCGACACCGACGGCCCCGAGGAGATCCGGGAGGCCGCCGTACGGGCCCTGCGGGACGGCCGCGGCAACCAGTACCCGCCGGGCCCCGGCGTCCCGGAGCTGCGTACCGCGGTCACCGCCCACCAGCAGCGCCGCTACGGCCTGTCCTACGACCCCGACACCGAGGTCCTGGTCACCGCCGGCGCCACGGAGGCCATCGCCGCCGCCCTGCTGGCCCTGCTGGAGCCCGGTGACGAGGTGATCGCCTTCGAGCCGTACTACGACTCGTACGCGGCGTGCATCGCCATGGCGGGCGGGCGCCGGGTGCCGGTCACCCTGCGCGCGCACGAGGACGAGGGCCGCTTCCGTCTCGACCTCGACGAGCTGCGCGGCGCCGTCACCGACCGCACCCGGCTGCTGCTGATCAACACCCCGCACAACCCGACCGGCACGGTCCTCACGCGCGAGGAGCTGGCCGCGATCGCCGAGCTGGCGGTGGAGCGCGACCTGCTGGTGGTGACGGACGAGGTGTACGAGCACCTGGTCTTCGACGACGCCGAGCACGTGCCGCTGGCGACGTTCCCGGGGATGCGCGAGCGGACGGTCACCATCTCCAGCAGCGGCAAGACGTTCTCGTTCACCGGCTGGAAGGTCGGCTGGATCACGGCGGCCCCGGAGCTGGTCACGGCCGTGCGCTCGGCGAAGCAGTACCTGACGTACGTCTCGGCGGGCCCGTTCCAGTACGCGATCGCCGAGGCGCTGTCGCTGCCCGAGTCGTACTTCGCGGACTTCCGGGCCGACATGCTGGCCAAGCGGGACCTGCTGGCGGCGGGCCTGGAGAAGGCTGGATTCCGCGTCTTCCGCCCCTCGGGCACCTACTTCATCACGACCGACATCCGCCCCCTCGGCGAGAGTGACGGCTTCGCCTTCTGCCGCGGCCTGCCGGAGCGCGCCGGGGTCGTCGCCATCCCGAACGCGGTCTTCTACGACCACAAAGAGACGGGGGCACCCTACGTCCGGTTCGCATTCTGTAAGCGCATCGAGGTGCTGGCGGACGCGACGGAACGGCTCCGCAAGGCAGTCGAGCGCTGACCACCGTCAGAGGAGGCCGGTCGTCCCTGGCCTTCTTTTCGGCTCCGGTCGGCCCAGCAAGGTCCGCTTCGCCTTCTGCAAGAGGGACGACGTTCTCCACGAGGCCGCCGTTCGGCTGCGGCGCCTGGCTTCGTGACCTCATTTTCCCCTGCCGGCACGACCCGCTCGCCGTGCGCCTGGCTGACGCGGCCTTCGAGGTCCACCGCCCCCAGGGGACGTACTTCATGGCCACGGAAGCAGAGTGGTCGGTTCTGCGCCGCCGTCGAGCGGGAGTCGCCGGCTGCCGTGACGTGGCGCCCCGCCCGAAGCGCGCCCGCATGATCGGGTAACAGGTTCTTCAAAGGTTCTTCATCACCTCCGGCCTACGGTCGGGCTGCCCGCCGCGCCCGCGGTCGGGCCGACAGGAGGCGGGAGAACCGATGAGGACGAACCGGGTGCTGATGGCCGTGGTGACGGCGTCGGTCATGGTGATCACCCTGGCCGGCTGCGGCGGCGAGGGCGACGCTCCGAAGGTCCCGACGGCCGACGGCGACAACGCGTCCGCGGCGTCCGGCAAGACGGCAGCCCCGGGCGGTGGCGACGACGTGTCCGCGTATGTGAACGCCCAGCGCGAGTGGGTGAAGTGCCTGCGGGAGAACGGGGTCGACGCCCCCGACCCGGACGCCAAGGGGCAGGTCGACTTCGGCGACAACGCGGCGCTGAAGAAGGACACGAAGTTCCTGAACGCCTCCGAGAAGTGCGCCTCGCTCAAGGCGGCCGTCCCCGAGAGCCTCGAGAACGCCAACCAGCCCGAGCTCACCCCCGAGCAGATCAAGATCAAGCGTGACTACGCCGACTGCATGCAGAAGAACGGCGCCCCCGACTTCCCCGATCCCGGCCCCGACGGGACCGCGCAGGGCTCCGAGTGGGACCAGACGTCGGCGGGAGCCAAGCGGGCCACCCGGGTCTGCGCTCCGATCATCGGCGACCCGGTGGACCAGCCCGCGGGCAAGGGCTGACGATGACGGAGACGGTCATGCAGACCGATCACGAGCACGGGGCGGCTCCCGCGCCGCCGCCGCGCGGACGGCGCGGCCGGCGTACGGTCCTGGTGGCCTCGGCTCTTGTCGTCGTGGCGGCGGTCGCCGTGGTCGGTGCGCTGGGCCTCGGCGGAGGCGGCGCGGAGAACGGCTCCTCCGCCCCGCCCCGCTCCGGCTCCACCGTCCCGGTCACCCGGGCAACACTGACCGAACGCACCACGGTGGACGGCCAGTTGGGCTACGGCACCGAGATACCGCTGCCGGTCAAGTCGACGGGCACCGTGACCTGGCTGCCCACGGAGGGCAGCACGGTGGAGCGCGGCGGCACTCTGCTGCGCGTCGACGACCGGCCGGTGGTGCTGCTGTACGGGACGCTGCCGATGTACCGGGACCTGGGCCTGACCACGGGCACCCGGCAGGGCACCCGGCAGGACGCCGGGACCAAAGGGGACGCCCAGGGCACGGATGACCAGGGCCCCACGGGCGACGCCTCCCAGGCCCCGGCTCCCTCCGGATCGCCGACGCCGGGGGGCGCCGGGGCCGGAAGGACAGGGGGCACGCTGCGCGGGATGGACGTCCTGCAGTTCGAGAGCAATCTCGCCGCTCTCGGCTACACCGGTTTCACCGTCGACGAGGAGTTCACCGACCTCACCGCCCGCGCGGTCAAGCGCTGGCAGAGATCCCTCGGGCTTCCCCAGACCGGCACGGTCGGCGTCGGGGACGTCGTCTACTCCGTCGGCAAGGTGCGGATCGGCCACGCGGGTGTCCGGCTCGGCTCGGCGGTCACCGAGGACGTCCTCACGTACACCGGTACGTCTCGGAAGGTCGTCGTCAACGCCTCGGCGGCGGAGGACTCCTGGGCCGTGCGCGGCGCCGCCGTCGCGATCGACCTGCCCGACGGGAAATCGGTGAAGGGCGAGGTGGCCTCGGTGGGGAAGAGGGCGACCGACCCCGAGGAGGGAGGCGGGGAGGGCGGCGCCGGGGCACCGACGGTTCCGGTGACCATCACCATCGACGACCAGAAATCCGTGGGAAGGCTGGAGAGCGCGCCGGTCACCGTCGAGTACGTGGGGCGGGAACGGGCGGACGTCCTCACCGTCCCGGTCGCCGCGCTGGTCGCCCTTGCCGAGGGCGGCCACGGCCTGGAGACCGCGGACGGCCGGTTCGTCGCGGTGAAGACCGGGCTCTTCGCGGACGGCCGGGTGGAAGTGAGCGGGAGCGCGGTTCGCGAGGGCATGAAGGTGAGGATCCCCGAGTGAGCGGAGCGTCGGCGGTCGTGGAGTTCGACGGGGTCTCCAAGACGTACCCCGGTGGTGTGGCGGCGGTACGGGACGTGAGCCTGAGCGTCGGGCGTGGCGAACTCGTCGCGGTCGTCGGCCCGTCGGGCTCGGGCAAGTCCAGCATGCTGAATCTCATGGGCAGCCTCGACCGGCCCTCCGCCGGGCGGGTGCTGGTCGACGGCCACGACGTGGCGGAGCTGACCGACCGTGAGGTGTCGGCTCTGCGGGCCACCCGGATCGGCTTCGTCTTCCAGCAGTTCCATCTGGCGGTAGGGGTTCCGGTCCTGGACTCCGTGGCCGACGGGCTGCTGTACGCCGGGGTACCGCCACGCCGCCGCCGGGCCAGGGCGGCGGTGGCGCTGGAACGGGTCGGCCTCAGCCACCGCGTCCACCACCTCCCGCACCAGCTGTCCGGCGGCGAGCGCCAGCGGGTGGCGGTGGCCCGGGCGGTGATCGGCGAACCGGCGGTCCTGCTGGCGGACGAGCCGACCGGCAACCTGGACTCCGCTTCCGGGGAGGCCGTACTCGGTCTGCTGCGCGAGCTGCACGCCGCCGGGACCACGGTCGTGATCATCACCCACGACCGGGAGATCGCGGCCGGGCTGCCCCGCCGTATCGAGATGCGCGACGGCCGCGTGGTGGCGGACACCACGACCACGGACGCGCCGAGCGAGGCGGTCCGATGACCGACGGTACGACGAACGGCCTCCCCATGGACGACGCCCCACCCACCCTGCCGTCCGGCCCCCGCAGGAACGCCGGACGTCGCCGCGGGCGCGCGAGCGGTGCCGTCGGTGGCACGGGCGGCGGGCTGCGGGCCGCCCGCCTCGGTCCCCAGGACATCGTGCGACTCGGCGGGACCGGGCTGCGGACTCGTCCCCTGCGGGTCTTCCTCTCCGCGCTCGGGATCGCGATCGGCGTCGCCGCCATGATCGCGGTGGTCGGAATCTCCGGCTCCGGCCGGTCGGAGGTGGACCGCCGACTCGACGCGCTCGGCACCAACCTGCTGCGGGTCGCCCCCGGCGACACGCTCGACGGCACCGAGGCCAAGCTGCCCCACGAGGCCGTCGCGATGATCGGCCGCATCCCGCCCGTGCAGCAGGTCGCCGCCACGGGCGCAACCGCCGCACACATCTACCGCAATGAGCACATCGCCATCGGCCGCACCGGCTCCCTCGAGGTCCTCGCGGCCGACAGGGACCTGCTGCCGGCAGTCGGCGGCCACGTCCGCCGGGGCCGCTGGCTGGACTCCGCGACCGAGGAGTACCCGGCGGTCGTGCTCGGCTCCACGGCAGCGGGGCGGCTCGACGTGTACACGCCGGGGACCCGTGTCTGGCTCGGCGGCCGCTGGTTCTCCCTCGTCGGCGTCCTCGATCCGGTACCGCTCGCGCCGGAACTCGACAGCGCGGCGCTGGTCGGCTGGCCGGCGGCGCGGACGTACCTGCGCTTCGACGGCCATCCGTCGACGGTCTATGTCCGCGCCGAGGACAGCCAGGTCGCGGAGGTACGGGCCGTGCTGCCGGCCACGGCGTACCCGGAGAAACCGGGCCAGGTCCGCATCTCCCGGCCCTCCGACGCGCTCGCCGCCCGCGAGGCCACCGAGTCGGCGCTGACCGGGCTGCTGCTCGGCCTCGGTGGCGTGGCCCTGCTCGTCGGGGGCGTGGGGGTCGGCAACACGATGGTCATCTCGGTCCTGGAGCGGCGCCCGGAGATCGGCCTGCGCCGGGCGCTGGGGGCGACCCGCGGCCAGATCAGGACCCAGTTCGTGACGGAGTCGCTGCTGCTGTCGCTCATCGGCGGGCTCGGAGGGACGGTGCTGGGGACCGTGATCACGGCGGCCTACGCCCTCAGCCGCGACTGGCCGACGGTCGTCCCGGTGTGGGCGAGTGCGGCGGGGATCGGCTGCACCCTCGTCATCGGCATGATCGCCGGACTGTATCCGGCGGTACGGGCGAGCCGGCTGTCACCGACGGAGGCCCTGTCCGGATCCTGAGCGGCCCGCCCGTCGTACGGGTCAGGGGCGGCCTCGACGAGACCGCCCCTGACGCACTATCACCCGGCCTGCTCAGCACTCCCGCGGGAGTGCCGGCGGGGTTCTAGAAGCCGCAGTAGACGAGGCTGCCGCCGTCGCTCAGCAGGTCGTCGCGGACCCAGCCGGACCTACCGGTCGTGTCGTTCCGGAGGTACGTCCAGGTCTCATCGGTGCTGCCGATGCGCGTGTAGCAGTGGTAGTCGAGGCGGTGGGTGTTGTAGGCGATGCCGTTGCTGGCGCAGCTGGTGCTCGATCCGCTTCTCTGGTTGGCGCCGTTGGCCGTCCTGTTCCAGGCGCTGCTGTCCATGTCGGAGGCGGTCCTGCCGCAGGACGCGGCCGCGGAGGCCGGGGTGGAGAGGGCGAGCGGGACGGCCATGGCCACCGCCGCAAGGGCAGGTACGACAGCCGCGAGTCGACGCTTCATTTCTGTACCCCCATGAATCCTTTTTCTGCTGGCACTGCTTCCCCGGGCACCGCTTGGCACCTGAGCAAAACAGCCACCACTGCATCAAACGGTGAGCAAGTGGCGTCAGTACAATCGCAGTCACAAAAATCCTGAAGAAATAATTCCGCCCACATCTGTCCAGATCCTGTCGACGGGGGACCGAAAATGTCACGAGCGAAAATGCGCCGCTCTCACGTCTTTTTGGCCCAAGGCGCCCTCTTGACGAGCATCCGACGCCCGCGCCTCACACCTCCCGGTGGTGGCACGCGATGAGCTTCAGGCTCCGGGTACTCGGCCTGCTGATGCTGGTCGCGATGACCGCCACCGCCGCCACCGCCTGGCTGACCCTGCGTCAGGCGAACCGCCAGGTCCAGGAGAGTGTCACCGCGGGACGGCAGGAGGTCTCCCGGATCACCGGCGAGCTCCGCGCGTACGGGGTCGCGCACGGCACCTGGGAGGGCCTCTCACCGACGGTGAGCCGCCTGGCCAAGGACACCGGCCAGCGCATCCGGGTCGCCACCGAGAACGACGTCCTGCTCGCCGATTCCGACGTGCTCCAGGGCCGTGCCCCCCGCCCGGTGAGCAGCCAGCCGCCGGTGCTGGTCGACCCGCGTCCCCTCCTGCGGATCCCTGCGGGACAGATACCGCGGACCTCGATGAAGCTGACGGCGACCGCGATCGCCCAGTACCGCGCCGAAACGGCGTACGCGGCCTGTCTGACCCGGGCGGGGGCCGAGGTGACGGCCCGGCCGGACGACACCGGCGTGCCGCGGATCCGCGCAGAGCGCCCGCCGAAACAGTGCAAGGAGCCGACAGGCGAACCGGACCCGCGGACTTCGCAGGACCTCGTGGCGATCAGGACCTGCGAGCCCGAGCAGCGGTTCCTCACCTGCCTGCAGCGGGTGTTCAACGAGCGCGTGGGCTCCGCCGCCCCGCCACGCCTGGAGATCCGTCTCGGCGTCCGGGACGAGTCCCCGCCCACCCTGGCCGCAACACCCACCGTGGCCGTCGCCGGGGGCGTCGCCCTCGCCGCCGTGGTCGGCGCCCTGCTCCTGAGCCGGGCCGTGCTGCGCCCCGTCCGTGCCATGACCCTGGCCGCCGGGGGGCTGGGCGAGGGAGACCTGGGGCGGCGGGTCCCCGTCTCCGGCCGGGACGAGATCGCCCAACTCGGCCGTGCCTTCAACCGGATGGCGGACTCCATACAGGCCGGCGAGGAACGCCAGCGCCGCCTCACCGGTGACATCGCCCACGAGCTGCGCACCCCGCTGGCCAATCTGCGCGGCTATCTGGAGGCCCTGCGGGACGGGATCGTCGAACCGACCCCCGAGCTGCTCGATTCCCTCCACGAGGAGGCACTGCTGCAGCAGCGGATCGTGGACGACCTACAGGATCTCGCGCTGGCCGAGGCCGGTGCACTCACCTACCACCGCGCGCGCGTCGACCTGCGCGAGCTCCTCGAAGCCGCCGGCACGGCCCATCGCGCCCAGGCCGACGCGGCGGGTGTCACGCTGAGGCTGGAGGCGCCACAACCTGTGTACGTCATCGCCGACGCCGACCGACTGCGCCAGGTCGTCGGCAATCTGGTCGGCAACGCCCTGAGGGCCACGGCACCGGGCGGCACGGTGACACTCGCCCTGGTCCGGAGCGGCGATCTTGCGCTCATTCAGGTGCGGGACACCGGCAAGGGCATACCCGCCGAGGACCTGCCACATCTCTTCAACCGCTTCTGGCGGGCGGACGCGGCACGGGGCCGCGCCACCGGAGGGAGTGGCCTGGGGCTGTCCATCGCCCGCCAGATCGTGACCGATCACCAGGGGACGATCGACGTGGAGAGCGCCGTCGGCGTGGGCACGACCTTCACTGTCGCGCTCTCCACGGGCCGGCCGCCGGCCGCCGGCCGCCGCTGACTGATCGCCCCCGGTCAGGATCCCGGGAGCGCTTGGGTGGGGGCTGAGCTGTCCAGCAGGCGGTACCCCCGGCCGTACACGGTCTCCAGATGGCGTGGCCGGGCCGGGTCGTCCCCCAGTTTCCGGCGCAGGTTGCGCACATGGGCGTCCACCGTGCGCTCGAGTACATCGCTGTCGAAGCCGAAGGCGTACTCGATGATCTGGGCCCGGGTGAACACCCGCCCCGGCTTGCGGGCCAGAGTCTCCAGGATCGAGAACTCCTTGGAGGTCAGCGCCACCGGACGGCCCGCCACCCGGACCTCGAAGCGGGCGGTGTCCAGTTCGACCGTGCCGACCCGCAGCACCTCGCTCCCGGCCGCGCCGCCTTTCCTGGAGCGCCGCAGCAGCGCCCGTACCCGGGCGGTGAGTTCGCGGGGACTGTAGGGCTTGGTGAGGTAGTCGTCGGCCCCCAGATCGAGGCCGAGAAGCATGTCCTCCTCGGTGCTGCGGGCAGTCAGCAGCAGAATCGGTACCTCGGAGGCTTCCGCCCGCAGAATGCGGCATACGTCGAGGCCGTCGACGAGCGGCAGCATCACATCGAGAACGATGAGATCCAGCCCCGTCGAACGCGCCCGTTCCAGCGCTGCCCTGCCGTCGGCCACGACCTGCACCGCGTTGCCTTCCCGTTCCAGATAAATCCGGATGAGACGAGATTGTTTTTCGTCGTCTTCGGCGATCAGGATGCGCGCGCTCAACGATTCTCCTCAGTGAGGCCCTGCACGATTCCAGCACCGTTGATATCAACGCGCCGCCGGAATTCCCACCTCCGGGAAATCCCAGGCCGACCGCACTCGCTGCACAGTACCGCGAGCGGACCATCCTTCGGCGTGGGCGGCATCCGTTGTGGTGATCACTTGATCACCGGCGGCCGGGAGTAGCTCCCCGGGTCCCCGGGAGGCTGTTCCCGGACAGCCGGGCGGGCGGAAGCCACGGCAGATGGAGCCGAATCGATCAGAGCGGCCAGGTGCGCTCGATGCGGTCGCGTCGTACCGCGTAGGCAGCAGGACCGCCCCTGCTCACTGCCCGGTGGATCGCCTCACGGTGGGCGTCAAGCCGTTCGACCGGCTCTTGATCCGGCCGTCTTTCGAAAGCGGCACCCACGACTGGTCGAGACCGTGCGCGATCCACTCCTCATCGGCGACGTCCTGTCCGTCCTCGGGGGAAGACGTCACCGATGCGGTGAACGATCCAGCCGCACGCCCGCAACCCCTCCGCGACACGACGTCCGAGATTGCGGTCGAGGAAGAACTCAGGCGGCAAGGCGCACCACTGCCCGGCACAGCTCGTGAACCTGCTCGGGCGTCATGTCGAAGTCGTACGCGATGTCCTCGACGCTCTCCCCGGCCTCCCAAAGGTCGATGATGGCCTTGACCGCGACACGGTTCGCGGCCACGACGGGCGTCCCGTGTCCGAACCTCGGGTCGATCACGACGGGTACGGAGTCCGGGTACTGCCTCAGCCGCAGGCTGGAGGGGAAGTCGTCGTCGGGTTCCCAGTTCAGGTAGCGGAGATAGTCGGAGACCACCTCGTGGATGGGCGCCTGACCGTCTCGGGCCCTGCGGAGATCGCCGAGGCCATGCTCGACGAAGATGTCCACGCCGTCCGTCGCGATCCGCTTCGACACGAGGCCGTACGGCGTGGCGAAGGCGTCCCGTACGGCGGCGGCGGCTTCCCTGATCTCACTCATCCGGAGCCCGAGGGAGCGCAGCGAACGGAGGACGTGAGCCTCGGCGACCGCGATGAACGGCACCGAGGGCTGGCCCTTGCGCAGCGGCTCGACCTGATGAACCAGGGGGGCCCCTGCAGCCCTGCCCCTCAGCCACGAATGGAGCGTCGACTGCGGAATCTCCAGGTAGGAGGCCGTTTCGGTGGGAGTCAGAAGTCCGTCTCTGAACCTGTCGACCATGCCCCACCTCCTCCCACCGTGATGCCCGGTACCGCGTTTCGCATCGTCGCACATCAAGCCTGCCACCCAGGGGCGGACGGCACACCAGCCCACCCGCTCAGCCCGCCGCACGCAGACATTCCCCGGCGAGACGGTCCCGGCAGCTCCGGCAGTGTCCGGGCCCCGGGGCGCGGAAGGCACGCTCGCAGCCGTCGCAGGTCTGGAAGGGCAGGACAGCCGGGCGCTCGACGCTCGGCGGGAGCGGTGCAGGGGATGGCAACGGCAGCGGGGTCTCCCGGAGGCGGAAGGCAAGGACGCTTGCCGGGCGAGCCCGGAAGCGGTCGGGGAGCCGTACGGTCAGCAGCTCCGTGATCTCCCGCGGCCCGACACCGGCCCCGAGCCACTCGGCGACGGCCGGTGCCAGTCGGGCGGCCTCGTGGGCGGAGAGGACGAGGCGGGGGTCGACCCGGCGCAGGGCGGTCAGTACGGCGACCGCCTCGGGGTCGGCGTCGGCGAGTGCGGGTGCCGGGCTGCCGAGCTCCTCAGGAGCGGGAGCGGACGCCGCTTCCCGTCGGGTTTCCGGGACGGTGGGCCGCTTCCGTGGCCGGGGCTTCGGCGGCTCGGGCGGGTCGTCAGGGCCTTCGCCGCGCGGTACGTCGTAGAAGTACGTCCGGGTACGCACCTGCCCGATGGGTGTCCGTTCGCGGCGGCGCTCCAGGTATCCGGCCGATTCGAGTTCCCTGAGCGCTCGCGAGATGAGGATCTCGCCCTCGCTGAAGTGCTCGCACAGGGCGGTGATGGTGACGGGGGAGCCGTCGGGCAGGGAGGCGATGTACGCCGCGACGCCGATCGTGACCGCGCTGCCGCGTCGCTGGGCGAGGGCGTTGGAGATCACCGTGAAGTCGGCGGTGAGGCGGGTGCGTACGTGGATCACGCCGGTAGTCGGAGCTCCGGCGTCGGCGCGCAGGCGCGCGTTAGACTGCGGGTCAGCCATCGGGAAGGGCTCTACTTCCTGATCGGTCAGGCCCTCGTTCGGGATTGCCGTCCCGGCCGGGGGCCGTATCTGTTTGCGGTTGTCGCGGCGAACGTAACGGCCCGTTAGCCGCACCTGCAAGCCGGTCACTCGGACGGGTGACGCCCGCCTTCCGGCGCCGGGAGGGTGGGTGGGCGGGTAGTTCTTTCCCCCGTTTCTTTCTGGAGGTCAGTGGCCTACCGGACCCTCGCGGACAAGGGGCCCGGTGCGTCCGCAAGCCGCCTCAGCGACGGTGGCGCGCGTCCTTCAACTCGCCTATGAAGGCGGCCCAAGCAGCGGCTTCGAAGCACAGCGCCGGACCTGCCGGGGCCTTGCTGTCACGGACCGGGACGACGGCCCCTCGGAACCCCTCGGCCACCTCCACGCAGTCGCCGCCCGCCTGATTGCTGTAACTGCTCTTGCGCCAGGCGGCGTCGTTCAGATCGGGACGGGACATTCGAGCCACGGTAGTCGCCCTCCATCGTGGACCGGATCATGTCGAGTGACGTGACCGGGGGCAGGGCTGCCGCCCGCAGCCGATCGTAAATCACCTTGTAGCGACCGACATTGGCCGGTTCCTCGATGAGTTGGCCATAGTCCGCGCCCTCGGTGTAGGCCATCTCTGAGCCGTCCGGCAGGTGCAGGATCGTCAGCGAACCGCCCATTGCCTCGTGTCCGCCCTGGTCGAACGGCAGTACCTGTACGGTGATGTACCGCTCCACCGCAGCGTCGAGCAGACGCGCCAACTGCTTCCGCATCACGGCCTGGCCACCGATCGGACGCCTCAGTACTGCCTCGTCCAGGACCACCCACAGCTCTGGCCGTTCGGGCGAACTCAGCCGATCCTGCCGTCCCATACGGGCTGCGACGCGCTCCTCCAACTGCTCTTCACCGTCCAACAGGGCGTCCAGGCTGAGTACCGCCCGCGCGTAGTCCTCCGTCTGCAACAAACCGGGCACCACGTGAGCCGCATACTGCCGGACGGCCACCGCCCGCTCCGCGTACTGCATGAACTTCCGCGACCAGTCCGGAAACGCCTCCCGGTACACGTACGGCCACAACTCGACCAAGAGATCGTCAGCACCGAGTGCCGCGTCCAGCGCACGCGCCAGTTCCAGCGTCGGCTTCGCTCCGGACGCGCGCTCGATCTGCGTGATGCGCGTGCTCACCACATGCGTCCGCTCGCCCAGCTCGGCCTGGGTCAGCCCCGCCGCTGTCCGGAGCCTGCGCACCCGCGCACCGAACAGCGCGGCCATCGACGCACTGGGGTCAATTCCGTTGGCCAAGGCATCACTTCCGTTCCTTACGGCCTCACAAGTAAGGCTGCGCCCCCTGTCGAGCGTAGGGCGATCGGCCGATCCTTGAGTACGGAACGTGATGACTCGCGTGCGCAGCGGAGCGCCTCGAGCCGACGGAAAGGGACGGACAGGCCGTGCTGACAGAAACCGCCACCCCGGGAGACATGCCGCAGCGTGAACTCCGGTCGCTCACGGTGCAGTGCCCCTCCTCCCCGCGTGGTGCGCGGCTCGCCCGGCGTCACGCCGTCCGGTGGATGGGGGAACGGGGCCACCCGCCGGCGTCGGACGTCTCCTGCGCGGTCGCCCTCGTCGTCGGCGAACTCGCCGCGAACGCCGTACAGCACGGTCGGGTTCCCGGCCGGGAATTCGGTCTGCGGCTGGTCCTGGACCTGGCCGCGGGCATGCTGCGTGTCGAGGTCGCCGACGCCGCCTCCACGAAGCGGCTGCCTACGGCCGCGCCCTCGTCGTCTCCCGATGGTGAGTGCGGGCGGGGGCTGCTCCTGGTGGACGTCCTGGCCGAGCGCTGGGGGTCGACGCCTCGCAGCCCGGTGGGCAAGACGGTATGGGCGGAGCTGCGTCTTGGGAGCTGATCTGCCCGCTCGGCGAGGAGGGGAGGTGGCGGAGCCCGAAAAATGGCGTACGGCGCGTGCAGCGCGTACCCGTTCGTACGCACCGACGCGCCGCAAAAGCCCGGGCGGGAGGGCCTACTCGTCGTCCTCGGGCTTCTCCGCCTCGTTGATCTCCTCCTCGAGACCGAGCTGCTCGATGAGCCACTTGTCGAACTCGATCGCGGCGCGCACCCAGCTGACCGTCGAGGAGACGAAGTGCTCCAGGCTGACGCCCATGCCGATCAGCATCTGGGCCTCGCCGATCAGCCGGACCGTGCCGTCGTCGTGGGTGTGGCTGTAGACCTTGGGCCACAGCGTCCGGCGGTTCCAGTCGTCGATCGACTCCAGGATCTGCGGCTTGGCCTCGATCTCGTGGGGCCGGTCGTAGAACGTCCGCACGGAGAAGACCTGCTGGTCTCCCTCTCCACGGAACATGAAGTAGGTGCGGAACTGCTCCCACGGCGCCGCGAGGTCTCCCTCGTCGTCGACGACGTACTTGAGCTCCATCTGGTCGAGGAGCTGCTTCACGAGGTCCTGATCCGGGACGACGGGGCCGGCCGGACCGCCGGGCTGCGGCTCGGGCTGGCCCCCGAAGTTCGGAATCGAGGACGGGTCGATGGTCACCGTGAATTTCCCTTCGTACGGATTCCGCCATCCTCCCCCATGCGGGGAGGGGGGTGGCAAGCCCCGACAGACCCTGTCAGCCCTCGGCTGACACGATCCGGTCAACGGCAACCTCCGGGTACCCACAACCGTCCTGCTGAGCAGCGGACGGAGGGGGCGGTGCACATGCGGGCAGCGGACAGGGGTCATACCCGGTGGGGGATCGTCCTCCCGTTCCTGGCACTGCCGGTCGTGGGCCTGGGCCTTCTGATCGTCGGCTTGTTCCTGTGGGCCGACTCGGACGACGACGGCACCCGGGCGGGCGCGGCGGCGGTTCCCTGCCCGGAGGCCCTGGCCTTCGGCGCCGCAGAGCGCCCCGCGAACGCCCACGCCCACGACTGCGCCGTGCAGCGGGGCATCGACACGTCGTACTCGGCAGTGCTGCGGATGCCGCGCGAGGACGTCCGCGACTGGCTGGGCGAGACGTACCCGGACGCCCCGGAGCCCCGCACGGGCGGCGGCTCCTGCGGGGCGCTCTGCCTCGACGTGACCCACGAGAACGGCCTGCCCGGCGCGGCGGAGGCACACGTGGTGCAGGTGCGGGTGGAGTACGTGAACGCCGAGACGGCGCTGGTGCGCTTCTCGGCGTTCACGATGTGACGTCCTACAGCGTCTTGCCCGTGGCCGGGCCCACCAGCAGCCCGTCCTCGAAGCGGTCCACCCGGACCGTGTCGCCGTCCTTGACCTCCCCGGACAGGATCTCCTTGGCGAGCCGGTCGCCGATGGCGGACTGGACGAGGCGCCGCAGCGGCCGGGCGCCGTACGCCGGGTCCATACCCTCCTCGGCGAGCCAGGCCAGGGCCTCGGGCGTGATGTCCAGGGTGAGCCGCCGCTCGGCGAGCCGCTTGGCCAGGCGCTCCAGCTGGAGCTTCGCGATGCGCTCCAGCTCGGGCTTGGTCAGCGCGGCGAAGACGACCAGGTCGTCCAGGCGGTTGAGGAACTCCGGCTTGAAGGAGGTCCGCACCACCTCCAGGACCTGCTCCTTCTTCTCCTGCTCGCTGGTCACCGGGTCGACCAGGTACTGGCTGCCGAGGTTCGACGTCAGCACCAGGATGGTGTTGCGGAAGTCGACCGTACGACCCTGGCCGTCCGTCAGCCGCCCGTCGTCCAGCACCTGGAGCAGGATGTCGAAGACCTCGGGGTGCGCCTTCTCCACCTCGTCCAGCAGGACGACGGAGTACGGCCGCCTGCGCACGGCCTCGGTGAGCTGGCCGCCCTCCTCGTAGCCGACGTATCCGGGCGGGGCGCCGACCAGCCGGGCCACGCTGTGCTTCTCGCTGTACTCCGACATGTCGATGCGCACCATGGCCCGCTCGTCGTCGAAGAGGAAGTCGGCGAGGGCCTTGGCGAGTTCGGTCTTGCCCACGCCGGTCGGGCCGAGGAAGAGGAAGGAGCCGGTGGGCCGGTCCGGGTCGGAGATCCCGGCCCGTGAGCGGCGTACGGCGTCCGACACCGCCCGTACGGCCTCGGTCTGGCCGATGAGCCGCTTGCCGATCTCGTCCTCCATGCGCAGCAGCTTCTGCGTCTCCCCTTCCAGCAGACGCCCGGCGGGGATGCCGGTCCAGGAGGCGACGACGTCGGCGATGTCGTCGGCGCCGACCTCCTCCTTGACCATGGTGTCCTTGGCGACCTCCTCCTCGGCCTCGGAGGCGGCCTCCAGCTCCTTCTCCAGGGCGGGGATCTCGCCGTAGAGGAGCTTGGAGGCGGTGTCGAAGTCGCCGTCGCGCTGGGCGCGTTCGGCCTGGCCGCGGATCTCGTCGAGGCGTTCCTTCAGCTCACCGACGCGGTTGAGGGACTGCTTCTCCTTCTCCCAGCGGGCGGTGAGGCCGCGCAGCTCCTCCTCCTTGTCGGCGAGGTCGCGGCGCAGCTTCTCCAGGCGCTCGCGGGAGGCCGCGTCGGTCTCCTTGCCGATCGCCAGCTCCTCCATCTTGAGCCGGTCGACGGCACGCTGGAGTTCGTCGATCTCGACGGGCGAGGAGTCGATCTCCATGCGCAGCCGGGAGGCGGCCTCGTCGACGAGGTCGATGGCCTTGTCGGGCAGGAAGCGGGAGGTGATGTACCGGTCGGAGAGCGACGCGGCGGCGACCAGCGCGCTGTCGGCGATCTGCACCTTGTGGTGGGCCTCGTAGCGTCCCTTGAGCCCGCGCAGGATCGCGATGGAGTCCTCGACGGTCGGTTCGGCGACCAGCACCTGCTGGAAGCGCCGCTCCAGGGCGGGGTCCTTCTCGATCCGCTCGCGGTACTCGTCGAGCGTGGTGGCACCGACCATGCGCAGCTCGCCGCGGGCCAGCATGGGCTTCAGCATGTTCCCGGCGTCCATGGCGGAGTCGCCGCCGGCACCGGCCCCGACGACGGTGTGCAGCTCGTCGATGAAGGTGATGATCTGCCCGTCGGAGTCCTTGATCTCGGCGAGGACGGTCTTGAGCCGCTCCTCGAACTCGCCCCGGTACTTGGCGCCCGCGACCATGGCCCCGAGATCGAGCGCGACGAGCCGCTTGTCCTTCAGCGACTCGGGCACGTCACCCTTCACGATCCGCTGGGCGAGCCCCTCGACGACGGCGGTCTTGCCGACGCCGGGCTCGCCGATGAGGACGGGGTTGTTCTTGGTCCGGCGGGACAGGACCTGCACGACGCGGCGGATCTCCTGGTCCCGGCCGATGACCGGGTCGAGCTTGCCCTCCCGCGCGGCGGCGGTGAAGTCGGTCCCGAACTTCTCCAGGGCCTTGTACTGCCCCTCGGGGTCGGCCGTGGTCACGCGTCGCTGCCCTCGCGTCTTCTGGAAAGCGGCCTGGAGCTTCTTGGCGTCCGCCCCCTGCTGGGACAGCACCTCGCCGGCCGCGCCGCCCTTCGCGGCGAGGGCGATGAGGAGGTGCTCCGTGGAGAGGTACTCGTCGCCCAGGTCCTTGGCGCGGGCCTGCGCGTCGGCGACGACGGCGAGCATCTCGCGGTTGGGCTGGGGCGGCGCGACGGTCGAGCCGGTCACGCTCGGCAGCCCGGCGAGCACGCGCTCCGTTCCGGCGCGCACGGCGGCCTGGTCGGCGTCGACCGCGGCGAGCAGGTCGGTGATGTTCTCGTTGTCCTGGCCCTGGAGCAGCGCGAGCAGCAGATGGGCGGGGGTGAGGTCGGGGTGTCCCTCGGTCACGGCCCGGTTGCTGGCAGCGTTGATCGCGTCCCGGCTCCGGTTGGTCAGCTCGGCGTCCACGTTCGCGTTCTCCTCCTTGCACTGACCCGAACGGCTTGCACAAAGTTGAGTCTAGTGCACTCAAGGGCGGTTCCGGGAGGGCCGGAGGGTCTAAGTTCCGGGCCATGGCGACCAAGTACTCCGTGGACCCGGGCGCTCCGGACCCGTCGTATCTCAGCTTCTGGCGGGAGCGGCACCTGTGCACCCTGACGACTCCCCGCCCGGACGGCACTCCGCACCTGGTACCCGTCGGGGTCACATACGATCCCGAGGCCCGTCTCGCTCGGGTGATCACCAACCGGGCGAGCGCCAAGGTGCGGTACGTGCGGGCGGCCGGGGACCAAGGGGCGGCCGTCGCCGTCTGCCAGCTGGAGGGCCGCCGCTGGGCGACGCTGGAGGGCCGGGCCTTCGTCCACGACGAACCGGACCGGGTGGCCGAGGCGGAACGGCGCTACGCGGAGCGCTACGGCAGGACGCCGTCGCCGAACCCGGCGCGCGTGGTGATCGAGATCCACCTGACACGGGCGATGGGGCGAGGTTGAGCGAAGTGAAAATCCACACCGGTGATCGACTGGATCCAGCCACCACCGGATCGGGTCGATACGCGGAAATGTCCCCGAAAACTGCAGCGGCGTCACCGTGTTCAGGTCACGGTGACGCCGCTGCGGGGGGAAGCACCTGAGCGATCTGTTACGACGGGGGAATCGCGTCAGGCACTGCGGGGGGTGGCAGAGATGGTCCTCGGGGCAGGGGAGTCGGCCTCCACCTGCTGGTGGTCCCGTTGGTCCAGGTTCACAAAGATCATTCCGTACCGTACGGCACATCGCACTGGCTGCGGCGCCCCCCGAGGCCGCCGCAGACACCGGTACGCCCGTACGTCCTCGTCCTCGTCCCGCGTGACGACCACCGGCTCGCCGAACACGGTCACCATCAACGAGTCACCGCTGTGGGGGATGGCGGTGACCAGGTCGATGAAGTGCCAGCCGGAGCGGTAGGCGGTGGCCATTTCACGACGGAATGAGCGGTCGTCGGGTGGAGTGGTCACGGTCAGCTCCCGGATCCGGCTGCCCCGGAGCTCGGCCAGCTGCTGTTCTCCGCTCCGTGAGTGCCGTTCACGGCGACGGACGGCCAGCTGCTGTTCGCCCGAACATCGTCCTTCACATCGGAGAAGCCACTCAGCGCACCGAGGGCTACAACGGCGGAGAAGGCGGCGACAAGCACCGAGCGAAGCATTCTGTTACGCATAGTCGGCTTCGTCCTCACTTGAAGGTCCCCTTTTCCCCCGTCGCATACGACGATGGCTCATTCGGGCACGTCATGGCCACACAATCGATGCATCATGTTCCTGCATGTTCAGGACCCTGGGGGGTGGAGATTTGGCATCAAATCGGACTAAGGAGACACATCCCCATGCGATGACCGAGTGGTGCGACGAGGGCGGCCGTCTGTACGCCACCGCACTGCGCGCCGGACGCATCGCACGCGAGGACGTGGAGCCCGCTCCGTGCCTGATGGAGTTCGCCCTGCTCCACCCCGACCCGGACGACCCGAGCTGGCTGCGGCCGGTGCCCCCCGCGGTCGCCCTGTCCCGGCAGCTCAACCCGCTGGAGCAGGAGATAGCCGACCGCCGGCGCATGGCGACCGGCCTGGCCGAGACCTTCGAGCCGTTCATGGCCCTGGGTACCCAGCTGGCCGCGACCAGTGACGCCATCACTGTGCTGGAAGGCGGCGAACGAATCAACGCCGCGCTCAACATGGCCACTTTGCAGTGCCAGGCGGAGATGCTCACCGTCCAGCCCACCGACCGGATGTCCGAGCGCAGCCTCCTGCGCGGCTTGGAGCGGGACCGGCCGCTGATCGAACGTGGTGTGCGCATCCGCACCCTGTACCAGCACACCGCCCGTTACAACCCCGAGCAGCTGGCCTACGCCGCCCAGCTCTCCAACGGCAAGGCGGAGTACCGCACGATCGACGAACTCGTCGAGCGCCTGATCATCTGCGACGAGTCCGTCGCCTTCATCCCGGCCCGTGACGATCAGCAAGTGGCCCTGGAACTGCGCCACCCCGGTCTGGTCCGCTACCTCATCAAGCTCTTCGAGTACCTGTGGGACCGGTCGGTCCCGCTCAGCACGGGCACGCCGTACGAGACCGCCCGCGACGGCATCACGGAGATCCAGTACTCCATAGCCAAGCTTCTGGTCGAGGGGCACGTCGACGAAGCCATCGCCCGGCGCCTCGGCATGAACGTGCGCACCTGCCGGGCCCACATCGCCAAGCTCGCGTCCGCCCTGGGCAGTGGCAGCCGTGCCCAACTGGGCTATCTCATCGCCCAGTCCGGCATCCTGAAGCAGGACCAGGAAGGAGACGCCGGTTGACCTCGCGGACGCACCGACGCCGTCATCGCCGACCGCCTCGGCATGAGCCGGGCAGTCAGAGCAGGGCGCGAATCGGGTTCCTCACCGGGACGGCGAACGGACGCTCGGGGTTTCTTGACCAGGAGCGCTGAGGGGCGTGGTCGAGTGCTGCGGTCCGTCCAGGCCCGCCTGGGCGATGCGTACGCCGAGTTGCGTACGGCTGGCCGCCCCCAGCGTCTCCGAGAGGCGCGCGATGTGCGCCCGGCACGTCCGGACGCTTATGCCCAGCCGTTCCGCGATGACGGCGTCCTGGTGCCCCTCCGCCAACAGCGCGGCGATGGACTGCTCCCGGTGGGAGATGCCCTCGATGCCCGTGTCGGGGAGCGGGGCCTCGAGCGGGATGGCGAGGCGCCAGAGCCGGTCGAAGACCGTGACGAGGTATTCGACGATCGCCGGATGCCGTAGCTCCAGGGCCATCGTGCGGTCGGTGTTGGCCGGGATGAACGCCACCGTCCGGTCGAAGAGGATCAGCCGGTCGATCACCTCGTCCAGCGTCCGCGCCTCCACCGCGTCGCCCATCAGCTCGAGGTAGTTCAGCAGACCCTGCCCGTGCCGGGCGACATGCGTGTACAGGTCCCTCATCCGCACGCCCCGGCCGCGCAGCGCCAGCGCCCGGTGCAAGCCCTCGGAGAGCTCCGCCTCGCGGCGGATGCCGCCCGGCTGGACCGTGAGCACCTCCGCCGTGCACGCCTGGGTCGCCTCGTCCATCGCGGCCTGGATCCGGGCGAGTCCGTCCAGGACCCGGATCGCCGGGCCCTCCGCCCCCGAGGCGGCCGGCCGCACCTGGCGGCCCAGCCCGGCGTACCACTCGACGGCCGCGACGGCAGAACCCACCCGCCGCTGGCTCGCACTGACCTCGTCGTGCATCCCGCGCAGCAGCCGGGTCATCACCTCCTGCGGAGAGGTCGGCACCAGCCAGTCCATGTCGTCGGGGTCCGGGTGCAGCAGGGCGAGTTCCAGCAGGCAGGGCACCGGCTCCGCGTCCCGGCGCGACACCCGGCCGCGCCGTACGGCCCGGGAGTACACGCGATCCCCGGTCTCGCACAGTCGGTCGGCACCGTGTGGATGCTCATCCGCCCCGTGCCCGGCCATCGCCCATCCCACCCCCGGTTTCGCCGTCTTTCCGCAGCGCAACTATGCGCGGACCGGACGTGCTCCGCAACACGGCTCGACAGCAACCGGACGCCTCGCCGACCCGGTTGATCCCTGTATGCGCAGCCGTGATGCGACCGGGGACGGTCAGTCGTGCCGGGCGGGACGGGAGCCGTCGGGGGCGGCGGCGCGCCACCCCGCCGCGAGGAGGCCGCGGCCGATCGTGCCGGGGGCGTACCGCCTTGCCCCCCTGCCCGTACGGGCGCTTCACATAGCTGGTCTCCGCCTCGCACGCCCGCCGCTCGACCCGCTCTCTGGCGGACCGCTCGCCGGTCGCGTGCACCAGCACGTCGGTCAACGCGCCGAACACTCTCCGAGCGTGCGCGGCAGGCGGTCGATGGGGAACTCCCGCCGGAGGGAGCCTGCCCGGACACGGGGGCCGGTGCCGCGGACGCCAGGACCGGGCCCCGCGGCAGTTTCCGCCGCGCGGCTACTTCAGGCCGATGGCCCGGCACGCCGCCTTGTACTCGGCCGTGCAGATGTCCGACAGCTTGTAGACGTCGTCCGCGACCACCGTGTCCTTGATGTTCTCCTTGGTGAGCGCGACCACGGGCACGAGCTGTGCCGGGATGGCCTTGTCCGTGGGGCTGTCGACCTTGTCGCGGGTGAGGGCGGCGAACTGGATGTCGCGGCCCTGGACCTTGGCGACCGCCATCTCCGCGGCGTTCTCCGCCTCCTGCGGGTAGGACTTGTACACGCTCATGTACTGCTCGCCGCTGATGATCCGCTGCACGGCCTGGAGCTCCGCGTCCTGCCCGGTGATCGGCGGCATTTCGGTCACGCCCGCGGCCTTCAGCGCCTTGACGATGCCGCCCGCCATGCCGTCGTTTGCGGAGTACACCGCCGCGATGTTGTCCTTGCCGATCTTCTGGATCGCGTCGCTCATGTTGGCCTGCGCGTTCTCCGGCTTCCAGTCCTTGGTGTCGAAGGACTCGGCAATCGTCACCTTGCCGTTCAGCTCGGACATCGCCCCGGCCTTGAACTGCTTGGCGTTCGGGTCCGTCGACGAGCCGTTCATCATGACGATCTTGTCGGAGAGGCTCGCGTTCTCGCCGATGGCCTCCAGCAGGGAGCGGCCCTGGACCTCGCCGACCAGCTCGTTGTCGAAGGAGATGTACGCGTCGATCGGGCCCTCGGCCAGCCGGTCGTAGGCGATGACCGGGATGCCGGCCTCCTTCGCCTTCTTCACGCCGCTCGCGATGGCCTGCGAGTCGACGGCGTCCAGCAGGATCACGTCGACCCGGTCGTCGATCATCTGCTGCATCTGGCTCGCCTGCTTGTCCGCGCTCGCCTCGGCGTTGGCGTACTCGACGCGGCCCTTGTCGTTGGTGAGCGACTCGACCTTGCGCTTGATGATGGGGTAGTCGAAGTTCTCGTACCGCGTGTTCGCCTTCTCCGGCAGCAGCAGACCGACGGTGATGTCGTTGCCCTTCGCCGGGCTCGCGTCGTCACTGCTCCCGGTCGCGTTGAGCACGCCGCAGCCGGCGAGCGTGACGGACATCGTGGCGGCGGCCACGGATATGGAGATACGACGACGCATGCGGGGGCTCACTTCGCGTGTGATTCGGACGTGGGCACAGCTTTGTGGCCCATGTGTCTGAAAAGCCAACGCGGACGCGCCGCCAGCGTCAAGCGGAACCACTTAACGAGATGGCAACACCACGCTCCGCAGCAGATGTGAAGACTCTGCGGAATCATCTCCAAGTGCCGTGCACCTGCCGGTCATCCATAGGAGACGCGGAGAAACCGGCCCAAGGCAGACGAAAAGGGCCGGGAGTCAACTCCCGGCCCTTTCGCGTGCGTCACGCGTCAGTCGGACTGCTGCTGCCGCTTCGGCCGCCACACCACCAGCGCGCTGGTCTGCTGCACCTCCTGGTACGGCACCAGGTCGCGGCGGTACGACGCGTGCACCGCCGCCTCGCGCTGCCGCATGGCCGCCGCCGCGCCGTCGAGCGCGTCCTCCAGCTCTGCCACGCGGGACTGGAGCGCTGCGACCTGGTTCTCCAGTTCGATGATGCGCTTGATACCGGCCAGGTTGATGCCCTCGTCCTGCGACAACTGCTGGACGGTGCGCAGCAGTTCGATGTCACGGGCCGAGTACCGGCGGCCACGGCCCGCGGTGCGGTCCGGGGACACCAGGCCCAGGCGGTCGTACTGGCGCAGGGTCTGGGGGTGCAGGCCGGACAGCTGGGCCGCCACCGAGATGACGTAGACCGGGGTCTCCTCGGTCAGTTCATACGGATTGCGCCGACGACCGTCCATCTGACTCATGCTCCCTTCGCGGCCTGGAACAGATCCGCCCGCGGGTCCTCATCCGCGGTCACCTCGCGATACGCCTCGAGTGCGTCACGAGCCTTCCCCGTCAGGTCCTTCGGAACACTCACCTCGACGGTGACCAGGAGGTCGCCGCGGGTGCCGTCCTTGCGGACCGCGCCCTTGCCCCGGGCGCGCATGGTGCGCCCGTTGGGCGTGCCCGGCGGCAGCTTCAGCGTGACCGGCGGGCCGCCCAGGGTGGGCACCCGCACCTCGCCGCCGAGGGCCGCCTCGGTGAAGGTCACCGGGACGGTGACCGTGAGGTTGTCCTCCTTGCGGCCGAACACCGGGTGGGAGTCGACGTGCACGACGACGTACAGGTCGCCCGCCGGGCCGCCGCGCTCGCCCGGTGCTCCCTTGCCGCGCAGCCGGATCCGCTGGCCGTCGCTGACGCCCGCGGGGATGCGCACCTGCATGGTCCGCGAGGACTTGGCCCGGCCGCTGCCCTTGCAGACGTCGCAGGCGTTCTCCGCGATCAGACCGCGGCCCTTGCAGTCCGGGCAGGGGTCGGTGAGGGAGAAGCCGCCGCCGCTGCCCCGGGCGACCTGCCCGGTGCCGACGCAGGTCGGGCACACGCGCGGTGTGCCGTTCTTGTCGCCGGTGCCCGAACAGGCCTTGCAGGGGGACTGCGACGACATCCGCAGCGGGACGGTCGCGCCCTCGATCGCCTCGGTGAAGCTGAGCGTGACCTCGGACTCGATGTCCTGGCCGCGCCGGGGGTGCGTGCGCGTCCCCGGGCCGCCCGCGCCGCCGCGGTTGAACAGGCCCCCGAAGACGTCACCGAGTCCGCCGCCGAAGCCGCCGGCTCCCTGACCGCCGCCCTGGCCGCCGCCTCCGAAGAGGTCGCCCAGGTCGAAGTTGAAGGAGCCGCCGCCCGCGCCGGGCCCCGGGCGGAAGCCGCCGTTGCCGAAGAGGGCGCGCGCGTCGTCGTACTCCTTGCGCTTCTTGGGGTCGCCGAGGATGTCGTTGGCCTCGGAGATCTCCTTGAAGCGCTCCTCCGCCTTGACGTTGCCCTTGTTGGCGTCCGGGTGGAACTCGCGGGCGAGCTTCCGGTACGCCTTCTTGATCTCGGCCTCGGTGGCGTCCTTGGGGACGCCGAGGACCTTGTAGTAGTCCTTCTCGATGAAGTCCTTGGTGCTCATCCTCGACGCCCCTCCTTCCCTTCGTGGTCTATGCCGTCAGCCCTCGTCCGGGCCACCGCTCTCCTTGTCGTCGGCGTCGGCGGACTCGTCCGCCTTGACCGTCTGTGCCCCCGGCTGGGGTTCGGCGACCGCCACCCGCGCGGGGCGGATGGTGCGCTCGCCGATCCGGTACCCGGGCTGCAGGATCGCCACGCAGGTCGTCTCGGTGACGTCCGGCGCGTAGCTGTGCATCAGGGCTTCGTGGATCGTCGGGTCGAAGGGCTCGCCCTCCTTGCCGAACTGCTGCAACCCCATCTTCGCCGCGGTGCTCTCCAGCGACTCGGCGACGGACTTGAAGCCGCCGACCAGTTCGCCGTGTTCACGCGCGCGGCCGATGTCGTCGAGCACGGGCAGGAGCTCGGTCAGGAGGTTCGCGATGGCGATCTCCTTGACCGCGATCCGGTCACGCTCGACCCGGCGGCGGTAGTTCTGGAACTCGGCCTGGAGGCGCTGGAGGTCCGCCGTGCGCTCGCTGAGCGCCGTGCGGGCCTGGTCCAGCTGGGCCACCAGAGCCACGTCCTGGCCCGTGTCCCCGGCCGGGGCCGCCCCCTCCTCCGCGGAGGGGGAGGCGGCCTTCGGCTCGGCGTCGTCGGAGGTGGCGCCGGAAGGGACGTCGGGCTGCTGCGACTGCTGCTCGTCGAAGCCCGGGGTCTCCTCCGTCACGCGGCACCGTCCTTCCGCTCGTCGTCCACGATCTCGGCGTCGACGACGTCGTCGTCGGCGGCCTTGGCGCCACCGGCCGCGGCGCCCGCGTCACCGGCGGGGCCACCGGCGGCCTGGGCCGCATTGGCGTCGGCGTACATGGCCTGGCCGAGCTTCTGGGAGACGGCCGCGACCTTCTCCGTGGCCGTGCGGATCTCGGTGGAGTCCTCGCCCTTGAGCTTCTCCTTCAGCTCGGCGACGGCTTCCTCGACCTCGGTCTTGATCTCGCCCGGGACCTTGTCCTCGTTGTCCTTGAGGAACTTCTCGGTCTGGTAGACGAGCTGCTCGCCCTGGTTGCGGGACTCGGCGGCCTCGCGGCGCTTGTGGTCCTCCTCCGCGTACTGCTCGGCCTCCTGGCGCATGCGGTCGACCTCGTCCTTCGGCAGCGAGGAGCCGCCGGTGACGGTCATCTTCTGCTCCTTGCCCGTGCCCAGGTCCTTGGCGGTCACGTGCATGATGCCGTTGGCGTCGATGTCGAAGGACACCTCGATCTGCGGGACGCCGCGGGGCGCCGGCGGCAGACCGGTCAGCTCGAACATCCCGAGCTTCTTGTTGTACGCCGCGATCTCGCGCTCGCCCTGGTAGACCTGGATCTGCACGGAGGGCTGGTTGTCCTCGGCGGTGGTGAAGATCTCGGACCGCTTGGTCGGGATCGTCGTGTTCCGCTCGATGAGCTTGGTCATGATGCCGCCCTTGGTCTCGATACCGAGGGACAGCGGGGTGACGTCGAGGAGCAGGACGTCCTTGACCTCGCCCTTGAGGACACCGGCCTGGAGGGCGGCGCCGATGGCGACGACCTCGTCCGGGTTGACGCCCTTGTTGGCGTCCTTGCCGCCGGTCAGCTCCTTGACGAGCTCGGCGACGGCGGGCATACGGGTCGAGCCGCCGACGAGGACGACGTGGTCGATCTCGCTGATGGAGATGCCGGCGTCCTTGATGACGTTGTGGAACGGCGTCTTGCAGCGCTCCAGGAGGTCCGCGGTCAGCTGCTGGAACTGGGCGCGGGTGAGCTTCTCGTCGAGGTGCAGGGGACCCTCGGCGGAGGCGGTGATGTAGGGCAGGTTGATCGAGGTCTCGGTGGACGAGGACAGCTCGATCTTCGCCTTCTCGGCGGCCTCGCGCAGACGCTGCAGGGCCATCTTGTCCTTGCCCAGGTCCACGCCGTGGCCGGACTGGAACTGCTGGACCAGGTAGTCGACGACGCGCTGGTCCCAGTCGTCACCACCGAGGTGGTTGTCACCGTTGGTGGCCTTCACCTCGACGACACCGTCGCCGATCTCCAGCAGCGAGACGTCGAACGTACCGCCACCGAGGTCGAAGACCAGGATGGTCTGGTCGTCCTTGTCGAGGCCGTACGCCAGGGCGGCCGCGGTGGGCTCGTTGACGATGCGCAGCACGTTCAGACCGGCGATCTCGCCGGCCTCCTTCGTGGCCTGACGCTCGGAGTCGTTGAAGTACGCCGGGACGGTGATGACCGCGTCGGTCACCTTCTCGCCCAGGTAGGACTCGGCGTCCCGCTTGAGCTTCTGGAGCACGAAGGCGCTGATCTGCTGCGGGTTGAAGGGCTTCCCGTCGAGCTCGATCTTCCAGTCGGTGCCCATGTGACGCTTGACGGAGCGGATGGTCCGGTCCACGTTCGTGACCGCCTGGCGCTTGGCCACCTCTCCGACGAGCACCTCACCGTTCTTGGCGAAGGCGACGACGGACGGCGTGGTCCTGGCGCCCTCGGCGTTGGTGATGACGGTGGGCTCGCCGCCCTCCAGAACGCTGACGACGGAGTTAGTCGTGCCCAGGTCGATGCCGACCGCACGTGCCATGGTTGATTCCTCCAGCTGACTTGAGTGGAACGGACTCAAGTGTGCACGACGGCCCCCAACCGGTCAACAGAGCTGAGTCGAGCAGGCTCAACTCTTATCCGTTCCTTACACGCAATGGCGCTGTGACCTGCGGCGATACGCTGCGTCGAGGTTCGTACACAGGCACCCGGGAGAGGGCGATCGCGACGACGAGCGCCCCTGCCACCACCCACCACAGGGCGCCGGCCCCGATCCGGCCGGCGTGCGCGAGTACCCCGACGAGCGTCCCGGACAACGCCCCGGTCCCCAGCAGCAGAGTCGCCCCCGGCGCGGTCAGCCCGAGCCGCCGCAGCCGGTGCGCGAGGTGATCGGGCCCGCTGCGGAACACAGCCCGTCCGCTCAGCCGCCGCGTCCCCAGCACGAGTACGGCGTCGGCACCCACCACGGCGGTCAGCGCGAACAGCACCCCCGCGCTCTCCCCGATCCCGAACCCGGCCCGCGCGTACACGGCTCCCACGGCGATCACGAACCCCGCGGACATGGATCCGCAACTCCCCAGCGCCACGCGCGCGGGATGCCAGTTGTGCAGCAGGAACCCGGTCAGGGCGGCGGCCAGCACGCTCATCAGCCCCGCGATCCCGTCCATCACCTCGACGGCCGCGCAGGCCGCCACCCCGAAGGCCGCCACGACCCCGGCCGTACCCGCCAGCCCGTCCACGTGATCGAGCCCCCGCAGCCCGAACACCACCGCCACGACCCACCCGACGGCCAGCAGACCGGTCCCGACCCCCGTCTCCCCGTACGGCACGACACACGCGGCCGCCACGCCCGTACCGGCGACCAGCACCCGTCGCCGCAGCCGCCACACGTCGTCGACGAGCCCGAGCAGGGCGACGGCGCCCGCGGCGACGAGCACCCCCCGCGTCCCGTCAGCGGGCGGCGCGACCCCCCACCACTCCCCGGCCCCGACGACCAGCCCCGTGACGAGCACGACGGCCACACCCCCGGACAGCGGCACCTCCCGCTGCCGCCGCCGCTCGATCAGCCGCAGCCACCGGGCGGGGGCCCGCAGGGCGGCCGCGAGCAGGGCGGTGAGGAGGAGGGCGGTGGCGGCGGCGGTGATCCCGTAGAGCACGGATATAAGGTAGGCGGGATTATGACATTTCGGTACGAATAACACGACGGATCGCCATCGGATCACGGCGACATCGCCACGGGGATCGCGACCGGATCCGGTCTTTTTCTGAGGCAACCCTCAGCGATTCAGATCACTGCCCACCCGGCTACAGTGCGGCGGAGGATGAGGGTAGTCTCAGACGGACTGCATAAGTTACCGCTTAGTAATTTCGGGGAACCTGAAGAACGACAGGTTTCCCCGACGAAACCCCTCGCAGGCCCGAGGAGCCCCCATGCAACTCGCCGCGATCATCGTGTCGCTGGTTCTGACCGTGGTCGGCGTCGCGCTGCTCGCACGCGCGATCGGCCAGTTCGTCCGGTACTTCAAGCTGGGCCAGCCGGTCCCGGCCGGTACCCGGACCGACAACCCCTACCAGCGCAGCGTGACCCTGGTGAAGGAGTTCCTCGGGCACACGCGCATGAACCGGTGGGGCATCGTCGGTGTCGCCCACTGGTTCGTCGCCGTGGGCTTCCTGACCCTCCCGCCGACCCTGGCCCAGGCGTTCGGCCAGCTGTTCCAGGCCGACTGGGTCCTGCCGGTCATCGGTGAATTCCTGCCGTTCGAGCTGTACATCGAGTTCATCGGCGTGATGACGGTCCTGGGCATCGCGGTGCTCATCGTGATCCGCCTGCTGAACCTGCCCAGCCGTCCGGGCCGCAAGTCCCGCTTCGCCGGCTCCAAGGCCGGCCAGGCGTACTTCGTCGAGTACGTCATCCTCACCATCGGCCTGGCGATCTACGTGCTGCGGGGCCTGGAGGGCGCGCTCCACCACGTCGACCACTACGAGGCGTCCTACTTCGCGTCGTACCCGCTGGTGCTCGCGTTCAAGGGGCTGAGCGTCCCGGCGCTGCAGAACCTCGTCTACCTGGTCGCGATGATCAAGATCGGCACCTCGTTCATCTGGATGATCGTCGTGTCGCTCAACACCAACATGGGTGTCGCCTGGCACCGCTTCCTCGCCTTCCCGAACATCTGGTTCAAGCGCGAGGCGTCGGGTGGGACGGCTCTCGGGGCGCTCCAGCCCATGACGTCGGGCGGCAAGCCGATCGACTTCACCGACCCCGGCGACGACGACGTCTTCGGCGTCTCCCAGGTCGAGCAGTTCTCCTGGAAGGGCCTGCTGGACTTCTCCACCTGCACCGAGTGCGGCCGCTGCCAGTCGCAGTGCCCCGCCTGGAACACGGGCAAGCCCCTCTCCCCCAAGCTGCTGATCATGTCCCTGCGGGACCACGCGCACGCCAAGGCGCCGTACCTGCTGGCCGGCGGGGGCAAGACCATGGAGGGTGAGGAGAAGGCGTCGGAGGAGCAGCTGGCCGGTGTGCCCGCGTCCGCCCTCGCGGAGGCCGAGCGCCCGCTGATCGGCACCGCCGAGGAGAACGGCGTCATCGACCCGGACGTCCTGTGGTCCTGCACCACCTGCGGCGCCTGTGTCGAGCAGTGCCCGGTGGACATCGAGCACGTCGACCACATCGTCGACATGCGCCGCTACCAGGTGATGATCGAGTCCTCGTTCCCGTCCGAGGCGGGCACGATGCTCAAGAACCTGGAGAAGAAGGGCAACCCCTGGGGCCTGGCGAAGAAGCAGCGCCTGGAGTGGCTCAAGGAGGTCGACTTCGAGGTCCCGGTCGTCGGCAAGGACATCGAGGACCTCAGCGAGGTCGAGTACCTGTACTGGGTCGGCTGCGCCGGCGCCCTGGAGGACCGCGCCAAGAAGACCACCAAGGCCTTCGCGGAGCTCCTCCACATCGCGGGCGTCAAGTTCGCCATCATGGGCGGCGACGAGAAGTGCACGGGCGACTCCGCGCGGCGCCTGGGTAACGAGCCCCTGTTCCAGGAGCTCGGCATGGAGAACGTCATGGCGCTGAACATGGCGTTCGGCGAGGAGATGGACGACGAGGGCAAGGTCGTCCCCGAGTCGGCGAAGCCGAAGTCCTCGAAGAAGATCGTCGCGACCTGCCCGCACTGCCTCAACACGCTCGGCAACGAGTACCCGCAGCTCGGCGGCGACTACGAGGTCATCCACCACACGCAGCTGCTCCAGCACCTGGTGGACGAGGGCAAGCTGATCCCGGTCACGCCGGTCGAGGGCATCATCACGTACCACGACCCGTGCTACCTGGGCCGCCACAACAAGATCTACACGCCCCCGCGCGAGATCATCGCCGCCGTCCCCGGCATCCGCAACGAGGAGATGCACCGCCACAAGGAGCGCGGCTTCTGCTGCGGCGCCGGTGGTGCGCGGATGTGGATGGAGGAGCGGATCGGCAAGCGCATCAACAACGAGCGCGTCGACGAGGCCCTCTCCGTCAACCCGGACATCGTGTCGACGGCCTGCCCGTTCTGCCTGGTCATGCTCACGGACTCCGTCAACGGCAAGAAGAACAACGGCAAGGCGAAGGAGTCCATCCAGGTGGTGGACGTGGCCCAGCTGCTGCTGGACTCGGTGAAGACGCCGGTTCCTGCGGAGGGCGACGACGGTGACGAGCCGCCGGCGGGGACGGCGGACTCGGAGAACGCACCGGAGCCGGAGCCGGTGAAGTAGCCGGTTGCCGCTGGTTGTCCTGACGCCCCCTGTCCGAATGATCGGGTGGGGGGCGTCGGCGTTCCCCACGGCGTACGGTCGCGTGGCGCTCTCGCCGTCGTCACGGGCGACAGGCAGCACCCGCGGCTCCTCCGCTCCCGGCTCTCGGCAACACGGAGGACGTCACGCAGCGCCTCGGTCAGGCGCTCGCTCAGGAAGCGCAGTCGCGTCTCGGTGGCTTCCGGGAGCATGTCGTCGGCGTGGGCGAGGAGCTGGGCACCCATGTCGAGCTGGGCTGCTTGGCCGGCGAACCCGTCGTCGTACGACGCCGTCTCATCCTCCTTGACGACGAACCGAACGAACTGACCGACACGAACTACCCCATCTCCATCGCCCGAGACACCCCGCTCGCCGGAACGGCGAAGATCCGCGGTGGAGCCGTCACCCTGCTCGCAGATCTGGGCCATGTCGGCGCGCTGGTCAGGGAGGACGCAACGGCCGACCTCCCGGATGAGCAGGAGCAAAAGGCTCTGCGGCTCGCACCGACCGAGCCTGTGCTGCGCCTCACGAGGCTCACCTTGGATGGCGATGACAAGCCGATCCAGGTCGACCTCATGGTGATGCCCGCCCGGCGCCAGCAGCTGCGCCACGAGATCAGAATCGGATGACCGTATCCAGGGCAGAGCCGGAAGCACACGACCGCCGCTCACTGCGGGAACGGAATCAGCCGGCCTGCGCGACACCGAGGCGATCCAGTCCCAGACCGGCTAACCGATCCGCTCCGCCTGGCGCAGGCCCGGTGGGCCGCCGGCATCTCGGACACTCTCGCCCTGGGAACCAAGGCGGGCGGCGGCGCTGATCGCTTCCGATGGACCGAGGCCATCGACTTTCTGGGGCCACGGATCACCTGGGCGCCCGGACTCGCGCTTCGACTGCCCCTGGCTTCCGACCGTAGCGCGGAACGACTCCGCCTTGTCGAAGTGCGCTCGGAGGTAACACCGCGACGCATCGGCGATTGACGACGGTCGCGCAAGTTTCGGGGGTGGTACAGGGGGCGCACTCAGGAGCGCGCGGCGTTCGCGAATGCACCTGCCCCGACGCGCCCTGCAGGGCCGCACCCTTCGCAGATTGTGAAGATCACAAATCTCCACAGAGCTCGCAACAGGCAGTTGACCCGGAATCAGCCCTCAACCAGCGCCAGCGCCACCGCACTTCACATCTCAAATCAGTAAAGAGGGTTCCGTTCAGCGAATAATTGTTGAACCATGAAAGTCCACAAATAAGGGGGGTTTGTGAAGATCACTGGTTGCGCTTTGCGCATGGCCGGGCAAGGGGGCCCGGCGAACCGGTGACGCGGTGGTGGTGCCGTTCCCACACCGCTTCTCACGCAGTACCACGCCACGGCCGCCTGCTTCAGGAACAGGCGGGCCGTACTTCAGGGGTGAGGAATCCACCATGCACATATGTGTGCTGGGGCAGGGCTATGTCGGCCTGCCCCTGGCCGTGAGGGCCGCCGAGGTCGGGCACACCGTCACCGGCTACGAGCCCGACCGGGCGCGTTGCGAGGCGCTGGCCGCCGGGTCGTCGTACGTCGAGGACATCGGCGACGACCGGCTTCAGGCGGTGCTCGGCTCGGATGCCTATTACGCCAGCTCCGACCCGCAGGACCTCAAGGGGTTCGACGTCGCGGTCATCACCGTGCCCACGCCGCTCACCGACCGCGCGCCCGACCTGAGTTGCGTACGGGACGCCGGCCGCGTGCTCGCCGAGTGGATCGAGCCGGGCGCCACCGTCGTGCTCGAGTCGACGACCCACCCCGGCACCACTCGCGACGTGCTCGTCCCGCTGCTGGAGGAGGGCTCCGGCCTCGTCGCCGGGCGGGACTTCCACGTCGGGTTCAGCCCCGAGCGCATCGATCCCGGCAACGCCGACTGGCGCCTGGAGAACACGCCGAAGATCGTCGCCGGTCTGACCGAGGACTGCCTGCGGCGGGTGCAGGGCTTCTACGACACCGTCACCGACGTCACCGTGCCCGCCTCGGGGCTCGAAGAGGCCGAGCTGGCGAAGGTGTTCGAGAACACCTACCGGCACGTCAACATCGCGCTGGTCAACGAGCTTTCGCGGATGTCCCACACACTGGGCGTCGACGTGTGGCACACGCTGGAGCTCGCCGCGACCAAGCCTTTCGGGTTCACCAGGTTCCTGCCCGGGCCCGGGGTCGGCGGGCACTGCCTGCCCATCGATCCGGTCTACCTCAGCCACCATGTCAAGGCACGGCACGGGCAGACCTTCCGGCTCATCGAGCTGGCCCAGGACATCAACGAGAGCCAGCCGGACTACGTCGTACGGCGTCTCCAGGACGCCCTCAGCCGGCGGTTCCGGCGGAGCGTGCACGGGGCGCGCATCCTCGCCCTCGGCGCCGCCTACAAGCCGGGCACCTCGGACGCCCGTCAGTCACCGGCCGTCGAAGTCACCGACCGGCTGCGGCAGATGGGTGCGGACGTCACCGTCGTGGACCCCTATCTGCCGGTGGCGGACGGCGGTTGCCGGGAGATCCCCTTCGGGGCGACGGACACGGCCGGGACCGTCGGCGCCTTCGACGCCGTCGTCCTGCTCACCCCGCACGGCGAGTTCGACCTCGTCCGGCTCGCCGCCGAGGCCGCCTACGTGCTCGACACCCGCGGCGTCATGCCCGCCGCATCCCACATCGAACGGCTCTAGAGGGCCACGGAAGGAAAGAGGGACAACATGTACGGACAGAACGGTGTGGGCGCCGCGATCGGGACCGCCACGGGCGGAGCCGCCCTGGCCGCGACCGGCGGAACCGCGCTCGGGTGGATCGTGCTGGCAGCGATGGTCCTCGTGATCGGCGGTGTCGCGGCGTTCCGCATGGCGACCCGCGGCAAGCGAGTGACCGCTTGAGCGCGTTCCAGGGTCGTGCGCCGCGGGTGAGGCTCACCGTGGTGACCGCTGTGGTGGTGGCGGCTCTGGCCGCCGCCACCGTGGTGGTGCACGTGCAGTCGAAGAGCCCGATCCTGACGTTCTACTGGTGGCTGGGCATGGCCGTGATCGTGCTGTGCCTGATGTCGTTCCTGAAGGGCCGGTCCTTCGCCCACCTCCCGGTCGCCCCGGGCCGGACGGTGGCGATCATCCCGGCCTTCGAGGAGCCCACGGAGAACCTGCACCGCACGGTGCGGTCGCTGCTGGCGCAGACCCACCCGATCGACGAGATCCACGTCATCGACGACGGCTCGCGGCAGCATCCCGTCGAGCCCTTCGACCACCCCAGGGTCTTCTGGCACCGGCAGGAGAACAAGGGCAAGCGCGGGGCGCAGGTCACCGTTCTGCGGCACCTCCAGGAGCAGCACAAGCACTTCGCGTACGTGCTCACCATCGACTCCGACGGCGAGCCCTTCCCGGACGCGCTGGAGCAGCAGCTGCGCGCCATGAGCAACCCGCGGATCCAGGCCACCACCGGCATGATCTACGTCCGCAACTTCGAGGAGACCTGGGTCTCCCGGGCCGCGGACATCGACATCGGCACCTCCTGCGTGATGATGCGCTCCTCGCGCTCCATGCTCGGAGCCCTGGAGACCACCTCGGGCGCCCTGGCCCTCTACCGGGCCGAGCTGCTCTACGACCACCTCGACGCCTACGAGGTGGAGTGCGGCACGGGCGACGACCGCTGGCTGGCGCTCAGGGCGCTCATGCGCGGTGAGGTCGTGGCCGTCAACGAGGCCGGTGTCGTCACCGACATGCCGACGACGCTGAAGAAGACGTACCGGCAGCGGCTGCGGTGGGCCCGCTCCTGGTGGTGGATGCTGCCGTTCGTGTACGCGCGGCTGTCGCCGAAGCAGCTCATCTCGCCGACGTTCGGGTTGCTCCAGCTCGTCGTCACCCCGGTGATGCTGGCCTGGATCGTCGTCATGACGCTCATGACGCTGGGCGGGCGGTACCACAACCCCGGCCTCGCCCTGGTGTACCTCGCCGTGTACCTGGTGGTGCGCTTCGGCCAGTCCGGGCTGTACATCCTCATGCGGCCGGACCTGACCGCACGCCAGCGCTGGCACTCCTGGCTCGTCGGCACCCCTGCGGCCGTGTTCATGAACATCGTGCTGCTGTGCCCGACCCGCTACTGGGCCCTGTTCAAGCTCCGCGACAACGCATGGCAGTCCCGGGGACTGACCGCGAAGACGGCGCTGCCCGGAGGACGGCACCGCGCGCCCGCGGAGAAGCTGCTGAAGGTGTGAGCCCCGCCCCTCACGAGCCCGGCCGATGAGTTTCGGGCTCGTGAGGGGTCTCTGCATGCGGAAGGGCCATCCGGGCCCCCGACCGCCTGGGAGATCCCATGACCACCGTCGTCATGCACAACGTCGTCTCCGTCGACGGCTTCATCGCCGACGCCGACGACGACGTAGGCCCCCTCTTCGACTGGTACGGCAACGGCGAAGTCGAGATCAACGAGTACGCCAAGGTGTCCAAGGCCTCCGCCGACTACGTGCGGCACAGCATGGCGCGGATCGGGACGCTGGTCGTCGGGCGGCACGTGTTCGACATGACCAACGGGTGGGAGGGCGTCCCCCCGGCCGGTGAGCACCTGGTGGTCGTCTCGCACCGGCCCCGGCCCGTCGGGTGGCACCCCGACGCGCCGTTCCACTTCGTCGACGGCGTGGCGGAGGCCGTCGACAGGGCCAGGGAGCTGACCGGCGAGGACCGCGACATCGGCGTGGCCGCGGGCGACGTCGGCGGGCAGGCGTTCGCCCTCGGCCTGGTGGAGGAGGTCGCGATGGACGTCGTGCCCGTGGTCTTCGGCTCGGGCAAGCGGTACTTCGGCTCGGTCGACGCCCGGCACCTGCTCGAGGACCCGCACGTCGTGATCCAGGGCGACCGGGTGCTGCACCTGCGCTACCGGGTCCGCAGGCAGCCGTGACGAACCAGGAGGAGGCTGGATGACGGGGACCACCTTCCGCCGGGCCTCGTCGAGGAGTACGCCGCGACGACCGGGGCGGTGCTGGGCGGCCGGGCCGGCTGGGACGCCCACCCCGGTCCCACCGGCATTCGTGCACATCGCGCCCGTGCTGCTCGGCGACGGGATCCGGCTGTTCGACGATCCCGGGGGGCGCGCCCGTACGGCTGGAGCTGCTCACCGGGAAGGACCGCACGGCCGCGGTGGACGTGCGGTACCGCCCGGTGCCGGCGAGCTGATCCGAGCAGCTGATCCGAGCCCCGGCTACGGAGCCCTGCAGGGTCGGGCGAGGTACCGGTCAGGCAGCGGGAAGTTTCTGCTCGCACCAGATGGTCTTCCCGACAGCGGCGTGGCGGGTCCCCCACTTCTGGCTGAGCTGGGCGACGAGGAGCAGGCCGCGGCCGCCCTCGTCGAATTCCCGCGCGCGGCGCAAGTGCGGGGCGGTGCTGCTGGCGTCGGAGACCTCGCAGATCAGTGCGGAGTCGCGGATCAGCCGTAGCTCGACGGGGGGTTCACCGTGCCGAATGGCGTTGGTGACCAGCTCGCTGACCAGCAGTTCGGTGACGAAGGCCGACTCCCACAGACCCCAGGTGTCGAGCTGTTCGACAGCGAGCTTCCGGGCGCGCACCACCATGGCCGGGTCGGCGGGGATGTCCCAGACGGCGACCTGGTCCGCGGTGAGGGCACGGGTGCGGGCGAGCAGGAGGGTGATGTCGTCGGCCATGTGGTGGTCGACCAGCGCGTGCATGACGGTGTCGCAGGCGTCTTCCAGCGATGCCGCCGGCTGTTCCAGTGCGTGGCGCAGCCCGGCCAGGCCCTCGTCGATGTCGCGCTCACGCGACTGGACCAGGCCGTTGGAGTACAGGGCCAGTACGCTGCCCGTCGGCGGGCGGAACTCCAGGCTCTCGAAGGGCAGGCCGCCCAACCCGAGCGGCGGGCCCACGAACCCGTGCACCTGCTCCACCTTGCCGTCGGGGGTGAGGACGAAGGGCAGCGGGTGACCGGCCGAGGCCACCGTGCAGCTCCGCGCGACCGGGTCGTACACCGCGTAGAGGCAGGTCGCTCCCAGTTCGCCGGCCGCCGCCGCGTCGCCTTCGGCTCTGCCCTCCTGCTGGTCGTCGGTGAGGTGCATGACCAGGTCGTCGAGGTGCGTGATGAGTTCGTCGGGCGGCAGGTCGACGTCGGCCAGGGTACGTACCGCGGTGCGCAGCCGTCCCATGGTGGCGCAGGCGTTGATGCCGTGCCCGACGACATCCCCCACGACGAGCGCGACCCGGCAGCCCGAAAGCGGGATCACGTCGTACCAGTCGCCGCCCACCCCGGCAGTCTGCGGGCCCGCCGGCAGGTAGCGGGAGGCCACGTCCACGGCCGTCTGCTCGGGCAGCCGCTGCGGCAGCAGACTGCGCTGGAGGGCCAGCGCGGTGGTCCGTTCACGGGTGTAACGGCGCGCGTTGTCGATGGCCACGGCGGTTTTGGCGGCCAGTTCCTCGGCGTCGGGCAGATCGGCCCGGGTGAAGGGTTCGGTCTGCCGGGTGCGCCAGAAGGTGACCGTGCCGAGCAGTGCGCCCCGCCCTCGCAGCGGCACCGCGATCAGTGAGCGCATGCCGTAGTCGAGAACTCCCGTGGCGTCGTCGGGGATGAGAGGCGGCCATGCCGTGGAGGCGCGCAGGTCGGGCTCCAGCCGTGCACGCCCATGGGAGAAGTCGTCGGCCTGCGGAACGGTGAAGCTGTATCCGTCCAGCGCCCCCACGGAGTGGAGCGGATGGTGCTCGTGGATGCCTGCCATGGCCACCCGCCGTGCTTTCGTCCGGTCCTGCTCCAGTGCCTCCTCCGGCTCCTCACCGAGCAGAACGGACACCGCGAGGTCGACCGTGACGAAATCCGCGAAGCGGGGTACCGCTACCTCGGTCAGCTTCTGCGCGGTCCGCTCCGCGTCAAGGGTCGTGCCGATGGCCGTACCGGCGTCATGCAACAGCTTGAGGCGGCCATGAGCCTTCAGTGTCCGCCGCCGTTGGCTGCGGCCGCGAGCGGCCAGCTCCGACACGATGACACTGGTGCCCAGCATCAGCACCACCGTCCATCTGTCCTGGCTGCTCGACACCGACAGCGACCCCCACGGGGAGATCAGGAAGAAGTCGAGCCAGACGGTGGCGGAAACCGCCGCGACCAGGCCGGCGACGCGGTACCCCTGCGCGGCCACGGCCACCACGACGGCCATCAGGACGAGGGCCGAATCGAAGTCCGGGAAGGTGTCCCGGAACGGCACCAGCGCAAGGCAGCCGAGCAGAGGGGCCAGCAGAGCGCACACCACAGCGACCGAGCTGCCTCTGAGGTCTCGCATGGAGTTCACATACTCACCCCATTCAGGCGATATACGGCAATATACGACTGTCGCGGGCCGATGCGATCTGCCGACGTGACGTGCCGACTCAGCGCTGGATGACGAGCAGGGCCGCGTCGTCACCGAGGTGACCGCCCGCATGCCTGGGCAGGTCCTCCCTCAGCCGCTCCAGGAGTTCCGCGGTGGGCAGATGCAGCCACTGCCGCAGCCGCTCGGCCAGCGGGTAGAACTCACCGTCCGGGTCACGTGCCTCGATGACACCGTCCGTGCACAGCACCATCCTGCCGCCGCGGGGGATCTTGATGTCCTGCCGGCACCGGGGCTCACCCGCGAGCTCCTGCAGCCCCAGGGGGAGACCCGGCTCCTTGATCTGGACTTCCACGACCTCGTCACCGGAGATGACGAACGGCGGCACATGACCGCAGTCGATCACGCGCAGGGCCTCCGGTCCCATCATCTCCGCGACCAAAGCCGTGACGAACTCCTCCTCAGGCTCGCAGCGCACTCCTGGTTCGTACCGGACAAGCGCTTCTTCCATCCTGTCCACCACGGTCTGCAGGACGGGGTCCCGGTAGGCCGCCTCGCGGAACGCGGTCAGCACGGCCGCGCTCGCGCCGATCGCCGCCAAGCCCCTGCCCCGGACGTCGCCGATCACCACCCGCACGCCGTAGGGAGTGCTCAGCACCTCGTAGATGTCACCGCCGACCAGCGCCTCCTTCTCCGCTGCCAGATAGAAACCGTCGGTCATCACCTCTCCGGCCGGCAGCGGCAGCGAGCGCAGCAGCAACCGCTGGGCCGCCCCCGCGGTCAGTCTCAGCCGGTTGAAGCGTTCCTCGCGCTGCACCCGCACCCGGCAGACGAACAGAGTCACCACGGACAGGGCCAGCGCGGAGCCGAGGACCGTGACCCTGTTCGCCACGCTGAGGTCCAGACCCCACGGCCCGTACAGCAGAGCTGTCGACACCACGTACAGCGCGCAGATCACCGCGGTCCGGCGCAAGCTGAGCAGCGCGCAGGCCACGACCGGCGCCAGCGCCGCGGCCGGCGCCAGGCGTATCGCCGAGTCGTACGTCACCTCGTCCAGCACGCTGATCAGGACGAGGTAGGCCACGAGCGCGGCGAAGACGCTCCGGCACCAATCGAGCCCAGTACGCACAGGCGGGACACCTCCTCGCCGCGGCTTCCCTTCATGCTCGTCCCGTCCGGCCTGGATGGCCACCCCGACGGGCGGTCGTTCGATGCCCGGCGACGCCCTTGTACGGCTGGAGCCGCTCCCCGATCACGGCCGCGACAATCAACCGAACTCACGTACAACCCTTACGTCCCACCAGGGGTCTCTTGATCGCCGACCACCTGTGAACGCCCGGACAACTCCCGGCGAACACGGACGGTCCGGCCCTCCATCGACTGTGGATGCCCGCCAGGCGTCCCCCGCATGCAGCAGGAGACCCCGCATGCAGCAGCACGAGCGCCCCTCGGGGCGCCGGCACGCACCCGCCCACCCGTCCCGGCGCCCCCGCCGGCGGCTCGCCCTGGCGACTGCCCCGGCGACCGCGCTGACCGGCACGCCGCTCTCGGCCACGGCCGGCCCGGCGACGGCCGCGGACGGTGCGCACGCGCCGCGGGCCGACTTCAACGCCTACGGCATCGGCGACGTGGCGTTCTCCGCCTCGGGCGTCTCGACGACTGGCTACCCGAACTTCGGCGCGACCTTCGCCGACTGAGCCACCCCGCATCCCCCGGGGCCGGGCCTTCCAGGTCCGGCCCCCTCCCACCCGGAGCCCCACCTTGCGCAAGCGCACCCTCCTGCTGGCCGCCACGCTCACCACCGGCCTGCTCACCACCACGCCCGCCACCCCCGCCACCGCCGCCCCCTCCGGTCTCGCCGGGGACTTCAACGGCGACGGATACCGCGATGTCGCGGCCGGCGCCGCGTGCGCCGACGTCGGCTCGGCCTCCTGCGCCGGCGCCGTCGTCGTGCTGTACGGCTCGGCGACCGGTGTCTCGGCCACCCGCAAGGCCGTCATCACCCAGAACTCCGCGGGCGTGCCCGGCACCGCCGAGTCGGGCGATCTGTTCGGCTCCGCCCTGGCCACCGGCGACCTGGACCGGGACGGCTACTCCGACCTCGTCGTCGGCGCCTCCAACGAGAGCGTCGGCGACCGTGACGGCGTCGGCTCCGGCACCGTCCTGTGGGGCAGCAAGTCGGGCCTGACCAGCGGCAAGGGCCTGCCGCAGCCGTCGACGCTCTCCGAGTACGGCAACTTCTCCCGGGGCATCGCCACCGGCGACTTCGACGGCGACGGCGACACGGACGTCACGCTCACCGGCCAGAGCCACACCCGCATCTACCACGGCCCCTTCACCCGCACCGGCGGCCCGCTGAACAACCTCCGCGTCGGCGAAGTCGGCACCACGTTCGAGGTGTTCGCGGGTGACATGACCGGCGACGGCGCGGCCGAGCGCGTCTACCCGTTCAACGTGGACGGCGACACCGGCGGCCAGATCGATTACTTCCGCTGGACCGGCACGTCGTACAAGATGGCCGACCTGCCGAACGCCGACGGCTACCCCGGTTCCATCGGCGACATCAACCGCGACGGCTACGGCGACCTCGTCCTCGGCGACTCCGCGGACCCGTACGACCTCAAGCCCGGCGGCCACAAGGGCGGCCAGATCACCGTCTGGTACGGCGGCCCGAACGGCCCCGACCCGGCGCAGCAGCCGACCGTCGTCCACCAGGACACCGCGGGCGTGCCCGGTGCGGGCGAGGCCGAGGACGGCTTCGGCAGCGCGGTGAGCACCGGCGACATCAACGGCGACGGGTACGCCGACGTCGTGGTCTCCGCGCCGGGCGAGGACCTCGGCTCGGCGACGGACGCGGGCTCGGTGACCGTGCTGTTCGGCTCCGCCTCCGGTCTGAGGACCGGCAGCGGAGTGACGTCGTACACCCAGGACACCGCCGGGGTGCCCGGCTCCGCCGAGTCCTCGGACCGCTTCGGTTCCGCGGTCGGCCTGACCGACGTGACCAAGGACGGCAAGGCGGACCTGGTCGTCGGCGTGTACGGCGAGAACTCCACGGGCGGTCTGTGGACCCTGCGCGGCTCCGCCTCCGGCCTGACCACGAGCGGCGCGCAGGGCATCACCACCACCGCCGTCTCCCTCAAGGGCAGCGTCAACCTCGGATCGGCCGTGGCCCAGTGACGCCCCGCCGACTCCCCCGTGAGGCACGTACACCCATGCGCATCCGTATCACCGCCGCCGTCCTCGCCGCGGCCCTGACCCCGCTCGCCCTCACCCTCTCCGTTCCCGCCGCGCACGCCGCGACGGCCGCCGCCCCCTACGACTTCAACGGCGACGGCCGCACCGACCTCGTGATCGGCGCGCCGGGCGCCACGGTCGCCGGGCAGGCGAGGGCAGGGGCCGTGTCGGTGGTCTACGGCAGCGCGAGCGGCCCGAAGAGCTCCACGCGCACCCTCCTGACGCAGAACACCGCCGGCATGCCCGGCGCCGCCGAGGCCGACGACGCCTTCGGCTCCGCGCTCGCCTCCGCCGACCTGGACACCGACGGCTACGCCGACCTGCTGATCGGCACACCCGGTGAGGACGGCAGCGACACCAACGACGGCACGGTCACCGTCGTCTGGGGATCGGCGTCCGGCCTGTCCGGGGCCCGTTCGCTGTTCAGCTTCTTCAGCACCGACTACGACCGCTACGGCCAGGCACTGGCCGCGGGCGACTTCGACGGCGACGGGGACACCGACGTCGCGGTCGGCTCCACCGGCCCGGTCACTCTCTCCCTCGTGGACGGCCCGTTCACGCAGACCAGCCCCTCCAACGGCGGTTCGGGCTCGAGCAACGACTGGTGGTCGTCCTCGCACGGCGTCACCCACCTGTCCTCAGGCGACGTCACCGGCGACGGCCACCCCCGCGTGGTCCTGCACGGCCGTGCCGCGCACAACGGCGCCGCCGCCACCTCCCTCGCCGACATGAAGATCGGCAACTACGTCGACTGGCTGCAGAAGCTGCCCGCCGGGTTCGTCTCCGCCGTGGGCGACATCGACGGCGACGGCCACGCCGACATCGCCGTGGGAAACGACCGGGAGGCCTCCGCCGACCCCGAGGGCGCCCTCGGCGGCAAGGTCACCGTCGTCTACGGGGGACCCGACGGCCGCGACAGCGGCCGCGCCCCGCTCGTCCTCACCCAGGACACCGCCGGTGTCCCCGGGGCCTCCGAGAAGGGCGACCGCTTCGGCAGCGGCGTCTCCCTCGGCGACGTCAACGGCGACGGACACGCCGACCTGGCGATCGGCACCGCGGGCGAGAACAGCTCCGCCGGCGCCGTCACCGTGCTGTACGGCTCGGCGTCCGGCCTGACCACCCAGGGCGCCACCTCGTACACCCAGAACACGGCGGGCGTGCCCGGCGCCTCGGAGCACGGCGACCGTTTCGGCGAACGCGTCACGCTCACCGACCACACCGGCGACCACCGCGCCGACCTGTCCGTCTCCGCGCCCGGCGAGAACGCCGGCGACGGCGCCGTCTGGTCCCTGCGCGCCACGGCGACCGGCCCGACGGCCACCGGCTCGACGAGCTTCGGCCCGGGCACGACGGGCATCTCGACGGCCGGCACCCCGGGCTACGGCACCGCCCTCAACTCCTGATCACCACCGCTCCTGACCCGACGGGGACCCCGATGCGCACACGCACCCTCCTCCTGGCCACGGCCCTCACCACCGGCCTGCTCACGGCCCTGCCCGCCACGGCGGCCACCGCCGCACCCGGCACCGGCCCGACCGCCGACTTCAACGGCGACGGCTACGGCGACATCGCCTTCGCCGCCCCCTACGCCAGGGTCGACGGCCAGGGCATGGCCGGCTACGTCGCCGTGGTCTACGGCGGCGCGACCGGCCTCGACCCGGCCAAGCACACCGTGGTCAGCCAGAACACCGCCGGTGTGCCCGGCGCCGCCGAGGCCGAGGACACCTTCGGCGAGGCGATCGCCCCGGCCGACCTCAACGGCGACGGCTACACCGACCTCGCGGTCGGCTCCCCCGGCGAGGATGTCGGCGAGGACGTCGACGGTGGCTCCGTCACCGTCCTGTGGGGCTCGGCGAGCGGCCTGAGGAACGGCACCACGGTGAAGGACCCGGCGGCCTCCACGCACAACCACTGGGGCAACCTGCTGACCGCCGGCGACTTCGACGGCGACGGCAAGGCGGACCTGGCCGCGAGCGCCTACGCGGACCCGTACGTCATCCGCGGCCCCTTCACCACCACCGGCACCACCGGCGCCGTCCAGCGGGTCGCCCTGCCCGAGGCGTCGTACAGCGTCGACGCCATGGCGGCGGGCGACACGAACAACGACGGGAGGTCCGACCTGGCCCTCACCTACCGCGTCGACCTCGACTCGGACGAGTCGGGCAGCTGGTCCAAGGGCGCCGCCTACCTCGGCACCCCCACCGGCCTGGACACCTCGCTCCCCCGCCCGCTGAACGGCGGCACCACCCTCGCCCTCGGCGACATCGACGGCGACGGCCACGACGAGATCGCCATCGGCAACGTCTGGTCGAAGGAGAACGACCACAGCGGTTCGCTCGGCGGCAAGGTCGTCGTCATCCGCGGCTCGGAGGGCGGCCCGGTCAACGGCGACGCGCCCATGGCCGAACTCACCCAGGACTCCGAGGGCGTCCCCGGCGCCGACGAGGCGGACGACGCGTTCGGCGGCGCGCTCTCCATCGGCGACGCCAACGCCGACGGCTACGGCGACCTCGCCATCGGCGTCACCTTCGAGGACGTCGGCACCATCGAGAACACCGGCGCCACCATCCTGATGAACGGCTCCGCCTCCGGCGTCTCGCGCACCGGCGCCCGCACCTTCACCCAGGACACCGCGGGCGTCCCGGGCTCGGCCGAGGCCACGGACTACTTCGGCGCGGACGTCCTGCTGGCCGACGTCACCAAGGACGGCCGCCCCGAGTTCACCGTCACCGCCGGTTTCGAGGACGAGGGCATCGGCGCGATCACGGCCCTGCGCGGTTCGGCCACCGGTCCCGTCACCGACGGCGCCCGCACCTTCGGCCCGGGAAGCCTCGGCCAGACCCGCTCCTACGGCGCGTTCGGCGCCGGCCTCATCGGCTGACGAACCAGGAGACCTCATGCGCAGATCCACCACGACCGCCCTGGTCGCCGCCCTGCTGGCGACCGGCGTCACCCCCCTGCTCCTCACCGGCCCCGCCTCCGCGGCGCCGGCCAAGCACTACGACGACTTCAACGGCGACGGCCGCCGCGACCTCGCCTACGGCGGCTACAACGACGTCGACCGCGAGGGCGGCACGATCACCGTCGTGTACGGCACCGCCACCGGCCTCGACACCGCCCACCCGAAGTTCCTCCACCAGGACAGCGCCGGCGTCCCCGGCTCCGGGGAGGAGGACGACCAGTTCGGCGCGTCCCTCGCGAGCGCCGACCTCGACAAGGACGGCTACGCGGACCTCGTCGTCGGCAACCCGTTCGAGCACGTGGGCAGCGACGAGTACCGCGGCACGGTCACCGTCCTGTGGGGCTCCAAGTCCGGCCTGTCCGGCGGCACCAACATCACCCCCCTCGGCGGCTCCGCCGGCCACTTCGGCCGCGACCTGGCGACCGGCGACTTCACCGGTGACGGCTCCCCCGACCTGGCCGTGATCGGCGGCGAGGAGGCGTGGCTGTACCGCGGCCCCTTCACCAAGTCGGGCACGACCGGCAAGGTCAGCAAGATCGACAAGGAGTCCGGCGGCTGGTACTCCACCGCTCTCGGAGCCGGAAAGGTCGACGCCGACGGCAGGACCGACCTGGTGGTCATCGGCACGGAGATCACCGGCAGCGACATCCGGGAGCGCGCCTGGTACCTGAAGGGCACCTCCTCCGGCCTGGCCTCGGGCGCGTCCAAGACCCTCAGCGACCGGCAGGAGGGCCTCTACCCGAGCCCGGTCATCGGCGACTTCGACAAGAACGGCTACGGCGACATCGCCCTCGGCGTGCCCGACAAGGACAACGGCAAGGGCGCGGTCACGATCTGGCGCGGCACGTCGTCGGGCCCGGGCACGTCGGTGACCCTCACCCAGGCCACCTCCGGCGTCTCCGGCAGCCCCGAGGCCGACGACGACTTCGGCTACGCGATCTCGGCCGCCGACACCAACGGCGACGGCTACGCGGACCTCGCCGTCGGCGTCCCGCACGAGGACGTCGACGGCGAGGAGGACCAAGGCGGCGTCCACGTCTTCCGCGGCGGCTCCGGCGGCCTCAGCGGCGCGCGCTCCTCGTGGATCGCCCAGACGGTCCTCGGCCCGGCCGACTCCCACGCCGCCTTCGGCTACACCGTCCGCCTGCGCGACCTGACCGCCGACGGCAAGGCGGACCTGGCCGTGGGCGCGGCGGGCGGCGCACTGCTGATGCCGGGCACGGGCACGGTGCCGACGAAGACCGGCGCGATCGTCCTGCCGGAGCTGGGCGGCTCGCTTCCCGACTGACCGGGCCTGAAGGGTGGCCCGGCTTCTTCGGCCGGGTGGGGCCCGAGGGGCGAGCCCCGTACGGCCGAACCCTGACACCCCACGGACTCCCAAAGCCCCAGCCCCTTAAGGGATGTCACAGCTCGGCCGCAAAGCCGGGCCCGGAAGCCCGGGCCCGGCACGCCACCGCCGGGGACCAGGTACGTTCGAAGACGTGGCTGGATTCAGGATCGGACGCGGCCGGAACAACGGCGCTCCTCAAACGCGACCGCACAACCCTCCGAACGGGCAGCAGACGCCGCAGGGGCCGTCGTACGGCTACCCGCCGGCGCCGCAGCCGTACCCGCAGCAGCAGCCGTACGGCGGCAGCGGCCCCACCTGGCCGCAGCCGAACGCCGGGCACGGCGGCGGCTACGGCGGCCAGGGCGAGCCGGAGTACTTCGGCGACGGCGCGTACCCGCCCGGCCCGCAGGGCCCGCCCGACCCGTACGCGGCGAACAACCCGGGCCACACCCAGGCCTTCTCGGTCGGCGAGGACCCCTACACCCAGGGCGACACCTACCGCGCCGGCTCGGCCGCCCCGGCGCCCGGCCCCATCGGCCCGCGCCTGCACTGGAAGGCTCTGCTCCGGGGGATCGTCCTCGCCCCCAACCAGACGTTCCTCCAGATGCGGGACTACTCGATGTGGGGCCCGGCCCTCATCGTCACGTTCCTCTACGGCCTGCTCGCCGTCTTCGGCTTCGACGGCGCCCGCAAGGACGCGATCAACGCCACACTGTCGAATGCCGTGCCGATCGTCCTGACGACGGCCGTCGCGATGGTGCTGAGCGCTTTCGTCCTGGGCGTGGTCACCCACACCCTGGCCCGCCAGCTCGGCGGTGACGGCGCCTGGCAGCCCACGGTCGGCCTGTCCATGCTGATCATGTCCCTCACGGACGCGCCCCGCCTGGTCTTCGCGATGTTCGCGGGCGGCGACGCGATGTTCGTCCAGCTGCTCGGCTGGGCCACCTGGATCGCGGGCGGGGCCCTGCTGACCCTCATGGTCGGCCGCTCCCACGACCTGCCCTGGCCGAAGGCGCTGGGCGCGTCGGCGATCCAGCTGATCGCCCTGCTGTCGATCGTGAAGCTGGGCACGGTCTGAGGTTCCCCAGACACGAGAGAGGGGCTCCCCGCCTGGGGAGCCCCTCTTCTTCTCACGCCTGTCAGGCGTCGAGCACCTGGCCGGCCCGCCGCACGACGGGCGGTTCGACACTCCACGGGAAGTTGATCCAGTCGTCGGTGCGCTTCCAGACGTAATCGCACTTCACCAGCGACTGCGACTTCTCGTAGACGACGGCGCTGCGCACCTCGGCGACGGTGTCGAGGCAGAAGTCGCGCACCAGCTTGAGCGTCTTGCCGGTGTCGGCGACGTCGTCGGTGATCAGCACCTTCTTCCGCGAGAAGTCGATCACGTTCGGCACGGGCGCGAGCATGACCGGCATCTCGAGGGTCGTCCCCACCCCGGTGTAGAACTCGACGTTCACGAGGTGGATGTTCTTGCAGTCGAGGGCGTAGGCGAGCCCACCGGCCACGAAGACGCCGCCGCGGGCGATGCTGAGGATCAGGTCGGGCTCGTAGCCGTCGTCGGCGATGGCCTGCGCGAGCTCGCGCACGGCGACGCCGAACTTCTCGTAGGTCAGGTTCTCCCGCACACCGCTCACGCTCGTGTCACTCATGCCCGAGCCGCTCACACCTGGGTCCGATGGAAGTTGAGGAAGGACCGGGAGGCGGTCGGCCCGCGCTGCCCCTGGTACCGGGACCCGTACCGCTCGCTCCCGTACGGGAAGTCCGCGGGCGAGCTCAGCTTGAACATGCACAGCTGCCCGATCTTCATGCCCGGCCAGAGCTTGATGGGCAGGGTGGCGAGGTTGGACAGCTCCAGGGTCACGTGCCCGCTGAAGCCGGGGTCGATGAAGCCGGCGGTGGAGTGCGTCACCAGCCCCAGGCGCCCCAGCGAACTCTTGCCCTCCAGGCGCGAGGCGAGATCGTCGGGCAGCGTGATGACCTCGTACGTGCTGGCGAGGACGAACTCCCCGGGGTGCAGGATGAACGGCTCGTCCCCCTCCGGCTCCACGAGCCGGGTCAGATCGGCCTGCTCGATGGCGGGGTCGATGTGGGGATACCGGTGATTCTCGAACACCCGGAAGTAGCGGTCCAGCCGCACATCGATGCTCGACGGCTGCACCATCGCGTCGTCATACGGATCGATCCGCACCCGCCCGGCGTCGATCTCGGCCCGGATGTCCTTGTCAGAGAGAAGCACGCCCCGAGGATACGCAAGACGCGCGGAGCGACCGTCACCGGACGTCTCCGCGCGCCTTATGCCTGTTTCCTATTGCTTTGTCCGCTACGCCGCTACGGCCACTACGGGCTACTACGGCTGCTGCCGCTCCTGCCGCTGCTACCGCTTCTGATAGCTGACGGGCACCACGCTGCGGAGCCGCGCACATCGCGGACACCGGAGCAGCCGCCCGGGGCCGAGCCGATCGGCCTGCTGCATCGGGAACGAAGCGGTACTGAACACGTGTCCATCGGCACAACGGACGACGGTGCGCTCCATCAAGTCCAAGAGTCCCTTCCCCAAGAGCCGCGTCTGGCTGCTGCTTGCCTGACGACAAAAGCCACAGTACGGGATCAAAGGAACAGCCCTCCAGGCGGCACTCCGGTCCCGCCCGGGCCCTCTCGCGCCCCACCACCGTACGCCCCAACTCCGTTCCCCCGCAGCCGCATCCCACGCCTGAAACGCCCTCAGGCCCCACGGCGCGAACGCCGGAGGCCTGACATGAGGTAGAGTGAGCGAGCATTCGACACCGACTCCGTCGGCGTCTTACGCGGGTGTAGTTTAATGGTAGAACATCAGCTTCCCAAGCTGAGAGCGCGAGTTCGATTCTCGTCACCCGCTCCATGTGAAACCCCCAGGTCAGAGACCCGGGGGTTCTTTGTTGTCTAGACCGGTTGACACAAGGCTCGTCGGCGTTCTTCTTCGCGGCGGTGTCGCGTTCCCAGTTCGGCGGGTGGCTCCGAGACATCCGACACAGGTGTATCAAGAGGCACACCTGTGCGATCATTCGCCTGATTTCGCCGTGCGCCGCCCTCGACCCGCTGTCACCTGGGGCCCCGGCATTCACCTGCGTCGCTCGACGCCGTCCTGGGGGGAACGCAATGCCCTACCGCCTGTGCGTACGCGGGAGACCCGCGGCGTACACCGCGCTCCTGTTCACACTCACACTGTCGGTCCTGCTGGCGGCCTTTCTCCCGGTCGGCGCGGCACAGGCGTCCAACGGCACCATGACCACGGCCGCGTCCGATGCCACCACATCGGCCACCATGGCCGGCAGTACCGCGTCGTCCGCCCCGGCCTCCGCCGCCGAAGACTGCGCCACCCTTCCGCTCGCCCCCTTCGGCGACCCGGGTTCCGCAGTGGGCAAGGCGACGGTCGCCGCCGACGGCAGCGCCTGCTTCACCTTCACCGCCGAGCAGCCCGGCCTGCACCGCGTGTTGACGGAGAGGACCGCGACGACCGCCGAGGTCTTCGACGGTGAGACCCAGTTGGACTGCTACGACACCACGTGGGGCAGCGGCTGGTGCGCGCTGCCGCGCGCCGGCGCCTTCACCCTGAAGCTGACCAACACCACCTGGGGGACCGGGAGCCGCGAGATCCCCGTGACCGTCACCCCGCTGGCCGCCACCGCGGGCTGTGCGCAGGAGACCGGCACCTCGTGGGACCTGCCCCCGGTCACCGGCTCCGCGGTCTCTCCGTACGGCCTCGTGTGTCATCCGTTCAAGGGAAAGCCCGGCGAGCGGATCACGGTCGACTTCGGCACCGACACGTACGGCGAGAGCGTCAACTGGATCACCGATGAGACGGGTGCCCATATCTGCCCGCACTTCAACGAGGACGACAGCGACGGGTGTGTGCTGCCCGGCGACGGGCCGTACCGGGTGCTGGGGCACGTCCGCCAGGCCGAGCGCGGCTTCCCCGCCCCGTACACCCTGAAGATCCGCCGGTTGTCCGACCCCGCGGGTTGTGCGCGTGTCCCGGTGAACGCGTACAACTCCGCGCCCACCACGGTGGATCCGGCCACCGGCTGCAAGGTCTTCACCGCCGCGGCGGCGGGACGGTACAGCGTGTACGAGGTGACGGACGGGGCCCGTTCCTCCCTCCCCGTGTACGACCGTGGGGGGAAGACCGTGTGCGCCGGCTGCGGCATCCCCGCCGGCGACTACACCGTCCTCACCGACCGCGCCACCCTCATCCTCGACCGGGCCGGCACCGCCGGCTGCGAGCCCGTCGAACTCGGCACCCACCAGGGCACCTTCGCCACGGCGGGCGAGACCGACTGCCTGACACTGCCGCTGCCCGAGGGTGCCCGGATGGCCGCGCTGACGCCCCTGAGCGGTCCTGCTCCGCAGCCGGAGGTCGTGGTCGTCGACGCCGACGGCGTCCAGCGATGCAACTGGGAGTCCCTCGGCACGGGCACCTGCGCGCTGACCGGGGCCGCCCCGTTCCGCGCCCTGGTGTCCACCGACGACGACAACACGGCGACCGGCTCGTACCGCATCGCCCTGCACCGCACCGACGCGGCGAACGGCTGCCCGGCCATTCCTGCGGGCGACTTCACCGCCGGCGGCGCCACGGCCCGGTTCGGCACCGGCGACGGCGTCTTCTCACACTGCCTGTCCATCCCGGCGGACGACCACAGCGCGATGGAGAACCTCCAGCTGCGGGCCGTCTCCGGTGGCTCCACCGCCAAGTTCTCGGTGCTGGACGCCGACGGCAAGCAGGTCTGTGGCGTCTCGTCCTCCCTGTCCACCTGGACCACCTGTGCCCTCGACCCGGGCGTCGCGCACACGGTGCTGGTCACCGGCCGCGACACCGCCGCCGAGTACACCCTCGCCCGGCGTGACGTCACCGCCACCGCCCAGGGCTGCGCGGCGAACCCGGCGACCGCGGTGGACGGCCCGTCCACGGGCGGCACTCCGGCCGCACCCGGCCTGCTGCTCTGCCGTCAGGTGACCACCGCCGACGCCGGCGACACCCTGCACCTCGATGTCCGCGACCCGCTGGGCACCGCCAACATCCTGGTGTACGACGCGGAGGGCGACGCCGTCTGCTCGTACCGCAACAAGGCGTGCGCGGTCACCGGCTCCACCAGCTACCAGGTCCTCGTCACCGTCCCGGCGAACCTGAAGGCCGCCGAGTCCTACCGGTTCGACGCGCTACGCATCGCGACCCCCGCCGGACCGGCCGCCGAGTGCGCCAAGGCCCCGAACGTCAGCTACGGGTACGGGCCGGTCACCGGCACCCTGGACGAGCAGCACACCGCGGTCTGCGCGGCGCTGCCCACCGCGTACAGCGACCGCTTCGACTTCGTGGTCAGCGACACCGCGGGCGGGACCCAGACGGCCGTGCCCGCGCTGTACGACGCCAGCCTGGACAACACCTGCACGCTGCACATCCCGACCGGCTACAAGTGCTCCGTGAATGAGCCGTACACGACGGAGGTCACCCCGAGCATCCTGGTCGTCGGGCTGCCCGAGAAGGCCTCGCAGACCGCCTACAAGGCGGAGCTCGTCTGCACGTCCTCACTCTGCGGCACCGAGAAGATCACCGTCGGCACGGTCACCCCGACCAGTGGCGTCAGCGGCACCAAGACCACGGTGACCGTGACGGGCACCGCCCTGCACGAGGACGACAAGGTACGGATCAGCAAGTCCGGCAAGACGGTCGTATCCACCACCACCTCGGTGGCCGCCGACCGGAAGTCCCTGACGGCCGTTCTGGACCTGAGCGGACTCACCCCGGGCGACTGGAACCTCAGCGTCCTCACCCACAACGGCTGGGAGTACCCGCGTGGCTCCTTCACGGTCAGCCCGGCCCCGCTGAAGAACACCACGGCCCCGGCCGTCACCGGCACCGCCCAGGTCGGCTCCAAGCTCACTGCCGCGCCCGGCTCCTGGACGCCGGCCGCGGACTCGTACACCTACCAGTGGAAGGCCGACGGCCAGGTGATCTCGGGGGCCACCGCCTCCACGTACCTGGTGCCCGCCTCGCTGCGCGGCAAGAAGGTGACCGTGGCCGTCACCGCACGCAAGAGCGGCTGGGAGAGCACGACCGCCGAGTCCTCCGCACGCGTCATCACGGCGGCGACCAGGGACCACGCGGGTACCGGTTCGGTGCCGGACGGTGTCGGGGATCTGCTGACGCTGAACTCCAGCGGCTCGCTCACCTTCCACCATGGTTCCGGTACGGGTGTCTTCTCGGGCAAGACCAGCGGCTCGGGCTGGTCGACATCGGTCAGGGCGATCCCGTTCGGGGACGTGAACGGTGACCGGTGCAACGACGTGCTGGTGCGGATGGCCGACGGCTCCCTGCGGGCGTACCGGCCGGGCTGCGGGAAGGCGGTCACGCCGTCGACGTCGTACGTCTCGCTGGGCACGGGCTGGAACCAGTACAACGTGCTGACCTCGCCGGGGGACGTCACCGGTGACGGGCGGGCGGATCTGATCACCCGTAACTCCTCCACCGGGGCGGTGTACCTGCACAAGGGCACCAGCGACGGGAAGCCGGCGACGCGGGTGAAGCTGTACGACAACTGGCGGGGCTACAAGAAGATCGTCGGGGTCGGGGATCTGAACGGTGACGGCCACGGGGATCTGGTGGCGCAGGATGCCTCGAACGAGCTGTGGCGCTACAACGGCACGGGCACAGGGAAGTTCGCATCGCGGACGAAGGTGTTCGACGACTGGGGTGCGGCGTACAACGTCGTCGTCGGCGTCGGGGACATCACCCGTGACGGGAAGGCGGACCTCGTCTCTCGGGACGCCTCCGGCAACCTGTGGCGCAACAGCGGCAACGGCAACGGCTCGTTCTCCGGCCGGGTGAAGATCGCCACCGGATGGCAAGGCTACAAGGCACTCTTCTGATTCGACGCCGTGAGAGGACGAGGAAGGCCCCGACCGGTTGCGGTCGGGGCCTTCCTCGTCCTCAGTGGCGGAGACGTTCGCAGCCGGCTACTCCGCACGCAGGGAGAACCACACCGTGCACATGCGGGTCCGTGCCCATAAGACCGGTAAACCACGGTCAACAGCGGTGCGATCCCAAGCTTTCCAGCGCCACACGAGAGCACATAGCCCCAGGTCAGAAGCGATCTGTCTCCCTAAGCGCCGTCGCTTCCCAAGCTGAGAGCGCGAGTTCGATTCTCGTCACCCGCTCCATGATGAACCCCAGGTCAGCGGCCTGGGGTTTGTTTACGCCCTGCCCGCGAACTGCTCGCCCTGCGCGGGGAACGGGTCCTGCGGCGCACGGGACACGTCACACCGGCCGAGTCGGCCGAACTGGGGAAGGTTGGCCACAGCTTCGACCTCACCGCCGTCCTGAAGCCTGACCCGACGGGCTTGAGCGGCCTGCGTCTGATCACTTCCGCGGACGGAGCCGAGTACCTCGACATCAGCCTCGACGCCACGACCGGCCACCTCACCGTCGACCGCAGCCACGCCTCACTGGACCAGCGTGCATGAGCAGGCGCGTACGCCGTCCCATGCCCGGCCGCCCTGGACGGCACGGCAGTTGAGCTGTGCGTGATCGTGGACTGTTCGGTCGCCGAGGTCTTTCTCGCTGACGGTCACGTCCTCACGCTCAGGTTCTATCCGCGCACCGACGGACCGTGGCGGGTTCAAGCTCGCACGACAGGCACCGGCCACAGCGACTTCACGGTCGAGGCATGGAACCTGGTCCCGGGCGGGATCCGCCAGGAACCGTTTCATGGGAGGCAAGCGCAGGAGGTGTAATCGCCCCTGTCGCAGCTGGGCCCCGCACGGTTTCCTTCACCGAAGGTCACTGTGCGGGGCCCACGTTTCCCTGCGGGCCCGTCAGGTCTTGTCTCCGTCGGGCCGCGTGGTGAAGATCGCGGCCGCGCCCGCGGGCAGGCGGTAGCTGTACGTCGTGCCGCCCCATGGGACGTCGAACGTGGCGGCTTCGCTGCCGGAGTTGTAGGTCACCTGCAGCTGGGTGCCGTCGGGGAGCGTCGCGTTCTCGCGCTGGAGGCCGGCGCTCGTGCCCGTGGCCTGCGTGGCCTTGCCCTCCGGGGCGAGGACGGAGACGTCGTGGAGGGACCACCAGCTGCCGGAACCGGCCTTGTTGACCACGCGGATGTAGCGGGCGGTGGTCTTGGGCAGCAGGATCCGGGTCACGGTGCTGCCGGGTCCGGTGGCGATGGGGTCCCCCCAGTCAGTGCCGTCGTCGGAGGTGTAGACCTCGTACTGGCGGGCGAAGTCGCCGGACGAGGCGCTGGTGTCCAGGACGATCTGGTCGAAGGCCTGGGTGGAGCCGAGGTCGAGCTGGAACCAGTCGCCGGGTTGCATGCCGTGGCCCAGGCTCCAGCGGGTGGACGCGTCGCCGTCGATCGCCTTGGACGGCGGGTCGTCCGAGCTGCTCGCGGAGGCTGTCGCCTGCCAGTTGTCGCGGGGCAGGGCCGCCTCGCCGGTGGGCGGGGTGAGCGATGCCCCGGTGGGCAGGGTGTAGCCGAGCCACTGGTCGCCGACGCGTACCTGGGGCTGCTGGGCGAGCAGGCCGCTGTCGTAGGTGATCAGGGCCTGGCTGCCGTCGGAGTTGCGGAAGGGGATGTCGACCGGGCCGATGGCGGCCGGATCACTGCTGCCCTGCTGGTTTCCGGTCCAGGTGAAGGTCGCGGCTGCTCCGGCGGCGAGGGTGTAGGTGAAGTGGCGGTCGCCCCAGCCCACGGTGAAGGTGCGTGCCGTGTTGCCGGAGTTGTAGGTGACCAGGGCGGTGGAGCCGTCGGGGTTGGTGTAGGCGACGTCCTCGATGCTGCCCTTGCCCAGGGTGTTGGAGGCGACGCGGCGGGCGCCGGGCCGGACGAACTTGCTGGCCTGCGCCAGGCCCCAGTAGTCGGCGGTCGGCGTGTAGGTCCACTTGCCGTCGGTGTTCGGGGAGATGGTCACCACGGGGCGGCAGCCCTGGCAGCCGTTGTTGGTGGGCCCGCCGCTGGAGTCGAGGGCGAGATTCCAGCGGATGACGCTCTGGGCCCAGTTCCGCGGGCCGTTGATGACGTTGTCCATCACACCGGCGAAGGCGCCCTTCTCGTCGCCCTCCCAGCTGCCGCCGGAGCACTCGCTCTGGAAGGCGGGTTTGTTGGGGTAGTCGTTGTGGACGACGGTCTGGGCCGAGACGTCTCCGGCGTAGCAGTGCCAGGCCGTGCCGGTGACCTGCCGGGCGGTCGCCGGGTCGGCGTAGAAGGATTCGGGGTAGCTGGTGACGTCCCAGTTGTGGTCGTAGCCCAGGATGCCGGTGGACAGACCCTGCTTGCGCAGCGTCGGGGCGAGGTAGCCGGTGACGAAGGTCTTGGCCTGATCGGCGGGCAGGTACATGCCCGGGTAGGTCGACGGTTCGTGCAGCGGCTCGTTCTGCGGGGTGATGTAGCGGACGGGGACGCCGGCCGCCGCGTACTCCTTGAGGAACTTCACGAAGTAGTCGGCGAGCGGCTGGTAGGCGTCCGGCTCGAGTCGGCCGCCGTTCATTGAGTCGCTGGTCTTCATCCACCCGGGCGGGCTCCACGGGGTGGCCATGAGGGTCAGCTGCGGGTTGATCTGCCGGGCCTGCTTCAGCAGGCGGATGGTGTACGACCGGTCGTGGTCGATCGTGAAGTTGGCCAGCGCAGGGTCCGTCTGGCCGGCGGGCATGTCGTCGTAGGAGTAGTTGCCGTTCACGGTGAAGTCGGTGGCGGCCATCGGCTGGCGCAGGAAGCTCAGGCCGATGCCGTCGCGGCGGCTGAAAAGGTCGCGCATCAGCGAGTTCCGCTGGCTGGGGTTGAGCTTGGTGCCGACCAGCCAGGCCGAAGAGTCGGTGAACGAGGCCCCGAAGCCGGTCATCGGCTGATACTTGCGGGTGGTGTCCACCGTGATGGTCGAACCCTCAGCGCCGGCGGGTGCCGGGCCGGTCTTCCAGGTCACCGGCGATTGTTCGGACAGGTACGTCTTGGTGGACGGGTCGGTGAGCCAGACCGACGCCCTGCCGGGCGCGGAGTCGGCCGAGGCGGGTGTGGCCGCCGGAAGGACGGGGAGCGTGGCGAGCAGGGTCGCGGCGGCTGTCAGGGAAAGGGCGGTCCGGCGTCGTTGCCGGCTGGTGGATTTCATGGTGCGGCTCCTTGCGGGCATGACGGCCTGGCACGGCGGCGCCCGTGCAGGACGTGGGTGGGGCGGGACCGGCGCGTGGGGGCCGAGTAAGGGCGCCGGAGCTGGGGTCACTTCAGGCCGGTGGTGGCGATACCGGCGACGAAGTGGCGCTGGAAGAGGAGGAAGACGACCGTCACCGGGAGCAGGACGACGACGGCTCCGGCGAGCAGGATGCCGAAGCGGGTGAAGTCCTGTCCGCTGCTGGCGAGGGCGAGGCCGACGGGGAGGGTGTACTGGCTCTCGTTCTGGGCGACGACCAGCGGCCACAGGAAGTTGTTCCAGGAGCCGAGGAAGGTGATGATCCCCAGCGTGGCGAGGGCCGGCCTGGTCAGCGGCAGAATGATCTTCCAGAAGATGGCCAGTTCACGGCAGCCGTCGACGCGTGCGGCGTCGATCAGCTCGTCCGGCAGAGTGGAGATGAACTGCCGCATCAGGAACACCCCGAAGGGGGTGGCCAGGAACGGCAGGATCAACCCGAGCAGAGAGCCGGTCAGCTGCATGTTGGCCACCAGGACGTACAACGGTACGAAGGTGACCAGGCCCGGGACCATGAGGGTCGCGATGACCACGGCGAACACGGCCCGCTGGCCACGGAATTCGAGCTTGGCCAGGGCGTAGCCGAGCATCGAGCAGAAGATGAGGTTCCCGGCGGTGACGGCGAGGGCCACGAGCACGGAGTTGGCGAACATCCTCGTGAAGTCCAGGCTGCTGAACAGCTCCTGGAAGTTCGTGAGCGTGGGGCGGGTGGGGATCAGGTCGGGCGGGATCTTGCGGATGTCCGCCTCGGGCTTGAACGCTCCGGACAGCATCCACAGGAAAGGCGTGACCATCAGCAGCAGGAGGCCGCTGAGCGGCAGGTACAGCCAGGGGCGGCCCCACTCCTGGCGGATGCGGCGACGGCGTACGGACTTCTGTACAGCGGGATCGATCGCGGTCGTGGTCATGGGGCATCAGTCCTTGTCGCGCAGTATGCGGAACTGCAGCACGGTCAGCGCGATGATGAGAACGAAGACGACGTAGCCGGCCGCCGAGGCGATGTCGTAGTTGCCGTTGCCGAACTGCTTGTAGGCGTACAACGTGGCCGACAGGGTGGAGTCCAGCGGTCCGCCGTCGGTCATGACGAACGGCTCGTCGAAGAACTGCAGGTAGCCGATGCCCGTGGTGACCGCGGTAAGGAGGAGGGCGGGGCGCAGGAGGGGGAAGGTGACCCGCCAGAACCGCTGCCAGGGCCCGGCGCCATCGAGTTCGGCGGCCTCCATCAGGGAATGGGGGACGGACTGCAGACCCGCCAGCATGATGATCATGACGGTGCCGAGGTTGCGCCACACGGCCATGAGGATCATGACGGGCAGGGCGAAACGGGTGTCGGCCAGCCAGGCCGGGCCGTCGATGCCGAACCAGGCGAGGACGGTGTTCACCAGGCCCGTGTGGGGTTCGAGGAGGGTTTTCCACACCACGGCGACGGCGACGATGCTGGTGATCACCGGCAGGTAGAAGCCGACCCGGAAGGCGGCCCGGAAGCGGCGGATGCCGCTGTCGAGGGCGACCGCCGCGGCGAGCCCGGCGGCCAGTGTCAGAGGCAGGGCCGCCAGGACGAACACGGCCGTGTTGCGCAGCGCGGTGAAGAACTGCGGGTCCTGGAAGAGCCGTACGTAGTTGTCGAGGCCGACGAACGACACGTTCAGCGGGGTGCGCAGGTCGGCGCTCTTGGTGTCGGTCAGGCTCATCAGCGTCGACCAGACGACCGGCAGCAGCATGAAGGCGAGGAACAGGGCGAGGAACGGGGCGGCGAGGACCCACGCGGCGCGGGCCTGCCGACCCCGTGCGGTGCTCCGTCGCGGCGAAGGAGCGGCCGCGGGCCGCTTGCCGGCGGCGGCCCGCTTCCGGGTGCCCTGCCCGGTGATGGTGCTGGTGGGCATGGTTGTCATCCGTCCGTACGAGGGATGCAGCGGCGCTTCAGCGGCCGGTGCCGATGCTGGTGGCCTTGGACTGCAGGGTCTTCTGCACGTCGGCGACGGTGGCCTTGCCGTAGGCGAGCTTCTCCAGCTCGGAGTCGATGGCGTCGGCGATCTGCTGCCAGGTGGTGATCGCCGGGGGCGCCTTGGTGACCTTCAGCTGGGTCTCGAAGGCGGCCATCTTCGGGTTCTCGGCGAGGTCGCCCTCCGACCACGACTGCACGGCGGCGGGCAGGTTGCCGGAGGCGTCCGCGTACTCGGCCAGGTTCTTCGGCTCGGTGAGGAACTGGACGAACTTCCAGGCCGCGTCGGCGTTGTCGGCGTCCTTGAACACCGCCAGGTCACTGCCGCCGGCCAGGCCGGCCGACTGCGTGCCCTTCGGCAGCGGCATGGTCTGCCACTTGCTGTCCAGCTCGGGCGCGTTCTTGTGCAGGTCGCCGCCGGTGCTGGGGCCCTGCTGGACGGTGCCGATCAGCCCGTTCTGGAGGTTCTGGCGGGCGTCGGTCTTGTCGTTCGGCGACAGCTTGTCCTTGAAGATGCCGCTGTAGTACTCCAGGGCCTTGGTGACCTCGGGCGAGTCGAACGTGAACTTCTTCGCGTCGGCGTCGTAGATGTCACCGCCCTGCTGCCACACCATCGGCAGCCAGAAAAGCCAGGAGTTGAAGCCGACCTGCAGTTGGGTGGCGTTGCGCAGCTTGGGGTTCTGCTTGCCCGCGGTGGCCTGGATGGTCTCGAGGTCCTTCAGGTAACCGTCCCAGTCACCGGCGGGAGCGCCCTGGATGCCGGCCTTGGTGGTGATGTCGGTCCGGTAGTAGATCACCGAGGTGTCCGCGATGAACGGGACGCCGTAGGAGGTGTCCTGGTACTTCGTGGTGTCCCACTGGCCGGGGAAGAACGCGGACTCCTTGAACGAGGCCGGGGTGGCCTGGAAGCCCTTCATGGAGGCCATCTCGGCCATCCAGGTGGAGCCGATCAAGGACATGTCCGGGGTGTTGCCGCCGGCGATCGCGGTGGTCAGCTTCTCGTGCGCGGCGTCCCACGGCACCGCGGTGATCTGAACGGTGACGTCCGGGTTCTGCTGCTCGAACTTCTTCGCCAGGCTCTGCAGGTCCTTGTCGGCCTTGTCGCCCATGGACCACATGACCAGCTTGCCCTTGGCCTTGCCGCTGCTGATCTTCGTAGGGGCGTTGTCGGCGGCCGAGGAGTCGTCGCTGCGGCCGCAGCCGGTGGCCAGCAGGGCCGCCGCGACGGTGGCACAGGCGATCTGGAGGGTTCTGGTGGCGGGACGGAGGGTGCTCATGGTTGCGGCTCCTTGCGGTCGTGCTGAACAGGGCGCGGGGGGTGGGGCAAAAGGGACGGGCAGGCCGGGACGGCTCAGACTGCGGGGTACAGGCGGCCGTCGTCGACGGCCACCTCTGCGGTGAGACGCGGATCACGGCTGGAGCGTCCGACGTGCAGGCGGTAGCGGCCGGGCGGAGTACGCCACGCGCTCGCCTCGCTGTCCCAGATCCGGAAGACGCGGGCAGGCACGCACACCTCGGCGGTGACGCGTGCGCCCGGTTCCGCCTGGACCGTGGCGAACCCGGCGAGCAGGCGCACCGGCCGGTCGGTGCCGTCCTGCGGCGGCTCCAGATAGACCTGGACGACCTCACGGCCGGCCCGGGAGCCGCTGTTGGTCAGTTCCACGGTCAGGTCGAGCCCGTCTCCGCCCGCGGGGCTGGGCAGAGTGGCGGAGACGGGAGTCGGGGAGAGGGTGACGGACTCGTACGTCCATCGGGTCCAGCCGAGTCCGTGGCCGAATGGGAAGGCCGGGACGAGCCCGTCGCGGTCCCAGGCCCGATGACCGACGTGGACGCCCTCGGTGTAGTCCACGATGCCGTCGCGAGGGCGGGCGTCGGGGACGGGGACGTCCTCGGCGCGGGCGGGCAGCGTCCAGGGCAGGCGGCCCGACGGCTCAGTACGGCCGAGCAGCACATCGGCGAGCGCGTGCCCGGCCTCCTGGCCCGGCAGCCATGACCACAGCAGGGCGGGGGCTTCGTCGGCCCAGGGCAGCAGCACGGGGGCGCCGGCGTTGACGACCACGATGGTGCGCGGGTTGGCGGCGATCACCTTGCGGACCAGGTCGTCCTGGTGGCCGGGCAGGTCGAGACCGGTGCGGTCCCAGCCCTCGGACTCGACCTCCTCGTTGGTGCCCACCACGACGATCGCCACATCGGCGGCCTGGGCCGCGGCGGCGGCTTCGGCGATCTCCTCGTAGGGGGTGGTCCCCGGTGGAGTGTGCCGTAGCTGGGCGGTGACGAACCGGCCGTAGCCACCGGCCTCGACGACGGTGAGGTCCAGGGCGAGGGCAAGCCTGCGCCCTTGCGGCCCCACCTCGACGTCGATCCCCCGCATCGGCGGGTGGGCGTGGCTGGACTCCAGCACCAACTCCACACCCCGGTCGTCGTCCCCGGCCAGGACCTCCTCGCCGTCGAGGCTGACGCTGAAGCGCCCCGCGCAGCCGAACTCCAGGCGGTGCGTGCCTGGTTCGGTGAGGGTCAGCTCCGTGCGGAGCAAGACCAGGTGGGTCTGCGGGGCGAAGCCGTCGTACATGGTCCAGTCGCCGGTGGCGCGGGCCTCGCCGCCGATGCGGTTGCCCTCGGCGTCCAGGTGGTCGGCGCGTACGCCCGTCTCGCCCGTCTCGGGGTCGGTGAGCAATGCGGCCGAGGCGTACGGCAGGCGCAGGCGGGCGTCGCCGCCCCGGTGCACGGTCAGCCGGACGTCCTCGGGGAGCGCGGCGCGCAGCCCTTCCTCGTAGGAGACGGTGCGTACCGCCGGGACGAAGGCACTGCCGCCGCCCTGGAGGTACGGCGCCACTGCGTTGGGGCCGATCAGGGCGACGCTGCGGATACCGGTCGGCGTCAGCGGCAGCAGGTCGGCCTCGTCGCGGAGCAGGACCGTGCCGCGGGCGGCGACCTCGCGCAACAACCGGTACTCCTCCGGAGCGGGCTCGGACGACACGGGGGCCGGCACCGGCTCGTCGAGCGCGCCGACGTGGCGAGCCAGGTGCAGCAGCCGCAGCACCTTGTCGTCGATGACGTGTTCATCCACCTCGCCAGCGCGCACGGCCGACGCGAGCGCGTCACCCCACGGGCCGTCGGGCCCGGGCATCACCAGATCGAGACCGCCCACCGCCGAGGCCGCGGTGGACCGGGTCGCGGCCCAGTCACTGACCACGGGCCCGGAGAAACCCCACTCGCCCTTCAGCAGCTCGCGCAGCAGCCTCGCGTTCTCGGTCATCGACGCCGACACGGTCCCGTCGTCCAGGCCCGAGTACGCGGCCATCACGCTCCACGGCTCGGCCTCGGCGAGGACCTGCTCGAAGGGAGCGAGGTAGACCTCCCGCAGGGTCCGCTCGTCCAGCCGGGCGCGGTACTCGGTGCGGTCGGTCTCGGAGTCGTTGGCGACGAAGTGCTTCAGGCAGGCGCCCACGCCCCGGCTCTGCAGGCCGCGCACGACGGCGGCGGCCAGGGTGCCGGTGAGCAGGGGGTCCTCGGAGAAGTACTCGAAGTGCCGCCCGGCGACCGGGGTGCGCTGCAGGTTCACCACCGGTGCCAGCACCACGTCGACGCCCTTGCGGCGCGCCTCCGTGGCGAACAGCTCGCCCAGGCGCTCGGCGAGGTCGGTGTCCCAGGCCGCCGCCAGCGCACTGGGAGCGGGGGCAAGCAGGCCGGTCTCGTCAGGGTCGTCACCGGTCCCCCGTACGCCCTGCGGCCCGTCGGACATCGTCACCGCGGACAGCCCGAGCCGGGGCTCGGACGGGAGTCTCCACAGGTCCGCGCCGGTCAGCAGGCGGACCTTGGAGTCCAGGTCCAGGCCGCGGAGGCGGTCGCGGAGCTCGGTGTCATCGGGGAGGGCAGGGCGGCTCATGCTCGTCCTTCCAGGCCGCGGTGCGGCACGAAGCGGGCGGAACGGGAGCAGGAAAGCACACTTACTAAGTACTTAGTAAGTCCTTGTGCGTAAGTTCTTTCTCAGGTTTGATCGGAGGGTGACCACTGATCGACAGCCCCGTAGACTCCGCACGATGAGCGAGAGCACGCCGAACGGGGAGCGGCAGCCCCGCACGGGAAGAAGCCTCAAAGCCCAGCAGCGACGGCAGGAAATCCTGCAGATCGCCATGGACACCTTCGCCGCCCGCGGCTACAACAACGCCTCCCTCCAGGAGATCGCCGACCGCGCCGGAGTCACCCAGGCCGGCGTCCTGCACTACTTCCGCTCCAAGGCCCAGCTGCTCACCAGCGTCCTGGACCTGCGTGACGCGACCGACATCGAACAACTCGGCCCCGACCGCCCCCGCGGCCTGGCCTTCCTGCGCCACCTGGTCGACACCGTCCGCCGCAACACCGAACGCGAAGGCATCGTCCGGCTCTACGCCGTCCTCTCTGCGGAAAGCGTCACCGAAGACCACCCGGCCCAGGACTACTTCCGCGAGCGTTACGCGGGCCTGCGTGCGTTCGTCACCGAGGCTCTCGCCGAGGCATCCGAACTCGGCGAGACGCGGCCCGATCTCGACCTCGAAGAGGCAGCCACCGCGATCATCGCCGTCATGGACGGCCTCCAGATCCAGTGGCTGCTCGCCCCCGACTCCGTCAACATGGCCGCCGTCACGGACCGGGTCATCAACGCGCTCCTGGCCGACCTGTCAGGCGAGCCCGCCTGACGGCGAGCTTGTCACCCGCATCCGTCTGCCGGACTCTCTAAGCGCCGTCACTTCCCAAGCTGGGAGCGCGAGTTCGATTCTCGTCACCCGCTCCACGAAGAAGAAGGCCCAGGTCAGAGACCTGGGCCCTTTTGCTGTCCGCTGTGATCACTGGCCGCGTGCCGGATTCGCGCCCGAACGCTGCTCGCCGGACGGAGGTCCGGCAGAGGGTGGAGAGCTCCTCATGGGGCCTCATCGCCGCCGTCAGTGCCGTAGGAAACCCACGCACCGATCAATCCTGCCCGGCCTGTCTTTGCACCTGCTCCAGAACCTGTTTCGCGGAGCTCGCCCCGTTGAAGAGGTTGCTCCCATGCTGGTTGAGCAGTTGGTTGACCCGCTCCCAGTGTTTCGTCGTACGCAGAGGAATCGCCGTGGCGTTGGCGGCTTCGAGGACCTCTCGGGCACCGGCAATGCGGGCGTTCTCGTACCACGCGTGCTGTGCCGACTCACGTGACGGAAAGGCACGTCCCACCCCGCCGAGCCACTCCAGTTGCTTCTTGGCGGTCATCAGCGTGATCGCCTTGAACGCTCGTTCCGGGTCCGGGCAGGACTTGGAGATGCCGAACCCGGAACCGGCCGAGTACGTCCTGCTGCCGTCCGGGCCGGCGGGAATCGTGGTCAGGCCCACTTGGAAGCCGGCCTGGTTCTTCAGGTTCAGCAACGCCCACGGACCGCTGGCGCCCATGGCCACGTTGCCGCTGAGGAACTCCCTGTCGGCGAACAGGGGATCGGCCTCGGGCACGCGGGGGGCGACCTTCTTCCTGGCCGCCAGGTCGGCGTACCACTGCACGCCGTTGGTCATGGCGGGGGTGGTCAGTCGCAGTTTGCCCGCCCCGTCGGCCGGCTGCGCCCCGGTCTTGGTCAGCACCATGGGAAACATCCACACATCCTGAGGCGACGCGACGAACCCGTACCTCCGGTCCCCGGTCAGCTCACGAGCGACCGACTCGAACTCGGCCAGAGTCCATCCCGGCTCGGGCTCCGGCACCCCCGCGTCGCGGAACATGTCCCTGTTGTACGTGAGGATCACCGGGCCGACGTCGTACGGCAGCGCGTACTGCTTCCCGTCGGCACTCAGCCCCTCCATGACGGACTTGTCGAAGTCCGTCACATCGAACTTGTTCTTGGCGATCAGATCGTCGAGCGGCAGCATGCCCTGGGTGTAGCCCGTGGTGCGGAGCGACTGCATCGAGACGATGCAGGGCGCATCGCCGCTGCCGAAACGGGCGCCCAGCTTGGCGAAGTAGTCATCGAAGGACGAGGTCTCAAGCTTGATCGTGAGCTGCGGATCTTCGCGGGACACCCGGTCCGCGAGTTCATGCCAGACCTGCTGTTCCTCACCACCGCTGGCCCACATCGACCAGGTCAACGGCTTCGAGCCGCCGCCGTCGGCGTCGCATGCCATGACCAGCGTCCCGGCCAGCGCCAGGGCGACGGCTGCTCTCGCTGCGATGCGCACCCCTGTCATGACATGCCCATATGTCCTTTTGATCGAGATATGAATGCATTATGACATGGCGCACACTTGCGCATGTGTCGCTGCACCGCCGGGTTGTGCACGGCCCGGCCACACCGGGCTGCCGGGCCTGCCGGGACCGTAGGCGGTTCGCGATCAACCGGATGCGAGCCCTGCTCTACAGCACGCGCCCGCCCCTGGAACGTGCTCTCGACCACGGCACCGCCGGGCCGCGACCGTCACCCTCCACGGCGTCGTACCAGGTCAGGCTGCGGCGCGGTCACGCCTGTCGCGCTGCGATGTGGCCAGGTAGGCGACGAGGACCAGGATGGCGAGTGTCCACGCCAGGGTGACCGGCTCCAGTCCCAGAGCGAGGCCGCCGCGGGAGCGGGTCACTGCCATCCAGTCGGCGAGCGAGGCGCCGAGGGGGCGGGTGAGGACGTATGCGGACCAGAAGGCGGCCACCGCGTTCAGACCGCTGAAGCGGTGGGCCAGAGCGGGCACGCAGATCGCGGCCGCGAAGAGGACGACCGAGCCCAGGTAGCCGAGGCCGGCGGTGGCGGTGAGATCGCCCGCGGCGGTGCCGAGGGCGAACGTGGCGAGGACGGCCGCCCAGTAGAACGTCTCGCGCCGGCGGGTCTGGATGCTGTGGATGGACAGCGTGCGCTCGCTCGCGTACCAGAGGACGAAGACGGCGGCCAGGACGGCGAGGAACGCGGGGGTCGAGACCGTGTAGGGGACGCCGAGGCCGACGTGGAGGACGTCGGCCGCCATCGTGCCGAAGACGCTGACCATGACGACGGCGGTCCAGTAGGCCCAAGCGATGTGCCGGCGGACGGCCAACTGGACGGCCAGTGAGGCCACCAGGGCGATACCGCCCGTGGCGACCGCCGGTATCGGGCCCAGCACACGGGCCAGGAGGTCGGACGCCGTCTCTCCCATCCCGGTGGTCAGCACCTTGATGATCCAGAAGAAGGCCGTCACTTCGGGCACCTTGTTCGCCATCGGGCGCAGGGGAAGGCGGGGCCGGTCGTCCAGGTCGTCAAAGAGGTGCTGTGTCGTCATGGCCCGCACGATGACACGGTCGACCACCCGCTCCCCAGCCCGCTTTGCCATGGTTTTTGGGCTTCTGGTGGATAAGTTTCCCTTCATCACCTGAAGTTCCGAATGTGAAGGGGCAGGTCAGCGCGACGCCTCGCCCTGCGCCACCTCCACCTCGTGGTGGAAGGTGACCACGCCGGCCGCCGCCGCACAGGCCGAGAACGCCGTGCAGGCGACGAGGAGCAGGGCGATCCAGGAGGGCGTGCGGGGGCGGTGCGCAGGAGGCGCGAGGAGGGCCGCGACGCGCTGCGGTACGGGGCCGGTCGTCGCGGCCGAGGCGAAGTCCGGGCGGGTGGAGTGCGTGGCGTGGGTGGCGAGGGCGGCGCGGGCGATCGCCCGCGCGGTCAGGTGGCGGTCGCCGACGGCGATGGCGGCGGCCTCGTCGGCGACGCGTTCCGCGGCGAGTTGGACGGTGTCGCGGAGGCGGCGCAGGCCGGGGTGGCAGTGCGCCGCGAGTTCCGCGGCGAGCAGGAAGCGGTAGTGGTGGCCCGCGTTGTGGGCGCGCTCGTGGGCGAAGAGGGCTTCGCGCTCAGCGGGGCCGAGACTGCGGAGCATCGCGGTGGTGACGACGATGCGGTGCGGTCGGCCGGGCAGGGCGTAGGCGTCCGGGTGAGGCGAGTCGACGACGCACAGGTCGCCCGCGGCGGGGCTGCGGTCTGCCTGTCTGCGGGCGGTGCGGAAGGCATGGATCTGGCGCACGGCCGAGCGCAGCAGCCTCCAGGCGCTCACGGTGAGAATGCCGGTGGCCGCCGCGGCCACGGGCAGGACGAGGGTGTCCGGCGGTGTGGGCAGGGGACGGACGAGCTCGCCGAGCGCGGCGAAGAGGGGCAGCTTGAGCAGGCCCGTCAGAACCAGCGCGCCGAGCGCGGACACGGAGGCTCCGGCCAGTACGAGCGCGGCGAGGGTCAGCGTCCGCAGCGCGGCGACGGGGCCGAGGCGGTCGAGTGCGCGCCCGGCCAGCGGCCGGACGGCGAACGGCAGGAACAACGGGACGAGCAGCAGGATCAGCAGCGGAGCGGTCATTGCTCACCCGATTCCAGGAGTTCGCGCAGGATCCGCTCGTCGTCGGTGCTGAGCCGGGCGACGAAGCGGGCCAGGACCGTCTCCCGGTCGGTGTCCCGGTCGAGTTCGCTGTGCATGCGGCGGGCGGTGAGGCCGGGGGCGTCCTCGACGGGGAAGTACGCGTAGCCGCGTCCCTGCCGCTCGCGGCCGACGACGCCCTTGTCGTGCAGGCGGGTCAGGATCGTGGTGACGGTGGTGCGAGCCAGGTCCACGGCGAGGTCGGCCTGCACCTGCCCGGGTGTGCGCGGGCCGCCGGCGCCCCACAGCGCGGCCATGACACTGGCCTCGAGCTCGCCCGCCGGCCGTCGTTCGTCCTTCGCGTCGCTCATGGGAACGATCCTCACCCCGCCATCGTCTACAGTGCAGTAGACCGTCTACAGGATTGTAGTCACTCGGGCGCCGTGTCCACGTGCTCCCGTCCGTCCAGTATGAGAGGGCTCGCCCATGACAGGGGTGACGGGGCTCGCGACCGTGGCCGCGCCTGTGACATCGCAGTTGGCGGTGAACGTGTTCAGCGCGCAGTCGCTGCTGTCCGCCTTCGGCGTGCTGGGGGTCGGGGTGGTGCTGTTCGCCGAGACGGGGCTGTTGGTCGGCTTCTTCCTGCCCGGTGACTCCCTGCTGTTCACAGCGGGCCTGTTGGGCGCCGGGACGGGCTCCGGCGGCCCGCGGCTGTCCCTGGTGCCACTGCTGGTCGCCGCCGCCACGGGTGCGCTGGCCGGCTCGCAGTGCGGCTATCTGATCGGGCGGAAGGCGGGCGGGGCACTGCTCGCCCCCTCCCGCTCGGCCCGGCTGCGCCAAGGGGCCCGGCGCGCGGAGGAGCTGCTGGAGCGGTACGGACATGCGAAGGCCGTTGTGCTGGCCCGGTTCGTGCCGGTGGTGCGTACGGTGCTCAATCCCATGGCGGGCGCGTTGCGGGTGTCCCTGCGCACCTTCACCGTGTGGCAGGCGGCCGGCGGACTCGTCTGGAGTCTGGGCCTCGTCCTCGCCGGATACGCCCTCGGCTCGTCCGTTCCGGACGTGGACCGCTATCTGCTCCCGATGGTCGGGGTGATCGTCGCCCTGTCGCTGGCCCCGCTCGCCGCCGAGTTGTACCGCTCCCGCGGGGCGGCCGCGGGACAGAAGGGGGCGGAGGGATGATGCTCGCCTTCGACGGGGCCTCGATCGACGGTTCCGCCTACACCGACGTGGTGGGTCTGGCCCACCGCTCCCCCACCTGGCTGGACGGCCTCGTGTCCGCCTGGTCGACGTACGGGCTCGCCCTCTTCGCCGTCCTCATGGTCGTGGGCTGGTGGCGGGCGCGGCACGTCGGCGCCCGGCCGGCGCTGATCGCGCTGGCGGCACCGGTGACCGTCGTGGCGGCGTACGCGGTCAACGACGCGCTGAAACTGGCGGTGCGGGAGGACCGCCCCTGCCAGAGCCTGAGAGTGACGACGCTGGAGGCGTGTCCGGCGCCGGGCGACTGGTCGTTCCCCAGCAACCACGCGGCCATAGCCGCCGCGGCCGCCGTCGCGCTGCTCTTCGTCTCCCGCCGGCTCGGTGCGGTCGCGGTGGTGGCGGCAGTCGCGATGGCGGCGTCCCGGGTCTGGGTCGGCGCGCACTACCCCCACGACGTCGTGGCCGGCCTGGCGCTCGGGGCACTCGTCGCGCTGCTGCTCACCGCGGCCGTACGCAGCCGACCCGACGCGCTGGCACGGCGGCTGAGCGCGACAAGGCTACGGCCGCTGCTGGTGGATCCGTGAACCGCAGGGACGTCGGCGACCTGGCCGGGTCCGTCGGGCTGGGCGCCCTGACCGCGTTCACCGTCCTGGCCATGGTCGTGGCCGGCGGCGACGGCGACGTGCTGTTCAGCGACGAGGACCTGCACGCCTGGCCCTTGGGGCACCGCCCGGCCGTCGCGCTGGCACTGGCCCGCGGGCTCACCGCCACGGGGACGGGTGTGGTCCCGTACGTGCTGGCCGCATTGGCGGGCGTCATCGCCGCGCGGACCGTACGCGGCCGTCTGGTCACCGTGGGCCTGTGCGTCGCCTGCCTCGGGGCCGGGCAGGCCGTCCGGTACGGCGTGATGCACCTGACAGCCCGGCCCCGCCCGCCCCAGCCGGACTGGGCGACGCACGCCTCGGGTTGGTCGTTCCCCTCCGGGCACGCCACCACCGCGACCCTCACCGCCGGGCTGCTCGCGATCGCCGTGTCGGTGCGCGGTCCCCGCGGCAGGACCCTGCCGGCCCTCGCCGCCTGCTGCTGGGGGACGTCGGTCGGACTCACCCGCGTCTACCTCGGGGTGCACTGGTTCACCGACGTCCTCGGCGGCTGGCTGTTCGGCATCGGCTGGCTGGGGTTGTGCCTCGGCGCGGCGGCCAGGTGGCTGCCCGAGCAGGTCGTCAGCGGCGCCCCGACCGAGCCACCGGCTGCCTGAACGCATCCTGACCGGCACATCGTGCACTGCGGCGGGACGCCGGGCGGGCCACGGGCACCCTTCATCGAAGCTTCAAACGCCGAGCGGTACACGCCTTGTCGGGCGCCGGTCGCCGTGCCGGCATGCACGCGCCTCTCCCGTCTCCGACCTCCGTCGCTCGCCGTGGCCGCCACCGGGCTTCGACGACAACGGCGCACACCGCGCTGACCGGTTCCGGCGTGCTGGCCGTAGCCTGAGAGTCCGAGCCGGAGAGAGGCATGGACAGTGCAAGACGGACAGCACGACGAGCCCGGCGGGTCGTCCCGCAGACGGGCTCGGGGGGAGTTGGAGAGCAGCGTGCTGGCTGCGCTCTGGGCGGCCGACGGCCCGCTGACGGCGAGAGAGGTCAGGGACCGGCTGCCGGGCGACCTGGCGTACACCACGGTGCTGACGATCCTCTCGCGGCTGTACGACAAGGGGATGCTGATCCGGCACCGGGAGGGGCGCGGTTACGCCTACGAGCCCGGCCGGGACGAGGCGTCCCACACCGCCGAACGGATGCGCACCCTGCTGGAGCGCGGCTCGGACCGGGAAGCGGTGCTGGCCCGGTTCGTCTCCGAACTCTCCGAGCACGACGAGCGGTTGCTGCACCGGCTGCTGGCCGGGAATGACCACGCCGACCGCGCCACGCGGTATCCCGAAGGGCCGTGAACGGCGCGGATCAGCGTACGCCCCTCTCCGGTCACGGCCGCCCACGCCGGAAGGGCGGTGGCACCGACGTGGCGGCGGTCGCACGCCACCAGGCGGCCGCTGAGACGATGAGGACCAGACCCCCGCCGGGGAAGCTGTCGGAACCGTTCTCCCAACTCACCGAACCCGCCGCCGACCGGCCGGGGCCATCGGGGCTCAGTGGGCGTGGTGTTCAACGTCGCGCCCGGTGTTGGTGCCCGGAGGAGCCGTTTCCGGTCGCCGCCGGCGCCCCGCGTCGTCCCGCCGCAGCCGCATGAGAGGACGCAGCCGTGAACGCAGACCCCACACAGTGACCCTCCACAGTGCCTCGATGACGATGGCCCGGTTCATCTTGCTGGCGCCGCGCTGCCGCTCCACGAAGGTGATCGGCACCTCGGCGACCCTGAATCCCCGCTCGACCGTGCGACGGAGCAGATCGACCTGGAAGCAGTACCCCTGGGACTCGACGTCCTCCAGGCCGATCCCCCGCAGTGTGCGCAGGCGGAACGCCCGGAAGCCGCCGGTCACATCGCGGACCGGCAACCGCAGCAGCCGGCGGGAGTAGGCGCTGCCACCACGCGAGAGCCACCTGCGGGAGACAGGCCAGTCGACCACCCGGCCGCCGGGGACCCAGCGGGAGCCGAGGACCAGGTCGGCGCCCATGCCGAGCACCGCGAGCAGCCGCGGCAGTTCCTCGGGGCGGTGGGAGCCGTCGGCGTCCATCTCGACCAGCACGTCGTAGCCGCGTTCCATGCCCCATCGGAAACCGGCGAGGTAGGCGGCGCCCAGGCCCTGCTTGCCTGGACGGTGCAGGACGTGGACGTGGTCGTCGTCCGCCGCCAGCTCGTCGGCGATCTTGCCGGTGCCGTCCGGGCTGTTGTCGTCGGCGATCAGCAGATGCGCGCGGGGGACGGCTGAACGGAGCCTGCTCGTCACGGCGGTGATGTTGTCCGCCTCGTTGTAGGTGGGGACGACGACCAGGATGCGATCCGCATCGGTGTCCTTGCTCACGGGCAGCGCCCTTCCTGTCGGTGGAACCGCCGACGGCGATCTCTCCTCTACAAGATGTAGTAGGTGATCGCCTGGTTGCTTTCAGGGAGAGGCCACGTGAACGACGATCCGCGTACAGGCGCCGGTGCCACGGCCACCGCAGAGCCGCTCCCCGTGGGGGCGGCGCCGCACACCGTGCCGCTGGAAGCCCCTCCGCCGGACGTCGCGCCACCGCAGTGGCACCGGGGCATGACGCTGCTCGCCACGATCAGCCTGTTCATCGGCACTCGGGCCGCGTGGACCAGCGCGACGCTGTCCGCGCCGCCCGTCGCCGCCGTGATCTCCCTCTGTTACGCCGGGATCTTCGTCGCCGGGGTGCTCACCCTGGGGGTACGGACCCGCAGGGCGCTGACCCGGGTCGACGCCGGCGTGCTCGTCCTGGCGGTCACGCTGGTGCTGTGCGGGTACTGGCTCAACCACGCGGGCACCGACGAGGGGGCGCTCACCGCGCAGGCCGCGAGCGAGATCCTGCACGGGCACCCGATCTACGGGCAGCCCTGGCCATGGCTGTTCGACACGCCACGAGTCGGCATCACGAAGACGATGTCCGGCGGTGCCGACTACACCTACGGCTATCCGCCGCTGACCGCCCTGCTCGCCGCTCCCGTCCACGCCGTCCTCCACTCGACGGCGGCCGCGACCCTGGTGACCACCGGGGCGCTCCTGACGGGCACCGTGGTGCTGTGGCTGCTGCTCCCGGCGCCCTGGCGGTCGGCGGCCACCGCCGTGTGCCTCGGCTTCGGCTTGCTGCCCTCCTACGCCCGTGACGGCTACCCGGCCATCACCGCACTCGCCCTGCTCGTGCCGGTCGTCGTGCGCTGGCACCGTACCGGCGCGGGCGGGCGGCTCGGGCGGCACGGCGCACTGCGCGCCGTCTGCCTCGGCCTGGCCTGCGCCGCCCAGCAACTCGCCTGGTTCCTGACGCCGTTCCTGCTCATCGGGGTCTACGCCGCCCGGCGCGGCGAACTCGGACACCGCCGGGCGCTCGTCATGACCGCCCGGTACGCCGGAACCGCGTTCCTGGCCTGGCTGCTGGTGAACACCTACTTCATCGCTCAGGCGCCGGGCGCCTGGCTGACCGGCAGCCTGCTGCCGCTCACCCAGAAGGCGATCCTGCACGGACAGGGCGCCATGGGCATCTCCTACTACTTCACCGACGGCAGCAGTCGCCTGGACTACTACTCCTACGCCAGCATCCTGCTGCTCGTCGGCCTGCTCGCCGCGACCGTGCTGTTCGTCCGGCGGCTCGGCCCGGCCCTGACCGTTCTGCCCTGGTGCGCCTTCTACTTCGCCACCCGCTCCCAGGACGGCTACTTCCTGATGATGACGCCGCTGTGGCTGGCTGCCGCGGCGACCGTTCCCTCACGCGCCCTGGCCACGGCCTGGCAGCCCAGCCTGCCCCGCATCAGCGGCCGACGGGCCCGAGCAGCCCTGGCCTCCGGCCTGCTCGCCCCCGCGTTCCTGTGCACAGGCGTCGCAGCCGCGAGCCCGCCGCCGCTGCACCTGACCATCGACCGGACGGCGATCACCCACCGGTTCCCGTCCCGTACGGGGATCACCTCACTGGTCGTCCAGGCCACCAACACCACCGGCACCGCCATCGCCCCGCACTTCGCCACCCGCACGGGACAGGGTGCCTCCGGCTGGTGGGCCGCCAGGTCCGGCCCCGCCGTCCTGCGCCCGCACGCACGGGCCCGGTACGTCCTGCGAGCCCCCGGCGGCTTCCACAGCCTGCCCGGAGGCAGGCACCCGCGCGTCTACCTCATCGCCGTCTCGGGCACACCGATGACGATCACCACCACCCCGGTCCCGCTACCGGTCCGAGGCGGTGCGTGACCGGCGGCACGCACCAGGCGAAGGGAACACGGACACCGGCGGGGCGCGCAATAATCCAAGTTTCCCTGAATTCAGGATTCCCTGTACGATGAGGGGGTGCTGACTCTCGCCCCCGACATCGAGGTCCTGGTCCGTTTCGGTCGCGCGCTCGCCGACCCCATCCGCTGCCGCATCCTGCTCGCCCTCCGTGAGGCCCCTGCCTACCCCGCGGATCTCGCCGACGTGCTCGGCGTCTCCCGCACGCGACTGTCGAACCACCTGGCGTGCCTTCGGGACTGCGGCCTCGTCGTCACCGTTCCCGACGGACGACGCACCCGGTACGAACTGTCCGACGCGCGCCTCGGCCACGCCCTCGACGATCTGCGCACCGCCGTGATCGCAGTCGAGGCGGACCGGACCTGCGCCGACGCCGCGGAGAAGGGGTGCTGTTGATGGCCTCCGAGACATCCGGGATCTCGATATCCCTCGGCCCGTCCCCGGCCCGGCGCGACGCACTCGCCCGCCGGATACGCCTGCTGGTCGCCGCGACCATCACCTACAACGTCATCGAGGCGATCGTCGCGATCACCGCCGGGACGATCGCCTCGTCCACCGCGCTGATCGGCTTCGGCCTGGACTCCGTCATCGAGGTCTCCTCCGCGGCCGCGGTCGCCTGGCAGTTCTCCGCCGGCGACCACGCCGTACGCGAGGCGCGCGAGAAGACGACCCTGCGGATCATCGCCTTCTCGTTCTTCACTCTGGCCGCGTACGTCGGCATCGACGCCGTCCGCGCGCTCGGCGGCACCGGAGAAGCGGAACGCTCCGTCCCCGGCATCGTGCTCGCCGGCCTGTCGCTGGCCGTGATGCCGTTCCTGTCGGCAGCCCAGCGCCGCGCCGGCCGCGAACTCGGCTCCGCCTCCGCGGTGGCCGACTCCAAGCAGACCCTGCTGTGCACCTATCTCTCCGCCGTGCTGCTGGTCGGCCTGGTCCTCAACGCCATCCTCGGCTGGTCGTGGGCCGACCCCGTCGCCGCCCTCGTGATCGCCGCGATCGCCGTCAAGGAAGGCCGCGATGCCTGGCGGGGAGAGGGCTGCTGCGCCTCGCCCACCGCATCAGCGGTGCCGTCTGCCGACGTCGAAGAGGACGCGTGCGGCTGTCGTCCTGGGTGCGCATGCTGCGGCTGACGACCCGCCGCCCAACGGCCGCTGACGGCGCCAAGCGGCGTCCCGGACGACGAGTGACGGCAGCCGACGACAGGGTTCCTGCGGGCGCCGCGGTGGTTCTCAGACCGGTTCGGGTTGGGGTTCCGGTTGCCGCGTCGGTGCGGCCGTCGGTTCCCACCGTCTGGTGGTCCGTACGTAGCCGTAGATCACCGAGGTCATCAGCAGGATGAGAAGGGGGCCGGACACCTCCGGATGTCCGGCCATTTCCATCGGCAGGTAGCGGTACGACACCAGCAGCGCGGTGAAGACCGTGGTGCCGTAGAGGACCAGCTGGATTCCTCGCGGGTCCCAGCCGCGCTGGTGCGAGCGCAGGGCCGCCTCGATGGTGAGGGCGAACACCACGCCGGCGACTAGGTCCACGCCGTAGTGGTAGCCGAATCCCAGCGTCGCGGAGAGGGTGGCGATCAGCCAGAACGTGCCCGCGAACCGCAGGAGCCGCGGGGCCCTGCGGGTGTGGATGAAGATCGCGACAGCCCAGGCCGTGTGCAGGCTGGGCATGCAGTTGCGGGGGGTGATCCCGTCGTACGTCATCGGGGCCGGGGCGGTGATCGGCAACGGCGTGTGCGGCCACAGGTCGGCCGCCGCCCACTGCACGCCGCCGGTGCCCGAGGCGCCCGGGCCGTAGGCGAAGACCGGGCCGACCACCGGGAAGAGCATGTAGATGCCCGGCCCGAGAAGGCCGATCACCAGGAAGGTGCGCACCAGGTGGTGGCTCGGGAAGCGGCGTTCGGCCGCCACGTTGCGCAGCTGGTGGAACGCGACGACGACCGCGGCCACCGCCAGCTGCCCGTAGACCAGTTGGAGGAGATGGGTGCTGTACGGGTCGGTGGCCTCGACGATCCGGCCCGCCAGCCACGACGGGTTGCCGAGCGCGTGATCGGCCATCGCCACGTACTGGTCGAGCACCGTCGGGCGGGTCTTCGAGGTGATGAGCAGCCAGGTGTCGCCGGTCTTGCGGGCGGCCACCAGCAACAGGCCCAGCCCGACGCCCTTCAGCAGCAGGACGCGTTCGCGGCCGGTGCGGCGTGTGACGGCGACGACCGCGCAGCCCAGCATCACCCAGAGCGCACCGGTGCCGAAGACATGGCCGTCGGACATGTCGGCGTCGACGACCCGTCGCGCCAGCAGCAGGACGGCGTCGATACCGATCGCGGCGCCGGCCGCGATGAACCGTTGCCGCCAGGTGAGCACCACCATCATCAACGCCAGACCGCCGTACAGCGGCCCCGGCTTGGGGGCGAAGACCAGGGCCCGCACCTGGTTGGTGATCGGGCCCGGTTCGCCGTAGCGGCGTGCTGCGATCTCCAGCGTGATGAGGAATCCGCAAGCGATCACACCCGCCGCGATCCACAACATCGCGCGCCAGTGGCGCCACGCGCCCCACGAAGTCATGCCGCTTGTTCGCGAAAACGCCCGCGATGCCCTGGGTATCAATCTCTTGGCCGATTCATCCGAATGGCTGGGTCGATGGAGAGCGATGGGGGACCATCGCGAGTTCGAACATGCTATCGGAGTGCCGTGGCTCGGCTGCTGCGTCGGCCGGCCGGGGCGGCACCGCCCCTCTCACGAGCTCACCCGCATCGCCGTGCGGACCAGCCCCGCCACCGCCCGGGACCGGCTGTGGGGTGGCCAGGCGATGAGCGTCGTGACCGTCGGCGCGTCCAGTACCGGCACCGCGGCGAGACCCTCGCGCAGTTGGGTCCGGCACGACTCCGGTGCGATCCAGCAGGCGCGGCCGAGTGCGATCAGCTGGAGCAGTTGCGCGTGGTCCCGGGCTCGCGCGGGCCGGGGCCGTCCGGGTAGGTGCCGTCGGGGCCGGGCCAGCGCGGCATCGGCAGGTCGGGCAGGCCGGTGACGTCGGCCGTGCGGACGTGGGGCCGGCCGGCGAGGGGGTGTCCGGCGGGGAGGACCACGACCTGGCCCTCCGTGCCGAGTTCTTCGGTGTCCAGGCCGGCCGTGGTGTCGAACGGCAGGTGCAGCAGCGCCACGTCGGCCCGGCCGTCGCGCAGCATCGGTCCCTGCTCGCCCATTCCGCACAGCAGCAGATCGACGGTGACCGCGTCCGGTTCGGCCGCGTAGGCGCCGAGCAGTTCCGCCAGCAGTTCGCTGGAGGCACCGGCCTTCGTGGCGAGGACCACACCGGCCTGGCCGGTCGCGGCGAGCGCGGCGCGGCGGGTGCGGCGCTCGGCCGCCTCGACCGCGTCGAGCGCCGCCCGGGCCTCCCGCACGAGCACCGCCCCGGCTTCCGTCAGGGTGACCGCGCGGCTGGTGCGCTCCAACAGCGGCGTGCGGAGGCGCCGTTCGAGCCGGCCGATCGCGCGGGACAGCGGGGGCTGCGCGATCCCCAGCCGCTGTGCGGCCCTCCCGAAGTGCAACTCCTCGGCGACGGCGACGAAGTAGCGCAACTCCCTTGTCTCCACGCCGTCATCGTACTTCTGCGACCTCGGTCGATACCCGTGCGGTATCGCTGCCCACCCGATCGGTGTTGGCCGGTCGCCGCCCGGCCCGGACAGGATCGACGGCATGAGCGAACAGACCATCGCGCTGGTGACCGGCGCGAACAAGGGCATCGGATACGAGATCGCGGCCGGCCTGGGCGCCCTCGGCTGGAGGGTCGGGGTCGGCGCCCGGGACCGGGAGCGGCGCGAGAGCGCCGTGGCGAAACTGCGGGCGGCCGGCGTCGACGCGTTCGGCGTACCGCTCGACGTGACCGACGACGCGAGCGTGACCGGCGCCGCCGGGCTGGTCGAGGAGCGCGCCGGACGTCTCGACGTGCTGGTCAACAACGCGGGGATCACCGGCGGTGTGCCGCAGCTGCCCACCTCGGTGGATCCGGCGACGGTGCGAACGGTCGTGGAGACCAACGTGATCGGCGTCATCCGCGTCACCAACGCGATGCTGCCGCTGCTGCGCCGCTCGTCGTCACCGCGGATCGTGAACATGTCCAGCGGCGTCGGCTCACTCACCCGGCAGACCACCCCGGGCAGCGACACGGGTCCGATCGCCGTCGCCTACACGCCGTCCAAGACGTTCCTGAACGCCGTCACCGTCCAGTACGCCAAGGAGCTCCACGACACGAACATCCTGATCAACGCCGCCTGCCCCGGCTACTGCGCGACCGACCTCAACGGCTTCCGCGGCGTGCGCACCCCGCAGCAGGGCGCGGCGGTCGCGATCCGGCTGGCGACGCTGCCCGACGACGGTCCGTCCGGCAGCTTCTTCGACGACGAGGGAGTGGTGCCCTGGTAGACCCGTCGGGAGCCGCGGTTCCGTTCAGCTGAAGGGAACGGCGTCGGCCGCGGAGGTGTGCCAGTTGGCCTCTCGGTGCTTCTCGATCACTGTGAGGGGGCTGGGAGCCGGGAGGATCCCGGCGTCGTCGTTCCCGGACGACGCCGTCGCCGATCGGTGACATGTCCACGTAGTTGCCCGTCGGGTGTGCCTCCACCCGGATGTGACCTTCCTCGCGGGAGCGGGATTCCGGCGCGCTCGCCGCCGTGCCGTCCGTCGACGGCGGCGGCAGCGGCACATCTGCCGTCGGTGGAGGTCACAGGGCTGGGACGCGAGGGCGCGGCAGGAAGGGCCATGCCCTCGGACGGCAATATCTGTGCTCGCAAAATGAGAAAGAGAAGCGGGGCCCGCCGAATATTCCTCGAACGCCGTCCGCAACGGAAATTTCGCACAGCACAGGCCCGATCGCACCGTGCTACTGTCGATCTCAGTTGCAGGTGTGGTTGCCAGAAGGTTCATTTCCTACGGGGTAATCATCACGGCGACACGGAATTCACACAGGGTGGGTTCCTGAAACCGCCTCCGAAGGAGAAACAAAATGGCTACTGGCACCGTGAAGTGGTTCAACTCTGAAAAGGGCTTCGGCTTCATCGAGCAGGACGGCGGCGGCGCCGACGTCTTCGCCCACTACTCGAACATCGCCGCCCAGGGCTTCCGCGAGCTGCTGGAAGGCCAGAAGGTGTCGTTCGACATCGCGCAGGGCCAGAAGGGCCCGACGGCCGAGAACATCGTGCCCGCCTGACACCGGCGCTCGCGCATATTTCGCAGCTGGGGCCCGCACCTCTGGGGTGCGGGCCCCAGCTCGCTGTTTTCCCCGCCGGTCCGAACCGGCCGTATCGACTTCGGCTCGTCTCGAGATTCTCTGCGCCGCTCCTCTGCTGCGGGATTTCCTTGCTACGCGCCCGTCAAGGAAGGTCCCGCATGAAGCGTGCCCACACATCCCGTACCCGTGACCGTTTCGCAGGAGGCGACGGCGCCGCCCGCCGCTCCGGTGGACCGCGCCGCGCTCAGAGCTACGGCAGCCGCCGGGCTCCCCAGGGCGAGTTCGCCCTGCCGAAGACGGTCACACCCCCGCTGCCCGCCGTCGAGTCGTTCGCCGACCTCGGCATGCCCGCGCGGCTGCTTGCCACGCTCGGCCACGAGGGCGTGACCACGCCGTTCCCGATCCAGGCCGCGACCCTGCCGAACTCCCTGGCCGGCCGTGATGTCCTGGGCCGTGGCCGCACCGGCTCGGGCAAGACCCTGGCCTTCGGTCTCGCCGTGCTGGCCCGTACGGCGGGGAAGCGCGCCGAGCCGCGGCAGCCGCTCGCCCTCGTCCTCGTACCCACCCGTGAGCTCGCCCAGCAGGTCACCGACGCGCTCACTCCCTACGCCCGCTCCGTGAGCCTGCGGCTGGCCACCGTCGTCGGCGGGATGTCCCTCGGCCGGCAGGCCGGTGCGCTGCGCGCCGGAACCGAGGTGGTCGTCGCGACACCGGGGCGGCTCAAGGACCTCATCGACCGGGGCGACTGCCGGCTGGACGATGTCGGCGTCACGGTGCTCGACGAGGCCGACCAGATGGCCGACATGGGCTTCATGCCCCAGGTCACGGCTCTGCTCGACCAGGTGCGTCCCGGCGGGCAGCGGATGCTGTTCTCCGCCACGCTGGACCGCAACGTCGACCGGCTGGTCCGCACCTACCTGCACGACCCGGTGGTGCACTCCGTCGACCCGTCGGCGGGCGCCGTCACCACGATGGAGCACCACGTACTCCATGTGCACGACGCGGACAAGCACCGCACGACCACCGAGATCGCGGCGCGGGACGGCCGCGTGATCATGTTCCTCGACACCAAGCACGCCGTGGACCGGCTGACCCAGCACCTGCTGAGCAGCGGGGTGCGCGCCGCGGCCCTGCACGGCGGCAAGTCCCAGCCCCAGCGGACCCGGACCCTCGCCCAGTTCAAGACCGGGGACGTGACGGTACTGGTGGCGACGAATGTCGCGGCGCGCGGCATCCACGTCGACAACCTCGACCTCGTCGTCAACGTGGACCCGCCCAGTGACCACAAGGACTACCTGCACCGCGGCGGCCGTACGGCCCGCGCCGGCGAATCCGGCAGCGTGGTCACCCTGGTGACCCCGGGGCAGCGTCGCGGTATGAGCCGGCTGATGGCGTCGGCGGGCATCACTCCGCAGGTCGCCCAGGTGCGGTCCGGCGAGGCGGAGCTGAGCCGCATCACCGGTGCCCAGGCCCCTTCCGGTGTCCCGGTCGTCATCACCGCGCCGCGCGCGGAACGCCCCCGCGGCGCGTCCGCCGGCTCCCGGGGCCGCCGGGGCCGCCGCCCCACCGGCCAGGGCCGCCCCGCCGGCGAGGCGGCGCGTCCCAGGGCGCAGCGGCGGACCGGCTTCGGTTCGGCCGCGTAGCGCCCTGCGCCCACCAGCCATCCCCTCTCGGCAGGAGACACCCATGACGCCGGCTCAGACGCAGCACCACGCCATGGTCCACGCACCCCGGATCCGTGACGACATGACGGTCGAGGTGGCGCTGTCGCTCATGGCCGGGGCCCGGGTCGACCACCTGGTCCTCTGCGACGGGGACGACCAGTCCACGGGCCTGGTCACCCTGTCCCGGCTCAGCGTCTGCCGGGACGCCCCCACCTACACGGACCGCGTCCGGATCCGGGACGTCCCGGAGAGGTGAGGCACTGGCGGTCAGCCGCCACCAGGAACCAGGGAGGGCCCTGCCGATGCGCGTCGGCAGGGCCCTCCCTGTCATGTCGCCACGCGATCGGACCACCGGAGGCCTGCGTCCGACGGACAGCAAAATCTGTCTTTGTCGGAGTAGACATTGCCCCTCGCCATGGTTAGCATTCTTCTCGTAGACATGATCAGACGAGAACCGAGGAAGGACGGAGGAGCAGACGCCATCAGGATCGCCCGGCCCGGGAAGCCTCCGGTCCGGGTACCGCAAGACCCCGGAATGGATGGTGGTCCCCGGTCACGCAGCCGCGATCCCCGCACCCCTCCCGTCGTCGGGCCGGGTAGCGGAAACAGAAGGTCGGCACAGCATGAGGGCCGACAGATGGTGTTGAATTTCCTTCGGGGCCCTGGTGCCGTACGGCACCAGGGCCCCTCGACGCGTTGTACTACGAGGTGACATGGCAGCAGATACCCCGCTCAGCGACCGGCTGGACGACGACGACTACCCCGCCTACACCATGGGCCGGGCCGCCGAGATGCTCGGCACCACCCCGGGCTTCCTCCGGGCCATCGGTGACGCCCGTCTGATCACTCCGCTGCGCTCGGAGGGCGGACACCGCCGCTACTCCCGCTACCAGCTGCGGATCGCCGCTCGCGCCCGTGAGCTCGTCGACCGGGGTACGCCGATCGAGGCCGCCTGCCGCATCGTCATCCTCGAGGACCAGCTCGAGGAGGCTCAGCGCATCAACGCCGAGTACCGCCGCGCGGCGAAGGAAGCGGCCGCCGGTGCCGATCCCGGCCCGGGCTGATCACGTGAAAGCCGGGGGCCGGTCATCCGTTCCATGAAACCCCAGGTCGGCGGCCTGGGGTTTGTTGTTGCCCCGGCAGGTCCGGAGTCCCGTACCCGGGTGCCCCCGCATCAGGTCACCGTCCCGGACCCTTGACTCGTCAAGCGGTAGTGGCGATTCTCGTCGCACACTTTGCGAGGTCATGACAAGACGACCGAGCGACCCGCCGACCGAGGGACGTGGGCTGTGACCAGTTCCGGACGCCCGTACCGCAGACGCAAGAACCTCACCGTTGTGTCGCTCCTCCTGCTCGTGCTGTCGATCGCGCTCGGCCCCACCCCGAGCTCGGCGGCCGGTAACGACTGGTGGGACCCGACAGCACGGCCCGCTCCGGACTCCCGGATCAACGTCACGGGCGAGCCCTTCACCGGCACCAACGCCGAGGGCGAGGTGCGCGGGTTCGTCGACGCGCACGACCACATCTTCTCCAACGAGGCCTTCGGCGGCCGTCTGATCTGCGGAAAGGCATTCTCCGAGCAGGGCGTGGCCGACGCGCTCAAGGACTGCCCCGAGCACTACCCCGACGGCTCGCTCGCGATCTTCGACTTCATCACCAACGGCGGCGACGGCAAGCACGACCCGAACGGCTGGCCCACCTTCAAGGACTGGCCCGCCCACGACTCGCTGACCCACCAGCAGAACTACTACGCCTGGATCGAGCGGGCCTGGCGCGGCGGCCAGCGGGTGCTGGTCAACGACCTCGTCACCAACGGCGTGATCTGCTCGGTGTACTTCTTCAAGGACCGCTCCTGCGACGAGATGACGTCCATCCGGCTCCAGGCCAGGCTGACGTACGACATGCAGGCCTTCGTCGACCGGATGTACGGCGGGCCCGGCAAGGGCTGGTTCCGGGTCGTCACCGACAGCGCGCAGGCCCGCAACGTCATCGAGCAGGGCAAGCTCGCGGTGATCATGGGGGTCGAGACCTCCGAGCCCTTCGGCTGCAAGCAGGTCCTGGACATCGCGCAGTGCAGCAGGGCGGACATCGACAAGGGCCTGGACGAACTGCACGCGCTGGGCGTGCGCAGCATGTTCCTGTGCCACAAGTTCGACAACGCCCTGTGCGGGGTGCGCTTCGACTCGGGCTCGCTCGGGACGGCCATCAACGTCGGGCAGTTCCTGTCGACCGGCACGTACTGGAAGACGGAGAAGTGCACGGGCCCGCAAGCCGACAACCCCATCGGCAACGCCCCGGCGGCCGCGGCCGAGGAGAAGCTGCCGGCGGGTGAGGAGGTCCCCTCGTACAGCGCCGACGCCCGGTGCAACGTGCGGGGGCTCACCGACCTCGGCGAGTACGCCGTGCGCGGCATGATGAAGCGCGGCATGATGCTGGAGATCGACCACATGAGCGTCAAGGCCACCGGCCGGGTGCTCGACATCTTCGAGGCCGAGTCCTACCCCGGCGTGCTCTCCTCGCACAGCTGGATGGACATGGACTGGACCGAGCGGGTCTACGGGCTCGGCGGCTTCATCGCCCAGTACATGCACGGCTCCGAGGGCTTCATCGCGGAGGCGAAGCGCACCGAGTCCCTGCGGGACAAGTACGGTGTGGGCTACGGGTACGGCACCGACATGAACGGCGTCGGCGGCTGGCCGGGACCGCGCGGGGCGGACGCGCCGAACAAGGTCACATACCCGTTCAAGAGCGTCGACGGCGGCTCGGTCATCGACCGGCAGACCACCGGCGAGCGCACCTGGGACCTGAACACCGACGGCGCCGCCCACTACGGTCTCGTCCCGGACTGGATCGAGGACATCCGCCGGGTCGGCGGCCAGGACGTGGTCGACGACCTGTTCCGGGGCGCCGAGTCCTACCTCGACACCTGGGCGGCCTCCGAGAACCACAAGGCGGGCGTCAACCTCGCGGCCGGCTCCGCCGCGTCGGCCAGCTCCTCGGAGTGGAGCCTGTTCACGAACTACCAGCCGCACCGGGCCGTCGACGGTGACCGCCGCACCCGCTGGGCCAGCGACTGGAGCGACGACCAGTGGTACCAGGTCGACCTCGGCTCCCCGCGGACCGTCCGGCGGGTCACCCTCGACTGGGAGCGCGCGTACGCCAAGTCGTACCGGATCGAGCTCTCCACCGACGGCGTGAACTGGCGGACCGCCTGGTCCACGACCGCCGGTGACGGCGGCCTGGACACCGCGCGCTTCGCCGGCACACCGGCCCGGTACGTCCGCGTCCACGGACTGGAACGCGCCACCGGCTGGGGCTACTCCCTCCACGAGGTCGGCGTCCACAGCGGCTGACACCCACGAGAGGGGCTCCATGTCACGGTTGCCGTCCGCCGAGCGGCGGCGACAGCTCACCGAAGCGGCGATCAGGGCGATGGCCCGCGACGGCGTCCCCAGGACGACGACCCGGTCCATCGCCGCCGAGGCGGGCGTCTCGCTGAGCGTCTTCCACTACTGCTTCGACTCCAAGCAGCAGCTGATCGAGTCCGTCATCACCACCATCACCGGGCACTACGTGACGGTGGTGAAGGAGGCCATACGGCCCCGAGCCACCCTCGAGGAGACCGTCCGGGCCGGCTTCCAGGCGTACTGGGACCACGTACGGGCCCACCCCGACGAACACATGCTCACCTACGAGCTCACCCAGTACGCGCTGCGCCGGCCCGGTTTCGAACACCTGGCACGCCGTCAGTACGAGCTGTACGCCGAGACGTACACCGAGCTCATCGACCAGCTGCGGCAGACCTTGGGGCTGCGTCTGCGCGTGCCCGTTCCCGTCCTGGCCCGTTACCTGGCCGCCATGACCGACGGATTGACCCTCAACTACCTGGTTCTGGGGGACGACGCGGCCTGGACGGGCATCCTCGACACGGTCACCGCGCACATCGCCGGGCTGGTGCACGAGAACTGACGGAACACTCTCCCGAATTGGTTGTCATGGGAACGCCACAGAGGGGCATTCGAACAAAACAAGTCGAAAGTGAGGAGAGTGCGGCCCGTTCGGTCCGTGCCATCGACAACTGGGAGTTTTCCATGGCGAGTTACGGCGGTTCCTCTGCCGCGTCCTCCGGTTCGCGCACCAACGGCCTGGCGATCGCGAGCCTGTGCTGCGGCGTCATCGGCCTGTTCCTGCTGAACATCGTTCTGGGCCCGCTGGCCATCATCTTCGGTGCCATCGCCCGCCGCCAGGCGTCGGTCAAGAACGGCGCCGGCATGGCGAAGGCCGGCATCATCCTCGGTATCGTCGACGTGGTCCTGTGGCTCGTGCTCGTGGCCGTGGCCAGCAGCAACGGCGGATTCAGCTGGTACGTCGGCGGCTAGCAACCGTCCGGACCGACGCGGGGCGTGGGCGCGGTACGCGGCTGCCTGATCTTGTCGCCGCCATCCCGCACCACAGCCGCCGCATGCCCCGCGCTCGGTCGACTCAGCCGCGCAGGTGATCGGCGTCGACGACGGCCTGCGCGAAGGCCGCGGGCGCCTCCTGGGGCACGTTGTGGCCGATGCCCGGCAGGGTCCGGTGCTCGTACGGGCCCGTGAACCGGTCCCGGTACGAGGCGCCGTCGCCCGGAGCGGTGAAGGGGTCCCGCCCGGCGTCCAGGGTGAGGGTGGGCACCCCGATCGTGGGGCGGGCGGCGAGCCGCTTCTCGAGGCGGTCGTAGCGGCGCTCACCGTCGGCGAGGCTCAGCCGCCAGCGGTAGTTGTGGACGACGACGGCCGCGTAGTCGGGATTGTCGAAGGCCGCCGCGGTGCGCTCGAACGTGGCGTCGTCGAAGTCCCACGTCGGGGAGACCGTGTCCCAGACGAGCCGGGTCAGGTCGTGGCGCAGGGTCTTGTCCTCCAAGGCGAGCCGGCCTCGCTCGGTGGAGAAGTAGTACTGGTACCACCAGGCGAGTTCGGCCTTGGGCGCCAGCGGCTTCAGGTTGGCCTCGAGGTTGGTGACGAGGTAGCCGCTCACCGACACCAGGGCCGTGCAGCGTTCGGGCCGGAGCGCGGCGATGATGCCGGCGGTGCGTGAACCCCAGTCGAAGCCGGCCAGCACGGCCTTGTCGATCTTCAGGGCGTCCATCAGCGCGATGACGTCCATGGCGATCGCCGACTGCTGGGCGTTGCGGAACGTCCGGTCGGACAGGAAACGCGTCGTGCCGTGCCCGCGCAGGTACGGGACGATCACCCGGTACCCCTGCCCGGCCAGCAGCGGGGCGACCTCGGCGTAGCTGTGGATGTCGTACGGCCAGCCGTGCAGGCAGATGACCACGGGGCCGTGGGCGGGGCCCACTTCGGCGTAGCCGACGTCCAGGACACCGGCCCTGATCTGCTTGATCCGCGCAAAGGTGGGGTGGGCGCCCGGGGCGGGGGTGGCGGCCGGAACGGTTGCCGCCGCTGACGCGCTTGCGGGCCCGCCCACCCCCACGGCGGCCGCGCCCGCGCCCACTCCCACGGCCTTGCCGAAACTACGCCTGCTGATCACGTGGACCTCCGTGGTGTGACGTGGACCGGCTGGTGCGATGCCTGACTGTTGCATGCGGATCGTCACCAGTCAAACCGGTGACGACATGTTGGTCGATACTCCTTGACTGTCAGCACGATGCACTGCCACGATCTCGTCACCGCTTGAACAGGTGACGAAAAGGAGAGAGTGATGGCAGTCAGCTACACCGCGGTCGTGAAGGTCGACGGAGAGGGCCGCAACGGCGGCAGCGTGCGGTCCGAGGACGGACTTCTGCGGACCATGCTGGCCATCCCGAAGGAGCTGGGCGGCGCCGGCGACGCCACCAACCCCGAGCAGCTGTTCGCGGCGGGCTGGGGGGCCTGCTTCCTGGGGGCCGTGCGCCGCGCCGCGGCCGAGCGCAAGGTCAGGCCGACGAGCACCGCCATCACCGCCGAGATCACCCTCCACCACGGTGACGACGGCGAGTTCGGCCTGGCCGCCGTGCTGAGCGTCGAGCTCGGCGGCGTCGACCAGGAGACCGCCACGGAACTGGGCGCCGCGGCCCATCGGATCTGCCCCTATTCCAAGGCCACGCGGGGCAACATCCCGGTCACCGTGTCGGCCGCCGCCGTCTGACCCCCTGCCTCACCGTGTTCGTCACTGCCGGGGCGGGGCGCCGGCGCGGCCGGTCGCGTGGGGGTGCCCCGGGCGTCAGGAGTCGTACGGTACGTCGCCGGCCGCGGTGTCGGGCCGGGGGCGGTCGGGGGCCAGGCGGCGGTAGGCGGCGCGGGCGTGGACGAGGCGCGCCAGGGCCGTGCCGATGAGGGCGGCGGTGAGCAGGCAGGCCAGCCAGGTGGTGTCACGGGGGCCGGCCCAGGTGAGGGCGCCGGCGGGCGGAATGGCGAAGCCGTTGAGGAACAGCCAGCACAGGACGGCTGTGCCGGGGGCGGCCGTGAACCGTGCGCACAGGCCCAGCACGGCCGCCAGCAGAGACAGCGCGGGCAGGGCCAGTTCGGGCCGGTCCGGCCCCACCACGGTGTTGAGGAGCGCCACCAGCGACAGTGCGCCGCCGCCGGCCCCGGCCCACACCAGCGGCGTGGCCACGGGCTGGGGGACGGGCCTCGCTCCGGTGCCCAGGGGCTTCCACTCGATCATGCCGGCGCTTCCTTCCGGTCCTTCCGAACGGCAATTCTCCCCTGGCCCCTCTGCCGTTTCCCGGGGTGCTCGCCAGGGTGCCAGCATGCTTCCCTCCGGGAAACACCCGATCCGGACAGCCGGCCCTACCGGAGGGCGACGTAGCAACGGGCCGCGGGCGCTGTCCCCTTGGATGATTCGACGACCTGCCGGTGGCGGGTGTCCGGTGCCGAGGCGATGTGGCGCGCCAAGGGCTCGGCCGGCGGGCGGCGCACGGCCGGCAGTACACCAGGGCCACCGGCCGTGCGCGCGGGGCGGGCCGGGGCTACCCGGCGCGTGAAGGGGCAACGGGGCGCGGGCGCCGTCTCCTTGGGCTAGTCGACGGCCGTCGGCCGTGTGCGCTGGCGCCCCGGGGTTGCCGGTGGGGCGGGTCAACGGGGCGCCGGAGCCGGTTTCCTGGGTGGCTCGACGACCGGTATCCGGGGCGTCGCGCGGCGGGTGACACGGGTGGCGAGGGGCTCCGTCCAGCGGGTGGCGAGAGGGCCCAGGACGACCAGGATCAGGACGTAGGCCGTGGCCAGGGGGCCGATGCGGGGTTCGGCGCCGACGGCGAGACCGGCGATGACGATGGAGAACTCGCCGCGTGCGACCAGCGTGCCGCCCGCCCGCCAGCGGCCCCTGGGCGAGATCCCGGCACGGCGGGCGGCCCAGTAGCCGGTGGCGATCTTCGTCAGGGCGGTGACGGCGGCAAGGGCGAGCGCGGGCAGCAGCACGGGCGGGATGGCGGCCGGGTCGGTGTGCAGTCCGAAGAAGACGAAGAACACCGCGGCGAACAGGTCCCGCAGCGGGCTGAGGAGACTGCTGGCGCCCTCGGCGACCTCGCCGGACAGGGCGATGCCGACCAGGAACGCCCCGACGGCGGCGGAGACGTGCAGCTGCTGGGCGAGACCCGCCACGAGGAGGGTCAGACCGAGGACGGCTAGCAGGAGCAGCTCGGCACTGTCCGAGGACACCGCGCGGCTGACCAGCCGGCCGTGCCGCAACGCCACGTAGAGGACGGCGCCCACGGTGCCCAGCGAGATCAGCAGCGTGACCGCGCCGCCCGCCAGGCTCACCCCGGCCAGCAGGGCGGTGAGGATCGGCAGGTAGACCGCCATGGCCAGGTCCTCCAGGACCAGGACGCCGAGAACGACCGGTGTCTCACGGTTGCCGAGTCGGCGCAGGTCGCCCAGCACCTTCGCGATGACGCCGGACGAGGAGATCCAGGTGACGCCTGCCAGGGCGACGGCGGCCACCGGTCCCCAGCCCAGCAGGAACGCCATCGCCGCCCCCGGCACGGCGTTGAGGACGAAGTCGACGGCGCCGGAGGGGTACTGGGTCTTCAGCGTGGTGACGAGTTCGGACGCGCTGTACTCCAGGCCGAGCAGGAGCAGCAGGAGTATGACGCCTATCTCGGCACCGGTGGCGACGAACTCCTCGCTGGCCCGCAGCGGCAGGATGCCGCCCTGGCCGAAGGCGAGTCCGGCCAGCAGGTACAGGGGTATGGGCGAGAAGCCCACCCGTCCGGCGAGGCGTCCCAGGAGTCCCAGGGCGAGGATGATCGCCCCGAGTTCGATGAGCATGGCGGTGGTGTCGTGCACGGGCGTCTGACCTCCGTTGATCGGGTCTGCGGCGTCTGTGCCATTGCGGTGCGACGGCCGGGCGCGGTGCCGGGCACGTCGCAGGTGTGGTCGGGGTTGGGGTGGGCGCCGCCCGGCCGGACCGGCGGCGGGTTCGCGGACGCCCGGCGGTACGGCTCGGTGAGCGGTGAGGCGCGGCCGTGACCTCGTGTCAGGACGGCGAGGGGGCCGGGGTCACGCGGTGCCGTGGCGCCGGGCGCGTGCTGCGCCCTCGGCGGTCATGGGCCGGGTCGGCCTGGGCACACGTCACGCGCCGGCAGGTCAGGCGTACGCGTCACGCGCCTGCGCGTGCGTCAGAAGGACGGGAAACCGCTCACGCGGCGCGGTCGGTATCAGGAACGCCGTCACGGGCGGCGTTGTGGACGCGGACGGGCACCACTCGCCCCATGTCACGCCCCCTCACACCGGCCCGGAAACCGGGCGGCCACTGTGTCGACGAAACTGCGCGGCCCTACGACTGTGCGCGGCCATGCTCAACCGAGCGTAAGAGCTCGGTAAAGAATCCTAGCGCATGCCAACAGCCGGTGATCGCACGGGAGTTCCGAGGCGCCACCGGCGGCCGCCGCACCGGCACCGTCAGACGCCCGCGGCCTTCCGCACGGCACGCGGCGACTACCGGAACCTGCGCGGCCAGACCCGGCCGACCTGCCCGGCCGGCACCGTCCTGCTGCTGCAGACGGGCCCGCTACGACGGCACGGGCTCGACCCGCCCGACGACCGGCGACAGCGACGAACCCCCGTACGAGATCATGGCGCTCCTGCTGAAGGCCTGCGCCAAGGTGGACGGGGACGCCGCGGCGACCCCGTTCGGCACCCACCTCGAAGAGCACCGGGAGTGAGCGAACGGCCATCCCGCCCCGCCCGGGGTGCTTTTTACCGCTTCTGCGCGCGGTAGCGCCTCATCAGCGCGGTGATCCGCGTCTGGTCGGCCCGGCCGTTGAGCTCGGTCAGGAGGTCGTCGGGGCACAACGCGTAGAGGTCGCCCCACCAGCGGCGCCCCCGGTTGTCCCAGATGCGGTAGCCGCCGGGCACACCCCTGGCCACGTAGCGTCTCCTGCTCATCGCGCCGACCGTACGCGACCCCGGGGCGTGCGGGCCAGGCAATATCCCCGCCGGGCATGACGAAACCCCGGGTGGAAACCCGGGGTCGGTTCGTCCTGGCGTGCGCCGGAGGTCAGACGAAGGCGCTCTCGCCGGTGATCGACTTGCCGACGATCAGGGTGTTCATCTCGCGGGTGCCCTCGAAGGAGTAGATCGCCTCGGCGTCGGCGAAGAAGCGGGCGATGTCGTGCTCCAGCAGGATGCCGTTGCCGCCGAAGATCTCGCGGCTCCAGGCCACGACCTCCCGCATCCGGGAGGTGACGAACGCCTTGGCCAAGGCGGAGTGTTCGTCACGGAAGATGCCGGCGTCCTGGAGCCGGGCGAGCTGCACCAGCATCCCCCAGGACGCGGTGATGTTGCCGAGGCTCTTGACCAGCAGGTCCTGCACCAGCTGGAAGCCGCCGATCGGGCGGCCGAACTGGCGGCGCTCCCGGGCGTAGTCGAGGGCCAGTTCGTAGGCGCCGGTCATGACGCCGAGGGCCTGCCAGGCCACCCCGGCGCGGGTCGCGCGCAGGATCTCGGCGACGTCCCGGAAGGAGTTGATGTTCTGCAGGCGGTTGGCCTCCGGCACACGGACGTCGGTGAGGGTGATCTCGGCGTTCTCGACGATCCGGAAGGCGAGCTTGTTCTCGATCTTCACCGGGTCGAAGCCGGGCATGTCCTTCTCGACGACGAATCCCTTGACGTGGTTGTCGTCGACGTCCCGGGCCCAGACCACGACGTAGTCGGCGAAGGTGGCGTTGCCGATCCACTTCTTGGCGCCGTTCAGGATCCAGGCGTCGCCCTCGCGCCGGGCGGTGGTGCGCATGCCGCCCGCGACGTCGGAGCCACCGAGGGGCTCGGTCATGGCGAACGCGCCGATCTTGTCCATCGCGGCCATCGCCGGGAGCCAGCGGTCGCGCTGCTCCTGGTCGCCGCCCGAGTAGATCGAGTACATCGCAAGGCCGTTGTGGACGCCGAAGAAGGTCGACACCGAGGCGTCGGTGCGCGTCATCTCCAGGGCGATCATGCCGGACAGGAGGTTGCTCGCGGCGGGCTTGTGCTCGCCGTAGCCCTCGTAGGGCAGGCCCGCCAGGCCGCTGTCGCGGAACAGGGTGATGAGCTCCTTCGGGAACTCGCCCTTGGCCCAGTTCTCGTTCACCAGCGGCTTGACCTGGTCGCGCATGAGGGAGCGGGCCGTGAGGAGGATCTTGCGCTCGTCGTCCGGCAGCAGCGACTCGTAGCCGTAGAAGTCGGCGGCCGGCTGGTCCTCGAACGGTTCCATGGTGGTGGTCATCTCAGTTCTCCTCCTTGTCGGCGCTGTCCAGGGCGGCCAGGACAGCGAGCTGCCTGCGGTCGCGCGTCTCGGTGAGTTCCGAGTACGTGGAGGAGCCGTAGGCCTTTTCCACGGCTTCGATGAGCCGTTCCTGTTGTTCCTCGTTCAGCGACGGGGTGCCGTGGCCCGCTCCCGTCTGCTGCATCGACGCCCCGATGTGTGCGACCAGGTGCCGGTAGCCGCCGGGGCCGCCGCCCAGGTGCGAGCCGAGGAAGGGCCCGACCGTGGCCCAGCGCAGGCCCAGCGAGTTGGTCATGACCGTGTCGAGGTCCTCGGGGGTCACCACGCCCTGCTCGACGAGGTACACCGCCTCGCGGCTGAGGGCGTTCTGCAGGCGGTTGCCGACGAAGCCGGGGATCTCCTTGCGCTCGACGACCGGGGTGCGGCCGACGGAGGTGTAGAAGTCCACCGCGGCCCGGACGGCGTCCTCGCCGGTGCGTTCGCCCGGCACGACCTCGACCAGCGGGACCAGGTGCGGCGGGTTGAACGGGTGGCCGATCAGGACGCGGGCGGCGTCCTCGCCGGACAACTCCCCCGTGAACGCGGTCGACGGGATCGCCGAGGACGAGCTGAGCAGCAGCGCGTGCGCGGGGGCCTCACGGGCGAGGGTGGCGAACAGGTCCTTCTTGAACTCGACCCGCTCGGGGCCGTTCTCCTGGACGACGTCCGCCTCCCGGACCGCGTCGGTGACATCGGCCGCGATGCGCACCCGGTCGGCGAGGCCCGTCACGTCCAGGCCGCGGGCGGCCAGGTGCGGGGCGTACTGCTCCAGGGCCTCGGTGACGGCCTCGGCGAGGTCCTCGCGCGGGTCGCTCACCCGGACGGTCAGGCCGTGCGCTGCGAACAGGGCCGTCCAGGACAGTCCGATGGTCCCGGCGCCGATCACCGCCGCCGTACGGAAGGTGCGGGTCATGACGCGGCTCCCTTCAGGTAGTCGTGGACCGGCTCGACGCCCGCGAGCGTCAGGTCGGTGAGGATGTGGCTGGCGGAGACGACCTCCAGCACCGGCAGGTCGGCCAGCGGGGCCAGCACGTGCTGGAACAACTGGAGCCGGGCGGGCCCGGTCCAGGCCTCCTTGACGGTGAGGTCGGTGATACGGGTGCGGACCAGTTCCTGCACACGCGGCAGACCGTCGTAGCCGGGAACGGTCTTGAGCATGAACGTCGGTACGCCGATCTGTTCCTCGGCCTCGCGCCGGTCCAGCTCGTGGTGCTTGTAGCCCATGGTCGCGGTGGCGACCCGCAGCGAGCCGTGGTCGAGGGTGCCGACGAGCGCGCCGGAGTCGGCGTACAGCGCCGGGGAGCCGATGACCTTCGGGTAGGCGGAGACCTCACGGCCGGAGGCGGTCGCCGGGAAGTTGTCGAGGTACATCGCGTGCAGGTACTCGCCCCGCTCGCCCTCGAAGCTGACGGGGATCGCCTGGCCGGCCTCGGTGTAGGGGCCGTAGCCGCTGACGTCGCCCATCTTCATGACCTCGAAGCGGACCAGCGGCTCGTCGACCCGCAGGGGCTCGGGGACGACGGCCCGCAGCGCCTCGGGGTCGGTGCGGTAGACGACGTTGAGGTACTCGCGGTCGGTGAACCGCGGGACCACCGGCGCGTACGCCGGGCTGATGAGCGGGGTGGTGAGGTGCTGTCGTACGTCCTCGGTCCTCATGCCGGCCTCACCGCCCCGTCCACCGCGCGGGCCGGCGCTCGGCGAAGGCGGTCATGCCCTCGCGGACGTCGTCCGAGGCCATCAGGGTCTTCATCTCCTCGCGCTGGAACGCGAAGGCCTCCTCGTCGGACGCTCCGTCGGCGGCGCGGACGACACGCTTGACGGCCGCGAGGGCGAGCGGGGCGTTCTCCGCGACCCGTTCGGCCAGCCGGAGCGCCTCGGCGACGGCCTGCCCCTTGGCGGTGACCCGGTTGGCCAGGCCCAGTTCACCGGCGCGGCGGCCGTCGACGGGCTCACCGGTCAGCAGCATCTCCATGGCCAGGTGGTGCGGGACGCGCCGGGGCAGCCGGATCACGCCACCGCCCGCGGCGATCAGGCCGCGCTTGACCTCGGGCAGGCCGAACCGGGCGTCCTCGGCGGCGACGATCAGGTCGCAGGCCAGGGCCAGTTCGAAGCCGCCGCCCATGGCGAAGCCCTCCACGGCCGCGATGAGGGGCTTGTCCGGCCGGGCCTCCGTCAGGCCGCCGAATCCGCGGCCCTCGACCTCGGGCGACTCGCCGCGCAGGGCGGCCTTGAGGTCCATGCCGGCGCTGAACGTGCCGCCCTCGCCGGTCAGGACGCCGGCCCGCAGCGTGGGGTCGGCCTCCAGCTCGTCGAGTGCGGCGGCCAGGGCGGTGGCGGTCGCCGCGTTCACGGCGTTGCGGGCCTCGGGCCGGTCGAGGGTGATCAGCAGGGCGGAGCCGATGCGTTCGGTGCGCACGACGGAAGGTGTGGGGGTGCTCATGACGGTCCTCCTGTGGCGATCAGCGGGCGGTGGCGCCGAGTTCGGCGAGGACGTCCTCGGTGTCCTGGCCCGCGACCGGCGCCAGGCGGCGGATCGAGCCGGGCGTGGCGGAGAACCGGACCGGGATGCCGACGGTGCGGACGGTGCCCTCGGTGGGGTGCTCGACGGTGTCGAGCAGGTGGCCGTCGCGGACGTACGGGTCCTCGTGGGCGCGTTCCAGCTCCAGCACCGGGGCCATCGGGATGCTGTGCTTGGCGCAGACCTCCGCCCACTCGTCGGTGGTCAGCGCCGGGGCGCAGGTCTCCAGGAGCGCGGCCAGGTCCTCGTGGTCGGCGCTGTCGATGGCGTCGCCGTTCACGCGCGGGTCCTCGGCGAGGTCCGGGCGTCCGGCGGCGGTGAGGAAGTCCCGGTAGTTCTGCGGGTTGTACGGCATGACGCAGGCCAGGCCGTCCTTGGTGCGCACGGCCTTGTGGCCCTTGAGCATCGACAGGGCGAAGCCGGTGGGGCCCGTCTCGGGCACGTGGGTGTGGCCCGCGAGGTGCTCGACCAGGTTGAACGCGATCAGGGTGTCCGTCATCGGGATCTCGATGAGCTGGCCCTGCCCGGTGTTGTTCCGGTGCAGCAGGGCGGCCAGGACGCTGTAGGCGATGGTCAGGGAGGAGACCTTGTCGCCGATGATGGTCGGCAGGTAGACGGGCTCGCCGAGCGCCCGGTCGGCGATGTCGACCAGACCGGATGCGGCCTGCACGGTCTCGTCGTACGCGGCGTTGCCGGCCCGGTCGGAGTCGCTGCGGAAGCCCTGGGCGTGCGCGTAGACGAGGCCGGGGTTGTGGGCGGCGATGTCGTCGTAGGAGAGGCCGAGGCGGTGCAGGGCGCCGGGGCGCATGTTGGTGATCAGCACGTCCGCGGTGTCGATCAGCCTCAGCGCCCGCTCGCGGTCGGTGTCGTCCTTGAGGTTCAGGGACACGCTGCGCTTGTTGCGGTTGACGTTGAGGTTCAGCGGGGTCATGCCCGGCGTGGTGCGGTAGTGGCCGACGCGCACGGTGTCGGCCGGCGACTCGATCTTGATCACGTCGGCGCCCAGGTCGCCGAGGATCTGGGCGGCGTAGGGGCCCATCACCACGGTCGAGAGGTCGATCACGCGGACGCCCTCCAGCGGGCCGGCGACGATGTCGGTGGTGTCCGTCATCGGTTTTCTTCACTCCTCGGTTCGCCATGTATGTGTATCTGGAAACTAAGTTAGCGCGCAGAGTCGCCGAATGGAAACGAATGGAATGACCGAATAACGAAAAGCGGTATGACCGCAGTGGTCATACCGCTTTGTGTGAAGGTTTTTCGGTGATTATGAGTGGAGTGGCTCGGCGAACACCTCACGAGCCACAGCCACGACTTCCTCCAGGTCACCGCCGTGAGCCCGGTCCTTTCGCCAGATCAGCCCGGTCTCCAGACGGGGATGGAAATCGGAGAAGGGCAGGACCGTGACATTCTCCAGACGGTAATTCTGCACGGGACTTCTGGGGTCCAGCATGGAAATGGAGAACGCCAGCCCACTGGACACTATTTCGGACACTCCGTCGAATGAGGCACTGCCCAGTTCCACGCGCTTTTTGATGCCGAGTTCGGCGAGCTGCTGGTCGAGGCCGCGGAAGTAGGCGTTGGTCGCCGCCGTCGGGGAGCCCGCGTAGGCGAGTTCGGCCAGCTCCGCGAGGGCGACGGACTCCCGCCCCGCGAACCGGTCCCGGGGCACGACCGCGCCGAGCCGCTCCGACATCACCGGCAACTGCTCCAGCGCCGGGTCACCGCCGGCCGGGAGCCGGGCCAGGGTCAGCGCCAGTCTGCCGTCGCACACCGCGTCGACGAGCCGGTCGGTGCCGCCGGGCCAGCGTTTGATCTCGAACCGGTCGCTGACCCGCTCGGCGAGGGCGTCCATCCGTTCCCGCAGGTCGGGATGGACGCCACTGGGGACACCGAGCAGCAGGGTGGTCCGCCGCGGCCGGGCCGTCTCGTCCAGCCGCCACCGGATGGAGTCGACCTGTTCCAGCACCCCGCGCGCGATCGGCAGCAGCGCGTTGCCGGCCGGGGTGAGCCGCACATGATGGGTGTCCCGGTCGAACAGCCGGTGCCCGACCTCGTTCTCGAGATCCTTGATCCGCCGGCTCAACGGGGAGGCGGCCATGTGCAGTTTGCGGGCCGCGGTGGAGAAGTTCAGTTCTTGGGCGACGGCGAGGAAGTAGCGCAGGTGCAGGAGCTCCACGGCGTTCAGACTAGTCGCTGTGGTCACACCCCCACTCCAAGAACCCGAGGCCACCGCCGACGGTCGTCCCACGCGTTGTTCAGGCCACGGAAGAGGTGGCCGAACAATGTGCGCCGCGGCTGAACTGGGCCTGTGGGACGAGTCGTAGCGCGGAGAGGGGACGTCGGGATGGGCGCGAGCAAGGCTGTCACGGTCGCGGTGGCCGGTCTGGTACTGGCCGTCGCCGGGTGCGGGGGCGGCGGGACGGACGAAGAGGAGGGCACCAGGGCGGCCGAGGCGACGCCGAGCCGGAAGGTGTCCGGCGAACTCGTGGAATGGGCCGGCGAGCTGTGCGAGTCGACGGCCGCGCTCAAGAAGCTGCGGACGGACAGCGCCGCGGATCTGAAGGAGATCCGGAACGCGGACGACGAAACCGGATTGCTCGCCCGGTCCCGCGCCGTCGGGTACCTCTTCTCCACGCCGTCGGACGTGGAGGCCGTGGCGAGTGATCTGGAGGACCTCGGCCCGTCGGGCGTTCCCGCGGCCGACCGGCTCCTCGACGCCTGGCAGAAGAAGGTGAAGGGTGTCGTAGCCGAGCTCGACGGGGTGTCACCGGCCGTACCCCTCGAACAAGCCGAGGCCACCGCCGTGGACGTCGACAAGAAGGTGCGGTCCCTCACCCCGCCGCAGCCGGACCTGCCCGCGCTGGCGCAGCAGGATCCGCAACTCGCCGCCGCGTACGAGCAGGCAGAGCAGTGCGCCCCGGGCTGGAAACCCTCCGCCCAGGAGGACTCCTCACCGTCGCCCGACCCCACCGGCCCGTTGCCCGAGGCCGCGGACGGCACGAACTACGCGGCCTGTTCGGACGGCGCGTGCGAGGTGCTGGTGACGTCCACGGCTGAGATCAGGGCCAGGGGGAAGAACCTGCATGTCTCCGTGGCGGACGACTCCGTCACCTTCCAGTCGGGCGGCGGCTCCCTGATCCAGCTGGGTGGCGCGGGCGGTGAGGCGGGGTTCGACGACGCCGTGAAGGCCACCGTCGTCGCCCACACCGAGGACGGCGCCGTGATCGAGTTCTCGCGCCCCTAGGCAGGCCTAACGCTCCCCGCACACCTCCCGGTACCCGAGCTGCGGCAGATGCTCCTTCCAGGCGGCCCGGGTGAGGACCCCGCCGGTGTGGTCGCAGACGTAGTGTGCGGCGCGGTCCGTGTCCAGGGTCCACACCCGGGCCGTCAGGTCGTAGCCCGCGGAGGCGATCGTGTCGCCTCTGGGGCCGAACGCGACGGTGGTGACGCTGTCGACATGGCCGGTGAGCTCCTGGCCGAAGGGCTCGGTGCGGGCCGGGTCGGACACGTCCCACAGGCGGACCGTGTGGTCTGAGCCGCCGGTCACCATCGTCTTCCCGTCCGGGGCGAAGGCCAGGGCTCTGACCGCCGCCCGGTGCCCGGTCAGCTCCTTGCCCGACGGACGCGCGGAACCGCTCCGTTCCACGTCCCACAGCCGGACCGTGCGGTCGTCGCCGCCCGTGGCCAGGGTCCTGCCGTCCGGGGCGAAGGCCACCGCGTTCACCGCCTCGTCGTGTCCGGTGAGGGCGGCGCCCGCGGGACGGGCCGACGTCCCCGCGCGCACGTGCCACAGGCGGGCCGTGGCGTCCTCGGCGCCGGTGGCCAGCAGGCGGCCGTCACGCGAGAAGGCGACGGAGGTGACGGCGTCCGTGTGGCCTCGCAGTGGTGCGCCGAGCGGGCGGGCGCGGTCCCGTCGCCGGACGTCCCACAGCCGCACGGTGTCGTCCTCGCCCCCGGTGGCGAGCGTGCGGCCGTCCGGCGCGAACGCGACGGCGTCGACTCCCCCGTCGTGCGCGGGCGCGGGTTCGCCGAGCGGGGCGGGGCGGTCGGGCGTGGAGACGTCCCACAGGCGTACGGTGCCGTCCGCGCTGCCGCTGACGACCGTTGCGCCGTCCGGTGCGAACGCGACGGACAGCACCCGGTCCTCGTGGCCGAGCGTCCGCGGCAGCCGGCGCGGGCGGTCCGGGCGGCGTACGTCCCACAGGCGGACCAGTCCGTCATCGGTGCTGGCGGCGGCGAGCAGGCGGCCGTCGGGGCTGAAGGCGACGGCGGTCACCGGATTGGTGAAGTCGGTGAGGACGGTGGGCGGCCGGTGCCACAGCAGGACGCCGCCGTCGGCGCCGGCACTGGCGAGGGTGCGGCCGTCGGGGCTGAAGGCGACCTCCCACACGGCCTCCGTGTGGCCGGTCAGCGGCTGCCCGAGCTGCTGCGGATAGGCGGGGTTGGCCACGTTCCACAGCAGCGGCGCGTCGTCCTCGCCCGCGCTCGCCAGGGTTTCGCCGTCGGGGCTGAACGCGACCGACATGACGGGCGCGGTGTGCCCGGTGAGCGGTTCGCCCAGGGACTCCACGTGGTCCGGCTCCGAGGCGTCCCACAGGCGTACCGTCTCGTCGAAACCGGCGGTGGCCAGGGTGCGGCCGTCGGGGGAGAAGGCCAGGGTCCAGACCGGGTCGCTGTGGGCGCGCAGGGGCTCGCCCAGCGGTGCGATGCCGTCGTCCGTGCCGTACCGCCACATCCGTACGGTGCCGTCGTAGCCCGCCGTCGCGAGCGTCCTGCCGTGCGGGGCGAACGCGACGGCGCGGACGCTGCGGTCGGGCGACGCGTCGGCCGCGGCGGGCTTCCCCAGCGCCTCCACTCGCGCCGGATCGGACACGTCCCACAGCCGTACGGTGCCGTCGTCGCCGGCCGTGGCCAGGGTGCGGCCGCCGGGCGCGAAGGCGACGGTGACGATGTTCCGCCCGTCGTGGCTCGCCGACGGCCCGCCCAGGGCGCGCGGGCGGTTCCGGTCGTGCAGGTCCCACAGGCGGACGGCGCCGCCTTCGCCGGTGGCGACCAGCAGGTCGCGGCCGCCCGGCGCGAAAGCGACCGCGCCGACCCGGCTCGTGCCGAGACGCAGGGGCGCGCCGAGGGCCCGGCCGCCGGTGTCCCACAGCCGGACGGTGCCGTCGTGGCCGCCACTCGCAGCAGTGCGGCCGTCGGGTGCGAACGCCACGGAACTGACGACACCGTCGTGTCCGGGCAGCCGCGTGGCCAGCACCCTTCCCGCGTCCGAGGCCAGCCGGGTCCGCAGGTCCGGCGTGGAGCGCATGCCGTACGCGGCGACGTCGAACCGCGCGGCCAGCCCGGCGTTCGTGTCACGGACCCGGTCGGCCTCGGCGGTGAGCTGCCCGAAGACGGCGTCGTCCCGTTCGGCCTGTGCCGTGGCCCGAGCCTGGAGCGCGACGACGGCGGTGCCCGTGGCGAGCAGGGCGAGCGCGGCGAGTACGGCCACGACCGTGCGGCGCAGCAGCGCGGCGCGGTGCCGGCGGCGGAGGGAGGAGGTGAGGAAATGCCTCTCCAGCGGTGTGAGTTCGTCGTCGCCCGGGTCCGGCTGCGCGGTGTCGCGCGGGAAGGCGTCGCGGGCGGCGCTCAGCCGCGAGCCGGCGTAGAGCGCGGCGCTCTCCTGCCCCAGGTCCTGCCAGGTGCGGGCGGCCTCGGAGAGCGCGCGGTGGACGCGCAGCCGGTCGCGTTCGGCGTCGATCCAGGCGCGCAGCCGGGGCCAGGCGGTGATGAGGGCCTCGTGGGCGAGGTCGGCGGTGCCGTCGTCGAAGGTGATGAGGCGGGCCCTGGCCAGGCGTTCCAGCACCAGCCGGGTGTCGGCGGGGTCACCGAAGCCGAGCTCCGCGTGGTCGGTGGGGCGGCGGGTGTCGGCGGTGCCGTCCCCGGGCGCCACCAGGCGCAGCAGAATGCGCCGGGCCAACTCCGCCTGCTCACTGGTCAGTTCCTCGTAGACCTGCTCGGCGGTCCGTACGACGGCGCCGTGCAGTCCGCCGGCGGACTCGTACGCGGCCTCCGTCAGGGCACGGCCGCTGCGGTGGCGCCAGGTCTCCAGCAGGGCGTGCGACATCAGCGGCAGTCCGCCGGGCGCGTCCTCGACCTCGTCCAGGAGGCGGTCGGTCAGGGCGCGTTCCACGATCAGACCGGCCGCGGCGGCGGGGCGCACGATGGCCTCCCGCAGCTCCGCACGGCTCATCGGCCCGGCCAGCAGCGTGGCGTCCTGCAACGCGGCGGTCAGAGCGGGGTGTTCGGCACAGCGGCCGAGGAAGTCGGCCCGTACCGCGATCACGACGCGCAGCCTGCTGCCGGCGTCGGTGGCGGCGACGAGGCGGTCGATGAAGGTGTCCCGGTCGGCCGGGTCGGCGCCGAGGGTGTACAGCTCCTCGAACTGGTCGACGATCAGCCAGGTGTCGGCGTCGGTGTCCGGTAAGGGCTCCAGCCGGTCGGCGTGGGTGCGCAGCGGGTCCGCGCCGGGGGTGAGGACCCGCACGGCCGCCGGAGGCACGTCCTCGTCGGAGGCCGCCCGCAGCCGCGGGATCAGACCGGCCCGCAGCAGGGAGGACTTGCCGCTGCCGGAGGGGCCGAAGACGGCGGTGAAGCGGTGCTTGCGGTTCAGTTCGGTGAGCCGCTCCACGAGCTGGTCGCGGCCGAAGAACAGTCCGGCGTCGCCCGGCTCGAAGCGGGTCAGGCCGCGGTAGGGCGGCCGGGCGGTGTCGGCGGCGGCGGCCTCGGCGGCCAGTTCGTCCGACGCCTCGCGCCAGCGACGTTCCCACTCGGCGGGGTCACCGCCGCACGCCTTCACATAGGCGAGCGTCACCGCGCGGGTGGGCAGCTGCTTCCCGGCCGCCGCCTGCGACAGGGTGGTCACGCCGTAGCGGGCCTGCCGGGCCATCTCCCGGTAGGTGGGTCTGCCGGCCGACTCGCGCAGCGCCCGCAGCCCGGCGGCGAACCGCTGCACCGGTCCGGCCTCAGGATCCAGCTCGCCCTCGGCCCGACCCGGCCCCGCCTGTCCCGGCATGCTCCAGCCCCCCTCGTACGCCCTTCCCCGACCATCGGCTGTATCCCCGGACAGGACACGGGCGTTCACCCGATCCTCACGCTTCCTCCAGGCCACTCGGTGCGGTTCGCGCCCCGGGGTTGTTCGGTGCTGGTGAGGGGCCAGCCGAACAACCGCGGACGGCGGTCGAATGGATCGAGGACGCGGCCCGGACGGGCCGTGACGCGGCGGTCCGAACCCGGCGAGGGGAGGGCTCGGGCCGCCGCGCGTCCGCACATCCGCGACAGGCTGGAGGAGAGCCATGTACGGACGACATCGCGCCCGGCGCCTCGCCGTGGGGATGGGCGCGGCGGCACTGACGCTGACGCTCACGGCGACGACGGCGCCCGGCTCCGCGAGCACCGCGGCGGAGCGGCACGGCTGGGGCGACCCGCTCGCCGCCTGGTCGGACGAGTTCGACTACGGCTCCGGGGCGGACCCGGCCGTACCGGACCGCTCCAAGTGGCGCCTGGCGGGCGGCGGACCGGACCGGTGCTGGCCCGGCCACGCCGGCAACGGCCGCCGCTGCGACGCCAACACCCGCGTCGTCGGCGGGGTCCTGCGCATGACCGGCGGGACGGACGGCGACACCGGCTGGCTCGCCTCGCGGTACGGCCAGAAGTACGGCCGGTGGGAGGCGCGCGTCCGCTCCCTGGCCACCGCGCCCGACAACGGCCGGACGTACCACCCGCTGCTCATCCTCTGGCCGGACTCGAACGAGCACCCCGAGGACGGCGAGTACGACTACCTCGAGAACGGCGCGCCCGGCGAGAGCTGCGCCGAGGCGTTCCTGCACTACCCGCACCCCGAGGACGTCCCCGTACAGCAGGAGTCCGCCCGCACGTGCGGCGTGGACCTGTCGCAGTGGCACGACGTCGCCGTCGAGTGGACCCCTGAGCACCTGCGCGGCTTCATCGACGGCGAGGAGTGGTTCCGCTTCTCCGGCGGCGCGAACGAGGACCGGGACTGCGTCCAGTGCGCGCCGTCGATGCACCAGACCATCCAGCTGGACAACTTCCACGGGAACGGCCTGCAGAGCGCCGTCTACGAAGTGGACTGGGCGCGGGTCTACGGCCTGCCGGACGACGAGAGCGTGAGGTGACCGCGATGCCGGACTCCACGACGACCCGCATGCCGAAGTCCCTGATCTGGATCCTCGTCCTGGTCAGCGCGCACGCGCTCGGAACCTTCTTCGGCGGCTGGGCGATCATCGACGAGAACCGGAGCAAGCTGGACCACGGCCAGGACCCCCTGATGCCGATGGCCCTGGCCTGGCTGCTGGCGCTGTTCTGCTGCGGGCTGGCGGCGCTCCAGGTCACCTGCGTCGTGCTGGCGCGCGGGCGGCGCTCCTGGGTGCGTGTCGCGCTCATCGTGTGCCTGTCCATCGCGGCCCTGGGGATGGTCTTCGCCGCGCTCGGTTCGCTGACCGCCGGGGCGCCGAGCCTCCCGGCGTTCCTGTTCGCGTTCGCGGACCTGGCGGCCCTGTGGACGGTGTGCGGTGAGACGGGCCGCCGGTACTTCTCCGTACGCGCGGAGGTACGGATTTCATGACGTACCAGACGTACGAACCCCCGAGAGGGTCCGTCGACCCCCTCGCGGTGGCCCTCGGCAACGCCACCCTGTTCGGCATCGGCTATGTGCTGCTGCGCCGGTGGCGGCCGGCCGCGATCGCCGTGCTGGGCTCGGCCGTGCTGCTCGACCTCACGGCCACGACCGCCGACTCCCGCTACGAGATCCTGCTGCTCCTGTGGTGGGCGGCCGGCACCGCCCACGGCTGGTTCCTGGCCCGCCGCAGCCCCGAGCACGCCGTACGTCTCGGTCAGCGCGCGGGCACGCTCGCCCTCGCTCTGGCGGTGGTGCTGACCGCCGCGCTGCTCCGCGTCGACGCGTACCGCATCGAGAACCGCGTCACCGAGGCCCGGGAGAGCGGCGACTGCGAGACGGCCGTCGCCGCACAGGGCGAGGTGTGGTGGGGCCACCGGCTGGCGGGCGCGCCGGTGGTGGAACCCGGCGACGCGGTCGTGCGGGCCTGCCACCGGCTCGCCGGGGCTGCGTCCACCCTGGCCCGCGCCGCGCGCACCGGCAGCACCGAGGACCTGGGGCGCGGCTTCGGCACGCTCGCAGAGGTCCTGAACGACGGCCCCGGCAACGAGCCGACCGTCAGGGCGGCCCTGGACACCTTCCTCGACGCACTGCCGACCGACGACTCCTGCGACACCGCCGCCCTCACCGCCTGGCTCCGCGACCGCGGCCGGAGTCACGACGTCCTGGACCGCTCCGCCGACGCGGCGGCCCGCACCGAACCCGCCGCCCTGGTCGGCTGCGGCGACCACCTCTTGGCCGAGGACGCCTGGCCGCAGGCGCGGGAGCACTACCAGCAGCTCCTCGACACCTACCCGGACGACCCGCGCACGGCCGAGGCACGCGGCGGCGTGCGCAAGGCCACCCTCGCCATCGAACTGGCCGAGGTGCGCGGCCTGGTGGACGACACCTCCGACGCGTCCTCCGGCTACTGCGCCGAGCCGGCGAAGTACAGCGGAGCCCCGCCCCACCGCAAGGGCTCCGGCCGCGCCCTGTTCCTCGGCGACTCCGAGTACACCGACCGGCTCCCCCGCTCCTGGCGCACCGGCGACCCCGCCAAGGCAGCCCTCGTGGTCTGCGCGGGCGAGGCGGAGAACGGGGCAGCGGTGGAGACGTGCAGGTACGAGAACAAGAAGTCCAGGTACCTCCCCCACCAGGTGACGTTCCACAAGGTCAAGATCCCGGTGAAGGTCTACGAACTGCGCACCGGCAAGCGCCTCGACCCGCGCTCGGTCCAGATCGGCGGCAGCAGCTGCCCGAGCGTGCTGCGCTACGAGTACTACATGTACGACCTGGGGCCGGGCGACCAGTTCGTCTCCACGTCCAAGTCCGCCGTACGGGACGCGTTCCGCCCGGTCGTCGGCCGCTGACCAGGTGCGGTTCTCCCCCGCCACGGGGTCACTGATCGACCTGCTCGGCCGCGGCTCTCGGGAGCGCGAGCATCATGAGTGCCGCGACGACATAGAGCACCGTGGAGGCGACGAGGACGATGCCGAGCGCGTGACTGTAGTCGGCACGTCCCGGTGTGCCGTTCGTCGTTCCGGTGGCGGTGGTGAAGAAGACCGTGCCGAGCACGGCGATGCCGATGGCGCCGCCGATCTGGTTGACGGTGGAGAGAACGCCGCCCGCGGCGCCCGCATGGCGTCCGGGGACGCCGGCCAGGACGACGTTGACGAGGACGGGGGCGGCCAGACCGAGCCCGAGTCCGCCGATGAAGAGGGCGAGGGCAAGGTGCCAGTATCCGGGGTCGTTGCCGTCCCTGATGATCGCCCACAGGACGAGCTGGGATGCCGCGATGGTGAGCGAGCCGGTGATCAGCAGAGCCTTCCCGGCCCTGGCGGCGAGAGCGACACCGGCTCCTGACGTGATCATCGAGCCGAGCGCGTAGGGCAGGATCACCAGGCCGGTTTCCCACGCGGTGCGGGCGGTGCCGAGCTGGAGGTAGATCGACAGGGTGAGGAAGAACGACCCGATGCCGCCGAAGAAGAGCACGGACGCGCTCAGGCCGATCGCGAAGGCGCGGATTCGGAGCAGAGCCGGATCGAAGACGGGTTCGTCCCCACGTCCGCCGAGGCGGCGTTCGTAGGCGAGGAAGATCGTCAGCACGATGATTCCGGCGGCGAGGAGGGCGTGACTGGCCCAGGTCCATCCCCACGTCTCCGTCTGGATGATCGGCAGGAGCAGCAGCAGGATGCCCGAGGCCGCGAGCAGCGCGCCCAGGAGGTCGAGCCGCGCGGTCGAGGTGGAGCGGGACTCAGGCAGCACCTTCGCGCCGATGATCAGCGCCAGGATCGAGACGGGCACGTTGATCCAGAAGATCGTGCGCCATCCCAGACCGAACAGGTCGCTGTCGACGAGGAGTCCTCCCAGCAGCGGGCCGGCGACCGCCGCCAGCCCCTGCACCGCCCCGTAGGCGCCGAACGCCTTGGCACGCTCGCCCGGAGCGAACGACGCCCGGATGATCCCGAACACCTGCGGGACCATGACCCCTGCGGTCAGTCCCTGTGCGGCGCGCATGCCGACGAGCATGTCCGGATCGGCGGCCAGCGCGCAGAGTGCGGAGGTGAGCATGAACCCCGCCAGCCCGATCATGAACAGTCGTTTGCGGCCGTACTGGTCACCGAGCCGTCCTCCGGTGATCAGGCCCGCCCCCAGGGCGAGGACGTAGGCGGCGATCGTCCACTGGATCTGAGCGTCGCCGGCCCCCAAATCCTGGGCCACCGCCGGGGCCGCGACGGTGACGATCGTCGCGTCGAGAAGGTCCATGAAGGAACCGAAGAGCACCACCAGGAGCGCTGCGTTCGCGCCCGCGCCGGAGATGAGTGCCGAGGCAGCGGCGGGTGCACGCGTGTCCTCTTGAGGACTCTGTGAAGCGGTCATGCCGGGCACCATGGCAGGTATTGTTGCCATCGAGTGACCGCTTTGTGTGGAGGGAAGAGCCATGGCCGCCACCTCCGCGCGGACGCTCAAGCTGCTGTCGATCTTCGGGATCGGCGTGACCCTGACCGCCGGGGAGCTCGCCTCCAGGCTCGGGACGTCGGTGCGGACCGTGCGACGCGACATCGACACGCTCAGAGAGCTCGGGTACGAGATCGAGGCCGTGCGCGGGGCGGGCGGAGGCTACCGGCTCGGTCGCGCCACCCGATTGCCGCCGGTCGTCTTCGACGAGGACCAGGCGGTCGCCGCGGCCGTCGCGCTCCAGACCGTCCCCACGATCCTGTACGGCATTCGCGAGAACTCGGCCCGCGCCCTCGCCACGCTGCGGCAGGCGATGCCCGCCCGCAGCCGTGCCCACGCCGAAGCCTTCACCGTCTCCGCGGCGCGCAACTACTGGGAGTTCCCCGCGGCGCCCATCGACGCCGAGATCATCCGCGTCATCGGTGGCGCGATCCACCGGCAGCACATCATCCGCGCGGACTGCACGGGCGAGGACGAACCGGCGACGCTCACGCTGGAACCGCACGACCTCGTCGTGTGGGCGGCACGGTGGTACCTCGTCGCGTTCGAACCGGATGCGGACCGATGGCGCGCGATGCGGGTCGACCGCATCGAACCACGCATGCCCACGGGGAAGACCTTCGACCGCCGCGACGTCCCGCACGGCGATCCGGTCGCGTTCGTCATGAGCACGCACGACCGCGGCGACACCCCGGCGGCATGGCCGTGCCGCGGGTCGGCGCTCATCGCCCTGCCCGCACCCGTCGTCGCCCGGTTCGCCCCCGGCGGATCGACGGTCGAGCACCACACCGACTCCAGCTGCCGGCTCACGCTCGGCGCGTGGTCCTGGGCAGGGGTGGCAGGACTGCTCCTGACCTTCGACGCCGACCTCACGGACATCGAACCGGCAGAACTGAGGCAGGCGCTGCGCTCCTTGCGCACCCGCATCGACGAAGGACTGCGTCCCGGTGACAGCGCCGCCAGGGGTTGAACGACAAGCTCAGCCGACGTCGTGAACATGGTCGGCACCCTGTGGAGCCGTCCGTCGGCAGTCACCGTCCGGGCTCCCCGGGTTGGGACGCGGCCCATTACCGTGTGCAGGCGTGGGGGGCATACGCAGGGACATACGGGAGTGGTGGGAGCGCGGGCGGGCATGGGGGGCCGCCAAGCCGCTGGTCGTCGACATCGGGATCGCGCTCCTCGTGCAGGGCGCGATGACCATGCCGTTCGTCGTGCCGAGGGCGGCCGAGGCACCGCCGGCGACCTGGGCCGCGTACGGGCTGAGCACGCTCACCGTCGTCCCCCTGGTCTGGCGGCGGCCCGCCCCCGTCGCTGTGCTGTTCGCGGTGCTGGCCGCCAACGCGCTGTACCGGCTGACCGTCGACGGGCCCGGGCAGCCGCTGCCGTACACCGGGCTGGTGGTCGTGTACACGATTGCGGCGCTGTCGTCGGCACGCAAGCGGCTCCTCACCAGCGGAGTGCTGCTGGTCGCCGTGCCGGTGGGCGTGTGGCTCAACACCCGGTCCGCCCGTGAACTGACCTTCTCGCTCTTCGTGTTCGCGGCCGCCTATGTCTTCGGGCGGCTGACCGACGCCCGGCAGCGGGCGAACCACGTCGAGGCCGAGCAGGCCGCCGCACGCGAACGGGCCCGGATCGCCCGGGAGATGCACGACATCCTCTCCCACGCCGTGAGCCTGATGATCGTGCAGGCCGAGGCCGGGCCGGTGGCGGTCCGTGCCGCGCCCGAGCGGGCGGAGGCCGCCTTCGACGCCATCTCCGCGACCGGGCGGGACGCCATGGCGCAGTTGCGTCACATGCTGGGGGTGCTGCGGGACGGCACCGACGACACCGGCGGCACCGCACCGCGCGAGCCGCAGCCCGGGCTCGCCGCGCTGCCCGGACTCCTCGACCGGGTACGCGGGAGCGGGCTCGACGTGGTGTACCGGACCGTGGGTGACGTCGGGCCGGTGGCCGACGAGGTCGGGGTCACCGTCTTCCGGGTGGTCCAGGAGGCCCTGACCAATGTCGTCAGGCATGCTGATGCACGGACCGTGACAGTGCAACTGACGTGTTCGGGAGCGGAGTTGGAGGTCGCTGTGACCGATGACGGGCGAGGGGCCCAAGCCGTGGCCCGCCGGGGCGGGCACGGGCTCGTCGGGATCCGTGAGCGGGCCGCGGCCCACGGGGGCAGCGCGGTCGCCGGGCCGGGAGCGGACGGGCACGGCTTTGAGGTGCGGGTGCGGATTCCCCTCTCCGCGGCGGCCGAGGTGGGGTCGTGACGATCCGTGTCGTGATCGCCGACGACCAGGAGCTCGTGCGCAGCGGCTTCGCGATGATCCTGGACGTGCAGCCGGACATCGAGGTCGTCGCCGAGGCGGGTGACGGCGGCGAGGCCGTCGACGCGGTGCGGCGGCACGCACCCGATGTGGCGCTGCTCGACATCCGGATGCCCCGCATGGACGGCATCGAGGCCTGCCGCGCGATCAGCGCGGCGGGCGACTGCCGCACGGTGATGCTCACGACCTTCGACTCCGACGAGTACGTGTACGACGCGCTGCACGCGGGCGCGAGCGGCTTCCTGCTCAAGGACGTCCGCCGGGACGACCTGGTGCACGCCGTGCGCGTCGTCGCCCGGGGCGACTCGCTGCTCGCGCCCTCCGTCGCCCGGCGTCTGGTGGAGCAGTACACCCGGCCCGCCACCGCCCGGGCCCGCCGGCCCGATCCCCGGCTGGACGTCCTGACCGCCCGGGAGCGCGAGACGCTGCTGCTGCTCGCCCGAGGTCTGTCCAACGCCGAGATCGCCGCCGAGCTGGTGGTCAGCGACCACACCGTCAAGACGCATGTCGGCAACGTGCTCGCGAAGCTGGGCCTCAGGGACCGGATCCAGGCCGTGATCTGCGCCTACGAGACCGGCCTCGTCGCGGCCGGGGATCCCCCGCCCGGGGGAGCGGCCCGGGCCGGGACCTCCCCCGCGTCGGCGAGGAAGTGACGCCGCAGGACCGCCTGTGGGAGCGATCCGCGCGGCCGCTGGGCTCCGGAGGATGAAGCCGTCACACAACCTCGGTCCGTCCCAGTGGAGTTCACATGAAAACCCGTACCGGCCTGCTGACCGCCGCCGTGCTCGTCGTGGGGATCGCCGCGGGGCCGTCCGTCCTCCCGGCCGCCGCCTCCGCCCCGGCCGCGTCGACGGCCGCGCAGTCCCCCAACCCCGCGCTCGAAGCCGCCATCGCGGGCCTCCCCAGCGCCGACGCCACCGCCGCCCTCGTCCGCGTCGGCGGCAAGGAGGGCGTCTGGCACGGCAGTTCGGGCGTGCACGATCTGCGGACCGGCCGGCCCGCGGATCCGGCCGCCCGTTTCCGGGCCGGGTCCGTCACCAAGGTGTTCACGGCCGCGGTCGCCCTGCAACTGGCCGAGGAGGGACGGCTGGACCTGGACCGCAGCGCCCGCTCGTACCTGCCGGACCTGATCCCGCCGTCGTACGAGGACGTCACCGTCCGGCAGCTCCTCAACCACACGCACGGCATCCCGGCCCCGGACTTCCCCGGCACCACCGTCGAGGAGTGGTACGCGAACCGCTTCCGCGTCCACGACCCCCGGAACATGGTCCGCTCGGCGACGTCGAAGAAGCCCGAGTTCGCGCCGGGCGAGCGGCAGCACTACCTCAACATCGGGTACACCATCACCGGTCTGCTCATCGAGCGCGTCACCCACGACTCCTACGAGCGCCAGGTCGCCCGGCGGGTGCTCCGGCCGCTGGGGCTGCGGAACACCTATGCGCCGGGGGCGAACCCGCGCATCGCCGGGCCGCACAACCACGGCTACCAGACCATGCGTCTCGACGACGGCACGACCGGGCTCCGGGACGTCTCCGTTTGGGGGGCGACGGACGGCTGGGCGGCCGGGGACATCGTCTCGACCACCGCCGACCTGGAGCGGTTCACCAACGCCCTGTTCCGGGGGCGGATCGTGCGCGGGCCGCTGCTGGAGGAGATGTTCACGCTGCCGGAGGTGACCGACTTCAGGACCGGGAAGCCGGCCGCCCACTCCGCCGGTCTGTCCATGAAGGTGCTGGGCGGGCGCGAGGTCTGGGGCAAGACGGGCGGGCGCTGGGGGTACAACGCCGCCATCGCCTCCACCCGCAACGGCTCCCGCACCCTCGTGTACAGCGTCAACTCCACCGACGCGAAGGGCCAGGACATGAACAGGACCGCCGAGGCCCTCATGGTGGCGGCCTACGGCAGGCCGTAGGCCACCTGCTCACGTCCCCGGTGGCGTCGCCCGTACGAGCCCCGTCCGGTACGCGATGACGACCAGCTGCGCACGGTCCCGGGCGTGCAGCTTGGTCATGGCCCGGTGGATGTGCGTGCGGACGGTCAGCGGGCTGAGCGTGAGGTCCTCGGCGATCTCCGTGTTGGACCTGCCCTCCGCGGCCAGCGCCATCACCTCGCGCTCACGGACCGTGAGATCGGCGAGGCGCTCCGGGGGCGCGAGGCCGGCCCCGGGGGCGGGCGCCATGAGGAAGCGGGTGATGAGGGATCGGGTGGCGACGGGCGAGAGGAGGGCCTCCCCCGAGGCCACCGTGCGCAGGCCCGCCAGGAGGGTCTCGGCGGTGACGTCCTTGCCGAGGAAACCGCTGGCGCCGGCGCGCAGGGCCTGGGCGACGTAGTCCTCGGTCTCGAAGGTGGTCAGGATCAGGACGCGGGTCGAGGACAGCTCCGGGTCGGCGCACAGCTCCGCGGTGGCGGTGAGGCCGTCGGTGCCGGGCATGCGGATGTCCATCAGGACGATGTCGGGGCGCACCTCACGGGTCAGCTCGACCGCCTCGGCGCCGTCGGAGGCCTCGGCGACCACCTCCATGTCCGGGCAGGAGTCGATGAGGATGCGGAAGGTGGCCCGCAGCAGCGCCTGGTCGTCGGCGAGCAGCACCCTGATGCTCATGCGGTCGTTCCTTCCGCGAGGTGGACGGAGGGTTGCAGGGGCAGCGCGGTGGTGACCTCGAAGCCGCCCTGGGGACGCGGGCCCGCGCACAGTTCGCCGCCGATGGACAGGGCACGTTCGCGCATGCCCATGACGCCGAACCCGCGGCCCCGGACCACCTCCGGCTTGCTGGGGCCGTCGTTGGTGACGGTGATCAGCAGGCGGGAGCCGGTGTAGGCGAGGAGCACGTGGGCGGCTTCGGCGGTGGCGTGCTTGGTGACGTTGGTCAGGGCCTCCTGCACGATCCGGTAGGCGGTCAGGTCCACTCCGGGCGACAGCGGCTGCGGCTCCCCTTCCGTGGTGACGGTGACCTCCAGGCCCGCCGACTCGCACACCGAGACCAGCTCGGGCAGCCGGGACAGGCCCGGGGACGGGTCCAGCGACTCGGAGCCGGGGCTCTCGTCGTCCCGGCGGAGCAGGCCCAGCGCGGCCTTCAGCTCCCGCAGCGCGGAGGACGTGGTGCCGGTCAGGTCGTTGAGGATCTTCTGGGTCTGCTCGGGGCGGGTGAGGGCCAGGTGCGCGGCGGTGCCCGCCTGGGCGTTGGCCAGGGCCATGTGGTGGGCGACGACGTCGTGCAGCTCCCTGGCGATGCGCATCCGTTCCTCGGTGACCCGCAGCCGGGCCTCCTCCTCCCGCGTGCGCTCGGCGTGCTCGGCCCGGGCCTGCACGGCCTGGAGGTAGGCGCGCCGCAGTCGCGTCATGTTGCCGGCGGCGAGGGGCAGCATCAGCCAGAAGAACGGGCCGATCGTCCGCAGCAGCAGCGAGAGGTGGTCCATCGAGTCGGTGAACACGGCCGCGACGATCACCGCCACCATGGTGATGACGCCGTAGACACGGGTGGTTCCGCGGTCGGTGAGAGTGGCGAGCCAGTACAGCGCCGCCATGATCGGCGCCAGCAGCAGGGGCGTGAGCAGATAGCCCATCGCGACGGCCGTCACGGTGCAGCCGGCGGTGATCGTGACGACGGTGCGCGGGTACGCGCGGTGCTTGACCAGGGCGAGGCAGGCCACGCCCATGAGGGCGACTCCCGCCTTGTCCTGGGCGGGCGGATCCGCGCCGGGCAGGGACAGGGAGGTGCCGAAGGTCGCGCAGCCCATCAGCGCCAGGGCCGTCGCCAGGTCGACGAGGAAGGGGTGCTGCTCGGCGAATTGCTCGAGGCGATCCGCGTAGCGCCGCTCCAGGGGGATGCTCATCGGGCTCTCCGGTCGGTGGGGCTGGGACCATCGTGGTCGACTTCGGGCGCGAATGCCCGAGGGGCCGCCGTGTCCTTCGCCACGGGCGGCCCTGGGAGCGGCTTCCTCAGGTACGCGCCGGCTCCAGGCCGGGCGCGGTCTCGGGGGCCGGTTCCCGCTCCGGCCGGCTGAGGGCCTCGCCCTCCACGTCGACCCGGGGCAGCGCCCGGTCCAGCCACTTCGGCAGCCACCAGGCCTTGTCGCCGAGCAGGGCGAGGACGGCCGGCACGATCGCCATCCGTACGACGAAGGCGTCGAACAGGACGGCGGAGGCCAGCCCGAACCCGATCATCTTGATCATGGAGTCGCTCTCGCCGATGAACCCGGCGAACACCGCGATCATGATCAGGGCGGCGGCCACGACCACCCGGGCGCTGTGCCGGAAGCCGGACGCGACCGCCCGGTCGGACGACTCGCCGTGGACGTACGCCTCCCGCATCCGGGAGACGAGGAACACCTCGTAGTCCATCGCGAGGCCGAAGACGATGCCGACCAGGAAGATCGGCATCAGGCTCATGATCGGTCCGGTCTGCTCCACACCGAGGAGTTCAGCGCCGTGACCCTGCTGGAAGACCACGACGACCGCGCCGAGGGAGGCCAGGACGGAGAGCAGGAAGCCGAGGGCCGCCTTGAGCGGGACGAGCAGGGACCGGAAGACCACCAGCAGCAGCACGATCGCCAGGCCGACCACGACGACCAGGTACGGGATCAGCGCGGCCTGGACCTTCTCGGCGATGTCGATGTTCATCGCGGTGGTGCCGGTGACCTCGTAGCTCGCGCCGGTGCCGGACTCCACGCCGGGCCGCTCGTCCCGGATGGTGGTCACCAGGGCCTTGGTCTTCTCGTCGGTCGGCGCGGTGGACGGCACGGCCGAGAAGACCGCGGTGTCGCCGGCGTCGTTGAAGCGGGCCGGGGACACGGACACGACCCCCTCGGTGCCGCCGATCTCCTTCGCGATGGTGCCGGCTGCGGCCTTCGGGTCGGCAGCTCCCTTGGCGTCGACGACGATGGTCAGCGGCCCGTTGAAGCCCGGCCCGAAGCCCTCGGCGAGCGCGTCGTAGGCCCGGCGCTCGGTGGTGGAGGCCGGCTTGGCCTCGTCCCCGGGCATGCCCAGCTGGAGGTCGGCGGCGGGCAGGGCGAGGGCGCCGAGGCCGACGACGCCGAGGAGCAGGACGGGTATGGGGCGGCGCAGCACGAACCGCGCCCAGCGGGTGCCGGCGTTGGCCTCGGTGCCGTCCTCGATCCGGCCGCTCCTGCGGGCCCGCCGGGTGAGCACGGCGTTCGGCCAGAAGCCGAGGAGCGCCGGGACGAGGGTCAGCGCGATCAGTACGGCGACGACGACCGCGCCCGCCGCGGCCAGCCCCATCTTGGTGAGCATCGGGATGCCGACCACGGCGAGCCCGGCCAGGGCGATGACGACGGTGAGCCCGGCGAACACGACCGCCGACCCGGCCGTGCCGACGGCCAGCCCGGTGGCCTCCTGCGGCGTGCGGCCCTTGGCGCGCTCCTCGCGGTAGCGGGAGACGACGAACAGGGCGTAGTCGATGCCGACGGCCAGGCCCAGCATCATGGCGAGGGTGCCGGTGGTCGTGGACAGGCCCAGGGCGCTGGACAGGGCGAGGATGGTGGCCATGCTCACACCGACACCGATCACGGCCGTCAGCAGGGGCAGTCCGGCGGCGGCCAGCGAGCCGAAGGTGATCAGGAGCACGACGGCGGCGAGCGCGATGCCGATCACCTCGGCCGTGCCGCCCGGCCCGCCCTCGGCGGCCAGCGCGGTGCCGCCCGCCTCGACGGTCAGCCCGGAGTCCCGGGCCTGGTCGATGGTCCGCTCCAGATGGCTGCGGCTGGCGTCCGTGAGGTCGTTCGCTCCGACCTTGTAGGTGACGGTCGCGAAGGCCGTCGAGCCGTCCTTGCTGATGGTCCTGGCCGCGAACGGGTCGACGGCGCTCGCGACCTGGGTGCCGTCGGCGAGTCCGGCCACGGTCTTCTCGATGGACTTCCTGTTCCCGGCGGCCGTGACCTTCTCGCCGCCCGGCGCGATGAAGACGACCCTGGCCGTCGCGCTGTCGGCCGTGGCTCCGGGGAAGCGCTCCTCCATCAGGTCGAACGCCTTCTGGGACTCGATGCCGGGCATCGAGAACTCCTCGTCGACGGCCCCGGGCGCCTTGAGGGAGCCCAGCCCCACGGCGGCCAGGACGGCCGCCCAGACCAGGGCGACGTACCAGCGCCGCCGGAAGGCCGACCGGCCCACTCGATACAGGAATTCAGCCACGGCAGGAAGTCTCCACATCTGGTGTCGAACGTCTGCCAAGCCTGTCCGGGGGCGGGCCGTCCCGTCGTCGTGCGGCTGCCGACACTCTCCGGTACTCGAAACGCAGTACGCACGGGAGGGCGGCTCCACCCGGGGTACGAGATTTCCGAGCCATCGGGGCCGACCTGTGCTACCTTGGTTGGCGTTGCAGTTTTGGTTCCCAGAGACTTCGAGTGCTCTATCGACCTTTGTCGACGAGCACTCTTTTTGTTATCCGAGGATTTTCGAATCTCTCCGGAGGGTGATCATCTCAGCGACCCCGAATCAGCAAAGTGCGGATCTCGGGTACTGCCCCTCAAGGGAGATACACATGGCAACTGGCACCGTGAAGTGGTTCAACGCGGAAAAGGGCTTCGGCTTCATCGAGCAGGAGGGTGGCGGCCCGGACGTCTTCGCCCACTACTCGAACATCGCCACCTCCGGCTTCCGCGAGCTTCAGGAAGGCCAGAAGGTTACCTTCGACGTCACGCAGGGCCAGAAGGGCCCGCAGGCCGAGAACATCGTTCCCGCCTGACGCGTACGCGAATGCCCTGACCGGGGCCCGCACCCTCGCGGTGCGGGCCCCGGCTCGTTTTGCTCTTCTCCGGCTCAACTCTTGCGAAGCCTGCGGCACTCCGGCGCCGCCGCGCATTCCTCGACGCGTGCCGCATCGAGGAAGGTTCCCCTTGGACCGCACGGCTCGCAAGAACAACGGCTCCCCCCACTCCCGCGGCAACGGTTTCCGGTCCCGCAAGTCGGGCGGCGCAGGCACCGCTTCCCGTCCCGCGGGCGGCGGTGGCCGAGGAGGCCGCCGCCCCGCCCCCAGCGGGGAGTTCGCACCGCCCGCCACCGTCACCCCGGCGCTGCCCGCCGTGGAGGCGTTCGCCGACCTCGACCTGCCCGAGCGGCTGCTGGCCGCGCTGACCGCCGAGGGCCTGACCGCGCCGTTCCCCATCCAGGCTGCGACGCTGCCGAACTCGCTGGCCGGCCGGGACGTCCTGGGCCGCGGACGCACCGGTTCGGGCAAGACACTCGCCTTCGGGCTCGCCCTGCTGGCCCGTGTCGACGGACAGCGGGCGGAGGCCCGGCAGCCCCTGGCCCTCGTCCTCGTGCCCACGCGGGAACTGGCCCAGCAGGTCACCGACGCCCTCACCCCCTTCGCCCGCGCGCTGCGGCTGCGGCTCGCCACGGTGGTCGGCGGCATGCCGATCGGCCGGCAGGCGAACGCCCTGCGCTCCGGTGCCGAGGTCGTCGTCGCGACGCCCGGACGCCTCAAGGACCTCATAGACCGAGGCGACTGCCGGCTGGACCACGTCGGCGTCACCGTCCTCGACGAGGCCGACCAGATGACCGACATGGGCTTCATGCCCCAGGTCACCGCCCTGCTCGACCAGGTGCGTCCCGGCGGGCAGCGGATGCTGTTCTCCGCCACCCTCGACCGCAACGTCGACCGGCTGGTCCGCACCTACCTGCACGACCCGGTGGTGCACTCCGTCGACCCGTCGGCGGGCGCCGTCACCACGATGGAGCACCACCTGCTGCACGTGGAGGACGACGACAAGCACGCCACCACGACCCGCATCGCCGCCCGCGACGGCCGCGTGATCATGTTCCTGGACACCAAGCACGCCGCCGACCGGCTGGCCAAGAAGCTGCTGGCCGTGGGCGTGCGCGCCATGGCCCTGCACGGCGGGAAGTCCCAGTCGCAGCGGACCAGGACCCTGGCCCGCTTCAAGGACGGCCACGTCTCGGTCCTGGTGGCCACCAACGTCGCGGCGCGCGGCATCCACGTCGACAACCTCGACCTCGTCGTCAACGTGGACCCGCCCGGCGACCACAAGGACTACCTCCACCGCGGCGGCCGTACGGCGCGCGCCGGCGAGTCCGGCACCGTCGTCACCCTGGTCCTGCCCCACCAGCGGCGCGAGATGACCCGGCTGATGGCCGATGCCGGCATCACCCCGCAGGTCACCCGGGTCCGCTCGGGAGAGGCCGAACTGAGCCGCATCACCGGGGCGCAGGAGCCCTCGGGCGTGCCCGTCGTCCTCACCCCGCCGGCCGCCGAGAAGGCCCCCGCGCGCACGGGTTCCGCCCCGAACGGACGGCGGAACAGGCCGCCCCGGGGCCGCCGCCGCTGAACCGGGCCCCTGGGAGGGGTCGTTCGGATCAGGTCCCGCGTCTGCGGCCTGATCCGAACGGCACCCCCTGGGTGCTCGCCGCCAGCCGCAGGACCGTGCCTTGTCCGGGCCCGTGACCCCGCTGGTGACGAGCGAGCGCGCCGCTGCCGTGCAGGTCGACGCGGGTGACGATGCCCTCGGGTCAGCGTGAGAGGACGTGCAGGACGCCGCCCTGGTCGAAGCGGACCGCTACGGGGTCGTGCACGTCCTCGGTGACAACCTCGGGCACCCCGCCGTCGGGCGGGAGGCGCCAGACCTGCCCGCTCGGCGGGCGACGGGAGTCACGCGGAGGCCGGCTGACGCACGACGCCCCCGGCTCCGCGGCCGGTAGGGGCCGCGCAGCCGGGGGCGTCGAGTCCGGACGCCGGACGAAAGGTCAGCCGCCCGTCACGTCCGTGATCTTCCAGCGCTGGTTGGACCCGGAGTTCGGCTGCCAGACGCCCACCGGCGCACCGTCGTTCGTGGACTGGCCCCCGACGTCCGGGAGCTGGCCGGTCGCCACGTTCACGAGCGTCCACGTGCCGTCGCCGGTCGAGGACGCGATCCACTGCGCGGCGGCGTCGCGGCGGCCCTCGTCGGGTTCGGCGACCAGGGCGCCGTCGCGGATGGCCAGGCGCTTGTCCGCGCCGGCCTCGGTGAGGACGTAGCGCTTGCGGTTGCCGTCACCGCGGATCTGCTCGACCCGCCACTGGCGGCCGCTGGGGTCGGACGCGTTCGGGGTCTTGATGACCAGGCCCGTGCCGTTGCCGGCGATGGTGAGGTCCTTGCCGCTCTGGACGCCGGTCAGGCGGTAGGTGTGGCCCTTGCGCAGTTCGGCCGCGTCCTTCGCGACCCCCGAGACGCCCTTGACGAGGAAGGACGTCACCGACTGGGCGGGCACCGTGAGCGTGGCCTGCTTGCCGGTGACGCGGACCGGCTGCTGCTTCTCCAGCTTGCCGTCGGCGCTGGTCACCACCGGGGTGACCGTGGCGCGGGAGGAGACCCGGCCGAACTTCGACAGGTCGAGCGTGACCTCATGCACCTCGGTGGCGCTGTTGACGTGGACGACGGTCGCCGCGTCGCCCTTGCGGGAGACCGCCGCGGTGCTGGACGTGTCGTTCGTCTTGATCAGCCGGTCGCCGGGCTTGATGAAGTGCGTGAAGTTGCGGGCCGTGTCGAACTTGGTGTTGGTGTAGATCGGGCAGGACTTCAGGGTGTCCTTCGAGGTGCAGCTGAACGGGAGCTGGATCTCGCCCCAGTTGCCGCCCTTGGCGGACTCCCCGCCCGGCTTCATGTTGTCGTAGTCCTCGACGGGCTGCCAGAACACCCAGGCCTTGGGCTCCAGTTCGCGCAGGTCGTCGACCATGCGCTGGGCGAGGCCCAGGCCGGGCCGCATGTCCGTGAAGCTCTGGCCGTCACCCCAGTCGCCCTCGACCTCGCTCATCCACAGCGGTTTGTCGGCGGCCTTGGCCAGGTCGCGGACGGTGGTGCGCTGGCCGGTGCCGTAGGTGTGGACGTTCATCTGGCCGACGAGGTCGCGGACCTCCTGGGGGTAGGAGTTCCAGTTCGTCGCGAACGTGCCGGGGTTCGTCTCGTCCATCGCGGATATCTCCGCGCCGGAGCGGGACTTCTCCAGGACCGGGGCCAGCGCGCGGATCACCTTCTGCTGGAGCTCCGGGCCGATGTGGGCGCCCTCCTGGCGGCCTCCGACCGGCTCGCCGTCCGGGCCGAGCTTGGTGCCCCAGTAGTTGGTGTTCGGCTCGTTGAACGGGTCGAGCGTGTCGACCTTGATGCCGTGGGCCTTCTCCAGCCGCTCGGTCGCGCCCACCAGGTACTTGGCGAAGTCCTCGACGGACTCGGGCTTCAACTGGTCCTTGCCCGCGTCGAAGTTGCCGGAGACGTAGCCGCTCTCGGTCATGAACCAGGGCGGGGAGTTACTGAAGGTCTCCCAGTGGGTGATGTCCTTCTTGATGCGGTCGACCCACCAGCGCTGCGTCTTGTCCGCGTTCTTGTTCCAGTCCGCGGGGTCGTCCGCGTCCCACCAGTCGACGTCCTCGCGGGTGGTGCCCGCCGGGGCCTTCCACCAGCCCTCGACCGCGCCGCCGGCCCGCAGGTAGTCCTTGACGTCGGGGGCGTTGCCGCCGCCGATGTTGTAGCGGGCGATGTTCAGGGCGAGGCCGTCGTCGCCGAAGAGGAGCTTGTAGAGCTTCTCGCGGACCGCGGGCGGGTAGTCGCCGGTGGCGTTGGCGAACCAGACCAGGCTCGTGCCCCAGCCCTCGAACTTCTCCCCCGAGTAGGAGGGGTCGGGCTGCACGGTGACGCCGGCCGCGGCGGCCTCGGCAGCCGTCGTCTCGGCGTGCGCGGCGGGCAGGGAGGCGGTGGCCAGGACGGTTCCGGTCGCCAAGGTGACGCCGATGGCCCCGAGGAGCCTTCTCTTACGGGTGCGGTGTGCCATCTCGAGTACTCCAGCTCTTCTGCGTGCACGCGTCCCGGCGGACGCAGAGATCGGGGCCTACGTGGTGCGACTGGTGCGGGTTTGGCGCCTTCTCATACGATTTCGACTAGGCAATGTTTACGTAAACATCCACTGGCGGGATGTCTACACTGTCCGAATCTCACGGGTCAAGGACTCGTTCCGGACCGAAACTTGCGCGCCGGGCGCGTAGGGAGGGGAATGTGGGCACAGTGGACGGCGAGAGCCAGTCGAGGGGCACGAGCCGTACGAGAAGACGTGCGGCCCGGCCCCGTCAGGGTGCCTCCATGGCGGACGTGGCCCAGCTCGCCGGGGTCTCGTCCCAGACGGTCTCCCGCGTCTCGAACGGCTTCCCGGGCGTCACCGAGGACACCCGCGCGCAGGTCCTGGCCGCCATGCGGGAACTGGGCTACCGCCCGAACAGCGCGGCCCGGGCGCTGCGCCGGGGCGAGTTCCGCACCCTCGGCGTGATCACCTTCTCCCTCTCCACCATGGGCAACATCCGCACCCTGGAGGCCATCGCCAACTCCGCCGCCGAGCACGGTTACGCCGTCACCCTGCTGCCCGTGGCCGTCCCCACCCAGGACGAGGTGAACGGCGCCTTCTCCCGGCTGGGTGAGCTCGCCGTGGACGCCGTCATCGTCATCATGGAGATCCACCTGCTCGACGCGGCGACGGTCTCCCTCCCGCCCGGTGTACAGGTCGTGGTGGCCGATTCCGACGCCGGGGACCGCTACACCGTCGTCGACACCGACCAGGCGGGCGGCGCCCGGGACGCCGTACGGCACCTCCTCGACCTCGGCCACGACACGGTCTGGCACCTGGCCGGTCCCGAGGGCTCCTTCGCCGCCCAGCGCCGCGCCAACGCCTGGCGCACCACACTCACCGAGGCGGGCCGGACCCCGCCACCCCTGGTCCGCGGCGACTGGTCGGCCGAATCCGGCTACCGGGCCGGCCTCCTCCTCGCCGACGAGCCGGACTGCACGGCGGTGTTCACGGCCAACGACCAGATGGCGCTGGGCCTGCTCCGCGCCCTGCACGAACGCGGCCGTCGCGTCCCCGACGACATCAGCGTCATCGGCTTCGACGACATCCCCGAGTCGGCGTCCTTCCTCCCGCCCCTCACCACCATCCACCAGGACTTCGCGCAGGTGGGGCGGCTGTGCGTGGAGGGGGTGCTCAGCAAGATGCGTGAGGACGGGACGGAGCACGGGACGACGCTGGTGCCGACGCGGTTGGTGCGGCGGGCGAGTACGGCGCCAAGGCCGCGGTGACCGACCCGGATCGCGGTGACCGACCCGGATCGCGGGGACGGTCCGGCGGAGGGTCCGGTCCGGCACACGGGGCCGTGCCCGCACGGGAGACCGTGCTCGGCTTCCTCCGCGTCCTGGCTGCCGCCGACGCCGCGCTCAGGCAACGCGCACCGCGGGCGGGCGTTCGGCGAGCCCGTCAGCGCCGTGCAGCGGTCACCGTCGTCCGATGACCTCCGCGACGCGGAGGAAGCCGTCCTGCCCGTGACCCAGCCCGATGGCGCGGCGGGCCATTCCCTCGGCCGCGCGCATGACGCCGGCGTCGATGCCGTGCGACTCGGAGACGTGGACGATGTGGGCCATGGACGACACGGCCGAGGTGAGCGGGTTGCCCTCGCCGGAGTAGGCGCCGGCGTCGGCGTCCGCGGCGGTCTCCGCGAACAGCGGAGGGAGGATCGCGCCGATGCCCTGGGCGAAGGGGGCCAGTTCGGTCGCGGTGACCCCCTCGGCCCGGGCCACCGCCAGGGCGTGCGCGTAGCCCGCCATCGCCGTCCAGAAGATGTCGAGCAGGGCGATGTCGAAGGCCGCGGCCCGGCCCGTCTCCTCGCCGAGGTGAGTGTGGTTCCCGCCCAACGCCTCGCGCACGGGGGCGAGTTCGTGGTAGAGGCCCTCGGGGCCGCTGTACAGGAAGACCGCCCCGGGTGTGCCGATGGTGGTCGTCGGGGTCATGATCGCGCCGTCCAGGTAGCGGACGCCGTGCGCGGCGGCCCAGGCGGCGGTGTCGCGGGCCCGGTCCGGGGTGTCGGCGGTCAGATTCACGACCGTACGGCCCTTGAGGGCGGTCGCGACCTCGTCCTGACGCAGCACGGCGTCGGCGGCGTCGTAGTTCACCACGCAGACGACGATCACATCGCTCGCCGCCGCCGCTTCGGCCGCCGACGCCGCGCCCGCCGCACCGCGGCCGAGGAGCTCCCGGTCCCGGCCCGGGGTGCGGTTCCAGACGGTGGTGCGCAGGCCCGCGTCGAGGAACGCACCGGCCAGGGCACGGCCCATCGGGCCGAGACCGAGGACGGTGACCGTGGCGGCCGGGCCATCGGCGGGCGGCCGGCCGGAATGCGCCGGGGCCGGGGAAGCGCTGTACGAAGTCATCGTGAACTCCTCTGATCTGCATGACAATGGACGACGAAGGGGGCGGATGTGACACGTCGGCGCCAGGATCCGGACGTCTGCGGCGTGACCGCCGCGATCGCCGTGGTCGACGGCAAGTGGAAGACGGCCCTGCTCTGGCTGCTGGAGTCGGGCCCGCGCCGCCCGGCGGAGCTGCGCCGGGAACTGCCGGGCCTGTCCGAGAAGGTGCTGACCGAGGCCTTGCGGGAGATGGCCGCGGACGGGCTGGTGCACCGGGAGGTGTACGACGTGCTGCCGCCGAAGACGGTCTACTCCCTGACCGCGTTCGGCCGTGAACTCGCCGAGGCACTGGCGCCGTTGTCCGACTGGGGCCACCGTCACCTGGAGAAACTGGCCGAGGCCACCCGGCCGGCCTCCTGAGCGGGTGCCACCTCCGTTCCTTCCGGATCCTGTGCCTCACCGGCCGCCCACCACCAGGTTCGCCCGGCGCCGGCGTGCTGCCAAGTCCCCACAAAAAGGTGGGTACTCCGGCGGGCACGGGGGAAGGCCTCACCGCCCTCGCCGTCCTGCGCGCCCCGGACCGGGTCGGTTGGCGTGGCCGGGTGATCAGGCTGCTGGAATGGGACGGTCTCACCGACCGGGAGCGCTTCAACGGGTGGTACCGGGACGAGCGGGACCAGTTCGCGGACCTGGCCCGGGACGCCGACTGGAACCGTCTCCGGCGCCTGGCGCACCCAGCGCACCCGGGACGGCCGCCGCCCCGTCGACATCGCCCGGGAGCAGGGGCACACGCACCTGCTCGACCTCCTCGAACCGGTCACGGTACGGCCCCTGCCCGCCCCGCCGGACGCCTTGGAGCAGCACTTCCACACCCTGATGCGGGAGACGACCGGCCGGTGCTTCGAGGAGATCGAGCACCTGCTGCCGCCGCTGGCTCCCCTCACGGAGGGGCCCGCCGTGCGGGTCGTCTTCACGGTGGTCGGCATGATGGGCGGCTTCCGGTACCACCTCGAGCGGGACCACGTGCAGGTGCACGCGAGCTCGCGGATGGACGCCGACGACGGGGACCACTTCAAGGTGACCCCTGCGGGCTGGACCGAGATCAAGTAGCCCAGGTCTGAACTTCGTACTCTGGCACGGCTGTCACATCGCGCTGTCACATCCGGGGCAGGCAGGTCAGGAGAGGACCTTCCGCATGGCCGAGCTGTATTCCGCCGGCATCGAGCCGTACGCACACGGCATGCTCGACGTCGGCGACGGCAACCGCGTGTACTGGGAGACCTGCGGAAATCCCGCGGGCAAGCCCGCTCTCGTGCTGCACGGCGGGCCGGGGTCGGGGGCAGGGCCGTTCTGGCGCCGGCTGTTCGACCCGGCGGCGTACCGCGTCGTGCTCCTCGACCAGCGCGGGTGCGGGCGGAGTACGCCCGACGCCGCGGATCCGCAGACCTCGCTCGCCGCCAACACCACGCAGCGTCTGATCGCCGACATCGAGCAGGTGCGGCAGCACCTCTGCATCGAGAAGTGGCTGGTCCTCGGCGGTTCCTGGGGCGTGACCCTGGCCCTGGCCTACGCCGAGCAGCACCCCGTCTCCGTGTCCGAGCTGGTTCTCTTCAGCGTCACCAGCACCACGCGCCGTGAGGTGGAGTGGGTCACCCGGGACATGGGGCGGATCTTCCCTGAGGAGTGGGCCCGGTTCCGGGACGCCGTACCGGAGGCGGAGCGCGACGGAAGTCTGGTGGACGCCTACGCCCGGATGCTCGCCGACCCCGACCCGGCCGTTCGGGAGCGGGCCGCGCGGGAGTGGTGCCGTTGGGAGGACGTGCACGTCTCCACCCAGCCGGGGCACCGGCCCGACCCCCGCTACGAGGACCCGCGCTTCCGGATGCGCTTCGCCCGCCTCGTCACGCACTACTGGCGGCACGCCGCCTTCCTGGAGGACGGGGCGCTGCTGCGCGACGCCGGGAAGCTGGCCGGCATCCCGGGGGTGATGATCCACGGCCGGATGGACATCAGCGGGCCTCCGGACATCGCGTGGCGGCTGGCGCAGGTGTGGCCGGACGCGGAGCTCGTCCTGATCGGCGGCGAAGGACACGGGCTGTCGGGGGTGTCCACGACGGCGGCGGTGCTGGCGGCGACGGACCGGTTCCGGACGGCGTGAGGGCGCCGCTCACGACACCACGGCGGAGCTCCTCGTTCCTCGCCTGGTGCAAGGCGGACCCGGCCACGTGCGGGTTCGGCGACGGCGGCCCCCGGGCCGCCTTCGAGAAGCTGCCGCCCCACGGCACCACGGGAGCTCCGGGGTCTTGACCCGCCTCCGCGGCTGCGCGTAGAACTGCACTCGCCACCGGCAGAAAACGGTTACTACCCTATTACTGCGAGGGAAGGTCCCTGACGATGAGAGCTTCGGGAGAGCGGGAAGAGCCCACCGCGGGGTCGGCTTCCCGCCGGGTCGTGCTCAAGGGCGCCGCCGCCACCGCCGGACTGGCCGCCGCCGGGATCGGCACCGCACCCTCGGCGTCCGCGGCCGGTGGCGACCGGCCGGAGAGCGTCACCGCCCGGCTGGGCGGCACCTCCATCACCCTTTCCGTCACCCACGGACGGCTCCGCTGGTCCGCCCGCCGCAACGGCACAACGGTCATCGCCGCATCGGCCCTCGGTCTCAGACTCGAAGACGGCACCGTCCTCGGAGGTGACGTCCGGGTGATCCGGGAGCGGCACCGCACCCGCCGCACCACCTGGACCCCGGTCTACGGCCGCAACGCGACCGTCACCGACCACTACCGCGAGCAGCGCTGGGACCTCAGGGACCGGGCCTCCGGCATCCGGTTCGGCGTGCAGGTCCGCTCCTACAGGACCGGCGTCGCCCTGCGCTACCTCCTCCTCGACCAGGGCACCGCCACCATCGCCGACGAGCTGACGACGTTCGTCCTCCCCGACGGCACCACCGTCTACAGCGCCCGCGACGAGAACCCCTACGAGCCGGTGGCGCCGGGTGCCATCCCGGTCACCGGCACCTCCACCACGGACAACGGCCCCCTGACCGACCTGCCGCTGACCGCCACCCTCAGCGACGGACTCATCGCCTGCGTCTGCGAGGCGTCCCGGGTGAACTACCCGCGGCTCATGCTCGGTTCGGTCCCCGGGGAGCCGAACACGCTCGCCGCGTTCCTCATGGAGCACACGGCCCGCGGCACCGGCCCGGTGGAGACGACCACGACCGTCACCACGCCCTTCGCCACCCCGTGGCGTGCCGTCGTCATCGGCGCCACCCACGCGGAACTCGTCGACAACGCCGAGCTGGTCCTCGACCTGGCCCCGCCGAACGCCCTGCCCGACACCTCCTGGATCAAGCCCGGCAAGGTCTTCCGCTGCGAGCTCAGCACCGCCGCCGGCCTCGAAGGCGTCGACTTCGCCGTGGCCCGGGGCCTTGAGTACATCGAGTACGACGCCGGCTGGTACGGCCCGGAGTTCAGCACGCCCGACGCCACCGAGCCCATCGCCGCCATCGACCTGCCGTCGGTCATCTCGTACGCCACGAGCCAGGGCATCGGTGTCTTCCTCTACGTCAACCGGCTCGCGCTGACCGACGCGGACTCCCTGTTCGGCCTCTACAAGAGCTGGGGCGTGCAGGGCATCAAGCTCGGGTTCATCAACGACGGCACGCGGACGATGACCGACCAGATCATCGACTGGGCGAGGACGGCGGCGAAGTACGAACTCCTCATCGACATGCACGACGACGTCCGGCCGTTCGGCTGCGAACGCACCTACCCGAACTGGATCAGCCTGGAGGGCGTGCGCGGCAACGAGCAGTTCCCGACGGCCACGCACAACGTGACGCTGCCCTTCGCGCGCAACATCGGCGGCCCGATGGACTACACGATCTGCTACGGCCAGTCCCGCGACAAGACCACCAACGCCCACCAGATGGCCATGGCCGCGGTCTACTACCAGCCGCTCAACTTCCTCTTCTGGTACGACAAGCCGTCCAAGTACAACAACCCGGCCAACTGGCCCGGCCTGCCCTGGTTCAACGCCGTCCCGGTCACCTGGGACGAGAGCCGCACCCTCGCCGGTGCGATCGGGGAGTACATCGCGGTGGCCCGGCGCAGCGGCTCCGACTGGTACCTGGGCGCGATGACCGACGAGTCGTCCCGCACCCTGTCTCTCCCCCTCTCCTTCCTCGGCAGCGGCACCTACACGGCGACGGTCTACGCCGACGGCACGCCGGGCACGAGTCCGTACCGGACCCCGGTCGTGGTGAGCACCAGGACCGTCACCCGTGACGACACGCTCGACGTGGCCATGGCCCCGGCGGGTGGTCAGGCGGTCGTCCTGAGACCGAGCTGACCCCGAGGGGGGCCGGGGGTTTCCCCCATGGCCCGGGTCGACCGATCGGTGGACGGCAGGTTCAACCGAGTGCCTCTGTCCGGCAACTGCCCAGCTCGGCAAGGCTTTCGGGCATGAATTCATTGTCTGTGCGCGTGGCGCGCTGGAGTGCGCGACATCCCTGGCGGGCGATCGTCGGCTGGCTGGTGTTCGTGGTGCTGTGTCTGGGGGCCGGCAGTGCTGTCGGCATGAACAGTGCGAAGACGGCGGACTACCGGGTCGGTGAGGCCGGCCGGGCCGAGGCCCTCGCGGCCGAGGCGCACCTGGAACGCAGATCCGCCGAGCAGGTGCTGATCTCCTCACGGTCGGGCGGTGCCCTGGACCACGGCGCCGCCCGGGCCGCCGCGGAGGATCTGGCCGACCGGATGCGGCGACTGCCGGACGTGGCGGGCGTAGCCGACCCGTTGCTCTCCGGGGACCGGCGGATCCTGATGGTCGAGGTGGCGCTGAAGGGCGAGGAGCGGGACGCCAAGGACAAGGTGGACGCGCTGCTGGCGCAGACCGCCGCGGTGCAGAAGGGCCACCCCGGGCTGTTGCTGGAGGAGACCGGAAGTCCCTCCGTCAGCAAGGGAGTCGACAAGCAGCGCGGTGACGACCTGGCGCTGTCCGAAGCGATCACCCTTCCCGTCACCCTGGTGACGCTGCTGGTGGTGTTCGGGTCGGTGACCATGGCCGGGGTGCCGTTGCTGCTGGCGCTGTCGTCGATCGCGGCGGCGGTCGGTCTGTCGATGGTCGTCTCGCACGTGTCGCCCGACGCCGGGGTCGGCACCAACGTCATCCTGATGATCGGCCTCGCGGTCGGCGTCGACTACACCCTCTTCTATCTCAAGCGGGAACGGGAGGAACGGGCCCGCTCCGGCGGCCGGCTCTCCTCCGAGGCGCTGGTGGAGCTGGCCGCGGCGACCTCGGGACGGACGGTCGTGGTCTCCGGGTTCGCGGTGGTCGCCTCCACGGCGACGCTGTACCTGGCCTCCGACGTGATCTTCTCCTCCCTCGCGACCGGCACCATCGTGGTCGTGCTGGTCGCGGTGGCCAGTTCGCTGACCGCTCTGCCCGCGCTGCTGGTGAAGCTGGGGCAGCGGGCGGAACGCCGGGCGCTGCGGCGGGCCGAGCGCGGCAAGCCCGTACGCAGGGTGCGGGGCGAGAGTGGCGGCAGCCGGGCGTGGAGCGCGCTGCTGCGGCCCGCGGCCCGGCATCCCCTGGCCACCCTGTGCGTGTCGGTCGTCGCACTGCTGGCACTGGCCGTCCCGCTGACCGGACTGAAGATCACCGAGATGAGCCGGGACACGCACTCGCGCGAGATTCCCGCGATGAAGGTGTACGACCGGCTCAACGAGGCGTTCCCCGAGCTGCGGGTGACCCATCAGGTCGTGGTGCGTTCCGACGCCTCGCGGTCGGCGGCGGTGACCGCCGCCCTGCGGGAGGTGGTCCGGCGGGTGGAGGCCGATCCGCTGTTCACCGGGGCCTCGCGGATCCGGACCTCCGCCGACGACCGCACCAGCACCCTCGAACTGAAGGTGCCCTACCTCGGCAACTCCGACGAGGCGTACGCCTCCCTCGACCGGCTCCGGGACGGCTTCCTGCCCGCCACCGTCGGCCGGATCGCCGGCGCCGAGTACGGCGTGAGCGGGGACGTCGCCCGCTACGCCGACTATCCCGCCCACCAGAACGGCAAACTGCCGCTGGTGCTGGGCGCGTTGCTGCTGGTGACGTTCGCGATGACCGTGTACGCCTTCCGCTCGGTGGTCCTCGGACTGCTCGGCGTCGCCCTGAACCTGCTGTCCGCGGCGGCGGCGCTCGGACTGCTCGTGCTGGTCTTCCAGGGGACCTGGGCCGAGGGCCTGCTGGGCTTCGACTCCACCGGGTCGATCGGTTCCCGGGTGCCGCTGTTCCTCTTCGTGATCCTCTTCGGTCTGTCGACGGACTACCAGGTGTTCGTGGTGAGCCGGATCCGGGAGGCGACGCTCGCCGGGGTGCCCACGCGGCAGGCCGTGCTGGACGGGATCCGGTCCTCGGCGAGCGTGGTGACCAGCGCCGCGGTCGTGATGACGACCGTGTTCGCCGGCTTCGTCTTCCTGCACATCATCGAGATGAAGCAGATCGGCTTCGTCCTGGCGGCGGCCGTGCTGATCGACGCGTTCGTGGTGCGTGTCATGGTGCTGCCGGCGGCGATGCTGCTGCTGGGGGAGGCGAGCTGGTGGCCCTCGCGGGCGGTACGGCGGACGTCGGTCGCCCCGGAGAAAAGGAGCCCCTCGCGCGCGGCGGCCGACGTACGTTGATCGGTATGAGCGCTCTCGCCGGGTCCACCGCCGACGCCTTCTGGACCACCTCGCTGCGCCGTTGGAACGCGGTGTGCTGGCTGCTGTTCGCCGTGATGGCCGTCGGGCTGGTCGCCATCGACCGGCCCGACGGGAGCAAGTACGCGGCGCTGGCCCTGCTCGGCGGGATGGTGCTGTGCTACGCGGTCCTGGACCGCTTCCCGTCCAACCCGGTGGTCCGGCCGCACGGGTATCTCTCCGTGCTGGTGGTCGTGTTGGGCGGGCTGGCGTATCTGCGCGGGAACTACGCGGCGCTGTTCATGGTGACGCTGCCGCACTACTGGATGTTCGGGCGGACGCCCCGGGCCTCGATGGTGTTCCTGGGGCTCGCCACGGCCGCGACCCTGGCCGGGAACGTGCTGCGGCAGGACGGCTGGACGGTGGAGTTCTTCACCGAGGTCCTCGTGTCCACGCTGATCGTCGTCGCCGTGGGGGTGCTGATCGGGCTGTGGGCGCACTCGGTGGTCGCGCAGAGCGCCGAGCGGGCCCGGCTGATCACCGAACTGGAACAGGCGCAGGCCGAGTTGTCGCAGGCGCACCAGCGCCAGGGCGCGGCGGACGAGCGGGAGCGGATGGCGCGGGACATCCACGACACCCTCGCGCAAGGGTTCGCCTCGATCATCGTGCTGGCCGAGGCCGCCCGGGCGGGGCTCGACGCCGATCCGGTCCGCAGTGCCCACCAGTTGCGGTCGATCGAGTCCACCGCACGGGACAACCTCGCCGAGGCGCGGGAGCTGGTCGGCTCGGCCCAGCGTTCGGAGCAGACCGCGGCGGGTTCGGTGGCGGAAACCCTCCGCCGCACCCTGGACCGTTTCGCCGAGGACACCGGCCTGACCGTCGACGCGGAACTGGCGGACCTGGAGTGCGACCAGCAGACCCGGATCGCGCTGCTGCGCTGCACCCAGGAGTCCCTGGCCAACGTCCGCAAGCACGCCCGCGCCTCCACGGTCGGCGTGGTCCTGGCCCGGCAGCCGTACGGGGTGGAGCTCGAGATCACCGATGACGGGGCGGGGTTCCTGGTGGAGGAGTCGTCGGGCTTCGGACTGGACGGCATGCGCAAGCGGCTGGCGGAGCTGGGCGGGAGGCTGACGGTGACGAGTTCGGTGGGGGACGGGACACGGGTGATGGCACTGATACCCCTGGAGGCTGCGGCATGACGGACGGACCGCTGCGCATCGTCGTCGTGGACGACCACACCGTCATGCGGGCCGGAGTGGTGGCCCTCCTCGCCTCCGGGACCGGCATCGAGATCGTCGGCGAGGCGGGCGACGGCCGCGCGGCCCTGGACCTCGTAGAGCGCCACGAGCCCGATGTCGCCCTGGTCGACCTGCGCATGCCCGTCCTGGACGGCGTGGCCACGACGACCGAGATCGTGGCGCGTTTCCCCCGCACCCGGGTGCTGATCCTGACCACGTACGACACGGACGCGGAGATCGAGCGCGCGGTGGAGGCCGGGGCGATCGGCTACCTCCTGAAGGACACCACCCGTGAGCAGCTGGCCGACGCGATCCACGCGGCGGCCCGCGGCGAGACGGTGCTGGCGCCCCGGGTCGCCGAACGCCTGGTCGCCCGGATGCGCCAGCCCGCCCAGATCCCGCTCACCGCCCGCGAGTCGGACGTCCTCAACGCGGTCGCGGACGGACTCACCAACGCCGAGATCGGCCGCCGCCTCGTCATCGCCGAGGCCACGGTGAAGACGCATCTGCTCCGCCTGTTCGCCAAACTCGACGTCAACGACCGGACGAGGGCGGTGGTGGTGGCGATGGAACGGGGGTTGCTGCACAGACCGTAGCCCGTCACGACCCGATGTCCACCACACGCGCCCAGTCGGGTGGTGAGTCCGGGACGTACTCGGAGTCGGACTCGTCGTAGGAGTGGTTCTCGTGGCGGCGGGGGAACAGGCCCACCACCGTCCGGCACGGGGGCCGGGTGCCCGGCCAGGGGGTCTGGCCGTCGGTGAGGGCGACGATGACGTCGGGGGACGGGCGGGTGCGCAGGGCGCGGGTGAAGCCGGCGCGCAGGTCCGTGCCGCCTCCGCCCGTGAGCGGGATCCCCTCGTCACGGCACAGGCGGCGGGCGATCCCGGCGGAGGCGTCGCAGGGCACCACGGTGACCAGGTCGCGGCGGCCGCCCACGGCCCGGGCGATCGCGGCGACCTCCAGCAGCGCGCTGCCCAGTTCGGCGTCGCTGACCGACCCGGAGGTGTCGATGATGACGGACACCCGGGGCGGGCGGCGGCGCAGGCTCGGCAGGACCGTACCGGGCAGGGCGGTGGAGCGCCGGGCGGGCCGGCCGTAGGTGTAGTCCTCGCCCGCGCCGGGGGCGGACGCCGCCGAGCGGACCGCCGCGCCCAGCAGTTGCCGCCACGGCTGCGGTGGGTGAAAGGCCTCCTCGGCCCAGCGCCGCCAGCCCTGCGGGGCGTTGCCGGGGCGGCCGGTGATGCCCTGCGCGACCCGGAAGCGGACCGCGTCCCGCTCCTGCTCGCTCAGGCCGTGTGCGCCGTCCGGGCCCAGTTCCCACTCCCGGTCCAGGCCGTCGGCGCCGCTGCCGCAGTCCAGCCAGGCCAGGTCCTGCATCCGCGGGCCCAGGCTGAACTGCCGCAGGTACTCTTCCATCAACTCGCCCTCGGCCAGGCCGAGATGACCCGGCTCGACGATCCCCTCCGGGCGGGCCAGGCCGTCGCCGTAGACGTCGTCGTTGATCTCGAAGTCCGCGGCGATGTTCATCCGCAGCCGCTCCCCCGGGCCGGTCAGGCCCCGTTCCCGGGCGACCCGGTCGCTGCGCGCGTGGTGGTCGCGCAGCAGGTGCGACACCTCGTGCATCCACACACCCGCCAGTTCCTCGACGGGCGTGCGGTCCACGAACCCCGGGTTCACGTAGCACCGCCAGTACCGGTCGACGCCCATGGTCGGCACCCGCCGCGACTCGACGACGTGCAGGGCGAAGAGGGCGGTGGCGAGGTAGGGGCGCACGCGGGCGGCGTGCAGGCGGGCCGTGAAGAGTTTGTCCCGGTCGAGGGTGCCGGGGGCGGTCTCGGGGGTGGTCCGGGGCGCTTTCGTGGTCATCGGCCCGCCTTCGCCGCGGCCGCTACGGCGGCCGTGGTCCGGTCCGCCCGCCGGGACAGGGACACCACCCCGGCCAGGCGCTCGATCGACGCCGGGACGTCCCAGTCGTCGCGGCGCAGCGAGGCGAGCGTGGTCGCGGGGACCACCACCACGTCCGGGGGGCCGGTCTCCACGGCCTTGACCAGGAGCGCCCAGGCCGCGTCCCAGCGGCGCCGCTCCGGGCGGTTGCGGACCGCTGCGACGACACCGTCCAGCGCGGCCTGGCGCAGATCCCCGCGTTCGGGCAGCACCGCGGCGGCCGGGTCGGTGAGCAGCGTCTCGGGGTCCGGGAGGTCCATCCGGTCCAGGCTCGCCAGCAGTTCGAGTCCGGGCCCGTCCCCGACGGTACCCCGCACCAGCAGGGAGAGGACGTCGCGGGAGGAGCCGGCCGCGGTCGCGAAGGCGATCAGGTGCAGCGTCATCTCCCAGCTGCGCGGGGACGGCCAGGGCCCGCCCCGGCGCGTCTCGCCGCTGGGCAGCCGGTGGACCAGCCCGGGCCGTGCGGTGAGCAGCCCGCACACGGCACGGCGGGCGTGGTCCACGGCCTCCGGCAGCTTCCCCGGGTCGAGCCGGGGCAGGGTGGCCCGCGGCCAGATCCCGCCGAGGCCGCGGACGACCACGTCGGTGTCGTGCGTCCACTGCAGATGGACGAAGCGGTTGGCGAGCGGCGGGCTCAGTTCCCAGCCGTCGGCGGCGGAGGAGCGCGGGTTGGCGGCGGCCACGATCCGCACGCCGGGCGGCAGCCGCAGCGCGCCGATCCGCCGCTCCAGCACGAGTCGGAGCAGGGCGGCCTGCACGGCGGGCGGCGCGGTGGAGAGTTCGTCGAGGAACAGCAGCCCCCGGCCGGCCCGCACCAGGCGCACGGCCCAGTCCGGCGGGGCCATCGGCACGCCCTGTTCGGCGGGGTCGTCGCCGACGATCGGCAGTCCCGAGAAGTCGGACGGCTCGTGCACGCTCGCGATCACCGTGGTCAGCGGCAGGTCCAGGGCCGCGGCGAGCTGGGTCAGGGCCGCGGTCTTGCCGATGCCCGGCTCGCCCCACAGCAGCACGGGCAGGTCCGCGGCCACGGCCAGGGTGAGGGCCTCCAGTTGGGCGTCGGGGCGCGGTTCGGCGGTGGTGTCCCGCAGCAGGGCCAGCAGGTCGCCGGCCACGTCGAGCCGGGAAGCGGTGTCGGGCAGGGACGCGATGTGAGTGCGCATGTGTGATCACCTGTGTGCCGGTGGTGAGCCGTCTCGGCGGAAGAAGAGAAGAACAGAGCAGAACGGAGCAGAACAGAGCGGAACGAGGAGCGGACGGGGACAGGGACGGGCGGAGCCGGACCCGGTCACATGCGGGTCAGGTCATGTGGCGAGGGTGCGGGCCGTCGCCGCGGGAGCGGCGGCGGTCCCAGGGGCGCAGGCTGCCGGGCGAAGGGCCCTCCAGGCCCGCCCGGAACAGCCCGTGGGCGATGCGCCGCCGCGCGGCCGTCTCCAGCGCGTCCCGCAACGGGCCGTCACGCAGCACCGCTTCGGGGCCCAGCAGACTCTCGACGGCGGCGAGCGCGCCGGCGACGTCCCCGTGGTGGAGGCGTTCGCGGACGCCGGGGAGGCAGTCGGGCCGGCGGTGTGCCTCGTCGACGGCCCGCAGACAGGGCAGCGGCGGTCCGCCGAAGGCGGCGAGCAGTTCCTCCCGCCGGATCTCGGCCGGATCGTGGTCGAGCGCGGCCAGCTCGCCGCCGACCAGGCCGATCCGGTGCCGGGCACCCCGGCACTCCACGACCCGTGGATCACCCGTCCGTTCGGGCACCCCGCCGGAGGCGCCGGCCCCCTCCACCCCCAACGCCGAGGCGACCAGGGGATGCAGGCGTCCGGCGTCGATGGCCCCGGCGTGGAGGAGCTCCAGGTCGGGCAGCACCCAGGTCGCCGCGTCGGGCAGCACGGGGAGCGAGGAGTCGGGGGCGCGCGCGTACGACATGGCGGTCTCTTCACCGCCGTCGGACACGGCCAGGACGATCCGGTGGCGCGCCCCGAGCCGCACGCAGACCCTGCCGGCGGACCGTCCCTCGGCGCGCAGCAGGATCTCCGCCTCGGCCGCCCACCGGTCGACGGCACACCGCTGCCCGTGCGGCAGCGGCCCGGGCAGTTCCGGGTCCCCGGCCGAACGGCCGTCGCCCGACCGGGCCCGCAGCTCACCGGCCCGGCGCGCGTCCCAGAGGTGGCGGTGCAGGTCGAGCCGGAAACGCCGACTGGGGCGGGGGTGCGGATGACGCCGGTCGGCCTCCCGTGCGCGGGACGCGTCCCACAGGGCGAGACTGATCCGCTGACCGGCGTCCGCCCGGGCCGGCGGGGTCCGCACCACGAGGTGCAGTGGTCCCGCGCCTTCTGTGCCGTACCGGGCCAGGGTGAGGGTCAGGCCCGGCCGCAGCAGCCCGTCGGGCGCGATCCTCGGCATGTGCCAGCGCAGCAGGTCGGGGGCGAGGTGCCGGAGGTCGGCCCGGAGCCGGGCGGCGAGCTCCCGGCCGTGGCGCCGCGCCACGAGGCGTGGCTGGAGGTCGACGTCGATGCGCGCGGCGGCACAGGCGCCCGCCCAGTCACCGGCGCGGCGGCGCGCCGTAGCGGTCTCGATCATGGAGGGCGGCACGGCGAACTCGCGCACGCGCGGCCAGAAGGAAAGCGGCCGGAAGGAAGGCGGCCAAGAGGAAAGCGGGAAGTCCCCGTTCGCGAGGTCGGTGAGCATCAGCACTCACCTTGCGCGGACGGGTCCCCCAATCTGTTCACGGAGTGAGTCGTCATCGCGACGGATGCTAGCCGCCCCGACTCCCGCGCGCAGCCGGATATTTCAGAGCCACCGCGACGACTTTGCCATCTCTTTACAACCTGCCCCGCCGCCGCCTCGTCTCTCCGCACGATCTGTCACCCAGCCCGCCGACCGTCGGGCGGACCGATGAAGGAGTGCGATTCCATGCGCCGAACCGTCCTCAGTGCCCTGGCCCTCGCGGGCACCGCCGTACTGATCGGCACCGGGCCCGCGTTCGCGGACGGGGCGACGACCCCGAGCCCGGTCCCGTCGTCCGCCGCGCCCACCGCCCAGCCGGCGGAGAGCGCCGAACCGACCCGGGCGGCCGAACCGACCCGGGCGCCGGCCAGTGCCGAACCGACCCCGGCACCCGCCGAGGACCAGGTCTCCGTCGTGCCGAGCGGCGCGCCCGACACCGGTGTGACGGCGGCGTCCCCGGCGTCCCGGTCCGGCGGCACGGCGATCGGCGCGGGCGCCGCCGCGGTGCTCGCCCTGGGCGGCGGCACGGTGTTCGTCGTACGCCGCCGCCGGACGACCGGGGCATGAGGGCGTTCTCCAGGCGCGCGTTCACGGCCGGGGCGCCGGCGGCCCTGCTGACGGCGTGCGCGGGCCACGGGGCCACCGCACCGCCGCCGAAGAGCACCGCTTCGCCGGTTCCTGCCGAGAGGGCGCGCCCCCTGGCCCGTTCGGTCCCGGTACGGCTGCTGATCCCGGCCATCGGCGTCGACACCCCGGTCATCCGGCTGGGCCTGGCCGCCGACGGCACCGTGCAGGTGCCGCCGGTCACGGCCCACGACCGGGCGGGCTGGTACCAGCACTCGCCGACGCCCGGCCGGACCGGCCCGTCGGTGCTCCTCGGTCATGTCACCGTCGGCCCGTACGGCGACGGCGTCTTCCGCCACCTCGCCCGGCTGCGCCGGGGCGAGAGGATCGTGGCGCGCCTGGAGAACGGCACAGCGGCGGAGTTCGCCGTCACGGCCGTACGCACGATCCCGAAGACCGACTTCCCGGCGGACGACGTCTACGGGAACGTGGACCGCCCGGAGCTGCGGCTCATCACCTGCGGCGGTGCGCGGACCGGTGACGGTTACGCGGACAACGTGATCGTGTTCGCGGCGCTGAGCGGTGCCGGGTCCCCCACCCCTGGAGAGCGTTGAAACGGTCCCGCGAGAAGGCAGCGTCCGAGCTGTTCGCCGCCCTCTACCCGCGCCTCGCCGGCTGGTGCCGCCGTCTCGTCGACGACGACGGGACGGCCCACGAGATCGCCTCGGAGGCGTTCACCCGGCTCTGGGCCCGCTGGACGTCCGTGGAGGAGCCGCGCGGCTTCCTCTACGTCACCGCGGCCAATCTCGTCCGGGACCACTGGCGCAAGCTGGAGCGCGAGCGGCGGGCCCTGCACCGCGTCACCTCGGAAGCCGCCGTACGCCCCCACTCCGAACAGGCCGACCCGTCGGTGCGGCTGCTCGTGCAGTCCCTGCCCGAACGACTGCGCGTCCCGATCCTCCTCCACTACTACGCTGACATGCCGATCCGGGAGGTGTCCGCACTGACCGGGCGCAAGGAAGGAACCGTCAAGGCCGACCTGCACGCGGCCCGGGAACTGCTCCGCGTCCACCTGAGGAGAAGCCTTGACCACACGCCTTGACGACGACCCGGGCGACCCGGAGTCCGCCCCCGACGACCCGCTCGCCGTGATCCTGCGTCCCTCCTCACCCGACTACCTGGGCGCGCCCGCCGGCCAGTACGAGGCGATCCGCCGCCGGGCGAACCGCCGCCGTCTGCTGCGCACCGCGGCCGGGGCGGGCCTGTGCTGCGTCGCGGCCGCCCTCATCGCGCTCCCGCTGCGCCTCACGGCGCCCGAGCACCCCACGACCCCGACGATCCCGATGGCCCCGCCCACCACGAGACCGGCGCCGGCCACCGACTCGACCTCCCCCACCCCGGTGCCGTCCCCGTCCGCATCCGACTCCCGCCCCTCGTCCCCGGGCACGCTCCGCCCGGGCACCGGCGACCCCCGTGCGTCCAGCCCCGGCACCCGCGCCCCCGAGGAGGCGGCGACCGGCCAGGCGGCGCCGTCCCGCGCCCCGTCGGCCACCCCCACCTCGATACGCCCCGTCCCCTCGGCGGCCCGCCCGAGCACGGACCGGTCAGCGGCCGACAGCCGCTGACCGGCCCGGGTCAGCCGTTTCGCCCCTGCCGCCGCATCCGCTCCGCCACCTCACCCTGCTCGGTCTCCCACCAGGGCCGGACGAGTTCGGACGACTCCTCCGCAGCCGCCGCGGGGGCGGCGGGGGCGAGTTCGCGGTCGAGGCGCCGGTCCAGCACGGCCGTCTGGGCGCGTTCGGCCCGCACCCACTGCCCGAGGACCGTCAGCAGGAAGGGGATCGCGACCAGTTCGGCGATGCCCAGCATGGCGCCGCCGCCCACCTGCTGGTCGTGGTGGACGTCGGGCGACCAGGGTGGTGCGTGGTGCAGGTACCAGGCGCCCGCGATCAGGGTGCCGTGCGTCATGACCACCAGTCCCGGGAGCGCGTCGACGACCCCGTCCAGGAAGACCAGGGCCGCCCGCACCGGGTGGGTGCACCAGGCGGGCAGGGCCTGCTCGCGGGTGAGCACCGGCAGGACGAACAGGCAGCCGGCCGCCAGCAGATGCAGATACATCAGCTCGTGCAGCCAGCCCACGCGCAGCGCGGTGGCGAAGTACGGCGTGAAGTAGACGGTCAGTTCGGTGGCCAGCACCAGGACCGTGCTGACGAGCGGGAACGTCAGCAGCCTGACCAGCCTGCCGGTCAGCGCCCGCCGCACCCGGACCGCGCCGCCCTCCGGCAGCGCCTCCACCGCGAGCCGCAGCGGGTCGCCCAGGGCGAGGCCCAGCGGCGCGAGCAGGTCGAGTCCGACGTTCTGCACGGCGGCCGGCCAGAACAGTTCACGGTCGTAGACGGCCAGGCCCGACATCGTGGCCACGACGATCGTCCCCAGCCCGAGCAGCACGAAGGCGGCGCACCGCACCGGCGGCCAGGACCCGCCCCGGCCGCGCACCCGGATCACACCCCAGGCGTAGAGCCCGCCCAGCACGGCGACGAGGAGCAGCGCGGGGACGTCCGGCTGCCACGATCCCAGCAGCCGTCCGGCGGTCGGTTCCGGCAGGTACACAGCCGACAGTTCGCTCACGAGCGGACGATAACCGCCGAAGTTCCGGGGGTCGGCGGCAGGGTCGGCGCACGCCTCGCACGGGCGGCTCGTCGTGACGTCCGGCGGCGGTCGGTAGCCTTGCCGTATGGCCCTGGCATGCAACGCCCTGCCTCACTGCTTCCTCTGACGCCGCGGTGAGGACGGCGACGTGAGCCCCTCACGTCGCCGTCCTCGGCGTACCCGCCCCGGCTGCCGGTTCCCGGCGGCCGGCCGGCGGGCGCCGACGCCTCACCGTCCGCCATCCGCACGCGGCGCCCCCGCTTCCCGGCGGTGCGCCGCGTTCCGAGGAGCACCCATGCCGTCCGACCGACTCCTGTCCGTCCTGACCTGCCCCCTGTGCCCGGCCGGCCTCGAACCCGTCCGCGGCGCCCTGCGCTGCGCCGGCCGCCATACCTTCGACATCGCCCGCCACGGCTACGTCAGCCTGCTGACCGGCCACCGGCGCGCCCCGAGCGCCGACTCCCCCGACATGGTCCGCTGCCGCGCCGCGTTCCTCGGCACCGGGCACTACGACCCGCTCGCCCGTACCCTCGCGCGGCTCGCCACGGAACTGGCCCCGCCCGACGCGACCGTGCTGGACGCGGGAGCGGGCACCGGCCACTACCTCGCGGCGGTCCTGGACGCCCTCCCCCGGGCCCTGGGGCTGGGGCTGGACAGCTCCGTCCCCGCCCTGCGCGCAGCGGCCCGCGCACATGCCCGTGCGGAGGCCGCAGGCTGGGACGTCTGGCGGCCGTGGCCCGTCCGCACCGGCTGCGCCGACCTCGTGCTCAACGTCTTCGCACCCCGCAACGGAGCCGAGTTCCGCCGCGTCCTCGCCCCGGACGGGGCGCTGCTCGTCGTCACCCCCAGCGGTCGGCACCTGCGCGAACTGCACGACCCGGTCGGGCTGCTGGCGGTCGACCCGAGGAAGGAGGAGCGCCTGCGCCGGGCCCTGGACGCCCACTTCCGGCTCGATCGCACCGAGTCGCTGGAGTACGCGATGAGGCTCACGGCCGAGGACATCACCCGCCTGGTGAGCATGAGTCCGACCGCGCATCACCTCACGGCCGCGGAACTGCGCGGCCGCACCGAGCGGTTGCGCACGCCGGCGCCGGTGACGGCCTCGTTCGCCGTGTCGGTGTACCGGCCGCTGACGCCCGGTCAGTAGTCCTGGCCGGCGATGTGCTCCTGCTGCGCCGTCGTGAGCATGTGGACCATGAGGGCGGCGGCCCCGGCCGCGGCCACGATCACCAGGTCGGCGGCGAGCAGGGGCAGGACGCCCTGATAGGCGCGGGCGATGACCTCGTCCGTGTCGTCGGCGTAGATGAGTCCCACGCCACCGGCCAGACCGGCCAGCCACAGGCCCCACCACCAGTTCACGACGGCGGGCAGCCGCCGCTCGGGGAAGACCGAGCGGTGGACGTCCGCGACGAGGCCCCGGGGTATCCACAGGTTCACCACGGGCACGATCCAGCCCAGCCAGAGCCAGGGGTGGCTGTAGCGCGGGGCCGCGCCCGAGAGGGCCTTGGCGTTGTCCCTGACCCGGTCCAGCCAGAACAGGAACACGATGGCGCAGACGGCCGTGACACCGCCGCCCACGGAGGCGACCAGGTGGTAGGAGTCCTCCAGGGCGTTCAGGGGGCGGTGCACGCCGCCGCCCTGGTCGGGCGGGCCGGACGCCGGCTCCCCGGTCACGGCGAGCCGGATGTGCCAGACCGCCCGGGCCACCCAGGTGACTCCGGCGAGGACGAGGGCCACGATGGCGCAGCGGGCCGCTCCGCGGACGGGGCGCAAGGTGGGGGCGGTGGGGGTGGACTTCTGTTCGGTCACCCGGTCATCCTGCCGTACGCAGCTGCGAGGCCCGGCCCTCCTCGTCCCACCGCACCTCCAGGACGTGCTCGACGGCGTCCCGGTCGAGGGGCCCGAACACGTGCGGGAACAGAACGTCTCCGGACACGCCGGGCGGCGGGGCGGGGGCCGCCGCCTCCCACTCCACCCTGGCGGTGAGCCGCGTCTCGTCCAGGGCGAGCACGAGCAGGGGCCGGGGCGCGTCCCGGTAGAAGGCGTCGACGACGGCCAGGGTGGTCGCCTCGTCCGGGGAGCAGTGCACGAAGCCCTCCTCGGCGAGGGAGGCGGGCGCGTACGCCTGGCCGGGGGTGGTGCTCCAGACGGTGTGCGGTACGACGTGATAGATCATGGCCCCGTTATAGACGCCGACGGGAGCCCCGGGAGCTTCAGGGCGGCGATGGTCCGCCGGGTCGCTTCGGCGATCAGGGCGTCCGAGGGCTCGCTGTCGTATCCGGGCCGGTCGGTCATGACGGCCAGGACGAGCGGCTCGCTGCGGGGCGGGTGGACGATCGCGATGTCGTTGGCCCTGCCGTAGTTGCCCGTCCCGGTCTTGTCGGCCACCTTCCAGTCCCGGGGGAGCCCGGCCCGGATGCGGCGGGCGCCGACGCCCGTGGCGTTGCGCGAGAGCCAGTCCATGAGGAGCCCGCGTTCGCGGGCGGGCAGGGCGGTGCCCAGGAGGAGCGCGTGGAAGTCGGTGGCGATCGCCTGCGGGGTGGTGGTGTCGGCGGGGTCGTCCGGCGGTACGTCGTGCAGTTCGGGCTCGTAGTGGTCCATACGGCTCGTGGTGTCGCCGAGCCGGCGCAGATAGGCGGTGAGGCCGGCGGGACCGCCGATGTCGCGCATCAGGAGGTTGCCCGCCGTGCCGTCGCTGTAGCGCACGGCGGCGTCGCAGAGCTCACGGAGTGTCATCCCGGTCGCGACGCGCTTGCCGGTGATCGGCGCGGTGGAGCGCAGGTCGGCCTCGGTGTAGGTGACGCGGCGGTCCAGGCCGCTCGGGGAACGGTGGTGCAGGACCGCCGCCGCGGCCAGCGCCTTGAACGTCGAGCAGAACGCGAAGCGCTCGCCGGCGCGGTGGACGACCCTGGCACCGGTGCCGGTCGCGAGGGCGTGGACGCCGACGCGGGCGCCGTACGCACGCTCCAGGTCCGCCAGCCGGGGGCGGTACACCGGGGGGCTGCCCGACGGCGCACCGGTGGGCGTGGGGGTCCGGCTCGCGCCGTCGGCGGGACGGTCGTCCGTCCCGCAGGCGGCGAGCGGGAGCAGGGCCGCGGCGGCCAGCAGGGCACGCCGGGACGACGCGATCCGGTCGGTGGTCATACGCGGTGCTCCTGTCAGGCGGCCCGGTCCTACGCGGTGCTCCTGTCACGCGGTCCGCTCATGCGCGGTGCTCCTACGCGGTGCTCCTGCACGGCGGTCCCGCCGGGAGGCTCCTGTCACCGCGGACAGGAGCCGTGCCGTGCTCCTGCCACGGCGGGCAGGAGCTCGCCCGGCTCGCTGGTCAGAGCTGGAACTCGGCCGGGGACACCCCCAGCGTCGCGCAGGCCTCGCGCAGGACCGTCGCCTCGGCCTGGGAGAAGTGGCCGTCGGCACCGGCGATGACCATGCCGGTCTGGATCACGGCCCTGGCCTCGGTGGGCTTCTTGGCGGCCTTGGCGATCTCCTGCATGGCCTCCGACTTGCCGAGCTGGAAGTTGGCGGTCAGCTGGTCCACATGCTTGTGGAAGCGCTGGCGGAGCTGCTCCGGCGGGAAGTTCTGCAACACGTCGTTGCTGAGGATCATCGACTCGACCTGCTGCCGCTCGGCCGGGTCCACATGCCCGTCGGCCGCCGCGACCAGGGCGCACATCGCCATGCTCGCGTCCCGGTAGGCACCGCTCTTCAACTCGTTCTTCAGCGACCCGAGCTGCGTCTTCAGCAGACCGACCAGCTGGGCCTTGCCGCCACCGCCGGAGCTCGTCCCGCCGCTGTGCCCGCCGGGCGTCGCGCCCCGCCCGGCCTGACCCTGCTGGAGAGACTTGGCCTGGTCCTTGAGCCGGTCCCACACTGCCATTGACGTCACCTCGGTACTAGTCGGCATCACCTACCGCACCCGCTCACGCGCGCACACCCACCCAACGCCCGGCCCCCGGGCAAAGGTTCCGCAAAGTGCCTCCGTCTCATGACCTGGACCGCCGCCGGGCCGGGGCAGGGTCGGCAGCCCGGGTGCGCGCGGTCGAAACGGCGACTGCCCGCACCCGGGGGCCGGGTGCGGGCAGTCTCAGCGACGGGGTGTCAGGCGTCGTCGCGGGAGCGGAGCTTCAGGCGCGGGGCGAAGCGGAAGGCCGCGAAGCCCACCGCTGCCAGGGCCGCGGCCGCCGCGAGGAGCAGGCCGATGCCGCCCGCGCCGGTGGAGGCGAGGCTGCCGCCGTCGAGGTTCGTCGACGTGCCGCCCGTGGTCGAGGTGCCGTCGCCCCCGGTCGTGCCGGACGTGCCGGTGCTGGTCGACGGGCTCGGCTCCGCGGAGGGGCTCGGGTCGGTCGTGGGGCTCGGGGACGGGGAACCGGACTCGTCGCCCGGGCCGGGCTCCTCCGTGCCGTCACCGGGGACGACCTCGACCGCGAACTGGGTCATGGCGTCGCCGACCGAGGCGGCCACGGTGTACGTGCCGGTGCCCTCACCGGCGGTCAGGGCCGGGGCCGTCGCCTGGCCCGAGTCGTCGGTCTTCACGCGGACGACCCGGTCCTCGCCCTCAAAACGGGGAGCGTCCTCGGCGGTGTCCTCGACGCGGAACTCCACCTCGGTGCCGGCCGGTGCCGCCTTGCCCGACTCGACCACCCGGGCGATCAGCGCGTCGGCGAAGTCCTGCCCCTGCTCGGCCTTCTGCTTGTCGCCGCCGGCGGCGCTCACGATGTACGGGGACTCCTTGACCCGGACGGTGAAGGCCGTCGAGGCGCCCAGCGTCTCGGCCCGGACGGTGAACGAGCCCTCCTTGCTTCCGCTCAGGTTGATCCACGGGGTCTGCGCACGGCCCTGGGCGTCGGTCGCCACGACGGTCTCGTCGTCGTCCGGGCCGCCGGTGAGGTAGAAGAGCGGCTTCAGGCCGTCCGGGTCCTCGATCGTGTACGTCACCGAGGCGTCCGCGACCGGCTTGCCGTCCTTGCCCTGGGCCACCACGGCCAGCGGCTTGACGTCGTGACCCGGCTGGGTCGTCACGTCGGTGCCGGAGACCCGGGCCAGCCGGTCGACGGGGAGGCCCCGCCACTGCAGGACGATCCGGCCGGGGCCGCCGGGCGCGTTGACGCCGCCCTCGGCCACACCGGAGTCGATCGGGTTGTCGGAGGAGGCCCAGAACGGATCGGACTTCTCCGGCGCCTTGTAGCCGCTGCCGACGACGAACCGGGCATCGTCCACCCGGGCCGGCTCGGCGTAGCTGGAGCCGCCGCCACCGCTGCCGGTGGTCGGGTCGTTGCCGGTGGACGAGCCGGTCTCGGCACCCGTGCCACCGCCACCGCCCGCGTAGCCGGCACCGCCGCCGCCACCGCCGTAGCGGCCCGCGCCGCCGGCGCCACCGGCACCGCCCTTGGCGTGGTCGGCGCCCGCGGCGCCGTTGCCGGTGCCCGCACCGCCCTCGGCGCCGGTGGCGCCCTTGCCGCCGCGGTCCTTCTCGGTGGCGTCCTGGCCGTTCTCGCCTCCTGCGGCACCGGCCTGGCCGTGGGCGATGTCGCCGCCACCGCCGCCACCGCCGCCGGCGACGACCAGCGCCGAGCCGCCGCTCGTGCGGATGGCGCTGCTGTTGCCGCCGCGCTCGGCGCCGCTGCTGCCGCCCTTGCCGCCGAGGGCGTCACCGGCGTTCAGCCCTGCGACGGCGACGCTCAGCGCCTCTCCGGGGCTGACCTTCAGGGTGCCGGCGACGAAGCCGCCCGCACCGCCGTTCGTCATGGAGTTGCCGGCGCCGCCCTCTCCCCAGGCCCGTACGTCCAGGCCCGTCACTCCGGACGGCACCTTGAACTCCTGCTTCGCCGTGGTCGGATCGAACAGGCGGCAGCCGGAGAAGCCCTCCGTCGGTGTGCACGCCTTCCCGGCGAGCGCCGCACTGCCGGCGGCCGTCGCGGCCGGCGCGCCCGTCAGGGCGGTGCCGGCGGTCAGCGCCACGAAGGTCAGGGCCGCGGCGCCGCGCCGGAATCTGGCGCGCCGCGGCACGGCGGAACCGTGATGCATCAAGAAAACTCCCCCACTTGTCACAAGCTCCCCCCCAGGGAGCCATGAACTGCTCGATCAGAATCGAACACGACTGGTGGGACAGCTGATCAAACCTGAGGCCCTTGGTCAACCGAGAATGGTTGATTCCGGACACGGGACGGACCTGCCCAGGCGCGGCATGCGGGAAGGCCGGGCCCGGCTCCCGAGCGGCACACGCGGGGACGCGACGGCCGGACCCGGCCTTCCTCTGGCCGCAATCTGCCACCCGGCGCAGCGCGCCGCCTCCCGGGAGGGCCCGAACGGGGAGGGGCCGGGTGGGCCTGTGATGATGAGCGCATGTCGACCCTCGCCACGCTCGCGGTGCTGGCCCTCGCCGCGCTCCACGTCTACATCCTGGTGCTGGAGATGTTCCTGTGGACCACGCCGCGGGCCCGGGCCGCCTTCGGCACGAGCGCCGAGTTCGCCGCCTCGACGAAGGCCCTCGCGGCCAACCAGGGCCTCTACAACGGCTTCCTCGCGGCCGGTCTGGTGTGGGGCGCGGTGGCGTCCGACCCGGTGGGCTTCCAGGTCTCGGTGTTCTTCCTGGTGTGCGTGGCGGTCGCGGGGCTCTACGGCGCGGCCACCGCCAGCCGGAAGATCCTCTTCGTCCAGACCGTCCCGGCGCTGGCCGCCCTGGCCCTGGTGCTGGTCGCCCGCTGAGTCAGACGCCCTGTGTGACGGCGCGTTCCATGAGCCGGCCGGCCTCCGCCTCCCCGGTGGCGGGCGGCACCACCAGCAGGTCCCAGCGGCCGCGGCCGGGGGCGAGCAGGCAGACGGTGTGCGGCGCGGTCGGCGAGTCCGTGCGGCCCACGTGCACCTCCTGGCCCGCGACGACCATCCGATCCGGGCAGTCCGGCCAGGTGTCCCCGTTGACCAGGACGCTGCTGATCCGGCCCCAGGCGCCCGGCAGTCCGCCGAGCAGTCCGGGCAGTTCGGTGGCGAGGTCGTACGAGCGGGGCCACCACGCCCCGTCGATCCGGCGGGCCGTGCGGCCCTGGCGCGGCTGGTCCGCGAGCCGTAGCCGGACCTCGGAGGGCGCGGGGACGGGCGGCGGGGGCGAAGAGGCGGACGTCATCGGGGGCTCCTGCTGCGGAAGGGGTGCGTGGCCAGGAGGTGGCAAAGCCGCGAGCCCGGTCGGGAAGGGTCCTGGGAGTGCGTGGAGCGCCGGGGGCGAGACCGGTTCGGCCACCGGTTGCGAGGTACCCCCGGTTCCTCCACCGTACCCCGCGGGGCGGCACGGGGGCCGGGGCCGCCCGCACCGCCCACGGTCGGTCACAAGCCGTAGCGGCTCTTCAGATGGGCGCCGGAAGTCGCGCAGCATCCACGTGTCGACCACTGGAGGGTGGAGCGGTTCTTCACCGCCCAGCCCACGATGCCGACGGGGACGGTGGTGTACGGCCAGGCGTCGTGCCCCTTGCCGTTCACCACCATCGCGGACATCAGCTTGCCGCACTGCTTCTTCAGCGCGGCGTGGATCCGGTCGCGCAGGGCGGCGCTGAACGGGGCGTCGGAGTCCCAGCTCACGCAGTAGCTGACGCTGCCCCGGTTGGCCGTTCCACTCGTCGGCGGCCTGCGCCCTGCCGGACGCCGTGCCGGGCGTGGCGAACGCGGCCGCCGGCACGGCGAGCAGCCGCGCCAGGTGTCTGCGCATGGTGATCTCCTCGTGCGGGGGGAGGGTGTCACCGTGAGGTCGTCCCCGGCGCGGCCGGGGCTGCCCGGCCCTACCGTGCGGCATTCCGGGCGCTTTATGGCATTTCGTCGGCGATACTTGGGGCATGAATACGGCAACGTATGCAGAACTGGCGGCGTCGTCAGATCACGCGGTCGCCGTGACCATCGCCTTCGTCGGCGGGCTGATCGTGGCCTGCGCGCTGATCTGGGCCGTGCGGGTCGGGATGCAGGTCATGGACAAGGACACCCATCACCCCGCCCCGGAGGAGCAGCCGCACATGCCGGACACCGGGCCGGTCCGCGAGATGCGGGAGATGCGGGAGCCCGACGACGTGCCGGTCGTGGCGCGCGACGGTCAGCGGCTCATGCCCCATGAGCTCCACCGTGCGAGCACCCGGACGGGGAAGGACCAGAAACCGCGCCGCTGGTCGCCGGGATCCAGCGGGTCCTTCGGCGGCGGCGGGCTCGGACGCACGTGAGGCCGTAGGCCCCAGGGAGGCGACATGGCTGCCCGCCACCGGACGCGCTGGGCGACGGGAGGGGCGGCCTCGGCGCTGGCCCTGTCCGCGGTGCTCGCGGGCTGCACCGGGGACGACAGCCCCGCGGACGTCGCGAGCAAGGCCGAGTCCGCGGTGGGGTCGATCGCCTCGGAGGCCGGCGAGGCGGTGGAGTCCGCCTCGGCCGAGGCCCGGCAGCGGCTCGACGACATCCAGGACGGCACCGACGTCCGGGACGACGTGACGACCGGCCCGCCCGTCACCGCATCCGACGGCCGGGTCCGCACGGAGGTCACCGCCCGCAACACCGACGACTCGTCCCGGTCCTTCGCCGTCCAGGTCGACTTCCGGGACGCCGGGGGACAGCTGGTCGACACGGTCATCGTCACGGTGGACCACGTGCAGGCCGGCCACTCCGCCACGGCCACCGCCCGCAGCACCCACGACCTGTCCGGTGAGGTCCGGACCGAGGTGGCCCGGGCGGTCCGCTACTGACCCTCGCCGTCCTGAGCGACCGAGATGTCTATCTGCTCGCTCATCGCACTCACCCCGTTCAGGGAGGCGACCGCCTGCAACAGGCCGGCGCCCGCCGGGAGGCCGGGGCCCGGGGTGCAGGTCCAGGTGCCGTCGGCGGCGGCGGTGGTCGTGCAGACCTCCTGGTCGTCCTTGTCACGGACGGTGACCTGGGCGCCCGGGTGGGCCGTGCCGGAGATCTCCGGCCGGGCGGTCAGCGGTACGCCGGACAGCGGGCGGGTCAGCGTCGGCCCGGCCAGGCCCACGGTCACGGCACACCGGCCCACGGCCCGTTGCACGCCCCGGGCGTCGGTGACCCGCAGGGCGCAGTCCCGCAGCCGGCTGCCCGGGACGGCAGTCCCGGGCACGGCCAGCACGAAGGGGAACACCCGGTCCTGCCCGGCCGCGTCACCGGTGACGGTGTACGTCGCGCTGCGTCCGTCGGCGGCGACCGAGCCGCGGTAGCCGGACGCGTCGAGCGGCGTGCCGGTCACCCGGGTGCCCCGTGGCGCGGTCAGCGTCAGCGTCGCGCCCGCGGCCGTCTCCTGGACGCCCGCGACCTCGACGATGCCCTCCCGGCCGGGTGCGATGGTCGCCGCACCCCACAGCTCGCCGTCCCGGGCCGCCGCGGGCGGGCCGGGGAGCGCGAGCACCCCCGCCGCGACGGCGCCCGCAACGGCTGCGGTCTTCCTGTACCTGTTCATGCGGGCGGGGCTCCCTGTGCGACGTCGACGGCGCTCTGCCAGCGAGTCTCCGGGCCGCGCGGGCCGGTGGCGCGTGCGGATGGGCCGTTCGGGTGACGGGGCGGCAGGGGTCGTACCGCCCCGCCCGCCGCCCCGCCCGGGTGCGGGCTAACGCCCGAGCCACGCCGTCGTGTCCGGGCCGAGCCGGCCGTCCTCCAGGGGTGCGCTGGTCAGCAGGACCTCACCGGCCGGCAGCTCCACCGGTGCGTCGGACAGGTTCGTGACGCAGCGCCAGCCCTCGCAGCGGTCGAACCGGAGCACGCCGTCCGGCGCGTCCGCCGACCAGGTCAGCTCCTCGCCGTCGAGGAGTTTGCGGCGCAGCCGCAGGGCCGTGCGGTAGAGCTCCAGGGTGGAGCCCTCGACCCCGTCCTGGGCCTCTACGGCGTAGGCGGCGAAGCCGGGCGGCTGCGGCAGCCAGGCACCGCCCGGCCCGAAGCCGTAGGACGGTCCGGCCGTCGTCCACGGCAGCGGCACCCGGCAGCCGTCGCGGCCCTTGCGGACGTGGCCCGTCTGCTCCCAGATCGGGTCCTGGAGCACCTCGGTGGGCAGGTCGGCGACCTCGGGCAGGCCGAGTTCCTCACCCTGGTAGACGTAGGCCGAGCCGGGCAGCGCCAGCATCAGCAGGGTGGCCGCCCGGGCCCGGCGCTGCCCGGCCGCCTCGTCGACCGCCGGGGCGTGGCCGCCGGAGAGCAGCCAGGCGTTGGGGTCGGTGTCCGGCGGCAGCATCAGGCGGGAGGCGTGGCGGATCACGTCGTGGTTGGACAGCACCCAGGTGGCCGAGGCGCCGGCCGCCCGGGCGGTGGCGAGCGAGTCGGTGATGACCTGCCTCAGTTCCTGCGCGTCCCAGCCGGCCTCCAGGTACTCGAAGTTGAAGGCCTGGCCCAGCTCGTCCGGGCGGGCGTACAGGGCGCGGCGGGCTCCGGGCACCCACGCCTCGGCGACGGCCATGCGGGGCGGGCGGTAGGCGTCGAGGATCTTGCGCCAGTCGCGGTAGATCTCGTGCACGTCGTCACGGTCGTAGAAGGGGTGTGTGCCGGGCGGCAGGGCGGTGAGCGCCTCCTCGCGGCTCAGCTCGGGCCGGCCGAGGTCGCGCAGGGGTTCGCTCAGGTCCTTGACGAGGGCGTGGGCGACATCGATGCGGAAGCCGTCGACGCCACGGTCGGACCAGAAGCGCAGGGTGGTGCGGTAGTCGGCGCGGACCTCCTGGTTCTCCCAGTTGAGATCGGGCTGCTCCGGGGCGAACAGGTGCAGGTACCACTGGCCGTCGGGCACCCGCTGCCACGCGCTGCCGCCGAAGACGGACTGCCAGTCGGTGGGCGGGTGTTCGCCGTGCTCGCCGCGTCCGTCGCGGAAGACGTAGCGGTCGCGGGCCGCCGAGCCGGGTCCCGCGTACAGGGCCTCCTGGAACCACGCGTGCCGGTGCGAGGAGTGGTTGGGCACGATGTCGACGATGACCTTCAGGCCGAGGCGGTGGGCCTCGGCGACCAGGGCGTCGAAGTCGTCGAGGGTGCCCAGGCGCGGGTCGACGCCCCGGGGGTCGGCGACGTCGTAGCCGCCGTCGGCGAGCTCGGAGGGGTAGAAGGGGCTGAGCCACAGCGCGTCCACGCCCAGGGCGGCGAGGTGACCGAGGCGGCGCGTGATGCCGCGCAGATCGCCGAGTCCGTCGCCGTCGGCGTCGGCGAAGCTGCGGGGGTAGATCTGGTAGACGACGGCCTGGCGCCACCAGTCGGGGTCCCGGGACGACAGGTCGAGGGTGGAGCGATCGGTCACGCGGCCTCCTTCGAAGGGCATACGGGCGACAGCATTGAATCTGTCCAGAATGCCGGAAAAAGGAACCATCGCGTTGATCGGAGTGATCCATTCCTGCTGTGATGGAAGTGTGATGGCGGCGCAACTTCCTTTGCATCACCGCAGGTTGACAGCGTGCTGCGGCGCCGCCACGATGGGGGCTCACTGAGGTGCATGTGACCAATGAGCCCAGTGTTTCTCAACCACTCACTCCCCGGTTCGGCCCCGGCAGCCGTGCGCCGCGCGCTGCCCACATGCCGTCACCCGGGTTCTGCACACGCCAAGAAATGGGATACGCATGTCCATAGCGAGACGTGTCACCGCGCGCCGCCTGCTGGGGACGGGCGCCGCGGCCCTCGCCCTCTGCGCCGCCTCCGCCACCACCGCGTTCGCCCACGGTACGCCCGGCGGTGACGGCTGGTCGTCCGGCGGCAGCTACAAGCCCGGCACGGGCGCGGGCACGGAGACCGGGACCGACCGCTGCCAGTTCTCGCTCGACGGCACGAACTTCTACGACTCGGTCAAGGTCGACGACCAGAACCTGAAGCCGACCGACGACGGCAAGGTCCACGTCACGGTCCGCACCGCCGGTGACGCGGCCACCTGCACGGCCTCCCTCGCGTCCTACCTCGCCCACGGCGCGACGTTCGCGACCTCCGGCGAGCAGGTGTTCGTCGACTTCGACACGGTGACGGTCAAGCCGGGCGGCACCGAGTCGCTCGACATCGCCATCCCGGACAAGGGCTGCTTCGGGCAGATCGACCTCTACCGGGGCGCGGTGAAGTTCGACGGCGAGCTCGACGCGAAGGACGGCTTCGAGCACGGCGAGCTGCCCAAGGGCCCGGACCGCCCGGTCATCAAGGACAAGCTGATCGCGGCCTGGAACGGCGGCACGAAGGACTGCACGACCCCGCCGCCGACCGAGGAGGAGCCCCCCGCCTCCACGCCGCCCGCGACGCCGACCGAGCCGGCCGAGGAGACGACGCCCCCGGCGTCCCCGTCCGAGCCGGCCGAGCCCTCGACGCCGCCGTCCTCCGACACGGACACGCCCACCCCGAGCGCCTCCGAGTCGACGCCCACCGCGCCCAAGCCGAACGGCGGTGGCGGCGACCTCGCCGAGACGGGCGCCGACAGCAGCACCGGCCCGATCGCCTTCGGCGCGGCGGCCCTGCTGGCGGGCGGCGCGGCCCTCGTCGTCGTGACCCGCCGCCGCGCGGCCAGGCGCGACGCGTAGGACGCGGGAACCCGAAGACGCCCGAGGTGCTGTCGTCCGGCGGCGACAGCACCTCGGGCGTCGTCATGCCTCGACCGTCGCCAGGTAGAGCTTCACGTAGCGCTCCACGTCCACGTCCAAACCCACGTCGACCAGGGGCTGTTCGCGCGTGCCCTCGTGGATCTCCGACTCGCCGGGCCGGGGGCGGCGGTCCACGATCGTCATGCCGCGCGTGGGTCCGGGCGCGAGGGAGACGTCCACCGGGAGGCGGTGGGTCGTCAGGCCCTCCGGGTCGGCGACCGCGCACACCGCACCCGCGTCACCGAGACCGCCGGCCGTCTCGGAGGGGTCGTCGGGACGGCTGTCCGGACGGGCCGGACGGTGGGCGAGCAGCTCCCCGGCCAGCCGCGCCCCGGGCTCGCCGCTCGCGCGCAGCCTGCGCACATCCGCCGCGGGGACCACGACCCGCGTGAACACGTCCAGTCCGTACATCGTGATCGGCACCCCGGCGGTGAGCAGGATCGCGGCCGCCTCCGGATCGTGCCAGACGTTGAACTCCGCGACGGGCGTGGCGTTCCCCGCGGCCGCCGCGCCGCCCATGAAGACGATCCGCTCGATGTTGCGGACCACCTCCGGATGTGTGCGCAGGAGCAGCGCGATGTTCGTGAGGGGGGCCGTGGGGATGAGGGTGACCGGGCGCGGGGAGGCGAGGATCTCGCGGCGCAGCAGCGTCACCGCGTCGACGTCGGCGGGCCCCCGGGCCGGCTCCGGCAGGCCCAGGTCCCCCATGCCGTCGTGTCCGTGCACGTGCCGGGCGGACCGGGGAGCCTCGATCAGCGGCCGCTCGGCGCCCCGGGCGACCGGGATCTCGGGGGCGCCCGCCTGCTCCAGCACGGTCAGGGTGTTGCGGACGACGCCGTCCACGTCGGTGTTCCCGGCCACGCAGGTGATCGCCCGCACGTCGAGCGCCGGGTGCCGTACGGCGAACAGCAGGGCGAGGGCGTCGTCGACGCCGGTGTCGCAGTCGATGATCACCGGGATGCGCTGACCGTCCGTCACGGCGAGGACTCCTTCCAGTGGTGCGCGGGAAAGCTCCGTACTGCGACCTTACGGCCTGCGCGACGGCCCGTTCCGGGCGCGCGGTGTCAGGACCGCCGTATCGCCGCGACGTCGAACTCCAGCGTCACCTTCCGGCCGACCAGGCCGCGGGCCCCGCTGACACCCCAGTCCTCGCGGTCGATGACCGTCCGGCCCGTGAAGGCGACCCGGAAGGCGCCCTGCGGGTCGCTGCCGGCGCCGGTCAGTTCGAAGCCCACGGTGACCTGCCTGGTCACGCCACGCACGGTCAGATCGCCGGTGACCTCGAAGCCGGTCCCGCCGGTCGGCTCCACGCGGGTCGAGGTGAAGGTGAGGGCCGGGTGGGCGCCGGCGTCCAGGAAGTCGCCGCTGCGCAGATGCTCGTCACGCTTGGGATTGCGGGTCTGGACGCTCGCCGCCCGGATCGTGAGCCGGACGGCCGACTTCGAGGGGCTGCCCCCGTCCAGCCGCGCGCTGCCCTCGAATGCGTCGAACCGTCCGCGCACCCTGCTGACCATCGCGGCCCGGGCGGTGAAGCCGAGGCGGGTGCGGTCGGTGTCGAGGACGTAGTCGCCGGTCAGTTCGCCGAGTGCGGTCGCAGTGCTCATGCTCGCTCCTGAAGGGAGAGGGGTGGTGATCCCCTGGATTCGGTCTCAGCGGTACGACGACACAGCCCCGCCGAATGTGAGGCCGGCGCGCGCCTCACATTCCGGCGTGCTGTTTCGTCGAAGGAGTGAGAGCACCCGCGACCGAGGGACACACCATGAGCACCCCGTCCGAACCGGCCGACGACCTCGACGCGATCACGCGCGAGCGGCGGCAGCTGATCAATCTCGCGTACCGGCTGCTCGGCTCGCTGGCCGAGGCCGAGGACGTCGTGCAGGAGACCTATGCCCGCTGGTACGCCCAGTCCGCGGAGCAGCGGGACGCCATCGCCTCCCCCGGCGGCTGGCTGACGACCGTCGCCGGCCGGATCTGCCTCGACCTGCTCCGCTCGGCCCGGGCCAGGCGGGAGCGGTACGTGGGCGAATGGATCCCGGAGCCGCTGCCCGGCCGTACGGAGTGGGTCGGCGGCGCCTCGGCCGGACCGGCCGACCCCGCCGACCGCGTCACCCTCGACGAGTCGGTCACCATGGCCTTCCTCGTCGTGCTCGAGTCGATGACCCCGGCCGAACGCGTCGCGTTCGTCCTGCACGACGTCTTCCGCTACTCCTTCGCCGAGGTGGCCGAGATCGTCGGCCGGACCCCGGCCGCCTGCCGCCGGCTGGCCTCCTCGGCCCGCCGCCGCGTCCGGGCGGAGCGGCCTCCCGCGACGCCGGCGGCCCGGCGCGCGGAGGTCGTCCGAGCGTTCCGCCGGGCGTGGGAGGACCAGGACATCGACGGCCTCCTCGGCGTGCTGGCCCCCGACGCGACCGCGACCGGCGACGGCGGCGGACTCGTGCCGGCCGCGCTCCACCCGGTCGAGGGCGCCGAGCGGGTCGCCCGTTTCTTCGCCGAACGGGCCCGCGCGGTACCCGGCGTCTCGCTCCTGGAGTGCGCGGTCAACGGCCAGCCCGGCCTGGTGGCCCGCAAGGACGGCGTCACGGTGTCGGTGCTGGCGTTCGACATCGCGGGCGATCGCATCCAGCACGTCTGGGCCGTGCTCAACCCCGACAAGCTCCGGCCCTGGACGGCGGACCGCCCTGCCCCGCCCCGGCCACACGAACGGACGCGGCGATGATTCCTGCCCCGGCGGCCGGTCGTTACGAGGAGACAACGAGGAAGGAGTCCCGCCATGTCCGCACAGCGACCGACAACCGAGCTCGACGCCCGTTACAGCTCCGCACTCACCCCCCGCCCGGGTGCCTCGGAGGTCACCGCCACCGAATGGGCCGAGGCGCAACGGCACCTGGGGACCGCCGAGATCTTCTGGGTGTCCACCGTGCGGCCCGACGGCCGGCTGCACGTCACGCCCTGCATCGCCGCCTGGCACGACGGGGCGCTGTACTTCTCCACCGGCCGCCAGGAGCAGAAGGCGAAGAACCTCGCGCACGACGCCCACTGCGCGCTGACCACCGGCAGGAACTCGCTCACCGAAGGACTGGACCTCGTGGTCGAGGGCCGGGCGCGGACGGTCGACGACCCGGCGGCCCTGGAGGAGGTGATCACGGCCTTCGAGACGAAGTACGGGCCGCACATCACCTCCCCCGAGGGCACCTTCCACGGCATCGGGGACGCGATCCGCAGGGGCGAGGACGTCGTGTTCGCGGTGTCCCCGGACACGGCGTACGGCTTCGGCCGGGACAACGGGGTCTACAGCCACACGCGCTGGGCGTTCTGAACCTACGACGGGTCCCACAGCCCGGTGCCGCGGGCCGCCACCCGGTCGCCGATACGGCGCAGCAGCTCGGCGCCGGGCAGGGCGTCCGGCCGGCTGCCGTCACGCAGGCGGGGTGCCACGAGCCCGGCGGCGGCCTCCCGCCCACCGATCACCGCCTGGTACGGCACCAGCCGGGCCGCGCGGACACGGGCGGCGAGGGTGCCCTGCTCCGGGCCGCTGACCTCGGCGCGCAGACCGAGCTCCCGGGCGCGTCCGGCCAGGGCGTCGGCCGCCTCGAACTGCTCGTCCGCCACCGGCAGGACGGCCAGCTGCACCGGCGCCAGCCACGGCGGGAAGGCGCCGCCGTGCTCCTCGACGAGGTGCGCGACCGCGCGCTCCACACTGCCGATGATGCTGCGGTGCACCATGACCGGGCGGTGCTTCGCCCCGTCCGGGCCGATGTAGTGCAGATCGAAGCGTTCGGGCTGGTGGAAGTCGATCTGGACGGTGGAGAGGGTGGCCTCCCGGCCGGCCGGATCGGTGATCTGCACGTCGATCTTGGGACCGTAGAAGGCCGCCTCGCCCTCGGCCGCCTCGTACGCGATGCCGGAGCCGTCCAGGACCTCCCGCAGCAGGGCGGTGGCGCGCCGCCACAGCTCCGGGTCGGCCACGTACTTGCCGCCCTCGCCGGGCAGGGACAGCCGGTATCGGGCCGCGCGGATGCCCAGGTCCGCGTAGGCACGGCCGATCAGCTTGAGCGCGGCCCGGGCCTCCTGCACGGCCTGCTCCAGGGTGCAGAAGATGTGCGCGTCGTTGAGGGTGATGGCCCGCACCCGGGTCAGACCGCCGAGGACACCGGACAACTCCGAGCGGTACATGCCGCCCAACTCAGCCATGCGCAAGGGGAGTTCGCGGTAGCTGTGGGAGCGGGAGCGGTAGATCAGGGCGTGGTGGGGGCAGAGGCTGGGGCGCAGCAGGACCTGTTCGGCGCCCACGTCCATCGGCGGGAACATGTCGTCGCCGTAGTGGTCCCAGTGCCCCGAGGTCTCGTACAGCTCGCGTTTGCCGAGGACCGGCGAGTACACGTGCCGGTAGCCGGCCCGCCGTTCCGCGTCGCGGATGTACTCCTCCAGGGTGTGCCGCACGATCGCGCCGTCGGGCAGCCAGTACGGCAGCCCCGCGCCCATCAGCGGATCGGTGTCGAACAGGTCCAGTTCACGGCCGAGTCGGCGGTGGTCGTGCACGGTGGCTCCTCAGGGTCTGAGGCGAGCACCACGCGACGAAGCCCCGGGGCACTCGCCCCGGGGCTTCGGACATCTGGGTCAGCTGTCAGCGCGCCGGGACACTCTCCGGCGTCGTCGTGGCGGACGGGAACGGCTGGACACGCTGCATGGGCGTGACCGTAACAGAGGGGCCGCGAGCGGGACGAAGGGTTTTCGGACGAGGGGCATGGGTGTCCCGGTCCGCTCACCCGGACGGACCGTATCGCTGGTGGGCGGGCGGTCGCGGTGGTGCCGTAAGAGCACCCACCCGATCTTGGAGAGCCCGCCCCGCCCGGAGGCGCCTCCATGAGCCCCCGCAGGAGGCACTCCGATGACCCACCCTCCGGCCACCCGCGCCCTCATCGCCTCCGCGCTGTCCGTGACCGCCCTGCTGGCCACGGCCGGCTGCTCCATCGACGGCGAGCCGCGGCCCCGGTGGTTCTCCGCCTCCGCGTCCGCCTCCGGCGCGTCACCCGCCGTCGAGCAGCCGGCCGGTTCCGGAGCCGCCCTCACCGAGGCGCAGGCCCGGGCGGCGCTGCTCACCGAGGCCGATCTGGGGGAGCCGTGGGGGCCGACCCGGGGCGCGCGGACCTGGCGGGACGGGCTGCTCAAGGCGACCACGGAGGACCGGGACTGCCAGCGGCTGCTGGACGTCCTCTACACGGAGGAGCCCTTCGGCACCCCGAAGGGCCCGCAGGCGACGTCCGCACTCGACGACGGGGACACCGACGCCCAGCTGCGCTACCAGGTCGCCGCCCATCGCCCGGCGGACGTGGACCGCACACTGCACTGGATGCAGTCGCTGCCCGGCAGATGCGGCCAGTTCACGGCCGCGACCACCCGAGGCGTCAGCCAGGGCGTCGAGGTCCGCGATCTGCCGCTGCCGCCGGTGGGAGACGCCCGGCAGGCCCTGCGCGTCACGCTGGCCGGCGAGACGGAGGAGGGGGAGCTGACGTACCTCACGATGGACATCGCCGCCGTCCGCGTCGGCGAGGAGGCGATCACCCTCACCAACGCCGGACTCGACGAGGTGGACGCGGAGGTCACCCAGCAGACCGTGCGGCTCGGGGCGCAGCGCCTGGCCGAGATCCGGAAGCAGGGCAGGGCACAGATCTGACGCCCCGGTCCCAGCGGCCCCAGGCTTCAGTACCGGTCGAAACGCGTGCGGTGGGCGATCACGTCCCGTGCCACGTCCAGGGCCGTACGCCCGCGCGCGAAGGCGTCCGCCCGCAGCCGCGCCAGCGCGTCGTCCGCGCCCACGCCGAGCTGCGCCATGATCATGCCGACGGCCTGGTAGACCTCGTCGTGGTCCGCGGCCAGCCCGCTCAGCCATTCTTCCCCGTCCGGCGTCCCGGGCTCGTCCCCGTGCGGCAGCGCCATCAGGGCCACGGTCATGACACCGGCCACGATCCGGGCCACGTGCAGCTGGCGTTCGGTGAGTCCGCCCGGGCGGTCGCGGTACAGGTCGAGGGTGCCCACGCACACCGCGCCGCTGCCCAGCGGCACCGCGTACACCGCCCGGACCCCGGCCTGCGTCGCCTGCTGGGCGAAGACCGGCCAGCGTCCGGCGTCCCGGCCCGTGGTCAGGTCGCAGGCGAGCACGGGCGCGCCGTCCTCCAGCGCGCTCTGGCAGGGGCCGTCTCCCAACGTCGCCTGGATCTGTGCCAGATGCGCGGCCTGCTCGCTGCTCGCGCTCAGCTGCACGGGCATGCCCTCGCCGCGCAGCGACACGCTCGCGCCGATCACCGGCAGCAGTTCCACCGCCACCTCGCACAGCCGCCCCGGCACCTCTCCGGGCTCGGCGCCCCGCACGCCTCTGGCGATCACGTCGGCGGCGACGACTCCGTCCGGATCCGGTCCACCACCCCAGGCGCGGCCGGGACCCGGGTCACCGTCGGGAGCGCCTCGCGGGTCGTCCCTGGGCCGCACGGCCACCGCCTCCTCGCATCACCGCGGCTTGCACCTCGCCGTTTCCGGGGCGGGCCGCACGGGCGGGGCGGACCGTCGTACGACCGGCTGCGCGGACGGCCGGTGCGCGGCCTCCGGCCGGGCCGGCGCCCGCGCCGCCGCGACCCGCACGGCTCCGCGCCCGACACCCGCCCGGATCACTCCGAGCCCTCCCGGAACCGTGCCCGACTACCCGTAGCCAGGGGGGCAAAACCCCTGCGCGGGGCCCCGGCGCGGCGGACCGGCCTCAGCGCTTCTCGTACGGGTTGTCGGGCTGCGGCACCCGCCGTACGGAGGTGACGTCGATGACCGGTGGCCAGGCGGCGGCCGAGCCCGGCTCGCCCTCGGGGTGCCACGTGCCGGTGACCGTCACCCAGGTGTCGACCGGCGGGGCCTGCGCGCCGCGTACCTCGGCCTTGGCGGTGGTGGCGTCGGCGGCGCAGCAGGAGACGAGGAGGCGCGTGACGTACCAGGAGCCGTCGTCGTCACGGGTGACGAAGCCGGTGAGCCGGACCGTACGGCCTTCCAGGGAGCGGCCGCTGTCGTAGACGGCCCGGGAGCCGAACTCCCCGAGGTCGAGATCGACCGGGTCGCCGGACGGCAGGGCGGGGAAGGTGCCGAGGCCCCGGGCGGCACTCCGGGCCGCCTCGCGCTCCGCGCTGTAGGAACCGAGGGCGGGCGGCGGGAACAGCAGGAGGGCGAGGGCGGGCAGCGTGAGCAACCAGGCGACGCGTGGCCCGGCGGGGCCGTGACCGTGCCCTGCGTGGCCGCGGTCGTCCCCCTGTTCGTGCTCGTCGTCCCCCCTGGGCGTCAGCACCGCCACCGCCACACCCAGCAGCACCAGCGCCGCCCCGGACGCCACCAGGTACGGCCGCAGCCCCGCCTGGACGTACCTCAGATACAGCTCGCTGAAGAGCGACACCCGCAGGATCGCCGCACCCACGAGCGTGAGCAGTACGGCCGGTCCGTAGCGCCTCACAGCAGCCACCACCCCACCAGGACGCTGCTCGCGATGGCCACCAGCCAGGTCGCGGAGGAGAACCGCACCGCGAAGGCCCTGCCGAACGTGCCCGTCTGCAACGCGATCAGCTTCAGGTCGACCATCGGCCCGACCACCATGAACGCCAGCCGCGCGGTCGGGGAGAAGCCGCTCAGCGACGCCGCCACGAACGCGTCGGCCTCACTGCACACGCACAGCACGACCGCGAGCAGCGCGAGCAGCAGCACCGACAGCCAGGCCGACCCGGTGAACACCTCCAGCAGCGCGCGCGGTACGACGATGTCGAACGTCGCCGCGGCCGCCGCCCCGAGGACGAGGAACCCGCCCGCGTGCAGGAAGTCGTGCTGAAGCCCGGAGACGAAGGCGCGCGGGCCGCCGCCCGGTACCTGCCCGGTGCCCCGTCTCGGCAGCCGCAGCCACTCCTCCCGCCCGAACCGCGCCCACAGCCAGCCCATCACCACGGCCGTGCCGAGCGAGGCGACCAGCCGCCCGAGGACCATCTCCGGCTTCCCCGGGAAGGCGACCGAGGTCGCCACCAGGACGACGGGGTTGATCGCGGGCGCCGACAGCAGGAAGGCGAGGGCGGCCGCCGGCGCGACACCCCGCCGCATCAGGCTCCCCGCCACCGGCACGGACGCGCACTCGCACCCGGGCAGCACGACCCCCGCCGCCCCCGCGACCGGCACGGCCAGCACCGTACGGCGGGGCAGCACCCGCTGGAACACCCGCTCGGGCACGAACGCCCCGATCGCCGCCGACACGACCGTGCCCAGCAGCAGGAACGGCACGCCCTGGACGGTGATCGCGGTGAACACCGTCCACCAGGCCGCGACGGGCGGGGTGTAGAGGTCGAGCGCCAGCATGGGCCCGAGCACCGACGCCACCGTCGCGATGGCGAGCAGTGCGGCGCCGCCGAGGACGGCGTACACCACGGCCCGCAGGCCCAGCCGTATGCCGTCGGCCACCGTTCGTCGGTTCTCCACGCGCCCGCCCCGGTCGTTCACATCCCGGGAAGGAGGCTAACCCGCACGGCTGTGGAAGGACCCTGTCTCCTCACAGAGGAGGCTGTGCGGGCGGGGGCCCGAGGGTGGTGGTGCCGGGGGCCGTACGGTGGCCGAGGCCCGTCCGGTAGGCGTCCAGGGCCGCCTCCACCCGCCCGGTCCGCCGCAGCAGGTCGCCCAGCAGCCGGCACAGGTCGGCCAGGTCACCGGCGGCACCGGCCCGCTCCAGCAGGCTCAGGGCGCGGACGTAGTGCTCCTCGGCGTCCTCCGTGCGGCGGGCGTCCTCGGCGATGATGCCGAGCAGCCGGTGCGCGGCGGCGGAGTGGACGGCGCCACGCTCGGGGGACAGGTGCCCGAGGACGTCGTGCAGCAGGGCCGCCGCCTCGTCGGACCTGCCGCGCCGGTGCAGGACGTCGGCCAGCTCGACGGTGACCTGGCTGCTGTAGAGGGCGGCGCGCTTGGCCGACAGCATGCCCAGGGCCTCCCGCAGCTCGGCCTCCGCCCGCTCCAGCTGTCCGTCCTGGGCGTAGACGTAGCCGCGCATCCAGTGGCAGTTGGCGAGTTCGGTACGGATCTGCAGGCCCCGGTACAGTTCGGCGGCCTTGGCCAGGGAGGCGTCGGCCTCGGCGAGGCGGCCCTCGGCGACCAGGGTGCGGGCGACGGACCGGTGCATGCGGGCGACCAGGGCGGGGTCGCCGGACCGCGGGGCGAGGGCCAGGGCGAACTCGGCGGCCTGGGCGGCCCGGGCGTGCGCGCCCATGTCCATGTACGGGCCGATGGCGCTGGCGTAGAGCAGCAGCAGGGCGTCGGGGTCGTGCAGTCCGCCGCGGTTCAGCTCGTCGAGGGTGGTCTCCAGCAGGTAGACGGCGTAGCGCAGTTCACCGGCGAGGTAGTGGGCCACGGCCCGGCCGCGCAGGGCCGGGACCCGGGCGGGCAGCGGCGCTCCGGCCAGGCATTCCTCGGCCCGCTCGAAGTACTGCCGGCCGGCCACGAGATCGCCCGTCTCCAGGGCGCACTCGCCGAGCCCGAGCAGGGCGGCGTACTGCTCGGCGGCCAGCTGGTGCGTCTCGGCCTCGACGAGCAGCTCGGCGTACTGCCCGGCCGCCGCCTCGGCCTCGCCGACGGCGAAGGTGCGCTGCGCCTCGGTCAGCCGCAGCCGCAGCCCGGTGACGAGCCGGGCGGAGCGCCCGCCGGCGAGTTCGTCGAAGGCGACGCCGAGGCGCTCCGCGAGATGCCGCAGGGCGTCGTCGGAGGGCCGCACCCGGCCCGACTCCAGGGTGGAGATGTAGGCCGGCGTGTACACGGGTTCCGCCAGCTGCCGCTGCGTCAGTCCGCGTTCCGCACGCAACCGCTGCACCCGGCGACCGATGGTCCCCGGATCGTCACGCTCCCCCACGCCAACTCCCCCTGTGCCTCTTGCCGTTCGGCCTGAACTGCCCCTAGGTTAAACGGAGTGTTAAGCCTGATTGTCGAACACGCTTAACACGTTGTCGCCGTAGTCGCCGCCCCAGTTGCGAGGTCGCCGTGCTGATGCGCACACGCACCGCCGAGCGGTACGCCCGAGGTTTCACCGCCGCCCTCGTCGCCGTGGCGACCCTGCTGCTCGCGGCGAACGCGGGACCGGCGAGAGCCGAGACACCACACCCGGTGCCACAGGCCGTCGCCGACTCCCGCTGAGCACGACGTCACGCCCCGCGCCCCGGCGCACCCGGCTCAGCCCTGGGTCTGCAACTGCCTCAGCTGCCGCTGCACATGGTCCAGCGCCCCCTCGCGCCGCCCGGGCACCCGCCCGCGCAACGCGGCGAGTGCGGCGCCCAGTTCGCGGGCGGGGGCGGTGTCGCGGACCTGGCCCCACTGGTGGTGCGCCCGGTCCACGGCGGCCTCGACGGCGGGGGCGTCCGGCGCCTGCCCGGCGTTCAGGCGGGCGGTGGCGATCATCAGCCAGGTGCGGCAGCTGCGCGCGGCGTCCCCGGCGAACATCGCCAGGTCGGCGCGGACCTCGGCCCAGTGCAGGGCCTCTTCGGAGGCGGGCCCGTGCGCGGTGACGGCGCTCTGCTCGTGCCGGGCGGCGAGCGCGTCGGCGTCGGCGTGCCGGCCGGACTGCACGGCGGCGGTGATGGCGGCGTGCGGATCCCCGCCCGTCGGGCCCGGCGTGCTCAGCACCAGGTCCGTGCCCGCGCTCTCCGGCGCGATCCGGGTGAGCGCCTGCTGGTGCAACTGCTCGACCGGCGGCCTGAATCCGCTGCGCAGGATCGTCGCGACGGCCTTCATGTACGCCGGTACCGCGACCGTGCGTCTGGACGGCGGGGGCGCGATGCGACCGTGAACGGCGTTGCCGCGGCCCGAGTCCAGCGGGGCGCCGCGCAGCAGCTCCCAGGTCTCGGCGTCGGCGTGCAGGTCGAGCAGGAGGGTCGTGGCGCCGGCGGGCCGAAGCCGCAGTTCCTCCCGGAACCAGTGCCAGGGGAAGGCGGTGTAGCGGGTGGTGGAGGCGGTGGTGCGGGCCAGCGCGAGGTGGGGCAGGCGCTGCCGGCGGTCGAGCTGGAGCTGGCCGGTGACGTACACGGTGAGCGGGCCGGGGGCCGCGGCGGCGGCGCGGAGCCGGGTGAGGACGGCCTGCGGCTCCAGCGGGTCGGCGAGTTCGACGACGTTCGCGGTGTCGGTGCCGGACAGCACGGCGGGCGGTACGGCGGCGAGGACGGGGAGCACGGAGGCGGCGTCCACCAGGCGCCCCTTGCCCACCGGCGAGGCCGCCAGCAGCAGCACGGTTCCGGGCATCGCCCCACCCCCTGTGTCGATCACGTACGTCAGCACGGTAACCGCTGCGGCTGCAAAGGGGGGTCTCAGGACCGCAAACGTCCGCCTTCGGGGGCTTCGCCCCCCGTGCTCCTGCGGACGGCGAACACCGTGGTGTCGTCGGCGAGGTGCCCGCCGCCGTGCCGCAGCGTGCCGTCCCGGACGAAGGCCGCCAGACGGGCCGGTTCGGCGGTGCCCGGGTCCTCGGCGACGGCCCGGGCCACCTCGTCGGCGAGCGGGTAGAACGCCCCGGTGCCGTCCCGGGCCTCCGTCACCCCGTCCGTCACGAGCAGCAGCGTCTCGTCACCGGCGACCCGCCACCGCCGGATCTCCGGCGGCCCGGGCGCGAGGGCCCGGAAGCCGAGCGGCAGCCCGGTCCCGGCCGACAGGGTGCGCACTCCGCCCGGCCCGACGGCGAGCGGCGGCTCGTGCCCGAACAGCAGGACGTCCACCGCCTCCCGGTGGTCGTCGGGGAAGGCGAGCAGGACGGCCGTCGCGAACCTGTCACCGTCCGAGCGGCCCAGGGCGACGGTGTGCCCGCGGTGCCGGATCATCCGTGTCTCCAGCCGCTCGGCGACCCTCGCCAGGTCCGCCTCGTGGTACGCGGCCTCACGGAACGTGCCGAGCAGCGCGGCCGCCGCCTCCACCGCGCCCAGGCCCTTGCCCTGCACGTCACCGACCAGGACGCGGGTGCCGTGCGGGCCGGGCTGGATGTCGTAGAAGTCGCCGCCGACGCGGGCGTGGGCGTCGGCGGTGAGGTAGACACCGGCGTGGTCGAGGCCGCCCCAGCCCGCCGGGAGCGGGCGCAGGACGGTACGGCGGATGGTGTCGGTGACGTCGCCCATGTGCAGCGCCCGGCGCTCGTCGCGCACGCGGATCGCGCAGGCCAGGGTGGCGAGGATGCCGCCGAGGGCGACGAGGACGAAGTCGGCCCGTCCGGCCCGGTATTCGTGCGGCCAGGCGCTGTCCGCGACGACGTACGTCACCAGCGAGAGGACCGCGAAGAAGGCCGTGCCCCACACCCCGCAGATCGAGGCGGCGATGGCCGGCACCAGCACGATCCAGGAGATCATGCGGAACTCGCCGATGGTGTGGTAGTCGGCCACCGCGATGGCGACGAGCAGCAGCAGTGGCGGCGCCCAGGCCACGCTGCGGCCCCGCACCCGCAGCAGCTCCTGCCGCCGCACGACGTTCCGGCCCCCGGCCCGGGCGTGCCGGACGAGCGGGCCGTGCCCCCCACGGTGGCGGCTCACGGCCCCAGCGAAACACGGGGCAGGACCGGCCGCATCCCGTTCCGGGCGCTCCGCCGACTTGCCAGGGGCTGCCCGCCGGTGTGCCCTGGATCCAGGGGCAGGGACAGAGAGGAGAGCTGTCATGGCTCATGCGGCACCCGCCTCGCGCAAGGTGATCACGCAACGTCGTAGGCCCGATGTCTTCAGCGCGCGGACCCACGCCGTCGCGAAGGTGGCGCTGCCCGTCGTCCTCGGGTTGGTCTACGGCTTCTGGGCCGCGGCCAACCAGCGTTACGGCGGGCCCGTCACGGGCTGGAACCTGCTGTTCGGCTTCGTCACGGCGCTCGTGTTCGCCGTGCTGTTCGCCGCCGTGTGGCGACTGGCCCCGCGGCTGCCCCGCGAACTGCACGCGCTGAGCTGGTTCGTCTTCACGGGCTGCGCGATCGGCTTCCTCTTCAACCAGACCGGGGCGTCCGTGTACAGCTCCAGCGGCCTGGGGCTGCTGGTGGGAGCCGGCATGTCCGCCATGGTGTTCTACCGCTCCTACACGCACCAGGACGCCGCCGGCCGGCGCATCGGCTGACGGGGACCAGGACACCCGTTCGGAGGAGCCGCGCTCGCGGAACGGGCCCGGGGCGCCTTGCCTGGAAGGGTGTCCCCGCGCGACCGGGCGCCCGTACCCGCGAAGGCGCCCCCACGAACGCGGAACGTCCTGTCGGCCGTTCTGCTCAGCCTGGCGTGCCTCCTCCTGCCGTTCGGCGCGCTGGCGTCCTGGGCCGCCCACGGGCTGACCGACACGGGCCGCTACGTCCGGACGATGGCGCCGCTCGCCGCCGACCCGGACGTGCGGCGCGCGGTCGCGGACGCCGTCGGGGACGGCGTCATGCGGGAGGCCGGGCACGAGTTCGACACCGGCGCGCTGCGTGGGGCGGTGGGGCCCTTCGTGCACGACGCGGCGCGTTCCTTCACCCGCACCGAGGCGTACCGCGCGGCCTGGGACGCGTCGAACCGGGCCGTGCACGACGCGGTGCTGCGCGCCCTGCGCGACGACGGCGCCCACGGAGCCCCGGTCACCGTCGACGCGGCCCCCGTCATCGCCCGGGTCAAGCAGCAACTCTCCGACGACCACGTGCCGTTCGCCCACCGCATCCCGGTCACGCACACGCGGATCCCGGTGCTCCCGGCTGACGACGTGGACCGACTGCGCAAGGGGTACCACGTGCTGGACACCGCCGCCTTCTGGCTGCCGCTCGCCACCGCCGTCCTCGCCATCGCCGGGATCGCCGTCGCCGCCTGCCGCCGCCGCGCGGTCACCGCCCTCGGCCTGGGCACGGCCGTGGGCGGCGCGCTGCTGGTCCTCGCCGTCGCGATCGGCCGCCGCCTCACCCTCGCCGACCTGCCCGACGCGTTGCACCGCCCCGCCGCGGGCGCGGTCTACGACGCCCTCACGGCCACCCTGCGCACCGTGTCCTGGCTGCTGTGCGTGCTGGGCCTGACGGTGGCGGCCGTCACCTGGGTCACGGGCCGGTTCGCTCCCCGGCTCGCCGCGCGGCGATCTGCGCGAGGGTCCGCAGTGCCCGGCGCAGATCCGGCTCCGGAGCCGACGCGAGCCCGAGCCTGACGGCGTCGGGCGTGTGCCCGGGGGCGACGGCGAAGGCGGGGCCGGGCGTGACGGCGATGCCGTGCGCCGCGGCGGCGCCCGTGAAGGTGTCCGCGCGCCACGGGGCGGGCAGCTCCCACCAGGCGAAGTAGGCGCCCGGGTCGGACCGTACGGCGAAGCCCGCGAGTTCCTCGGCGAGGATCCGCTGCCGCCGTGCCGCGTCCGCCCGCTTGGCCGCCACCAGCCGCTCCACCGTCCCCTCCCCGGCCCACCGCACGGCCGCCTCCAGCGCGAACCGCCCCGCGCTCCAGCCGCCCGAGCGCACGGCGTCGGCCACGGCGGCGACCCGGTGCGGCGGTACGACGAGGAATCCGACGGTGAGCCCCGGGGCGACCCGCTTGGAGAGCCCGTCGACGACATGGGTGAGGGCCGGGGCGTGCACGGCGAGCGGATCACCGGGCTCTCGCAGGAAGGACCAGATGCGGTCCTCCACCACGGGGAGGTTCAGGTCGTGGACCAGTTGGGCGAGTTGCAGCAGCCGCGGCCGGCTCGTCGTCAGGGACGTCGGGTTGTGCAGCGTCGGCTGCACATAGAGGGCGGACAGCGGCGCCGTACGGTGTGCCGCGGCGACGGCCTCCGGGAGCAGCCCGGCCGCGTCCCCGGCCAGCGGCACCAGTGTGATGCCGAGCCGCACCGCGATCTCCTTGACCAGCGGATACGTCAGCTGCTCCACACCGACCCGGCCGCCCGGCCGGACCAGTGAGGCGAGGACGGCGGCGATGGCCTGCCGGGCGTTTCCGGTGAACAGCAGCCGCTCGGGGGCGGGGCGCCAGCCCGGGGTGGTGAGCAGCGTTGCCGCGGCCTCCCGCGCGGCCTCGGTGCCGGTGGCGGCCGCCGGTAACAGTGCCTCGGCCAGCACGTCGGGGCGCAGCAGCGGCGCGAGCACGGGGGCGAGGAGCTCCGGCTGGCCGGGCGCGGAGGGGTAGTTGAGCTCCAGGTTGACGGGCGCTGCGCCCGGCCCGGGTTCGGTGAGCGACCGCCCCGCCTGCCCCAGCGCCGGGGCGGCCCGTACGAAGGTGCCGCGCCCTACCTCCCCCACGACCAGCCCGCGGCGCACGAGTTCGCCGTACACCCGCCCCGCCGTCGACGGGGCGACGCCCCGGCGCCGCGCGAACGCCCGCTGCGGTGGCAGCCGTTGCCCCGGCCGCAGCCGTCCGGCGGCGATGTCGTCGGCGATGCGGTCGGCGATACGCCGGTAGTCACTCATCGGCCCGGACCCCCTTGGATTGCACCGAGAGCAAAGATCTTATTGCACCGAGTAGTTGAGCGGCCTAGGGTCGACGCCATGGCACCCTTCCTCGCATACGAGGACAAAGGCCCCGATACGCATCGGGTGCCCCTGGTCCTCGTCCACGGCCACCCCTTCGACCGCACGATGTGGGCCCCGCAGCTCGACAGGTTCCCGGGTACCCGCCGCGTCATCGCCCCCGACCTGCGCGGCTACGGCGCCTCGCCGACGGCCCCGGCCGTCACGGACTTCTCCGGGTTCGCCCGGGACATCGAGGCCCTGCTGGACGAGCTGAAGGTGGAGTCGTTCGTCCTCGCGGGCCTGTCGATGGGCGGCCAGATCGTCATGGACTGCTACCGCCTGTTCCCCGAGCGCGTGCGCGGCCTCGTGCTCGCGGACACCTTCCCGTCCGCGGAGACCCCCGAGGGCGTGCGCGCCCGGGACGCCATGGCGGACCGCCTCCTCACGGAAGGCATGCGCGGCTACGCCGACGAGGTCCTGGAGCGAATGGTCGCGCCGTACGCGTCCGCCGAGGTCAAGGCGCACGTCCACGGCATGATGACCGCCACCGCCCCCGAGGGCGCCGCCGCGGCCCTGCGCGCCCGGGCCCGCCGCCCCGGCTACGACACCCTGCTGACCCGCGTCTTGGTCCCGGCCCTGGTCGTCGTGGGAGCCGACGACACCTTCACGCCGGTGGCCGACGCCCGGGCCATGCACGCCGCCCTCCCGGACGCGGAGCTGCACATCATCGAGGGCGCCGCCCACATGCCGAACCTGGAACGCCCGGAGGTGTTCGACCGGGCGCTGGAGGAATTCCTGGCCCGGGTCGATGCCCGGCAACCTTCCCCCGCCCCACCCCGTCTTTGAGGGAGGATGCGGGCATCCCACCCCGCGAACGGAAGGCCGGGCCTTGGACACCGCCGCTGCCGAGTGGACCGCCGGGGACGACGGGCGCGAGCACCGTCCGCCCGGACGGCGGTTCGGCGCCTGGTGCGCCGGCCTGCTGTTCGCCGGTGTGAGCGTGGTCGTCGGTTTCCGCGCCGCCGACAGCGACGGCATCACCCCCGTCCCGCAGCTCCTGGCCTTCCTCCCCTGGCTGCTCGTGCCCACCGCCGTGGGGCTGCTGCTCACGCTGCTGTCCCGCCGGTGGCCCGGGACGGTGTGGGGCGTCGCCCTGCTCGGCGTGCTGGCCTGGTACATCGAGCCGTACGGCAAGGCCGACGACCCCGGGGGCCGCCCGGTCGCCGAACTGCGCGTGCTGACCTCCAACGTCGAGTTCGGGCAGGGCACCGGCTCCCTGGTCACCGCCGTCCGCCGCGAGCAGCCCGACGTGCTCTTCGTGGAGGAATGCGACTACGCGTGCGACGCGCGGCTGAAGCGGGACCTCTCCCAGGACTACCCGCACCGCCGGGCCGTGGAGGGCGGCGGCTCCGAGGGGTCCGTCATCCTCAGCCGCTTCCCGCTGCGGCCCACCGAGGGCGTGCGCGGCACGATGGGCATGCCCGGGGCGGTCGCCGACGTGGACGGGCACGCCGTACGGCTGCAACTCGCCCACCCCATGCCCCCGCTGCCCGGCCAGGTGGATCTCTGGCGCCGGGAGCTCGGCGCCCTGCGCGACGCGGCCGCCGCCGACCCCGGCACCCCTCTCGTCCTGGCCGGCGACTTCAACGCCTCCCAGGACCACGCGGCCTTCCGCCGCATCCTCGACACCGGCCTGCGCGACGCCTCCCGCCTGGACGGCGCCGACCGCACGGCCACCTGGCCGGCCCGGACGGCCCCCACGCTCGGCGCGCAGATCGACCACGTCCTGGTGTCGGAGGACTTCGGGGCGGACCGCACCCGCATCCTGGACCTGGCCGACACCGACCACCGCGCGGTCGTCACGGACCTCACGCTCCACGAGCGCCGCTGACGGGCCGACTTCCTCAGGGCCTTGTCCACCGCCGCGGCCAGGCCATTGGCCCACAGCCGGTCCACACGGGACCGCTCGGTCGCGCTGCTCGCCGCGGCCCGTACGGAGACCGGCACCCGACGGCCCTCTCGGACCGCCGAGCCCGGTCCTTCCCTGAACCGCTGCCGTCGAACGGCTCAGACGCCGATGTCGCACCCGTCGGCACGCCACACGGCCACGACGGCCGGACGGACGTATGTGCCGGGCCCGTCGGGCCAGGTGCTGGCGGGCTTCTCCACGGACGCGCCGTCGATCTCGCCCGGGTGCTGCACGGCGACCAGAACACGCCGGTCCTGGATGATCGGGCCGCAGGTCTCGGCACCCTTCGGCACGGTCAGGAACTGCTTGAGCTCACCGCGCCGCTCACCCCGGGTCGCCACGCCGAACAGGCCGTCGTGCGAGCCGAGCTGGGCGCCGTCGGTGGAGATCCACAGGTTGCCGTAGGGGTCGAAGGCCACGTTGTCCGGGCAGGAGATCTGGCTGACGGCGTCCTTCGGGAACCCGGCGAAGTAGGTCGCCGGGTCGTCCGGGTCACCGGCGACCAGGAACAGCGACCAGGCGAAGCGGGTGCTCTCGGGCCGGTTCCACCGCTCGGTGAGCTCCAGCACGTGCCCGTGCTTGTTGGCGTTGCGCGGGTTGGCCTCGTCCGCCTTGGCGTTGGAGCCGACGCCCCGGTTGCTGTTGTTGGTGAGGGCGACGTACACCTTGCCGGTCACCGGGTTCGGCTCGATGTCCTCGGGCCGGTCCATCTTGGTGGCGCCCACCTTGTCACCGGCGAGCCGCGTGAAGACGAACACCTCCTCGGCGCTCATGCCCTCCACGTGCGAGACGGCTCCCTTCGCGGTGGCGGTGGCCAGCGGAATCCACTCGCCGCTCCCGTCGAACTCGCCGTCCTTCGGGAGCTTGCCCGTGCCGTCGATCTCGATGGCGGGAGAGTCACCGGTGAGCTTGGCGACGTACAGCGTGCCCTCGTCGAGCAGGGACAGATTGTGCTCGCGGACGGCCCGGGAGGTGCCGTGCTTCATCCGCTTGCTGCCGACGAACTTGTAGAAGTAGTCGAAGCGCTCGTCGTCACCGGAGTACACGACCGGCCGCCCGTCGTGCGTCAGCCGCACGGTGGCGGCCTCGTGCTTGAACCGTCCGAGAGCCGTGTGCTTGCGGGGCGTGGAGGTGGGGTCGTACGGATCGAACTCCACCACGTACCCGAACCGGTGCACCTCGTTCGGCTCCTGGGCGACGTCGAACCGCTTGTCGAACCTCTCCCACTTGCGCTCGGTCGCCCCGGTGCCGATCCCGTACCGCTTGTCGGTCGCCCTGCTGCTGTTGGCGAAGTACTGGTTGAAGTTCTCCTCGCCGTGCAGGGTCGTGCCCCACGGGGTGACGCCGCCCGAGCAGTTGTTGAGGGTGCCGAGCACCTTGGTGCCGGTCGGATCGGCGGAGGTCTTCACGAGCTCGGACCCGGCGACGGGCCCGGTGAGCCGGAACTCGGTGGTGGCGGTGACACGCCGGTTCAGCTGGTGCCGGGAGACGGCGGTGAGCTTCCCGCTCTTGCGGTCCCCCTCCACCACGACGGCGGACAGCCCGTGCGCGGCCCAGGAGATCTCGACCTGCTCACGGGTCGGGTTGGCGGCGTCGTAGCCGCGGAACATCAGCATCTCGTCGGTGTACTCGTGATTGGCGACGAGCAGCTGCCGGCCGCGCTCCCCGGGCAGCGGAAGGAGGGCGAGGAAGTCGCAGTTGTACCCGAACTGACCGGCCTGGGCCTTCGCGGTCTGCTTCTCCGGGTCGAAGGCGGGGGCACCGCGCAGGATGGGCTCGCCCCAGCGGATCACGACGCTCTGCCGGTAGCCGTCCGGCACGGTCACCGCGTCGGCGGTGTTGGGCGCGACGGGCGCGAACCGCAGCCCACGCGCGCCCTTGTTCTTGCGCCGGGCAGCCTCGGAGGCGGCAGCGGAGGCCGGTGCGGCGGCGGCCTGCGGGCCGTGGGCGACACCTGCGGCACCCGCTCCGGCGGCGGCCACGGTCACCACGGCCGCCGCGCGCATCATCGACCGGCGGCTGAGCGCACCGGCGATCACGTCACCGACGTACTCGTTGGAACTGGTGTTGGGCACCTCGTGGAAGCAGGCGTCACCACACCGGAAACGACAGGTCATGGCGGACCGGCCGCCAGGGTGCGAACCGGACGGCGTTCCGATCAACGGCAGCAGCTTGCGCACTTTACTCTCCCCATGGATGCCCTTGGTGTCAGCGTGACCGTAGGGGCACATACGTGCGGTAGCCGGGCGCCCTGGTGAACAACGAGTGAACCCGTGGCAGCCGTACGGGGGTTGCGGTCATTCAGCAGGGCGACACCTGCGCAGGCCGGATGTCCCCCTTGACAGGGTGGACCAGGCACAACAGACCCTGCCCAAGATCACGCAGGAGGGCCGCTAACCTTACGTGTCCGTCCTGGCCAGGGATTGACGGGCTTCAACTCACGCGAAGGGTTGCGCGCACATGGGCATTCTCACTCTCTTGCGGAACGCGTTCGGACGGTCACGCAAGTCACGGACCGCCGAGGCGGAGGGTGCGGCGCGGACGACGACGGCCGCCGGTGAGACCAGCGGGACCGAGGAACAGACCAGCCGCGAAACGCTCACCCCTGCCGATCGGCCCCAGGAGGCGACCGCCTCCGCCGACCCGAAGGTGCCGTCCCCCTCCCCGGAACCGAAGCCCACACCCACGGCCAACGTCCCCGAACCCCGGACGTCGTCCTCCGACGAACACGACCTGGTGTCGGCGGCCTTCGACAATGTGACGGTCCCCAGGCCCGCACGGTCGACGGAGGGCGAGCCGGACGCTGCGGCGGACTCGACGCCTGCCGAGGAGCCGACGGTTGTCGAGGAACGGGCCGCCGCCGGGGAGCCGACGGTTGCCGAGGAACCGGCCGCCGCCGAGGAACCGGCCGTTGCCCAGGAGCCGGCCGCTGCTGAGGAACGGGCCGCTGCCCAGGAGCCGGCCGTTGCCGAGGAACCGGCCGCCGCCGAGGAGTCGGCCGTTGCTGAAGAGCCGGCTGGGGAGAAGGCGGCTGCTGACGAGGAAGCGGCGGTTGTCGCGGAGCCCACGGCCACCGAGGAGCCGGAGGCTGCGGCGGCGCCGGTAGCGGAGCAGGCGACGGAGGCGACTTCGGCGGAGACGCCGGTCGCCGCGGAGCCGGCGGTGACGGACGAGGCTACGGCGGAGAAGCCTGAGGCCGACGCGGCGGACGAGGCCCAGCCCGAGCCCGCGGTGACGACAGACGCGAAGGCTGCGGCCGAGGCGGACGCACCGGCAGCCGCGGAGGCCCCCACCCCGAAGGCGCACTCCACGCCGGAGGCGGAGCCGGCGGCCGAGGCGACGCCCGAAACGGAGCCGAAGGAGGCCGAAGCCGAGCCCGCAGCCGACGCGAAGCCCGAGCCCGCAGCGGACGCGAAGCCCGAGCCCGCAGCCGACGCGAAGCCCGAGCCCGCAGCGGACGCGAAGCCCGAGCCCGCAGCCGACGCGAAGCCCGAGCCCAAGGCCGAGGCCGAGCCCGCGGCCGATGCGAAGCCGAAGCCCGAGCCCAAGGCGAAGGGGAAGGCCGCGCCGAAGGCGGAGGCGGAGGCGGAGGCCGACACGGGGACGAAGCCCAAGACGGCGGCCCCTGAAGCCAAGGCCCCTACAGCCAAGGCCCCTGAAGCCAAGGCCGACGCCGTCCCCGAACCCGCGGCCGCCGACGGTGACCCGGCCCCGCAGGGGCCACCCGCACCCGGCGACGAAAGCAGCACGGGTGATGCGGGTGCGGGTGGGAACAACAGCACGGCCGAAGGCGAAGCCGAGGCCGGACCCGCCCTCCCCCTCACCCGCGTCAAGACCCGCGCCCCCGGCCTCACCACCGCCTACAAGGCCGCCACCACCACCCTCGAGACCAACAACCTCACCGGCACCCGGGCCAAGGTCTACCTCGTCCTCGACCGCTCCGCCTCCATGCGCCCGTACTACAAGGACGGCTCCGCCCAGGCTCTCGCCGAGCAGACCCTCGCCCTCGCGGCCCACCTCGACCCCGAGGCAACCGTCCCGGTCGTCTTCTTCTCCACCGAACTCGACGGCACCGGCGAGATCACCCTCACCGACCACGAGAACAAGATCGACGACCTGCACGGGAGCCTCGGCCGCATGGGCCGCACCAGCTACCACGCGGCGGTCGAAGCGGTCCTCGCCCGGCACGACAAGGCCGAAGCCCCCGGCACCCCCGCCCTGGTGATCTTCCAGACCGACGGCGCCCCGGACGCGAAGACCCCCGCCACCCAGGCCCTCACCGCCGCCGCCGAGTCCCACCCCGCCGTCTTCTTCTCCTTCGTCGCCTTCGGAGACCCGGAGAACAAGGCCTTCGACTACCTCCGCAAGCTCAAGACCCCGAACACCTCCCACTTCCTCGCCGGCGAAACCCCCCGCGAGCTCACGGACAAGGAGCTCTACGAGGGCGTACTGGCGAACTGGCGCCCGTAACCCTCCCCGGCCCCATCCCGGCCCACCCGACGCCGCCCGCTTCCCACCCCGTAAAAGGGGAGGCGGGCGGCGTACCCGTGTCAGCTACGATTTCAAGGTTCCGTAGACGACCGAGACCACGAGATCGTCACCCCACGTAGCGACTTGGGAGCAGCCCGCGATGGCTCGACACCTCATCACCAGCGCCCTTCCGTACATCAACGGGATCAAGCACCTGGGCAACATGGTGGGGTCCATGCTCCCGGCGGACGTCTACTCCCGCTACCTGCGCCAGCGGGGCCACGAGGTCCTGTACATCTGCGCGACGGACGAGCACGGCACCCCCGCGGAGCTGGCCGCCAAGGAGCAGGGCGTGCCCGTGGACGAGTTCTGCACCGAGGCGCACCACCAGCAGAAGGCCATCTACGACGGCTTCAACCTGGCCTTCGACTACTTCGGCCGCAGCTCCTCCCCGCAGAACCACGAGATCACGCAGGAGATCGCCCGCGAGCTGAAGGCGAACGGGTTCATCGAGGAGCGCGCGATCCGCCAGGTGTACTCGAACGCCGACGGCCGCTTCCTGCCCGACCGCTACATCATCGGCACCTGCCCGCACTGCGGCTACGACAAGGCCCGCGGCGACCAGTGCGAGAACTGCACCCGGGTCCTGGACCCGACCGACCTGATCGACGCCCGCTCGGCGATCAGCGGCAGCAGCGACCTGGAGATCCGCGAGACCAAGCACCTGTTCCTGCTCCAGTCGGCGCTGGCCGGCGAGGTGGAGGCGTGGGTCGACGAGCGCGCCGACAACTGGCCGGTGCTGGCCTCCTCCATCGCCCGCAAGTGGCTCACGGAGGGCCTGCACGACCGCGCGATCACCCGTGACCTGGACTGGGGCGTCCCCGTCCCGGCCGACACCTGGCCGGACCTCGCCGCGGAGGGCAAGGTCTTCTACGTCTGGTTCGACGCCCCGATCGAGTACATCGGCGCGACGAAGGAGTGGGCGGACCAGGACCCGGAGAACCGCGACTGGCGCTCCTGGTGGTGGGAGTCGGACGCGAACGTCCACTACACGCAGTTCATGGGCAAGGACAACGTCCCCTTCCACAGCGTGATGTTCCCGGCGACCCTGCTGGGCACCCGCGCCCCGTGGAAGAAGGTCGACGTCATCAAGGCCTTCAACTGGCTGAACTACTACGGCGGCAAGTTCTCGACCTCGCAGCGCCGGGGCGTCTTCACGCACGACGCCCTCGACATCCTGCCGGCCGACTACTGGCGCTACTTCATGATGGCGAACGCCCCGGAGTCGGACGACTCGTCCTTCACCTGGGAGCACTTCACCGCCACGGTGAACAAGGACCTGGCCGACACCCTCGGCAACTTCGTCAACCGCGTCCTGTCCTTCTCCAAGAAGCGCTTCGGTGAAGAGGTCCCGGCGGGCGCCGAGCCCGGCGAGGCGGAGGCGAAGCTGGGCGAGGAGATCGCCCGTCTGCTCGCGGAGTACGAGTCGCAGATGGAGGCCATCCAGTTCCGCAAGGCGGCGGCCGCGCTGCGCGCCCTGTGGTCGGCGGGCAACTCCTACCTGGAGGAGAAGGCCCCCTGGCTGGAGATCAAGACCAACCCGGAGGGCGCCGCGCTGACCCTCCGGACGGCGATGAACCTGATCCACCTCTACGCCGTGGTCTCCGAGCCGTTCATCCCGACCTCGGCGAAGAAGATGCGCGAGGCGTTCTCCCTGAAGGACGACACCGCGCTCTGGGTCACCGCGGACGAGGCACGCTCCCTCACCGCCGTCCCCGCCGGCACCCCCTTCACGATCCCGCCGGTCCTGTTCGCCAAGCTCACGGACGAGGACCTGGAGTCGTACAAGGAGCGCTTCGGCGGCGAACCGGCCGCGTAACGGGCGTAACGCGCTCGCTACAGCACGGGGCCCGGGAGAACGAGAGCCTTCTCCCGGGCCCCGTGCTTTGCGAAGATCCCCTCAGGACGGCCACGAAGGCCGCCCCGACTCGACCAGGGGGAACACATGGCACTCTTCGGCAACGCACACACGGTGAACCCGCAGTCGGCCCAGCAGGACTACGCCCGCCTCCTCGGCCACGGCGAGCAGGTCCACGCCGCGTTCCTGCTGATCCGCGACACCATCCTCTTCACCGACCGCCGCCTGATCCTGATCGACAAGCAGGGCATCACCGGCAAGAAGGTCGAATACCACTCCGTCCCCTACCGCAGCATCACCCACTTCGCGGTGGAAACGGCCGGCACGTTCGACCTGGACGCCGAGCTGAAGATCTGGATCTCCGGCACCCCGACCCCCATCGAGAAGACCTTCACCAAGGGCGTCGACATCTACGAGGTCCAGGCGATCCTGACTCAGTTCGTGGCGAGGTAGGGCAAGAAGTCCGCCCAGGCGCCGGGCGTGATGGCGAGCCGGGGGCCTTCGACGTTCTTGGAGTCGCGAACATGCACGGCGCCGGGGGTAACGGCAAGCTCAACGCAGGAGTTGCCGTCATTTCCTCCGCTCGCCGACCGAGCAGTTCATCCGGCGGCGTCATCCACGACAACACCCGCCACACCACCCGCTTCACGGTGATCGGCAACCACCTCACACAACACCCGGACCTGTCGCTCCTCGCCATCGGACTGGCCTGCCACATCCAGTCGCTGCCCACCGGCGCGGGCATCGACATCAAGTCCCTCGCCGCCCGCTTCCCCGAGGGCCCGACCCGGATCGCCGCCGCTCTGCGCGAGCTGGAGACCCACGGCTACCTGAGCCGCACCCGCGAACGCACGCCGACCGGCCGCATCGTCACCCGCACCGTCTCCTGCAACCAGCCAGGCCGCCGACGCGACCACGCCACGCCCGAAGCGGCACCGCCCGAGCCCCCGGCGCCCCGGACGGCCACCGCCCCTCAGCGGAAACCCGCACGCCCACGGGCCCTCCCCGCCGTGCCCCGGCCGGTGTACAGCTCCCCCGCCCTCCTCCGGACGGCCATCGAGGTCCTCGTCGGCCTCCGCCGCGCGGACCCCCGCCTGCTCCTCTCCGCCACCGACGCCGAGCACCTCGCCCCCGGTGTCGCCGCCTGGCTGGAACGCGACCTCACCCCCACCGCCGTACGCCACGCCCTGACCAGCGACCTGCCACCAGAACCCCTGCGCCGCCCGGCCGCCCTCCTGGCCCACCGCCTCACGGCCCAACTGCCGCCCCTGCCGCCGTTCCGCACGCCCGAGGCGCCACCGGCCGTCCGCCACCCCCTCCAGAACTGCGACGGCTGCGACCACGCCTTCCGCGGCCCCGCCCCCGGCCGCTGCCGCACGTGCCGACCCGATCCCCCCGGAGGCCGCCTAGCATGAACGTGACGATCCTTGCCCCTGGGCACAGACGACGAGGAGCGAGCGCCATGACCATCGCCCCGGAGAACGCGCGGCAGGGCGCCTCCCACCTGTACCGGGTCATGCGGGATTTCGTTCAGTCGGCGGACGACAACCTCCCCGGCAAGTTCGAGATCACCAAGGAAGGGATCGTCCTCGACATGATGTCGCCCATGAAGCCGCACGAACTCACCGTGCTGCGCGTCCGGAAGCGCCTGGAAAAGGTGATGCCGGACGAGATCGTGGCCCACACGGGTGAGCCCGACGTGGAGGACGAACCCGAGGGCATCATGCGGCGCCCCGACGTGATGGTGATCGCCGAGGCGGACATGGAAGGGGAGGGCTCGTTCGACCCCCGGTCGCTCGTCGCCGCCGTGGAGGTCATCTCCCGCTCGAACCCGGACAACGACTGGGTCACCAAGATGCGCGACTACCCCCTCATGGGCGTACCCGTCTACGCGATCTTCGACCCCCGCACCGGCACCGGCACCGTCCTCACCGACATCCATGCCACCCCGGACGGCCCCCGCTACGCCACCCGCAAGGACTTCGTCTACGGCGAGGACGTCACCATCGCCGACTGGACGATCCCCACCGAGAACCTGCCACGTTACGAAGACGGCACGGGCCGGCAGCGCTGAGCCCCTTGCGGTGGCCTAAGCGGCCAGCAACGACGCAAGACGGCTAGCGGTCCGCTCACCCGCCCGCTGCCTGCGAAAGCGCAAACGCCGCCGCCATACTGGAATTGCTGGCCCGCGGGATGCGGTCGTTCGACAAGGCAACAGCAAAGTACTGGTGCGAATGGCTGGAAGTCGGACTGGAGAACACTCCGGTTCGGGAGACATGGAGAGAGCTGGAGAAGATGGTCGCCACTTACTTCCCGGGCAGGGGAACCCTCTTCGAGGAGACGTACCTGGAGGGCAAGGCGGAGGGCAAGGCCGAGTCCATCCTGAGCGTCCTGGAGAAGCGCGGCATCGACATCCCCCAGGACACCCGCGACCGCATCACCACCTGCACCGACCTCGACAGCCTCACCCTCTGGTTCGACCGCTCCCTGACGGCCACCACGGCAGAGGACCTGTTCGCCGACGTGTGATCGAGCGGCAAAGGCAAGGGCCCGCCCTTTCACAAGGAGCGGGCCTCATGCCTGAGTCGGCTCGGGTCAACGGGCCTCCCCCACGACCGGCTGCCCCGTAGCCACGCCACCCCATCAGCCCGCGGCCGTTGCCCGGGTAGATGGTGTCCTCGTCGAGGGTGGTGCGGGTGGCGGTGTTGGTGGAGTACGGCTCGACCTCGGCCGTGGCCAGCACGGACGCCTCGTCTAAAAGCCCTGGGTACGAAAGTGGCCCGGAACCGATGCCGGTTCCGAGCCACTCCACGAGCGGAAGGTCCTACTTCGGCTGCGGCTTGCGCACCGACAGGTGCAGCTCCTTCAGCCGCGCCTCCTCCAGCTCCGTCGGCGCACCCATCATCAGGTCCTGGGCGTTGCCGTTGAGCGGGAAGGCGATGGTCTCGCGGATGTTGGGCTCGTCGGCGAGCAGCATGACGATGCGGTCGACGCCCGGGGCGATGCCGCCGTGCGGCGGGGCGCCGAAACGGAAGGCGCGCAGCATGCCGGCGAACTTCTCCTCGACGGTCTCGCGGTCGTACCCGGCGATCTCGAAGGCCTTGAGCATGATCTCCGGCTCGTGGTTCCGGATCGCGCCGGAGGACAGCTCGACGCCGTTGCACACGATGTCGTACTGCCAGCCGAGGATGTCCAGCGGGTCCTGGGTCTCCAGGGCCTCCAGACCGCCCTGCGGCATGGAGAACGGGTTGTGCGAGAAGTCGATCGCGCCGGTCTCCTCGTCCTTCTCGTACATCGGGAAGTCGACGATCCAGCAGAACCGGAAGACGTTCTCCTCGAAGTGCCCGGCACGCTTGGCGGCTTCCACCCGCACCGCGCCCATGATCTTGGAGACCTCGTCGAACTCGCCCGCGCCGAAGAAGACCGCGTGGCCGGCCGCGAGCGACAGGCGCTTGGTCAGCTCGGCGACGTTCTCCTCGGTGAGGAACTTCGCGATCGGGCCGGACAGCGAGCCGTCCTCGCCGACCCGGACCCAGGCCAGGCCCTTGGCGCCCTGCGACACGGCGTAGTCGCCGAGCTGGTCGAAGAACTTGCGGGGCTGGCCGGAGACGTCCGGCACGGGCAGGGCCCGTACGTGCTTGCCGGCGAACGCCTTGAACTCCGAGCCCTCGAAGATGTCGGTGATGTCGACGAGTTCGAGCTGGGCGCGCAGGTCGGGCTTGTCGGAGCCGTACTTCAGCATCGCCTCGCGGAACGGGATCCGCGGGAACGGCGAGGTGACGTGGCGGCCCTTGCCGAACTCCTCGAACAGCTCGGTCATGAGCTTCTCGACGGGCTGGAACACGTCCTCCTGCTCGACGAAGCTCATCTCGATGTCGAGCTGGTAGAACTCGCCCGGCGAGCGGTCGGCACGCGCGTCCTCGTCGCGGAAGCAGGGCGCGATCTGGAAGTAGCGGTCGAAGCCGGAGATCATCAGCAGCTGCTTGAACTGCTGGGGCGCCTGGGGAAGGGCGTAGAACTTGCCCGGGTTCAGGCGGGACGGGACGACGAAGTCGCGGGCGCCCTCGGGGGAGGTCGCGGACAGGATCGGCGTCGCCATCTCGTTGAAGCCCAGCGCCGTCATCTTGTGGCGGATCGCCGAGATGACCGACGTGCGCAGCAGGATGTTGCGGTGCATGCGCTCGCGGCGCAGGTCCAGGAAGCGGTACTCCAGGCGCCGCTCCTCGTTGACGCCGTCCTCGGCGTTGATGGTGAAGGGCAGCGGCTGGGCGGCGCCGAGCAGCTCGACCTCGCCCACCTCGACCTCGACCTCACCGGTCGGCAGCTCGGGGTTGATGTTCTCGGCGCCCCGGGAGACGACCTTGCCGTCGACGCGGACGGTCGACTCCTTGGAGAGCTTGTCGAGGGCCTCGTAGGCGGGGGTGCCGGGACGGGCCACGAGCTGCGTGATGCCGTAGTGATCGCGCAGATCGATGAAGAGGATGCCGCCCAGGTCGCGCCGATTGTGCAGCCAGCCACTCAGCCGGACGTCGCTGCCGACGTCAGAGGAGCGGAGCTCGCCGCAGGTGTGGGACCTGTACCGATGCATCGTCGTTCATCCAGTCTTCGCTGATCGGGGTCTGTGTTTCACGTGAAACTGGTCCCCAGCGTACCGGGCAGGTGAAGACCGGCTCTCCACAGTTATCGACCGAGCACACTCTCGTCGCGGTTCGGGCACCCGTCCGCTATCGGTGGCAGCGTTCGATCGCGTCTTCTTAAAGTAGGGCAATGCGCACTGGCGAGCCTCTGCCCGCCGTGGGGGAGGCTCTCGCCGCCCTCGCGACCGGCCTGTGGCACTGGGACACCGCCACCGGGCTGGTCACGGTCGACGCCGAGGCAGCCCGGTTGCTCGGGCTGCCCGCCGAGCAGGTCAGCCTGACGGAGGCCCAGGCCCGGGCCCGGCTGCACCCGGTCGACTGGAACGAGATCACCGGCGTGATCCAGCTGGCCGTGGCCGAGGGCACCCTCGCCGAGGTCCGGATCCGGATCATGGACGGGCAGGGCCGGGTCGTCCGGGTCGTCCGCAGCCGCTCCAAGCCGTCCTTCGACCGGGCCCGAAAGGCGTACCGGCTGATCGGCACGCTCCAGGAGGTCACCGAGCCGACGCCGGGCACCCCGGCCGGGCGCAGCGCGGTCACCGGGGACTGGCGGCGCTCGCGGGAGGCGTTCCTGCTGGACGCGGGCCGGGCGCTGGCCGAGGCGCGCTCCACCCAGGAGGTCCTGCGGGTCACGGCCAATCTGTCGATGCCCGGGTTCTCACCGGACGGCCTGGCGGTGTTCGGGGTCTCGGGCGACCGCCTGACGATCATCGGCCACCACGGGCAGCAGCGGGGCACCGAGAGCCCCTTCTCGGAGATGCCGCTGGACACGGACTACCCGGCCGCCGAGGTGGTGCGGACCGGCCGGGCCGTGTATCTGTCCTCCGCCGAGCAGTACAAGGCCCGCTATCCGCTGACCTGGCCGCTCGCCGAGCGCTTCGGCCGCCGCTCCTGGGCGTTCCTGCCGCTGACCGTGGCCGGGCGCACGATGGGCGCGTGGATGGCGGCGTTCACCTACCCGGTGGCGTTCACCCCGGACGAGCGGTCCGTGCTGGCGACGGTGGCGCGGATGCTGGCGCAGGCCCTGGCCCGGGCGGGGGTGGCCGAGAGCGAGCGGGCACTGACCGACGGGCTCCAGCGCACGATGCTGCCGAGGCTCGGCCCGCAGCGCATCCCGGGCATGAGCGTCGCCGCCCGCTACGTCCCCACCGGCGGCGGACTCCAGGTCGGCGGCGACTGGTACGACGTGATCCCCCTGCCCAGCGGGCGCTTCGCGCTGGTCATCGGTGACGTGCAGGGCCATGACGTGCGGGCGGCAGGGCTGATGGGCCAGCTGCGGATCGCCCTGCGGGCCTACGCCTCGGAGGGGCACCGCCCGGACGCGGTGCTCTCGCGCGCCTCCCGCTTCCTGCACGGCATCAGCGACGAGGACCCGGCGGACCCGCGCTTCGCGACCTGTGTGTACGTCGAGGTCGACCCGGCGACGGGTGTGCTGGACATCGCCCGTGCCGGGCACCCGGACCCGGCGATCCGGCTGGCCGACGGCACGGTGCTGTCCCGGCCGACGTCGGGCGGTCTGCCGCTGGGCATCGACCCGGACGCCGACTACCCCACGACCCGGCTCGTCCTGGAACCCGGCGAGACGATGCTGATCTGCACGGACGGCCTGATCGAGACCGGCGGCCACGACCTGGACACCGGCTGGCGGAGGCTGCGGGTGATCCTGGAGGACCACAAGGGTGATCTGGAGGAACTCGCCGACACCCTGGTCCAGGCCGTGCTCGGGCCGTCCTCGCACCACACCACCGGCCCCTTGGCGGACCGGCGTGAGGACGACATCGCGATGCTGCTGCTGAGCCGGGACGGTGACGGCTGCGGCTGCGGTGACTCGATGGTCGTCCGGCCCCCGGTGCGCCGCTCGGTGCTGACCGTCGCGCAGGCCGAGCCCGAGCGGGTCGCGGCCGCCCGGCAGCAGATGCGCGAGCTGCTGCACGACTGGGCCTCGCCGGACCAGGTCGACTCGGCGGTACTGCTGCTGTCCGAGCTGCTGACGAACGTCCTCGTGCACACCGACTCCGACGCGCTGCTGGTCGCCGAGATCACCGGCGGGGTGGGTGAGCGGCGGCTGCGCATCGAGGTCGCGGACGCCGGCGACGACCTGCCGCACAAGCGCAGCCCCGGGGAGCTGGCGTCCTCCGGCCGCGGCCTGGTCCTGATCGAACTCCTCGCGCACGCCTGGGGGGTGGAGCCGCGGGGCGAGGGCAAGAGCATCTGGTTCGAGCTCTACGAATCCGTGGATGGCTCGGGCGGCGGAACCTGGTCGCCGTGACGGGTTCTGGGCGCCGTGGCGGTCGCACCGCCACACCGGCCTGGGGCGCCACCACAACACCGGCGTCAACAGACTGACGTCAATCCACCCCTTCGTGTGACCGCCGGGTGAGTGACGACGACGTCCCCCACACCGCCTGCACGATGAGTGCCCTGGCCGATTCCGACCGCAGGCAAGGAAGTCGCATGGGCAAGTCCGCATCCCGGGAGGACCGGGACAAGAGGTCCTCGTTCTCGGTGTCGTACGAGGGCGCCGGCCAACGCGACCCCTCCACCCACGTCGAACTGGGTCGCCTCTCGTACAAGGGCCCTGCCACCGCCGTGGTGGCGCTCGCCCTGGTGGCCGCGGGAGGCGTGGTCGCTCATCAGCTGCTCGACGGCCAGGGCAACGCCGGCGGCACGGGGGCCGGGCCGGGTACGAGCGTGACGTCCGGCGCCGGCGCGACGTCGGACACGAACACGACGGCCGCGACCACGGGCAGCACGACAGATCCGGCGCCGGCCACCTCCGGCCCGCCCGCTTCACCGCCCGGCGGCGCGACTTCGGCGGCCGACGGCGGGGCGGGAGCGGCGGTGGTGCGGGAGCACCGCAAGGTGGTGCTGCGGTCCGCGTCCAACGTCGATCTGGACTTCACCAACCAAATCTCCGACATCACCTTCACGATGCCGTCGAACGGCCGCGGCTGGACCCTCGGCGGCGACAGCGGCGACCTCGCCACCGTGGAGGGTCCGGCGACCGCCGAGAGCTGCGCCGCGGCCACCGACTTCGGCTTCACCATCGATCAGAAGAACATCGGCAAGGGGCTCACCGCGTGTGTGCTCACCGACGAGAACCGGGTGGCCGCCATCACTGTCCTCGGCTGGCAGAAGGACAGCAATGGCCTGTCGTCCGTCACCATGGACGTCACCCTCTGGGACAGCTCCGAGGCGCAGTGACGCGCGTCAGTCCTGCGGACCGCTCGCGGTCATGCCGTGCACTGCCGGAACCGTGCCCAGGCGGCCCTTCTGGAAGTCCTCGAAGGCCTGCATGAGCTCGTCCTTGGTGTTCATGACGAACGGTCCGTAGTGGGCCATCGGCTCACGGATCGGCTGCCCGCCGAGCAGGACGACCTCGAGGTCCGGCGTGGGGGAGTCCTGCTTCTCGTCCGCGCGGACGGTCAGCGAGGAGCCCGCACCGAACACGGCCGTCTGGCCCATGTGGATCGGACGCCGTTCCGCACCGACCGAGCCACGGCCGGCCAGGACGTACGCCAGCCCGTTGAAGTCCTCCCGCCACGGCAGCGTGAGCTCGGCACCCGGCGCGAGGGTCGCGTGGACCATCGTGATCGGGGTGTGCGTGATGCCGGGGCCCGCGTGCCCGTCCAGCTCACCGGCGATGACCCGCAGCAGCGCGCCGCCGTCGGGGGTGCTGAGCAGCTGGACCGAACCGCCGCGGATGTCCTGGTAGCGCGGGGCCATCATCTTGTCCTTGGCCGGGAGGTTCACCCACAGCTGGAGGCCGTGGAAGAGCCCGCCGGACACGACGAGATGCTCGGGTGGGGCCTCGATGTGCAGCAGACCCGAGCCCGCGGTCATCCACTGGGTGTCCCCGTCGGTGATGGTGCCGCCACCGCCGTTGGAGTCCTGATGGTCGAAGATGCCGTCGATGATGTACGTGACGGTCTCGAAACCACGGTGCGGGTGCCACGGCGTGCCCTTGGGCTCGCCCGGCGCGTACTCCACCTCGCCCATCTGGTCCATCATGATGAACGGGTCGAGGTGGCGGTAGTTGATCCCCGCGAACGCCCGGCGCACCGGGAAGCCCTCGCCCTCGAAACCGCTCGGAGCGGTGGTGACGACGAGCACGGGACGTGCCACGGCATCGGCAGGCGCGGTCACGCGGGGCAGCGTCAACGGGTTCTCGACGGTCACTGCAGGCATGTCGGTTCCTCCTCGTGTACGCCCAGTTTAGTTGAGCGTTGAACTTCCTGCTACCCCGAACAGAGAAAACCGGGAGGGCATTCCCGACCCGGGGGACGGCGCAGCGAACCACGGGAGACCGGCACGGCGAAAGGCCGTCACCCCGCAGCGGGGTGACGGCCCTCGGGTGTCCGGCATGTGGCGACGAAGGACGAGCTGATGGAGCTCGCGGTGGACGCCGCCGAGATCCACGTCCCGCCGGCCGGCGGCCCCGACTGGCGCGCGGCCGTCACCGCGGCGGCCGGATCCTTCCGCACGACGGCGCTACGGCATCCCTGGCCGACCCTGGCGCTGGGGCAGGCGGGGCTCGCCCACCTGAGCCCCGACGACGACATAGGGAGGGACGCGGGCCTCAGCCGCCGTCCGGCAAGGGCGTCTAGCCATACATCCGGCGCATCGCGAACTCGACCATCTGCTCCACGGCCTTCGCGTCGAACACCATGCGGTGCTCGCCCTCCATGTCGAGGACGAAGCCGTAGCCGGTCGGCAGCAGGTCCAGCACCTCGGCACCGGTGATCACGAAGTACTTGGACTCCTTGCCCGCGTACCGGCGCAGCTCCTTGAGCGTGCTGAACATGGGGATCACCGGCTGCTGCGTGTTGTGCAGCGCGAGGAAGCCGGGGTTGTCGCCGCGCGGGCAGTACACCTTCGACGTCGCGAAGACCTGCTGGAAGTCCTCGGCGGCCATCTGCCCGGTGGTGAAGGCGCGCACCGCGTCCGTCAGGGAGGGCGGGGACGGCTCGGGGTACAGCGGCGGCTGCTGCCCGTACCCGCCGGACATCGGCTGCTGCGGAGGGGCGTACTGCCCTTGCGGGCCCGCTGTCTGGTCGTAGCCGTACATGAGCGCAAGCGTACCGAGAGCGGATGGGCCGGCGGGCCGGTACGGCCCTCCCGGCAAACCGACAGCGAGTTGACAGCGCCCGCTCTGTGGATCGCCACGGTCGTCGCTCGTAGCGTCGTGTCATGAACGGACGCCATGACGAGGGCCCGCACGAGCACGGCGGAGGCCTCTGCCACGATCTCCCCGTCCTCGCCCGCCGCCGGATGATCCGGCTGATGGCGGGGGCGAGCCTGGTCCCGCTGGTGGGCTGCACGTCGGAGGAGAAGACCCCGGCGTCCCCTTCACCTTCCCCTTCCCCTTCCTCGTCCGCGGCGTGCGCGGAGATCCCCGAGGAGACGGCCGGGCCCTTCCCCGGCGACGGCTCGAACGGCGTGAACGTCCCGAGGGACAGCGGGGTCGTCCGCAGCGACATCACCCGGAGCTTCGGCGACTCCGCGGGCGGCACGGCCGAGGGGATTCCCCTGACGATCACGCTCACGGTGGTGGACGCGGACTCCGGCTGCGGCGCGCCGAAGAAGGGCGCCGCCGTCTACCTCTGGCAGTGCGACCGGGACGGCGCCTACTCCCTGTACTCCGAGGGCGTCACCGACGAGAACTACCTGCGGGGCGTACAGGAGACGGACGACCAGGGGCGGGTCACCTTCCGGAGCGTCTTCCCCGGCTGCTACCCGGGCCGCTGGCCGCACGTCCACTTCGAGGTCTACGGCAGCCTGGCCGACGCCACCGCGGTCACGTCGATCACGAACACCTCGCAGCTCGCCTTCCCCGAGGACGTCTGCGACGCGGTGTACGCCACGGACGGCTACGGCGCCAGTGTGCGGAATCTGAGCGGTCTCTCCCTTGAGAGCGACGGCATCTTCAGCGACGGTTACGACCGGCAGCTGGCGACGACGAGGGGCAGCACCGGGGACGGCTACACCGCGACACTGACCGTTCCGGTGTGACCTGTCACAGATGCCAGGATGGGGTTGCGTCTTATTACTGGCGGGTAGCATCATCGTAGCTACTTGTTGGTACGTGAACTAGCGCGAGGATTCAGTGCCTCGCCGATCTCTCTACGGAGCCGGGAGCCGTCACCATGGGGCACTACAAGTCGAATCTCCGCGACATCGAGTTCAACCTCTTCGAAGTACTCGGGCGCGACAAGGTGTACGGCACCGGCCCGTTCGGGGAGATGGACGTCGAGACCGCGAAGAGCATCCTGGAGGAGCTCACCCGGCTCTCGGAGAACGAGCTGGCGGAGTCCTTCATCGACGCCGACCGCAACCCGCCGGTCTTCGACCCGGAGACCAACACCGCGCCGGTCCCCGCGTCCTTCAAGAAGAGCTACCAGGCCTTCATGGACTCCGAGTACTGGCGCCTGGGCCTGCCCGAGGAGATCGGCGGCACCACCTCGCCCCGCTCCCTGATCTGGGCGTACGCCGAGTTGATCCTGGGCGCCAACCCGGCCGTGTGGATGTACTCCTCGGGCCCCGCCTTCGCCGGCATCCTCTTCGAGGAGGGCAACGAGGTCCAGAAGCACATAGCCAAGGTCGCCGTGGAGAAGCAGTGGGGCTCCACGATGGTGCTCACCGAGCCCGACGCGGGCTCCGACGTGGGCGCCGGCCGCACCAAGGCCGTGCAGCAGGAGGACGGCTCCTGGCACATCGAGGGCGTGAAGCGCTTCATCACCTCCGGTGAGCACGACATGTCGGAGAACATCCTCCACTACGTCCTCGCCCGCCCCGAGGGCGCCGGTCCCGGCACCAAGGGCCTGTCCCTGTTCCTCGTCCCGAAGTACCTCTTCGACTTCGAGACCGGCGAGCTGGGCGAGCGCAACGGCGTCTACGCCACGAACGTCGAGCACAAGATGGGCCTGAAGGCCTCCAACACCTGCGAGATGACCTTCGGCGACCAGCACCCCGCCAAGGGCTGGCTGATCGGCGACAAGCACGACGGCATCCGCCAGATGTTCCGCATCATCGAGTTCGCCCGCATGATGGTCGGCACGAAGGCGATCTCCACGCTCTCCACGGGCTACCTGAACGCGCTGGAGTACGCCAAGGAGCGCGTCCAGGGTCCCGACCTGGCGAACTTCATGGACAAGACGGCGCCCAAGGTCACCGTCACCCACCACCCGGACGTGCGCCGCTCGCTCATGACGCAGAAGGCGTACGCGGAGGGCATGCGCGCCCTGGTGCTGCACACCGCCGCGATCCAGGACGAGATCCAGATCAAGGAAGCCGCCGGCGAGGACACCTCCACCCTGGAGGCCCTCAACGACCTGCTGCTGCCCATCGTGAAGGGCTACGGCTCCGAGAAGGGCTACGAGCAGCTCGCCCAGTCGCTGCAGACCTTCGGCGGCTCCGGGTTCCTCCAGGAGTACCCGATCGAGCAGTACATCCGGGACTCCAAGATCGACACCCTCTACGAGGGCACCACGGCGATCCAGGGCCAGGACTTCTTCTTCCGGAAGATCGTCCGCAACCAGGGCGCCGCGCTGAACTCCCTCGCCGAGGACATCAAGAAGTTCCTGGCGCTCGGCACGGGCGGCGAGGAGCTGGCCGGCGCCCGCGAGCACCTCGCCAAGGCCGCCGTCGAGCTGGAGGCCATCGTCGGCCTGATGCTGACCGACCTCGCGGCCACCGAGCAGGACGTCAAGAACATCTACAAGGTCGGGCTCAACACCACCCGCCTGCTGATGGCCTCCGGTGACGTCGTCGTCGGCTACCTGCTGCTCAAGGGCGCCTCGGTCGCCGCCGAGAAGCTTCAGACGGCCTCCGCCAAGGACAAGGCCTTCTACACCGGCAAGATCGCCGCCGCGAAGTTCTTCGCCGCCAACGTCCTGCCGGGCGTCACCCTGGCCCGCAAGGTCGCCGAGGGCGTCGAGCTGGACCTGATGGAGCTGGACGAGGCCGCGTTCTAGAACCCTCACGTCCTCGGTACGAGGGCCCGTTCCCTTCCAGGGGAACGGGCCCTCGTCCGTCGTTAAGGTGAACCCATGACCGAACCAGCCCGCTTCGACCGCGGCCACACCGACGACCTCATGACCTTCCTGGCGGCGAGCCCCTCGCCGTACCACGCCGTGGCCACCGCCGCCGAACGGCTGGAGAAGGCGGGCTTCCGGCAGGTCGCCGAGACGGCCGCGTGGGACGGGACGAGCGGCGGCAAGTACGTGCTGCGCGGCGGCGCGATCGTCGCCTGGTACGTGCCGGAGGGCGCCGCACCCCACACACCGTTCCGGATCGTCGGCGCCCACACCGACTCCCCCAACCTGCGCGTCAAGCCGCTCCCCGACAGCGGGGCGCACGGCTGGCGCCAGGTGGCCGTGGAGATCTACGGCGGACCGCTGCTCAACTCCTGGCTGGACCGCGACCTCGGCCTCGCGGGCCGGCTGACCCTGCGCGACGGCTCGACGCGCCTGATCGACGTGGACCGGCCGCTGCTGCGCGTCCCGCAGCTCGCCATCCACCTGGACCGCTCGGTGACGGCCGACGGCCTCAAGCTCGACAAGCAGCGGCACATGCAGCCGGTGTGGGGCCTCGGCCGCGACGTCCGCGACGGCGACCTGATCGCCTTCCTGGAGGAGACAGCCGGCATCCCGGCGGGCGAGGTCACCGGCTGGGACCTCATGACCCACTCGGTGGAACCGCCCGCCTACCTGGGGCGCGACCGCGAACTGCTGGCCGGGCCGCGCATGGACAACCTGCTGTCGGTGCACGCCGGCACCGCCGCCCTCGCGGCCGTGGCATCGGGAGCGTCCGAACCGGCGTCGATCCCGGTCCTGGCCGCGTTCGACCACGAGGAGAACGGCTCCCAGTCGGACACCGGCGCGGACGGACCGCTGCTCGGCAACGTGCTGGAGCGCTCGGTCTACGCCCGCGGCGGCTCCTACGAGGACCGGGCCCGCGCCTTCGCCGGCACGGTCTGCCTGTCCTCCGACACGGGCCACGCCGTCCACCCCAACTACGCCGAGCGGCACGACCCGACGCACCACCCGCGCGTCAACGGCGGCCCGATCCTCAAGGTCAACGTCAACAACCGCTACGCCACGGACGGTTCGGGCCGCGCGGAGTTCACGGCGGCCTGCGAGGCGGCCGACGTGCCCTTCCAGTCCTTCGTCTCCAACAACTCCATGCCCTGCGGCACCACGATCGGCCCGATCACCGCCGCCCGGCACGGCATCAGGACCGTCGACATCGGCGTGGCCATCCTGTCGATGCACAGCGCACGCGAACTGTGCGGCGCCGACGACCCGTTCCTGCTCGCCAACGCGCTGACGGCGTTCCTCGAGAGGTAGAACGGGCCGTCACCGCATGGGTGTTCGCCTCCGGGGTACCCGGTGTTCCGGGACCGGAACGACCGGACCGTACAGGGAGGCGACACACATGGGCCTCGGCGGATGCATCATCCTCATCGCCGTGGGAGCCATCCTCACGTTCGCGACCGACTGGGACATGCAGGGGGTCAACCTCGACCTGGTCGGCATCATCCTGATGATCGTCGGACTGATCGGCGTCACCACGTTCAGCAGCATCGCCAGGCGCCGGCGCGTGGTGGTGCCCCCCACGACGCAGGTCGTCGAAGACCCGGCGGCACACCACCACCGCCGCGACGGCTACAGCGACGGATACGGGGTCTGAATCCTCCCGCCCTCGAGGGAGGGGATTCGCGGCCCGGGCTGCCTCCTGGAGCAAAGCTCCAGGAGGCCTTCGCTCAGCCCAACGCGTGCCCCGTCGTGGCATCCACGTGGTCCGGGACGTCGTCGTGTCGGTCGCCGACCGTCAGGGTGCCCGTCGGCTCGAACATGAGGATCGCGGTCGGCACCGGGGCGTACGGCTTGTGTTCGGTGCCGCGCGGGACCGTGAAGACGCTGCCCCCGCGGAGCACCACCGTGCGTTCGCCCGCTGGCTCGCGCAGACCGATGTGGAGTTCGCCGTCGAGGACGAGGAAGAACTCGTCGGTGTGGTCGTGGACGTGCCAGACGTGCTCACCCTCGACCTTCGCGATACGGACGTCGTAGTCGTTGACGGCGGTGACGATGCGGGGGCTCCACCGGTCGGAGAAGGAAGCCAGGGCGCGGGTCAGGGAAACGGGTTCCTGGGTCATGAGGCGATCCTGCGGGGTGCCGTGGACGTCGTGGGAGTGCTAGGAATCGCACATGCCGCAAGAATCCTCGCAGCGCCCGCACCGGGTCGCCGTGATCGTCGACGAGGGCACCAACCCCTTCGAGGTCGGGGTGGCCACCGAACTGTTCGGGCTGCCGCGGCCCGAACTGGGGCTGCCGGGGCCGCTGTACGAGGTGACGCTGTGCGCGCCCGCCCCGGAGATCCGGATGAACCACGGCTTCTTCACCCTCACCGGCGTCCGGGGCCTGGACGCCGTGGCGGAGGCGGACACGCTGGTCGTGCCGGGCCGGCCGGACAACGTCGTGCCGCGCGGGCCCGACGTCCTCGACGCCATCCGGCGCGCACACTCGCGTGGCGCCCGGGTCATCAGCTTCTGCACCGGCACCTTCGCCCTCGCCGAGGCCGGACTGCTGGACGGGCGGCGGGCTGCGACCCACTGGCGCTGGGCGGACTCCTTCCGGCGGCTGCACCCCGGGGTACTGCTGGAGTCGGACGTGCTGTTCGTCGACGAGGGCGACCTCCTCACCGCCGCGGGCAGCGCGGCCGCGCTCGACCTCGGGTTGTACATCTGGCGGCGTGATCACGGCGCGGAGATCGCCAACCACGTGTCCCGGCGGCTGGTGTTCGCCGCGCACCGGGACGGCGGGCAGCGCCAGTTCGTGGAGCGGCCGGTGCCCGAGGTGCGGGACGAGTCCCTGGGGCCCCTGCTGGCGTGGGCGCAGGAGCGTCTGGGCGAGCCGCTGACGGTGGCGGATCTGGCCGCACGCGTGCGGGTCAGTCCCGCCACGCTGCACCGCCGCTTCCGCGCCCAGCTCGGGACGACCCCGCTGGCATGGCTCACCGGGGAGCGTGTGGCCCTCGCCTGCCGGCTGATCGAGCGGGGCGAGGAACGGCTGGACGTGGTGGCGGCCAGGAGCGGGCTCGGTACGGCCGCCAACCTGCGGGCCCGGCTGCGACGCGCGACCGGCCTCAGCCCGTCGGCCTATCGGCGGCGTTTCGGAGCCGGCTGCGGGGAAGCCCTGGTCTCATGAGATTCCTCGTGTACGACCGGCTCCTCGGCTTCGGTGACGACTACTGGATCGAGGACGAGAACGGCAGCAAGGTGTTCCTCGTCGACGGCAAGGCGCTGCGGCTGCGGGACACCTGGGAGCTGAAGGACACCCAGGGGCGTGTCCTCGTCGACATCCACCAGAAGATGCTCGCCCTGCGCGACACGATGGTGCTCCAGCGCAGCGGGGAGCCGCTGGCGACGATCCGCAGGAAACGGCTGTCCCTGCTGCGCAACCACTACCGCGTGTCCCTGGCCGACGGCAACGAACTGGACGTCAGCGGCAAGATCCTCGACCGGGAGTTCGCCGTCGAGTACGACGGGGAACTGCTGGCGGTGATCTCCCGGCGGTGGCTGACCGTACGGGACACCTACGGCGTGGTCGTCGTCCGCGAGGACGCGGATCCGGCGCTGCTGATCGCGGTGGCCGTGTGTGTGATCCACCTGGCGGAGAAGGAGCGGGAGGACTGAGCCGCCCGGGAGCCCGTGCTCGGGGCCGCGTCCTCAGGTCCGGCGAGGAGGCTGGAGGCCCAGCATCCGGTCCTTCAGGGCCGGGAACTGCTCCCGGGTCGTCGCGACCTTCCCCGGGTCGAACTCCACCGTGAGGACCTCCTCGCCGGCACCGGCCTGGGCCAGCACCTCGCCCCACGGGTCGACCACGATCGAGTGACCGGACTGGGGAACCCCGGCGTGCGTCCCGGCCGTTGCGCAGGCGAGGAGGAACGACTGGTTCTCCACGGCCCGCGCCTGGGCCAGCAGCGTCCAGTGGGACCGGCGGCGCTCCGGCCAGCCCGCCGACACCACGAGCGTCTCGGCACCGGCGTCGACGAGACCGCGGAAGAGCTCTGGGAAGCGCAGGTCGTAGCAGGTGGCGAGGCCCAGGGTCGTCGCGGGCAGACGCACCGTCACCAGCTCCGTGCCCGCGCCCATCAGCACGGCCTCGCCCTTGTCGAAGCCGAAGCGGTGGATCTTGCGGTAGGCGGCGGCCAGATCGCCGGAGGGGGTGAAGACGAGGGAGGTGTTGTAGAGCGGGCCGTCAGGGTCCCGTTCCGGGATGGAACCGGCGTGCAGCCACACACCCGCGTCGCTCGCCGCCTTGGCCATCGCCTCGCAGGTCGGCCCTTCGAGCGGCTCGGCCTCGCGTCCGAACTCCTCGTAGGCGAAGGCACCCGTGGTCCACAGCTCCGGCAGGACGACGAGATCGGCTCCGGCCTGATCACGGACCATCGCAGCCGCCCGCTGACGGCGCGCTTCGACCGGTTCGTCCTCGTTTACGGCGATCTGGATCACAGAGGCGCGCACACTACCACCGTCCTGGCATTCGAGCCGTCCACACGGGCCTACGATCGTCACACGAAAGCACTGCCGGGGTGCCTCTCAGCAGCGTAACTTAGCTCGCAAGACGCCCGCCGACAGCCGCCACCTCCCACTGGCAACGCCGCCACCACCTGCCCGTGCACCGACCGCCGAGGGGTCCCGTTCCGTGAGTCTGCATCCCACCCTCCAGCCCTACGCCGACGCCTGGACCCACTCCATCGAAGCGATATCCGAGCTGCTCCAGCCGCTCGCGGAAGCCGAATGGAACCGGCGGACGCCGTGCCCCGGGTGGTCGGTGCGGGACGTGGTCTCCCATGTCATCGGTCTGGACTGCGAGATGCTCGGCGACCCGCGCCCCATCCACAGCCTGCCGCGCGACCTCTTCCACGTCACCAACGAACACCAGCGCTACATGGAGATGCAGGTCGACGTCCGCCGCCACCACACGGCGCCGGAGATGACCTCCGAGCTGGAGTACGTGATCATCCGCCGCAACCGGCAGCTGCGGAACGAGTCGCGTGACCCGGGCACGAAGGTGCGCGGGCCGCTCGGCAGCGAGCTCACCCTCGAGGAGTCGATGCGGCGGCACGCCTTCGACGTGTGGGTGCACGAGCAGGACCTGCGCACGGCCCTCGGCCGCCCCGGCAACCTCGACTCGCCCGGCGCACTGGTCACCCGTGACGTGCTGCTCGGCGAACTCCCGCGCGTGGTGGCCGAGGACGCGCAGGCGCCGCGCAGCTCGGCGATCGTCTTCGACGTGCACGGGCCCGTGGAGTTCCTGCGCACGATCCGCGTCGACATCCAGGGCCGCGGCACCCTGGAGACGGCCCCGGCCCTCGGCCCGGCCGCGACCCTCACGCTCGACTGGGAGACGTACGTCCGCCTGGCCTGCGGCCGCGTGACCCCGGATGCGGTCTCCGACCGCCTGAAGACGGAGGGCGACCCGGAACTGACGGCGGCGATCCTGAGGAACTTCACGGTGACGCAGTAAGCCGCCCGGCAGCGGGCACGGGCGGGCGAGGGGAGGCCCCCTGCCGAGCGCAGCCGAGAGCTGGGGGGAGGCGCGAGCACGGAAAACCCCGTGCCTCAGCCCCACCCCCACCCGTAGCGTCCCTCGGCATGACCCCACCCCACCGCACCCGCCTCACCTTCCACGGCCCCCTGTCCGAAACCCGGGCGGACGCCCTCGTGCGACGCCTCACCCGCCACCGCCCCACCACGGTCCTGGACATCGGCTGCGGCACCGGCGAGCTCATGCTCCGCGTCCTGGCCGCCGCGCCGGAGGCCACCGGCACCGGCATCGACCTGGACACCGACGACCTGGCACGAGGGCGGAAGGCCGCCGCGGACCGCGGACTGGCGTCCCGGGCCCGTTTCCTGGAGGAGTCCGCCACCGGAACGACCCACGGCCCCGCCGACCTCGTCCTGTGCGTCGGGTCGAGCCAGGCCCTCGGCGACCGACTCCCCGAGGCGCTCGGGGAACTCCGCCGCCTGGTCACCGACCGCGGTCGCGTCCTGCTCGGCGAGGGCTTCTGGCAGCGCACCCCCACGCCCGCCGAACTGTCCCGCATGTGGCCGGACGCCGCGGTCACCGACCACCCCGACCTCGCGACGCTCATCGGCCTGGCGGTCGACGCGGGCTTCAGGCCGGAGTGGACGCAGACCGCGAGCCTCGACGAATGGGAGGAGTTCGAGTCGGGCTACCTCGCGGACACCGAGGTGTGGCTCGCCGAGCACCCCGACGACCCCCTGGCGGCGGAGACCCGCGAGCGCGTCGACCGGCACCGGGCCAGGTGGCTCACCTACCGAGGCGTCCTCGGCCTCGCCTACCTCACCCTCGTACCGGTGGCGGTCCGCTGACCTAGGGGGTGTCCGCACATCGCGTCGTTCGCCCGGAGGGCGGGCCCCGCGGCGTTCGGTGCGTGCTCTCGGCGTGCCGGGCGGGCACCCGCGTACTGGTTGTACTCGGGTGTTCGCCCGGTGCGGCGGAAGTGCGTGCCGGGCGTCGCGGGGCAGGCGGGACTTTGCGGACACCCCCTAGGGCCTGTCGTTTGGATACGACAGGCCCTACGCCGGGACGTGCACCGTCTCCACGCGGCTGGCCACCAGCCGCTCCCGCTCCCGCCGGGCCGCCCGCCTGCGCAGCCGCAGGATCTGGGAGACTCCGACCGCCTGGAGGACGAACACCACCGAGAAGGCCACGGAGTAGTCGTCGCCGGTGGCGTCCAGGAGCACGCCGATCGCGAAGAGCGTGGTCATGGAGGCCACGAAGCCGCCCATGTTGGTGATGCCGGAGGCGGTGCCCTGCCGTTCGGGCGGGTTGGCGGGGCGGGCGAAGTCGAAGCCGATCATCGACGCCGGCCCGCACGCCCCGAGCACCGTGCACAGCACGATCAGCAGCCACATCGGGGCGTGCGCGCCCGGGTAGGCGAGGGTCGCCGCCCACAGGGCCGCCGTCGTGCCGACCGTCCCGAGGGCGAGCGGCAGCCGCGCCCCGTGGTGCCGGGCGACGACCTGGCCGTAGACGAGGCCGACGACCATGTTGGACAGCACGACGAGCGTGAGGAGCTCGCCTGCCGCTGCCCGGGAGAGCCCCTGCGCCTCGACGAGGAACGGCAGGCCCCACAGCAGCAGGAACACCATCGCCGGGAACTGGGTGGTGAAGTGCACCCAGAGGCCCAGTCGCGTCCCGGGCTCCCGCCAGGAGGCGGCGATCTGCCGCCGCACGTAGGCCGCGCCCCGGTGCGGGAGCGGCTCCGGCTCATGGCCCTCGGGGTGGTCCTTCAGGAACAGCAGCACCAGGACGAACACCACGGCCCCGGCGGCCGCGCTGCCCGCGAACGCCGCCGTCCAGCCGATGCCGTGCAGCAACCGGGCCAGGACGAGTGTGGAGACCAGGTTGCCGGCCATGCCGACCAGTCCCGCGAACTGGGCGACGAGCGGCCCGCGCCGGGCCGGGAACCAGCGGCTGCCGAGGCGCAGCACGCTGATGAACGTCAGCGCGTCACCGCAGCCGAGCAGCGCCCGGGAGGCGAGCGCCGTGCCGTACGAGGGGGAGAACGCGAAGCCCAGCTGCCCGGCCGTGAACAGCACCGCGCCGAGCGCCAGCACCTTCTTGGTGCCGAGCCGGTCGACCAGCAGGCCGACGGGTATCTGCATGCCCGCGTAGACCAGCAGCTGGAGGATGGAGAAGGTGGACAGGGCGGAGGCGTTCACATGGAAGCGGTCGGCGGCGTCGAGGCCGGCGACGCCGAGGGACGTGCGGAAGATGACCGCGACGAAGTAGACCGAGACGCCGACGCCCCAGACGCCCAGGGCCCGTCGGCCGCCCGGCGGATCGTCCGGGAGCGTGGTGGAGCTCATCGGACCTCCCCCCGGGCCAGGTGCGAGAACCAGCCGATGTGCCGGTGGACGAGGCCGACCGCTGCCTCCGCGTCACCGGAGCGCAGCGCGTCGAGGATCTCCTCGTGCTCGGCGAGGGTCTTGGCGATGCGGTCGGGGTGGGAGTGCATGACGGCGACGCCCATGCGCAGCTGGCGGTCACGCAGCTGGTCGTAGAGGCGGGAGAGGATCTCGTTGCCGCCGCTGCGGACGATCTCGGCGTGGAAACAGCGGTCGGTGACGGCGGCGCCCGCGAGGTCCCCGGCGGCGGCCTGCTTCTTCTGCCGGGCCAGCAGCTCCTCCAGACGCTCGATGAGCCCGGCGGGCGCGGGCACGGCCTTGCGCGCCGCGTGCTCCTCGACGAGCAGCCGCGTCTCGACGACGTCGGCGATCTCCTGCGCGGAGACGGGCAGGACGAGGGCGCCCTTCTTGGGGTAGAGCCGGATCAGCCCCTCGGCCTCCAGCCGGAGCAGCGCTTCGCGCACCGGCGTGCGCGAGACCCCGACGGCCTCGGCGAGCTCGCCCTCGGTGAGGAGGGTCCCGCCCTCGTAGCGGCGCTCCAGGACGCCCCGTTTGACGTGGGCGTAGACACGGTCGGCGGCGGGCGGTTGCTTCACGGCCAGGGTCATGCCGACAGCATAGATACAACAGGTACGCATGGATCGATACGTCCAATATGCGGACTCGAATGTCACACATCTGTGGCAAACGGGGGGTCCGCCTCGGCAACAGCACAACCACGTGTGCTAGTTACGAGTCAGACACGTGCGGCCCCTTTCCCCTCGTCCTCAACTCGGCCGCACCGTTGGGGCATTCGACGTAATCGGGGTACTTCACTTGATAACCGGCATTCAGGGCACTCGTCTCCGCAGAGCTGCGGCCGTCGGCGTCACCACCGGCGCCATGCTCGCGACCGGTGCCCTCACCGTCGCGCCGGCGCAGGCCGCCTCGGCGCCCTCCATCGCCGCCAAGGGCGGCTACGTGATGAACAACGCGACCGGCAAGTCGCTCTACACCAAGGCGGCCGACACCCGCCGCTCGACCGGCTCGACCACCAAGATCATGACCGCTCTGGTGGTGCTGAAGCAGTCGAACCTCAACCTGGACAGCAAGGTCACGGTCCAGAAGGCGTACAGCGACTACATCGTCGACAACAACTACGCGTCCAACGCCAAGCTGATCGTCGGCGACAAGGTCACCGTCCGCCAGCTGCTGTACGGGCTGATGCTGCCGTCCGGCTGCGACGCGGCGTACGCGCTCGCCGACAAGTTCGGCTCGGGCTCGACGCGCTCGGCGCGCGTGAAGTCGTTCATCGGCAAGATGAACACCACCGCCAAGAACCTGGGTCTGAAGAACACCCACTTCGACTCGTTCGACGGCATCGGCCACGGCGCCAACTACTCCACGCCGCGCGACCTGACGAAGCTCGCCAGCGCCGCGATGAAGAACAGCATGTTCCGCACGGTCGTCAAGACGAAGAAGTACACGGCGAAGACGACCACCAAGACCGGCGGCACGCGGACGATGGCTCCGTGGGAGAACACCAACCCGCTGCTCGGCAGCTACACCGGCGCGATCGGTGTGAAGACCGGTTCCGGCCCGGAGGCGAAGTACTGCCTGGTCTTCGCCGCCACCCGCAGCGGCAAGACGGTCATCGGCACGGTCCTCGCCTCGACCGGCCTGGAGGCACGCAAGTCGGACGCGACGAAGCTGCTCAACTACGGCTTCACCAGGTAGCACGACCGAGGGGGCTCCGCCGCGCACCGCGGCGGAGCCCCCTTCGTCATGCCGCGGTGCGCTGCCGGCGCTCCAGCGCCCGGGCCGCCTTGCGCCGGCCGCCCGCCAGCACGTTCACCGGGGAGCCCGCACCGGCTCCCGGCTCCAGCCGCCAGCCGCGGATCCGCGCCGCGACCTCTGCCAGGCGCTTGTCGCCCGGCCGTACGTCGACGCAGAACAGCGACTCGTCGGGCGTACGGTCGTCGCCGCCCCAGCGGACCACGCCGTCGAGCTCGGCGAGGATGTCGCGGATCACGACCTCCTGCTGCGGGAAGAAGCCGCCCCGGGCGCCGCGCGGATAGAAGCCCGGCCGGATCCGCACGGCCGTGCCGGACGCCAAGTCGGACTCGGGCCCGCTCCTGGCGAGACCGGACGGGTCGTGCCAGCCGACGACATCGCCCCGGCGCAGCGGGTCGACCTCGTAGTGGAACCGGCGCACCAGGTGGACGAGGACGGTCTCGACGTCGCCCATGCGGACGGCGACGCCCGTGAGCGGGGTGCCGGGGACGGGACGGGTGCAGACGGTGCCGCCGCCGTCGGCGACGTTCTCCATCTCCCAGCCGTTGTGGGAGCGCGAGCCGGACAGCACGCGCCGGGTCCGGTCCTGCGCGCTGCGCAGTGCGTCCCGTACGCGGGCCGGGATGGGGTTGTTCGCGTCGGCGTACGCCTGGGACAGGAAGTGGGACAAGGGCAGGGCGGCGACGCCCACGGCACCGCCGACGGCGGCGACACGGCCGAGCAGGGCACGGCGGGACAGGCCGCGGCGGTGTGCGGCACCGGTCCGGGGCGATCTGCGGGGGATGCGGGGGAGGCTGGGCTTCAACGGGATCTCATTCCGGAGGTTCACACGTTGCGGGCGATGCTGTTGTACGTCTCGAAGATCTGGTAAACGGCCAGGCTCTGGTGCGTCTGGGACTCCACGTCGGGGTCCCAGGCCCGGTAGCGGCGCAGGAGTTCGGTGATCTCGAACTCGGCGAGGTCGAGGCGCATGGACCGCGGGGTGGTGACGCGGTCGCCGGGGGGCAGCCGGCCGCCGGGCCTGCCCCGGGTGCCCCACAGGTGGATCAGGGCCGCGGTGCGCACACTGAACGCGTTGTCCTTGTTCAGCCGCTGCCACACGGTCCACAGGTCGGCGTCCTTGGCCGGGTCGCGGTGGTCACCGGTGGTGAAGCCCCAGCCGATGCAGTGGTTCCAGGCCTGGATGGCGTCACTCGCGCTGATCTCGCCGATGCCGGTGTGCGAGTCCCTGACGGAACCGGAGCCCGTCAGGTGGTGGTCGGCGACCTGCTGGTCGATGGCCTGGCCGGCGAGGCCGTAGTCGCGCATGGCCCAGTAGACAGCCGTCTGGATCAGTGCCTTGCGCATCGAGTACGTCGTCGACAGCTCGGTGATCAGCCCGTCCTGGTCCCAGATCGCCGCGACGGCCTGGGAGTTGGTGTAGAGCCGCGCGTCGCTGCCGATGCCGCCCGTGTCCGGACGCCCGATCGACCGCATGTAGCGCGAGAGGTCGGCCCGCAGCGCCGGCACCTGGCGCGCGTCGAGGGCGACGTCCGGGACGGCGGGCCGCGGCCGGTCGAACGAGCCCTGCCCCGTGTCCCGGCCCGAGGCGATGCAGGCGTCGATCTCGAGCTGCCCGTCACCGGAGCCGAGGGTGCGGACGACGAACTGGTCGTAGGCCCAGTCCCGCGGCAGCGGGTGACCGGCGTTGCCCTCGAAGCCAGAGGACATGTCGGCGACGAAACTCGCGGTCGAGTAACCGGCCGCGCCGACCTGCGCACAGACCTCGCGGGAGCCGTAGACGCCGATCTCGTACGGGTGCCCGGAGTCCGCCATCGCCTCCTTGACGCCCTTGAAGTGGGGCAGGACGCTCGCGGTGATCTCGGCGTCGATCGCGTCGAAGTCCACGGCGAAGAAGATCCGGGTCCCCCGCCGGAAGCCGTGGTCGCGGGCGGCGTTGACCGCCGCGTACCCGGCGGTCCGCCCGGCGACGTAGTCGAAGTCCGAGGCGTCGTTGTTGACGGTCTGGTAGATCGGGAAGCAGCGCAGGCCCTGCTGGGCGATGGTGGCGAGCTCACCCGGCTGGATGGCCTTCTCCGGCAGGGAGGTGGCACTCGGGTTGGTGAGGTAGCGGCCGACGTACGTGATCCCGGCCGCCTTGAGCGACGCCGCCCGGGCCGGGGTGACCTTCGCGACGGTGTCGCACGCCTTGGCGGGGCGGGACTGGTCGCCGAAGGACGCCAGCAGGGAGGCGAAGGTGGCGAAGTCGCCCTCGCCCGTGGCCGGGAGCGCCGCGAAGGTCTGGAAGGCCCGGACTGCGGCGGCCAGGGAGGAGTCGAAGGTGTCGGTGAGGGCCACGGGCCGCCGGTTGACGACCATCCCGGCGGAGAACAACTGGACGAAGACGCCCTTGTCGCCCTGCCTCACGGAGTGCGCCTTCAGGCCCGACTGGGTACCGGGCCCGAAGTTGCCGTTGGCGGTGCCGTCCGCCATGCCCAGCTCGTACTGCACGCCGAAGAGCAGTGCCTTGACGGTGTCCCGGGACACGAGCCCGTCGCAGGCGATGACGTAGAAGTCCTGCCGGCCGAGGTAGCGGCCGTTGAGCCACTGCTGGACGGCCCTGACCTGCCCGGTGCCCGGGGCGCCGAGGACGTAGGAGTCCATCGTCAGCAGCGCCTTGACCATCTTGGGCCGCAAACCGGCTCCCGGGAAGGCCCGTTCGACGCCCATGTCGGTCTTGAGCCGGGTGACGGCCGCCTGCACCCGTGCGCTGTAGGTGCCGTCGAGGTCGCCGCCGTCGTAGCCCTTGCAGTACAGGCCGGCCTGGATGATGCGGCAGAAGTCGGGCGAGGGGACGGTGTCCGGGTCGAGTTCGGGGTACTTGGCCGTCAGCGTGTTGAGCGTGGTGGGGCCGAAGTTGTCGGAGAGCGCTGTGATGCCCAGCTCGTACTGAAGGGCACGGGTCAGGGCGTACATGGTCGCCCAGTCGGCCTCGCCGCTCTCCTCCACGGTCGTGCCGATACGGCTGCCGTAGACGGAGTTCACGAATCTCTGGGCCTTGAGCACCATCGCGTCGCGCATGGGGGGTTCACTCACTTTCGAGGGAGTGACCGCGCCCGTCGCGGCCCGGGCCGGGCCTCCCCCCGGACGCCGGGCGAGTGGTCGATCTCGTGGTGAGGTTGATCGTATGTCCGGATAAACCGCCTACTGTGTGGTACTTGGGAGAGTTCGAGGAGATTCTTGTGCGCCTCGGCGAACCCCTGGTTCATCCCGGGCAGACGCCGGGGCCCCCCGCCCGGTAGGGGCAGGGGGCCGCCGAACTCGGCTCACGCCCAGGTGATCAGGCGCTTCGGCTGCTCCAGGACCGCCGCCACGTCGGCCAGGACCTTCGAGCCCAGCTCGCCGTCGACCAGGCGGTGGTCGAAGGAGAGGGCCAGGGTGGTGACCTGACGGGGCTTCACCTTGCCCTTGTGGACCCACGGCTGGAGCTTGATCGCGCCGACCGCCAGGATCGCGGACTCGCCCGGGTTGAGGATCGGCGTGCCCGTGTCGACGCCGAAGACGCCGACGTTGGTGATCGTCACCGTGCCGCCCTGCATGGCCGCCGGGGACGTCTTGCCCTCCCTGGCCGTCGCCACCAGCTCGCCCAGCGACTCGGCCAGCTGCGGCAGCGTCTTGGCGTGGGCGTCCTTGATGTTCGGCACGATCAGCCCGCGCGGGGTCGCGGCCGCGATGCCCAGGTTCACGTAGTGCTTGACCACGATCTCCTGAGCGGCCTCGTCCCAGGACGCGTTGACGTCCGGGTGGCGCCGGATCGCGACGAGCAGCGCCTTGGCGATCAGCAGCAGCGGGTTCACGCGCAGGCCCGCGAACTCCTTGTCCGCCTTCAGCTCCTCGACCAGCTTCATCGTGCGCGTCACGTCGACCGTCACGAACTCCGTGACATGCGGCGCGGTGAACGCCGAGCCGACCATCGCCGCCGCCGTCGCCTTGCGGACACCCTTGACCGGGACGCGGGTCTCGCGCGTGGTGTCGTACGACGCCGGGGCAGCGGCCGGGGCGGACGGGGCCGACGGCTCGGGGACCGCCGGGACGGCGGCGGCCACCGCCGCGTGCACGTCCTCGCGGGTGATGATGCCGTCCGGGCCGGTCGGGACGACCGTCGTCAGGTCGACGCCCAGGTCCTTGGCCAGCTTGCGGACGGGGGGCTTGGCCAGCGGGCGTTCCGTGCCGGCCGGGGCAGCCGGTGCCGCCGGGGCAGCCGGGGCCGGGGCGGCCGAGGCCGCCGGCGCGTGGCCGTTCAGCTCCGTCTGGAGCGCTGTCGAGGCCTGCTGGACCGGGACCTCCGGGCCCTTGCGGGGGCGGCGGCGGGTGGACGAGGTCGCCACCCCGTAGCCCACCAGGACCGGCTGGCGTCCCGAGCCCGCCGCCTTCGGCTCCTCGGCGGGCTGGGCTGCCGCGGGCCGCCCGGCGGCGGGCTGCTCGGCCGCGGGCGCGGGTGCGGCGCTGCCGCCGCCCACGTCCACCGCGATGATCGACGTGCCCACGTCGACCGTGGTGCCCTCGGGGAAGTGCAGGTCCCGGACCACGCCGTCGTACGGGATGGGCAGCTCGACGGCCGCCTTCGCCGTCTCGACCTCGCAGACCACCTGGCCGTCGGTGACCGTGTCGCCGGGCTGGACGTACCACTTGAGGATCTCGGCCTCGGTGAGTCCCTCGCCCACGTCGGGCATCTTGAACTCGCGCACGGACGCTTCCGTCATCGTCGTCACGACCCTCTCCTCAGTACGCCAGCGAGCGGTCGACGGCGTCCAGCACCCGGTCCAGGTTCGGCAGGTACTCCTCCTCCAGGCGGGCCGGCGGGTACGGCGCGTGGTAGCCGCCGACCCGGAGCACCGGGGCCTCCAGGTGGTAGAAGCAGCGCTCCGTGATCCGGGCGGCGATCTCCGCGCCCGAGCCGAAGAACACCGGGGCCTCGTGCACGACGACCAGGCGGCGGGTCTTCTCCACCGACGCCTGGATCGAGTCGAAGTCGAGCGGGGAGACCGAGCGCAGGTCCAGGACCTCCAGGTTCTTGCCCTCCTCGGCGGCCGCGTCCGCGACCTCCTGGCAGAGCTTCACCATCGGGCCGTAGGCGGCGAGGGTCAGATCGGTGCCCTCGCGGACCACCTGGGCCTTGTGCAGCGGGCCCGGGATCGCCTCCGTGTTGACCTCGCCCTTGTCCCAGTAGCGGCGCTTGGGCTCGAAGAAGATCACCGGGTCGTCGCTCTGGATGGCCTGCTGCATCATCCAGTAGGCGTCCGACGCGTTCGACGGGCTGACGATCTTCAGGCCCGCCACGTGCGCGAAGAGCGCCTCGGGCGACTCGGAGTGGTGCTCGACCGCGCCGATGCCGCCGCCGTAGGGGATGCGCACGACGACCGGGAGCTTGACCTTGCCCAGCGAACGGGCGTGCATCTTCGCGAGCTGCGTGACGATCTGGTCGTACGCCGGGAAGACGAAGCCGTCGAACTGGATCTCCACCACCGGGCGGTAGCCGCGCAGGGCCAGGCCGATCGCCGTGCCGACGATGCCCGACTCGGCGAGCGGGGTGTCGATGACGCGGCTCTCGCCGAAGTCCTTCTGCAGGCCGTCCGTCACCCGGAACACGCCGCCGAGCTTGCCGACGTCCTCGCCCATGATCAGGACCTTGGGGTCGGACTCCAGGGCGCGGCGCAGCGACTCGTTGATCGCCTTGGCCAGTGCCATCTTGTCGGCCATGTCAGTTGCCCCCCTCATCGGCGAACGACGCCTGGTACGCGGCGAACTGGGCGCGCTCCTCGTCGACGAGCGCGTGTCCGTCCGCGTAGGCGTTCTCGAAGATCGCGAAGTGGTCCGGGTCCGGCATGGCACGGACCGCCTCGCGCACTCGTTTGCCCAACGCCTCGGACTCGGCCTCCAGTTCCGCGAAGAATCCCTCGTCCGCGTGGTTCGAGGCCTCCAGGTACCGGCGAAGCCGCAGGATCGGGTCCTTGGCCTCCCAGGCCTGGCGCTCCTCGTCGCCCCGGTAGCGGGTCGGGTCGTCGGAGGTGGTGTGGGCGCCCATGCGGTAGGTGAAGGCCTCGACGAGGGTCGGGCCCTCGCCGGCGCGGGCTCGCTCCAGGGCCCAGCGGGTGACCGCGAGGACGCCGAGCACGTCGTTGCCGTCCACCCGGACGCCCGGGAAGCCGAAGCCCTGGGCCCGCTGGTAGATCGGCACGCGGGACTGCTTCTCGGTGGGCTCGGAGATCGCCCACTGGTTGTTCTGGCAGAAGAACACGACCGGGGCGTTGTAGACCGCGGAGAAGGTGAACGACTCGGCCACGTCACCCTGGCTGGAGGCGCCGTCACCGAAGTACGCGATCACCGCGCTGTCGGCGCCGTCCTTGGCGACGCCCATCGCGTAGCCGGTGGCGTGCAGCGTCTGGGAGCCGATGACGATCGTGTACAGCTGGAAGTTGTTGCTGTTGGGGTCCCAGCCGCCGTTGTTCACACCGCGGAACATCCCCAGCAGGTTGGCCGGGTCGACGCCGCGGCACCAGGCCACGCCGTGCTCGCGGTAGGTCGGGAAGACGTAGTCGTCCTCGCGGGTGGCCCGGCCGGACCCGATCTGGGCGGCCTCCTGGCCGAGCAGCGACGCCCACAGGCCCAGCTCGCCCTGGCGCTGCAGGGAGGTGGCCTCGGCGTCGAAGCGGCGGGTGAGCACCATGTCGCGGTAGAGGCCGCGGAGCTCCTCCGGAGTGATACCGGCGACGTACTTGTCGTACTCGGCGTTCTTGACGCGCTTGCCCTCGGGCGTCAGCAGCTGCACGAGCTGGGGCTCGGTGCCGACGTCCTTCTTGGCAGTCGTGCGGGTGGTGCGCTTGGCGCCGGTGGTGCCGGCCTTGCTTCCGGCGCTGCGTCGCGGTGTGCGCGCGGCAGTGCTCTCCACGGTCACGTGTGCTCCTCCGTCGGTCCGGGCCACGGGGTTGCCGGTAGGCCTGGGGGTCCCCCCTGCTCTTTTGAGCTGGGGGGAGCGGCTCACCTGTTCTCGACCACCGGGACACGGGGTGGGTGCCACTCGGCCGGGGACAGGCGTGACAGGTGCCCCGGCGAGCGCCCTGCAGAAAGCACGTTACCCAGTGCGCCACATTTCTGTGAAACCCCCTCTGACCTGCGATTTTGCTTGGATATCCAAGTAAATCGGGAAGGTGGTGAAGGGTCCCTGGTCACAGCCTTGCAGGAGGCCGGGGCAACCGCACGTTAACCCGGTGACCCAGGTCACGGGAAGAGTCAACTTTCCGGCGTGGCGAAACGCCACGCGCGCGTGGGGACCGTTTCGGCCCCACGCGCGCGTGGATCATCCGTTTCGTTCCGGTGTCCGCCCGGGGGCGGCCCCGGGGGTCAGCCGCCCTCGCCGCCGCCCGCGCCTCCGACGACACCGGTCGCGCCGCCCGCGTCGGTGCCGCCCGTGTCGTCCGGGGGCGTCTCCGGGTCGGTGGGCGGCTCGCCCGTCGGTTCGCCGGTCGGCGCCGCGGAGGTCGGCGGGGCCGACGGCTGGCCGGTGGGCGATGCGGGAGCGCTCTGCGACGGCGTGTAGGACGGCGTGTAGGACGGCGTGTAGTTGCCGCCGCCGGAGCCCGTGCCGGTGCCGTCGTCCGTGGACGTGTCGGTCGGCGCGTCGCTCGTGTCGTCGCTCGGCGTCTCGCTGGGCGTCTTCTTCTCGGTCGTCTGCGAGGTGGTCGGCGACTGCTTGGTGCCGGGGCCCTCCTTGCCGCCGCCGGTGTTCTGCAGCGCCAGGGCGACGCCCGCCGCGACCGCGATCACCGCGAGCACGGCGAGGATCCACAGCTTGCCGCGGCCGCTGCCCTTGTTGCCGTGGCCCTCGAAGCCGCCGTCGTCCCCACCGCCGTAGCCACCGGGCAGGATGGGCGAGGGGATCTGCGTGGTGCCGGAGGCGTCCCCGGGGTGCCCCATCACGGCCGTCGCGCCGGCGAAACCGCCCGACGGGGTGTGCCGGCCCTCGTGCATGTCGACCGGGCCGGTGTTCCAGGTGCCGGTGTGGCCGCCCTGGTCGTAGAGCATCTGGAGCGCGTACTGGACCAGCCCGCGCATCTCCTCGGCCGTCTGGAAGCGGTCGTCGGGCTCCTTGGCGAGGGCGCGCATGGCCAGGCCGTCCAGCTCCGGCGGGCAGGCGTCGGAGACCTCGGACGGCGGCGTCGGGATGTCCTGGACGTGCTGGTAGACCACCGACAGGGGGGTCTCGCCGGTGAACGGCGGGCGCAGCGAGAGAAGTTCGTAGAGCAGGCAGCCCGTGGCGTACAGGTCGGAGCGGTGGTCGACGGCCTTGCCGAGCGCCTGCTCGGGGGAGAGGTACTGCGGGGTGCCCATGACCATGCCGGTCTGCGTCATCGTCGTGGACGCGCCGTGCAGGGCGCGGGCGATGCCGAAGTCCATCACCTTCACGGCGCCGTTGTGCGTGATGATGACGTTGGCGGGCTTGATGTCGCGGTGCACGATGCCGTGCTGGTGCGAGTAGGCGAGCGCCTCCAGGACGCCCGAGACGATGATCAGCGCCTGCTCGGGGCCGGGGGCCTCCGCGTTCAGCAGCAGGTCACGGATGGTGCGGCCCTCGACCAGCTCCATCACGATGTAGGGCACGGACTGGCCGCCGACGAAGTCCTCGCCGGAGTCGTACACGGCGACGATCGCGTGGTGGTTGAGGCCGGCCACCGACTGGGCCTCGCGCGTGAAGCGCGCCTTGGACACCGGGTCCTCGGCGAGGTCGGAGCGGAGCAGCTTGACGGCGACGGTGCGTCCGAGGCGGACGTCCTCGGCTGCGAACACCTCGGCCATGCCGCCCCGGCCGAGTCTGTGGGTCAGCCGGTACCGGCCGTCCCCGACCAGCCCGCCGTTCCCCCAGGACTCCGGCGCGTCCGACATGCCGCTGCCAGTCGCCTCGGGGTCGGACGGGCCCTGAGCGCGCTGCTGCTGTGCCATCAGTCCTCGCCGTCGTTTTCTGCCCGCGGTGCGCGCGGTGTTGTTACGGTCTCCGTCGGCCACGCTACAGCCTCCGCGCAAGCCTCCGGTCCGAGAAGGGGTGCCGGGACCGGCACGAGACGGACCGGCCATGAAACCTTCACTCCGTACTGTCGTGCAAATTCCGTGCGGCGGTCGTACGCCCCCGGTAACGCTTCCGCGACGCTTCTTCCGCGTACGGTCACGGAACGGGCACCGCGCTTGACGTGTCGGTGCCCTGGGGCAGACTTGGCCGGGAATGACGGTTGATCCAATGACGGATCAACGACGGATCAACGGCAGTCGGTGGCGCCTGAAGGGCTACGGGGGAAACGGAACATGAGCCAGGACGGCGCACAGGGCCAGTACACGGGGCGGGCGCTCGCCAGTGGCCGCTATCAGCTGCGTGACCTGCTCGGCCAGGGCGGCATGGCCTCGGTGCACCTCGCGTACGACAGTGTGCTCGACCGCCAGGTCGCCATCAAGACACTTCACACGGATCTCGGACGGGAACCGGCCTTCCGCGAGCGGTTCCGCCGCGAGGCCCAGGCCGTGGCCAAGCTCACGCACACCAACATCGTCTCCGTCTTCGACACCGGCGAGGACACCCTCGACGGCATGACGACGCCGTACATCGTCATGGAGTACGTCGAGGGCCGCCCGCTCGGCTCGGTCCTCGACGAGGACGTGCGGCAGCAGGGCGCGATGCCCGCCGGCAAGGCGCTGAAGATCACCGCGGACGTGCTGGCCGCGCTGGAGATCAGCCACGAGATGGGCCTGGTCCACCGCGACATCAAGCCGGGCAACGTGATGATGACCAAGCGCGCCGTGGTCAAGGTCATGGACTTCGGCATCGCCCGCGCCATGCAGTCCGGTGTGACGTCGATGACGCAGACCGGCATGGTCGTCGGCACCCCCCAGTACCTCTCGCCGGAGCAGGCCCTCGGCCGCGGTGTGGACGCCCGCTCCGACCTGTACTCGGTCGGCATCATGCTGTTCCAGCTGGTGACCGGGCGGCTGCCGTTCGACGCGGACTCGCCGCTGGCCATCGCGTACGCGCACGTGCAGGAGGAGCCGCCGGTTCCGTCCTCGATCAACCGCGCGCTGCCGCCGGCCGTGGACGCGCTGATCGCCCGCGCGCTGAAGAAGAACCCGAACGAGCGCTTCCCGAGCGCCGAGGCCATGCGCGACGAGTGCCTGCGCGTGGCGGCGTCCGTCCAGACCGCGCCGCCGAGCATCGTCCCGGGCACACCGGCCCCGAGCGGCGCCGGCGTCGGCTCGGCCGTGTTCCCGCCGGTCGACCAAGCCACCGCGCCGCCCTCGGGGCAGGTCCAGACGCCGTACCAGCCGACCCCGCCCCCGAACCCGTACGGCACGCCCGCCCCGACGGGGCCGTCCCCGGCGTACGGCTATCCGCAGCAGGGCGCCTACCAGACGCCGTCTCCGGCCGCCTACTCCCCGCAGCCCGGCCCGTCGACGCCGCCGCCGTACAACCTGACGCCCCAGACCGCTCCGGCCTCCGCCGGCGGCGGCAGGAACAACAAGCCGGTGATCATCGGCTCGATCATCGTGTCCGTCGCCGCGGTCGGCGGTCTCGTCACGGCGCTGCTCCTGAACGGCGGCAGCGAGGACGACAAGGGCGGCGGCAACAGCCCGAGCGCCTCGGCCTCCGCGGAGAAGAGGCCCGGCTACCGCGGCCCGGACACCTCGAAGACGATCGACACCGAGGAGTGCACGGAGCCTCAGGAGTCGTACAACGACCCGGACAAGATCCGGATGCCTGACTTCAAGTTCAAGAACATCGACTCGGTCAAGGCCTGCCTCCAGGCGGCCGGGTGGAAGAAGAACATCGACATCACGGACGAGAACACCTACGGCGACGGCACGGTCATGAGCCAGTTCCCGTCCGCCGGCACCGACGTGGACCCGCGGCACATGCCCGAGATCGAGCTCAGCGTCTCGACGGGCAACCCGCCCTCCTGAGTCGGCCTGACGCGGAAGGGCCCGGCGGCTTCGGCCGCCGGGCCCTTTTGTCCGGGGGGCCGGTGAACGTCTACAGGTAGGGGCCGCCGGACCGGCCGCCCGGGTGCTGCTGCTCGTCGAGGCCGTCGCCGACGCCCGGCGGCAGGGCCCTGCGCATCTGCTCCAGCTGGGCGCGGGCCGCCATCTGCTGGGCGAACAGCGTCGTCTGGATCCCGTGGAAGAGCCCCTCCAGCCAGCCGACGAGCTGGGCCTGCGCGATGCGCAGCTCCGCGTCGCTGGGAGTCGCCTCGTCCGTGAAGGGCAGGGAGAGCCGCTCCAGCTCCTCGACCAGCTCGGGCGCCAGACCGTCCTCCAGCTCCTTCACCGAGCTGGAGTGGATGTCCTTGAGCCGGACCCTGCTGGCCTCGTCCAGGGGAGCCGCGCGCACTTCCTCCAGCAGCTGCTTGATCATGCTGCCGATCCGCATGACCTTCGCGGGCTGCTCCACCTGTTCCGTGACCGGGGTCTCGCGGGAGTCCTCGTCTGCGCTGCTGCCACCGAGCGCCGTGCCGTCCTGGCCCACGACCAGGATCTGCGGGTTCTCCGGCGACCTTTCGTTCCTCGGCATCTCCATGTCGCCATTCTGTCGCACGCCTGCACCTCACCTCCTTGGTGCCCCCACCGGAGGTTGATCCACCACGCCGGAGGAGACGAGTCGGTCAGCCTTCGGGTTGCTCCGGCGAGGGCGGTTCCTCCGCGCGGGTGAAACGCAGCAGGCGGGCCTCGCAGTGGTCCAGCCAGCGGATCTCGGCCTCGGCGTGGAAGACGAGCTGCTCCAGGACGAGCAGCCGGGCCATCTCCTCGGGGTGCTCCGGCGCGCGGGCCAGGGCCTCCGCCCGCTGCCGCACGTGGTCGTGCAGCGCCCGCGTCACGTGCCGGCGCTGGGCCTCGACGACCTCCCGTACGTCGACGCCGTCCGCGCCGAGTGCCATCACCAGCTTGATCGCCAGCTCGTCGCGCGGCGGGCCGGTCCGTGCCACGGGGCGGTCGTACCAGGCGCGCAGCTCGGCCCGGCCGGCCTCGGTGAGCGTGTACAGCGTCCGTCCGGCCGCGTCGACGTCGCCCTGGGCGACCATGCCGTCCCGCTCCAGGCGGCCCAGCGTCGTGTAGACCTGCCCGATGTTCAGCGGCCAGGTCCTGCCGGTGCGGGCCTCGAAGTCGGTGCGCAGGCGGGAGCCGTAGCGGGGACCGGCCGCCAGGAGCGCCAGCAGCCCGTGACGTATCGACATAACCGGATTGTGCAGCGATTCCGCCCGTCGGCCGAACCCGGAGTGCCGGGCGTACGGGTCGATGTGAGGCTGATTGCCTCGATATGACCGAACTTGCCGTTCTTGCCCTACCGGGCGCGGCGGGAGGGGGTCACCCACGTGACTCCATGGCTACGCGCACTGCGGGCGACGGGACTGGTGGTCGCCCTGGGGGCGGGCGCGGTCGTCTCACCCTGCGGATCCGTCCCGTCCTACGGGGCTGTCCTCACGTACGAGGAGGAGGCCGAGGAAGCGGCGGAGGCGGAGGAGGAGTCCGGGCCCGTCGCCGCCCCGTCGCCCGTTTCATCGGCCCCCTCGGCCCTGGCTGCTCCGTCGTCCCGGCCGACTGCACCATCCCGGGCGGCGTCATCGCCCCGCGCGGCGTCACCGTCCCGGTCCGCCCCCTCGCCCCTGGCGGCCCCTTCGGCCCGGGCGGCCTCTTCGGCCCCGTCGGCCTGGGCGGCCCCTTCCCCCTCCGGCGAGCCCTCGCGGGCCGGGAGCCGGGCCGGAGAGGGCCGGGTGCGGCCGGGACGGCCGGAGGACGCCGGGGAGAAGCCGGGCGTCGACGACGCCACCGCCGTCCCCGAGGCACCCCGGGAGACCGCCCCGGTGCCGTCCGCCCCGGCGGAGCAGCCCGTACGAGAGGCCAGGACCGCCGAACGCCCCGTCGGCCCGGTCCTGCGGATCCTGCCCCTGGGCAGCGGCCTGGTCCTGATCGGCCTGGGCCTGGGCCTGGCGTTCCTCGCGCTGCGGCTGCGGCGGGCCTAGGGACCGGTGCGCGGCGGGCCCAGGGGCGATGCGGACCGGCCGCACCCCGGTCGGGGACGAGGTGACGCAGGCCCGGCGGTGGGGGTCAGGCGCCCTGGGGGGCAGTGAGCAGCAGGACCTTGCCGATGTGGCCGCTCTCCTCCACGACCCGGTGGGCGGCGGCAGCGTCCCGCATGGGGAGTTCACGGTCGACGACCGGGCGCAGGTGGCCGCCGGTGAACAGGGGCCAGACGTGTTCGCGCACGGCCGCGACGATGGCCGCCTTCTCCTCCAGGGGCCGGGCCCGCAGGGACGTCGCGCTGATGGCGGCGCGCTTGGCCAGCAGGGCAGCGATGTTCAGCTCGCCCTTGACGCCGCCCTGCATGCCGATGATCGCGAGCCGGCCGTTGACGGCGAGGGCCTTGACGTTGCGTTCCAGGTACTTCGCGCCCATGTTGTCGAGGATGACGTCGGCCCCGGCACCGTCCGTCGCCTTCCTGACCTCCTCGACGAAGTCCTGCTCGCGGTAGTTGACCAGGATGTCGGCGCCCAGCTCGGCGCACCGCTGAAGCTTCTCCTTCGTACCGGCCGTCACGGCGACCCGCGCACCGACGGCCTTGGCCAGCTGGATGGCCATCGTGCCGATGCCGCTGGAACCGCCGTGCACGAGGAGCGTCTCACCGGGGCGCAGGTGGGCGATCATGAAGACGTTGGACCAGACGGTGCAGGCCACCTCGGGCAGTGCGGCGGCCTGCGTCAGACCGACGCCGTCGGGCACGGGCAGCAGCTGCCCGGCCGGGACGGCCACCTTCTCGGCGTAACCGCCGCCGGACAGCAGCGCGCACACCTCGTCGCCCACGTTCCAGCCGGAGACGCCGGTGCCGATCCCGGCGATCCGCCCGGAGCACTCCAGGCCGGGGTAGGGGGACGCGCCGGGCGGTGGTTCGTAGAAGCCCTGCCGCTGGAGGATGTCGGCCCGGTTGACGGCGCCGGCCGCCACCTCGACCAGGACCTCCCCCTCGCGGGGCACGGGGTCAGGGACCTCGTCCCAGACCAGCGCCTCGGGCCCACCAGGTTCGGGAATCGTGATCGCATGCATGCAAGGGACCGTACCCCTCGGTCCCCGGACCGAGTCCGGTCCGTCTTCAGGACCACCGCGTCTGCGCCCTTGGTCCGGGTCCGGCGAAAATCCGTGTGCGGGAGCGATGAGTTTGCGCGACGGTAAAGGTCTCTCCATGCGTAGCCCAAGCACGCGGAAGGACCCGAAGCATGAGCACGCAGATGTCCGGCCTGGCGATCGAGACAGCGGGCCTGGTGAAGACGTTCGGCGAGACGAGGGCCGTCGACGGAGTCGACCTGTCCGTGCCCGCGGGCACGGTCTACGGCGTCCTCGGCCCGAACGGCGCCGGCAAGACCACCACCGTGAAGATGCTCGCCACACTCCTGCGGCCGGACGGCGGCGAAGCGCATGTCTTCGGCCACGACATCGTCCGTGAGGCGGACGAGGTGCGCGGCCGGGTGAGCCTCACCGGCCAGTACGCGTCGGTGGACGAGGACCTCACCGGCACCGAGAACCTGGTCCTGCTGGGCCGGCTGCTCGGCCACCACAAGAAGGCGGCCCGGAACCGCGCCGCCCAGCTCCTGGAGGCCTTCGGGCTCACGGAGGCGGCCGCGAAGCAGGTCAAGCACTACTCGGGCGGTATGCGGCGCCGCATCGACATCGCCGCTTCCATCCTCAACACCCCCGACCTGCTGTTCCTGGACGAGCCGACGACCGGCCTGGATCCGCGCAGCCGCAACCAGGTGTGGGACATCGTGCGGGCCGTGGTCGCCCAGGGCACCACCGTGCTGCTGACCACGCAGTATCTGGACGAGGCCGACCAGCTGGCGTCCCGGATCGCCGTCATCGACCGCGGCAGGGTGATCGCCGAGGGCACCAAGGGCGAGCTCAAGTCGTCCGTCGGCGCCGGATCCGTCCATCTGCGCCTGCGCGATCCCGACCAGCGCGACCTCGCGGCCGACCTGCTGCGCCGCGCCCTGGACGCGCGGGTGCAGCCGGAGCCCGACCCGGTGGCCCTCACCGCCCGCCTCGGTACGGCGGCGAGCGACGACTCCGCGGCCGAGCAGGCCGCCCGCGCGCTGAGCGAACTGGCCCGCGCCGGGATCACCGTCGACAACTTCTCGCTGGGCCAGCCCAGCCTGGACGAGGTGTTCCTCGCCCTCACCGGGCACGACACGCACGACTCCGCCGAGCACTCCGACGACCCGAAGGACGAGGTGGCGGCATGAGCACCGCGACGACCACCGAGAGCAAGGACCTCGCCCCGGTCAGCGCCGAGTCCCTCACCGCGCTGCTCGTCTCCAAGGAGCGGCCGCCGCGGCCCAGCGCGTGGTCGGCCTCGATGACCTTCGGCTGGCGGGCGATCCTCAAGATCAAACACGTGCCGGAGCAGCTCTTCGACGTCACGGCGTTCCCGATCATGATGGTGCTGATGTACACGTACCTGTTCGGCGGGGCGCTGGCCGGCTCGCCGAAGGAGTACATCCAGTTCCTGCTGCCGGGCATCCTCGTGATGTCGGTCGTGATGATCACGATGTACACGGGTGTCTCCGTGAACACCGACATCGAGAAGGGTGTCTTCGACCGGTTCCGCAGCCTGCCGATCTGGCGGCCGTCGACGATGGTCGGCTACCTGCTCGGTGACGCCCTGCGGTACACCATCGCGTCGGCCGTCATGCTCACCGTCGGCATGATCCTGGGCTACCGGCCGGACGGCGGGATCGCCGGTGTGCTCGCCGGGATCGCCCTGCTGGTGGCCTTCTCGTTCGCCTTCTCGTGGATCTGGACGATGTTCGGGCTGATGCTGCGCACCGAGAAGTCGGTGATGGGCGTCAGCATGATGGTGATCTTCCCGCTCACGTTCCTGTCCAACGTGTTCGTGGACCCGAAGACCATGCCGGGCTGGCTGCAGGCGTTCGTGAACAACAGCCCCATCACCCATCTGGCGTCGGCGGTGCGCGGCCTGATGGGCGGCGACTGGCCGGCCGACGAGGTCGCCTGGTCGCTGGGGTGGGCGGCCCTGTTCGTGCTGGTCTTCGGGCCGATCACGATGCGGCTGTACAACCGGAAGTAGACCGGAAGCAGCCCTGGGCCCTCGGGAGCCACGGCCGGCCGTCGCGCACCGTATGGGTGCGGGGCGGCCGGCTGTTCACTCTGCTCGTCCGTTGTTGCGGGGCATCGGGGGCATCGGCCGGATGTCCGGCGCGACCTGGGTGGCCGGGGTCTTCCGGACGATGGTGATGAGCCGGTCGGTCAACTCCAGCCTCCCGACGGCCGGATCGTCGTAGCCGAGGACCCGGTGACCGCGTATGACGCTCACGACCAGGTCGGCCACCTCCCGCGGCGTCTTGCCCACCTCGGCCTTGACGACCGGCCGTTCGACGATGTCGAGGCCGCTGCCTTGCTGGATGAGGTCCTCCATCACCATGCCGGCGGAGGGGCTGAGCACGGACAGGCCGAGCAGCCGGCCGGCGGCACTGGCGCTGGTGATGACCGCGTCGGCTCCCGACTGCTTGAGCAGCGGCGCGTTCTCCTCCTCCCGCACCGTGGCCACGATCTTCGCCCCGCGGTTGAGCTGGCGGGCCGTCAGCGCCACCAGGACCGCGGTGTCGTCGCGCTGGGTCGCGATGATGATCTGACGCGCCTTGTGCACCTCGGCCCGCTTCAGCACCTCGCTGCGGGTCGCGTCCCCGACGATGCCCGCGTAGCCCTCGGCGGTCGCGGCGTCGACCACCTTGGAGCTGGGGTCGACCACGACCACCTGCTCCTTCTTCAGACCCGTCGCGCAGACGGTCCGGATCGCCGACCTGCCCTTCGTGCCAAAGCCGATGACGACGGTGTGATCGCGCAACGTGGACCTCCAGCGGGTCAGTCGCCACTCCTCCCGGGTGCGTTCGGTGAGGGCTTCGAGGGTGGTGCCGACCAGAATGATCAGGAACAGCACGCGCAGGGGCGTGACGACGAGGATGTTCGTGAGCCGGGCGGCGTCACCGGCGGGGGTGATGTCACCGTAGCCGGTGGTGGAGAGGGTGACGGTGGCGTAGTAGAACGCGTCGAGGAGGGTGAGTCCGCCGCCCGCGTTGTCGTTGTAGCCGTCGCGGTCGGCGTAGACGATCAGCGCGGTCACGACGAGGACCACGAGCGCCATGGAGAGCCGCTTGAGGACCTGGCGGATCGGGTGCTCCACCACTTTCCTCGGGAGTTTCACCCGATGGGTCACCAGATGCTCGTCGGCCTGGCGGGCGATCGCGTCCTGGCCCGGAAGTTTCACGTGAAACACACCCCGATTCCTCCGGACGCCCAGGGCAGGTCCAGCAGTTCCGCGTCCTGGCCCGGACGTGCGCCGCCCGGTGGGACGACGGCCAGCGCGTCGGCCGCCGCGATGCCGCGCAGCATGGCGGGGCCGTTGTAGTGCAGCGGCACGGCTTCGTCGCCGCGCAGGACGACGGGGACGAGCCGGGTGTCGTGCGGGTGCCCGTGCACGGCGTCCCGCAGCGGCATCGTGTACGGCTCCGGGGCCGGGCGGGCCGCGAGGATCCGCAGCAGCGGCTCGGCGAGCGTCAGCAGGCCGGAGACGGCGGCGAGCGGGTTGCCCGGGAGGCCCACGAGGTGCTGCGTCTCCGTGATGCGGGCCAGCAGCATGGGGTGGCCCGGGCGCACCTTGACGCCGTCCACGAGGAGTTCGGCGCCGATCCGGCTCAGGGTGGGGTGGACGTGGTCGAGGGGGCCCGCCGCGGTGCCGCCGGTGGTGAGGATGACCTCGGCGTCGGAGGTGGTGATGGCCTGGTGCAGGGCGTCGGCGTCGTCGCGGATGCGCCGGACGGCGGTGACCTCGGCGCCGAGCGCCCGCAGCCAGGGCGGCAGCATCGGGCCGAGTGCGTCCCGGATCAGGCCGTCGTGCGGCAGGCCCTCGGTGAGCAACTCGTCGCCGAGGACGAGGACTTCGGCGCGGGCGCGGGGGACGGCGGTGACGGTGTCGTATCCGGCCGCCGCCGCGAGGCCGAGGACGGCCGGGGTGACGAGGGTGCCTACGGCGAGGAGCTGGTCGCCGCTGCGGCACTCCTGGCCGCGGGGGCGGATGTCCTGGCCGGGGACGACGTCCCTGGTCGCGTGGAGGCGGCCCTTGTCGTCGGTGCGGCCGTGCTCGCTGCGCAGGACCGCGGTGGTGTCCGGGGGGATGCGGGCGCCGGTGGCGATACGGACGGCCTCGCCGTCGGTGAGGGACGCGGGCGCGGCGTGCCCGGCGAGGACGCCCTCGTCCCGGACGTGCCAGGGGGCGGGGCCGCAGACCGCCCAGCCGTCCATCGCGGAGGTGTCGAAGGAGGGCAGGTCGGTGAGGGCGTCGAGCGGGGCGGCGAGGGTCAGCCCGAGGGCCGTGTCGAGGGGCGCGGAGACGGGGGCGCGGCGGGCGGCCCGGGCGGCGTTCCGGCCGGCGCGTTCCGCGAGGGCCCGGGCCTCGGGCCAGGGAGTGGCGCGGTGGCGGGTGTCGGCCCGGGCGGAGGGGTCCGGCCGGTGGGGGGCGCGGGCGCTGTCCGTCCCGCCTCGTGCTGCGGGGTCGGGCAGGTGGTTGCCGTTGCTGTTGTTCACGAGGGCGAGCACCTCCTCGACGTCGAGGTCCTCGGCGTCCTCACCGGTTCGGGCGCGTTGCGGGGTCATCCGGCGTCCGGGCGGGTGTCGGGCGTGGCGTCGGGGGCCACATCGCCCTGGGAGGACTGCGGCCCGTTGCCGGGGGGCTGGGCCTCGGAGGTGCTCTCCTGCGCCCAGCGGACGGCGAGGGCGGCGGCCTTGCGGGCGGCCTCGGCGACCGCCTCGGGGCCTCCGCCGGCCCGCGCGGCCGCGTAGCCGACGAGGAAGGTGGTCAGCGGCGCCGCGGGCCGGGCCACCCCGTGGGCGGCGTCGCGGGCGAGGTCGAGCAGGCCGCGGGTGTCGACATCGAGGTCGATCCCCAGTTCGTCCTTGACGGCGGAAATCCATTCATCCAACACGTTCCCATGCTCCCTGATACGTGCCCTGGCGGTGGCGATGTCGTCCCAGGTGTCGCAGTCGAAGGACGCGACGGGGTCGGAGACGCGGGTGAGATTCAACTCGGCGGTGAGACGCCGCAGGGGGAGACCGGCGAGAGCGCCGTGCCGGTCGGCGAGGAGCGCGAGCTCCTCGCGCAGCCGCGGCGCGCGGTAGGCGGCCACGAGCGGCTGGTCGCGGCCGCCGGGGTCGGTCAGCAGCACGCCGTCGCGGCCGCTCGCCCGCAGCGCGTTCAGCAGGCGGCCGACGGTCGGCTCCTGAAGGAACGGCAGGTCGGCGGAGAGCACCACGACGTGCTCGGCCGTGGTGTGGCGGAGCCCGGCGTCCAGCGCGGCGAGCGGTCCGCCGCCGGGCGGGTCCTCGCGGGCCCAGGTCACGGGCCGTGCGGTCGGCCGGGGCGCGGCGACGACGACGGTGCTCCGGGCACCGCCGCACGCGGCGAGCACCCGGTCGAGCAGGGCCCGCCCGCCCACGCGCACACCGGGTTTGTCGGTGCCGCCCAGGCGCCGGGCCGCACCTCCCGCGAGCACGACGGCGTCGTACCCGGTGGGGTGCGCCCCCTGGCCGGGGCCGGGGCCGGCGCCGGGTTCACCGGGGGGCTCGTAGGCGGTCACCCCCCGAGTATGCGTGCCCCCGCGATCACAGGGAACGCGGGGGAACCGACACGATCACGTCAGAGCGTCCGCAGCAGCACCGCCGGTTGTTCCACGCAGTCCGCCACGTACCGCAGGAAGCCGCCCGCCACGCCGCCGTCGCACACCCGGTGGTCGAAGGTGAGCGAGAGCTGGACGACCTGCCGCACCGCCAGCTCGCCCTCGTGCACCCACGGCTTGGGGACGATGCGGCCGACGCCGAGCATGGCGGCCTCGGGGTGGTTGATGATCGGGGTGGAGCCGTCGACGCCGAAGACGCCGTAGTTGTTCAGCGTGAAGGTGCCGCCGGTGAGTTCGGCGGGCGTCAGCGTCCCCGTCCGGCCCGCCTCGGTCAGCCGGGCGAACTCGGCGGTCAGCGACTCGGCGTCCCGCGCGTGCGCGTCCCGTACGACCGGGACGACGAGGCCCCTCTCGGTCTGCGCCGCGAAGCCCAGGTGCACATGGTCGAACCGGACGACCTCCCTGGCCTGCGCGTCCACCGTGGAGTTGAGCTCGGGGAAGCGGGTGAGGGCCGCCGTGCAGATCCGGGCCAGCAGGGCGAGGAGGGAGATCTTCGGTCCGCCGGCCGCGTTCATGGCCGCGCGCGCCCGCATGAGCTCCGTGGCGTCGGCGTCCACCCAGCAGGTGGCGTCCGGGATCTCGCGGCGACTGCGCGCCAGTTTGTCGGCGACGGCGCCGCGGATGCCCTTGAGCGGGGTGCGGATCTCGCCGGGCGCCGCTGCCGCGGAGGACGCCACCGCGGGCTGGGGCGCGGATGCCTGCGGCACGCGCGGGTGCGGCTCCGCCGACGGTGCCGTCACGCCCTGCCCCGCGGCCCGCAGGGCGTACTCCACGTCCGCCCGCAGGATCAGCCCGTCCGGGCCGGACCCGGTCAGCTCCCGCAGGTCCAGGCCGTTCTGCCGCGCCAGCCGGCGTACCAGGGGCGAGATCACGGGAACGGGGCCGTCCTCCGCCGCGAGGCCGCCGGCCTGCCCGTTCACCGTCGTCGCGGGGCCACCGGCCTGCGCGTTCACCGGAGCCGTGGCGGCGTCGCCCCGCCCGTTCACCGCACCGGCGGCACCGGCCTGCCCGGCTGTCGCGGGCGTGCCGGACACCGGCCGCTCCTGCCGGACCCGGCGGCGCCGCGCGGGCGCCTCGGAGGTGCCGTAACCGACGAGGACGTTGCCCGAGCCCTCGGATCCGGTGTCGCCGGCGCCGGAGGCCGGCCGCTCCCCCACCGCCACCGTGATCAGCGGGGCCCCGACGGGCAGTTCCGTGCCCTCCTCGCCGAAGCGGGCCGTGACCACACCGCCGTAGGGGCACGGCACCTCGACCATCGCCTTGGCCGTCTCGACCTCGACGACCGGCTGGTCGATGGCGACGACGTCGCCGACCTCGACCAGCCAGCGCACGATCTCCGCCTCGGTGAGCCCCTCACCGAGGTCGGGCAGCTTGAACTCCAGCACCTGTGCCATCAGCTCTCGGCCTCCCACTGCAGGCGCCCCACGGCGTCCAGGATCCGGTCCACACCGGGCAGGTGGTGGCGCTCCAGCATCGGCGGCGGATACGGGATGTCGAACCCGGCCACGCGCAGCACCGGCGCCTCCAGGTGGTGGAAGCAGCGTTCCGTGACCCGGGCCGCGATCTCCCCGCCGGGGCCCCCGAAGGAACCCGACTCGTGGACGACGACCGCGCGTCCCGTCCGCCGCACCGAGGCGCACACCGTCTCGTCGTCGAACGGCACCAGGGAGCGCAGATCGACGACTTCGAGGTCCCAGCCCTCGGCCCGGGCCGCCTCGGCCGCCTCCATGCAGACGGGTACGGACGGCCCGTACGTGACGAGGGTGGCGCTCCGGCCGGGGCGCCGCACCACCGCGCGGCCTATCGGCTCGACGGGCGCCGGCTCCTCGGGGTTCCAGGAGTCCTTCGACCAGTACAGCCGCTTGGGCTCCAGGAAGACGACCGGGTCGTCGGAGGCGATGGCGGCGCGCAGCAGCCCGTAGGCGTCGGCGACGGTGGCGGGCGTGACGACGTGGAGCCCCGGAGTCGCCATGTAGTACGCCTCGGAGGAGTCGCTGTGGTGCTCGACACCGCCGATGCCGCCGCCGTAGGGGACGCGGATGGTGATCGGCAGGGGCATTGCGCCGCGGGTGCGGTTGCGGGTCCGGGCCACGTGCGAGATGAGCTGCTCGAACGCCGGGTAGGCGAACGCGTCGAACTGCATCTCCACGACCGGGCGCAGGCCGTACATCGCCATGCCGACGGCGGTGCCGAGGATGCCCGCCTCGGCGAGCGGGGTGTCCGTGCAGCGGTCCTCGCCGAACTCCTTGGCGAGGCCGTCGGTGACGCGGAAGACGCCGCCGAGGGTGCCGACGTCCTCGCCCATGACGTGCACGGCGGGGTCGGCGGCCATGGCGTCGCGCAGCGCGCGCGTGAGGGCCTGCGCCATGGTGGCCGGCTTGACGGCGACGGTGGTCATCGGTGCGTGCCCCCCTCGGGCTCGGTGTCGGCCTCGGCCTCCAGCTCGGCCCGCAGCTGGTCGCACTGCTCGCGCAGTTGCCCGGTGGGCTCGGCGTAGACGTGGGCGAACAGGTCCATGGGGTCGAGGACCGGGTCCTGGTTCATGTGCTCGCGCAGGGCCGCGGCCATGGTCTCGGCGTCCTGGCGGGCGGCTTCGATGCCGGCCTCGTCGAGCAGGCCGCGCCCGGTCAGCTCGCGCTCCAGCAGCTGGATCGGGTCGTGCTCGCGCCAGGTCTCGACCTCGGCGTCGCCGCGGTAGCGGGTCGCGTCGTCGGCGTTGGTGTGGGCGTCGACGCGGTAGGTGATCGCCTCGACGAGGGTGGGGCCGCCGCCCGCGCGGGCGTGGCGTACGGCGTCGGAGAGGACCTCGTGGACGGCGGCGGCGTCGTTGCCGTCGACCAGGCGGCCGGGCATGCCGTAGCCGACGGCCTTGTGGGCCAGCGACGGGGCCGCGGTCTGCTTGGCGAGCGGTACGGAGATCGCGAAGCCGTTGTTCTGCACGAAGAAGACGACCGGGGCCTGCCAGACGGCGGCGAAGTTCAGCGCCTCGTGGAAGTCGCCCTCGCTGGTGCCGCCGTCGCCGACCATGGCCAGCGCGACCACGTCGTCCCCCTTGAGGCGGGCGGCGTGGGCGAGGCCCACGGCGTGCGGCAGCTGGGTGGCGAGCGGGGTGCACAGGGGGGCGACCCGGTGCTCGTACGGGTCGTAGCCGGTGTGCCAGTCGCCGCGCAGCAGGGTGAGCGCCTCGACGGGGTCCACCCCGCGGGCCACCACGGCGAGCGTGTCGCGGTAGCTCGGGAAGAGCCAGTCCTGCTCCTTCAGCACGAGCGCGGCGGCGACCTCGCAGGCCTCCTGGCCGGTGGTGGAGGGGTAGACCGCGAGACGGCCCTGCTTGGTGAGGGCGGTGGCCTGCGCGTTGTAGCGGCGGCCCTTCACCAGCTGCGCGTACAGCGTGCGCAGCAGCTCCGGGTCGGCCTTCGCGGCCGCCTCGGTGCCGAGGACGCGGTACGGCTCCGCGTCGGGCAGCAGCGGCGCGGGATCCGTGCGCGGCTGCCAGGCGGGCGGCGGGGTCGGCCGGTACGCGCCCCGCTGCTCCATGACCGTCATGACGGCACCTCCTCGTGGGAGCGGCTTGGAGAGGCGCGTCGGCTGTGATGCGCCTCACCTACCGATTGTTCGGTCGTCGGCACATTTTGGCTACGGGTGACCTCAGGCTGTGGACAAACGGTTCTCCACAGCCTGAGATGGACGCAGTACGTCCATGACAGAGAGGCGGGGGCAGGTGGCGACTGAACAAATGGCCGAAGGACAGGACGACAGCGGCGTACTGCCGCCGCCGCGGCCCCTGGACGCCATCGACCAGGACATCCTGAGCATGCTCCAGGCGGACGGCCGCGCCTCGATACGGTCGGTCGCCGAGCGGGTCCACGTCTCGCGCGCCAACGCCTACGCCCGCATCAACCGGCTCGTCGAGGACGGCGTCATCCGCGGCTTCGGCGCCCGCGTCGACCACGAGCGCGCGGGGCAGGGCACGTCCGCGTACATCACGCTGAAGATCGTCCAGAACTCCTGGCGCACGGTGCGCGAGGAGCTCAGACAGCTGCCCGGCGCCTCCCACATCGCCCTGGTGGGCGGGGACTTCGACGTACTGCTGCTGGTCCACGTGTCCGACAACCGGGCGCTGCGCGAGCTGGTGCTGACCCGGCTCCAGGCGATCCCGCAGGTGCTCAGCACGCGCACGCTGCTGGTGTTCGAGGAGGAGGATCTGGAGCCGCAGGGGTGAGCGCCCCTGCAGGCGGCCGTCAGGCGGAGAGGCCCCACGCCGCTCCCAGCAGGATCGCGAACGTCAGGGGGAGCAGCGCGCATCCGAGGCCCGCGCCGGCCACCGCCCCGCGCAGGCCTCGCGGGCAGCGGCGGCGGGGCAGCACCCAGGCGAGCAGCAGCAGGCCGGACGCCCAGTAGAGGACACCCCCGAAGGCGCCGGGGCCGTCGTGGGAGCGGAACCAGCCGTACTCCCAGGCGAGGACCGGCAGGCCGAGCAGGGTGGTCACCAGGGGCGCCCGCCACCACGTCCGGTGGGCGGCGGCAGGCTGTGCGTCGTTCCGGATCATGCGCCCAGCCCATCACCGCCGGCCGGCCGGCGCCTCGGACCGCGTACTCATTCCCGCCACGCGCGCGTACTCAGGCGGCGCGCGCCGTCACCCGGCTTTGCGCAGGCCCCCGAACGCCAGCTGCACCACCGCGTCGGCCACCTCGCGCTCGCTCATGCCGCGGACGTCCGGCCGGTACCACTCGACGATCGAGTTGATCATGCCGAAGACCAGCCGGGTCACCAGGCGGACCTCTATGTCGGCGCGCACGTCCCCGTCCGCGGCGGCCGCCTTGAGCAGGTCGGACACCCGGTGGTCGAAATCCCGGCGCCGCTCCAGGGCCCACCGCTCGGTGTCGGTGTTGCCGCGCACCCGCAGCAGGAGGGTCACGTAGGGCAGTTCGGCGATGAGCACCTCGACCATGCGCCGGACGACGTACTCCAGGCGGTCGGCGGCGCGCCCCACGCGCGCGTGCTCCTCGTCCAGGATCCCGAAGAGGCCGTCCAGGGCCCGGCTCACGGCCCGTCGCAGCAGCTCCTCCTTGCCGGCGACATGGTGGTAGATCGACGACTTGGAGATGCCGGCCGCCTTGGAGAGGTGCTCCATGGAGGTGCCGTCGTAGCCACGCTCGATGAACACCTGTACGGCGACGGACAGCAGCGTGTCCGGCGTGTAGGTGTCGCGCCTGGCGGTGGTCATGAGGCTGTGCCCTCCCGCGGGTCGGAGGCGTGGGCGTGGCGGTACAGCGCCAGGGACGGCGCGTAGCGCCCCGAGGGGTCGCACCGGTGGAGGTCGTCCAGGAGCGCGTAGGCCCAGGAACGGCCGAGCCGGCGGCTCCACTCGAAGGGGCCCAGCGGGTAGTTGACACCGAGGCGCATCGCGGTGTCGATGTCCTCCTCCGTGGCCACGCCCTTGGCGACCGCGTCGTGCGCCAGGTCGATGATCCGCGCGACCGTGCGGGCGACGATCATGCCGGGCACGTCGCCGATGAAGCTGACCTGCTTGCCGAGCGCCTGGAAGAGGCCGGTGGCCTCGGCGAGGGTCTGCGGGGAGGTGTCCTGGGAGGCCGACAGGGCGATCCGGCCGGCCTTGCGGTAGTCGAGCGCGAGGTCGAAGTAGACGACGTCCCGGAACTCCGCGGAGGTCAGCCCGTCGGCGAGGACGAGCCGGCCGCCGCTCGGGAGGAGCAGACAGGCCCCCTGGTCCTCGTCGTCGCCCTGGTCGCGGACCGGGATGCCCGCCTCGCGGATCAGGGCGAGCAGCTCGGCGGCCGGTCCCAGGTCTCCCTCGGCGACGACGTAGGCGGGCGGCTGCCGCTTCTCGGCGGTGTCCGGCTCGGGGCGCTCGGCGCCGTCGCCGTGGTCGTACCAGCCGTGGCCGGTCTTGCGGCCCAGCCGGCCGGACTCGACCAGGCGCCGCTGGGCGAGGGACGGCGTGAAGCGCACGTCCTGGAAGAAGGACTGCCAGACCGACTGCGTGACGGACTCGTTGACGTCCTGGCCGATCAGGTCGGTCAGCTCGAACGCGCCCATGCGGAAGCCGCCCGACTCGCGCAGCACGGCGTCGATGGTGGCCGGGTCGGCGCCCTGCGCCTCGTAGACCGCGAAGGCCTCGGCGTAGAAAGGCCGGGCGATGCGGTTGACGATGAAACCGGGGGTGTCCGCGCAGGCGACCGGCGTCTTGCCCCAGGCACGGGCGGTCTCGTACGCGCGCGTGGCGTACGTGACGTCGGTGGCGAACCCGGAGACGACCTCGACCAGCGGCAGCAGCGGCGCGGGGTTGAAGAAGTGCAGGCCGACGAACCGGCCGGGGGCACGCAGGGCGCCGCCGATGGCCGTGACGGACAGCGACGAGGTGTTGGTGGCGAGCAGGCAGTCGTCGGAGACGAGGCCCTCCAGCTCGCGGAACAGCTCCTGTTTGACGTCCAGCCGCTCCAGGACCGCCTCGACGACCAGGGCGCAGTCGGCGAGCTCGGCGAGGCCCTCGGCGGGCAGCAGCCGGGCGCGTGCGGCGTCCCGGTCGGCGCCGGTGAGCCGGTCCTTCTCGACGAGCCGGTCCAGGCGGGCGCCGATCGCACCGGCCGCCTCCCGGGCCCGCCCGGGGACGGTGTCGTACAGCCGTACGGGATGGCCCGCGACCAGCGCGACCTGGGCGATCCCCTGACCCATGGTGCCGGTGCCGACGACGGCCACGGGGCTGCTGAGGTCGAGTGCTGTCATGTGCGCGATCCTCCCGCACGGGGTTTTCCACAGATGCGGCGGACCCCCTTGAACCGACCGATCGTTCGGTTACTCTAGCTCTGTCCGAGTGTTCCTGCCCAGGTTTCTGCCCAGGTCATGAACTCGACGAAGAGTTCTTGAGACGAGGAGTTGGTCACCCATGACCGCCGCACTCTCGGCGCACGAGCTGATCGCCCGGCACCGGTCCACCCTCGACCAGGCGCTGGAAGCGATCCGCACGCGCGCGTACTGGTCCCCGCACCCCGAGCACCCGAAGGCCTACGGGGAGAACGGCAGCCTGGACGCGGCGGCGGGCAAGGCCGCCTTCGACGCCCTGCTCGGCTCCCGCCTCGACCTCGGCCAGCCGGGCACGGACGGCTGGGTGGGCGGCGAGACCTCCCCGTACGGCATCGACCTGGCCGTGACGTACCCGCACGCGGACCTCGACGTGCTGCTGCCCGCCATGAAGGCCGGCCAGCGGGCCTGGCGGGACGCGGGCGCCGAGCAGCGCGCGGTGGTCTGCCTGGAGATCCTCAAGCGCATCAGCGACCGGACGCACGAGTTCGCGCACGCGGTCATGCACACCTCCGGCCAGGCCTTCATGATGGCGTTCCAGGCGGGCGGGCCGCACGCGCAGGACCGCGGCCTGGAGGCGGTGGCCTACGCGTACGTGGAGCAGGTGCGCACCCCCGACAACGCCGAGTGGACCAAGCCCCAGGGCAAGCGCGACCCGCTGGCCATGACCAAGCAGTTCACGCCGGTCCCCCGCGGCATCGGCCTGGTGATCGGCTGCAACACCTTCCCGACGTGGAACGGCTACCCGGGCCTGTTCGCCTCCCTCGCCACCGGCAACGCGGTGCTGGTCAAGCCGCACCCGCGCGCGGTGCTGCCGCTCGCGCTGACCGTGCAGGTCGCCCGCGAGGTGCTCGCCGAGGCCGGTTTCGACCCGAACCTGGTGGCGCTGGCCGCCGAGCGCCCCGGCGAGGGCATCGCCAAGACCCTCGCGCTGCGCCCCGAGATCCGGATCATCGACTACACGGGCTCGACCGGGTTCGGCGACTGGCTGGAGGCCAACGCCCGCCAGGCGCAGGTCTACACGGAGAAGGCCGGCGTCAACACGGTCGTCGTCCACTCCACGTCCGACTACAAGGGCATGCTCTCCAACCTCGCGTTCTCGCTGTCCCTGTACAGCGGCCAGATGTGCACCACCCCGCAGAACCTGCTCGTCCCCCGCGAGGGCATCTCCACCGACCAGGGCCCCAAGTCCTACGACGAGGTGGTCGCTGATCTCGCCGAGTCGGTCGACGGGCTGCTCGGAGACGACGCCCGGGCGAACGCCCTGCTCGGCGCGATCGTCAACCCGGAGGTGAAGGCCCGGCTGGAGGCCGCCTCGGGGCTGGGCGAGGTCGCCCTGGCCTCCCGGGAGATCGCCAACCCGGACTTCCCGGGGGCGGTCGTCCGCACGCCGGTGATCGTGAAGCTGGACGGGGCCAAGCCGGACGATGAGGCCGCGTACATGAGCGAGTGCTTCGGGCCGGTGTCCTTCGCCGTGGCGGTCGACTCGGCCGCGGACGCGGCGGAGCTGCTGCGGCGGACCGTCCGCGAGAAGGGCGCGATGACCGTCGGGGCGTACACCACCGACCCGGAGGTCGAGCAGGCCGTGCAGGAGGTCTGCCTGGAGGAGGCGGCGCAGCTGTCGCTGAACCTCACGGGCGGGGTCTACGTGAACCAGACGGCTGCCTTCTCCGACTTCCACGGCTCGGGCGGCAACCCGGCGGCCAGTGCGGCGCTGTGCGACGGGGCGTTCGTGGCCAACCGGTTCCGGGTGGTCGAGGTGCGGCGGGACGCCTGAGACTTCCCTAAAGGGGCGCTCCGCAGCTCCAGTGGTACAGGGTCATGGCCACGCTGGTCGCCAGGTTGTAGCTGGAGACCTGGGGGCGCATCGGGAGGGACAGCAGATGGTCGGCCCGGGCGCGCAGGTCGGCCGACAGGCCCGTGCGTTCGGAACCGAAGGCGAGGACGGCGTCGTCCGGCAGCTTGACGCCCCGGATGTCGTCGCCCTCCGGGTCCAGGGCGAACAGCGGGCCGGGCGGCAGCTCCTCGACGGTCAGTCGCTCCACCGTCGTCGCGAAGTGCAGTCCCGCCCCGCCGCGCACGACCGTCGGGTGCCAGGGGTCGACCGTCCCGGTCGTCACCACCCCGGTCGCCCCGAAACCGGCGGCCAGGCGGATCACCGCGCCCGCGTTGCCGAGGTTGCGCGGGTTGTCGAGGACCACGACCGGGGCCGTGCGCGGCACGTGCGCCAGCTTCGCGAGACTGGAGGCGCGGGACGGCCGTACGGCCAGGGCGGCCACGGCGGTGGGGTGCGGGCGCGGCACGAACGACGCGTACGTCCCGTGCGGCACCTCCGTCAGCAGCCCGGCCAGCGCGTCCCGTACGTCCGGGGCCAGCTCGTCGGCGAGGGCGAGTGCGGCGGCCCGGTCGACGGTGACCGCCACCGGCACCTCGGCGCCGAAACGCAGCGCGTGCTTGAGAGCGTGGAACCCGTCGAGCAGGACGGTGTCGCCGGCATGCCGGTGCCAGACGGTCACGGGGTCGGTCATGCCCCGAAGCCTACGTGCGCCGCCTCGGGGCTCTCGGGCTCGCGCTGCCGGGGGACCGGCGTACGCCCGCCCCGGTGCGGGAGCCGCTCCCGCGCGCGTGCCATCCGGCCGCCCAGGCGGCGCAGGAAGGCCGTCGGCAGGAACACCGCGTCCGCCGCGATCATCGCCAGCGAGAAGAACGGCAGTCCGAGGACCACCGCGATCACGGCGTGCTCGGTCATCATGACCGCGAGCAGGACGTTCTTCACCCGCCGGTTGAACAGGGTGAACGGGAAGGCGACCTGTACGAGGACCGTCCCGTAGGTCACGAGCATCACCATCGTGCCGCTGGTGGACAGCAGGTCGGCGAGAGCGGGCCAGGGCGAGAAGTACTCCAGGTGGAGCGGGTAGTAGACCGCGGTGCCGTCCTGCCAGCGGGAGCCCTGGACCTTGTACCAGCCGGCCGTCGCGTAGATCAGGCACGCCTCGGCCATGATCACGAGCAGAGCGCCGTTGTGGACGATGTTGGCGACCACGTCCAGCAGGATCCGCGGCTCGCCGGTCCCGGCCCGGCGCCCGACCAGCCACCACAGGGCCTGCGCCACCCACACCGTCCACAGCACCGCGGGTATCAGCCAGTCGCCCTGCATCCGTCCGGCCAGGGTGGCCGCGACCAGCACGAACCCGAGCACGCCCCACAGAACCGGGCCGGTCCGGTCCGTGACCCGCTCGCCCCGCGCGCGTGCCGCCCGATCCCGCGCGGCCCGCCGGGCGTCCAGCGACCACACCTGGGAGCACCGCGTGAACACCAGGTAGATCGACATCAGGTGCAGCACGTTGTCGCCGCCGTCGCCCATGAAGACGCTGCGGTTCTGCAGCGACAGCACGCCGACCATGAACAGCACCGACATGGTGCGGGTGCGCCAGCCCAGCATCAGCAGGGCGCTGGAGAGGACCGCCAGCGCGTAGACGATCTCGAACCAGACCCGGCCGTCCGACCACATCAGGGTGGTGAAGGAGCCGTTGGAGCCGACCAGCTGCTCGGCGAGATCCCAGCTCCAGGGGCCGTCGGGACCGTAAAGCTCGTGGCGGTGGGGGAGTTCGCGGAGCAGGAACAGCAGCCAGGTGGCGCTGAAGCCGATGCGGATGACGGCCGTCTGCCAGGGGCCGAGGGCCGCCTCGGTGACACGGGCGATACCGCCCGAGACGGCCAGCGAGAAGCGGTTCACCGCACGCCCCCCTCGGCCTCGTCCTGCGGCACCTTCCACCACGGCAGCTCCCGGTAGGACGGCGTCGTGGCAACCTTCTCCCGGCTCCACTCGGGCGGCGGCACGTTGCTCGTGCGGGAACGGACCTGCACGCGTTCGATCACCCCGGCGCCCCCGGTCGTGGCCCGCACCGCGTCGTCGCGGTCGAGGCGCAGCACCATGATCCGGCGCAGATACGCCTCGGAGAGCGAGCCGCGCAGGCCCACGGGGCGGTTCTCGCCGTCGTGCGTGGCGACGAAGAAGTCCCAGGCGCGGCGCAGCTCGTTCTGCTGGGTGTGGCTGGGCAGCAGGTTGCCGTCGATGGCCTTGCCGTCCTCGGCGGACAGGTCGTACCAGCCGGTGGTCAGCGTCATGCCGTCCGGTCCGCGGATCCCGGCCCGGACCTGGATCGAGATGTTCTGCTGGAGCGGGTTCGGCGCGAAGAGCTTCCAGTTCTGCTCGAACTCCGGGTAGATCCAGTCGTCCACGGCCTTGCCGTGCGCCTTGGTGACCGTGTTCGCCGGCGCGACATGCAGGAACGTCATCCCGAGATGCACGCACACCCCGACGGCCACGACCGCGAGCGCCAGGACGACGCCGATCTGGTAGCGCAGAGACAGGGCGGTGATGCCGGTACGGGGCTCGCCGGGCGGGTGAGGCCCGAGCGGCCCGGACGGCCCCGGCGACCCGGACGGCCCCGGCGACCCGAGCGGCCCGGATCGCACGCCCGGCTCGAAAGACCCGGACCGCACGCCCTCGCCGGCGGACTCCGCCGGTGCGCCCCGCCCCGGGGGCGGGGCCGGCCGGCTCGGCGCGTCCGGGCCGTGCCGGGCGTTCGAGCCCTCGTCGTACGCGTCCATTCCGCCCCGTTCCACGATCCCGGTCCGTCGTTCCGTCCGCCCGGCCGCGAGGGCGTCGTACCGCCCGCGCACCGGCGCGCGGCATCGGCACGGGAACGGTACTCAGGACGCCCACCCGGGCACAGCCCCTGCCCGCCGGTCCCGCCGTGGCCGTCGCCACACCGCGGAGCCGCCCGTACGGCGAGTGCGACCGCCCGGCAGCCGCGGTCCCCCTGGTCCACAGGAGACCCCCGCAGGTTATCCACAGGGCGGTCCGGCCGGTCGTCCACAGGAGTGACACCCTACGGCGCCCGCCCGTACGCCCATTCCCTTCTTCTAGAACCTGTTCTATCTTGACGCCCCGTCAGTTCAACGGGATCCGGAAGGACAGGCACCGTGGACTTCACCTTCACCGAGGAGCAGCAGGCGGCGGCCGAGGCGGCGAAGGGCGTGTTCGCCGGGGTCGCGCCCGACGCCGTGCCCAGCCCGGCCCTCACACCGGGCGCCGTCGCCGAGACGTACGACCGCGCCCTGTGGGCCAGGCTCGCCGACGCGGACCTGCTGAGCCTGCTGCTCGACCCGCGGTACGGCGGGGCGGGCCTGGACGCCATCGCGCTGTGCCTGGTGCTGCGGGAGTCGGCGCGGGTGCTGGCCAGGGTGCCCCTGCTGGAGAGCAGCGCGGCAGCGGCGGCCGTCCAGGCCTACGGCGGTGAAGAGGCGAAGGCGGACCTGCTCGGCCGGGCCGGCCGGGGCGAACTCGTCCTGACCGTCGCCGCGCACGGCCGCACCGGCCACGACCCGGCCGACCAGGCCGTGACCGCCCGCCAGGACGGCGAGACGTGGGTGCTGGACGGGGTGCAGACGGCGGTGCCGTGGGCCTACGACGCGGACGTCACCCTCGTCCCCGCGCACACCGGGACCGGCCGGACCCTGCTGGCCCTGGTGCCGCGCGGGCACGAGGGTGCCGTCCTCGCCGAGCAGTTCTCCACCAGCGGCGAGCGGCTCGGCGAGCTGCGGCTGCAGTCGGCCCGGCTCGCCGCCCGGGACGTGATCGACGCCGACGGGGCGTGGGAGTGGCTACGGGCCCTGCTGGCCACCGGGACGTGCGCGCTGGCGCTCGGACTCGGGGAACGCGTGCTGCGGATGACCGGGGAGTACACGAGCGAGCGGGAGCAGTTCGGGTTCCCGATCGCGACCTTCCAGGCCGTCGCCGTGCAGGCCGCCGACCGCTACATCGACCTGCGCGCGATGGAGGCCACCCTGTGGCAGGCCGCCTGGCGGATCACCTCCGGGGCACCGGGCGCGCTGCCCGCGGCGGGAGACGTGGCCGTCGCCAAGATCTGGGCGGCGGAGGGCGTCCGCCGGGTCGTGCAGACCGCGCAGCATCTGCACGGCGGGTTCGGCGCCGACGTCGACTACCCCCTGCACCGGTACCACGCCTGGGCCAAGCACCTGGAACTGTCACTCGGCCCGGCGGCGGCACACGAAGAGGCCCTGGGGGACCTGCTGGCGGCCCACCCGCTGGCCTGACCACGTGGGGCGGGCGGCCGAGTGGGTTCTCAGAGGACGAACCCCTGCTGCCCCTCGTCCGTCACGACGGGACGACCCGCCGCCTCCCAGACCTGCATACCGCCGTCGACGTTCACCGCGTCGATGCCCTGCTGGGCCAGATACATCGTGACCTGGGCGCTGCGGCCCCCCGAACGGCAGATCACATGGACCCGGCCGTCCTGCGGGGCGGCCTCGGTCAGCTCGCCGTAGCGGGCGACGAACTCGCTGATGGGGATGTGCAGCGCCCCTTCGGCGTGACCGGCCTTCCACTCGTCGTCCTCCCGGACGTCCAGCAGGAAGTCACCGTCCTTGAGGTCCGCGACCGCGACCGTGGGCACACCAGCTCCAAAACTCATGCGTCCGACGCTACCCCGAACCGGCCGACGCATCAGCCGGGGCACGGCTCAGCCCCGGCCCTCTCCCTCTTCCTCGCCGAGCAGCGCGGCCAGCTCCGTCTCCCGCTCGGTGACCTGGGCGAGCAGCCCCTGCCCGATCTCGTCCAGGAGCCGGTCCGGGTCGTCCGGGGCCAGCTGGAGCATGTGACCGATGGCGCTGTCCTCCAGCTCCCTGGCGAGCAGGGCGAGCAGTTCCTTGCGCTGGGCGAGCCATTCGAGGCGGGCGTAGAGCTCCTCGGCGCGGCTCGGGCCCCGCTTCAGCTCGGGCCCCTTGGCCCACTCCTCGGCGAGCTCACGCAGCTCCACCTCGTCGCCCCGGGCGTAGGCGGCGTTGACCCGGGTGATGAACTCCTCGCGCCGCCGGCGCTCCTTCTCCTCCTGCGCCAGGTCAGGGTGGGCCTTGCGGGCGAGGTCGCGGTAGAGCTTGCGGGCCTCCTCGCTGGGGCGGACCCGCTGCGGGGGCCGGACCGGCTGGTCCGTGAGCATCGCCGTGGCCTCCGGGAACAGACCGCTGCCGTCCATCCAGCCGTGCAGCAGCTCCTCGACGCCGGGGATCGGGGCGAGTCGCGCCCGGGCCTCCTCCGCCCGCGCCCGGTCCGCGGGGTCGCCGCTGCGGACGGCTCTGGCCTCGAGGATCCGGGCGTCCAGCTCCTCGAGCCGGGCGTACAGCGGGCCGAGCTTCTGCTCGTGCAGCCGGGAGAAGTTCTCGACCTCGACGCGGAAGGTCTCCACCGCGATCTCGTACTCGATCAACGCCTGCTCGGCGGCCCGCACGGCCCGCTCCAGCCGCGCCTCCGGCCGTGCGGCGTCGCCGCCATCCTGCTCAGCTTCCGGGGTCGTCACCCGACCAGCCTAGGTGACGGCCCGACCGGGTCCGTGCCGCGGAGGACAGCACGGGGGCGCGGCCCACCCGGGCTCGGCCGGGCGCTCCGGCCGCACGGAGGCCGGCAGCCCCGCGCTCGCGCCTCCTACACCCCCATCTCCGCCGGGACCTTCCCCGCCCTCACCCCCGCCACCAGCTCCGCGTGGTCCGCCTCGGTGCGGTCCGCATAGGCCACGGCGAAGGCCGCCATCGCCTCGTCCAGCTCCTCGTTCTTCCCGCAGTAGCCGGCGATGAGCCGCGGATCGGCGCTGTGCGCGTGCGCGCGGGCCAGGAGCGCGCCGGTCATGCGGCCGTAGTCGTCCATCTGGTCGGGGGCGAGGGCGGCAGGGTCGACGCTGCCCTTGCGGTTGCGGAACTGGCGGACCTGGAAGTGGAACCCGTCGACCGTGGTCCAGCCCAGCAGGTTGTCGCTCACGACCTGCATCCGCTTCTGGCCCAGCACGACCCGCCGGCCTTCATGACCGGCGTCCGGCACCTCGAAGCCGGCCGTCGTCAGATGCGGTACCAGCGCCGACGCCCGCGCCTCCTTCACCTGGAGCACCAGCGGCTCACCCCGGTGGTCCAGGAGCAGCACCACATAGGACCGGGTGCCGACGCTGCCCGTGCCGACGACCCGGAAGGCCACGTCCTGCACCGCGTGCCGGGCGAGGAGCGGCAGACGGTCCTCCTGAAGGGTGCCGACGTACTCCTCCAGGGACGCCGCCACCGCCGCGGCCTCCGCGTCCGGGACGCGCCGCAGCACCGGCGGGGCGTCCACGAAGCGGCGCCCGCCGTCCTCGGTGGCCTCGGTCGACTTGGCCGCGAAGCGGCCGCTGGTGTTGTGGCGGGCCTTCTCGGAGACCCGCTCCAGCGTGCCGAGCAGATCATGGGCGTCGGTGTGGGAGACGAGCTCCTCGTCCGCGATGGCGTTCCAGGCGTCCAGCACCGGGAGTCCGGCCAGCAGCCGCATGGTCCTGCGGTAGGCGCCCGCGGCGTCGTAGGCCGCCTTGCGGCACTGGTCCTCGTCGGCGCCCGCCACCCGGCCCGCGAGCACCAGGGAGGTCGCGAGACGCTTGAGGTCCCACTCCCAAGGGCCGAGCACCGTTTCGTCGAAGTCGTTGAGATCGATGACCAGGCCGCCGCGGGCGTCGCCGTAGAGGCCGAAATTGGCCGCGTGGGCGTCGCCGCAGATCTGGGCCCGGATCCGGGTCATGGGCGTGCGCGCCAGGTCGTACGCCATGAGGCCGGCCGTGCCGCGCAGGAAGGCGAAGGGGGTGGCGGCCATGCGGCCGACCCGGATCGGGGTCAGCTCGGGCAGCCGGCCACGGCTCGACTCCTCCACCGCGCTCACCGCGTCGGGCCGGGACGCGTCCAGGTCGAGGGTGGCGTGCGCGCCGCGCGGGATCTGCTTGCGCAGGGCCTTGCCCTCGTCCTTGGGCGAGCCCTCGGCCGGCCACTCGGCGAAGCCGCGCACCCGGGGCAGCCGGCGCCGCGCCCCGTCCCTCGCCATGGCCCCGCCCTCGTCCTGAGCTCCAGCCCTGCTCATCCCGACCGCCTCCCCCGCACGCGCACGAACATCAACTCGTGCCGACCGTACAACCGGCGGGCCGAAACGCGTCAGACCCTGTGGACAACTTCAGAGCTGTGGACAGCCCAGGCCGGTCGTGGTGCGGAGGCGGCCGGCTACGCCCCCGAGGGCACGGTGGCCTGCGCCGGCACGGCCGCTTCCTCCCGCATCCGCGCCTCGGTCAGCACCCGCTCGGCCCGGTCCACCGAGATGTCGAGCCGGGCCAGCACCGCGGGCACGGTGATGCTGGGCAGGAAGTGCTCGAACAGCACGACGACACGGCGCTCGAGATCCTGCCGCTGGCAGCGCAGCTGGGACAGCAGCTGCACCCCGGAAAAGCTGCCGACCAGCAGTTCCGCCGTCTCCGCCACGTCGACGTGCTGGAGCAGTTCGCCCCGCGTCTTCGCCTCGGTCAGCAGCTGCACGTTCTGGTCGATCCACATCTGGAAGGCCGGTGTGCGGTCGAGGTCCATGGCCCCCTGGTCGAGGGCGAGCCCCACACTGGCCCGCACCAGCGGTTCGGACCGCAGCCGGCGGGCCATCACCAGACCGGAGTCGACGAGCTCCTGGAGCTTGCTGGACTGCGGCGGGAGGGTGATGGCGAGCTGTTCCTCGAAGACCCCCACCGCCAGCTCCTCCTTGGAGCCGAAGTGGAAGTACAGCGCGCCCTTGGTGACGCCTGCCCGGTCCAGGATCTCGCCGATGGTCGCCGAGGTGTAGCCGCGTTCGTCGAAGACGGCCGCGGCCGCCTCCAGGATGGTCTGCCGGGTGCGGATCGCGCGCTCCTGTCGCGCCATCGGGTGCCTCCTGATCTCCGTCGATCCCTGTGAAGTCGCTGTGTGGCGAGGGCGCGAGAGCCTGTACCGGCGGCTGCCTCACCCTTTGAAAAAAACCGTCTCGTCCGTATCTTGTTCTCATGCCGCAGACAGGGCCTTTAAGCGCACTCACGGACGATCAGACCGGACGCGGGGGCCGTCCGGCAAACGGAACCGCTACGACCGTCGAGAACCCACCACAGACCACCGTTCCCCGACAGATCGCGCCGCCGGGCCCCGCCGCCGGAGGACCCGCGGCACCGGCCACCTCCGAAGGACCCGCGCGACCGTCCCCCGTCACCGGACACCCCGCCCCTCACTCCCACACCAATGTCACCGTCACCGTCACCAAGGAACTCGCCCACCGCACCACCGAGCAGGACGTCTTCCCCACCCGGTGGACCCGAATCTCCGACACCCGCTTCCGGTTCACCGCCCACTGGCCGGCCGCCCACTCGTTCTTCGGCCCAGTGGACGACCGCCACCAGGACCCGATGGTCGTAGGCGAAACGTTGCGGCAGGCCTCGATGGTGCTGGCACACGCCGAGTTCGGCGCCCCGGCCGACACACACTTCGTCATGTGGGACCTGACGGTCCGCGTCGACCCGTCCGCACTGCTGCTGGCGGACGCCGCCGAACCGGTCGAGGTCGACGTCGTGTGCTCCGAGATCCGCCGCCGCGGCAGCGGGCTGCACAGCATGCGGACCACGATGGAGTTCCGCCGCGCGGGACGGTTCGTCGCCCAGGGCACCGGCAGCACCGGCTGCACCTCCCCGCGCGCCTACCGCCGCCTGCGGGCGGGCAAGGTGAACGCCTCGGACACACCGGTGCCGCTGCTGCCCGGCATAGCGCCGCGGACCGCGGGACGGGCCCGCGCCGAGGACGTCGTCCTCGCCCCCGCCGACCGCCCCGGCGTCTGGCACCTGCGCGTCGACACCGGCCACCCGGTCCTCTTCCCGCGGCCCAACGACCACGTCCCCGGCATGGTCCTGTTCGAGGCGGCCCGCCAGGCCGCGACCGCCGCGACCGGCCTGCGCCCCTTCCTGCCGAGCACGATGACGGCCGACTTCACCCGGTACGCCGAACTGCACGGCCCGTGCCTCATAGAGACCGACGTACTCACCGAACACCCCGGCGAGACGACCGTCCGGGTGTCGGGGCGGCAGGACGGCGAGTCCGTCTTCACCGCCACCCTGACCTGCGCCCGGCCGGCGCCGCTACGGTCCCTGTCGTGACGGTCAAGCTTCTGATCACCGGCGCCAGCGGCTTCGTCGGCAGCCGTGTCGCCGCCACGGCACAACGGCAACCGGACGTCCACGTACGCCTGTTGTCCCGGCACGCACCGCACAGCCCCGAGTACGTCCACGGCGACCTCTGCGCCTCGCCCTCCCTACGCGGCGCCTGCGCCGACACCGACGTCCTGGTGCACTGCGCCACGCGGGTCGGCGGCGACGCCGGAACCGCCCGGGCGGTCAACGACCACGGCACCCGGGCCCTGGTCGAGGAGGCCGTGCGCGCCGGAGTACGCCGGATCGTGTACGTCAGTACGGCCGCCGTCCTCGGCCGGGGCCCCTTCCGGGGTGTACGCCCGGGGGAGGTGCCGATCGCGCCCGCGTCGCCCACCAGCCGGACCCGGGCCGCCGCCGAGCAGCACGTCCTCGACGCGGGCGGCCTGGTGCTGCGCCCGCACCTCGTGTACGGCGAGGGCGACCGGTGGGTGATCCCCGGGCTGGTGTGGCTGCTGAACGAGCTGTCGGCCACCCTGACCGGCTGTGAGGCGCTCCAGTCGATGGTCGACGTCGACACCCTGGGCCGGGCCGTGGTGACCGCCGCGCTCTCCCCGGCGCACCACGGCGGTGTGCACCACGTAGACCACCCCGAGCCGGTGGCGGTCAAGGATCTGCTGGCGGCCGTGTGCCGGGAGGTGGAGGAGCCCGGCGGCGGCACGGCCGTGGACGTCGCCACCGCCCTCGACCGGGCCGCCGGGTCACCGCTCGCCCTCCATCACCTCGGCATGCTCACCGTCGACCACTGGTTCGTGGACGACGCGTTCTGGAAGGACTTCGACTGCTCGCCCGGCGAGGGGTTCGCGGCCGCGTTCACCCGCGCGGCGCCCTGGTACCGCGCGTTCCTCCGGAGCCGGGTTCCCTGATCGCCTCCGCTTCCTGAGGGCGCGGGCGCGGATCCCGGCCGTGCAACAGCACCGGCAGCTCCTCGTGGCCGGTGGAGATGATGGAGCGCAGCCGCTTCGGCGGACGCGACGGATCGGCCAGGGTCAGCCGCGGGAAGCGGGCGAACAGCGACGTGAGGGCCACGCTCGCCTCGGCCATGGCCAGGGGCCGGCCCAGGCAGTGGTGCACGCCGTGGCCGAAGGACACATGGTCGCGGCTGGTGGCGCGCGTGACGTCGAACCGTTCGGCGTCCGGCCCGTGCCGCTCGGGATCGCGCCCGGCGCCCGCGAAGGAGACCACGAGCGGGTCGCCCTTCGGGATGGTCAGGCCCGGCTCGATCTCGATGTCCTCGACGGCATAGCGCAGACCCGACATGGCGCCCGGCGCCTCGAAGCGCAGCGACTCCTCCAGGGCGTCCTCCCAGGTCGCCCGCCCGGAGCGGACGAGGTCGAGCTGCCCGGGATGGGCGAGCAGGCTGTGCACGGTGTTGTCGATGAGGTTGACGGTCGTCTCGAAACCGGCGGTGAGCAGCAGGATCAGGTTGTCCATCAGCTCCTGTTCGCTGAGGCCGCCTTCGTCCCGCGCGGCGATGAGCGCCGTCGTCAGGTCGTCGGCCGGGTGCTCCCGCTTGTGCTGGAGGAACGCGGTCAGCGTGCCGTAGAGGTCGACCGCGTTGGCCTGGGCGTCCTCCAGGGTGATCGCCGTGTCGAAGAAGCGGTTGATGATGCGGTACAGGACCGCGCGCGGACCGTCCTCGCCGGGCGGTACGCCGAACAGCTCGCACACCACCTCGTGCGGGACCGGCGCCGCGAACGCCGCCCGCAGGTCGACGACTTCGCCCTCCGGGAGGCGCTCCAGGCCGTCCAGCGCCCGGTCCACGATCTCCTGGACGCGTGGCAGCAGCGCGTCGACGCGGCGCTTGGTGAAGGCGGCGGCCATCGGCTTGCGCAGCCGGCTGTGGTCGGGGCCGTAGGCGGTGACCATGTTGCGCACCGAGACCCAGATGGCGAGCGGCCAGGTGCGGGAGATGTCCCCGTTGATCCAGGCCGGCCAGTGCTGGTAGGCGTCCTTGCTGGTCTCGGGGCCGGCCAGGAGCCGCTTGTTCAGCTCCAGGCCGGTGATCCACCACGCCCGTACACCACCGGGGAGTTCGACCTGCACGGCCGGTCCCCGGGCACGGATCCGGGATATCTCGCCGTAGAGGTCCTGACCGGACGGGTCGATCGACAGGAAGGGGCAGGCCTGCTGTGCCATGACTCATCGCTCCTTGGTCCGGAGGCCGGGGAACCATCCTGCGATCCGCGGGCCGAAATAACTTGGCATCCGGTTTGTTTTGGCCACGGCTTCACTCACTGTCGGCCGACGGCGAGTGACCACCGCACCGCGAGCCCCACCCGGCCCGCATCCGCCTGAAGGTCCGGGGCGGCTGGCCCGCTCTCCACCGGTCCGCCCTCCGCGGATCCGCTTCCCGCCGGATCGAGCGCCCCGGCCACCCGCGGCGCCGCCACGCACGGCAGCAGCAGCCGCCACAGATCGGTCAGCGAGGGCCGGGCGAGCCAGTCGTGGTCCTCCCGGGCCAGCACCTCGGTGCCGGTCGTGGCGGCGAGGACGACGGCACCGGTGCGGTGCGGCGTCACACCGGCGGCCAGTTCACCCCCGCGCTCCGCCTCGGCCAGCAGCCCGTGCACACACTCCCGCCACTCGGGTCCGGACGGCCCGGTCCTGTTCGGTCACCCGTGGCTCCTGCAGGGCTCTGATGCGACGTAATGAAACCAACTCGCTGGTTTTATACAACGGGTCGACGACCGGGAGGGCCTTGGGCCGGCTTCGGGTCGTGCCGGGCTTGATCACCTCGACGACGACTCGATCACCGTCAACGAGGAATGGCAGCGGCGCCGGGTGGGCGACCGGGTCGGGGTATGACTCGGCGACGGCACACCGCGCACTCTCCGCGTCGCCCACCCGCGAAACCGACCCCCGCACCACCCGCCTCGGCATCCTCCTGGTCCTCGGTATCGCCCTGCTCCACACGGGCATCTCCGCGGTCGACACCAGGCGCGCTCCTCGGCCTCCTGGTCACCCGCGTCAACCTGGCCGGCCTGTGGAGCGCCCTCGCGCTGCAGCCGGTCCGGCCCACCGTCACCCTTCCGTGGCAGACCCTCGGCACGACGGCGGCCGACTGCGCTCTCCTGGCCGTGGCCTCCACGACGGCCCCCGCCGCGCCCTGCGCCGCCGCCCGGCGGACCCGGCGGACCCGGCGGAGATACACCGACGGACCTGAGAGCTTCCTCACACGGCTAGAGCCCGGGGCAAGCCGAGACAACCGTCACACCCACCAACACGAAGAACGGGCGGCATCTGATCGATGCCGCCCGTTCCGACGGTGCGCGAGGGGGGAGTTGAACCCCCACGCCCTTGCGGGCACTGGAACCTGAATCCAGCGCGTCTGCCTATTCCGCCACCCGCGCATTGGGTGTGTCCTGGGCGTCTGCCCCTTGCGGGCCGGCGCCTTCCGACACCCAGAACATTAGCACGCAGGAAGGGGTGGGTTCACATCCCTTATCCCCGCAGGCAGACCTCCCGCCGAACCTTCGATGTCCCTGCCACGTATCAACGCGTACCGGTTCACGTATCAACCTCGTACCGGTACCCGCCGTCTCCGCAGGAGGGGGCCCGGGTCCACAGCCGGGTGCGGGACACTGGCCTTCAGCCGCCTCTACGATCCTTGTCAGGCATACACGAGGCGGTTACGCGCAGCTGTACCACCGGAGGAGTTCGAAGAGGAGCTCCACAGGGAACTTCGTCATGCGTCGACACCCGTCGGCGGGGCTGACAGGGGGAACCAGCCGATCGAGCGGCGCGTGGATACGATCAGTAAGCAGTACCAGGCAAGCGGCCCGCAGGGCAGTACACAGGACGGCAGCGACGGAGGAGGTGCCCCATGGGAGTCCTGAAGAAGTTCGAGCAGCGTCTCGAAGGTCTGGTCAACGGCACCTTCGCCAAGGTGTTCAAGTCCGAGGTGCAGCCCGTGGAGATCGCGGGAGCTCTCCAGCGTGAGTGCGACAACAACGCCACCATCTGGAACCGCGACCGGACGGTCGTGCCCAACGACTTCATCGTCGAGCTGAGCACCCCGGACTTCGAGCGGCTCAGCCCCTACTCCGGCCAGCTCGGCGACGAGCTCGCCGGCATGGTGCGCGACTACGCCAAGCAGCAGCGCTACACCTTCATGGGCCCGATCAAGGTGCACCTGGAGAAGGCGGACGACCTCGACACCGGCCTGTACCGGGTACGCAGCCGTACGCTCGCCTCCTCCAGCAACCAGCAGGGCGGCCCGGGAGGCGGCGGCGCGCCCGCCGCCGCGCAGGGCGGACGCCCCGGTGGCTACGGCTACCCGCCGTCCGCCGCGCCCACCGGCGCCCCGCCCATGCCGGCCGCGCCGCCGCCCGGCGGCCGCCCCGGCGGCTACGGCTACCCGCCCGCCGCGAGCGCCCAGCGGCCCCCGGCCGCCCCGGCCGCCGGCGGACGCACCCGCCACTGGATCGAGATCAACGGCACCCGCCACCAGATCTCCCGCGCGACGCTGGTGCTGGGCCGCAGCACCGACGCCGACGTGCGGATCGACGACCCCGGCGTCTCCCGCCGGCACTGCGAGATCCGGACCGGAACGCCCTCGACGATCCAGGATCTCGGATCCACCAACGGCATCGTGGTGGACGGGCAGCACACCACCCGCGCTACGCTCCGCGACGGCTCGCGGATCGTCGTGGGCAGCACCACCATCATTTACCGGCAAGCCGAAGGGTGAAGCGGGGGCAATGTCAGAGCTGACCCTCACGGTCATGCGGCTGGGTTTCCTGGCCGTACTGTGGCTGTTCGTGATCGTGGCCGTGCAGGTCATCCGCAGCGACCTGTTCGGTACGCGCGTCACCCAGCGCGGATCGCGCCGGGAGGCAGGCCGGCAGCAGCAGGCCGCCGCCCGCCAGGCGCCGCCGCCACAGCGCCAGCAGCCCGCCGGCGGCCGCCGCGGCCGTAACGCCCCCACCAAGCTGGTCGTGACCGAGGGCACCCTCACCGGCACCACGGTCGCGCTCCAGGGCCAGACCATCACCCTCGGCCGGGCGCACGACTCGACGATCGTGCTGGACGACGACTACGCCTCCAGCCGCCATGCCAGGATCTACCCGGACCGCGACGGCCAGTGGATCGTCGAGGACCTCGGCTCCACCAACGGCACGTACCTGGACCGGTCCCGGCTGACGACTCCCACACCGATTGCGCTGGGCGCGCCGATCCGCATCGGCAAGACCGTCATCGAGCTGCGGAAGTAGTGCTACATCATGGATAGGCGCGAGCGGAGCGAGCACGCAGCGGCGGGCCCCACCCCGGCCCCCGGCGCGCTCCCGACCGGAGGGTGGGCAGTGTGGCTCGACACGACCGGCTGTACCCGGAGCCGACAGGCGAGGTGCGCATGAGTCTGTCACTGCGCTTCGCGGCCGGATCGCACAAGGGCATGATCCGGGAGGGCAACGAGGACTCCGGGTACGCCGGCCCACGCCTGCTCGCCATCGCCGACGGCATGGGCGGCGCCGCGGCCGGTGAGGTCGCCTCCTCCGAGGCCATCTCCACCATCGTCGCGCTCGACGACGACGTCCCCGGCTCCGACATCCTCACCTCGCTCGGCACGGCCGTACAGCGCGCCAACGACCAGCTGCGCTCCATGGTCGAGGACGACCCCCAGCTGGAGGGCATGGGGACCACCCTGACCGCCCTGCTGTGGACGGGCCAGCGCCTCGGCCTGGTCCACGTCGGCGACTCGCGCGCGTACCTCCTCCGCGACGGTGTCCTCACACAGATCACCCAGGACCACACCTGGGTGCAGCGCCTCGTCGACGAGGGCCGTATCACCGAGGAGGAGGCGACCACGCACCCGCAGCGCTCACTGCTGATGCGCGCCCTCGGATCCGGCGACCACGTCGAACCCGACCTGTCCATCCGCGAGGTCCGCGCCGGCGACCGCTACCTGATCTGCTCCGACGGCCTGTCCGGCGTGGTGTCCCACCAGACCCTCGAGGACACCCTCGCCAGCTACCAGGGCCCCCAGGAGACCGTCCAGAACCTGATCGAGCTGGCGCTGCGCGGCGGCGGCCCGGACAACATCACGGTCATCATCGCCGACGTCCTCGACCTCGACACCGGCGACACCCTCGCGGGGCAGCTGTCCGACACCCCGGTCGTGGTCGGCGCCGTCGCCGAGAACCAGCACCAGCTGCACGACAACGGCATCATGCAGACCCCCGCCGGCCGCGCCTCCGGGCTCGGCCGCCACGGCCAGGGCGGCGGAGGCGGCGAGTTCGGCCCGCCCGGCTCCGGCGACACCACCGGCTACATCCCGGCGGCCGGCTTCGACTACGGCGACGACGACTTCACCAAGCCCCGCAAGAAGGGCCGGTGGCTGAAGAGATCCCTCTACGGCGTCCTCGCGCTGGCCGTCGTGGGAGGCGGGCTCTACGGCGGATACCGCTGGACGCAGACGCAGTACTACGTCGGCGCCGAGGAGGAGCACGTCGCGCTGTACCGGGGCATCAGCCAGGACCTCGCCTGGGTGTCGCTCTCCGAGGTCGAGAAGGACCACCCCGAGATCGAACTCAAGTACCTACCGCCCTACCAGCAGAAGCTGGTCAAGGCGACCATCGCCGAGGGCGGGCTGAAGAACGCCCAGGCGAAGATCCAGGAACTGTCGGTGCAGGCCTCCGCGTGCAAGAAGGAAGCGCAGCGGCGCGACGCCGAGAGCCAGAACAACTCCAAGACCGGCGAAGGCGAGGCCGGGGGCGCCACGGGAACCACTCCCGCCTCCTTCACGTCCAAGGCCACACCGACACCGAACCCGTCGAACCCGTCGGGCTCACCGTCGGCGCCGCAGAAGTCCACGCCCCCGACCACGACCGCACCCACTCCCAGCCCCGGCCCCAGCCTCTCGGAGGAAGAGCAGAAGGTCGTCTCGCTGTGCGGTAAGCAGTAGCCGTGAGAGGCCCTGTCACACGATGAGCGGTACGAATACGTCGCACTCGCCGACGCACCACACGTCCACGATCGGCGCCATCGGCGCGCCGAGCCGGCGCAACACCGAGCTCGCACTGCTGGTGTTCGCCGTCGTCATCCCGGTGTTCGCCTACGCCAATGTCGGCTTGGCCCTCAACGACACAGTGCCGCCGGGCCTGTTGAGCTACGGGCTCGGGCTCGGCCTGCTCGCCGGCGTCGGCCATCTCGTCGTCCGGAAGTTCGCCCCGTACGCCGACCCCCTGATGCTGCCGCTGGCCACCCTGCTCAACGGGCTCGGTCTGGTGGTCATCTGGCGGCTGGACCAGTCCAAGAAGCTGAGCAACTACGCCGACGCCGCACCGCGGCAACTGCTGTACTCGGCGATGGGCGTCGCCCTGCTGGCGGTCGTGGTGATCTTCCTCAAGGACCACCGGGTCCTGCAGCGCTACACGTACATCTCCATGGCCGGTGCGCTGTTCCTGCTGGTCCTGCCGCTCGTGCCCGGACTCGGCGCGAACATCTACGGCGCCAAGATCTGGATCAAGATCCCGGGCCTCGGCACGCTCCAGCCCGGCGAGTTCGCGAAGATCGCCCTCGCCGTCTTCTTCGCCGGCTATCTCATGGTCAAGAGAGACGCCCTGGCCCTGGCCAGCCGCCGCTTCATGGGCCTGTACCTGCCGCGTGGCCGCGACCTCGGACCGATCCTCGTCGTCTGGGTGATCTCGATCCTCATCCTGGTCTTCGAGACCGACCTCGGTACGTCCCTGCTGTTCTTCGGGATGTTCGTCATCATGCTGTACGTCGCCACCGAGCGGACCAGCTGGATCGTCTTCGGTCTGCTGATGTCCGCGGTCGGCGCCGTCGGCGTGGCGAGCTTCGAGCCGCACATCCAGACACGAGTGCAGGCCTGGCTCGACCCGATGCGCGAGTTCGAGCTCTCCCGCGCCGGCGTCCAGGACGGCATCGTCCACTCCGAGCAGGCCATGCAGGCCCTGTGGGCCTTCGGCTCCGGCGGCACCCTCGGCACCGGCCTCGGACAGGGCAACTCCGACCTCATCGGCTTCGCCGCCAACTCGGACTTCATCCTCGCCACCTTCGGCGAGGAGCTGGGCCTCGCCGGCGTCATGGCGATCCTGCTGCTGTACGGCTTGATCATCGAGCGGGGCGTGCGCACCGCGCTCGCCGCCCGCGACCCCTTCGGCAAGCTGCTCGCCATCGGCCTGTCCGGCGCCTTCGGCCTCCAGGTCTTCGTCGTGGCCGGCGGTGTGATGGGCCTCATCCCGCTGACCGGTATGACGCTGCCGTTCGTGGCGTACGGCGGTTCCTCCGTGATCGCCAACTGGGCCCTGATCGGCATCCTGCTCAGGATCAGCGACACGGCCCGCCGCCCGGCCCCCGCTCCCGCCGCCAACCCCGACGCCGAGATGACCCAGGTGGTCCGCCCGTCATGAACAAGCCCCTGCGCCGGATCGCGATCTTCTGCGGCCTGCTCGTACTGGCCCTGCTGATCCGCGACAACTGGATCCAGTACGTCCAGGCCGACGAGCTCAGGACCGACAAGAACAACCGCCGCGTCACCATCGAGCGTTACGCCTCCCCCCGCGGCGACATCATCGTCGGCGGAAAGCCGATCACCGGTTCCGCCGAGACGCCGGGCAACGACTTCAAGTTCAAGCGCACCTACAAGGACGGCCCGATGTGGGCGCCGGTCACCGGCTACGCCTCGCAGGCCTTCGGCGCCACCCAGCTCGAGAACCTCGAGGACGGCATCCTCACCGGCAACGACGACCGGCTGTTCTTCCGCAACACCCTCGACATGCTCACCGGCAAGAAGCAGCAGGGCGGCAACGTCGTCACGACGCTGAACGCCGCCGCGCAGAAGGCCGCCTACAACGGCCTGAAGAAGCAGGGCGGCAAGGGCGCCGTCGTCGCCCTGGAGCCGTCCACGGGCAAGATCCTCGCCCTGGCCTCCTACCCGTCGTACGACCCGTCGTCCTTCGCCGGGAACTCCACGACGACGGACAGCAAGGCCTGGCAGAAGCTGCAGAAGAAGAACAACCCGGACGACCCGATGCTCAACCGCGCGCTGCGCGAGACCTACCCGCCCGGCTCCACCTTCAAGGTCGTCACCGCGGCCGCCGCCCTCGAGGACGGCATCTACACGGACCCGGACGGCAAGACCGACTCGCCCGACCCGTGGATCATGAAGGGCACCACCACCAAGCTGCCCAACGAAGGCAACATCCCCTGCAAGAACGCGACGCTGCGGGTGGCCCTCCAGTACTCCTGCAACACCGTCTTCGGCAAGATCGGCTCCGACCTCGGCAACGACAAGATGCTGGACATGGCCAAGAAGTTCGGCTTCGGCGAGGAGCAGTTCACGCCGGTCCGCGCCAACGCCTCGGTCTTCTCCGACAACATGAACCCCTCGCAGACCGCCCTGTCCTCGATCGGCCAGTTCAACACCGCCGCGACCCCGCTGCAGATGGCCATGGTCGCCTCGGCCGTCGCCAACGACGGCAAGCTGATGAAGCCGTACATGGTCGACGAGCTCCAGTCGCCGGGCGTCGACCCGATCGCGAAGACCGACCCCGAAGAGCTGAGCCAGCCGCTGTCGGCGGAGAACGCCCAGAAACTCCAGTCGATGATGGAGACGGTCGTCGACAAGGGCACGGGCTCCAACGCCAAGATCCCCGGAGTCACGGTCGGCGGCAAGACCGGTACCGCCCAGCACGGCGTCGACAACAGCGAGAACCCCTACGCGTGGTTCATCTCCTACGCCAAGGGCGACGACGACAGCTCCCCGGTCGCCGTGGCGGTCGTGATCGAGGACGACAACGCCGTCCGTGACGACATCTCCGGCGGCGGCCTCGCGGCTCCGATCGCGAGGAACGTGATGAAGGCGGTCATCGACAGCAAGAAGTGACCCCGCTCACGTCTGCTTCACATCGGTGCACGTTGCGATACCGGTCCTGTATCGGCTGACGGGCTTGGCCAGGTCACACAAAGCGAGCCGGGTACGGTAGGCCCGGACGGCAGCCTCGACCGTACAAGCGTGCCGGTCGGGACCGACGGAGAGGGCTGGTAGGTAGCTATGGAAGAGCCGCGTCGCCTCGGCGGCCGGTACGAACTGGGCCAGGTGCTCGGGCGTGGTGGCATGGCGGAGGTCTACCTCGCGCATGACACCCGCCTCGGCCGCACCGTGGCGGTGAAGACGCTGCGCGCGGATCTCGCGCGCGACCCTTCCTTCCAGGCCCGGTTCCGCCGGGAGGCCCAGTCGGCCGCCTCGCTCAACCATCCCGCGATCGTCGCGGTCTACGACACGGGCGAGGACTACATCGACAACGTGTCGATCCCGTACATCGTCATGGAGTACGTGGACGGCTCGACACTGCGGGAACTGCTGCACTCCGGCCGCAAGCTGCTGCCGGAGCGGTCCATGGAGATGACCATCGGCATCCTCCAGGCCCTGGAGTACTCCCACCGCGCCGGCATCGTCCACCGCGACATCAAGCCGGCGAACGTCATGCTGACCCGCAACGGCCAGGTCAAGGTCATGGACTTCGGCATCGCCCGCGCCATGGGCGACTCCGGCATGACGATGACGCAGACCTCCGCGGTCATCGGCACCGCCCAGTACCTCTCGCCGGAGCAGGCGAAGGGCGAGCAGGTCGACGCCCGGTCCGACCTGTACTCCACCGGCTGTCTGCTCTACGAACTGCTGACCGTACGTCCGCCGTTCGTCGGCGACTCCCCGGTGGCCGTGGCCTACCAGCACGTCCGCGAGGAGCCTCAGGCGCCGAGCGTCTTCGACCCCGAGATCACGCCCGAGATGGACGCGATCGTGCTGAAGGCGCTCGTCAAGGACCCTGACTACCGCTACCAGTCGGCCGACGAGATGCGCGCCGACATCGAGGCCTGCCTCGACGGCCAGCCGGTCGCCGCCACGGCCGCGATGGGCGCCGTCGGCTACGGCGGCTACCCCGACGACCAGCCGACGACGGCCCTGCGCGCCGACTCCGGCGCGGGCGCCACGTCCATGCTGCCCCCCATGAACCCGGACGACGGCGGCTACGGCTACGACGACCGCCCCGACCGGCGCCGCGGCCAGCAGCGCAAGTCCAACACCTCCACGATCCTGCTGGTGGTGGCGGGCATCCTCGTCCTGGTCGGGGCGATCCTGATCGGCCGGTGGGCGTTCAGCGGCGACGGAGGAGCGAGCAACGACACGCTCCCGGCGCCGAACTTCGTCGGCGAGACGCTGACCGACGCCAGGCAACTGGCAAAGAACAGCGACCTCGAGCTGAGCACCACCAACAAGCCCTGCGACAACCAGGCCAAGGGCACCATCTGCACCCAGAACCCGAAGGCCGGGGTGGACGTCAAGAAGGGCGACACCATCTCCCTGGTCGTGTCGACGGGGGCGCCGAAGGTGACGGTGCCGGACGTCACGGGCCTGACCTACGAGAAGGCCGCGGCCCAACTCGAGGACAAAGGCTTCCAGGTCGAGCAGAAGACCGAGGAGTCCGACCGCACCCCCGGCGTGGTCTTCAAGCAGAACCCCGAAGGCGACACGGAGCAGGAGAAGGGCTCCACGATCACCCTGACCGTCGCCAAGGAAGCGGAGAAGTCCACCGTCCCGGACGTGCTCGGCCAGAGCTGCGACGCGGCCAAGCAGCAGATGCAGGCCAGCAACCTGGTCGGCAACTGCACCGAGGTGGAGACCGACGACGACAACCAGGTCGGCAAGGTCATCCAGACCACGCCGCAGGCCGGCACGTCGGTCGACCCGAACTCGTCGGTCAACATCCAGATCGGCAAGAAGAAGCAGCAGCAGAAGGTCAAGGTCCCGCAGGTCGTCGGCCAGACGGTCGGCCAGGCCAAGCAGATCCTCGCGCAGCAGGGCTTCACCAACATCCAGTTCGCGAACGGCAGCGACCAGAGCGACAACGCCCTCGTCGCCGGCCAGAACCCGGGCCCCAACCAGGAGGTCGACGACCCGGCAGCCACGACGATCACCCTCCAGACCGTCGGCTTCGGGAACAACAACGGCGGCAACAACAACGGCGGCGGCGGCGGCGGAAACGGCGGCATCTTCGGCGGCCTCAACGGCAACGAGGACGACTGACCCCCGCCCTCACACACCGTCACACCACAGAGCCCCCGGCCCTCAAGGCCGGGGGCTCTGCCGTTCCCGGCCCACGACATCCCCGCAAAAGCGTGCGTCCATCGATCGTGTCTTCATATGTCCTGACTCGTTCACCCGGTGGGGTGGGGAATCGGAACCCCGCCCCGGCCGTACGAGCCGAAGGGCAGAACGTGATCAACGAAGCAGCCTTGCTGGAATCGCAGACTCTGCGCGGCAGCGTGCTCGACCGCACGGACGTACTCGACAGGGTCAAGGCACTGTCGCTGCTGCCGGACGGGATGCATGTGACGACCGCGATGGTGGCGTCGTACTTCTCGGTGACGGTGGAAGTCATCCGTGCCCTCGTGCACGACCACCGTGCAGAACTCGAAGCGAGCGGATACCGAGTTCTGACAGGGACGGAACTGAGTTACTTCAAGCAACTCAGTGGTATCCAGTCACGCACCCGCTCCCTCGCCCTCTTCTCCCGGCGCGCCGTCCTCAACATCGCCATGCTGCTCCGGGACAGCGACGTCGCACGTCAGGTGCGTGTGTACCTCCTCGACATGGAGTATCTGGCGCGCACACAGCCTGTGGAAAACCCTGCCCCGACCGATGCCGCCTCCCTCGACGCCCGCATCGACCAGCGCATCACCCACATCCTGGGGAGGACCGTCGTCCCCATGTTCAACACCCTGATCGAAACGTCGGGCGAGCACCGGCGAGAGCTCATCGCCCTCCGGACAGGCGTCCAGCGCATCGAGAAGCGGCTCCGGCAGCACCACACCCGGCTTCAGCGGCTGGAAGGCCCCCGAGAGGACCGCCCCCTCGCCGGAGTCATGGCCGCCATGGACGCCATGAACGGGCGCGAGTTCGAAGAACACATCGCCGGACTGCTGCGCCGCGACGGCTGCACTCACGTCGTCGTGCAAGGCGGCGGAAGGGACTGTGGCATCGACATCACCGCGCTCACGGCCGACGGGAGGCGCCTCGTCGTCCAGTGCAAGAGGTTCGCGCCTCACCTCTCCATCACCAGCCCGGACGTCCAGAAGTTCATCGGCGCGGCCAAGGTCCTGCACGACTCCGAGGTGGCCCTGTTCGTGGCGACCTGCCCCTTCACCCGTGACGCCCTGAACATCGCAGCCGAGAGCGGCATCACCGCCGTACATCGTGGGCTGGTGGAGGAATGGAGCGCCGGGGCGGCCCTGAGCGTCCTGGAGTAGCGACCGGACCGCGACAAAAGGCCCGAAGCCGCAAGAGATGGTTGCGGCTTCGGGCCTTTCGTCATACTAGCGACTGTCCTCCCTCGAGGACGGCAGTCAGCGCAGCTCCTCCGGCGGTGTCCGGTCCGCGTCCACTTTCTCCACCCGCTCCAGCTCCCCCCACACGACGTACCGGTACGTGCTCGTGTACACCGGCGTGCACGTCGTCAGCGTGATGTAGCGGCCCGGCTTCTTCCGGCCCGACTCCTTCGGGACCTGCGAGAGGACCTTGACGTTGTACTTCGAGGTCTCGGGAAGGATGTCGTAGACCTTGTAGACGTACCACTTGTCCTTCGTCTCGAAGACGATCGGATCGCCCTTCTTGATCTTGTCGATGTTGTGGAACTTGGCCCCGTGGCCGTCCCGGTGGGCGGCGAGGGAGAAGTTGCCGTCCTTGCCCGACATCGGCAGGGTCGCCTTGACGGGATCGGTGTAGTAGCCGGCGACACCGTCGTTGAGGATCTTGTTCGACGTGCCCTTCTCGACCAGGACCTCGCCGTTCCTCATCGCCGGCACGTGCAGGAAGCCGATGCCGTTCTTGGTGTCCAGCGCACCGGGACCGCCCCGGCCGTGGGCCCAGCCGTCACGGACCTTGTCGGCCTGCTTGCCGGCCGCACGGTCGGCGACCACGTTCGTCCACCACAGCGAGTAGACGACGAACAGGCCGAGGACCAGCCCCGCGGTGATGAGAAGTTCCCCGAAGAAGCTGACCGCCATGGCGATCGGGCCGGGCCGGCGGCGTGCCGCAGGCGGCCGGGACGCCGCGCCGGTGTGCTTCTCGTGGTCCGTGTCGGTGGTCGCTGCCACTGGTCATCTGCCCTTAACTGACGAGCGCATCCGGCTTGCCCTTGCTGCGCGGCCGTTCCTCGACCATCTTGCCCCAGACGATCATCCGGTACTTGCTGGTGAACTCCGGCGTGCACGTGGTCAGCGTGATGTAGCGGCCGGGCTTGGTGAATCCGGACCCCGTGGGCACGGGATTCAGAACGCTCGTGTTGCTCGGCGACGTCACCGGCAGGATCGACGCCATCTTGTAGACGAAGTACTCGTCCTGCGTCTCCACCACGATCGGATCGCCCGGAGCGAGCTTGTTGATGTACCGGAACGGTTCTCCGTGGGTGTTGCGGTGGCCCGCGAGCCCGAAGTTCCCGCTCTTGTCGCCGGGCATCGCCGTCTTCAGCGCGCCCTCGGCGTAGTGCCCGACCATGCCCCGGTCGAGCACACCCTTGCTGCTGGTGCCCTCGGCGATCGGGACCACCACATCCAGCTTCGGGATGTGAAGGATGGCGAAACCCTGCCCCGGTTCGAAGGCCCCCGGGTTGCGTTTGCCGCTCGCCCAGTCGTCCTGGAGGCTGCTGGCCTCCTGACCGGCCTGGGCATGCGCCCGGACATTCGTCCACCACAGCTGGTAGGTGACGAACAGCAGCATCAGCACGCCGGTGGTGATGAACACCTCGCCGATCGCCCGGCTCGCGACGACCGCGGCACCCGGCTTGCGCGCCCGCGCCTGCCGCCGCGCCTCGACCCGCGACAGCGGCGCCCGCGACCGGCTCCCCGTGGCGGCGTCGCTGCCGGTATCCGCGGCCGACGGGGTGTCCGACGCGCCGCCATGGCGCCCGTGACGGCGCTTGGCGGCCTTTCTGCGGGCCGCGCGACCACCCTGGGCGGGTCCGTCGTGCCCTGAGGCCGAAGAAGCCGCAGAGGCCGCTGTGGAGGCGCCGGGCTCCGGCGGGGGATCCGGCATCCGCAGCGCCACCGTCTCCTCGTCGACAGGCGGCAGATACCCCTCGCCCGGGGCGGGCTCGTACGACGCGGACGGCTCCGGCCGCGGCGCGCTGTACTGCGGCTGCGCTCCCGGCCCCGGCCCCGGCCCCGGAGGATACGGCTCCGGCGGATACGGCCCCGGCTGCGGGGACGCACCGTACTCCCCTCCGCCCGACCAGTCCTCGAACGCACCCGGCACCCCGTACGACTGCTGCCCGTACGAGGTGTCGGACTCGCGCTCGGGGCGCAGCGCGGTCACGCCGTGGCCCTGCCCACCACCGGGGCGAGCCCGGCCGACCTCGCCACCGCACCCTGATCGCCACACTCCACCAGCCAGTTGGCCAGCATCCGGTGCCCGTGCTCGGTCAGCACCGACTCCGGGTGGAACTGCACGCCCTCGACCGGAAGTTCCCGGTGCCTGAGACCCATCACGATGCCGTCGTGCGTACGCGCCGTGACCTCCAGCTCGTCCGGGACCGTGGCCGGCTCGGCGGCCAGCGAGTGATAGCGCGTTGCCGTGAAAGGAGACGGCAGACCCGCGAAGACGCCCCCGCCGCCGTGCTCGACCAGCGAGGTCTTGCCGTGCAGCAGCTCCGGCGCCCGGTCCACCACACCGCCGTACGCCACCTGCATCGACTGCATGCCGAGGCAGACACCGAAGACCGGCACCCCGGTGCCGGCACAGTGCCGGACCATGTCGACACAGACGCCGGCCTGCTCCGGCGTGCCCGGCCCCGGGGAGAGCAGCACACCGTCGAAACCGTCCTGGGCATGCGCCGTCGACACCTCGTCGTTGCGCAGCACCTCGCACTCGGCACCCAGCTGGTACAGGTACTGGACCAGATTGAAGACGAAGCTGTCGTAGTTGTCGACGACGAGAATGCGCGCGCTCACTGGTTGTCCACCGTCACATCGTTGAAGGGCAGCAGCGGTTCCGCCCACGGGAAGACGTACTGGAAGAGGACGTAGACCACGGCCACGACCAGGACGAGTGAGATCACTGCCTTCGCCCACGTGTTCCCCGGCAGATGCCGCCAGATCCAGCCGTACATGCCGTCCCTTCCGTCGTACCACGGCACCAGACCCACGCCGTACAGCCACCAGACTAACGGCGCAGCGCCTCTGGTTTCCCGGCCTCCACGGGCTGGGTGGAGTCCAGGTGCGCCCAGACGATCAGACGATGACTGTGCCCCCATTCCGGTTCGCACGTGGTCAGCGTCAGATAGCGTCCCGCACGCGTGTACCCGGAAGTACGTGGGACAGGGTCGATCACCTCGATGTCCGAGGGCACTGTTTTGTACGGCCCTTTGTCGATCCGATACGTGAACCAGGTCGTGCCGTCGGTCAGCACCACCGCGTCACCGCGCCTGAGCTCGGGGAAGTCCTTGAAGGGGTCGCCGTACGTGCGGCGGTGGCCGGCGACCGCGAAGTTCCCCTTCTGCCCGAGCTGAGCGGTCCCGGTGTAGTGGCCGAGGCCCTTCTTCAGCGTGCCGGTGGCCGTCCCTTCGAGCACGGGCTTGTTCCACGTGAAACCAAGCCGTGGGATGTACATGATCGCGAAAGGCTTGCCCTCGGCGTAGGGAGCGGGCTTCGGAGGGCCCCCGGGGGAGTCGCCGACCGGTGGACGGGGCTTCGACCACTCCTTCCGGAGCAGGTCGATCTGGTCGTCCATGACGCCGTCGGCCTCTACCCCGGTCCAGAAGAGCACGTAGGCGACGAACAGCACGATCACGCCGCCGACGGTGATGCAGAGTTCGCTGACGGTCCTGACGATCACGCGCACCGCAGCTCCCCCGGCCTGGCCGCTACTCCACGGGCTTCGCGTAGTGCAGATCCACTGTGCCCGAGTAGCCGGGCAGAGTCACCGGGCCGTTCTCCTCGACTTTCCAGCCGAGCCCGTAGACATTGACGTAGACCATGTAGTTCTGGATCGCCGGTGAGGCCGCGAGCGCCTTCTGCAGCTTGCCGGGGTCACCGACCGCCGTGATCTTGTACGGCGGAGAGTAGACGCGACCCTGAAGAATCAGGGTGTTTCCCACGCACCGCACCGCGCTGGTGGAGATCAGCCGCTGATCCATGACCTTGATGCCCTTGGCTCCGCCCTGCCACAGCGCGTTCACCACGGCCTGGAGATCCTGCTGGTGGATGACCAGGTAGTCGGGCTGCGGCTCGGGGTAGCCCGGGAGCTTGGCGGTGGCGTCCGGCGGAGCGTCGTTGAGCGTGACCGTGAGCGAATCGCCCTTGAGCTTCTGCGTGCCCGCCCGCTTCTCCAGGGCGGTCAGCTTGTCGTCCTCCGCCTTGGTGCTGCCGTCGTCACGCTCCGCGAGCGCCTCTATGTCCTTGCGCAGAGCCCCGTTGGTCTCGTCCAGCTCGCCGTTCTCCCGGCTGCGCTCGTGGATGAGGTCGGACAGCTTCAGCAGGGAGGAGTCCGTACGGATGTTCGTGCCCTTGGCGGTGTCGAAGCTGGTGAAGAAGATGAGCCCGGCGAGGGCGAAGACGGCCGCGGTGAGAATCCGCACCGGCCGGAAACGGCGCGCCCGCTCAGGACTGGATCCCGTCCCGGGGGAGTCGGCAGAATTGCTCAACGTACCCTTATCTCCTTCGGCGCGGCGGAAGCACTACGCTAACGGACGCCCGGGGGAGCAATCGGAGTCCCCTTACGCTGCCCCGAGACCGACCCAGTTACCTGCGCGGCCACGCAGCGCATCGACAGGAGAGACCCTCGTGCCGAAGTCACGTATCCGCAAGAAGGCCGACTACACGCCGCCGCCTGCCAAGCAGACGACCGCCATCAAGCTGAGCAACCGTGCCTGGGTCGCGCCCGTCATGCTGGCCATGTTCCTCATCGGCCTGGCCTGGATCGTCGTCTTCTACGTCACCGACGGCTCGCTGCCCATCGACTCGCTGGGCAACTGGAACATCGTGGTGGGCTTCGGCTTCATCGCCGCCGGATTCGGTGTCTCGACCCAGTGGAAGTAGCGGTCACCGGAGAGTGAACGCAGCTCTGCCCAGGGGTGTTCGCTGAGTTATCCACAGCAGTTTTCCACATGGGGATAATGAAGACGATCTGTGGATAACCCGTTGGACGTTGACGCCGGTATGACGGAAGTACCGGCACTCGAAAACCTGTTCGCCCCCTGCCTGGCCTGCGGAAACGCGGGTCGGTGACAGGGGGCACATGTGTTCCTGCACAGCGTGCACAAGATCCGGCACCCGTTGTGGACAACGCCTGCTCAGACGAGCTGCGCCGTCCTCAGGAGGGTCACCAGAACGACCGCGCCCAGCACCAGGGCACAGGTGCCGTACTGGACCAGTGCGCGGCGCTCGCGCGGGGCGTGGACCATGGCGTATCCCACGACGACACCGGCGACCAGGCCGCCGATGTGGGCCTGCCAGGAGATGTTGAAGCCCGGGCTGAAGGTGAAGATCAGGTTGATCACCAGCAGGGCGATGATCGGCCGCATGTCGTAGTTGAGCCGGCGCATCAGCACGGCCGTGGCGCCGAAGAGGCCGAAGATCGCGCCGGAGGCGCCCAGCGTGGCCGTGTTCGGGGAGGCGAGCAGATAGGCCACGGCGCTGCCCGCGAGTCCGGAGATGAAGTAGAGGGCGAGATAGCGGACGCGGCCGAGTGCCGCTTCGAGCGGGCCGCCCAGCCACCACAGGCTGAGCATGTTGAACGCGATGTGCCAGATCTCCTGGTGCGTGAACATCGACGTCACCATGCGGTACCACTCGCCTCCCGCCACACCTTGGGTGGGTGTGAAGGGCGCCGGTGGCCAGGCGCCGAGCAGGACGAGGTCGCTCAGCAGCGACTGGCGGACCTGGACGGCGAGGAAGACGGCCAGATTGATCCCGATGAGGATCTTGGTCAGGAGCCGGGGGTCGGCTGCGATGGAGCCGCCCGCGATCGTCCTGGGCATGGCGGCCGTGGGTGCGTGGCCCGTGCCGGAGCCGGTGCGGACGCACTCGGGGCACTGGAAGCCGACGGAGGCGTTGACCATGCACTCGGGGCAGATCGGGCGCTCGCAGCGGGTGCAGCGGATGCCCGTCTCGCGGTCCGGGTGGCGGTAGCACATGGGGACGCTGTGGGCGTCCTGCGGGCTGCCCGCAGCCTGGTCGTCCATGGTCTCCCCTAGGTCGTGTGAGAAAAGCCCGCCCCGCCCATCCTTACGGATGAGCGGGGCGATTGGTTCCCTGTGGGAGCCTTCGCGCTCAGCGGGTCTCGATGACGACCGACTCGATGATCACGTCGTTCAGCGGACGGTCGGTGCGCGGGTTCGTCTGGGTCGTGGCGATGGTGTCCACGACCTTCTGGCTGGCCGCGTCGGTGACCTCGCCGAAGATGGTGTGCTTGCGGTTCAGCCACGCCGTCGGGGAGACGGTGATGAAGAACTGCGAGCCGTTGGTGCCCGGGCCGGCGTTGGCCATCGCCAGCAGGTAGGGCTTGTCGAAGCGCAGGTCCGGGTGGAACTCGTCCTCGAACTGGTAGCCGGGACCGCCGGTGCCGTTGCCCAGCGGGTCACCGCCCTGGATCATGAAGCCGCTGATCACCCGGTGGAAGACCGTGCCGTCGTAGAGCTTGTCCGTGGACTTCTGTCCCGTCTCCGGGTGGGTCCACTCGCGCTCGCCCTGGGCGAGCTCGACGAAGTTCTTGACCGTCTTGGGCGCGTGGTTCGGCAGAAGCCGGACTTCGATGTCGCCGTGATTGGTCTTCAGGGTGGCGTAGAGCTGCTCAGCCACGATCTGCCTTCCGTTGTCTTTCCGTGACTCCCTGATCCTCGCACGGACGGGCCCCGGCGTCGCCCGACCTCGGTGCAGCGGGGGGAAACCCTCGGCGGGTGTTCGCAGGAAACGAGTCGAGTAGGCCCGGGGCGGGGGCGCTCGGCGGCGATCCGTGGCATTGTCGACGTCAAGCTCCTGTTGCCCCCTATTCACCGCTATGGCACGTGATCGACGCTGGATGCCGGTTCGCGTGACCCGGATGCCCGCCCGCACATGCCTGGTCGTGCACCGGGAGGCATGATCCGTAAAAGGGTGGAAAGTCGAAATACCGTACGCCACCGAGGAGGAGGAACCCGTGACCCGCATTGACAGCGTGCGCGCCGCGACTGGTTCGGCGAAGGACAGCGTGCTGCACGCCGCGGAAGTGGTGGCGCCCTACGCCGACACGGCCAAGGACAGGGCCGCGCACTACGCACACGAGGCACGCGTACGGCTAGCGCCCAAGGTGACGCAGGCCGCAGGGCAGGCGCGTGTCCAGTACGGCGCTCATGTGCAGCCGTATCTGGAGCAGGCCCGCACGCATGTGCCGCCGAAGGTCGACCAGGCCGCCCAGGAAGCCGCTGAACGCACCCGCAAGGCCGCCCGTCAGGCGGCGGAGTACTCCAGGCCGAGGATCGAGCAGGCGATGGCCGCGGCCGTGCCTGTCACGACCGAGGCGGCGGCCCGGAGTGCGGCCGCCATGGCCGCGTTGCGCGGTCAGGTCTCGTCCAAGGAGATCCAGAAGCTGGTCCGCAAGCACGAACGGCGGGCCAAGGCCGGCAAGGCCGTGAAGACGCTGGTGCTTCTGGGTGCCGTCGCGGGCGGTGCCTTCGCCGCCTGGAAGTGGTGGGACAAGCAGGCCAATCCGGACTGGCTGGTGGAGCCGCCGGCTGCGACGGAGGTCCCCGAGTCGGGGCACCTGTCCTCCGTGGACGGCTCGGGCCAGTCGGTCCTGGACCCTGAGGTCGAGGCCAAGCAGGCGGAGGACGAGGCCGCGCGGCGCGACGACCGTTCCTGAGGGCGCCTGATTCAACAGCACGGTGGGGCGGGAGACTTGAGGGTCTCCCGCCCCACCGTGCTGTTTCACGTGAAACACGCGTCACGGCATCCGCCCCGGGTACGCAAAATGCCCTCCGAGACCGCGTTTCCGCAGCTCGGAGGGCATTTCCGGGGTGGAGCCTAGGGGAGTCGAACCCCTGACATCTGCCATGCAAAGACAGCGCTCTACCAACTGAGCTAAGGCCCCGGAAGGGGACGTCCGGCCGGAGAAACCGCGTCCCGGCGGGCGTCGGAGACCAGAGTACCGGGTCACCCCCGTGGTTCCGCAAAAAGATTGGGGGTCCCCGTCGCCGACCACTCTCCGTAAGATGCTCGGCGTGGTTCGCTACCGCGAACCGCCGTACATGGGGAAGCGATGGGGAGACGCAATGGACGCCGCACAGCAGGAAGCGACCGCAAGAGCGCGGGAACTGCAGCGGAACTGGTACGGGGAGCCGTTGGGGGCGCTCTTCCGTAGGCTCATCGACGATCTTGGTCTCAACCAGGCTCGTCTCGCGGGGGTTCTGGGACTGTCCGCGCCGATGCTGTCGCAGCTGATGAGCGGTCAGCGGGCGAAGATCGGCAATCCCGCTGTGGTGCAGCGGGTGCAGCTGCTGCAGGACCTGGCGGGGCAGGTCGCGGACGGCAGCGTGAGCGCTGCCGAGGCCACCGAGCGCATGGAGGAGATCAAGAAGTCACAGGGGGGCTCGGTGCTCAGCAACACCACACAGACGACGAGCAGTTCGGGGGCGCCCACGGTCAAGCGCGTCGTGCGCGAGATCCAGTCGCTGCTGCGGTCGGTCGCGGCGGCGGGCGACATCATCGACGCCGCCGACACCCTCGCCCCGACCCATCCGGAGCTGGCAGAGTTCCTCCGGGTCTACGGGGCCGGCCGCACGTCGGACGCGGTGGCGCACTACCAGTCCCACCAGAGCTGATCCGCCGCCCGGCCGCCGAAGGGGGTTCGGCAGCGGGCCGCGGGTGAGGTGACGGGGGGAGCGTCACGGTACGGGCGGGCACGAGGGGGCGTGTTCCGCACGGGGGACCGGTCGACGCGAGGGGGACGTATCGCTCATCGGGGGAGTCGGGGGGTTCGAGGGTTCGGGGGAGCCGTTTCGCCCGTCGGGGAGTCGTAGTGCTCACCGAGGGGGAAGCAAGGGGGGAAGCCGCAGGGGGAGGAGCGACGTACAGCCATGGGTGAGGTCTTCGCCGGCCGGTACGAACTGGTCGACCCGATCGGACGCGGAGGGGTCGGTGCGGTCTGGCGCGCCTGGGACCACCGCCGCCGTCGCTATGTGGCCGCCAAGGTCCTGCTCCAGAGCGACGCGCACTCGCTGCTGCGCTTCGTCCGGGAACAGGCGCTGCGGATCGACCACCCTCATGTGCTCGCCCCCACCAGCTGGGCCGCCGACGACGACAAGGTCCTGTTCACCATGGACCTGGTCGCCGGCGGATCACTCGTGCACCTCGTCGGGGACTACGGCCCCCTCCCGCCCGCCTTCGTCTGCACCCTGCTCGACCAGTTGCTGGCGGGCCTGGCCGCGGTGCATGCGGAGGACGTGGTGCACCGTGACGTCAAACCCGCCAACGTGCTGCTTGAGGCCACCGGCACGGGCCGGCCGCGGCTGCGGCTGTCCGACTTCGGCATCGCGATGCGGCTGGGCGAGCCCCGACTGACCGAGACCAACCTCGTGGTCGGGACGCCCGGTTATCTCGCGCCCGAGCAGATGATGGGCGCCGAACCGGACTTCCCCGCCGACCTGTTCGCCGTGGGGCTGGTCGCGCTGTATCTGCTGGAGGGCGCCAAGCCGGACAGCAAGGCGCTCATCCAGTACTTCGCCGAGCACGGGACGCCGGGTGCGCCCAAGGGCATCCCGGAGCCGTTGTGGCAGGTGGTGGCCATGTTGCTGCAGCCGGATCCGGAGGCGCGGTTCCGTACGGCCATTGGGGCGCGCAAGGCGCTCGCGGCTGCCGCGGAGCTCCTCCCGGAGCCGGGCCCGGACGACGAGCTGATCGAGATCTTCGACCAACTCGGGCCGCTTCCGCGGGGGTTCGCTCCCGAGGGGCCGCTGGAGAGAGCGAAGGGGCTGGGCCCGCCCGGCTCGGGGACGGACGACGATCGGCCCCGGCGGGGAGAGGACGTGGCGGAGCTGTCGGTGTCCGGCGGGCAGCACGCCGACGCCTTTGGCCACGCATGGTTGCAGGCGAGCGCACAGGCGGTACCGACCGACCCGCGACGGACCACCGACCCGTCGGCCACCCCCGCCGGGCCGGTCTCCATGTCGGACACCGGCAGCTTCCATCTGCCGCCTCCGCAGGCCACCGTCACCTCGTCCCCCACGCCCGGACCGTCCCACCCCGCACCGCCCCAGGCCCCGCACCAGCAGGCGCCGGTCTCCCCCTACGACCCCACGCACCCGCTGTCCCCCGCCAGGCCACTCCCGCCGGTGTATCCCGGCACGCCGCCGCCCCCTGCGGAGCAGTACCGCGCGGATCCCTCCACAGCCTCGTACACCGCCCGCACCCCACAGGCCCCACTGCTCGGCCAGACGCCGTCACGGCACCGGGCACGACGGACGTCCCGCCCGGGGCCTCCGGCCAAGGTGGCGGTGCCGCTGCTGCTCCTCGCTCTTGCTTGCTACGCCGTGGGCTTCTGGGCGCTGACCCGCATCTGAGCGACCGGACAGCAGGCCAGGGAGCGCTCTGCGTTCTCCCTACGCGGCGTTTCTCCGCCGTGCCATCACGGTCCACACCCCGAGTCCCACCAGCAGCGCGCTGCCGGTGCCGATCCCGCCCACGGCGAGCGCCCTCATAGCGGTGTCATCGCCTTCGGCCACGCCTTTCGCGGCCGCCTCCCGGTCCTGGTCCGAGACCTCGAAGGCGCCCTTCGGCTCGGAGTCCCCCGCGTACTCGGGTCCGCCCCGCGCCTGTCCGCTCACCCGGACGCGCAGCGTCATCACCAACGGTCCGTCTCCGAAGGTGTCGGCGACGCTCTCCGAGAGATGGGCGACGAGGTAGTAGGAGCCGGCGAAGCGCATCGCGCTCACCTGTGTGGTGGCGGCGTAGCGGTTGGCGTGGTCGACCGGTGGGAGGGGAGGCAGGCTCCCGGAGTTCTGGTCGCCGTCGTAGCCGACACCCACCTTGGCGACGTCACCGCGGGCGGGGTTGTAGAGGGCCAGGTCCAGCGCGTCAGAGGTGTAGACGGTGCTGCCGGAGCCGGAGCTGCCGAGGTCGGCGGTGACGGAGAGCTGCTGTCCCCAGTCGACGGGCACCTGGTAGAAGAGCGTCTGGCCGGGCCGGATGTCGTCCCGCCAGGCCCCCTGGTCGAGGGGGGTCGCCCCGGTGAATCCCGCGCCGCCCTTCCGCCGCTCGGCCTGCCCCTGGACGGGCTGGGGCGTGGTGGAGTTCCACACCTCGGGCGCGCTGGTCGCCCCGGTCTTCGCCGTCCGGGGTTCCGTCATGGCGACGAGTTCCAGGTCCCAGGCGTCCGGTGAGGAGCCCTCGCCCTGCGGGTCGACGCGCTCGACGGACACGTAGTATGCGCCGGCCTTCCGGCACAGCGCCTTGTTGGGCGAGATTTCGCGCATGCCCCATGCCGCGATGGGGTGGGGGCTGCGGGCGGTCCCGAAGCTCGCCTGGTCGGCGGAGCAGGTGTTCCCCTCGGCGTCCTGCACGGTCACCTTGACGCCGTCGATGACGGAGACGGTGCTGTCGGGGGAGGGGACGGCGGTGACGGAGACGTAGGCGTTCGACGTGGCGTCGAGTTCGAGGCCGTAGTTGACCTCGCCGCTGCTGGGCAGGGAGCTCTTGTAGGTCCGGCCGGGCTTCAGGAGGGTGGCGTCCCCGGTGCTCCTCGCCCCCTCGACGTTCTGCGCGCCGTCGGCGAAGGCGTACGGGCTCGGCGCGCCGGAGGCCTCTCCGGCAACGGCGGCGTGTCCTGGCACCACGACCGCTGTCGCCCCGAGCACCACCGCCGCGGCCCCCAGGCGCACGGCCACCGCCGGACGGCCGCGCCTTGCCCCCGCGCGCCGTCCCCACGCCGTACGACACGGTCCCCTCACGCGCCACCCCTCACCGTCGCCGGACCACAGAGCCGTGAAACCGTGGCCCATCCTGCCGCGCCGGCCCGGTTCACGACCGGCCCTCGGCACACAAAACCCCGACCGCGAGGCGGCCGGGGTGTGCTCGGTCTGGGTTGTCGTGACTCACGAACCCGTGGGCACGGAGTCAGTCGCCTCCGTCCACAGGTCCTGCTCGGCGCGATCCGCCTGGATCTGGCGGTACACGAGGAGCCCGCCGATGGCGGCCAGTGCGACCAGGAGAAGCTTCTTCACCGCGCGACCTCGTCTTTCCTTGACGTAGGGGACCTCTGGCGCCCGACTATACACACCGACCGATACCGATCGGTGACCTGAGTCGGCCCTCAACTACCCTCCCGGGAACCGGGATAGAAGCGGAGTACACCGCTCCGATCGGAGGGTGATCACACCCTGACGGACGGTTACTTTGACCTCCCTCCTCCGCTCTTCCTACGTTTTCTTCCCTCTTGCGCCCATCCGGGTGGTGTTCATCCGAACATCGACGCGCCACGGGCGTAGATCCACCACTTCTCGCCCCCCATACACATCATGAGGAAAGTACGCAAATCGCCCAACCCGAAAGTGAGGGGCCATGGCCCGGAACAAGGTCATGACGCTGTGGACCGCCATCGTCACCGCCTTCCTCGCGCTGTGCACGGCGCTCGGACTCATCACCACGACCGCCGCCGCGGCGGTAGCGCAGACCGAGCAGAAGAGCAACAGCAACGGCGCGAGCATCCCGCAGCAGCGGACGGCGGCACAGGCGACGTCCCCCCGGCCCTCCCCCGGGGCCCTGCCCCCCACGATGAAGCAGCGCATCCGCGCCGAGGCCCACGGCAAGACCCCCCGTTGCCGGCACCGCTCGCCCGTGGACCTGGCGGCCTCCCCCGGTACCGACTGCACCGACGAGGACCCCGACGCCAAGGCGGTCCCTCTCACGCCTCTCCAGCGCTGAACCCCCGGCACCACATCCAGGCGATCCCGCGTACAGAGCCCGGCAGCTCGGCAGAGCCGCCGGGCTTACGCATGTCCCGACTCACTGCTTCCGCACGTCCCGGCTCACTGCTTGCGTCGGCCAAGGACACAGAACTCGTTGCCTTCGGGGTCGGCCATGACGATCCACGACTGGTCGCCCTGGCCTATGTCGACCCGCTTCGCGCCATGAGCCTCGAGGCGAGCCACCTCCGCGGCCTGGTCGTCAGGCCTGAAGTCGAGATGCAGCCGGCTCTTGAACTGCTTGCTCTCCTCGATCCGGACGAAGTCCAACCCTGGCATGCGATCCGGCTCCGGGCGGATCTCGAACTCGTCATCAGAGGAGTAGACCACTACCCAGCCAAGAGCCTCGGCCCACCACTGCCCCAAGGCCACCGGATCCACCGAGTGAACGATTACCTGTTCCCATTCCAAGGTCATTCCGCGAGTCTAGGCAGACGCCCACTGAGGCCGGCCCTGGATGTCAAAAACCCCCAGCCGGTATCGACTGGGGGTCTTCTCGCTGGTGGGGCTAACAGGATTTGAACCTGTGGCCTCATCCTTATCAGGGATGCGCTCTAACCAACTGAGCTATAGCCCCGCCGCGCTCTGCGGTGTGTGTCCCGCGCGCTGACTCCTGAAGATTAGCGCACGACACGCGCAGTCCCAAAATCGGTTGTCGGGACCACCTCGAAGGACGTCACTCGTCCTCGGCGAGCGTCAGCTCGACACCGCCCACGAAGCCCGCGGACAGGTTGTAGATGAACGCACCGAGCGTCGCGAGGGCCGTGGCCAGGACGACGTCGATGACCGCGATGACCGACGTGAACATCAGGACGTTGGGCAGCGACAGGAAGGCCTGCAGGTCGAAGCCGTTGGACTCGTTCGAGCCGGTGGCCTCGGAGATCGTGCCGCCGACCGTCGAGAAGACGCCCATCGCGTCCATGACCATCCACAGCACCGCGGACGCCACGATCGTGCAGATGCCCAGGGCGATGGAGAGCAGGAAGCTGACCTTCATCACCGACCACGGGTCGGCCTTCGCCACCCGCAGCCGCGCCTTGCGAACGCGCGGAGTGGTGCGCGCCCCCGTGCGGGGCCGGCGAGCGGCGTCGGCAGCGGCGCCCGCGGCCGGGGCGGCCGCAGCCTGCTGCTGCGCCGGGTAGGCCTGCGGCGGGTGGTACGGCCCGGCCTGCTGCTGCGTCTGCCGTTCACCGGGCAGCGGCGAGGACGTGCCCGGTTCCTGCGCGGCCGGCCGCGGCTGCGCACCGGAGGCGGACGGGCCCACTTCATCCTTACGCTGCCGGGTCTGCGGACCTCGGGTGTCCGTCACAGTTCCCCCCTGTGCTTCATGCGAGTCAGGCGAGGGCGTGTCCTTGGCCGGGGACTTGATCGCCTTCAGGTTGGTCGTGTGCGGGTCCGCCGCACGCGCGGCGGAGCCACGGCCGCCGTCGTCCGCTTCCGTACCCCTCGAGGTACCGGCCGGTCCGGCGCCCGTGGCTCCGCTCACGCTGACTCACTCCTCGTGCCTACTCGGCCGAGGGCGCCTCACCCTCGTCCGTGCCGCTGGTCGTGGCACCCTCGGCGGTCTCGTCGACGGCCACATCGCCGTCGACCTCCTCCGCCTCGCGTCCCGCCTCGGCGTTGCGAGCGATGCCCACGACGGCATCGCGCTTGCCCAGATTGATCAGTTGGACGCCCATGGTGTCACGGCCGGTTTCCCTGATCTCGTTGACTCGCGTACGAATCACACCGCCCGACAGCGTGATGGCGAGGATCTCGTCGGTTTCCTCGACCACCAGCGCGCCGACGAGGGACCCACGGTCCTCGACGATCTTGGCAGCCTTGATGCCGAGGCCGCCGCGACCCTGGACGCGGTACTCGTCGACGTTGGTCCGCTTCGCGTACCCGCCGTCTGTGGCAGTGAACACGAACGTACCGGGTCGAACAACATTCATCGAGAGCAGCTCGTCGCCCTCGCGGAAGCTCATGCCCTTGACACCCGAGGTGGCACGGCCCATGGGCCGCAGGGTGTCGTCCGAGGCGGTGAACCTGATCGACTGCGCCTTCTTGCTGATCAGAAGCAGATCGTCGTCCGCCGAGACCAGTTCGGCTCCGATCAGTTCGTCGTCCGAACCGTCCTCCATCGACCGGAGGTTGATCGCGATCACACCGCCGGAACGGGGCGAATCGTAATCCTTCAGAGGCGTCTTCTTCACAAGTCCGGCCTTGGTGGCGAGCACGAGGTAGGGAACCGCCTCGTAGTCGCGGATCGCCAGGATCTCGGCGATCGCCTCGTCCGGCTGGAAGGCGAGCAGGTTCGCGACGTGCTGACCGCGCGCGTCCCGGCCGGCGTCCGGCAGCTCATAGCCCTTGACCCGGTAGACGCGCCCCTTGTTGGTGAAGAACAGCAGCCAGTGGTGCGTCGTGGACACGAAGAAGTGGTCGACGATGTCGTCTTCCTTGAGCTTCGCGCCGCGCACGCCCTTGCCGCCGCGCTTCTGGGCGCGGTAGTCGTCGGTCTTGGTGCGCTTGATGTAGCCGCCCCGGGTGACCGTGACGACGATGTCCTCCTCGGCGATCAGGTCCTCGATGGACATGTCGCCCTCGTAGGGGACCAGCGTCGTCTTGCGGTCGTCGCCGAACTTCTCCACGATCGCGGCCAGTTCGGCGCTGACGATGCCGCGCTGACGGACCGGGGAGGCGAGGATCTCGTTGTACTCGTTGATCTTCGCCTGGAGCTCGTCGTGCTCCTGGACGATCTTCTGACGCTCCAGGGCGGCCAGTCGGCGCAGCTGCATCTCGAGGATGGCGTTGGCCTGGATCTCGTCGATCTCCAGCAGGCTCATCAGGCCGCCGCGGGCGATGTCGACGGTGTCGCTGCGCCGGATCAGCGCGATGACCTCGTCGATGGCGTCCAGGGCCTTCAGCAGACCGCGCAGGATGTGCGCGCGCTCCTCGGCCTTGCGCAGCCGGAAGCGCGTACGGCGGACGATGACCTCGATCTGGTGGGTCACCCAGTGGCGGATGAACGCGTCGAGCGAGAGCGTGCGCGGCACGCCGTCCACCAGCGCCAGCATGTTGGCGCCGAAGTTCGTCTGGAGGTCGGTGTGCTTGTAGAGGTTGTTCAGCACGACCTTGGCGACCGCGTCCCGCTTCAGCACGATGACCAGGCGCTGGCCGGTGCGGGAGGACGTCTCGTCACGGACGTCCGCGATGCCGCCGATCTTGCCGTCCTTGACCAGGTCGGCGATCTTCTGCGCGAGGTTGTCCGGGTTGGTCTGGTACGGCAGTTCCGTGACCACCAGGCACTGGCGGTTCTGGATCTCCTCGACCTCGACGACCGCGCGCATGGTGATGGAGCCGCGGCCGGTGCGGTACGCCTCCTCGATGCCCCGGCGGCCCACGACGAGCGCGCCGGTCGGGAAGTCGGGGCCCTTGATGCGCTCGATGAGCGCGTCGAGCAGCTCCTCGTGCGAGGCCTCGGGGTGCTCCAGGTACCACTGGGCGCCGGCGGCGACCTCGCGCAGGTTGTGCGGCGGGATGTTGGTCGCCATGCCGACCGCGATACCGGCCGAGCCGTTGATCAGCAGATTCGGGAAGCGGGCCGGCAGGACGGTCGGCTCCTGGGAGCGGCCGTCGTAGTTGTCCGTGAAGTCAACGGTCTCCTCGTCGATGTCACGGACCATCTCCATCGACAGCGGCGCCATCTTGCACTCGGTGTACCGCATGGCCGCGGCCGGGTCGTTGCCCGGGGAGCCGAAGTTGCCGTTGGAGTCCACGAGCGGCATGCGCATCGACCACGGCTGCGCGAGGCGGACCAGCGCGTCGTAGATCGAGGAGTCGCCGTGCGGGTGGTAGTTGCCCATGACGTCGCCGACGACGCGAGCGCACTTGTAGAAACCGCGCTCGGGGCGGTAGCCACCGTCGTACATGGCGTACAGCACACGACGGTGGACGGGCTTGAGGCCGTCGCGGACGTCCGGCAGCGCACGCGAGACGATGACGGACATCGCGTAGTCGAGGTACGAACGCTGCATCTCCGTCTCGAGCCCGACGGGCTCGACGCGCATGGCCAGGGCGTCACCCTCGGGCGTCGTCACGGGAGTGTTCTCGTCGGTCATTGCTGGTGAAGATCCTTCCTGATGCGGTCAGCTGAGACCGACTCAGATGTCGAGGAAGCGGACGTCCTTGGCGTTGCGCTGGATGAACGCGCGGCGGGCCTCGACGTCCTCGCCCATGAGGACCGAGAACAGGTCGTCGGCCTGGGCGGCGTCGTCGAGGGTGACCTGGCCGAGGACGCGGTGCTCCTGGTCCATGGTCGTGATGCGCAGTTCCTCGGCGTTCATCTCGCCGAGACCCTTGAAGCGCTGCACGGAGTCGTCCTTGATGCGCTTGCCCGCGTTGCGGCCCATCTCGATCAGGGCGTCGCGCTCACGGTCGGAGTACGCGTACTCGAAGTCGTCCTTGCCCCACTTGATCTTGTAGAGCGGCGGGCGGGAGAGGTACACGTGACCGGCCTCGACCAGGGGCCGCATGAAGCGGAACAGGAAGGTCAACAACAGGGTGTTGATGTGCTGGCCGTCGACGTCGGCGTCCGCCATCAGGATGATCTTGTGATAGCGCAGCTTCTCGATGTCGAAGTCCTCGTGGACTCCGGTGCCGAAGGCCGAGATCAGCGCCTGGATCTCCTGGTTCTGCAGGATCTTGTCGATCCGCGCCTTCTCGACGTTCAGGATCTTGCCGCGGATCGGGAGGATCGCCTGGTACTGCGGGTTGCGGCCGGACTTGGCCGAGCCGCCGGCGGAGTCACCCTCGACGATGAAGATCTCGCACTTGGTGGGGTCGTTCGACTGGCAGTCGGAGAGCTTGCCCGGTAGGGACGCCGTCTCCAGCAGACCCTTGCGGCGGGTGAGGTCACGGGCCTTGCGGGCCGCCACGCGCGCGGTGGCCGCCTGGATGCCCTTGCGGATGATGTCCGCGGCCTCGTTCGGGTTCCGGTCCAGCCAGTCCGCGAGGTGCTCGTAGACGACCTTCTGCACGAAGGTCTTGGCCTCGGTGTTGCCCAGCTTGGTCTTGGTCTGGCCCTCGAACTGGGGCTCGCTCAGCTTGACCGAGATGATCGCCGTCAGACCCTCGCGGATGTCGTCACCCGTGAGGTTGTCGTCCTTCTCGCGCAGCAGCCGCTTGTCGCGCGCGTACTTGTTGATCAGCGAGGTCAGCGCGGCACGGAAGCCCTCTTCGTGCGTACCGCCCTCGTGGGTGTGGATGATGTTGGCGAAGGAGTACACGCCCTCCGTGTAGCCGCCGTTCCACTGCATGGCGACCTCGAGGGACAGCTGCCTGTCCTTGTCCTCGGCCTCCAGGTCGATGACGGTGGGGTGCACCGCATCGCCCTTGCGGGAGTTGAGGTACTTCACGAAGTCGACGATGCCGCCCTCGTAGTGGTACGTGACCGTCTTGACCTCGGCGGTCTCGTCCGCGCCCGCCTCGTCCGCACCGGAGGTGGCCTTCGCCGACTCGCGCTCGTCGGTGAGCCTGAGCGTGAGGCCCTTGTTGAGGAACGCCATCTCCTGGAAGCGCCGCGAGAGCGTCTCGAAGGAGTACTCGGTGGTCTCGAAGATGTCCGGGTCGGCCCAGAAGGTGACCGAGGTGCCGGTCTCCTCGGTGGCCTCGTGCTGGGCGAGCGGCGCCGTCGGGACGCCCATCTTGTAGTCCTGCGTCCAGCGGTGGCCGTCGGTCCTGACCTCGACGGCGACCTTCGAGGACAGCGCGTTCACGACGGAGACACCCACGCCGTGCAGACCGCCGGAGACCGCGTAGCCCCCGCCGCCGAACTTGCCGCCCGCGTGCAGCACGGTCAGCACGACCTCGAGGGCCGGCTTGCCCTCGGAGGCGACGATGCCCACCGGGATGCCACGGCCGTTGTCGACGACCCGCACGCCGCCGTCGGCGAGGATCGTCACGTCGATGGTGTCCGCGTGACCGGCCAGCGCCTCGTCGACCGAGTTGTCGACGACCTCGTACACGAGGTGGTGCAGCCCGCGCTCACCGGTCGAGCCGATGTACATGCCGGGTCGCTTGCGGACCGCGTCCAGACCCTCGAGGACGGTGATGGCACTGGCGTCGTACGAGGCGGTGACCTCGCCGTTGGAGGTGATCGCCTCGCTGGTCACGCCTGCGTCGGTGGACGGGATGTTCTCGTTGGGGTTGCCGGAATCGGCCACGAAGCGCCCTTTCTGGCACAGCACGAGCCAGGCTCGTCGGCGGGTTGCCGGAGCGGCTGCGGCATGTTGCGTTGGTAAGCCTTGATCAGCGTTGCTCAGCTTTTCCCGGACGGTCCCCACGATTGGGGCGGGATTGCTTCCAGTCTACCGGTAGCACTGACACTGATGGGGGTTTGCCGGTACCTGAGTCCGCATGTGCCGCCCTCGACGGGTCTTGTCCGACTCCCGATATACGGATGGGGGCTCCAAGAGGCTCACGGAGGCACTCAGCGCTTCCGGCCGTCAACCCTTGGCTACTTAGGAGTCAGGTCGCGATTCGCAACCGTGTGCGGGCCCACGACGCGAGGGCCGCCGGCACTCCGAAACAGCAGACGGAAGCCATCGATGTGAAGTCGGTCACGTGCCGTCGACGGGTGGGAAACCGGTGTTCGATCAACCGTAGGTGTCGCCCGGACCGGTGCTGCCGGGGGCCCGCAGCGGGCCGTACCGGCGCGCGGGGCCGCTCGGGCCCTGCACCTTGATCAGCTTCACCGTGCCGTGGCCCAGGTCCTCGTTGAGGCGCGCGACCAGGGTCGGAGCGAGGAGCCGGAGGTTCGTCGCCCAGGCCGTCGAGTCGCAGCGCACCGTCAGGACGTGCTCGTCCTCCTCGTACCGCTCCGGCACGCAGTGCTTGGCCACGTCCTCGCCGACGATCTGCGGCCAGCGGCCCATCACACCGCCCACCGCGGCCGGAGCCTCCCAGCCCCGCTCGGTGATCAGCCGGTTGATCGCGGAACCGAGCGCCATGGGGTCACGCCCGTCGGCACGCGCGCCGGAGCGCAGACCGCCGCGGCGCGCCTGCTTCTTCTGCTGTGCCGCGTCCCCACGCGCGCGTGCGGCGTCCTTGGCGGCGCGCAGCGCCACGCGCGCGAGGTCGACACCGGAGGGTTCGGCGGACTTCGGGGCGCCCCCGGGTGTGTTCTCCGTCATACGCGCTCCACCGTCCCCTCGGACACGGCGAACCGCGTCCCGGACAGCACATGCGGTACGTCGTCGTCGACCGCGGCCGTCACCAGGACCTGCTCGCCGGGCGCGACCAGCTCGGCGAGGCGCTCACGGCGGCGGGTGTCCAGCTCGGCGAAGACGTCGTCGAGCACCAGCACCGGCTCGTTGCCCTCCGCCCTGAGCAGGTCGTACGACGCCAGGCGCAGCGCCAGCGCGTAGGACCAGGACTCGCCGTGGGAGGCGTAGCCCTTGGCGGGCAGCTGGCCGAGCTTGAGCTGAAGGTCGTCCCGGTGCGGGCCGATCAGCGTGACGCCGCGCTCGATCTCCTGCTTGCGGGCCTCGGCGAGCGCCGCCATCAGCTGCTCGAAGAGGTCCTCGCGGCTGTGCGCCTCGCCCGGCGCGGACGGCTTGTACTCCAGCGCGATCGGGCCGCCGCCGGGCGCGAGTTGCTCGTAGGCCTTGTCGGCCAGCGGCTGGATCGTGGCGATCAGGTCCAGGCGCTGGGCGAGCAACTCTGCGCCCGAGCGCGCGAGATGCTGGTCCCACACGTCCAGGGTGGACATGTCCATGGTGCGGCCACCGTGCCGTCGGGCCAGCGCGGCCGACTTCAGCAGGGTGTTGCGCTGCTTGAGGACCCGGTCGTAGTCGGACCGGACCCCGGCCATACGCGGGGAGCGCGCGGTGATCAGCTCGTCGAGGAAGCGGCGCCGCTCACCGGGGTCGCCCTTGACCAGTGCGAGATCCTCGGGCGCGAACAGCACGGTCCGCACGATCCCCAGTACGTCACGCGGCCTGACCTGCGAGGACCTGTTGATACGGGCCCGGTTGGCACGCCCCGGATTCAGCTCCAGCTCGACCAGCTGCTGCCGCTCGCCCTGCCGGACCTGAGCCCGGATGATCGCGCGCTCGGCGCCCATACGGACCAGGGGGGCGTCGGAGGAGACCCGGTGGCTGCCGAGGGTGGCGAGATAGCCGACGGCCTCGACGAGATTGGTCTTGCCCTGCCCGTTCGGCCCGACAAAGGCCGTCACCCCGGGGTCGAGCGGGACCTCGACCCGGGGGTACGAGCGGAAGTCGGCCAGCGACAGATGCGTGACATGCATGGTCGTTTCGCCGACCTCCCTCGGTACTCGGTTACTTCTTCTCGACCGCGTGGCCGCCGAACTGGTTCCGCAGCGCCGCGATCATCTTCATCTGGGGCGAGTCCTCCTGGCGGGAGGCGAACCGCGCGAACAGCGACGCGGTGATCGCCGGCAGCGGCACCGCGTTGTCGATGGCGGCCTCCACAGTCCAGCGTCCCTCGCCGGAGTCCTGTGCATAACCCCGGAGCTCGTCCAGGTGCTCGTCCTCGTCGAGCGCGTTGACCGCGAGGTCCAGCAGCCAGGAGCGGATGACCGTGCCCTCCTGCCAGGAGCGGAAGACCTCCCGGACGTCCGTCACGCTGTCGACCTTCTCCAGCAGCTCCCAGCCCTCGGCGTAAGCCTGCATCATCGCGTACTCGATGCCGTTGTGGACCATCTTCGCGAAGTGGCCCGCGCCGACCTTGCCGGCGTGCACCGAGCCGAAGTCGCCCTCCGGCTTGAGGGCGTCGAAGACCGGCTGCACCTTGGCGACGTTCTCCTTGTCGCCGCCGTACATCAGCGCGTAGCCGTTCTCCAGACCCCAGACACCGCCGGAGACACCGCAGTCGACGAAACCGATGCCCTTGGCCGCCAGCTCCTCCGCGTGCTTCTCGTCGTCGGTCCAGCGGGAGTTGCCGCCGTCCACGACGACGTCGCCGGGCTCCAGCAGCTCGGCGAGCCGGTCGATCGTGGTCTGCGTGGCCTCACCGGCCGGGACCATCACCCAGATCACGCGCGGACCGCTGAGCTTGCCCACCAGCTCTTCCAGGCTGTGGACATCGGCGAGGTCCGGGTTGCGGTCGTATCCGAGGACGGTGTGACCTGCGCGGCGAATCCGCTCGCGCATGTTGCCGCCCATCTTGCCGAGGCCGACGAGACCGAGCTCCATCAGTTGTGTTCCTTAGGTTCTGCGACGTGGCGTGGCGGCACGTGCGTACCGCGAGGCACTTTCGTACCCGCGTCCGAGCCTAAACCCGGACGCTCGCGCACATCTGTGGGCATACGCGCTCACTCGTACACCCTCACCTGCAGGTTTGTCCTCAGCCTGTGGACAACCGTTGACGATCCTCGGCGGCTCACCGGCCCTCGGGCGGGCTCAGCCGCTGAGGCGCACCGGCATGATCAGGTACTTGTAGGCCTCGTCCGCCTCGGCGTCCAGCGCCGGCTTGCCGCTGAGCAGCGCGGGCTTGGTGGACGTCGTGAACGACAGCTGCGCCACCGGGGAGTCGATGGCGCTCAGACCGTCCAGCAGGAACGTCGGGTTGAAGGCGATCGAGATGTCGTCGCCCTCGAGCTGGGCGTCCACCCTTTCCACAGCCTGTGCGTCGTCACTGGAACCGGCCTCCAGGATGAGCACGCCCTGCTCGAAGCTGAGCCGCACCGGGGTGTTGCGCTCGGCGACCAGGGCCACGCGCTTCACGGCCTCCACGAAGGGGGCGGTCTCGATGACGGCGACGCTGTTGAACTCCGTCGGGAACAGCGTGCGGTACTTCGGGAGGTCGCCCTCCAGCAGGCGGGTCGTCGTACGGCGGCCGGCGCCCTCGAAGCCGATCAGGCCCTCGCCCGAGCCCGAGCCGGACAGCGCCAGGATCACCTGGTCGCCGCTGGTCAAGGCCTTGGCGGTGTCCAGGAGCGTCTTGGCGGGCACCAGGGCGACCGCGGAGGCCTCCGGGTTCTCCGGCTTCCACAGGAACTCGCGGACCGCGAAGCGGTACCGGTCGGTGGACGCCAGCGTGACGGTGTCGCCCTCGATCTCGATGCGGACACCCGTGAGAACGGGCAGCGTGTCGTCACGGCCGGCCGCGATGGCGACCTGGGAGGCGGCGGAGGCGAAGACCTCGCCGGGGACCGTGCCCGTCGCGTTCGGCATCTGCGGCAGGGCCGGGTACTCCTCCACAGGAAGGGTGTGGAGTGTGAACCGGGACGAGCCGCAGACCACGGTCGCCCGTACACCGTCTGTGGAAATCTCCACCGGCCGGTTGGGGAGCGCGCGGCAGATGTCCGCGAGCAGGCGGCCGGAGACCAGGACCGTGCCCTCCTCGTCGACCTCGGCCTCCACGGACACCCGCGCCGAGACCTCGTAGTCGAAGCTGGACAGGCTCAGCTGGCCTTCCTCGGCCTTCAGCAGCAGGCCGGCGAGGACAGGCGCCGGCGGACGGGCCGGGAGGCTGCGTGCCGCCCAGGCCACTGCCTCCGCGAGTACGTCGCGTTCCACCCGGATCTTCACTGTTGCCGCCTCCTGCTGTTGCCGGCGCTTCTCGCTCTGCCTGGCCCTCGTCGTCTGTCTCGGTGTCGACGGTCCCTGTGAGGGGGAGGACACCGGGGACCAGTCTGACGCACCGCACTGACAGTAGGTGCCTCTCGGGGTCAAGTCGTGACGAGGGGCGGTCGGGCGCCGAAGAGCGAGTTGTGCACAGGGCCCCCTTCGAAACGGATTCCCAGCTCTCTCTAGTCGGGAGTAGTAGTAGGGGCTGTGGATACCGTGGATAACCTCGTTTGCCCAGCTCAGGGCGGGAATTTTGTCCACGGGTCCTGTGGGTGGAGGCGGTGGACAACCGGGCGTATCTGTGGAGAACAGAAAGTTCTGCACACTCCGTGCACAGGGTGGGGCGAGTTCTCCCCAGCGCCGTCCCCAGGTTTACCCGTCTTTCCCACAGCCCAACCCGGCAGCTTCGTGTGACGCCTTTCACTCGACACGGTGAGGAGGCGCGTCGTGTTGCCGAACAGTGGACAGGCATGTGGAGAAGCGACCGATCGCTGGGGACAACTCCACCCAGCCTGTGGGCGGCCGGTGGACAACTCGGTGCACAGCCTGTGGATCATTTCGTCGTCCACAGTCTGTGGAGATCCTTTGTCCACCGATCCACAACCACCTGAGCTGGTCTGATGGTCTTTCAACAGCGTCGGCTGTGGACACCGTCTGGACAACTTCCCGGTCCCCAGGGTGTGGACGGCAGAAAGTCACCGAATCTGTGGAGGGAGGCCGTAACCCGGCGATTAATCGAACAGCGGGTTGCGGCTCGGTGAGGGAGGTGGGGGCTGGTGATCCGTCTCGGGCACAAGAGAAGGGCGCCCCGGATCGCTCCGGGGCGCCCTCAGCGGTGTTCTGTCGTCGCCGTCAGCCGTTCTTGATGCGGTTGGTCAACTCGGTGACCTGGTTGTAGATGGAGCGGCGCTCGGCCATCAGATTGCGGATCTTGCGGTCCGCGTGCATGACCGTGGTGTGGTCGCGGCCGCCGAACAGCGCGCCGATCTTCGGCAGCGACAGGTCCGTCAGCTCACGGCACAGGTACATGGCGATCTGCCGGGCGGTGACGAGGGCGCGGCCGCGCGAGGTGCCGCACAGGTCCTCGACGGTCAGCCCGAAGTAGTCCGCCGTCGCGCCCATGATGGCCGTCGAGGTGATCTCGGGCGCCGAGTCGTCGCCACCGGGAATGAGGTCCTTCAGGACGATCTCCGTCAGACCCAGATCCACCGGCTGCCGGTTGAGCGAGGCGAACGCCGTGACGCGGATCAGCGCGCCCTCCAGCTCGCGGATGTTCCGCGAGATCCGGGACGCGATGAACTCCAGCACCTCCGGCGGCGCGTTCAGCTGCTCCTGCACCGCCTTCTTGCGCAGGATCGCGATCCGCGTCTCCAGCTCGGGCGGCTGGACGTCCGTGATCAGACCCCACTCGAAACGGTTCCGCAGCCGGTCCTCCAGCGTCACCAGCTGCTTCGGCGGCCGGTCGGAGGACAGCACGATCTGCTTGTTGGCGTTGTGGAGGGTGTTGAAGGTGTGGAAGAACTCCTCCTGCGTCGACTCCTTGTCTGCCAGGAACTGGATGTCGTCGACGAGCAGGATGTCCATCTCGCGGTACCGCTTGCGGAAGCTGTCGCCCTTGCCGTCGCGGATGGAGTTGATGAACTCGTTGGTGAACTCCTCCGAGCTCACGTACCGCACCCGCGTGCCCGGGTAGAGGCTGCGCGCGTAGTGCCCGATCGCGTGCAGCAGGTGCGTCTTGCCGAGCCCGGACTCCCCATAGATGAACAGGGGGTTGTACGCCTTCGCAGGCGCCTCGGCCACAGCGACCGCGGCCGCGTGGGCGAAGCGGTTGGAGGCGCCGATGACGAACGTGTCGAAGAGGTACTTCGGGTTCAGACGCGCGGTGGGCTCACCCGGGCCGGTCGCCGGCGCGGGCTGCGCGGCCAGCGGGCCGGGCGCACCCGTCGTGGGCAGGTTCGGGCCGACCGGGCCGCCCCGGTGGACGTGCCCGGAGCCGGCCGGCGGATCGGGCAGCTCCCGGCGGATCGCGTCACGGTCGTAGTCACCGCGTGACGTGTCGTAGTCGGGGCGCGGCTGCTCGTAGGAGGGGCGCTCCATGGGCTGCGGGCGGTAGTCCTGCGAGGAGGAGCCGTAGGCGTCCTGAGAGGGCGGGCCGTAGGAGTCCTGGGAGTCGTACGCGTCCTGCCTGGGTGACGCGTACGGGTCACGCTCGGGGAAGCCGAGGCGCTGCTGCTGCCAGCCGTACTCGTCCTGTTGCGTCGGCCGCGGCCAGGCGCCGGGCTCGGGGCGCTGGTACTCGGACGGGTAGGCGGGACGGGCCGTGGGAAGGTGATCTGCGCGCGTAGGCGGAAGCTGGTCGCCGGCCGGGCCGGGCAGCTGGTCGGCCCGGTGGCGGCCGTACCCCTCGTAGCCGTCGCGGTCCGGACGGTCATAACCGTCGCGGTCCTGGCGCTCGTACCCGTCGCGGTCCGGACGGTCGTAACTGTCGCGGTCCTGCCGCTCGTATCCTTCGCGGTCCTGGCGGGCGGCCGGAAGCTCGGGCTCCTCGTAGCGCGACTGGGGGCGGGCCTGGGGCGCCGACGGCGCCGGGGGGTCGCCGGCGGAGTCGTCGACGGTGATCGCGATCCGGATCGGGCGGCCGCACTCGCGGCTCAGCGTCTCGCTGACGATGGGCGCCAGCCGGCCCTCGAGTACGCCTTTCGCGAATTCGTTCGGTACGGCGAGCAGGGCGGTGTCCGCGACCAGCGCGAGCGGCTGGCAGCGCCGGATCCAGTGCTCGTCCTTCCCCTCGACCCCTTGGCCGCGGCCCTCCCCGAGGAGCTGCTCCAATACGCGTGGCCACACTGCGGCAAGATCGGCAGGTACGTCAGCCACAGGGCACGCTCTCTCACAGGTCCCACGAACGTGTGGTTCTGGGACGGCTCGGGATGTAAATCGGGTGGGGCAGGGATAAGGGAACGAATCGGAGTCCGTCACGGTAGTCAGGGCGGCCGGTACGGTTCAAGTTGTTGTCCCCAGCCTGTGGACAAGTGTCTCCCGGCGACTCCCGGTTTGACCGGATGGCGTAGCCGCGCGTACCGTAACCAGGTCGAGTTGTCGATGGCTGCTGCCGCCTGCCTCCGATGGGCACAGATCATTTGGGTGATCGGTCAGCGGTGCACTCGGGCGTAACTGCGAGCTACTCGTGGGCGCACGGTGACAGCCAGGACGGCACCCCGCAACTACCGATTTCTTCTGGAGCCCCCGAGTGAGCAAGCGCACCTTCCAGCCGAACAACCGTCGCCGCGCGAAGACCCACGGCTTCCGCCTGCGGATGCGTACCCGTGCCGGTCGCGCGATTCTCGCGAACCGCCGCAGCAAGGGTCGCGCCAGCCTGTCCGCCTGATCCTGATCAGGTCATGACGTCGTGCTGCCTACCGAGCATCGGCTGAGGCGGCGCGAGGACTTCGCGACCGCGGTACGACGAGGGCGCCGGGCCGGACGCCCGCTCCTCGTCGTCCACCTACGTAGCGGTTCCACGGACCCGCACGCGCCTGGGGAGAGCGCTCCCCCGACGCGTGCGGGTTTCGTCGTGAGCAAAGCAGTGGGTGGCGCGGTCGTGCGCAACAAAGTGAAGCGCAGGCTTCGCCACCTGATGCGCGAGCGAGTCGCCCAGCTGCCCCCCGGTAGCCTGGTAGTCGTACGAGCGCTGCCCGGATCGGGCGACGCCGACCATGCACAGCTGGCCCGAGACCTGGATGCCGCTCTCCAGCGGTTGCTGGGAGGGGGCGCGCGATGAAGTACCCGCTGCTGGCTCTGATCAAGCTCTACCAGTGGACGATCAGTCCGCTGCTCGGGCCGGTCTGCAAGTACTACCCGTCGTGCTCCCACTACGGCTTCACGGCCATCGACCGGCATGGTGCCATCAAGGGAACGGCACTCACGGCCTGGCGCATCCTGCGGTGCAATCCGTGGTCGCTGGGAGGTGTGGACCATGTCCCGCCGCGCAAGCGCCCGCGGTGGCACGAAACGCTGCGTCACGCGTGGCGTGCACGCAAGGGCGGGCCCTCCGCCGCCGGACCGGCCACCGAGGGACAGACTTCTCCCACAAGTCCGTCGAGTCCTTCGAGCCAGGCCGCAGAGACACCGTCCCATGCCCAAGGAGCATGATTAGTGGACACGATTGCCAGCCTCTTCAGCTTTATCACCACACCCGTCTCCTGGGTCATCGTCCAGTTCCACTCGGTGTACGGCGCCCTCTTCGGCCCTGACACCGGCTGGGCCTGGGGCCTGTCGATCGTGTCCCTGGTGATCCTCATCCGTATCTGCCTGATCCCGCTGTTCGTGAAGCAGATCAAGGCGACCCGGGCGATGCAGACGCTCCAGCCCGAGATGAAGAAGATCCAGGAGCGCTACAAGAACGACAAGCAGCGTCAGTCCGAAGAGATGATGAAGCTGTACAAGGAGACGGGCACCAACCCGCTCTCCTCGTGCCTTCCCATCCTGGCGCAGTCCCCGTTCTTCTTCGCCCTGTACCACGTGCTCAACAGCATCGCGTCGAACGACACCATCGGCGTGATCAACACCAGTCTTCTGGAGAGCGCGCAGAAGGCGCACATCGTCGGTGCCCCGCTCGCGGTGAAGTTCACCGACAGCTCGTCGAAGGTGGAAGCGCTCGGCGCCTCCCTCACCGACGTCCGCGTGGTCACCGCCGTCATGATCGTCCTGATGTCGGCGTCGCAGTTCTTCACCCAGCGCCAGCTGATGACGAAGAACGTCGACACCACGGTGAAGACCCCGTTCATGCAGCAGCAGAAGATGCTGATGTACGTCTTCCCGGTCATGTTCGCCGTCTTCGGCATCAACTTCCCGGTCGGTGTCCTCGTCTACTGGCTGACCACCAACGTGTGGACCATGGGCCAGCAGATGTACGTCATCCGCAACAACCCGACCCCGGGTTCCAAGGCCCAGGCCGAGTACCTGGAGCGGCTGACCAAGCACGTCACTCAGCACGACAAGGTCGGCAAGCGTCGCGACCGGGCCATCGTCAAGGCGATCGTCGCCAAGGGCCGCGACCGCAACGAGTTCGAGCGCAAGTTCATCAACGGCCTGAGCAAGGCCGGTCTCGCCGCGCAGGCCGACGGCACCGTGATCAAGAGCGACACCGCGGCCGTGGCCCAGGCCGAGGACGGTGCGCCGACCACCGCCAGCGGTGCCCCGAAGCGTCAGCAGCCCAAGCGGCAGAGCAAGTCGCAGCGTCAGCACGGTGGCGTCGGCGGCGCGAAGGCTGCCGGTGAGAACGAGCCGAAGACGTCGCTGACCAAGTCCGACGAGCCCGAGGACGCCAAGCCCGCCACCGCTGCCAAGAAGGGCGGCGCGAAGCCCGCCGGCGGCACCCGCAGCAAGGCCCAGTCCGGACAGCGCAAGGGTCCGCAGCGGCCCAAGTCCCCGTCCAAGAAGTAAGAAGGAGTCCATCCCGTGACGGAAGGCACCACCTCCGCCGCTGCCGAGGGTGCAGACACCCTGACTCGCCTGGAGCAGGAAGGCGAGATCGCGGCGGACTACCTGGAGGGTCTGCTCGACATCGCCGACCTCGATGGCGATATCGACATGGACGTCGAGGCGGACCGCGCCTCCGTCTCGATCATCAGCGACACGGGCGGCCGTGATCTGCAGAAGCTGGTCGGCCGTGACGGCGAGGTGCTGGAGGCGCTCCAGGAGCTCACCCGTCTGGCCGTGCACCGGGAGACCGGTGACCGCAGCCGTCTGATGCTCGACATCGCGGGATACCGGGCACAGAAGCGCTCCGAGCTGTCCGAGCTGGGCGCCAAGGCCGCCGCGGAGGCCAAGAGCAGCGGTGAGGCCGTGAAGCTGCAGCCGATGACGCCCTTCGAGCGCAAGGTCGTGCACGACGCGGTCAAGGCCGCGGGGCTGCGCAGCGAGTCCGAGGGCGAGGAGCCGCAGCGCTTCGTCGTCGTGCTGCCCGCCTGATCGGCCCCTACGTTCCCGGCCCCGTCTGTAGCGCAGGCGGGGCCGAACTTTGTCAGCCTGATAGTTCTGGTGGTTCTGGTGTCGGCGCCGGGTGCGCTGACGCGGTACGGAAGGACGGTCCCCCGTGACGGAGGCAGCGGAGCTTCCCCCCGCGCCCGAGCAGGCGCGCGAGGTGTTCGGTGACCGCTTCGCGGATGCGGTGCGGTATGCCGAGCTGCTCGCTGAGGCGGGCGTGCAGCGCGGTCTCATCGGCCCGCGTGAAGTGCCCCGCTTGTGGGAGCGGCATCTGCTGAACTGCGCGGTGCTCTCGGAAGTCGTGCCCGACGGCGTGACGGTGTGCGATGTCGGCTCGGGCGCCGGTCTTCCCGGCATTCCGCTGGCGCTGGTCCGCACCGACCTGAAGATCACGCTGCTGGAGCCGCTGCTGCGGCGCACCAACTTCCTCACCGAGGTCGTCGAGCTGCTCGGCCTCGATCATGTGACCGTGGTGCGTGGGCGGGCCGAGGAGGTCATGGGGAAGATCCAGCCCGTTCATGTGGTGACGGCCCGGGCTGTCGCGCCGCTCGACCGGCTCGCCACCTGGGGCATTCCGCTGCTGCGGCCGTACGGCGAGATGCTCGCGCTCAAGGGCGACGCCGCCGAGGAGGAGCTCAAGAGCGCCTCGGCGGCGCTGAGCAAGCTGGGTGCGGTGGAGACCTCCATCCTGCATGTGGGTGAGGGCGTGGTGGACCCGATGTCCACCGTCGTACGGGTCGAGGTCGGGGAGAGCCCGGGCGGTGTGCGCTTCGCCGCGAAGCGTGCCAAGGCGGCTCGCACGGGGCGGACGCGTCGACGGCGTTGAGCTGATTAGTTCCGACGGCACTGATCCGTCGGAATCGATCCGTCGGCATCGATCCGTCGGAATCGATCCGTCGGCACTGATTCGTCGGAACGGATCCGTCGGCACTGATCCGTCCTGAGGACGAGACGTACTCCACACAAGCTGCCAAACCTATGCATGCCGGAGTGTCGCGACAGTTCGGCCACGGCTGCTGTGCATCGTGTTTCACGTGAAACGTCGCTCACTGCTGCACGGCATCATCAGTCGTGGCCGCGCTGCGGCCGAACCCCGCGACCGGAAGCCTCTCGGTTCACTCGATGAGGGACCTGAGGTATCCACAGAGGTGGATTTCTCCACAGAACGCCAGGCCTCACTGGTTCACGACCCCGAAGACATGGGAGGCTCTGTTCATTGCGAGCCTGAAGTCGAGGAGAGTGAATCCTTGCGGTCCGACGCCAACATCGCGGGACCGATGACCGATCCGGTCCCCGGCCCCCGTACCGAGTCGATGGGGGCGGATGTTTCACGTGAAACACCGCCTCCGATGGACGACACGCCCATCGGTCGTGCCGCCCAGCTGGCGGTGGAGGCTCTGGGTCGTGCCGGTGAGGGCCTGCCACGGCCCGAGCAGACCCGAATCATCGTGGTCGCCAACCAGAAGGGCGGTGTGGGCAAGACGACGACGACCGTCAACCTTGCCGCATCGCTGGCGCTGCACGGCGGCCGGGTCCTGGTGGTCGACCTCGACCCACAGGGCAATGCGTCCACCGCGCTGGGCATCGACCATCACGCCGAAGTTCCGTCCATCTACGACGTGTTGGTGGAGAGCAAGCCGCTCTCCGAGGTCGTCCAGCCGGTCCCTGATGTCGAGGGACTCTTCTGCGCTCCCGCCACGATCGATCTTGCCGGTGCGGAGATCGAGCTGGTGTCCCTGGTGGCGCGGGAGAGCAGACTTCAGCGTGCGATCCAGGCGTATGAGCAGCCGTTGGACTACATCCTCATCGACTGCCCGCCCTCCCTCGGCCTCCTGACGGTCAATGCGCTCGTAGCGGGCCAGGAAGTTCTGATCCCGATCCAGTGCGAGTACTACGCGCTGGAGGGCCTCGGGCAGTTGCTGCGCAACGTCGACCTGGTACGGGGGCACCTCAACCCCGACCTGCATGTGTCGACCATCCTGCTCACCATGTACGACGGCCGGACGCGCCTCGCGTCCCAGGTCGCGGACGAGGTGCGCACCCACTTCGGCGACGAGGTCCTGCGGACGAGCATTCCCCGCTCCGTCCGTATCTCCGAGGCGCCGAGTTACGGGCAGACGGTACTGACTTACGATCCTGGATCGAGCGGTGCCCTCTCCTATCTTGAGGCGGCACGAGAGATCGCGCTGAAGGGCGTCGGCATCAGTTATGACGCGACGCACGCCCACATCGGCGCACAGCAGAACGATCCGAGCATGGTGGAGGGCATTCAGTGAGCGAGCGACGGAGGGGGCTGGGTCGTGGTCTCGGCGCACTGATCCCTGCTGCGCCGACAGAGAAGTCGGTGGCCCAGGCCGCGGCAGGGGGTGCTGCTTCCACATCCCCTGCGGCAGTGCCTGCGCTGCCGAACGATCGTGGGGTGGCCGCGGCGAAGGTGGCCACTCTGCCGACTGTTTCACGTGAAACAGAGGAGCCGACGCGGCCGAGTGCTCCCGCCGCACCTGCGGCGCCTATCGGTGCGCATTTCGCCGAGATCCCCCTCGACTCCATCACGCCGAACCCGCGGCAGCCCCGTGAGGTCTTCGACGAGGACGCGCTGTCCGAGCTCATCACCTCCATCAAGGAAGTGGGGCTCCTCCAGCCGGTCGTCGTACGGCAGGTGGGTCCCGCCCGCTACGAGCTCATCATGGGCGAGCGTCGCTGGCGGGCCTGCCGCGAGGCGGGGCTGGAGGCGATCCCGGCGATCGTGCGGGCCACGGAGGACGAGAAGCTCCTCCTGGACGCCCTGCTGGAGAACCTGCACCGTGCCCAGCTGAACCCGCTGGAAGAGGCAGCGGCCTACGACCAGTTGCTGAGGGACTTCAACTGCACCCATGACCAGCTGGCGGACCGCATCGGCCGATCCCGCCCGCAGGTCTCCAACACCCTGCGGCTGCTGAAGCTCTCGCCGGCCGTGCAGCGCCGGGTCGCCGCCGGGGTGCTCTCCGCCGGTCACGCGCGGGCACTGCTCTCCGTCGAGGACTCGGAAGAGCAGGACCGGCTGGCCCACCGCATCGTCGCTGAGGGGCTCTCGGTGCGGGCCGTCGAGGAGATCGTGACCCTGATGGGGTCGCGGCCTCAGAAGGCTCAGAAGCCCAAGGGACCGCGTGCAGGTGCCCGGGTCTCTCCCGCGCTGTCCGACCTCGCTACGCGGCTCTCGGACCGTTTCGAGACGCGAGTGAAGGTCGACCTGGGGCAGAAGAAGGGAAAGATCACCGTCGAGTTCGCCTCGATGGAGGATCTTGAGCGGATCCTCGGTTCACTCGCTCCTGGCGAGGGGCCGGTCCTGCAGAAGAGTCTTCTGGAGGGCGACTCCGAGGAGAGCGACTCCTGAGCCTCCGGCACGGCGCCTCTGCTGCTGTGTCTGTGAGAGAGCGGGCCGTGTCCGGTGTGTGCCGGAAGGTGGCTCGCTCTTTCCTTTTTGGCGGTATCGATGGAATCGCATCGTGGATACGATGCGTTCGGGTACGGCGCAACCACTCGGCACACCTCTGAGAGGGAGGCAGGGGCCATGCGAACCATGAGCCGCACCGGACTGGTGAGCGCCGGTTTGGGGCTGGGGGCAGTCGGTGGGTTCATCGGCAGTCTCCTCAAGGAACGGAGCGCTCTGACAGCCGCCCGCGACGCGGCGGCGGGCGAAGGAAGCGAGGATCAGCCTTCATGGGCCGCCGGCTCGTACCGCTCACGCTGGACAACCTCCAGGACCTTCCCAAGCGTTGTCGCTCGTGTGTCTTCTGGGAACTCGACCCAGTCAGCGGTGAGGCCGCGCTGAAGGCGGGCACGTCCCCGTCCGAGAAGGAAGCCTGGATCTCAGCGGTCCTGCTGGACTGGGGATCCTGTGGGCGGGTCGTGTACGTCGACGACGTGCCGGTGGGCTTCGTGCTCTACGCTCCCCCGGCCTATGTCCCCCGCTCCACGGCATTTCCCACGAGCCCGGTCTCGCCTGACGCGGTGCAGTTGATGACCGCGTTCATCGTGCCCGGCTACCAGGGGCAGGGGCTCGGCCGGGTGATGGTTCAAACGGTGGCCAAGGATCTGCTGAGGCGCGGGTTCAAGGCGATCGAGGCCTTCGGGGACGCGCGCTGGAAGGAACCTGCCTGTGTGCTGCCCGCCGACCACCTACTGGCGGTTGGCTTTAAGACGGTTCGACAGCACCCCACCCATCCCCGGCTGAGGCTGGAACTCAGGACGACGCTCTCCTGGAAGGAAGACGTCGAGATGGCGCTGGACCGCCTCCTGGGAGCCGTGCAGAAGGAGCCGGCGCTGCGACCCCTGTAGAGCGGTCAAACGAATGGGCCAACCCTTCCGGGTTGGCCCATTCGTGTTTCACGTGAAACATGCACCGTCGATGCGACGGTCCCGCCGGTTCACTCGGCGATGAACTCCTCGAGGTCGCGAACGATCGCGGCCTTCGGCTTCGCGCCCACGATGGTCTTGGCGACCTCGCCACCCTGGTAGACGTTCAGGGTCGGGATGGACATGACGCCGTACTTGGCGGCCGTACCCGGGTTTTCGTCGATGTTCAGCTTGACGATCTCGATCTTGTCGCCGTACTCGGAGGCGATCGCCTCGAGGGACGGCGCGATCTGGCGGCACGGACCGCACCAGGCGGCCCAGAAGTCCACCAGAACAGGCTTGTCGCTCTTGAGAACGTCCTGCTCGAAGGAGTCGTCGGTCACATTCTTCAGGGTGCCGGCCACGGCGGGCTCCTTAACTGTTTGGTGCGTGGGGCGGGTAGGGAGGGTCAGACAGAGGTCTTCTCGGGCTCGGGCTGCTCCTCGTCCGCCAGGGCAGCGAGGTAGCGCTCGGCGTCGAGAGCTGCGGAGCAGCCGGTGCCGGCCGCGGTGATCGCCTGACGGTAGGTGTGGTCGACCACGTCGCCGGCGCCGAAGACACCGGTCAGGTTCGTGCGCGTAGATGGCGCGTCCACCTTCAGGTACCCCTCTTCGTCCAGGTCGAGCTGACCCTTGAAGAGCTCGGTACGCGGGTCGTGACCGATGGCGATGAACAGTCCGGTCACGGGCAGGTCCGAGAGCTCACCGGTCTTGAGGTTGCGCAGCTTCAGGCCGGAGAGCTTCGGGTCGCCCTGGATCTCGGCGACCTCGCTGTCCCACACGAACGAGATCTTCGGGTCGGCGAAGGCACGCTCCTGCATGGCCTTGGAGGCACGCAGCGTGTCACGGCGGTGGACGATGGTCACGGACTTGGCGAACCGGGAGAGGAAGGTGGCCTCCTCCATCGCGGTGTCGCCGCCACCGATCACGGCGATGTCCTGGTCCTTGAAGAAGAAGCCGTCACAGGTGGCACACCAGGACACGCCACGGCCGGAGAGAGCGTCCTCGTTCGGCAGTCCGAGCTTGCGGTGCTGCGAGCCGGTGGCGACGATGACGGCCTTGGCCCGGTGCACGGTGCCGGCCGTGTCCGTGACGGTCTTGATCTCACCGCTCAGGTCGACGGCCACGATGTCGTCCGGGACGAGCTCGGCTCCGAAGCGCTCCGACTGGGCGCGCATGTTGTCCATGAGCTCGGGGCCCATGATGCCGTCCTGGAAGCCCGGGAAGTTCTCGACGTCGGTGGTGTTCATGAGCGCACCACCCGCGGTGACGGCGCCCTCGAACACCAGCGGCTTCAGCGACGCGCGCGCGGTGTAGAGCGCCGCCGTGTAGCCGGCGGGCCCGGAGCCGATGATGATCACGTTACGGACGTCGCTCACGGCTTGATTCCTCGTCTCTGGACTGCGTCGTTCGACCGGTGGGAGCTTCTTCAGGAGAACTCTCACCCCACCCAACGGATCCTAAGGGGCGCGCATTCCCGCTGTGTCCGGGCACACGGAGATGCGGCACCGGGTGGTGACTCCGTAGGGCGAGACGAAGCGTTTGCTCAGGCTGACGGGTAGGTGCGCTTCAGAAGCACTTCGCCGGCGGTATGGGACGCCGAGTGATCCACACAGGTCGCGTCGACGATGTAGGCGGTGACCCGGGTGGCGTCGGACGCGTCGGGAAGCAGCACGAGCATGGCCTTCTTCCCCTGATACGTGCCGTTCTCGGTGGCCAGGGCCGCGTCGTCGCGCCCGATGCCGTCGCGGACGCAGGTGGGCACCACGGCTTCCCTGGCGACCTTGGGCTGGTTGGTGCCGGGGGCGGTCGCCGCGCCCAGGGGGGTGCGGGAGCCGCCGCCTCCTTCGGTCTTGTTCTCGGCCAGGAGATCGGTGACCTGCTTCCGCAGCTTCCCCTCGGAGAAGGTGTCCGCGGCGGTGGTCTGCCGTTCGCCCGCCGTGTCGTGGGGCGGCTTGTTGTCACCGAGCGACGACAGCAGGACGGAGCCCAGCCCCAGGGCGGCCACCGTGAAGACGGTCCCGAGGACGGCGATCCTGCGGCGTCCGCTGCGCGTGCGGCCCTTGCGGCCCGGGCCGGTGGTGGAAGAGCGGGGGCGGCCGGCCGGCCGGTCGGTGGGCGTCGGTGTTTCACGTGAAACATGCGCACCGCTGTCGTCCTCGGACGGGGAACGGGGAGCACTCGTCGGCTCCGGACCTTCCGTGGACTCCGGACCGGTGGCATTCAGCAGAGCCTCGGCGGCGAGAGCGGCATCGATGCGGCCCGCGACATCGAGGGGCATGCGCTGGGGACCTGGCAGCGTGCCGAGCAGCCCACGGATTTCCTCCAGGGAGGCGTATACGTCCCCGCAGAGCTCGCACTCGTCCAGGTGCCGGCGTAGGTCGGTGGTCCGGGACGGTGGGAGGAGGCCCTCGGCGAGGTCGGAGATCTCCGCTACGTCCGGATGCCCGGCCATGTCTGTCGTCGATGTCACGCTCGTCCACCTCCGCCCTTCACTGCCGCTGGGTCGCTCGGTCCCGTGTCCGGGGATTTCGCTCGGTGCGGCCCCGCTGCGGGTGGGACGGCCGTCCCCCGCGTCCGGTTCCGTTCTCCGCCCGGGTTCTTGCCCTCACTGCTGCTGTCCGGCCGGAGATGGGTGAGCAGCGGCAGGAGTCTGGCCCTTCCGCGCGCACATCTGCTCTTCACCGTGCCGGTCGGCACGTCGAGGATGCGGGCCGCCTCTGCGACCGGGTAGCCCTGCATGTCCACCAGGACGAGCGCGGCACGCTGGTCGGCCGGCAGTGTTCCCAGAACTTCGATGAGCTGCCGGTGGAGATCGTTGCGCTCGGCGGGGGCCGAGGCCGACTCGTGCGGCTCCAGCAGCTGCTCCAGGCGTTCGGTGTCGTCGACGGGAGAGGTCTTCCGGGAGGCGGCCTTGCGGGCGCGGTCCAGGCAGGCGTTCACCGTGATCCTGTGCAGCCACGTTGTGACGGCCGACTGGCCTCGGAAGGTGTGGGCGGCCCGGTAGGCGGACACGAGGGCGTCCTGCACGGCGTCAGCGGCCTCCTCGCGGTCGCCCAGCGTCCGCAGGGCGACGGCCCAGAGCCGGTCGCGATGCCGCCGCACGATCTCACCGAAGGCGTCGGGGTCGCCTTCGACATGCCGGGCGAGCAGATCCTGATCGCTCACTCCGTCATGTCCGGTGCCGTCTGCCATCGGCCTCCTTCCTCGAGGCAGATGCCGTCAGCTGGTCACCTTGATGTCCGCAACTCTGCCGCGCCACTTGCCGTCGTCCGGCTGCAAGGGCAGCTTCGTCAGCCACACCAGGAGGTACCGGCTCTTGAGTGACTTGCCGGGTTTGAGCTGGACGGTCGTCCCCGATCCTTCGGCGACCTTGGAGTAGGCGTCAAGGGACGTCGGCTCCGAGCCCGCGTTCGAGCTCGCGCTGCGGAGCTCGACCGAGGTGTCACCCACGAACGTGACGGTCACCTTCCCGACCTGTTGGGTCTTACCGAGGTCGAGGATGATGCCGACGCCCGACTTCAAGCGGCCGAAGTCAGCGCTCAGGTAGAAGTCCGTCTGCCAATAGGTGGCCGTGCTGTTGTCGTAGACCTTCCCTATGTCTGACGGCTTCTCTGACTGATCCCCGAGGGGATCGAAGTCACGCGCACCGCTGATGGCAATCGGCTTGCCGGAAGCAGGCTTCTTCGGGCTCTTGTCGTTGCCGTCGTTCGTCTGCGTCTGGCCCGGGTCCTCGCTCTTGCCGCCCTGGTCCATCAGGGCGTCCGCCAGCTGCCAGCTGCCGAGGCCCAGCGCGGCGATCAGGAGTGCGGAGACGGCCCACTTCAGGGCCTTGCCCGTGCGGCTCTGGAGCGGGGGCGGCGGGGTCGTGATCGGCTGGGTGACGCCGGGGCGCGGGCCCTGACGGCCGTAGGTGCCCTGCTGATACGTCGTGCGCTGGTACTCGGGCGGGGCGGTGAACGCCGGCTCCGGGGGGCGGATGCGGGGCATCTCGCCGATCGCCTTCACCAGCTCCTCCGGCGTGGTGCACGGCGACTCGTGCCGGGAGGCGGTGGCACCGTCGTTGGCGAGCGCGCGCATGGACAGCTCGGACAGGCCGCGGTGCACACCGGCCCGCACCTGGTCGGGCGCGATCAGACCGATGTCCTTCGGCAGGCCCGACAGCCCGTAGGCGTCGCTCTCGTACGGCCAGCGCTGCGTGAGCGCCGCGTACAGCAAGGCGCCGATGGCCTCGGTGTCGGTGCGCTGCGGGGTGTCGGACGCGACGCCGCGCAGGGCGGCGTTGACGGCGAGGCCGCGGATGCGCCACTGGCCGGTCGAGGCGCGCAGCACGGCGTTGGGGTTCAGCCGCAGATGGGCGAGGCCCTCACGATGGGCGGCGGCCATGGCGGAGGAGACCTGGCTGACCATTTGGTAGGCGTCGTAGGGCTCAAGGGGCCCGGAGGCGAGGAGCGTGGTCAGTTCCGTCGCGTCGGGAAGCCACTCGTGGACGACGTAGACGACGTCATTCTCCTCCACCGCGTCCAGCACCTGGACGAAGCGCGGGTCGCCCAGGAGGGCGGAGGAGCGGGCGGCCGCCAGGACGGAGCGGGCCCGCGAGTGGTCGGCGGGCAGGATGTGCACGCCGACGGCGCGGCGGAGCTTCTCGTCCACGGCACGCCAACTGCTGAAACCGTCCAGACGGGTGACGCACTCCTCGAGGCGGTAGCGTCTGGCGAGCTTGTGACCACTGTGCAGTTCGGGCGGCGAGGTCGTTCCGGCACCGTCGGTCCGGGGGCTCTCCTGTACCTCGTCGCTGTCCGTGTCCCGCTCCCGGTTCTTGGCCACCCCGTCGGCCGTGGACTGGTCCGCCTGCGCGGTCAGCGACGTCTCGTCGCCGTTGTCTGCCACGTCGACGGCAGCCGTACTCCGTTCCGCCACCGTCGTTCCTGCCTCCCCATGTATGGCGCACCGGCCGACTTCCGTTGCGCGCCGTCCGACGCCGAAACCAATTGTGCCCACAGTCCGCCGCTATGCACGACACGCGGTGGCCGACGATGGTTGTGCGCCTACCCCCCGACTCAGCGTCCCAGGCGTCCGCGGACCATGCCGACCAGCGAGTTGAGTTCCTCGATGCGCATGCGGCGGGCGGCGACGAAGAAGACCCCGAGCAGTACGGCGCCACCGGCCAGGACTGCGGCGAGCGAGCCCGCGGGCCCCTGGCCGAGCGAGTGGCCGATGCCGTAGCAGGCCGCGCCGCTGAGCAGGGCGGCCGGGATCGACGCGATGCACAGCCGGGCGTAAGTCCGCAGGACACGGGCGCCGTCGAGGTCCCCGCCGAGCCGCTTGCGCAGCCGGCGCCAGGCGACACCGACACCGATCGCGTACGCCAGGCCGTACGAGGCGGCCATGCCGACCACGGCCCAGCGGGACGGGATGACGAAGTAGCAGACCGCCGAGGCGCCCGCGTTGACCGCGGCCACGATGACGGTGTTGTAGAAGGGAGTTCGGGTGTCCTCGTAGGCGTAGAAGGCACGCAGGACCACGTACTGCACGGAGTACGGGATCAGACCGAGCCCGAACGCCATCAGCATGAAGCCCATGTTGGTGGCCTCGCTGGTGCCCGACGAGCCGAACATCAGCGTGCACATCGGGATGCCGAGGGAGAGGAACCCGAACGCGATCGGCACGATCGCGACCGCCGTGGTGCGCAGGCCCTGGGAGATGTCGTCGCGGACGGCGCCTCCGTCGCCCTCGGCCGCCGAGCGCGACAGGCGCGGCAGCAGGGCGGCCATGAGGGAGACCGTGATGATGGCCTGCGGCAGGCCCCAGATCAGCTGGGCGTTGGCGTAGGCGGAGAAGCCGGTGCCGTCGACCGGCGAGGCCTTGCCCGCCGCGGTGGACAGCTGGATGACGATCATCGCGCCCGCCTGGTTGGCGAGGACGAACAGGACCGTCCACTTGGCGAGCGTGACGGCCTTGCCGAGGCCCTGGCCCTTCCAGTCGAAGCGCAGCCGCAGCCGGAAGCCGGTCTCGCGCAGATAGGGGATCATCGCGAGCGCTTGGACCACGAGACCGAGCAGGACGCCGATGCCGAGCAGGCGCTGGCCCTCCGGCGGGATGGTCGCGGCCTTCATCCCGGAGTCGGCGGCGGTGCCGTAGACGTAGATGAACATGCCCAGCGTCACGATGATGACGATGTTGTTCAGGACCGGGGTCCACATCATCGCGCCGAACTTGCCGCGCGCGTTGAGGATCTGGCCCATCACCACGTGGATGCCCATGAAGAAGATCGTGGGCAGGAAGTACTGGGCGAAGGTGACGGCGACCTGGTTCGCCGCCGGGTCGCTGGCGACCGGGTCGGACAGTACGCGGATGAGGAGCGGCGCGCCGAGGACCGAGAGCGCGGTGAGCGCGCCGAGCGTCACGATGACCAGGGTGAGCAGGCGGTTGGCGTACGCCTCGCCGCCGTCGTCGTCCTCCTTCATGGCGCGTACGAGCTGCGGCACGAAGACGGAGTTGAGACCACCGCCGACGGTGAGGATGTAGATCATCGTCGGCAGCTGGTAGGCGACCTGGAAGGTGTCACCGAGGAGGCCGACGCCCAGCGCCGAGACGATCAGCGCGGAGCGGATGAAGCCGGTGAGGCGGGAGACCATCGTGCCCGCCGCCATCACGGCGCTGGACTTCATCAGACCCGCGGCGCGGCCGCCCTTCTTCGGGGCGGCCGCGGCGGCGGACTCGGACGCCGGCGTCTCGTCCACGAGGGGCGGTGTCGCCGCGGTCTGGCCGGGTGCCGCGTACTGGCCCTGCGCCGCGTACTGGTCGTGCGGTGCATACGGGCCCTGTGCCATCTGCCCCGGGGCCGCGGAGGGGCCGGGGACCGACGGCGTCTCGTACGACGGGTGACCGCTGTTCTGCTGCTGGTCCCGGAAGAGATGCGCGAACGCGTCCGGCTCCTGGCGTGGCTCGCCCGCTTGGGAGACGAGGTCGTCCACGCCCACGAACTGGGTGGTGCGGGGATCGTCGCCGTACGGCAGATGCCGTGTCGGACCCTCCGGCTCCGGTGCGGGCGTCTGCGCCCACACCTGCGGGTCGGGCGCGTACGGCGACTGCGGCGGCCGGCCGTACAGCTGCTGCTGCGGCTGGTACGCGCCCTGAGCGGGAGGCGGGTGCGCGGCGCGGTCGTACAGTGCCTCGCCGACCGGGTCCTGGGCGGACAGGTCCTGTGCCCGGTAGGGGTCCTGGCTGTATGCGTCCTGGAGGTAGATGTCCGCGGGCGGTTGCGGCGGCACCTGGCCGTGCTCGGGCGGTGAGCCCTCGGGCCCGCCCGCATCGGGGTGGCCCGGGCTGCCCGCGGCCCGGCCGCGGTCACCGTCGTACGGCGCGTTCATGGTTACCCCACCTCATCGTCCCGGGCCCACCGGCCACGACTTCTCAACGGTCCACTCTCTCACCCGTGCCGGACGGGTCGGCGCCTTCCGCTGCGGTGTCCGGGGCCGGGTCACTCGGCTGCTCCGGGGCGTCCGCCCGGGAGCCGGCCTCGGTCTCCTCCTCGAGACGTGCGCCGGAGGCCTCCGGGTTCTGCGCTGCGTCTGCCTCGCTCTGCGGGCCGTCGGCCTCGTCGCCCGCCTCGGCGGTGTCGTCATCGGCGGCCTCGCGGGCGGCGGCTCGCTTGCGCTGGGTGTACATCCGGAAGCCGGCGAGGACCAGGAGCAGGACGCCACCGCCGATGACCAGCATGACCGTGGGCGTGACCTCGGTGACCTTCACGTCGAAGGTGACGGCGGCACCGTACGGCCGGCCGTCCTCCGTGTACAACTGCGCGACGACCTTCGCCTGGCCGTTGGCGTTGGCGGACGTGGTGAACTTCACCGACTGGCTGTGGCCGCCGTTGACGGCGACGCGCTGCTCCTCGTAGGCGTCACCGCCGATCTTGAGGCGCGTCGGGTTCTGCGACGTGAGCCGCAACTCGAGGTGCTCGACGCCCTGGACCAGGTTGTTCTGCACGGTCACCGGGATCACGGCGCTGCGGCCGGAGAGCTTGGTCTCCGACTTCTCGATCAGCTTGACGCTGTCGATGAGCCCGTCCAGGTACGACTCGATGCCGTTGCGGTACGCCAGCGCCGCGACGTCCTTGCCGCGCCACGACGTGGACATCTCGCGGTTCATGGCGCGTCCGAAGGGGGTCACGACCCGGGACTGGCGGGTCAGGATCACCTTGAACTTGTCGAGCTTGCCCTGCGTCTTCGCGATCTGCCCGAACGCGGCCTGTGGCAGCTCCTGGTCGCGCAACGAACGGGGGTACGTGTCGGCCGGCGGCACCTTCGTGTTGGCCGCGGGGTCCGGCTTGGCCTGGGCGGCGGCGGAGAGGTCCTGCGACTCCGACCAGTTTCCGCCCTGGAGGGCCGCCAGAGCCTCGGCCATGGTCTGCGCCTGGCTCACGGACGGCATGCGCTGCGGGGCGACGACGACGCTGCGCTGCTTACTCGTCTGCAGGCCGAGCGTCAGGCTCTGGGCCAGGAAACGCTGCACGGCGAGCGTGGAGGCGGAAGCCTTGGTCAGATCGCCCTGGAACGCCGTGGACATCCGGGAGTCCGCGACGACTGCCGTGGTGCCGCCGCCGATGGGCCGGGCCGCGGAGGGTGTGTACGACAGGTTGTCCTGGAGGCTGTCGCTGCGGGCGATCACCTTGTCGGCGCCCGCGGATGTGGCGACCTTCACGATCGACGGGTCGATGGCGCCGTCCACAGGCCAGACGAAGTCCGTGGACGGTTTCATGTGGAGGATCGGCGGGACCGTGTTGTCGATGACGTCGGTGGCTTCCTTCAGGTGGTTCAGTGAGCCGGTGACGTTCGTGCCGTTGTGGGCGAGGGAGGCCAGGTCCGGGTCGCCGAACGGCAGGGCGACCACTTCCTCGCCCGCGACCGCCTGCTGGAGCTCGGCCAGCCAGTGCTTGGCGACCTCCTGGTTCCTGCCGGGGGTGGTGGTCCCGTCCGCACCGCGGACCTGGTAGCTCCGCGTCATCGCGTCGACGGACGCCAGCAGGTCCGGGTCGACCACCCACGTGACATCGAGGCCCTTGCCCAGCGACACCATCTGGTCGAGTCGGCCGCCCGGGGCGATCTCCTTGGCGAGCTCGTCGTCGCGGAAGACCGGCGTCTGCTGCTCGTTCGACCCCGTCTCGGCCGCCATGTGGGCGTTGGAGATGAGCGGCCACAGGAACGTGGTCTTCGTCCTGGTGCCCGCTTCCTCCGGCTGCCACGGCAGGAACGTGCGCTGGATGCCGAGAACCTGGTCCCAGGGCTGCGCCGTGGTCTCCCCGGAGAGCGCGACGGCTAGCTGGTAGACGCCGTCTCGGCCGAGATCCAGCTTGTCGGCCGGCACGGAGATGCTGAAGGGCTGGGCGACGCCGGGGGTGAGCGAGGAGAACTTCTCGGTGTACTTGCCGTCGATCTTTTCTCCGGAGGGCCCCTGGAGGTCGTCGCTCTTCTTGGCGAGGGTGTCGATCGCCGAGCGGGTCTCGAGCGGGGGCCCCACGTGCAGGTCGACATGGGCGCCGGTGACCGTCTGCTTGCCGTTGTTGGTCACTGTGCCCGACACGGTGACCGTGTCCCCCTCGGAGGGGGCGCTGGGGGTGAGCGAGTCGACAGCGACCGACACCGAGCCCGCGCTGGAGGCAGCCTGCGGGGACTCCTGCCCGGCCGCATCCGCCGGTGTCGCGGCGGGCAACTGGAGGAGTCCGGCCAGCAGGGGCGCGCCGGCGAGCAGTGCTCCGGTGCGCCGCAGCCACCGGCGGGCAGGTGAGGCACTGGTCCCCTGGAAGTCTGCCGCCTCGGCCACGCGCTCGTCCGTCCCTCGTCGTCGTCAGTGGTCGTCGGAATGTGCGTCCACGCATGGTAACGATGCGCGCTGAGGGGAAGTGCCGCGGTCCGCTCCACAAGATCGCGGCCGACGCCGCGCTGTCCGGTATGTGGCCTATGGAAGGGAGCGCTGCCTTACAGCTCAAGGGCTGGGCTTGTACGCGTATAACGGACGTGTCCCATGCTTCTGCATGCGTAATAGGAGGAGGTCGCGGTGGCCCGGGCCACGTACCCTCTTCTGTTGTGCCGAACGCCAACGAAGAAACGTCCAGTGTCCTGAGCCAGGTGCAGCATCGCGCGGTGAGTGAACTGCTGCGGGTCGCTCCTGTCGCCGATGACCTCGCCCGCCGCTTCCAGGAGGCCGGGTTCTCACTCGCCCTGGTCGGCGGCTCGGTCCGGGACGCGCTGCTGGGCCGGCTCGGCAACGACCTCGACTTCACGACCGACGCCCGCCCCCAGGACGTCCTCAAGATCGTGCGTCCTTGGGCGGACGCCGTCTGGGAGGTCGGGATCGCCTTCGGCACGGTCGGCGCCCACAAGGGCGGCTACCAGATCGAGGTGACCACGTACCGCTCGGAGGCCTACGACCGCACCTCGCGCAAGCCCGAGGTGTCGTACGGCGACTCCATCGAGCAGGACCTCGTCCGCCGTGACTTCACAGTGAACGCGATGGCGGTGGCGTTGCCGGAGAAGGAGTTCGTCGACCCGCACGGCGGGCTCGAGGACCTGGCGGCACGTGTGCTGCGCACGCCCGGCACTCCGGAGGAGTCGTTCTCGGACGACCCGCTGCGCATGATGAGGTCCGCCCGTTTCGCGGCCCAGCTCGACTTCGAGGTCGCCCCCGAGGTCGTCACCGCGATGACGGAGATGGCCGGGCGTATCGAGATCGTCTCGGCCGAGCGGGTGCGGGACGAGCTGAACAAGCTGATCCTCTCCCGCCGGCCGCGTAAGGGCCTGACGTTGCTGGTGGAGACGGGCCTCGCCGAACGCGTGGTGCCCGAGCTGCCGGCCCTGCGCCTGGAGCGTGATGAGCACCACCGCCACAAGGACGTCTATGACCACACGCTGATCGTTCTCGAGCAGGCGATGGCGTTGGAGGAGGACGGTCCTGACCTCACCCTCCGCCTGGCTGCCCTGCTGCACGACATCGGCAAGCCGCGTACGCGCCGCTTCGAGAAGGACGGCCGGGTCTCGTTCCACCACCACGAGGTGGTCGGGGCGAAGATGACCAAGAAGCGCATGACGGCCTTGAAGTACTCCAACGAGCTGGTGAAGGACGTCTCACGTCTGGTCGAACTCCACCTGCGCTTCCACGGCTACGGCACCGGTGAGTGGACGGACTCGGCGGTCCGCCGTTACGTCCGTGACGCCGGCCCGCTCCTCGACCGTCTGCACAAGCTGACCCGCTCGGACTGCACCACGCGCAACAAGCGCAAGGCGGCGGCCCTGTCGCGCGCCTACGACGGCCTGGAGGAGCGGATCGCCAAACTTCAGGAGCAGGAGGAGCTGGACTCCATCCGCCCGGACCTCGACGGCAACCAGATCATGGAAGTTCTCGGTATCAGCCCCGGTCCGGCCATCGGTCGCGCGTACAAGCACATGCTGGAGCTGCGGCTGGAGCACGGGCCGATGGAGCACGAGGCGGCGGTGGCCGCTCTCAAGGAGTGGTGGGCCGGTCAGGGGGGATGAGGCTGTGAAACGGGGTCATGTTTCACGTGAAACATGACCCCGTGGAGACAGGAAAGAGGGGCGGTGTTTCACGTGAAACACCGCCCCTCTCTCCTGTCTGCCTTACTTCGTGTAGTTCTTTAGGCAGAGCAGGAAGTCCTTGCCGTCACCGCTCTGGGTGTACACGTACTTCCCCACGGACAACGGAGTGGTCAGAAGTGGTTCTGTGTCATTGATGTGACACTACTGGCGGTCAAACCGGGCCAGAGCTACAGCTACTGCCGCGTAGATAACGGCGATCGTGATCACCAGCGGAACCGATCGGCCGTCCGGCGGCAGCATCAGAGCGGCGACGGCGGCCGCGCCGACGAAGGAAACGTTGAAGAGGACGTCGTAAACCGAGAAGATCCGGCCACGGAACCCGTCCTCGACGGAGGACTGGACGATGGTGTCCGTGGAGATCTTCGCGCCCTGGGTGGTCAGCCCCAGCACGAAAGCCGCGGCCAGCAGCGGGGCGGTGGCGAACGGCAGCCCGAGAGCGGGCTCCAGCAGCGCCGCGGACCCGGCGCACACGACGATCCAGCGACCCGGCCCGAGCCGCCCCGCGGTCCAGGGTGTCACCACGGCCGCCGCGAAGAACCCGGCGCCGGAGACGCCCAAGGCCAGTCCCAGCAGGGCGAGTCCGTCGTCCGTGGTCGAGGTGAGGGCGTAGCGGCACAGCATCAGCAGCATGACCAGCAGGGCGCCGTAGCAGAACCTCATCAACGACATCGCCGCGAGCGCCCAGGCCGCCTCACGGCGCTGAGGCGCGGCCAGATGACGCACGCCTGCCGCCAGGTCGCGAGCGGTGGCCGTGAGAGCCGTCCCGAGCCGCTCGCGCGCCAAGGGCTTGTCAGGGCCGAGGAGTTCCCGCGCCATGCTCAGCGACGCCAGGGCCGCACACAGATACAGCCCGGCGCCCACGAGTACCACCGCGGCGTCGGAGTCCGCCACCACCAGGCGCACGACGAAGGCCAGTCCGCCGCCCGCGGTCGCGGCCAGCGTTCCGGCGGTCGGTGAGAGGGAGTTGGCGATGACCAGGCGGTCGGCGTCGACCACGCGCGGCAGGGCGGCGGACAGGCCGGACAGGACGAAGCGGTTGACGGCGGTGACGCACAGAGCCGAGACGTAGAAGAGCCAGTCGGGAGCCGGACTGAGGATCAGCACGGCCGTCGCGCAGGCCAGCAGGGCGCGCAACAGACTCCCGAACAGCAGCACCTGACGCCGCCGCCAGCGATCCAGCAGCACACCGGCGAAAGGGCCGACGAGGGAGTACGGGAGCAACAGCACCGCCATCGCGGAGGCGACCGCGGCCGCCGAGGTCTGCTTCTCCGGCGAGAAGACCACGTACGCGGCGAGCGCGACCTGGTAGACGCCGTCGGCACCCTGGGACAGCAGACGCACGGCGAGCAGGCGCCGGAAACCCTGGAAGCGCAACAGGACGCGCAGGTCACGGACGACGGCCATGGGGCCCAGCCTCACATACGGGGAAGGTCCCCGGGCCGTACGACCCGGGGACCCTCACAGCCCTGGCAGGAGCGACTGGTTGCGGCGCCTCAGCGCTCGACCTCACCCTTGATGAACTTCTCGACGTTCTCGCGGGCCTCGTCGTCGAAGTACTGCACGGGCGGGGACTTCATGAAGTAGCTGGACGCGGAGAGGATGGGGCCGCCGATGCCGCGGTCCTTGGCGATCTTCGCGGCGCGCAGGGCGTCGATGATGACGCCGGCGGAGTTCGGCGAGTCCCAGACCTCCAGCTTGTACTCCAGGTTCAGCGGGACGTCACCGAAGGCACGGCCTTCGAGGCGGACGTAGGCCCACTTGCGGTCGTCGAGCCAGGCGACGTAGTCGGACGGGCCGATGTGGACGTTGCCCTCGCCCATTTCGCGGTCGCGGATCTGGGAGGTGACGGCCTGCGTCTTGGAGATCTTCTTCGACTCGAGGCGGTCGCGCTCGAGCATGTTCTTGAAGTCCATGTTGCCGCCGACGTTCAGCTGCATCGTGCGGTCCAGGACGACGCCCCGGTCCTCGAACAGCTTCGCCATCACACGGTGCGTGATGGTGGCACCGACCTGCGACTTGATGTCGTCGCCGACGATCGGGACGCCCGCCTCGGTGAACTTGTCCGCCCACTCCTTGGTGCCGGCGATGAAGACCGGAAGGGCGTTGACGAAGGCGACCTTGGCGTCGATGGCGCACTGCGCGTAGAACTTCGCCGCGTCCTCGGAGCCGACGGGCAGATAGCAGACGAGGACGTCGACCTGCTGGTCCTTGAGGACCTGGACGACGTCGACCGGCTCCTCGGCGGACTCCTCGATGGTTTCGCGGTAGTACTTGCCGAGGCCGTCGAGGGTGTGGCCGCGCTGCACCGTCACACCGGTGCTGGGTACGTCGCAGATCTTGATGGTGTTGTTCTCGGAGGCGCCGATGGCGTCCGCCAGGTCGAGACCGACCTTCTTGGCGTCCACGTCGAACGCGGCGACGAACTCGACGTCGCGGACGTGGTAGTCGCCGAACTGGACGTGCATCAGGCCCGGCACCCTGGACGCCGGGTCGGCGTCCTTGTAGTACTCGACTCCCTGCACCAGCGATGCGGCACAGTTGCCCACACCGACGATGGCTACGCGAACCGAACCCATTCCGGTTGCTCCCTGTGTGTACGAGTGAGGCCCTGAGTGGGCTCTCACGTGGCGGTGTCGTCGGGCGTATCCGGCCGGGGGTCGTCCCCCGGCCGGGGCAGGCCGCCCGACGCTCCAGATGTGGTGTCACGCGCGGCGGGCTCCCCGGTGGCCGGACCCTTGAGGTCCCGCCCCGCCCGCTCGCTCTCGATGAGCTCGTTCAGCCAGCGCACCTCACGCTCCACGGACTCCATTCCGTGGCGCTGGAGCTCGAGCGTGTAGTCGTCGAGGCGCTCCCGGGTCCGGGCCAGGGAGGCGCTCATCTTCTCCAGACGCTCTTCCAGCCGGCTGCGGCGGCCTTCCAGCACGCGCATGCGCACGTCGCGTGAGGTTTGCCCGAAGAAAGCGAAACGGGCGGCGAAGGTCTCGTCCTCGTACGCGTCGGGCCCGGTCTGCGAGAGCAACTGCTCGAAGTGCTCCTTACCCTCCGCCGTCAACCGGTAGACGATCTTGGCGCGGCGCCCCGCGAGGGGGGCGGCGAGGGCGTCCTCGGGGGCGTTCCCCGGTTCCTCGATCAACCAGCCGTTGGCGACCAGCGTCTTGAGGCAGGGGTAGAGCGTCCCGTAGCTGAACGCACGGAACACACCCAGTGACGTGTTGAGCCGTTTGCGCAGCTCATACCCGTGCATCGGAGATTCGCGGAGCAGGCCGAGTACGGCGAACTCGAGGATGCCGGAACGCCGGCTCATCGTCGCCTCCTCTCGCCGCGGTGCGCATGTATCAGCCCGATGTGTCGGGCCGATGTGTCGTGCTGATGTATCGACTCGATACATCACGACGATAGAACGGCCTTCCGGATGCGACAAGAGGGGGTCGGGTGAACGGGATCACATCACCGATTCATCGGACGCGAGTTGCCTGATTTGAGGTGAAGTTCGGGCCTCGGGAGGTTTTGACGGTGCGTAGTCTGTGCGCCATGCACATCACCGGGAACCGAGTGACGCCTGAGAGCGTCGCCGTCTTCGGTGTAGTACGGGTGCATGCGGGACCGATGAATGCGGAGCCGACCGCATCCGTACTTCGGGGGGACCGGAAACCAGCCGCCGTTTCCAGGCGCGCAGGGGTGCGCCTGCCCGAGGAGTAGTCGTTCGATGAGCGAGCACCGTCGCAAACCGCCGCAGCCGCAGGGAGGCGGACGTGCCGCGGCCCGACGCGGCCAGTCCGGTTCGTCCTCCGGCCGCCGTGCGGCACCGCGAGGCGCCACCGGGTCTCCGTCCGACTCCTATGGGTCGGACGCTTACGACTCAGGGGGTGAGGAGCGTCAGTACGGCAGCCGTGCCGAGGCCCGCCGTGCGGCGCAGAGAAGCACGGGTGGCAGCCGCCGCAGAGCGGCCGAACCGGCCCGAGGCGGCCGGCGTGCCGGTCCCGGCGGCCCGAACGGGCCCGGCCGGGGCAGGGGGCGCGCGGCCGCCGTCCCCGACAAGAAACGGCTGATCGACTATCCGCGGGCGGGCAAGTACGGCTGGCAACGTTGGATGCCGTCCTGGAAGCTCGTCTCCGGCCTGTGCATCGGCTTCTTCGGCAGCCTGGTGGCCGTGGCGGGCATCGGCTACGCCATGGTGGGCGTCCCCAATGAGGAGAACGCTGCGGCCCTGTCGCAGAACAACGTCTACTACTGGGCCGACGGCACCCAGATGGTCGCGGCGGGCAGCGGCCAGAACCGGCAGAACGTGACGATCGACCGGATCCCCAAGGCCATGCAGTGGGCGGTGATCTCGGCCGAGAACAAGAGCTTCTACCAGGACTCCGGCGTCGACCCCATGGGTATCGCCCGGGCCCTGGCCAACATGGCCCGGGGGGGGAACACGCAGGGCGGTTCGACGATCACCCAGCAGTTCGTCAAGAACACCTACCTGAGCCAGGAACAGACGGTCACCCGTAAGTTCAAGGAGATGTTCATCTCCATCAAGGTGGGCACCAAGGTCTCCAAGCCGGTGATCCTCCAGGGCTACCTGAACACCTCCTACTACGGCCGTGGCGCCTACGGCATCCAGGCCGCCGCTCAGGCCTACTACGGCAAGGAAGCGAAGGACCTCAAGCCGAGTGAGTGTGCCTTCCTCGCCGCTCTTCTGAAGGGCCCGACCTACTACGACCCGGCGGGCAACGAGAGCATCGACCCTGCGGCGAACAAGGACGACAACCTCAAGCGGTCAAAGGTGCGTTGGGCCTGGATCCTCGAGCAGATGCACAACGACAACAAGCTCACGGACCAGCAGTACCAGGACGCGATCAAGGAATACCCCATGCCCCAGGACCGCAAGGCGTCCAAGGGCATGAGCGGCCAGATCGGGTACCTGGTGGACACGGCCAAGAAGTACGTCCTGAACCACTCCAACATCTCCGAGAAGCAGTTCGACCTGGGCGGCTACCAGATCAAGACGACCTTCAAGAAGGCCAACGTCGAGGCGCTGGCGAAGGCCGTCAAGAAGGTCGAGAAGGAGAAGCTCGACCCGAAGAACCGTGAGCTGGACAAGCACGTCCAGTTCGGTGCGGCGTCGGTGAAGCCCAAGGACGGCGCGATCGTCGCGCTCTACGGCGGTGCGGGGTACGAGAACGGCCACTTCAACAACAACGCGGACACCTCGGGTGTCCCCGTCGGTTCGACGTGGAAGCCGTTCGTGCTCGCCGCTGCGATGGAGCACGGCACCTACCGGAGCGACGGTCCTCTCTCGCCGATGAGCAAGTACAACGGCAACGACCATCTCAAGGTCAAGAACAACGACGGCTCGTACGTCCTGAAGAAGGACAACACCCCGTTCTTCCAGGAGAACGAGAGCGACCACCCCTGGGGCTACATCTCCCTGCGCAAGGCGATGGAGCAGTCGGTCAACACCCCGTTCGTGCAGCTCGGCATGGATGTGGGAATGAGGAACGTACGGGACGTGGCAGAGAAGTCCGGCATCCTGGACGCCAGCTTCGCCGAGCTCAACCCGTCGTTCGCGCTCGGTACGTCGACTCCCAGTGCGATCCGGATGGCCGACGCTTACGCGACGTTCGCCGCAGCGGGTAAGCAGGCCGCCCCGTACTCGGTGACCAGCGTCAAGTACAACGGTCAGGAAGTCCAAGGCTTCGACAAGCCGAGGATCACCCAGGCGATGCCCGAGAAAGTGGCCAACAATGTCACGGACACTCTGGAGAACGTGATCCAGAACGGTACGGGTAAGAACGCGCTGTCCCTGGGCCGTACGGCGGCCGGTAAGACCGGTACCACCGACGAGAACAAGTCGGCCTGGTTCGTCGGCTACACGCAGCAGCTGTCGACCTCGGTCGCGATGTTCCGTGAGGACCCCAAGAGCGCCAAGCTGCTCTCCATGAACGGCACGGCGGGTGAGGAGTCCATCCACGGCGGTGACGTCCCCACGCTGGTGTGGACGGAGTACATGAAGGCCGCGCTGAAGGGCAAGCCCGACCTCGGCTTCCCGGAGGCCGAGGAGATCGGCGAGATCCAGGACCAGGCGGGTGCCCCGACACCGACCCCGACGCCCAGCGTCGTGCCCAGCGAGACGGTGACCGAGTCGCCGAGTGCCACGCCCAGCGAGAGCCCGACGCTTCCGTCGCCCACGCCGAGCGACACCTGCGGGTTCTTCGGGTGTGAGAACGACGGTGGCGCGCAGAACGGCGGCACTGGCAACGGGGGCACAGACGGAGGGGCGTCCACCGAGCCCACGCCAACCGATACGAACCTGGACGGCGGCAACAGCAGGGGCAACGGCAACGGAGGCATCTTCGGCGGCCCCGAGGGATAGCCGCTGCCGACAGATCGCCCGGCTTGGGTGTTTCACGTGAAACGCGAGGGCGTTTCACGTGAAACAAGGGCCGCCGTCCCACTTGGGCACGGCGGCCCTCGGCGTATTACTGGACACGTACGGCAGGATGTGCGGCATGCCCAGTGCAGAATCGACGCAAGCGAGCGTCCACGAGCCGGACCCGGTGCGGCCGACCAAGGAGGACGAGGTCGCCGCGGCCGGCAGCGAGCTGATCGGCGGCCCGCTCGGGCGGCGTGCCCTGCTCGGGGCGTCCTGGTGGACTCCCGTGCGGGTGATCGCGCTGGTGGCGATCGGCATGTTCGCCCTCGGCCTGGTCCAGAAGGCGCCCTGCTACAACGGCGCCTGGTTCTTCGGCGCGAGTTCCCAGTACACGCACGCGTGCTACTCGGACATCCCGCACCTCTACCAGGGGCGCGGTTTCGCCGACGGGCTCGTGCCGTACTTCGACAGGCTCCCCGGTGACATGCAGTACCTGGAGTATCCGGTGCTCACCGGTGTCTTCATGGAGGTCGCCTCCTGGCTCACACCCGGCAGCGGCACCATCCAGTACCAGGAGCAGTGGTACTGGATGGTCAATGCCGGAATGCTCATGGTGTGTGCGTCGGTCATCGCCGTCTGCGTGACCCGCACCCACGCCCGGCGTCCCTGGGACGGCCTGCTGGTCGCCCTGGCGCCCGCCGCCGCGCTGACCGCGACCATCAACTGGGACCTGCTCGCGGTCGCTCTGACGGCCGCGGCGATGCTGATGTGGTCGCGCGGCCGATCCCTCGCCTTCGGCGTCCTGCTGGGGCTCGCCACGGCCGCCAAGCTCTACCCCTTCCTGCTCCTCGGGCCGCTGATGGTGCTGTGCTGGCGCGCGGGCAGGTGGCGTGAGTTCGGGGCGGCTGTGGGCGGCGCGATCGTCGCCTGGGTCGTCGTGAACGGGCCGGTGATGCTCTTCGCGTTCGAGGGCTGGTCGAAGTTCTACACGTTCAGCCAGGAGCGGGGCGTCGACTTCGGCTCCTTCTGGCTGATCATGGCCCAGAACTCGGACAACCCGCTCAGCACCGACACCGTCAACACCATGGCCACGCTGCTGATGCTGGTGTGCTGTGCGGCCGTCGCGGCGCTCGCACTGACCGCCCCCCGCCGCCCGCGGTTCGCCCAGCTCGCCTTCCTGATCGTGGCGGCGTTCATCCTCACCAACAAGGTCTACTCGCCGCAGTACGTCCTGTGGCTGGTGCCGCTGGCCGCTCTCGCCCGGCCGAAGTGGCGGGACTTCCTGATCTGGCAGGCCTGCGAGGTGGCGTACTTCCTGGGGATCTGGCTGTACCTCGCGTACACGACCAGCGGAGACGCACACAAGGGCCTGCCCACCGACGGCTACCACTGGGCCATCGGCCTGCATCTGCTGGGGACTGCGTACCTGTGCGTGATGGTCGTGCGGGACATCTTCATGCCGGAGCGGGATCCGGTGCGGCGGTCCGGTGACGACGACCCCTCGGGCGGAGTGCTCGACGGCGCCGAGGACGTCTTCGTTCTCGGACCCGCGGCCCGCCCCCGGCGGCACATGACCGCCCAGTTCGACGGCCCACCGGTCGAGTGGGGCAGGCCGGGTCCTACGGGCGGTTCGCTCTGAGCGAACGGCGCGAGATGCCGTAGCAGGGAAACGAAGAAGGCCGAAGAAGGCAGAAGAAGGCCGTACACGGGAAGCCGTGCACGGCCTTCTTGCTGCGCTGCGAGGGACGGTGCGTGGCGCCCGTCAGCGGTCCATGATCCGGTCGAACTGCGTGGTGGTGTGCCGCAGATGGGCCACCAGCTCATCGCCGACCTTCGGCTCCGGCGCATCCGCCGGCACGAACAGGATCGAGACCTGCATGTGCGGCGGCTCCGCGAACCAGCGCTGCTTGCCACCCCAGACGAACGGGGAAAGGTTCCGGTTCACCGTCGCGAGGCCGGCGCGGGCGACGCCCTTGGCACGCGGCATGACGCCGTGCAGCGCCTTGGGAGCCTCCAGCCCCACTCCGTGCGACGTACCGCCCGCCACGACCACCAGGAAGCCGTCGGAGGCCGCCTTCTGCTGCCGGTAGCCGAAGCGGTCGCCCTTGGCGACGCGCGTGACGTCCAGGACCGCGCCGCGGTACTCCGTGGCGTCGTGGTCCCCCAGCCACAGCCGCGTGCCGATGCGGGCCCGGAACCGGGTCTGCGGGAACTGCTGCTGGAGCCGGGCGAGTTCCTCGGCCTTGAGATGGCTCACGAACATGGTGTGCAGGGGCAGCCGGGCGGCACGCAGCCGGTCCATCCAGCCGATGACCTCCTCGACGGCGTCCGAGCCGTCGGTGCGGTCCAGCGGCAGGTGGAGGGCGAAGCCCTCCAGGCGGACGTTCTCGATGGCGGCGTGCAGTTGGGCCAGGTCCTGCTCACTGATGCCGTGCCGCTTCATCGAGGACATCACCTCGATCACCACCCGGGCACCGACCAGGCCGTACACACCGTCTATCGACGAGACGGAGCGGATGACCCGGTCCGGCAGCGGCACCGGCTCCTCGCCACGCCGGTACGGGGTCAGCACCAGCAGGTCCCCGCCGAACCAGTCCTTGATCCGGGCGGCCTCGTACGTCGTGCCGACGGCGAGGACGTCCGAGCCCAGCCGCGTGGCCTCCTCCGCCAGCCGCTCGTGCCCGAAGCCGTAGCCGTTGCCCTTGCAGACCGGCACGAGGCCCGGGAACTGCTCCTGCACATGCTTGTGGTGCGCACGCCAGCGCGCGGTGTCGACGTAGAGCGTGAGCGCCATGGCCGGACCTGGAACCTTTCTCGTGGTCGCCGTGTATCAGCGGTTGCCGTGTATCAGAGGTATAGAAGCACTGAACGGGACATCAGCGGCGCGACATGTAGATGTCGAGCGCCTTGTGCAGCAGCTTGTTCAGGGGGAAGTCCCACTCGCCCAGGTACTCGGCCGCCTGGCCGCCGGTACCCACCTTGAACTGGATCAGACCGAAGAGGTGGTCGGTCTCGTCCAGTGAGTCGGAGATGCCGCGCAGGTCGTAGACGGTGGCGCCGAGCGCGTAGGCGTCGCGCAGCATCCGCCACTGCATCGCGTTCGAAGGCCGGACCTCGCGGCCGATGTTGTCGGAGGCGCCGTACGAGTACCAGACGTGCCCGCCGACGATCAGCATCGTCGCGGCCGACAGGTTCACGCCGTTGTGCCGGGCGAAGTACAGCCGCATGCGGTTGGGGTCCTCGGTGTTGAGGGCCGTCCACATGCGCTGGAAGTACGACAGCGGGCGCGGCCGGAAGTGATCGCGTACGGCCGTGATCTCGTACAGCCGCTGCCATTCCTCGAGGTCCTGGTAGCCGCCCTGGACGACCTCGACGCCGGCCTTCTCGGCCTTCTTGATGTTGCGGCGCCACAGCTGGTTGAAGTTCTTGTGGACCTCTTCCAGCGAACGGTTCGCCAGCGGCACCTGGTACACGTAACGGGGCTGGACGTCGCCGAAGCCGGCGCCGCCGTCCTCGCCCTGCTGCCAGCCCATGCGGCGCAGCTTGTCGGCCACCTCGAAGGCGCGCGGCTCGATGTGGTCGGCCTCGATGTCGCGCAGCCGCTTCACGTCCGGGTTCTGGATGCCCGCCTTGATGGAGGGGGCCTCCCAGCGCCGGATGATCACCGGCGGGCCCATCTTCACGGAGAAGGCGCCCTGCTGCTTCAGGTGCGCCAGCATCGGCTCGATCCATTCCTGCAGATTCGGCGCGAACCAGTTGATGACCGGGCCCTCGGGCAGGTAGGCGAGGTAGCGCTTGATCTTGGGAAGCTGCCGGTAGAGGACCAGGCCGGCACCGACCATCTCGCCGGTGCGGTCGTCGAACCAGCCGAGGTTCTCGGAGCGCCACTCCGCCTTGACGTCAGCCCAGGCCGGGACCTGCATGTGGCTCGCCGACGGCAGGCTCTGGATGTAGGCCAGATGCTGCTCGCGACTGATGGTCCTCAGGGTCAGGCTCATTCGGGGCGCTCCTCGGGCTGGTGTGTCCCCATGGGTTCAGGGGCTCCGGCTCTCGCGCGAAGCCTACTGCGCCTTGGGAGCGCGCCGGTTGGGCGTACGGGACCTTCGCCCCGGCCCGAGGCCGGCCGGGGCGTGACCGGTGTTCAGAGAAGGGGTGTCCTGGCGTCAGCCGATGAGGCCGCCGTGCGCCATGCCCAAGAAGAACCCGACGCCCGCTGCGCCCAGGCCCAGGATCAGACCGAAGCGCTCCCGGGTCGTCTCCGAGATCCACTGGCCGTACGCGCCCGTGAGGATGCCCACGAGGCCGGCCCAGGAGCTGAGCAGATGCAGGTCCTCCTCGATGATCGCCGTGAGGAACGACATGAGGCCCAGCACCAGGGTCACCGCGAGCAGGGCGTCCTGGAGGGGATGGGGCTTGCCGTCCGTGGCGAAGAGGCCGCCGGCGGGGTTGGGTCGCAATGCCTGTGCCATAGGGCACCTCCTGCGAAAGTCGGCGCATCGTAGCGCCATACACACCCGATGTGTACAGATTGGCTGCCCTGGCGGCCGGATTTCAACCGCAAGCCGCTGTGCGGGTACTCTGTACCGTCCGCACCGGTGTCTGCCCATGTCATGGCAGGGGCTTCTCGTCAGAAACCCCGACTGTCAGTGGTGGCCGATACCGTTGCCTACGCATCACAACCCTCCTGCCACGGAACGACCGTGGCCGCTGAGTCCAAAGGAGGTGGGTTCCACATGCGTCACTACGAGGTGATGGTCATCCTCGACCCCGAGGTCGAGGAGCGCGCTGTCTCTCCGCTGATCGAGAACTTCCTCTCTGTCGTCCGTGACGGCGGCGGAAAGGTCGAGAAGGTCGACACCTGGGGCCGTCGTCGTCTCGCGTACGAGATCAAGAAGAAGCCCGAGGGCATCTACTCGGTCATCGACCTGCAGGCCGAGCCTGCGGTCGTCAAGGAGCTCGACCGCCAGATGAACCTGAACGAGTCGGTCCTCCGGACCAAGGTCCTCCGTCCCGAGATGCACTGAGCTTCCACGCTCAGCTGATCCCGGGATTCGAGTAGCAAGCAGCCAGAGCAAACCCGCCGAGAGGTTCCCCCATGGCAGGCGAGACCGTCATCACGGTCGTCGGCAATCTTGTCGACGACCCCGAGCTGCGCTTCACCCCCTCCGGTGCGGCGGTCGCGAAGTTCCGTGTCGCGTCCACCCCCCGCACCTTCGACCGCCAGACGAACGAGTGGAAGGACGGCGAGAGCCTCTTCCTGACCTGCTCGGTCTGGCGTCAGGCGGCGGAGAACGTCGCGGAGTCGCTTCAGCGAGGCATGCGCGTCATCGTGCAGGGCCGGCTGAAGCAGCGGTCCTACGAGGACCGTGAGGGCGTCAAGCGCACGGTCTACGAGCTGGACGTCGAGGAAGTCGGCGCCAGCCTGCGCAACGCCACGGCCAAGGTCACCAAGACCAGCGGCCGCAGTGGCCAGGGTGGCCAGGGTGGCTTCGGCGGCGGCGGTGGCGGCCAGGGTGGCGGCGGCTGGGGCGGCGGCCCCGGTGGCGGCCAGCAGGGCGGCGGCGCTCCCGCAGACGACCCCTGGGCGACCGGTGCTCCCGCCGGTGGCAACCAGGGCGGTGGCGGCGGCTGGGGTGGAAACTCCGGCGGCGGCAGCGGTGGCGGCGGCTACTCGGACGAGCCCCCCTTCTAGGGGTGGGTTCGCACTCACACTTCTTGATCACACAGGAGAAACACCATGGCTAAGCCGCCTGTGCGCAAGCCGAAGAAGAAGGTCTGCGCTTTCTGCAAGGACAAGGTCACGTACGTGGACTACAAGGACACGAACATGCTGCGGAAGTTCATTTCCGACCGCGGCAAGATCCGTGCCCGCCGCGTGACCGGCAACTGCACGCAGCACCAGCGTGACGTCGCCACGGCCGTGAAGAACAGCCGTGAGATGGCGCTGCTGCCCTACACCTCCACCGCGCGATAAGGGAAGGGTGACCGACTCATGAAGATCATCCTCACCCACGAGGTCTCCGGCCTCGGTGCCGCGGGCGACGTCGTCGACGTCAAGGACGGTTACGCTCGCAACTACCTGATCCCGCGGAAGTTCGCTATCCGCTGGACCAAGGGTGGCGAGAAGGACGTCGAGCAGATCCGTCGTGCTCGCAAGATCCACGAGATCCAGACCATCGAGCAGGCCAACGCTGTGAAGGCCCAGCTCGAGGGCGTCAAGGTCCGTCTGGCCGTTCGCTCCGGCGACGCCGGTCGTCTCTTCGGTTCCGTCACGCCGGCCGACATCGCTTCCGCGATCAAGGCCTCCGGCGGACCCGAGGTCGACAAGCGCCGTATCGAGCTCGGCTCGCCGATCAAGACGCTGGGCGCTCACGAGACGTCCGTGCGTCTGCACCCCGAGGTTGCCGCCAAGGTCAACATCGAGGTCGTCGCGGCCTGAGTGCCGTGCTTGCTGAAGCAGTAAGCGATGGGGCCGCACCCTGGGGGTGCGGCCCCATTCGTGTCTGCTGGGGGCATGCCTCCCGAGCGGCGTCCTGTTTCACGTGAAACACCGCGTTCTGTGGAGCACCGTGTTTCACGTGAAACAGGCAGCGTTTCACGTGAAACGGTCAGCGGGTCGCGCCCGTCACGATCCAGCGGCCCGAGCGGGCGCGGAGCCACAGGGTCAGCATCCGCACGGTCATCATCAGTGTCATCGTGGCCCAGAGGGCGGTGAGTCCACCGCCCAGCACCGGGACCAAGAGAGCGACGGGCGTAAAGACCGCCAGTGTGAGCAGCATGGCCCAGGCGAGGTAAGGGCCGTCACCGGCGCCCATCAGGACTCCGTCAAGGACGAAGACGATGCCGGAGATCGGCTGGGAGAGGGCGACGATGATCAGGGCGGGCAGTGCCACATCCTTGACCGCCGGGTCACTGGTGAACAGGGGCAGGAATCCCGGTCGGGTGATGACCACCAGGGCACCGAGGACGACGCCGACGGCGATGCCCCACTCCACCATGCGACGGCACGCGTCCCGGGCGCCCTGGGTGTCACCGGCTCCGAGGTAGCGCCCGATGATGGCCTGCCCCGCGATGGCGATGGCGTCGAGGGCGAAGGCCAGGAGGCTCCACAGGGAGAGGATGATCTGGTGGGCGGCGATGTCGGCATCTCCGAGCCGGGCGGCGACCGCCGTGGCGATCATCAGGATGGCCCGCAGGGAAAGGGTGCGGACCAGCAGGGGCACACCGGCTTGCGCGCAGGCCCTGATCCCGGCGGCATCCGGGCGCAGCGAGGCACCGTGCTTGCGGGCTCCTCGCAGAACCACCACGAGGTAGACCGCTGCCATGCCGCACTGGGCGATGACGGTACCCCACGCGGAACCGGCGATCCCCAGATCGGCGCCGTAGACGAGCCCGGCGTTGAGGGCACCGTTGGCGACGAAGCCTGCGATGGCGACGTAGAGCGGGGTTCTGGTGTCCTGCAGACCGCGCAGAACACCGGTCGCGGCGAGGACGACGAGCATGGCCGGTATGCCGAGCACGGAGATGCGCAGATACGTGGTCGCGTAGGGAGCTGCCGCGTCCGAGGCGCCGAACAGGTCCACCAGGTGGGGTGCCGTCGGCAGGGCGACGGCGACCACGGCAGCGCCGAGGAGCAGTGCCAGCCAGATACCGTCCATGCCCTGCCGGATGGCTGACTGGAGGTCGCCCGCTCCGACACGGCGGGCAACCGCTGCTGTGGTGGCATAGGCGAGGAAGACGAAGACGCTCACGGCCGTCATCAGCAGGGCCGAGGCGACGCCGAGGCCGGCGAGTTGGGCCGTGCCCAGATGGCCCACGATGGCGGTGTCGACCATGAGGAAGAGGGGCTCGGCGACGAGGGCGCCGAAGGCCGGCACGGCCAGTGCGACGATCTCTCGGTCGTGCTGTCTCCGGCCGGTTCGGCGGCGCGCAGGGGCCTGTGTCATGTGCACCAATCTAATCGTCCACAGGTAAGAGATGTAAAGCTTTCTCGCCCCTTACTTTCCGTCCAGGGGTGCGCACTGCTGTGCAGTGTTCGAGGTGATCTTGCGCCGGTTGGGGAAGTTTTTCTTCTGCACAGCCGGTGGACGGCAAAGCCGCAGGTCAGGGCGGTTTCCACGGAGGGTGGCGCTGCTTGTTCACAGGCCTGTCCACCGGCTCGTGCACAGGTTTCGCGGAGTTCTCCACAGCATCTGGGCCCTCGTCCACATGGGCTGTGGATAACCAGATTGGCTGACGGTGCCGAGAGGCCTACGGTGGTCCGGCGCCCGCTCCGTCCGCCGGTTCCACAAACACCACAAAACCGGCGCGTGCCAACCGGAGTTGGGCCTCTTATTTGTCAGTGCCGTGCCGTAGAACAGAGGGGCACGGCTAGGTCTGCTTCGGCGGACGGGAGGAGGTGGCTCGGTGAGCATTTCCGAGCCCTTGGACGATCCGTGGGCCGACAGCGGTCCCAGTGATCGTCTGCCCGCCTCCCGTCGACGTGGTGACGGAGCCCGGGGCCGCGACGAACAGCATGAGCGCGGCAGGGATAACGGGGGGTGGGACGGCGGATCGGCCCCGTCGTTCGAGCGGGTACCACCCCAGGACATCGACGCCGAGCAGTCCGTCCTCGGCGGCATGCTCCTGTCCAAGGACGCCATTGCGGACGTCGTCGAGATCCTCAAGGGCCATGACTTCTACAAGCCGGCCCACGAGACGATCTACCAGGCCGTCCTCGACGTCTACGCCAAGGGCGAGCCGGCCGACCCCATCACGATCGCGGCGGAGCTCACCAAGCGTGGCGAGATCAACAAGGTCGGCGGGGCGTCGTATCTGCACACCCTCGTCCAGACGGTGCCCACGGCGGCCAACGCGGCGTACTACGCGGAGATCGTCCACGAGCGGGCCGTGCTGCGCCGCCTGGTCGAGGCCGGTACCCGCATTACGCAGATGGGATACGCGGCCGACGACGACGTCGACGAGATCGTCAACCGCGCCCAGGCAGAGGTCTACGCGGTCACCGAGCAGCGGACCAGCGAGGACTACCTCCCGCTCGGCGACATCATGGAGGGCGCGCTCGACGAGATCGAGGCGATCGGCTCGCGCAGCGGCGAGATGACGGGCGTTCCCACGGGGTTCACCGACCTCGACTCCCTCACCAATGGTCTGCACCCGGGGCAGATGATCGTCATCGCGGCCCGTCCCGCCATGGGCAAGTCGACGCTTGCCCTGGACTTCGCCCGGGCCGCTTCGATCAAGCACAACCTGCCGAGCGTCATCTTCTCCCTGGAGATGGGCCGCAACGAGATCGCGATGCGTCTGCTGTCCGCAGAGGCCCGCGTCGCCCTGCACCACATGCGGTCCGGCACCATGACGGACGATGACTGGACGCGCCTGGCGCGCCGGATGCCCGAGGTCTCGTCCGCACCGCTCTACATCGACGACTCCCCGAACCTGTCGATGATGGAGATCCGCGCGAAGTGCCGTCGGCTGAAGCAGCGCAACGACATCAAGCTCGTGATCATCGACTATCTGCAGCTGATGCAGGCCGGTGGTTCCAAGCGCTCCGAGAGTCGGCAGCAGGAGGTCTCGGACATGTCCCGGAACCTCAAGCTCCTGGCGAAGGAGCTGGAGGTTCCGGTGATCGCGCTCTCCCAGCTCAACCGTGGTCCCGAGCAGCGTACGGACAAGAAGCCGATGGTGTCCGACCTGCGTGAGTCGGGTTCCATCGAGCAGGACGCCGACATGGTGATCCTTCTGCACCGCGAGGACGCGTACGAGAAGGAGTCTCCGCGCGCGGGCGAGGCGGACATCATCGTGGGCAAGCACCGTAACGGCCCTACGGCGACGATCACGGTCGCCTTCCAGGGCCACTACTCGCGGTTCGTGGACATGGCGCAGACCTGATCGGAATCGACCTCACAGGCTCTGCCCCGAATGTGCTCGACGAGGGGATGCCGGGCCAGGTGGACTGGGTCCATGACGACATCTCAGGAAGAGCTGCTTCCCGGCACGCGCCGCGCCCTGCTGCACCGGATCGCTGTCGCGCAGGCCGAAGGGCGGGCTCCGTCGCTCGTCGCGGCTGTGGTGCGAGGCGGGACAACGGTGTGGACGGGCGCGCGGACCTCGGTGGAAGGGCATGCGCCGGACGAGAACGTGCAGTACCGGATCGGCTCGATCACCAAGACGTTCACGGCGGTTCTCGTGCTGCGGCTGCGTGACGAGGGAGCACTGGATCTCGGTGATCCGCTGGAGAAGCATCTGCCGGGCACCGGTGTGGGGGAGGCGACCATCGCCGAACTTCTCGCACACACAGGGGGATTGGCAGCCGAGACACCAGGGCCGTGGTGGGAGCGGAGCCCCGGGGCCCTGCGGCCCGAACTCGCCGACGTCCTGGGTGAGCGGCCCCTGCTGACCCCGCCCGGCCGCCGGTTCCACTACTCCAACCCCGGGTACGCGCTGCTGGGGGCACTCATCGAGGAGCTCCGCGGGGCGTCCTGGGAGGAGGCCCTTCGGCGTGAAGTGCTCGAACCCCTGGGGCTGCACCGCACGAGTGTGCGGCCGCAGGCGCCTCATGCGGGTGGCTGGGCCGTGCACCCCTGGGCCGACGTGATGCTTCCCGAGCCCACCGAGGATCTGGGCCGCATGGCACCGGCCGGGCAACTCTGGTCCACCACGGCTGACTTGGCGCGGTTCGCGGTCTTCCTGGTCAACGGCGACGAGCGGGTGCTGAGTGCCGAGTCGCTGCGGGAGATGAGGACACCGGCCGCGCCCCACGAGGCAGCGGACGTGGCAAGCGGCTACGCCTACTGTCTGGGCATGGAGATCCGGCGACGGAACGGACGGTCCCTCGTCGGCCACACCGGTTCGCTGCCGGGCTTCCTCGCCTGCCTGATGATCAGCGTCGAGGATGACGTGTCGGCGATCGCCCTGGCCAACGCCACTTCCGGGCCGCTGCTGTTCCCGGTCGCCGCTGATCTGGTCCGTATCGTCGCCGAGGCGGAGCCGCGTATCCCCGCGCCGTGGAAGCCGCTGAGCGAGGTCGACCCCTCGCTGCTGGAACTGACGGGGCAGTGGTACTGGGGGACGCACACCTTCGCTCTGCGGCTGACGGCCGACGGGCTGGTCTCACTGGGACCGTTGTCCGGCGGCGGCCGTCGGTCACGGTTCCGCTCGAACGGCGACGGCACATGGACAGGGCTGGAGGGCTACTACGCCGGCGAGCTTCTGAAGGCCGTACGGCGGCCCGACGGGTCCGTGAGCCACCTGGACCTCGGTTCGTTCGTGTTCACGCGTCAGCCCTACGACGAGGGGGCTCCTGTGCCGGGCGGTATCGATCGCGAGGGATGGCGTGGCATCGGTTAGGCGGCGATGTGGGGCGCCCTGTTTCACGTGAAACATGGCGCCCCGCGCACATCAGGCGCAGCTGTCACAGCTGGAGCTTGAAGCCTGTGTGGGAGGCCGTGAAGCCGAGCCGCTCGTAGAAGCGGTGGGCGTCGGTACGCGTCTTGTCGGAGGTCAGCTGGACCAACTGGCAGCCCTGGCCCCGGGATTCCTCGATCGCCCACTCGATGAGCCGGGTTCCCAGGCCGCTGCCGCGCTCGTCCGCGTGGATGCGCACCCCTTCGATGATCGACCTGGTCGCACCGCGTCGTGACAGTCCAGGAATGATCGTGAGCTGGAGCGTGCCGACGACCCGGCCCTCCCGGACCGCCACGATCAGGCGCTGGTTCGGGTCGGTGCTGAGCCGCTCCAGCGCGGTCAGGTACGGGGTGAGGTCGTCCGGTGACTCGCGCTGTGCGCCCAGCGGATCGTCGGCGAGCATGGCGACGATCGCCGGGACGTCGTCGGCGACGGCGGCACGCATTTCAAGATCTCCCATAAGCGCACCCTACGCAGGGACGGCTGGTAGGGGAGATGCCGCACGCGGTGACAACCTGTGCGGAGGCGTCCTGGGCGCCCTAGGCGGGCAGCGGGGCCTTCAGTGTCTCCACGACCCGGACCAGCGGGGCCAGCTCGGGGTTCTTCGCCGCTTCGTCGAGGGCCTCGCGCAGGGCTGCGTCATTGGTGGGCCTCGCCGCTTCCAGCAGCTCGAGGCCGGCCTCGGTGACGTTCGTGTAGATGCCTCTGCGGTCCGTGGGGCACAGGTAGCGCTCCAGAAGCCCGCGGTCTTCCAGCCGGGTGACCAGGCGTGTGGTGGCGCTCTGGCTGAGGACGACCGCGTCGGCGACCTGCTTCATCTGCAGATGGCCTCCGTCTCCGTCGTGCTGCCGGCTGAGCACGTCCAGCAGGGAGTACTCGCGTGCGCTGAGGTCGTGCTCCGCCTGCAGGGCGCGCTCGATGTGGGCCTCGATCCTCCCGTGGAGCAGGGAAAGGGCGCACCAGCTCTGGGCGAGAGCGGTGAGCGCGGGGTCCGTGGCTGTCATGGGCGTTTCCTCCGTCCCGGAGCTGCTGCCTCCCAGGATAGAGCAGATGTGCAATAGACGGCGGTTGCATTTAGCCCGCGTCTGCAACTATTGTGGACGCACGTAAGGCGCTCCTGCAATCGTCTGGGAAGGTAACCCCTCCATGCCTCTCGCGCTTCTGGCCCTCGCGATCGGGGCCTTCGGGATCGGAACGACAGAGTTCGTGATCATGGGCTTGCTGCCCGAGGTCGCGGGCGACTACGGGGTCTCCATCCCCACTGCCGGGTACCTGGTGACCGGCTACGCCCTTGGCGTCATGTTCGGCGCCCCGCTGATGACCGTGCTCGGCACCAAGATCTCCCGCAAGCGGATGCTGATGCTGCTCATGGGCCTGTTCGTCGTCGGCAACCTGCTCTCGGCGCTCGCCCCGGCCTTCTCCGTCATGCTGATCGGCCGGATCGTCGCCTCACTGGCCCACGGCGCCTTCTTCGGGATCGGCTCGGTCGTCGCGGCCGACCTCGTGGCCCCGGACAAGAAGGCCGGCGCCATCGCGATGATGTTCACCGGTCTGACCGTTGCCAACGTCGTCGGCGTCCCCCTGGGCACGCTCGTCGGCCAGTCCGTCGGCTGGCGGGTGACCTTCGGCATCGTCGCGGCCCTCGGCGTCATCGGCCTGGTCGGCATCGCCCGGCTCGTCCCCGACATGCCCAAGGTGGAGGGCGTGCGCCTGCGGCACGAGCTGGCCGCCTTCAAGAACGTGCAGGTGCTGCTCGCGATGGCCATGACCGTCCTCGGCTTCGGCGGCGTCTTCGCAGCCATCACCTACATCGCGCCGATGATGACCCACGTCGCAGGCTTCGCCGACGGCTCCGTCACCTGGCTGCTGGTCCTCTTCGGCCTCGGCATGGTCGGCGGCAACCTCGTCGGCGGCAAGTTCGCCGACCGCGCCCTGATGCCCATGCTGTACGTCGCCCTGGGCGCTCTGGCCATCGTCCTGGCGCTGTTCACCCTCACCGCCCACGACAAGCTGCTGTCGGCGATCACCATCACGCTGATCGGTGCCCTGGGCTTCGCCACCGTGCCGCCGCTCCAGAAGCGGGTCCTCGACCAGGCGCACGGCGCCCCGACCCTGGCCTCCGCCGTGAACATCGGCGCCTTCAACCTCGGCAACGCCCTGTCCGCCTGGCTCGGCGGCCTCGTGATCGCGGCGGGCCTCGGCTACACCGCTCCCAACTGGGTCGGTGCCGCCCTGGCCGCCGGGGCCCTGGTCCTGGCCGTTCTCTCGGCCGCTCTGGAGCGCCGTGCCGGCGGTCCCAGCACCGTCGTCACAGGATCAGCGCCGGCGGAACAGCGGGCCGCTGTCCACCACTGAGCCACCGGAGTACCCCGACCAACCCCACCGCCCAGCACCACCAGCAAGAGTTCCAGGAGAACCCCTCATGAGCACCACCACCGCTGTCGCCCCGCTGACCACCGAGGACGCCGACGTCCTCGTCGCCGCGGCCCACCGTGCCGCTGAGACCGCGGGTGTCGCTGTCAGTGTCACCGTCCTGGACGCGGGCGGGCATCTGCTCGCCTTTCGGCGGGACGACCGTGCCGTGCTGATCTCCGGCGAGACCAGCACCCGGAAGGCCTACACGGCTCTCCAGTTGAACGCGCCCACCGCCGACCTCGTCGACGCGGTGCAGCCCGGAGGTCTCTTCCACACGCTGCCGACCGCGCTCGACCGGCCGCTGCTGTTCATCGCCGGTGGCGTGCCGGTGCATCGCGACGGCCGCCTGATCGGCGCGATCGGTGTCGGCGGGGGTGCCCCCGAGCAGGACCATGGCTTCGCCACGGCCGCCCTGGAAACCCTTGCCTGACCAAGCCCTTGTCAGCGCGACGACGCCGGTTCCCCGATCCCTGGGAGCCGGCGTCGTCGTATCGAGGCTCTTCAGCCCGCCGCGACAGTGACCGGCGCGAACCGCCGGCTCCAGTCTCCCGGCAACGCGGTGATCCCGTACGACATCACCGAGTTGAAGGCAATGGACTCCAGACCGCGCTCCTTCACCCATGCGAGGAGCTCTTCGTGCCGCACGTCGATGTCGGTGCGCAAGGGGCGGTCGGTGTGGGCGGCCAGGGAGGCGACGAGCGCCTGGGCCACGGACGAGTCGCGTGCGATGAGCGGGCCGACCACGTGGGTGTCCATGTTGGGCCAGGCGGCCGCGTACCCGATGATCCGCCCGTCCTCCTCGGCCACGCGCAACTGGTCCGCGAACGCGGGCAGTCGGGTGACGATGTGCGTGCGGTCGGCACCGAACACCTGCTCGTCGAGCCGGAGAATCGCGGTGAGGTCCTCGGCGGTCGCGGCACGGGTGGCCACCGTCGGCTCCGGCCCGCCGGGAGTGAAACGCCCGAGGACCATCTCGGCCCGCCCGGTGACCTTGAAGCCGAGTTCCTCGTAGAGGGGGCGGCCGTACGGCGTCGCGTGCAGGGTGAGAGGCGTGGTGCCCATGGCGGAGACGACGTGGCGCATCAGTCGGCGCCCCACGCCCTGGCGAGCGTGCCGCCCGGCGACCAGCACCATGCCGATCGCGGCGAGGGCGGGTTCCTGCGGTCCGTATGCGGTGACGACACAGGCGCTGACGAGGCCGCCGTCGGGGTCGTCGATGCCGTAGCCCTTCCCGGCCGTGAGGAGGAAGCCCCACTTGTGCTCCTCCCGTGGCCACCCCCGATCCTCGGACAAGTCGGCGCAGGCGGCTTGATCGCGGAGCGTCAGACGGCGGATGGGCAATGAGGCAAGAGAAGGAGTCGGCACGCAGGTCAGGCTGTCCGACAAGGGACCCCGCCGTCCACCTCTTTCAGCGGAGACATACGACCTTTTGGCCAGTTGTCGCCGCTCGGCCGGCGCGAGGACCGGGGCTGGATGTTTCACGTGAAACACGTAAGAACATTGCGTGCCCGGTCAACGACGTGAACCGGGTTTTCCTCTTTCGTGGTTGGCGGACCTGATGATTCGCGTCGTGCCCGCATTCGTGACGAGGGAAGGGGGGACTTGTGTGCACGGTGGTGGCCGGTAGGGTCGACTCCGGTTCGCGTCCGGGACGAGCTGACCCGTGTGAGCCGAGCGCAGGGCAATGCAGCCTAACGGGACGGAGAGATCGAAGACCCGCGTTTCCGGTGATGCGACGGAACCGTCCAGGCGAGTGGGAAGCTCGATGAGAGTACTGCGGCCAATGTCACACTCTCGCCTTACTTGTCCGTACGGAGCTGGAATACGGGTTGAATGTGGCCGCATTGGCCGCGACAAGGATGGGAACGCAGACCGTCCACGGGGGAAAGCAGGCACCTTCCGACCGAGGAAGTGCGCAGACCGACCGAAAGATGCTCGAGGCGAGGCACACCATGGACGCTCCGACCACCACGTCGGCCGACAACGGCACTTCTGGCGGCGGGGGCGGCTGGTTCACACCCCGCAAGAACCCGACGACGGCGTCGGACAGCGACCCCGGGACGGCAGAAGGGCGCCGACCGGCCGTGATTCGTCCGGTGGGCAGGCCCACGACCGCACCGCAAGCGCCGGAAGACGCCACAGCCGCATCACGCACCGCAGTGCCCGGGGGCGTGAGTACCGGTGGACCGGACCTCGGGCGTGAATCCGCGCACGCGATGCCCACGCCAGCCCCTTCAGCCGCACAGCACACCCCGTCTCCCGCGGTCTCGAGCCCGGCCACCGCCTCGTCGCCGGGTCCCGCACCCACCGCGCTCACCCCGGCGCCCTTCGCCTCCGCCGCGCCTCCGCCTCCGACTGCCGCCGCCGAGCCTGGTGTGCCCTCCCAGCGGCACGCACCGGCGTCGCCCTCGGAGGCGGCCGCCTCAGCCCCGGCCGAAGCGGCCTCCCCGGACGCCCTCCTCATCCGCCGCGCCATGGCCGAGGTCGCCCCGGTCTCCGACAAGGTCACGTCGTACTTCTACGCCCTGCTCTTCGTCCGCCACCCCGACCTGCGGTCGCTGTTCCCGGCCGCGATGGACACCCAGCGGGACCGGCTGCTCAGGGCGCTGCTCACAGCCGCCGAGCACATCGACAACAAGGACGTCCTCGTCGACTACCTGCAGAACCTGGGCCGCGGTCACCGCAAGTACGGGACGCGGGCCGAGCACTACCCGGCCGTCGGCGAGTGCCTCATCGGCGCGCTGAGCAAGTACGCCGCCGGGGTCTGGAACGCGGAGATGGAGGCGGCCTGGGTCCGGGCCTACACCACGATCTCCCAGGTCATGATCGACGCGGCGGCCGCGGACGAACTGCGCGCCCCGGCCTGGTGGTACGCCGAGATCGTCACGCACGAGCTGAGAACCCCGGACGTCGCCGTCGTCACCGTCCGACCCGACCAGCCGTACCCCTTCCTCGCCGGGCAGTACACAAGCCTGGAGACGCCGTGGTGGCCCCGGATCTGGCGGCACTACTCCTTCGCCTCGGCGCCCCGCTCCGACGGCCTGCTGTCCTTCCACGTGAAGGCTGTCCCAGCCGGCTGGGTGTCCAACGCCCTGGTGCACCGCGCCCGCCCCGGCGACATCATCCGGCTGGGCCCGCCCACGGGTTCCATGACCGTCGACCACACCACCGACAGCGGCCTGCTCTGCCTGGGCGGCGGCACGGGCATAGCGCCCATCAAGGCCTTGGTCGAGGACGTCGCCGAGCACGGAGACCGCCGGCCGGTCGAGGTCTTCTACGGTGCCCGCACCGACCACGACCTGTACGACATCGACACCATGCTCCGCCTCCAGCAGACCCATCCCTGGCTCTCGGTCCGCGCGATCATCGACCAGCAGGCACACCAGCAGCTGCCGGACGCGATACGCGCCTACGGGCCGTGGAACGAGTTCGACGCGTACCTCTCGGGCCCGCCCGGGATGATCCGCAGGGGTGTGGACGCCCTGAGGGACATCGGCATCCCGTCGGACCGCATACGGCACGACTCCGTCGAGGAACTGGTCGCGGCCGGAAACTGATCAGCCGTCTCAGCCCAGGTCGGGCGCGTGCATGGCGAGAACGCCCTCGATGTTGCCGTCCAGGTAGTGCCGCAGCGACAGCGGCACGAGATGGACGGACGCGATCCCGACCCGGGTGAAGGGCACACGCACGATCTCGTACTCACCGACGGGCTCGTCCACCTCGGGGCCGTGGCGCAGGGAGGGGTCCATGGACTCCAGGCGGCAGACGAAGAAGTGCTGCACCTTCACACCGGTCGCGCCGCCGTCCTCGCCGATGTGCTCCATGGTGTCCACGAAGCAGGGCACCACATCGGTGACCTTCGCGCCGAGTTCCTCGTACACCTCACGGTGCAGGGCGTCGACGACGGTCGAGTCGCTGGGCTCGACCCCGCCGCCGGGAGTGAGCCAGTAGGGATCCATACCCGGCTTGGTGCGCTTGATCAGGATCAGGTCGTCACCGTCCAGCAGAACGGCGCGGGCGGTGCGCTTGACCACGGGTCGGACGGTCATGTGTGAAATGTGGCCCGGCTGGTTCCACGTGAAACATCGCGAGACGTGACCGGTCGAGCTCCCAGAGTGAATCGCTGTACCGAGCGCCCGGCACCTACGCCGGGGGCGCCCCTGGATCCACATCGTCGCAGCCCGGGACGCGGCTCCGAGCGTCTCAGCACCAGTCGGCCGAGGACCGCAGCAACCAGTCGTGAGCCCGCGCGACATGGGGCATCGCGAGCGTCCCGGTGCGGACGACGAGGAAGTAGGTCCGCAGCGGCGGCACCGCGGGCTCGTGCAGGGCGACGACATCGCCCCGCTGCAGCGCTGCCGCGCACAGGTAGCGGGGCAGCACCGCCAGGCCCGCCCCCGCGACCGCGCAGGCCAGGACCGCACGCAGGTCGGGGACGATCACGGTGCCCGGGGCGGCCGGGGGCGAGTCGAAGACGGAGGCCCAGTAGCGGGAGACGAAGGGCAGTGACTCGTGCACCTCTACCACGGGCATCTCCTCCAGGGCCGGTTCCGGCTTGCGGTCCGGCTGCCCGGCGCCGAGCTGCTCGGCCCAGCGCGGGGCGGCGACCAGGACGTGCTCCTCGTCGCAGAGCGCGGTCGCCGTGAGCAGGGCGCCACGCGGCTGAGCCGTGCTGATGGCCAGATCGTGATGCCCGGCGGAAAGCCCTTCCAGCACTTCCTCGGCGTTCCCGAACGAGGCGCGCAAGGCGAAGCCCTGCCCGTCCTCGCCGGTCAGCTCCGTGAGGGCGGGAAGGGCTCGTTCGGCGGTGAACTCCGGAGGACCTGCCAGGTGCAGCGTCCGTAAGGAGGAGTCGTCGTCGAGGCCGGTCTCGGTGATCTCCACCAGCGCGTCGAGATGCGGTGCGGCCTTGTGGGCGAGTTCGTCGCCGATGCTCGTCGGGGTCACACCGCGGGCCTGCCGCAGGAACAGGGGGCGGCCCAGCTGCCGTTCCAGTGTCCGTATCTGCGAGGTGACGGCCGGCTGAGAGAGCCCGAGCAGGGCGGCGGCGCGGGTGAAGGAGCCGGCACGGTGCACGGTGACAAAAGTCCGCAGCAAGGCCAGATCCACCGCACGCACTCCCCTCTCCGGCCCCGCTCCCGGCCCCCGGGCCGCGTTCAACTATAAATAAGTCGATAGGTCTCTGTCGCTACGGTGATTGGACACTGACAGAGAGTCAACTAGCCTTGGTCGCGCGGTTCTTGCGCGCGGAACCGGGGGACGGTCCGAGCCATGAGGGGGGAGGCTCGGACCGTCCGTGGGGATGTCAGGCGGCCGCGTCCAGCGCACGCAGCACATCCGCCACCAGGTCCTCGGGGTCCTCGGCACCGACCGACAGGCGGATGAAGCCCTCCGGTACCGCGTCCCCGCCCCACCGTCCACGCCGTTCGGCCGTGGACCGCACACCGCCGAAGCTCGTCGCGTCGTCCACGAGCCGCAGCGCGTCGAGGAAACGGTCGGCACGCGCGCGCGTGGGCAGCGTGAACGACACCACGCACCCGAAGCGCCGCATCTGCCGCGCGGCGATCTTGTGCGAGGGGTCGCCGGGAAGCCCCGGGTAGCGCAACCCCGTCACCTCGGGCCGTTCGCGCAGCGCCTCGGCGACCGCAAGGGCCGTCGCGCTCTGCCGGTCGACCCGCATCTGGAGCGTCGCGATGGAACGGTGCGCGAGCCAGGCCTCCATGGGCCCGGGGATCGCACCGACGATCTTGCGCCAGCGGCGCACGGCGGCCATGGCCACGGCGTCCCGGCCGACGACATAACCCAGGAGGACGTCACCGTGGCCGGTGAGCTGCTTGGTGCCGCTGGCCACCGCGAAGTCGGCGCCGAGCTCCAGCGGACGCTGGCCGAGCGGTGTCGCGAGGGTGTTGTCGACGGCCACCAGGGCACCACGCGCGTGTGCCGCCTCGGCGAGCCGCCTGATGTCACACACATCGAGCCCGGGGTTCGACGGGGTCTCGATCCACAGCAGCCTCGCGCCGTCGAGGACGTCGAGCTGGGCGTCACCGCCGGTCGGGGCGGTGCGCACCTCGATGCCGTACGCCTCCAGCTGGGCGCGGACCAGCGGCAGCGCCTGATAGCCGTCGTCGGGCAGGACGCACACGTCGCCGGTGCCCAGCTGAGAGAAGAGCACCGCCGAGATCGCGGCCATGCCGGAGGCGAAGACGAGCGTCTCGGCATCGTCCTGGCCGGGCGCCTCCAGCTCGCCGACGGCGCGCTCGAGCAGCGTCCAGGTCGGGTTCTCGTCACGGCCGTAGGTGTAGGGGCCGGTCGGGTCGCCCGGCAGGTGGAAGTGGGCGGCGAACACGGGACCGGGCAGCGTGGGCTCGTGCCTGACCGGCTCGGGCAGCCCGGCCCGCACCGCGCGCGTGCCGTCACCGGCACCCGTGGTCGCCCGGCCCGCGGCGCCCGTCACCACCTCTGCGGCGCCCGTCGCCCTGTCCACGGCGTCCGTCACTCCGTCCACGGCAGCCGTCACCTGGCCCGCCGCACCCCTCACCTGGCCTGCGGCATCCTTCACCTGGTCCGCGTCGACCGTCGGCCGGGCCCCGTCACCCGTCACCCGGTCGGCGTCACCCGTCGCGGAATCGCTCATGCCGCCCGTCCCTCCACGTCCTCGCGCACTGCGGCGAGCAGACCGGTGCTCGCCGCCTCCACCATCTCAAGACACTCCTCGAAGCCGTCCAGGCCCCCGTAGTAGGGGTCCGGTACGTCGAGGTCGTCGCCGGCGGCGGGGTCGTACGAGCGCAGCAGCCGAACCTTCTGTGCGTCCTGTTCCGTGGGCGCGAGGCGGCGCAGGGCTCCGAGGTGGCCGGAGTCGAGGGCGATCACCAGGTCGAGGCGGGAGAACCAGGACGACCGGAACTGACGGGCCGTGTGGCCGCCGGCGTAGCCGTTGGCCTCCAGGACGGTCACCGTACGCGGGTCGGCTCCGTCGCCCTCGTGCCAGCCGCCCGTGCCGGCGCTGTCGACCTCCACCAGCTCGTCGAGACCAGCCTCCGCCACCCGCGCGCGGAAGACGATCTCAGCCATCGGGGAACGGCAGATGTTGCCCGTACAGACGAAGCAGACCCGGTACGTCATGTCTGCTCAGTCCCCGTCGGGCAGGACGACGTGCAGCGCCCAGGAGACGACCGAGATGATCAGGCCGCCCAGGACGGCCGTCCAGAAGCCCTCCACGTGGAAGCTCAGGTCGAGTCTGTCCGCCAGCCACGAGGTGAGAAGCAGCATCAGCGCGTTGACGACCAGGGTGAACAAGCCGAGCGTCAATATCAGCAGCGGCAGGCTGAGGAGCTTGACGACCGGCTTGACCAGGAAGTTCACCAGGCCGAAGATCAGCGCCACGATGATCAGGGTGCCGATCTCCTTGCCCGTGCTGTCACCGGTCAGGGTGATCTTGTCGAGCAGCCATACGGCGACCGCCAGGGCACCCGCGTTGGCGATCGTCTTGACTACGAAATTCATCATGTGTCTGATCGTGGCAGACCTGATCGGACATGGGCACAAGAGGCAGGGGCGGGCAAGGCGATGAAGGCATTTCGGCTGGATGAACTGGAGGCGGAGCGCGCCGCCAACGAGGGTGCCTACCTGCAGTTTCTGCGGGAGCAGAACATGTCGGTCGGCCTGTACGCCCTCGATGCGGGCGAGCAGGATCCACAGAAGCCGCACAATCAGGACGAGGTCTACTTCATCGTGAGCGGCCGTGCCGCGATCACCGTCGGCCTGGAGACGACCCAGGTGGCACGCGGCAGCGTGATCTACGTGCCGGCGGGCGTCGCCCACAAGTTCCACCACATCACCGAGGACCTGAGGGTCCTGGTGGTCTTCTCTCCGCCGGAGAGGTGACGGACCGCCTCAGGGTTCCCTAGGGGATCGGTCAGGGGAGGACAAGGGACGCGAGGCCCCCGTTCGACCCCTCCCCGGACCTAGCATCGAGTGCAGGACATCAGAGATCCAGAAGGACCGACAGGACCCGGCACTCGAACGGGCGGAGAGGTAAGGACGAGGGCGATGCGAGAGATCTTCACGGGACTGCCGTGGTGGGTGAAGTGGATCGCGGTGCCGGTCATCGCCCTGGTCGTGTTCGGCGGGCTGATCGCCAGCGTGGTCGGCTTCGTCATCGGACTGCTCTTCAAGGTGCTGGTCTTCGTGGCACTGGTCGGCGGACTGATCTACGTCGTACGGAAGTTCACGTCGAGCTCCTCGTCGCGCAGCGACTGGTGAGACCGGTGGGAAACCGGTGGGGGTAGCGGGAAACGCCTGGGATCGCCGGTTCCCTCGGGCGAGGGAAGTTTCCGGGCGGGGCGGTCTGCGCGCGGTGGCAGGCGAATAGAGTCCGGAACTCGACGCGGGGACTTCCCCGCGAGCGGCATACATCCCCACCCGTGTTCCTCCGCACGGGCTGCCCCCTCGCGCTTCGGGAGAGACCCTTGGTCCCGGCTGACACCGCACCCGTCCACCTCCGCGCCGTCCCCGCGCAACCCCGGTCGGCGGCATCCTCCGGGCCACCGGCCCCCTCCACACCGGCACCTCCGCCGACCCTCATCGGATCCGTGCAGCGCGCGATGCGCCTGCTGGAGACCGTCGCCGTGCACGAGTACGGCGCCCCCGCCAAGCAACTGGCCCGTGAGACCGGGCTGGCGCTGCCCACGACCTATCACCTGCTGCGCACGCTCGTGCACGAGGGCTATCTGCGCCGGGACAAGGGCCTGTTCTTCCTCGGCGCGGCGGCGGAGCGGCTGAGCAGCAGCGGAGCGCGGCAGAAACGTCGCAGCACGGTCGTCGACGCGCTCGCGCACTGGCGGGACGTCCTGGGCGTCCCCGTGTACTACGCGGTGTACCGCGAGGGCGAGGTCGAGGTCATGTGCGTCTCCGACACCCCGGGCAACCCGGCGGTCGAGGAGTGGGCCGACTTCCGGGAGACCGGGCACGCGCACGCCGTCGGGCAGTGCCTGCTGTCCCAGCTGGACGAGGACGCGCGCCGTGACCACCTCGACCGCTACCCGGTGCAGCCCCTCACGCCGTACACGGTGCGCGACAACCACAGCCTGCTCCGGCGTTTGGAGCGGATCCGGCGCATGGAACCGGTGATCGAGCGTCAGGAGTACGCCCTGGGCACGGTCTGCGCCGCGATTCCGCTCACCCTCGGCACCACGGCCGCGACGATGGCCATCTCACTCCCCGCACACCAGGCCGACCGGTTGCTGCCCGCGGCCCGGCAGTTGCAGGCCGAGATGGGGCGCGTGCTCGGCTCGCTCGCGCTCTCTATCAGTATGTGAAAACTCACTCCTTGTGATCTGCTGTGTACGTTCAGCAAGATTCCACCAAGTGTCAGAGGTTCGTTCCCGGCCAGTCACGGCGAATGACGGGGTTATCGATGCGCGAGTCCGTACAAGCAGAGGTCATGATGAGCTTTCTCGTGTCCGAGGAGCTCTCCTTCCGCATTCCGGTGGAGCTGCGCTATGAGTCCAGTGATCCCTATGCCGTCCGGCTGACTTTCCACTTGCCCGGTGATGCCCCGGTGACGTGGGCTTTTGGGCGGGAGTTGCTGATCGACGGGGTCGGCCGGCCGTGCGGGGAGGGCGATGTGCGGGTCACGCCCGTCGACCCCGACGCGTTGGGCGAGGTGTTGATCCGGCTTCAGGTGGGCAGCGACCAGGCGTTGTTCCGGTCGTCGACGGCACCGCTCGTCGCTTTCCTCGACCGTACGGACAAGCTGGTGCCGCTGGGCCAGGAGGGCTCACTCGCCGACTTCGACGCCCACTTGGACGAGGCCTTGGACCGCATCCTCGCCGAGCAGGGCGCCGGCTGACACATGGATCCGGCGGCACGGTGGAGTAACGCTTCACCGGATGCCGCCGAGCTGTGCAGGAACGCTTCTTCCTGCGATCTTCGTATGACCGGGCGATCTTCTCGCGGTGGGGCAGGGGCTCTTTCCGCCGGAGGAGGCCCGGCCGCTGCGGTTGATGCGCCGGGAGGCGCGGCGCGAACCGGCCGGCGAATGTGCGGCGCGGCCGAGGCGGCGGGTGTGCGGGACGCCCGCGGGGCGGTGGATGTGCTGCACGCGGCCGAGACGACGGACATGCCGGACGCTGCCGAGACGACGGGTGTGCGAGGCGCTGCCGAGTTCACTGATGTGCGGGACGCCGCGAGGCCCCGACGTCCGGGAGGGGGCCTGAGGCCGAGTCGCTCGGAGTCGGCGCCGCTCCCCGGGGCCGGGCGTCGCACAGCGGAGCGGCCTGAGCGCGGGGCCGCTTCATCCGCTGCGCCCGATGCTGTGCACAGGCCTCCGCCACGCGGACGCGTCAGCGCTTGCGGCGCCTCCCCCTCCCCCCGCGTGCCGCCACGGAGGCCTCCGGGGCGGGCTCCGCTCCGGGGCGGTCGGCCGAGACGACCAGCGCCGCCAGGGCCGTGGTGACCGGCACCGAAGCGACCAGGCCGATCGAACCGACCAGTGTGCGCACGATCTCCTCCGCGACCAGCTCGCTGTTGGCGACCGTCCCCACACTGCTCTGCGCGATCGAGAACAGCAGCAGCAGCGGCAGCGCCGCACCCGCGTAGGCGAGGACGAGCGTGTTGACGACCGAGGCGATGTGATCGCGGCCGATCCGGATGCCCGCGCGGTAGAGCCCGCGCCAGCCCATCGACGGATTGGCCTCGTGCAGCTCCCAGACCGCCGATGTCTGCGTGACCGTCACGTCGTCGAGTACGCCCAGCGAGCCGATGATGACGCCGGCCAGCAGCAGACCGCTCATGTCGATCGTCGGGTAGAGGCCGTGGATCAGGCCGGTGTTGTCGTCGGTGTTGCCGGTGAGCGCGGCCCAGTCGATGAACACCGAGCCCAGGATGCCGATCAGCAGCAGGGAGATGAGGGTGCCGAGCACCGCCACGGAAGTCCGGGCCGACAGGCCGTGACACAGGTACAGGGCGATGAGCATGATGGCGCTCGCGCCCACCACCGCCACGACCAAGGGGTTCGAGCCCTGCAGGATCGCGGGCAGGATGAAGAAGTTCAGCACCAGGAAGCTCATGGCCAGCGCCACCAGGGCCATGACCCCCCGCAGCCGCCCGACGACCACGACGGCGAGCGCGAAGATGCCGGCGAGCAGCGCCATGGGCAGACGGCGGTTGATGTCGGTGACCGAGTACTGCAGGTCCTTCGGTGCCGAGGGCTCGTAGGCGACCACGACCTCCTGGCCCTCGTGCAACTGGCGGGACTGGTCCGGCTGGACGATCTCAGTGAACGTACGGCCCTTGTCGTCGCCGCTGTCGACCCGGATCGTCGCCCGCTTGCAGGTGCCCTTCTCCTGCTGCACCGCCGAGGAACCCTCCGCGGTGGAGGTGTCGCCGGTCGGCGGAACGCCCGAGGCGCCGGCCTCCCTGCAGCTCACCTCGACCACCTTGGTGACCGTGGCATCCTGCGTCTGCCGGTCGAAGCCGACGCCGGTGCGCTCGTGCGCCGGGGCGCCGCCCGGCCACAGCACGGCGAGACCGACCAGCACCGCCACGGCGAACGGGATCAGGACCGCCGCGATGACCTTGCGCAGGTGCATGGAGACGGGCGTGGCCGGACCGTGGTTGTGCGAGTGTCCATGCCCGCCACCCGGTGCGGAGCCGGGGCCGTGCCCTCCGTGCCCGTCGCCTCCACCGTGCCCGTCGCCTCCACCGTGCCCGTCGCCTCCACCGTGGCCGTGCCCATCACCTCCGCCCGACCCTGAATCGTGCCCGCCACGGGGGCCGGGGCCCTGCCCCCCGACGGGACCGCCGTGGCCGCCACCGGAATAGCCGCCACCCTGGCCGCCACCGGAGCCCGGCCCGTACTCACCGCTGGGACGGGAACCGTATGCACCGCCGGTACCCGAGCGGTACTCACCGCCGGAGCCGGGACCACGCTCACCGCCGGAGCCCGAGCGGTACTCTCCGCCGGTACCCGAGCCGTACTCGCTGTCGGAGCCGGGACCACGTTCGCCGCCGCCCCCGGGGGCGAAATCCGAGCCACGCCCGTACCCGGGCGCAGGGCTCTGCCCCCTGGTCGGCTCTCTCCCGGCCCCGGTGGCGAAACCATGGCCGTTGCCACGGCCGTCGCCGTTTCCGGCGCCGGATCCGCGGGGCGGCTCGGGTGGTGGGTAGGGGGGACGCTGCGTCGTGGTCACCGACCGATCATCGCAAGAACGAGGGGGGCCCTCTGTTCACCGCGCCAGAATTGCCGCTAGCGTGGGGGCACCTTTTGTACACGCGGGAGCTCGGAGCACCGGGCTGAGAGGGCGCTGACCTCCGTCCCAGCGATGTTTCACATGAAACATCGCCGGAGTCGAGTGATGTTTCACACGAAACGTCGCCGGACGGAAACCGCTGCGTCGACCGCCGAACCTGTTACCGGGTAATGCCGGCGTAGGGAGTAGGTCTGATGACCAGCAAGGACGCACGCACGCCTGCCTCCGTTCAGGACGAGAAGTCCGAGGAGGCCGGAAAGTCCATCGGCTGGCACAAGGCGTACGTCGAGGGCACCCGCCCCGACCTGCGCGTGCCGGTCCGTCAGGTGCACCTCACCAACGGCCAGTCGATCACGCTGTACGACACGTCGGGTCCGTACACCGATCCACTCGTCGACACCGACGTCCGCAGGGGCCTGGCGCCGCTGCGCGAGAACTGGATCATCGCCCGCGGTGACACCGAGGAGTACGCGGGCCGCCCCGTCCGCCCCGAGGACGACGGCATCAAGCACACCTCGCCCCGCGGCGGTCTCCGCAACCTGGACGCGGTCTTCCCCGGCCGGCCGCGCCAGCCGCGCCGCGGCAGGGAGGGACAGGCGGTCACGCAACTCGCGTACGCCCGCCGCGGCGAGATCACGCCCGAGATGGAGTACGTCGCCATCCGGGAGAACGTGTCGCCCGAGGTCGTGCGCGACGAGATCGCCGCCGGCCGGGCTGTGCTGCCGGCCAACGTCAACCACCCGGAGATCGAGCCGATGATCATCGGCAAGCGGTTCCTGGTGAAGGTCAACGCCAACATCGGCAACTCGGCGGTGACGTCCTCCATCGAGGAGGAGGTGGAGAAGATGACCTGGGCGACCCGCTGGGGCGCCGACACGGTCATGGACCTGTCCACCGGCCGCAACATCCACACCACCCGCGAGTGGGTGCTGCGCAACTCTCCCGTCCCCATCGGCACCGTGCCGCTCTACCAGGCCCTGGAGAAGGTCGACGGCCGGGCCGAAGAGCTGACCTGGGAGATCTACAAGGACACGGTCATCGAACAGGCCGAGCAGGGCGTGGATTACATGACGGTCCACGCGGGCGTGCGTCTGGCGTACGTGCCCCTGACGGCGAACCGCAAGACCGGCATCGTCTCCCGCGGCGGTTCGATCATGGCCGCCTGGTGCCTCGCGCACCACAAGGAGTCGTTCCTGTACGAGAACTTCGAGGAGCTCTGCGAAATCCTCGCCGCGTACGACGTCACGTACTCGCTCGGCGACGGCCTCAGGCCCGGCTCGATCGCGGACGCCAACGACGAGGCGCAGTTCGCGGAGCTGCGCACACTCGGGGAACTCAACCGGATCGCGAAGCGTTTCAACGTTCAGACCATGATCGAGGGCCCGGGCCACGTCCCGATGCACAAGATCAAGGAGAACATCGACCTTCAGCAGGAGATCTGCGATGAAGCTCCGTTCTATACGCTCGGCCCGCTGACCACGGACGTCGCCCCGGCGTACGACCACATCACCTCCGGCATCGGCGCCGCGATGATCGCCTGGTGGGGCACGGCGATGCTGTGTTACGTGACGCCCAAGGAGCACCTGGGCCTGCCGAACCGTGACGACGTCAAGACCGGCGTCATCACCTACAAGATCGCCGCCCACGCAGCCGACCTCGCCAAGGGACACCCGGGTGCGCAGGAGTGGGACGACGCCCTCTCCGACGCCCGTTTCGAGTTCCGGTGGGAGGACCAGTTCAACCTGGCCCTCGACCCGGACACGGCACGGGAGTTCCACGACGAGACCCTGCCCGCCGAGCCGGCCAAGACGGCTCACTTCTGCTCGATGTGCGGTCCCAAGTTCTGCAGCATGAAGATCTCACAGGACATCCGCCGTGAACACGGCGGCACCCGGACCGAGATCGAGGAGGGCATGGCCCTGAAGTCGAAGGAGTTCGCGGCCAGCGGGAACCGTGTGTACCTGCCCATCGCGGACTGACCCGGCCGCGCACAGGCCCGGGGGCCGATGGTCCCCCGGCCTGTGGGAGGTGCCTGCTCGGACGGGATCCGACGGCTACTCCGGCTGATGCTCCGGTCCTCCGAAGTCCGGGCTGGTGTAGTCCGGACTGCTGAAGCTGGGGCGCGAGCCGCGGTCGCCGTCGTCCGGGCTGGTGAACCCCGGGCGGTCGTAGCCGAGGTGCGGCATGCGGCTGACCGGCGTGGACGAGGGCGTGGGGTGCAGCGCGGCGGCCGCGCCGGGGTCGACGAGTGCTTCCCGCAGGAAGGGCAGGACGCCGCGTTCCAGCAGCGCATCGTGCCAGGCCTCCTTGGCCCGGGCCACTTCCTCCAGCAGCTCGCCGTACGGCCCGCCTTCGGCCGTGGGCTTGTTCCGCAGGGCCGTGAGCAGCAGTCCCACCGCGGCGACAAGGATCGCCACCGCGGTCACGGCGCCGAACACCCAGCCCGTGGTGAGCATGGTCCGGGCGAATCCCTGCTCGGGGTCGAGCATCTGCAGGATGTAGCCGACGAGCAGGAAGATCGCCGCCGCGGTTCCGGCCAGGACGGGTGCGAGGACGGCGACGACGGCGACGGCGCCCGCGCCGGTGGCCTCGGCGACGCCCATGGTGGCGGCGAGCCCCGACGCGCCCGCACCCGGCTCGGAGGAACCGGACTCGCGCACGGCCGTCGAGGCGGACGACGCCGGCTGACGCAGTTCGTCGCGGACCTTGACGTAGTACTGGTACTCGGTCGACGCGGCGGCCGTGATGAGCGCGGTGGCGTTCAGCGCCATGGTGCGCAGCTGTTCGGGGTTGAGCCGCTGTCCGACAGCGGCCAGTTCGGGACGGTGTGGTGCGGAGCGCAGCGCCTCATCGAGGATCCGCTCGTATTCCTGGCGGTCCTCGCTCAGCAGGTGCTGCGGAACGCTGTTCATGTGCATCCCCCGATGCTCCGTAGGGCTTGGGGCTCGGCATGCTGACGAGCCGTCGGGCAGAAACGGAGGGGAGCCTGCTACGGATAAGCCGATGGTAGAGCGGTGACGGTATGCGGTGACAGGGGGTTTACCGAAATTGACCCGTCACCGGGCCGGTCCTCCGACCGGGAACGCCTGCCCGGTAAACGTTCACGCATCCAGCGGCAGTTGCTGGACCAGCAGCTTTCCGGCCATGGTCACGCCGCCGTCCATCGCGATGGCGAGTCCGTCGGCGTAGACGTGCGGTCCCTCGATGACCGGGTCGCTGTTGTCCTCGTCCTCCTCGGCACCGACCTCGCCCAGCAGATAGGGAATCGGGCTGTGTCCGTGAACGATGCGGGTGCCACCGTACGTATCGAGCAGGGAGCGCACGGCGTCCGCGCCGCCCTCGTCGCGGAAGGAGAACCGCTTGGTGAACTTGCGGAACAGGTCCCAGACCTCGTCCGCGTCATTGCGGGTGATCGTCTCCCGGACGGTGTCGTTGACCTCTTCGATGGAGCGGCCGTAGTCGAGGTAGGCGGTGGTGTCGGAGTGGACGAGCAGGTGGCCGTCGACCTCCTCGACGGCGTCCAGGCGGGACATCCACTGCAGGTGGTGGTCCTGGAGGCGGTCCATGTCGGTCTTCTGGCCGCCGTTGAGCAGCCAGGCCGCCTGGAAGGTGGCGGTGCCCGCACCGGAGTTGACGGGGGTGTCGCCGAACCGCTTCGCGCCCAGCAGCAGCAGCTCGTGATTGCCCATGAGCGCCTTGCAGTAGCCGCCGGCCGCGGCGGCCTCGGCGGACAGTCGCATCACCAGGTCGATGACGCCGATGCCGTCCGGGCCGCGGTCGGTGAAGTCGCCGAGGAACCACAGCCGGGCGGTGCCCGCGCACCAGTTGCCGGCGGCGTCGAGCAGGCCCTTCTCCTGGAGGGCCGACACCAGCTGGTCGAGGTAGCCGTGCACGTCACCCACGACGTACAGCGGGCCCTGCCCGGTGCTGGTCTGCGGGACGGCGGCGGTCTCGGGGTCCACGGTCACCTGGACAGTGTCACCCCGATTGACGACGGGAAGGTCGCGCTGGGTCGGCGTGTACCCCTCGGGGTAGGTCTCCTCGGGCGGCGGGGCGACCTCGCCGGGGTGAACGCTGTGGACGTACGGACCGGTCTCGTGGACGTACGCGGGCACCCGGAAGTCGCGCAACGTCGCCGTCCGCTCCACCTCGGGTCCCTGACCGGCCCCCTGAGTCATCGACCCCTCCACCATCGCGCCGCATTGCACCGCATCGGACTGCCTGGTCGTAGCGGCCCGCGGATGTCGTGGGCCCATCATAGGAATGCGGATCGCGCCATGTGATGACCCAGGGGTGGTGAATCAGAGCAAGGGTCCAGTTCACCGCGGCTTTCGCCCCGATTGAGCCGGGCTTTGACCACCGTGTGACCGTCCTCGCTCTTCTTCTCTTCGCGAGAACGATCCCTTCTCTCCGGGGGACCGGCCCTGTTTCTCCCCAGGAGCACGACCTCCCCGCACCCCGCTGCGAGACGTCCGCTACGAAATCTACGTCTGCTCGGGTGACCGCGGCGGGCTGACCGTCGTGCGCGGCGGGCGTCGCTGTGACGAGGTGCGCACGATCAGCTCCGTCGGTATCACCTGCTTCACCGGACGGTCGGATTCCACTCCCTCGATGGCGTCGATGAGGAGCTGTACCACCGCCGTGCCGATGCGGCGCGGCTTCAGGGAGAGCGTGGTGATGGGCGGCTCGGTGTTGGCGTACACCGTCGACTCGCTGCAGCAGACCAGCAGCAGGTCGTCGGGGACCCGCAGGCCGTAGCGGCGGGCGGCGGCGAGCAGGTCGGTGCCGTTGGGGTCGAACAGCCCGTAGACCGCGTCGGGCCGGTCGGGCCGGGCGAGGAGCCGGTCGGCGGCGACGGCGCCCGCGCACGGATCGTGCGCCGGGTAGGCCTCGTACACCGGATCCTGGCCGACGCGCTCGCACCAGCGCAGGTACGCGGTGGTCGACAGGTGGGTGTACGTGTCCGTCGTCGTGCCGGTCAGCAGGCCGATGCGGCGGGCGCCGGCGGCGGCCAGGTGGTCGAGGATGCCGAGGACGGCGGCCTCGTGGTCGTTGTCCACCCAGGCCGTGACCGGCAGCGAGCCGGCCGGGCGGCCGTCGGAGACGACCGGCAGGCCCTGCCGGACGAGCTCGCTGACGACCGGGTCCTGGTCGGAGGGGTCGATGACGACCGTGCCGTCCAGGGCGACGTTCGACCACACGTCGTGGCGGGAGGTCGCGGGCAGGATGACGAGGGCGTAGCCGCGGGCGAGCGCGGCGGAGGTGGCGGCCCGCGCCATCTCGGCGAAGTACGCGAACTCGGTGAAGGTGAAAGGTTCATCCCCGTATGTGGTCACGGTCAGGCCGATGAGGCCCGACTTGCCGGTACGGAGGGTCCGGGCGGCGGCCGAGGGCCGGTAGCCCAGCCGGTCGGCGACTTCCCGGACGTGGCGCCGGGTGGCGTCCGGGAGCCGACCCTTGCCGTTGAGGGCGTCGGAGACGGTCGTGATCGAGACCCCGGCGGCGGCGGCCACGTCTCTGATACCGGCCCGACCCGGCCGACTGCCTCGCCGTGAGGTTTCCGCGCGGCTCACCTGGTGCTTCCCTGCTGCTGTCATGGCGAGCCGATAGTAGGGCTCATGCGGTGGGGTAGTGCGGACGCATATGCACGCGTTGACAGGCACGTTTCTGCATGATCATTCAACCCCAATTGCTTGCGAAAGAAAGGGTGTTGAGCCCTCCCATGGCAGTACGTGACGTGGTGGCGCACACGGGCCTGCCAAGTGGCCGATGTTGCGAAGAGGTCTCAACTCACCTGCACGGGGGATGCGCGCCACGGCGTGCACCACCGGCGCGTAGATATATGTGAGGCGCTCCCCCGGATTCGTACGCCTTGGTGCGGCGATGCCCCTGATGCCGGTGGGACGGGGGAGGCCGTGGCCGGCCGCTCGGTCGTGGCTATACGCAGCGGCGCCGAATCCTCATAAGGTGAGGAGTATTGGATGTCGGCGGCGGTCATGGGCCGCCGGTCTTCACGAGGAGGACTGCGGTGAGCGAGACGAGCCCCAAGCTGCGCGCCGAGCTGGAGGGGATCCCCACCTACAAGCCGGGCAAGCCCGCCGCGGCAGGTGGTCCGGTGGCCTACAAGCTGTCCTCCAACGAGAACCCGTATCCGCCGCTGCCGGGTGTGATGGAGACCGTGACGGCGGCGGCCTGCAACTTCAACCGCTACCCGGACATGGCCTGTACGGCGCTGATGAACGAGCTGTCCGAGCGGTTCGGCGTGCCGCTCACCCACCTGGCCACCGGCACCGGTTCGGTCGGCGTCGCCCAGCAGCTGATCCAGGCCACCTCCGGCCCGGGCGACGAGGTGATCTACGCCTGGCGGTCCTTCGAGGCGTATCCGATCATCACGCAGATCAGCGGCGCGACGTCGGTCCAGGTGCCGCTGACACCCGGGGATGTGCACGACCTCGACGCGATGGCCGACGCGATCACCGACCGGACGCGGCTGATCTTCGTCTGCAACCCCAACAACCCGACCGGCACGGTGGTGCGGCGGGCGGAGCTGGAGCGCTTCCTCGACCGTGTCCCGAGTGACGTGCTGGTGGTCCTCGACGAGGCCTACCGCGAGTTCATCCGTGATCCCGAGGTGCCGGACGGCGTCGAGCTCTACCGGGACAGGCCCAACGTCTGCGTCCTGCGGACCTTCTCCAAGGCGTACGGCCTCGCCGGCCTGCGCGTCGGGTTCGCCGTGGCGCACGAGCCGGTGGCCGCGGCCCTGCGCAAGACGGCGGTGCCGTTCGGCGTGAGCCAGCTCGCACAGGAGGCGGCGATCGCCTCACTGCGGGCCGAGGACGCACTGTTCGGCCGGGTCGGTTCGCTGGTGTGTGAGCGCACCCGGGTGGTCGACGGGCTGCGCTCGCAGGGCTGGACGGTGCCCGAGACCCAGGCCAACTTCGTGTGGTTGCGGCTGGGGGAGCGTACGGTCCCGTTCGCAGAGGCGTGTGAGCAGGCGGGTGTGGTGATCCGGCCGTTCCCGGGCGAGGGTGTGCGGGTGACGGTCGGAGAGGCCGAGGCGAACGACATCTTCCTGAAGGTGGCGGAAGGGTTCCACAAGGAGCTGTAGGACTCCGCGAGCCTGGTCAGGCGTCCAGGAGTTCCACGCGCACGGGGTCGCCGTCCCGCACCGTCGCGAGCAGTCCGGGGTCGCCGTCGAGGCGGCCCAGGACATTGCACGGGCTTGCGAGGCGGCACTCGTCGCCCTGTGAGATCGGCGTGGGCCCGTAGGGGAGGGCGAGGGCGTCGCCGTCGGTCCAGAAGGCGACGGTGCCCGGCTCGACGACCTCCCGGGCGCCTGTTTCACGTGAAACCGCCACTCCGGTGTCGAAGTACACCTCCTCGCCCCAGGTGCGGGCGGTGGAGACGAGAGGCAGTGCCTTGGCGAGGGCTTGGCTGGTCGGGGTGTCGTCGAGAGTGGCGGTGAGGTGCCCCGCCGGCCATGAGATCCGTATCTGTCGCGATGTCGGTGTCTGCATGCCGTCGATTCAACAATATGTTGAAGTTCCGGCCAAGGGGTCGAGTGTGACGGGGCAGACAGGGGACCCCCTCCAGGGCTCGAAAGTCCGTGCTGCATAATGGCTTGTGAATGTGAACGCTTTCACAAGCGTAGGTAAGGAGCGGCGACGTGGACCTGGCTTTGGCGCCGGAGACCCTGGCGCGATGGCAGTTCGGCATCACCACCGTCTACCACTTTCTGTTCGTCCCCCTGACGATCTCGCTGGCCGCGCTCACGGCCGGTCTGCAGACCGCCTGGGTGCGGACGGAGAAGGAAAAGTACCTCCGGGCCACGAAGTTCTGGGGCAAGCTCTTCCTGATCAACATCGCGATGGGTGTGGTCACCGGCATCGTGCAGGAGTTCCAGTTCGGCATGAACTGGTCGGACTACTCACGCTTCGTCGGTGACGTCTTCGGGGCGCCGCTGGCCTTCGAGGCCCTGATCGCCTTCTTCTTCGAGTCGACCTTCATCGGCCTGTGGATCTTCGGCTGGGACAAGCTGCCCAAGAAGATCCACCTGGCCTGCATATGGATGGTCTCGATCGGCACGATCCTCTCGGCGTACTTCATCCTCGCGGCCAACTCCTGGATGCAGCACCCGGTCGGCTACCGGATCAACGAGGCCAAGGGCCGCGCCGAGCTCACCGACTTCTGGCTGGTGCTCACCCAGAACACCGCGCTCGCCCAGGTCTTCCACACGCTCACCGCGGCCTTCCTGACCGGCGGCGCCTTCATGGTCGGCATCGCCGCCTTCCACCTGGTCCGCAAGAAGCACGTTCCGGTGATGAAGACCTCGCTGCGCCTGGGCCTCGTCACCGTCGTCATCGGCGGTCTCCTCACCGCGATCAGCGGCGACGTGCTCGGCAAGATCATGTACCAGCAGCAGCCGATGAAGATGGCCGCGGCCGAGGCGCTGTGGGACGGCGAGAAGCCGGCCCCCTTCTCGGTCTTCGCCATCGGTGACGTCGACAAGGGCCACAACAAGGTCGCCATCGAGATCCCCGGTCTGCTGTCCTTCCTCGCGAAGGACGACTTCACCTCGTACGTGCCCGGCATCAACGACGTCAACAAGGCCGAACAGGCGAAGTACGGGCCCGGCGACTACCGGCCCAACATCCCCGTCGCCTACTGGGGCTTCCGGTGGATGATCGGCTTCGGCATGACGTCGTTCGCCATCGGCCTGGCCGGGCTGTGGCTGACCCGCAAGAAGTTCATGCTGCCGCAGCACCTGAGGGTGGGCGACGACGAGGTGCCGCATCTCGTGCTGCTGCCGAAGAAGGCGCTCGGCCCGACCCTCACCAAGTGGTACTGGCGCATGGCGATCCTCACCCTGGGCTTCCCGCTGATCGCCAGCTCCTGGGGCTGGATCTTCACCGAGATGGGCCGCCAGCCCTGGGTCGTCTACGGCCTGTTCCAGACGCGTGACGCGGTCTCCCCCGGTGTCTCCCAGGCCGAGGTCATCACCTCGATGGTCGTCTTCACCACGCTGTACGCGATCCTCGCCGTCGTCGAGGTCAAACTGCTGGTCAAGTACGTCAAGGCGGGCCCGCCGGAGCTCACCGAGGCCGACCTCAACCCGCCCACGAAGATCGGCGGCGACTCCCGTGACGCCGACAAGCCGATGGCCTTCTCGTACTAGGCCGAGGGAGCTGCACAGTCATGGAACTGCACGACGTCTGGTTCGTCCTGATCGCCGTCCTGTGGACCGGCTACTTCTTCCTGGAGGGCTTCGACTTCGGGGTCGGCGTGCTCACGAAGCTGCTGGCCCGCAACCGGCCCGAGAAGCGGGTGCTGATCAACACCATCGGCCCCGTCTGGGACGGCAACGAGGTGTGGCTGCTCTCGGCGGCCGGCGCGACCTTCGCCGCCTTCCCCGAGTGGTACGCCACGCTCTTCTCCGGCTTCTACCTGCCCCTGCTGCTCATCCTGGTCTGCCTGATCGTCCGGGGAGTGGCCTTCGAATACCGCGTGAAGCGGCCCGAGGAGAACTGGCAGCGCAACTGGGAGACGGCCATCTTCTGGGCCTCGCTGCTGCCCGCGTTCCTGTGGGGTGTGGCCTTCGGCAACATCGTGCGGGGCGTGAAGATCGACCAGGACTTCAACTACGCCGGCGGCGTCCTGGACCTGCTGAACCCGTACGCGCTGCTGGGCGGTCTGGTCACGCTGGCGCTGTTCACCTTCCACGGGACGGTGTTCGTCGGGCTCAAGACCGTCGGGGAGATCCGGGAGCGGGCGCGGAAGCTGGCGCTGCGGGTCGGACTGGTGACCGCCCTGCTGGCGCTCGCCTTCCTGCTGTGGACGCAGGCCGACCGAGGTGACGGTCCGTCGCTCGTCGCGTTGGTCGTGGCCGTGGCGTCGCTGCTCGTGGCCCTGGGCGCGGCACGGGCCGGGCGTGAGGGCTGGGCGTTCGCCCTGTCGGGGCTCACCATCGTGGCCACGGTGGCGATGCTCTTCCTGACGCTGTTCCCGAACGTCATGCCGTCGACGCTGAACCCGGACTGGAGCCTGACGGTCACCAACGCCTCGTCCAGCCCGTACACGCTGAAGATCATGACGTGGTGTGCCGGGATCGCCACCCCGGTCGTCCTGCTCTACCAGGGCTGGACGTACTGGGTGTTCCGCAAGCGGATCGGTACGCAGCACATCGCCGAGACCGTGCACTGAGGTGTGTTTCACGTGAAACCAATCGATCCGCGACTGCTCCGGTACGCCCGTGCCACCCGGGTCTTCCTGGTGGCGGTCGTCGCGCTGGGGGCGGTGGGCGCGGGGCTGGTCATCGCGCAGGCGATGCTCATCGCCGAGGTGGTGGTCGGCGCCTTCCAGCACCGCATGGCGGTGTCCGAACTCGGGACTCCCCTGTTGCTGCTGGCCGCCGTCGCGGCCGGCCGGGCACTGATCGGCTGGTTCACCGAGCTTGCCGCGCACCGGGCGAGCGCGGCGGTGAAGTCCGAGCTGCGGGGGCGGCTGCTGGAGCGTTCCGCTGAGCTCGGGCCGGGCTGGCTGAGCGGGCAGCGGACCGGTTCGCTGGTCGCCCTCGCCACCCGGGGCGTGGACGCCCTCGACGACTACTTCTCGCGATACCTGCCGCAGTTGGGTCTCGCGGTGGTCGTGCCGGTGGCGGTACTGGCGAGGATCGTCACCGAGGACTGGGTCTCCGCGGCCATCATCGTGGGCACCCTGCCGCTCATCCCGGTCTTCATGGTGCTGATCGGCTGGGCCACCCAATCCCGGATGGACCGTCAGTGGCGGCTGCTGTCGCGGCTGTCCGGGCACTTTCTGGACGTGGTCGCGGGACTGCCGACCCTGAAGGTGTTCGGGCGGGCCAAGGCGCAGGCCGAGTCGATCCGTCGGATCACCGACGAGTACCGGCGGGCGACCATGCGGACGCTGCGGATCGCCTTCATCTCCTCGTTCGCGCTGGAGCTGCTCGCCACGATCTCGGTGGCTCTGGTCGCCGTGACGATCGGCATGCGGCTGGTGCACGGGGAGATGGACCTGTACATCGGCCTGGTCATTCTGATCCTCGCGCCCGAGGCGTATCTGCCGTTGCGGCAGGTCGGGGCGCAGTACCACGCGGCGGCGGAGGGACTCGCCGCGGCCGAGGAGATCTTCGACGTCCTGGAGACGCCCGTCCCGGCGTCCGGCTCCGGGACCGTGCCGGAGGGTGCGCTGTCCTTCGAGGGCGTGACCGTGCGGTACCCGGGGCGGTCGGCGGACGCCGTCTCGGACGTGTCCTTCATCGTCGAGCCCGGGGAGACGGTCGCACTGGTCGGGCCGAGCGGCGCCGGCAAGTCGACGCTGCTGAGCGTCCTGCTGGGGTTCGTGCGACCGGCCGAGGGGCGGGTGCGGGTCGGGGGAGCCGACCTCGCCGACGCCGACCTGGAGCAGTGGCGATCCCGGATCGCATGGGTGCCCCAGCGGCCGCATCTGTACGCCGGGACGATCGCCGAGAACGTACGGCTGGCGCGGCCCGACGCCGACGGCGACGCCGTACGGCGGGCCCTGCGGGACGCCGGTGCGCTGGAGTTCGTCGACGCGCTGCCCGGGGGCGTGGACACCGTGCTCGGCGAGGACGGCGCCGGTCTGTCCGCCGGGCAGCGGCAACGGCTCGCGCTGGCCCGGGCGTTCCTCGCGGACCGGCCCGTGCTGCTGCTCGATGAGCCGACGGCGGCGCTGGACGGCGCCACCGAAGCGGAGGTCGTGGCGGCGGTGCGGCGCCTCGCGGCCGGCCGGACGGTGCTGCTGGTGGTGCACCGGCCGGCGCTGCTGGAGGTTGCCGACCGGGTGGTGCGGCTGGCGGAGCCCCGGACCACCGCTGCCTTGCCTGTGGCGTCCGCCCTGGCCCGGGGGACCGAACCGCGGTCCGTCGAGGTCGAGCCGCTCACCCCGGCCGAGTCCGTCGAGAAGTCGGCTCACGGCGGGGTCCTCGCGCGCGTGCGCGCCATGTCCGGGGCCCGGCGCGGACGCCTGGTACTGGCGCTGCTGCTCGGGAGTGCCGCACTGGGAAGTGCCGTGGGACTCATGGCCACCTCCGGCTGGCTGATCTCGCGTGCCTCGCAGCAGCCGCCCGTGTTGTATCTGATGATGGCCGTCACGGCGACGCGCGCGTTCGGGATCGGGCGGGCCGTCTTCCGCTACGCCGAGCGGCTGGTGTCGCACGACGCGGTGCTGCGGATGCTGGCGGACACCCGGGTCGCGGTGTTCCGCAGGCTGGAGCGGCTGGCGCCGGCCGGGCTGCACCGGGCACGCCGGGGCGATCTGCTCTCCCGGCTGGTCGCGGACGTGGACGCGCTCCAGGACTACTGGCTGCGGTGGCTGCTGCCGGCGGGGGCGGCCGTCGTCGTGTCGGCCGCGTCGGTCGGCTTCACGGCATGGCTGCTGCCCGAGGCCGGGGCGGTGCTCGCGGCCGGCCTCCTGGCGGCCGGGGTCGGCGTGCCGCTGATCACCGGCGCGGTGGCACGGCGGGCCGAACACAGGCTGGCGCCCGCCCGCGGGGCGCTCGCGACGCGCGTGGCCGATCTGCTCACCGGCACCGCGGAGCTGACCGTCGCCGGTGCCCTGCCCGCGCGGACCGCCCAGGCCCGCGAAGCCGACGGGGTGCTCACCCGGATCGCCTCGCGTGCCGCCACCGCCACGGCCCTCGGCGACGGTCTCACCGCGCTGATCTCCGGCCTGACCGTCACGGCCGCCGCCCTGGCCGGCGCGCAGGCGGTCGCCGCCGGGCGCCTCGACGGTGTGACCATGGCTGTCGTCGTCCTCACCCCGCTCGCCGCCTTCGAGGCCGTGCTCGGGCTGCCGCTCGCCGTGCAGTACCGGCAGCGGGTGCGGCGGAGCGCGGAGCGGGTGTACGAGGTGCTGGACGCCCCGGAGCCGGTGCGGGAGCCGGAGCGGCCCCGGCAGGCGCCCGCGTCGCCGTTCCCCCTCGTGGTCGCAGGGCTGACCGCCCGGCACGCCGGGCAGGACCGGGACGCCCTCGCCGGGTTCGACCTGACCCTCGAGCGGGGCCGCCGGATCGCCGTGGTCGGACCCTCCGGCTCCGGCAAGACGACGCTGGCGCAGGTGCTGCTGCGGTTCCTCGACACGGACGCGGGCACGTACACGCTGGCGGGCGTCGACGCGTACGCGCTCCACAGTGACGACGTACGGGGGCTCGTCGGGCTGTGTGCGCAGGACGCGCACCTCTTCGACAGCTCGCTGCGCGAGAACCTGCTCCTGGCCAGGAAGGACGCCACCGAGGACCGGCTGCGCGCCGTTCTGGGCCGGGCCCGGCTGCTGGACTGGGCCGACAGCCTGCCCGACGGTCTCGACACGCTCGTCGGCGAGCACGGAGCACGGCTGTCCGGAGGCCAGCGGCAGCGGCTGGCGCTGGCCCGGGCACTCCTCGCCGACTTCCCCGTCCTGGTGCTCGACGAGCCCGCCGAGCACCTCGACCTGCCGACCGCCGACGCACTCACCGCCGATCTCCTGGCGGCCACCGAGGGCCGTACGACGCTGCTCATCACGCACCGGCTGGCGGGCCTCGAAGCGGTCGACGAGGTGATCGTGCTGGACCGGGGGCGGGTGGTGCAGCGCGGGCCGTACGCGGAGCTGGTGGCCGTGGACGGGCCGTTGCGGGGGATGGCGGAGCGGGAGGCGGCGTCCGAGTCGCTGGTGGAAGCGCGGTAGCGGCCGGGAACGGCGTGCACTGGGCCGTTCGGCCCAGCCGGTCCCCCAGCCGTACGAGGTGAACAGGACCGAGTCGGCAGGACTGGGCGACGATCGCTGACATGCGTTCATATCGCCGCTGTCGGCTGCTCGTCATGGTCCTGCTGTGCGCGCTGGCCGTGCTCGCGGCCCGGCCGACGACGGCGCACAAGGAACCCGGGAGCGGCACCGGGACCGGCGCGGACACGGGTCTCAGTGCCGAGGTGGCGCGGCTGTACGAGGAGGCCGCGGTGGCGACGCAGCAGTACGAGGACGGCCGCAGGGAGGCCGAGGCGCAGCGGGCCGAAGCCGAGCGGGCGGAAGCACTCCTGGACGCGCAGCGGCGGCACATCGCCGCCCTGCACGAGGACCTGGGCCGCATCGCCCGGGCCCAGTACCGCAGCAGCGGCGGCCTGCCGGTGGCGGCGCAGATGATCCTCGCCGACAGCCCCGACAGCCTGATGCGAGGTCAGCACGCCTTCTCCCAGGCGGATCTCGCCGTGAACAACGCGATCTCCAAGAACCAGCGCGCCGAGGCACGGCTCGCGGCGGACGAGGCCAGGGCCGCGGACCGGTGGCAGGCGCTGGAGAGGCGCAACACCCAACTCGCCGGTCTGAAGGCGGCCATCGAGCAGAAGCTGGAGACGGCCCGCTCGCGGCTCCAGGGACAGGCGGACGCCGCGGTCGCCGCCGGGGCGTGCCGCGGGGCGGTCCGGCTCGATCAGCCGGAGACGGGGTTCACGGCGGGTGAGTGGGTCGCGCCGGTCGAGACGTACGAGCTGTCCGCGTCCTACGGCAGTGGTGGTCAGCGCTGGTCGAACCGGCACACCGGGCAGGACTTCGCGGTGCCGATCGGCACGCCGGTGCGGGCCGTGGGTACCGGGCGGGTGGTGAGGGTGTCCTGCGGCGGTCCCTTCGGCATCGAGATCGTGCTGGAGCACGCGGGCGGCTACTACACGCAGTACGCCCATCTCGCTTCCGTCGCGGTCGACCAGGGGGAGCACGTGGGCCCCGGCCAGTGGATCGGCCAGTCGGGCACCACGGGCAACTCCACCGGGCCGCACCTGCACTTCGAGGCCCGGGTCACACCGGAGTCGGGATCGGCAGTGAACCCGGTGTCGTGGCTGGCGAGCCGCGGGGTGTCCCTCTGAGACACCCCGGCCCCGGCGGCTACGGCAGTTCGGCCAGCAACTGCTCGATCACGACCGCGACCCCGTCCTCGTTGTTGGCGACCGTCCGGCCCGAGGCTGCGGCGATCACGTCCGGGTGGGCGTTGCCCATCGCGTAGGACCGGCCCGCCCAGGTCAGCATCTCCACGTCGTTGGGCATGTCACCGAAGGCGACGACCTGCTCGTGCGAGATGCCGCGCTCGGCGCAGCACAGGGCGAGGGTGCTGGCCTTCGACACCCCCGGGCCGCTGATCTCGAGCAGGGCGCTGGGGCTGGAGCGGGTGACGTTGGCACGCTCGCCGATGGCGAGGCGGGCCAGGGTCAGGAAGGCGTCGGGGTCGATCTCGGGGTGGTAGGCGAGGATCTTCAGCACCGGCTCGCCGGCGGCCCGGTGGTCCGGGCCCAGCAGCTCCTCGGCCGGGGCGAGGCTGTCCGGTATCTCCATGTGCAGCTTCGGGTACGCCGGCTCCTGGTAGAAGCCGTACGTCTGCTCCACCGCGTACACCGTGCCCGGCGCCGCGTCGCGCAGCAGCCGCACGGCGTCCAGGGCGTTGTCCCGTGCCAGCTCCCGCACCTTCACGAACCGGTGGGCGCCGGGGCCGCCGTGCAGGTCGACCACGGCGGCACCGTTGCCGCAGATCGCAAGGCCGTGGCCGTGCACGTGGTCACTGACGACGTCCATCCAGCGGGCCGGGCGGCCTGTGACGAAGAAGACCTCGATGCCCGCCTTCTCGGCGGCGGCCAGCGCGGCGACCGTACGCGGGGACACCGACTTGTCGTCGCGCAGCAGGGTGCCGTCGAGGTCGGTGGCGATCAGCCGCGGCGGGAGGGTCTCGGCCGCGGTCTCGGGCTGTCGGGTCGCTGAGGTCACCCGGCCATTGTCCCGCACATGCCTGCACGGGCGTGCGGAGCTCCGCACAGGTGAGTGGATACCGTCCTCACCAGGGACTCCTCGGCCCGCCCGGCCACGCTCCACGCTCAGCGCAACTGCGCGGCCGCCTCCATCGCGATCTGCTCGAAGACCTTCTCGTCCGCCGCGAACGGCGAGTCCGGAATCGGCCAGTGGATCACGATCTCCGTGAAGCCCAGCTCCGCATGCCGTCCGGCGAAGTCCACGAACGCGTTCAGGGACTGGAGCGGGCCGCTGCGGTCCGGTGTGAATCCGGTGAGCAGGACCCGGTCGAGATCCGTCATGTCCCGGCCGGCCTCGGCGCAGATGTCGTCGAGCCTCTCCGCCTGCCCCCGAATGGCCTGAATCGACTGTTCAGGCGTGCCGTTCTCGAACAGCTTCGGGTCGCCGGTGGTCACCCACGCCTGGCCGAACCGGGCGGCGAGCCGCATCCCGCGCGGCCCGGTCGCGGCCACCGCGAACGGCAGCCTGGGGCGCTGCACACAGCCCGGGATGTTCCGCGCCTCGTGGGCCGAGTAGTAGTCGCCCTCGTACGACACGGCGTCTTCGCTGAGCAGACGGTCGAGCAGTGGGACGAACTCGGCGAGGCGGTCGGCGCGCTCGCGCGGGGTCCAGGGCTCCTGGCCGAGCGCGGTGGCGTCGAAGCCGGAGCCCCCCGCACCGATGCCCAGCGTGACCCGCCCGCCGGAGATGTCGTCGAGAGAGATCAGCTCCTTGGCGAGGGTCACCGGGTGCCGGAAGTTCGGCGAGGTCACCAAGGTGCCCAGCCGCAACCGGTCGGTGGCGCTCGCGGCGGCCGTGAGGGTCGGCACGGCACCGAACCACGGGCCGTCCCGGAAGGTGCGCCAGGACAGGTGGTCGTAGGTGTACGCGGTGTGGAAGCCGAGCTGCTCGGCGCGCGTCCATGCCGCGCGGCCGCCTTCGTGCCAGCGGCGGTACGGGAGGATCACAGTGCTCAGACGCAGACTCATGGCACCGAGCCTAAGGGAGTCCTGCGGGCCGCCCGTGTTTCACGTGAAACCAGTCACCCTGAGTGTCCGGTCACACCGCGAGATCAGTGATGTCCGGGAAAGCGCAGATAGCGCGGCGGTACGGCGTCGGTGAGCCACACCCCGTTCGCACTGACGTGGAAGACGTGGCCGTCGGCGTGCATGGCCGCCGCGTCCACGTCGAGGACGACCGGCCGACCCCGGCGGGATCCGACACGGGTCGCCGTCTCGCGGTCGGGTGAGAGATGCACAGCGTGCCGGTTCATGGGCCGGAGCCCCTCGGACCGGATCGCATCCAGGTAGGGGGCGACGGTGCCGTGGTAGAGGTGCGCGGGCGGAGTGGCCGGCGCCAGTCCCAGGTCGACCTCCACGCTGTGGCCCTGGCTGGCGCGGATCCGGGTCCCCTCGACGGCGAAACGCCGCTTGTCGTTGGTGACGACGACATGGTCCAGTTCGTCGCGGGTGAACCGGAAGCCGTGGGCGGCGGCCGCCGCGATCAACGTGTCGATCTCCACCCAGCCCCCTTCGTCGAGCGTCAGCCCGATGCGTTCCGGTTGGTGGCGCAGATGCTTCGACAGATACTTCGACACCTTCACGGTGCGTCTTTCGTCCATCCCATCAGAGTGCGACAGAGACGTGAATCATGCGATCGGGTTTCACCGCAGAGGTTTGATCCACAGCCAAGTATGGTTATCCACAGGGGAATTGGTGGTTCTGTGGACAACTGGCCCTCGGCTCAGGGGTTTGGGTCCCCGGTTTCATACCGGAGGCTTCACCCGCGCGATCCTCCGCAGTGCCCCCGGTGCCCACCGCGAGAGCCAACGCGCAATCCGCGCCTCCGGGGTCACCGGCACGACCGCCTCATTGCGCGTCACCGCACGCAGGATGGCGCGGGCGACCTTCTCCGGCGAGTAGTTGCGCAGCCCGTACAGACGGGCGGTGCGCTTCTGCAACCGCTTCTCCTCACGAGCGTCGACCCCGGCGAAGTGCGCTGTCGACGTGATGGCCGTGTTGACGAAACCGGGGCAGACCGCCGTCACACCGATCCTCTGCTTGGCGAGCTCCGCCCGCAGGCACTCGCTGAGCATCAGCACGGCCGCCTTGGAGGTGCTGTAAGCGGGCAGGGCCCGGGACGGCTGGTACGCCGCGGCCGACGCCACATTGACGATGTGACCGCCCTGCCCGCGCTCGGCCATCCGGCGGCCGAAGAGCCGGCAGCCGTGGATGACGCCCCACAGGTTCACGTCGAGGACCTTCTTCCAGTCCTCCGGCGTGGTGTCGAAGAAGGAACCGGACAACCCGATCCCGGCGTTGTTCACGAGAACGTCCACCACTCCGTACTCGGCGGTGACCTTCTCGGCGAGCTTCTCCATGGCCTGCTCGTCGGAGACGTCGACCGTCTCCGCCCAGGCGTCGGGGGCGCCGAGCCGGCGGGACGACTCGGCGGTGCGGGCCGCGGCCTCCGCGTTCCGGTCGACGGCCACCACACGCGCGCCGGCCTCGGCGAACGCGAGCGCCGTCGCCCGTCCGATGCCGCTGCCCGCCCCGGTGACCAGCACGAGCTGTCCGCCGAACCGCTCGGCGTGCTCGCCGCTCGCCGTCACCGGGGACCGGCCGCTCTCGACGGACGTCACGAACTCGTCGATCCAGGAGGCCAGCTGGTCCGGGCGGGTGCGCGGGATCCAGTGCCCCGCCTGGATCGTCCTGCGGGTCAACTGCGGAACCCAGTGATCCAGTTCATCGTGGAGCCGCTCCGAGAGGAACCGGTCCTGCAGTGGCGTGATGATCTGCACGGGCGCGTGGGCGTACGCGTCCGGACGGGGCCTGCGCAGCCGGGGTCGTACGTTGTCCCGGTACAGCCAGGCCCCGTGTGCCGCGTCCGACGGCAGGGACGAGGTGGGGTAGCCGCCCCGGGGCACCTTCTCCACGCGCTCCAGGACCCGGGGCCAGCGCCTGCCGAGCGGGCCGCGCCAGGCCAGCTCGGGCAGCCCGGGCGTCTGCAGCAGGTACACGTACCACGACCGGGCGCCCTGCCCGAGGAGCTGGCCGACCCGGCGCGGGGTGGGCCGCTTCACGCGCTTGTCGATCCAGTGGCCGAAGTGGTCCAGCGACGGCCCGGAGATCGACGTGAAGGAGGCGATGCGGCCCTCGGTGCGCGGGACGGTGGTGAACTCCCAGGCCTGCACCGAACCCCAGTCGTGCCCCACCAGGTGCACCGGCTCGTCCGGACTCACCGCGTCCGCGACGGCCAGGAAGTCGTCCGTCAGCTTCTCCAGCGTGAACCCGCCCCGCAGCGGCCGCGGCGCCGTCGACCGGCCGTGGCCGCGGACGTCGTAGGCCACGACGTGGAAGCGCCCGGCGAGCCGCTCGGCGACCTCGGACCACACCTCTTTGCTGTCGGGGTAGCCGTGCACCAGGACGACCGTCGGCCGCCCCGCATCACCCAGCTCGGCCACGCACAGCTCGACCTCGCCGGTCCGCACCCTGCGCTCCCGCGCGCCCGTCAGCAACGTCATCCGGCGAATCTGGCAGTTGTTAGAGAGTTCGTCAATAGGGGCCTCCCGGCCGTGGTAACTCTCAAGAACCAGCTCCCCTAGGGGCCCGTAATACTCAGGGCTGATCCGAAGACAGCTCTGCGGAGTGACGACCGCCACGCGCACGGCCCCTACCTTCGAAGGGTGACTGTGATCGCGACCGAAAGCCTGAGCAAGCGGTTCCCCCGGGTGACCGCGCTTGACCGGCTCTCCGTGGACGTCGGGCCCGGTGTGACCGGACTCGTCGGAGCCAACGGGGCCGGCAAGTCCACACTGATCAAGATCCTGCTGGGTCTGTCCCCCGCCACCGAGGGCCGTGCCGAAGTGCTCGGCCTCGACGTCGCCACCCAGGGCGCCGACATCCGTGAGCGGGTCGGCTACATGCCCGAGCACGACTGTCTGCCGCCGGACGTCTCGGCCACCGAGTTCGTCGTCCACATGGCGCGCATGTCCGGCCTGCCGCCCACCGCCGCACGTGAGCGCACGGCCGACACCCTGCGCCACGTCGGCCTGTACGAGGAGCGCTACCGTCCCATCGGCGGCTACTCGACCGGCATGAAGCAGCGCGTCAAGCTCGCGCAGGCCCTCGTCCACGACCCGCAGCTGGTCTTCCTGGACGAGCCGACCAACGGCCTCGACCCGGTCGGCCGCGACGAGATGCTCGGCCTGATCCGCCGGATCCACACCGACTTCGGCATCTCGGTCCTGGTCACCTCTCACCTGCTGGGCGAACTGGAGCGCACCTGCGACCACGTCGTGGTCGTCGACGGCGGCAAGCTCCTGCGCTCCAGCTCCACCACGGACTTCACGCAGACCACCACGACCCTCGCGATCGAGGTCACCGACACCGATGAGCACCCGGACGGTACCCGCGCGGTCCGTGAGGCGCTGCACGCGCGCGGGGTGAGCGTCGAGGACGGCAGCGGCCTGCCGGGCGCCGGCCACGTCCTGCTGCTCACCGCGCAGGGCGAGGAGACGTACGACCTGGTCCGGGACGTGATCGCGGACCTCGGACTCGGCCTGGTGCGCATGGAGCAGCGCCGGCACCACATCTCCGAGGTCTTCACGACCAGTGACCAGAACGAGCAGCGGAAGGAGGCGGTCGGCCATGGCGGTTGAGCACTCCACGGGGGCACCCGCCCCGGCACCGGGTGACCAGACCCGCATCCACAACATCGGCTACCGCGGCTACGACGGCCCCCGCCTCGGCCGCGCCTACGCCCGTCGCTCGCTGTACTCGCAGTCCCTGCGCGGCTCCTACGGCCTCGGCCGCTCGGTGAAGTCCAAGGTGCTGCCGATGCTGCTCTTCGTGGTGATGTGCGTGCCCGCGGCCATCATGGTCGCCGTCGCGGTGGCCACCAAGGCCAACGCCCTGCCCGTGGACTACACGCGCTACGCGATCATCATGCAGGCGGTCATCAGCCTGTACGTCGCCTCGCAGGCACCCCAGTCGGTCTCGCGCGACCTGCGCTTCAAGACCGTTCCGCTGTACTTCTCGCGGCCCATCGAGACCGCCGACTACGTCCGCGCCAAGTTCGCGGCGCTGGCCTCGGCGCTGTTCGTCCTCACGGCCGCTCCCCTGCTCGTGCTCTATGTGGGCGCACTGCTGGCCGAGCTGGACTTCGCCGACCAGACCAAGGGATTCGCACAGGGACTGGTCTCCGTGGCACTGCTCTCACTGCTGTTCGCCGGAATCGGCCTGGTCATCGCGTCCTTCACCCCGCGCCGCGGCTTCGGCATCGCGGCCGTGATCGCCGTGCTGACCATCACCTACGGCGCGGTCTCCACCCTCCAGGCCATCGCCGACGCCCAGGGCAGCGGCGACGCCGTGCCGTGGATCGGGCTGTTCTCGCCGATCACGATCGTCGACGGTGTGCAGTCCGCGTTCCTGGGCGCGACCTCCGCCTCCCCCAGCGGGGTGGGCCCGAGCACCGCCGAGGGCGTCGTCTACGTCGTCGTCGCCCTGGGCCTGATCGCGGCGAGCTACGGCCTCCTGATGCGCCGCTACAAGAAGGTGGGACTGTGACCACGCTCTCCATCGACCACGTCTCCCGCTGGTTCGGCAACGTGGTCGCCGTCAACGACATCACCATGACCATCGGCCCCGGCGTCACGGGCCTGCTCGGCCCGAACGGCGCCGGCAAGTCCACCCTCATCAACATGATGGGCGGCTTCCTGGCCCCCTCCACCGGCACGGTCACCCTCGACGGCCAGGCCGTGTGGCGCAACGAGCAGATCTACAAGCACATCGGCGTCGTGCCCGAGCGGGAGGCGATGTACGACTTCCTCACGGGGAAGGAGTTCGTCCTGGCCAACGCGGAGTTGCACGGTCTGGGCGCCAAGGCGGCCCAGAAGGCGCTCGCCACGGTCGAGATGGAGTACGCCCAGGACCGCAAGATCCAGACGTACTCCAAGGGCATGCGCCAGCGCGTGAAGATGGCCTCCGCCCTGGTCCACGATCCCTCCCTGCTCCTGCTGGACGAGCCGTTCAACGGCATGGACCCGCGCCAGCGCATGCAGCTGATGGACCTGCTGCGCCGCATGGGCGACGAGGGCCGCACGGTGCTGTTCTCGTCCCACATCCTCGAAGAGGTCGAGCAACTCGCCTGGCACATCGAGGTCGTCGTCGCCGGCCGGCACGCGGCCAGCGGTGACTTCCGTAAGATCCGCCGCCTGATGACCGACCGGCCGCACCGCTACCTGGTGCGTTCCAGCGACGACCGCGCCCTCGCGGCCGCGCTGATCGCCGACCCGTCGACGGCCGGCATCGAGGTCGACCTCGCCGAGGGCGCGCTGCGCATCCAGGCCGTCGACTTCGGCCGCTTCACGGCCCTGCTGCCGCGGGTGGCCAGGGACCACGGCATCCGGCTGCTCACGGTCTCGCCGTCCGACGAGTCCCTCGAGTCCGTCTTCTCGTACCTCGTCGCGGCGTAGGAGGCCCTGATGTACGACCCCACAGTCGCCCGGCTCACTTACCGGGCTCTGCTCGGCCGGCGCCGTGCCCTCATCCTCGGCGCCCTGCCCATGCTGCTGATCGTGATCGCGGTGGCGGTGCGCGGCCTGGCCGGGGCGGACGACCAGACGGCGTCCGACCTGCTGGGCGGGCTCGCCCTAGCCACGATGGTGCCGATCATCGGCGTGATCGCCGGCACCGGCGCGATCGGCCCGGAGATCGACGACGGCTCGGTGGTGTACCTGCTGTCCAAGCCGATCAAACGGCCGACCATCATCTTCACCAAGCTGATCGTCGCGATCGCGGTGACCATGGTGTTCTCGGCGGTGCCGACGCTCATCGCCGGATTCATCCTGAACGGCAACGGCCAGCAGGTCGCCGTCGCCTATACGGTGGCCGCGCTGGTGGCGTCCATCGCGTACGCGGCACTGTTCCTGCTGCTCGGCACGGTCTCCCGGCACGCGGTCGTGTTCGGGCTCGTCTACGCGCTGGTCTGGGAGGCCCTGTTCGGCTCCCTGGTGCCGGGCGCGCGCACGCTGAGCGTCCAGCAATGGTCGCTGGCCGTGGCCCAGAAGGTGTCCGGAGGGGACCTGGTCTCCTCCGACGTGGGCCTGACCACGGCGACGGTGCTGCTGGTGGCCGTCACGGTGCTGGCCACCTGGTACGCCGGACAGAAGCTGCGCTCCCTGACGCTCGCCGGCGAGGAGTGACGTGCCCCGGCCCTGACGGAGGCTTCACCTCTGTCAGGGCACACTGGGCGAACGGGATGCAGGGGAAGCGCAACGGGAGTTGACCGGCTGGGAGGGCGGGGATGGCGAGCGAGAGGGACGACTTCGAGGACGTCGTACTGGACGAGGACTTCATACGCTCCGCCGGGACCTCCGAGCCGTCCGCCCGTGCCCGGATGCTCGCCGCGAAGTGGCGCAGGGAGGAACCGGAGCCGCAACCCTGGCGCTCCGACGAGCCTCCTGCGGGCTGGTTCTTCAGCAAGGTCCGGCGGCGCAGATGGCGCAGGAAGTAGCCGGAAGGCCGCCGATCCGCCGCCGATTTAATCAGTGGCGTCCAATTCGCCCGGCGGGCACAGTGGTTGTCGTCACGCCGGGTGAGGAGCCCGGCGCCACGAGCGGGGAGAGGAGCGGGACGATGTCCATGCACGGCAGTACGTCCAGCTCCCTTCAGGGCAGCCCGCGGCGGGATCCGGAGTAGTCACTAGCCTCCGTCGAACCCGCCCCACACGGGGAGCTGCCCGGGGCGGCCGCTTCGAGCACGCGAATCGCACATCGCGTGGGCCGCCCACCCGGAGGATTGGCCGAGTGGTAAGGCACCGGTTTGCTGAACCGTGGTCGGGTCGGAAGGCCCGCGCACGTTCGATCCGTGCATCCTCCGCCGAGCACCATCGGGCCCTGAGTATCGGGCCTTGAGTATCGAACCCTGATCGCCGGGCCCTGACCACCGGGCCCGGGGTTCAGCCCAGCAGTCGCTCCAGCACCACGGCGATGCCGTCCTCGTCGTGGGAGGACGTCACCTCGTCGGCCACCGCCTTCAGCTCCTCGTGGGCGTCCGCCATGGCGACGCCGTAGGAGGCCCAGGCGAACATCGGTATGTCGTTGGGCATGTCACCGAAGGCGATCGTGTCTGCCGCCTTCAGCCCGAGCCGGCGGGCCGCCAGGGACAGCCCCGTCGCCTTGGACAGCCCCAGGGGGAGGAGCTCGACGATGCCCTTGCCCGCCATCGTGACGGTGACGAAACCGCCGGCGGTGCGCGTGGCCGCCTCGCAGAGCTCGTCGTCGCTCAGCGTCGGGTGCTGGATGTACAGCTTGTTCAGTGGCGCGGTCCACAGGTCCGACGCGTCCGTGAACGGCGTGGCGGGCAGGGCACCCGTGACCGCGTAGCCCGGGCCCACCAGCACCTCGCCGTCGAGGCCGTCGCGGCTCGCGGCCAGGTGCAGCGGGCCGACCTCCGCCTCGATCTTGGCCAGCGCCACCCCGGCCAGCTGCCGGTCCAGCGTGACCGAGGTCAGCAGGCGGCGGGCGCCGGCGTCGTACACCTGCGCGCCTTGGCCGCAGACGGCCAGGCCCTGGTAGCCGAGGTCGTCGAGGATGTGCCGGGTCCAGGGGACCGCGCGGCCGGTGACGACGATGTGCGCGGCGCCCGCCGCCGTGGCGGCGGCGAGCGCGTCACGGGTGCGGGGCGACACCGAGTCGTCGGAACGCAGCAGCGTCCCGTCGAGATCGGTGGCGACCAGCTTGTACGGGAAGCCGCCCGAGGGGGCCGTGTCGCTCACTTGGCCACCGGCTCCAGGACCTCCCGGCCGCCCAGGTACGGACGCAGCACCTCGGGCACGCGCACCGAACCGTCGGCCTGCTGGTGGTTCTCCAGGATCGCCACGATCGTGCGCGGGACGGCGCACAGCGTGCCGTTGAGCGTGGCCAGCGGCCGGACCTGCTTGCCGTCACGGACGCGGATCGACAGGCGGCGGGACTGGAACTCGGTGCAGTCCGAGGTCGAAGTCAGCTCGCGGTACTTGCCCTGGGTCGGGATCCACGCCTCGCAGTCGAACTTGCGGGAGGCCGAGGCACCCAGGTCGGCGCTCGCCACGTCGATCACGCGGTACGGCAGCTCCAGCGAGGTCAGCCACTGCTTCTCCCACTCCAGCAGGCGCTGGTGCTCGGCCTGCGAGTCCTCGGGAGCGACGTAGGAGAACATCTCGACCTTGTCGAACTGGTGCACACGGAAGATGCCCCGGGTGTCCTTGCCGTGCGAGCCGGCCTCGCGGCGGAAGCAGGGCGAGAAGCCCGCGTAGCGCAGGGGCAGGCGGTCGGCGTCCAGGATCTCGTCCATGTGGTACGCCGCGAGCGGCACCTCGGACGTGCCGACCAGGTAGAGGTCGTCGTCGGCGAGGTGGTAGACGTCCTGGGCGGCCTGGCCGAGGAAGCCCGTGCCCGCCATGGACTGGGGGCGGACCAGCGCCGGGGTCAGCATCGGGGTGAAGCCGGCCGCGGTGGCCTGCGCCATCGCCGCGTTCACCAGGGCGAGCTCCAGAAGCGCGCCCACGCCCGTCAGGAAGTAGAAGCGCGAACCGGAGACCTTGGCACCCCGCTCGACGTCGATCGCGCCGAGGATCTGGCCGAGTGCCAGGTGGTCCTTGGGCTCGAAGCCCTCGGCGGCGAAGTCGCGGATCGTGCCGTGCGTCTCCAGCGTGACGAAGTCCTCCTCGCCGCCCACGGGCACGTCCGGGTGGACGAGGTTGCCGAGCCTCTGGAGCAGCTCCTGGGTCTCGGTCGCGGCCGCGTCGCGGTCCGCGTCGGCCGCCTTGACGTCGGCGGCGAGCTGGCCCGCCTTCTTCAGCAGCTCGGCCTTCTCGTCGCCTGCCGCCTTGGGGATGAGCTTGCCGAGCGCCTTCTGCTCGGCGCGCAGCTCGTCGAAGCGGACGCCGGACGACCTGCGCCGCTCGTCGGCAGACAGGAGGGCGTCGACGAGCGCGACGTCCTCTCCACGGGCGCGCTGCGACGCGCGCACACGGTCGGGGTCCTCACGGAGCAGGCGAAGGTCAATCACGCGCCCAAGGCTACCGGTGCGGGATGACCGCCCACGACTCACTATTGCCGGCGTGGCATACGTCCCGTTATGGGCGGCTTACGTGCGGTGTCAATCAAACGGCCGCCCGTCCCCACCACGATGCATCCGCAGGGCGTCGCATTGACGGGAATCCCTTGCGGGGAGCGGGACTTGGGCCAAGGTTGTCCACAGGGGTCCAGGCTTCCGAAGAGTTATCCACAGGCTGTGTGGAAGATCTGTGGACTTCGGAATTGATCACTCCGGAAGGCCTGGCCGCCCCTTGGAATTCCCGGTGCAAACCCGCTTTATCCTCACGTTGGAGTGGAAAGTGGTCACCCAGAAGGGTTACACAAAGGGAAACGGTGGACGAAGGGTGACCTGCATGAGGATGGGCCCATCGGGGGCCTGTGGGGCGATTTGTCGACCGACTCCTGCTTTGTTGTCGACTTGTCCCCAGGTCGAGAAGCGGACCTGTGGATAACTCCTGTGGATAACGACAATCAGCAGGTACGACCGGCCTAGAAGCGTCCGTCCTGGCACCGCGCGACCCAGTCCGCCGCCCCCACGAACTCGTCGTCGGAGGTGCCCGGCCGCGGTGGCTGGACATCCCCCGGCTGCATGTCCGCGCGCGGGTAGGAGCCGAGGTAGCGCACCTGGAGGCAGATCCGCTTCAGGCCCATCAGGGCCTCGGCCACCCGGCGGTCGGAGATGTGGCCCTCGGCGTCGATGCAGAAGCAGTAGTTGCCGATGCCCGCGCCGGTGGGCCGGGACTGGAGCAGCATCAGGTTGATGCCGCGGGTGGCGAACTCGCCCAGCAGGTCGCGCAGACCGCCGGGGTGGTCGTCGCGCTGCCACAGCACGACCGAGGTCTTGTCCGCCCCGGTCGGCGCCGCGGGCCGGGCGGGCCGGCCGACCAGCACGAACCGTGTCTGGGCGTTCTCCGCGTCGTGGATTTCGGTCTCCAGTGCCTCCAGGCCGTAGCGGGCGGCCGCGAACTCACCCGCGAAGGCGGCGTCGTACTGGCCCTCCTGGACCAGCCGGGCGGCGTCCGCGTTCGAGGCGGCCGACTCCCAGTGCGCGTCCGGGAGATGCTTCTTCAGCCAGTTGCGCACCTGCGGCTGCGCGGCCGGGTGGGCGGAGACGGTCTTGATGTCCGACAGCTTCGTGCCCGGGCGGACCAGCAGCGCGAAGGTGATCGACAGCAGCACCTCGCGGTAGATCATCAGCGGGGCGCCGGCGACCAGCTCGTCGAGGGTGGTGGTGATGCCGCCCTCGACGGAGTTCTCGATCGGCACGAACGCGGCCTCGGCCTCGCCGGCGCGTACCGCGTCGAGCGCGGACTGGACGGACACGTACGGGATGAGCTCCCGGGTGGCGGCCTCGGGAAGCGTGCGCAGGGCGACTTCGGTGAAGGTGCCCTCGGGGCCGAGATACGCATAGCTCGCTGGCATGACCTCACCCTAATGGGCCCGCGGAAACGACATCCCCCACAAGCCCGTGCAGAGGAGAACTGTCACCCGTCCAGCAACTTCTGCCCCACGTACTCACCTTCCGCGGCTCCGCCCGGAACCGCGAACAGCCCGCTCGACTCGTGCCGGATGAACTGCGACAGGGCGTCGCCGCGGTCGAGCTTGCGCTGCACCGGCACGAACCCGCGCAGCGGATCGGCCTGCCAGCAGATGAAGAGCAGACCCGCGTCGGGCACACCGTCGGTGTCGATGCCGTCGTGGAAGGAGAACGGGCGGCGGAGCATCGCCGCGCCGCCGTTCTGGTCGGGCCGGGTGATGCGGGCGTGGGAGTTGATCGGGACGACCAGGTTGCCCTTGGCGTCCGTCTTCTCCAGGTCCATCGCGGTGGTCTCGGTGCCCCCGGACAGCGCAGCCCCGTCGGACTTGCGGCGCCCGATCACGTCCTCCTGCGCCTTGAGGGAGAGCTGCTCCCAGTCGTCGAGAAGCATGCGGATCCGGCGTACGACGGCGTAGGAGCCGTTCGCCATCCAGGCCGGTTCGCCCTTATCGGGGACGAAGATGCGCTGGTCGAAGTCGGCCTCGCTCGGTTTCGGATTGCGGGTGCCGTCGATCTGGCCCATCAGGTTCCGGGCCGTCATGGGGTGGGAAGTGGCGCCCGGTGAGCGGTTGAAGCCGTTCATCTGCCAGCGGACCTTGGCGGCCCGGCCCGCGTCCTTCTGGATCGCGCGCAGGGCGTGGAAGGCGACCAGGGCGTCATTGGCGCCGATCTGCACCCACAGATCACCGTTGCTGCGGCTCCTGTCGAGGTGGTCGGAGGAGAACTCGGGCAGCGGGTCGAGGGCGGTCGGGCGTTGCTTCTCCAGACCCGTGCGGGCGAAGAAGCTGTGGCCGAAGCCGAAGGTGATCGTCAGCGACGAGGGTCCGGCGTCGCGGGCCACGTCGGTGTCGTCATGGGTGCTCGGCTCGCCCGCCATCAGCCGCCGGGCCGTCTCCGACCAGCGGCGGAGCAGAGCGGCGGCCTTCTTGCGGCCGGCGCCCGCCGCCAGGTCGAAGGCGACGAGGTGGCCGCGGGCCTGGAGGCCGTCGGTGATGCCGGGCTGATGTTTCCCGTGAAACATCGACCGGTCGGTGCCGAGCGAGGTGAGCGGAGCGGCGGCTTCGGAGGGAGCGGCGGCGTAGCCCCCGGCGGCGCCCGCCGTGCCGAGGACGAGCCCGGTGGCACCGGCGGTGCCGAGCAGCCGCCGCCGCGAGATGCCCTCGTGGGCGGAGGCCGCTTCGCGCTCCCCGGTGGAGGCCTCCGGGGTGCGGGCCTTCGGAAGGGACTGGTCAGGCATGGTCGTTCAGCCGATCTGAGCGTTCTTGGAGACGGTCACCTCGTCGATGTCGGAGGTCCGCACGGTCACGTCGACCTGCCAGTCGCCGGCCATGGGGATCTGCACTCCGTTCGCCGACCAGTGTCCGGTAGCGATGTGGTCGGGGACGACGGGCAGGGGCCCGATGTCCTTGGCTTTCAGGGTGAACTCGACCTTCACCTCGGGGATGTCGAAGGCCCGGCCGTTGGGCCGCTCGACGTAGACGTGCATCTCGTTGTCGCCCACGCGTGCGGGGTCGACGTCGATGGTGACGATGCCCTTGCCGTCCTGGCCGCCGGTGTCGAACGGCATGTTCAGGGTCAGCGCCCCGGATGCGCCGGTGTCGGCGGTGGAGGATGCGGAGGCCGAGGTGGCTGCCTTGGCCTCCTGCTCGGTGCGTCCCGGCTCGGTCTGTGTCAGGACGGTGGTGACGGCGAGCAGCACGACCGCGATGCCTGCCTCGGCCAGCACGGAGCGCCGCAGCCCGAAGCGGTTGGGGTCCGCGTCTCTCATCCGCTTCTGCCGCGCGGCGTCGCGGGCGGCCTGCTGCCGGGCGAGCTGCGCGGCGCGTTCGGCGTCGGCGGGCTCGGGGCCGGGCTGCTCGTGAGCGCCGGTGCCGAGACCACTGTCGCCGTTGCCGTCGCCCTCGCGGTCGCCGTCATCCTCGCGATCGACGTCATCCTCGCTCTCGACGGAGGCGTCCGCGGCACCGGCGCCATCCGCCCTCGCGCCGACCCGTTCCTTCTCCCGTACCGCCGCTGCTTCTGCCGGTACCGTCTCCGCCAGCCGTCCCGTCCACCGGCGCGAGATCCACGCGACCCCGACCAGGACGACCACGAGGCCGATCTTGGCCAGGAGGAGCTGGCCGTAGCGGGTGTCGGTGAAGGCCGACCAGGAGCCGAGCTGGCGCCAGGACTGGTACGTCCCGGTCGCGATCAGGGCGAGGACGCTGCTGAAGGCGAGGCGGGAGAAGCGGTGGACGGCGGGGGCGTCGACGGGTGTGTCGGCGGGCGCGCGGTACAGGGCGATCAGGAGCGCGCCCAGTCCGCCGAGCCAGGCGGCGACGGCCAGCAGGTGCAGTACGTCGACCGGCATGGCGATGCCCGCCTGGAGACCGACCGAGGCGTGCTCGGACATCGCCCAGCTCGCCGCGAGCCCGGCCGCCACGACGACGCCGCCGATCGAGAGACCGAAGGTGAGGTCCCGCTTCTCCTGGGCGTCCTCACGCTTGTCGTACGCACCGAAGAGCACGGCGATGAACAGGGCCGCCGCGGCGAGCAGCAGCAGCCGGGAGACCAGGGCCGCGCCGGTCTTGGTCTGGAGCACCTGCCCGAGCAGGGACAGGTCGAAGACGTCGGCGACCTTCCCGGAGCCCGTGAAGGAGCCGCGCAGAAGCAGCAGGGCGAGGGTCGCCGCGGTGAGCGCGACCCAACCGGAGACGACGAACCGCTGCACCGGCCGCACCCCGGAGCCGCGCCGCCAGCAGGCCAGCACGAAGGCGGCGCCGCCGGTCATCACGATGAACCCGGCGTACGACACGTACCTCCCGAAGCCGTACAGCCAGCCCACGACCCCGTCGTCGGCCGACTGCCCGGAGACCGACACGGACGTCTTGGAGGGGGCGCCGATGGAGAAGGTGTAGGCGCCGGCGACGGGATGGCTGTCCGCCGAGACGACCTGGTAGGCCACCGTGTACGTGCCGTCGGGCAGGCCCGAGTGCAGCGGCACGGCGTACGTCGTGCCGCTGACGTTGGCGGGTTTGCCCGTGTCGACGCGCTTGCCCTCGGGGTCGAGCACGCGCAGCGAGTCGTCGGACAGCGCGACCTGCTCGGAGAAGGTGAGCGAGATCCGGGCCGGGGCCTTGTCGACCACCGCCCCCTGCCCGGGGTCGCTGCCGGTCACCGCGGCGTGCGCGGAGGCCGGGCCGGCTCCGGCGAGGAGCACGCAGGCCGCGGCCAGGAGCAGCAGCACCAGTGTCCGGACGCGGGGGGCGAAGGTCTGCGTCACAGGGGTCCCTCCCTCAGTGTCCGGTCTTGGGGGTGTAGGTCGCCGGCTTCACCGGCATCTCGGCCTTCACGGGGTCGGAGTGGGCGAAGTGCAGCTCGACGGAGACCGTCTGGCCTTCCTTCGGCTTGCTCTTCAGCTGCTCGAACATCAGGTGGTCGCCGCCGCTCTTCAGCTCCAGCCGGCCGCCCGCGGGGATCTTCAGGCTCTTGACCTCCCGCATCGCCCCGTCGACGGTCTCGTGCACGGTGACCTGCCCGGCGATGTCGCTGGTGACCGAGGTCAGCTCGTCGGCGGCACCGCCCTTGTTGGTGACGGTGAGGAAACCGGCCGCCATGTCGTCGGACACCGGCTGCGGCATGTACGCCGAACCCACGGAGAGTTCCGCCTTGCCCGAGTCGCTTCCACCGCCCGAGTCCGAGCCGCCGCAACCGGCCAGGGCCAGTGCCCCGGCTGTGACGAGGGCCGCCGGGCCGAGCCGCCGCCTCACGGGTTCTCCCCCTTGACGATCTTGGGGAGGTCCTTGGTGTAGTCGTCGACGGTGGCGTCCTCGCCGTAGAGCACGTAGCCGCCGTCGGTCTTCGGGGAGAACGCGATGACCTGGGTGCCGTGCTCGGAGACAAGCTTGCCGTTCTTGTCCTTCTTGGTCGGCTCGATGGAGATGCCCAGGGTGCGGGCGCCGGCCTGGATGGTCGCGAAGTCGCCGGTGAGACCGACGAAACTGGAGTCGATGCCCTTGAGCCACTTGCCGAGCTCGGCCGAGGTGTCGCGCTTGGGGTCAGTGGTGACGAAGACCACGCGCAGCTCGTCCTGCTCGGCCTTGGGCAGTTGCTTCTTGGCGACGGCGATGTTGTTCATGGTCAGCGGGCAGACGTCGGGGCAGTGGGTGTAGCCGAAGTAGATCAGCGTGGGCTTGCCCGCGGTCTCCTTGCGGAGGTCGTACTTCTTGCCCTGCGTGTCGGTGAGGACCAGGTCCGGCTTCTCGAACGGCTTGTCGAGAACGGTGGCGGCCTTGTCGGTACCGGCCTCCTCCGACACCACGGAGACGGGCTTGTCGCTGTCGTCGCCGCTGCCGCAGGCGGTCAGGGTCAGAGAGGCGGCGGCGAGCAGAACGGCCGCGGCGAAGGTCTTGGTGCGCATAGAAAAATGTCCCAGATGTCGGTGACCCGGCGCGCACCGGGTGCCCCCGCACGGGGCGGGGATCCGGTGCGCACCGGCAACGGAAGCAAGCTCAGGCGCTGGTGCGCCGACGCCCGGCGAGCACGCCGTAGGCCACACCCGCCGCGCCGACCACGATGCCGACGATGCCCAGAACGCGGGCGGTGGTGTCGGTGTCGTCGGAGGAGTCGGAGGCGGCGGTGTCGGCGGAGGCCTTCTCGGCCGACTTGGAGCCGGAGTCCTCACCGGCCGCCGAGTCGTGGTGCCCGTCCTCGGAGGCGGCGGACAGCTCCAGCACCGGGGCCGGGTTGTCGGGCTCCTCCTGGCCTTCCTGCGGCACCTCGATCCAGCGGACGACCTCCTTGTTGGAGTACGTCTGCAGGGCCTTGAAGACCAGCTGGTCGGTGTCCTCGGGCAGCTGGCCGACGGAGAGCGGGAACTTCTCGAAGTAGCCGGGCTCGATCCCCTTGCCGTCCGCGGTCCAGGTGACCTTGGTGACGGCCTCGGTGATCTTCTCGCCGTGCAGCTCCAGCGGCTTGTCCAGCTTGGACTTGGTGACCTCGATCTTCCAGCCGGGCATGGGCTCCGGCATGACGGAGGCCAGCGGGTGGTCGGTCGGGAAGTTGACCTCGAGCTTGGTGGTCGAGGCGTCGTCACGCTCGTTGGGGACCTTGAAGTCCACGACCGCGTAGCCGCCCTTGGCGGCCGTGCCCTCGGGCTGCACGGTCACGTGCGCGAAGGCGGGGGCGGACAGGGCGAGAACGGTGACACCGGCGGCGGCACCGGCCGCGACGATACGGGAAGCCTTCATGGAAGGAGCACTCCGCTGTGAGTCGGTCTGAATGGGGAAGGAGGGATGCGCGCACACGCGCGTACCGCACGACGGCGGCCCCTCCTCCGCGGGAGCGGAGTGGTGGTGGTCGCGTCGCGTCAGGCGGCGAGGGCGAGTGCGGCTGCGGAAGCCGTGGTGGCCGGCGGGCCGCGCCGGATCACCGTGTGCTGGAGTGCCGTGGTGCGAGGCATCGGGGGCGCGGGCCGTGCGGCGCGCGCCGGGCGCGGACGTGCCTCCGGGGCTCCCGGGAGCCCGGCGCGCAAGGCGCGTACCAGCGCGAGGGCGGCTCGCAGGGAACGCACGAGCGCCCCCTCGGTGACACCCTGCGCCGACAGTTCGGTGAGCCGCAGCAGGGCCAGGTCGCCGTGCCGCAGCAGCCAGCCGGCGGCGAGCGCCGCGAGGACGTGACCGAGCAGCATGGGCAGGGACGGCCACAGCGAGGCCGATGAGCCGGACATGGCGTCCGCGGCCAGATGCGTGTGCGTCCCCGTGGACGGCTGGATCCGGGCTTCGGTGAGGATCCTGTGAGCCTGCGCCGGGCTGATCGCCGCCGCCGTCGTGCCGCACACGAACCGTGCGGCCTGCTGGACCAGCGCGGCGTCGCTTCCGCCCGCCGGTGCCGAGGCCGCGACGGCGGCCGGACCGTGCTGGCCGAGGCCGAACAGCGTGTGCAACACCGTCTGGCCGACCGCCAGCAGCGCCGTGATCCCCGCCAGCGAGCGCACACGCCCCGCGAGCGGAGCCGCCACCGCGACCACCCCGAGGAACCCGGCGCCCAGCGTCCACAGCGGAATGCCGTCGCAGGAGGCGAGCGCGTGACCTGCCCCGGCCAGCACGACGCAGACCGCGGCGAACACCGCGGCCCGCAGAATCCGGAGCGTGTGTCCGGAGCGCGTCGCGCGCACGTGGGGGGCAGTCATGGCGGGCTCATCATCGCACTGGCTCCGAAGGCCGCGTGCGGCAGGTCCACAAGATGCCGTACGACCGGAACGTCACGCTCTGCCCCGCGCGCCCCCGGATGCGCCGATGCTGCCCCCGCATACACCGATCAGGACCAGCGCGCATCCGCCGTATGGGCGGCCTCACGTCGACTTCACGCTTACACACGGCCACTGAGGGCAATACGTAACGGTATGTCGAGCCGCAGCCAGGAGGCTGGAGCATGAGCATTTGGTGGTCACTCCATCTGCGGCGCGAAGCTGCGAGCGTGCCGCTCGCCCGCCGCCTGCTGCTCGGCACGATGGAGACCGCGGGCGTCGACCCGGACATCTCCTACGACCTCTCCGTCGCCCTCAGCGAGGCGTGCGCGAACGCCGTGGAGCACGGTGGGGACACCGGGCGCGGTCCCGGCTCGGAGGCGTACCGGGTCACCGCGTACCTCGACGGCGAGAAGTGCCGGATCGAGGTCGCCGACGCGGGCCCGGGATTCCCCGCTGCCTCCGCCGGCCGGTCCCGTCCGGCGATCCGTCCCGCGCACTCCGACGCGGAGAACGGCAGGGGGCTGTGCCTCATCGAGGAACTCGCCGACCACGTCCACATCGGCAACAAGCCGGGCCGGGGCGGAGCCGTGGTGAGCTTCGACAAGGTCCTGAAGTGGCGTTCCGGCGCCCCGCTGATGGCGGTCTGACACTGACCACCCCGGCGGGGCGGTGTTTCACGTGAAACACCGCCCGTGACCCGTCGTCCGATCCCCTACAGCGCGCCCCAGTCCACCGTCGTACGGGCCAGCCCCGCCACGTCCGTCAGCAGTGCCAGCCGCAGCCCCGCCACGTCCGTCAGCAGTGCCAGCCGCGCCGCCCGGATCGCCGGGTCGGGGTCCATCACCAGCACCTCGTCGAAGAAGGTGCCGATCGCCTCGACCAGTGGGGCGGATACCTCGATCAGAGCGCCGAGATCGTCCTCCCGCCCCCGCAGGGCCTCGCGTACGGCCTGCGCGCTCTCGGCGAGACGGAGTTCGGCGGGCGCGGTCAGCAGGGACACATCCGCTGCCTCGACACCGCCCTCGGGCAGGATGCGCACCACCCGCTGGAACGCGGCGGCGAGCGCCTCGAACGCCTCGCTGCCCACATGCCGCTCCAGTGTGGCCAGCGTCCGATCGCCATGGGCGGGACGGTCGGCCCACACCAGTACCGCCTGTACGAGCCGGTGCTCGTGCCCGGCGTCCGTGAGCTGCTGCTCATAGCGCCGGGTGATGAGCTCGGCAGCCTCGGCGACCCGCTCGGCCGGCACCTCGACGCCCTGCGCGGCGTACCGCACGGCCGCCGCGCGCAGCCCCTCGCTCACCCGGACCCCGGCCACGGCGGGCAGGTTCCGCAGCACGTTGAGCAGCCCGATCGCGGCCCGGCGCACCCCGTACGGGTCGGAACTCCCGGTCGGTGCCGCACCGATCAGGAACATGCCCGTGACCAGGTCGAACCGGTCGGCCAGCGACAGCACGGCACCCGCGTCCCCGGTCGGCAGGGCGCCACCGGCGGAGCGCGGCAGCTCCATCTCGGCCAGCGCCCGGGCGACCTCCGGCGACTCGCCGGCCCGGCGGGCGTACTCCTCCGCCATGACCCCGGCCAGCCCGGAGAACTCGATCACCATCTGCGACGCCAGGTCGAACTTGGCCAGCGCACCGGCCCGCCGTACGACCTCCACCGACTCCTCCGGGAGCCCGGCGCGTCCGGCCAGGTCCTGGGCGAGGGAGGCGAGCCGGACGGCGCGGTCGGCGACCGTGCCGAGCCGGTCCTCGAAGGTCAGCTTGTCCAGCCGCCGCCGGAACTCCTCCGGCGCCACCTTCAGGTCCGCCCGCCAGAAGAAGGCGGCGTCCTCGTAACGGGCCCGCAGGACCGCCTCGTTGCCCGCCCGCACCACGTCGTCGTCACACAGGGCGTTGGCGAAGGTCACGAAGTGCGGCATGAGCCGCTCGCCGTCCAGCACCGGCAGATAGCGCTGGTGCTTGCGCATCACGGTGGTCAGCACGCTCGCGGGCAGTTCGAGGTAGCGCTCGTCGAACGATCCCCGCACGGCGTACGGGAACTCCAGGATGTCGGTGATCTCGTCGATCAGCCCGGCCTGGCCCTCCACGTCGACGCGCCCGCCCACCTCGGCCGCCGCCTCCAGGGCGCCACGCACGACGGCTCCCCGCCGGGCCTCGCGGTCGAGCAGGATGCCGTGCATGTGCAGGAAGTGCGGGTAGCCCTCGGCCGAGGTCACCCGGACCTCCGGGTAGGGAGCCTGCCGCTGCACCCGCGTGGTGTCGCCCGCGGAGAGCGAGGAGACCACCACGGGCAGGGGAGTACGGCCCAGCAGCGCGAGCAACCAGCGCACAGGACGTGAGAACGACAACCCCGGGTCGCTCCAGCGCATGTTGCGCCCGGCCCGCAGCCCTGAGACGACCTCGGCCAGCAGCTCGCAGAGCACCTCGACGGCAGGGCGCCCCTCCTCGTGGCGGGTGAGCGCCACGTACTCGACCCCGTTGGCCTCGACGACCCGTACGTCCGACGCCTCTGCCCCCTGACTGCGGGCGAAGCCGAGCAGCGCGGGAGTGGGGGCGCCGTCCTTGTAGGCGGCGGCGACCTTGGGTCCGCGCACGGTCCGCATGGTGTCCCGTTCGCGGGGCTGCACACCGTCGACCGTGATCACGATGCGGCGCGGCGTGGCCATGACGTTGATCGCGCCGTGCCCCAGCCGGGTCGCGGCGAGCTTGGCGGTGACCGACTCGCGCACCGCCTCGGTGGTGGCGGGGACGTCGGCGTAGGGCAGTTCCTCCACGCCGATCTCGAAGAGCAGCGTCTCGACGCCGGGCACCTTGGGCAGCATGGCCCGCTCGGCCGGAGCCGGCGCCGGTGCCAGCCCGAGCGGGTGCTCCAGCGCGGCGCGCCGCCGCTCCCACAGCTTGGCCGTCTCGTGCGTCAGCCCGCGCATCAGTGAGAACGCCTTGGCCCGCTCGGTGGTGCTGATCGCACCGCGGGCGTCGAGCACGTTGAAGGTGTGGCTGCACTTCAGCACGTACGTGTACGCCGGGACCGGCAGCTCCAGGTCCAGCAGGCGCCGGGCCTCGGCCGCATACGAGTCGAACAGCCGGTGGTTGGTGTCGATGTCGGCGTCGTCGAGGTAGTAGCGGCTCATCTCGTACTCGTTCTGCCCGAACACCTCGCCGTAGGTGATGCCCGGTGCGTAGGCGATGTCCTTGAAGTGGGACACGCCCTGGAGGTTCATCAGGATGCGTTCGAGGCCGTACGTGATCTCCACCGACACCGGGTCCAGGGCGACACCGCCGACCTGCTGGAAGTAGGTGAACTGGGTGATCTCCATGCCGTCCAGCCAGACCTCCCAGCCCAGCCCCCAGGCGCCGAGCGCGGGCGAGGCCCAGTTGTCCTCGACGAACCGCACGTCATGCGCGTTCAGGTCGACACCCAGGGCGCGCAGGCTGCCCAGGTACAGCTCCTGCGGGTTGCCCGGGTCGGGCTTGAGGATCACCTGGAACTGCGTGTGGGTCTGGAGCCGGTTGGGGTTCTCGCCGTAGCGCGAGTCGTCCGGCCGCACGCTCGGCTCCACGTAGGCGACGCTCCACGGCTCGGGACCGAGCACCCGCAGTGCCGTGGCCGGGTTGGCCGTACCGGCTCCGACCTCGGTGTTCAGTGGCTGCGTGATCATGCAGCCGTTGTCGCTCCAGTACTTCTGCAGGGTGAGGATGGCGTCCTGCATGGTCAGCGCCGTCTGAACGTTCTTCATGGTGATCGCGCCCGTTCCCCGAGTCGGCCCGGCAAGGTCGGCCATGATCTCATACGTCAACTACCGCTGACCTGCTGTTTCTTGACCGACCGGTCGGACGCTCCCGGCTCCTTCACAGCGGGCACACAGCCGGGCCTCATGTCCCTGACGGGGGGCGTCCCTACAGTCCCGGTGCCATGACGGGAACGCAGCACGGCAACGACCCCGAGGACGAGGCGCTCGCCCGGGCCGCCGTCGACGCCCTGGTCGGCCAGCTGGTCGGCCCGGGCCCAGCTGCCCGGCCTCACGGCGATGGCCGCCACGGCTCGCCGCACCGGCGAACCCACCGCCCGGCTCCGTAGGGAACTCGGCGCGATCGGCCGGTCCACCGAACACACGGGGCTGCGCCACGTCCAGGCGGGCGGGCGCGGGGTGCTGGACGCCCGCTCAGGGGCGCGGGGCTGAGTCACTGTGCGGCTCCGCCGCGAGGGCGCGACCAGCCCCCACCCACCCGCATCCGGAACTCAGCCCTTGAGGGCGGCCATCCACGCCTCGACCTCGTCAGAACGCCGAGGCAGCGCCGCACTGAGATTCCGGTTGCCGTCCTCGGTGACGAGAATGTCGTCCTCGATGCGCACGCCGATGCCCCGGTACTCCTCCGGCACGGTCAGGTCGTCGGCCTGGAAATACAGACCGGGCTCGACGGTGAGGCACATCCCCGGCTCCAGCGTGCCGTCGACGTACGTCTCGACCCGCGCCGCCGCACAGTCGTGCACGTCCATGCCCAGCATGTGCCCGGTCCCGTGCAGCGTCCAGCGCCGCTGAAGCCCGAGTTCCAGCACCCGCTCCACGGGCCCCTCGACCAGGCCCCACTCGACGAGCCGCTCGGCCAGGACCCGCTGCGCGGCGTCGTGGAAGTCGCGGTACTTCGCCCCGGGCTTCACCGCCGCGATCCCGGCCTCCTGGGCCTCGTACACGGCGTCGTAGATCTTGCGCTGGATCTCACTGAACCGGCCGTTGATCGGCAGCGTGCGCGTCACGTCGGCCGTGTAGTACGTGTGCGTCTCCACACCCGCGTCGAGCAGCAGCAGCTCGCCCGAGCGCACAGCGCCGTCGTTGCGCACCCAGTGCAGCGTGCAGGCGTGCGGCCCGGCCGCGGCGATCGTGCCGTAGCCGACGTCGTTGCCCTCGACGCGCGCGCGGAGGAAGAAGGTGCCCTCGATGTACCGCTCGGAGGTCGCCTCGGCCTTGTCGAGGACCTTCACGACGTCCTCGAAGCCGCGCACGGTCGAGTCGACCGCCTTCTGCAGCTCGCCGATCTCGAACTCGTCCTTGACCAGGCGCGCCTCGGAGAGGAAGACACGCAGCTCCTCGTCGCGCTCGGCGGTGACCTTGTCGGTCAGGGCCGCCTCGATGCCGGCGTCGTAACCGCGCACGACCCGCACCGGACCGGTGGCCTCGCGCAGGGCGCCGGCCAGCTCGCGCACGTCGGAGGCGGGGATGCCGTACAGCTGCCCGGCCTCGGTGAGGGAGTGCCGGCGGCCGACCCACAGCTCGCCCTGGCCGTCCAGCCAGAACTCGCCGTTCTCCCGGTCGGAACGCGGCAGGAGGTAGATGGTCGCCTCGTGGCCCTCGTCCTTGGGCTCCAGGACGAGGACGCCGTCCTCGGTCTGGTTGCCGGTGAGGTAGGCGTACTCGACGGAGGCCCGGAAGGCGTACTCGGTGTCGTTCGAGCGGGTCTTCAGGTTGCCCGCGGGGATCACCAGACGCTCACCAGGGAAGCGCGCGGAGAGCGCGGCCCGGCGGGCGGCGGTCTCCGCGGCCTGGGGGATGGGCTCGAGGTCACGCAGCTCGGTGTCGGCCCAGCCGCTCTTCATGTTCTCGGCCAGCTCGTCGGACACGCCCGGGTACAGTCCGTTCTTCCGCTGCTTGATCGGCTCTTCGCTCTCGTCCGGGGTCGCCGGTGTGAGCTCCTCGGCCACGGTCATCCTCCTCGATACGCCACTGGACCACCGTCCACTGTACGGCGGCGCGGAAGGGGCCCCAGGGCGATGACGAGGAGCGTTACTCGAACCGGACCGCCAGCAGGACGACGTCCTCCGCACCGTCCGCCGCGTCCAGCCCGTCCGGCAGCACGCTGCGCAGGACGTGGTCGGCGATCGTGCCGGGGTCCCCGCGCAGGGCCCGCGGCACGCCGGCCGCTGCCGCGTGCAGCCGGGCGAAGGCGCGGTCCGTGGCCTCGCCGGTGCGGTGCAGCAGCCCGTCGGTGTAGAGCAGAACCGTCTCTCCCGGCTCGGCGAGGATCTCCACGCTCGGTGCCTCCCAGCAGGCGAGCATGCCCAGCGGGGCGGAGACGGAGGTCTCGACGAACTCCGTGCGGCGCTGTCCGATCAGCAGGGGCGGGCTGTGCCCGGCGCCGGCCAGCGTGATCTTGCGCGCGGCCGGTTCGCAGTAGCCGAACAGGGCGGTGGCCGAGCGGGCCGGTTCGGTCAGCCGCAGCAGCAGCTCCAGGTCGGACAGGACGGCGACCGGGTCCTCCCCCTCCATCACGGCGTACGCGCGCAGCGACGCCCGCAACCGCCCCATCGCGGCGACCGCGCTGGGGCCCGACCCGGTGACGGATCCGACGGCGAGACCGAGGGCGGCGTCCGGCAGCGGCAGCGCGTCGTACCAGTCGCCGCCGCCCCGCGGGCCGGTGCGGTGCCGGGCGGCGAGCTGGACACCGGCGACCCGGGGCAGCCGTGCGGGCAGCAGCTCGTCCGACATCGTGGCCATGGACGCGCGGGTGCGCTCCAGTTCGAGGAGCCGGGCCAGGTGCTCGGCGGCGTACCGCGCGTAGAGGCCGGCGAGGTGGCGCTGCCGCTCGCCCGGTTCGGCGGGCTCGTCGTAGAGCCACACGGCGGCGCCGAGACGGCCGGCCGGGTCGGTGGTCAGGGGGAGGGTGTAGCTGGCGGCGTAGCCGAGGCGGGCCGCGACCGCGCGGTGGCGCGGATCGAGCCCCTCCTCGGCGAACAGGTCGGGTTCGGCGATGCCGCCCTCGCCACCCGGCAGCCCGTCGAGGATCCGGCCGTAGGACAGGGCGCTGCGCGGGACGGTCTCGATGTGGCCGAGGTCGGCGCGGGCGAGGCCCAGGCCGATGGTGGTGTCCGGGCCGAGTCCGTCACCGGGTTCCAGGACGACGAGGCCGCGCCGGGCGCCCACCAGGGCGGCACCGGCCCCGAGCAGTTCCAGGAGCGCCTCGTCGAGCGTGGCCGTGCGGGCCAGACGTTCGGTGAGTTCGTGCAGGGTGGTGAGGTCGGAGACCCAGCCGGCGAGACGGTCCTGGAGCACCGCGCCGGCAGGAGCCGGGGGCTGTGCGGGGGCGGCCGGGGGTGAACCCGCCGCGACGGGCGCGACAGTGTGTGCGGGCGCCGGAACCGTTGAATCGATTCCAGCCACTTTCGGAGGGTGCGGAGCGTTCATGGCGTCCGGCCTTCCAGCCGGTACGTACTGCTCAAAAGCATCGCAAACCCCCATGTCATTCTGCGCCGCTAGCAGTGTCTCCACATGTACACGCACTCGTGAGGAGATGTCCAGCATTGTCCTGCTGGGATTCCTGGTGTCCGTGAGGTCGGAGAGAACAACTCCCCTTCCTCTTGCGGAAATGCAAAGTTGGCTTAAAACTGCCTCAGGGGACGGCTTATTGCGGTCGACTGGGCTTGCTCGACGGAGCGTCACAACGGTCGTGATGGGTACGTACTCGGTGAAGGCCAGGGGTGGTTGGGAACCACCCGGAACCTGGTGACGGAACCGGGCGTCCTATCCACCGACGACCGTGCCCCATCCTCCCGTGGCGGAGGCGGAGAGAAATACGCGCGACGGCAAACGCCATACTTCGCCACCCCTACGCCACGCCCGTGCACTCGACAGACGCAGTATGGGCGGGACGGCCGCGGAGGCAGCCCAAAGCTCGACCCATAGGGGTTCCCCTTGCTTCAAGCAGGGGTGTGATGCGCCAACAGGTACGCACAGTGAAGTGATCGACACATGATGTGATGTGGACCACGGTGTTGCCAGGCGTGCAACGGAAAGGAACGAGCGCTCATGCGCGAGATCCTCGGAAGGCGACGCAGGCTCCTGTCCCAGCGCAGCGACGGGCAGCCTGAGCTGATCGGCGCGGCCCTGACCTACGCGACGGAATGGCAGTGGCCCGTACTCCCGGGCGTGGCGGCGGACCCGCAGGGGCACTCCCGCTGCAGCTGCCCCGACCCCGAGTGCACGGTGCCCGGCGCGCACCCCTTCGACCCCGGCCTCCTCGCGGCCACCACCGACGGACGCATGGTGCGCTGGTGGTGGGGCAACCGGCCGACGGCGCCGATCGTCCTGGCCACCGGCGGTCACGCTCCCTGCGCGGTCTCCCTGCCGGCCCTGCCGGCCGCCCGCGCGCTCAAGGCGCTCGACCGGATGGGCATGCGGCTCGGCCCGGTCGTCGCCTCCCCCACCCGCTGGGCGATCCTCGTCAAGCCGTACTCCATGGAGCAGCTCGGCGAGCTGCTCTACGCCAAGGACTTCGTGCCCGGCTCCCTCCGCTTCCACGGCGAGGGCGGCTACCTGGCCCTGCCCCCGTCCGAGACGGGCCAGGGCGAGATCCGCTGGGAGCGCGCGCCGCTGCCCGGCTCGGCCTCGCCGTGGGTGCCCGATGTCGAGGCCGTGGTGGACGCCGTGGTGGAAGCCCTCACTCGTACGGGTGTGAACGCGCCCGAGTTGTAGGGCCGTCGGGCGCGCCGAGCCCGGCTCCGGCCCCGGCGCGTTAGGTTCCGGAACCATGCGGCGTCATGCCCGGGGCCACTCCCGGGACTCCGGAAAGACCAGACTGCTCGCCCTCGCAGGCGTCGTGGTGGCGTGCGCGGTCGCACTGCCGCTGGCGGTGGCGTCCGCGGGGTCCGTGGGGTCCCCTGGGCCCGCGGGGTCCAAGGGGGCTGCGGGTGCGGCGGGCGCCGACGTCCGTACGTCCGGTTCCGGTGCCGTACGCCCCTCCCCGCGCGCCGACGACAAGGCGCCCGGGGCACCCTCCGCCGCCCCCGGACTCCCGTTGCTCGGCCAGGGCCTGTCGACCGCCGTGCGCTGCGGTCCCGAGCTCTCCTCCTCCGACGGCATCGAGGCGCAGACCTGTGTCGTGACGCGGGGTGCGGAAACGTGGGCGCGGACCTACTACCGCAATGCGACCGGCGAGGCGCTGGACGCCGTGCTGAGCCTGATGGGTCCGGACGACCGGAGTGTGCGGATGACGTGCGCCGTGGACGCCGGGGACGAGCCGGGAACGTGTGAGACGCCCCGGGAGCCCGCACGCGGGAATCTGTCGGCGTACACGGCCGTCGCGGAGTTCGCCGAGCGGGGCGGGCAGGGGCCGCTGCTGCTGCGCTCGGGGAGCAACTCGCCCGTGAGAACGGGCAGTTGACGAGCGGCTGCGTTCCGTGAACGGAAGCGGAGACGAAAAGACCCGGTTGCTGGCGACGGGGGATGCACCAGCAACCGGGCTACAGGAACGGTAACAAGAGATCGGCGGTTCGCAAATTCGATCTCGTCTTTCCGGTCACCGACTGGCTTGTCTCCGCCGGGAGTTGTGATCCGTGAAGGGACGCGCGGGTCCGGCCGGCCGTCCACCGGCCGGCCGGACCCGCGCGGCGGGCGTCAGCTGAGCGTGACCTGCCGGTTGGTGAGGCCGCCGCGGGCGCGGCGCTCGTCCGCGGTGAGCGGCGCGTCCGTCGCCAGGGCGGCGGCGAGGCGCTCGGCGAACTCCGCCGCCGGCTTCTCGACGTCCTCGGCCTTGACCCCGCTCGGCAGGTCCCACACCGGCACCGTGAGCCCGTGAGCGCGGAAGGAGCCCACCAGGCGGGTGCCCTCGCCGAGGCTGGAGCGGCCCGCGGCGTGCAGCCGCGCGAGGGCGTCCAGAAGCCGCTCCTCGGCGTGCGGCATGACCCACCGCAGATGGTTCTTCTCCGGCGTCTCGCACCAGTACGCGGCGTCCACGCCCTGGAGCTTGACGGTCGGGATGGCCGCGGAGTTGGCCCGCTCCAGGGAGGCGGTCACGTCGGGCGTGGCGTTCTCCGGGTCCGGGACCCAGAACTCGAAGCCGCTGTGCACTTCTGGCTCGAACGCGCCCTCGGGGTCGAGCAGATCCTGCAGCCGCGGGCTGTCGGCCGGGGCGCGGCGGCCCTGGACGGGCGTGCCGGGCTCGGCTTCCAGGGCGCGCTGCAGGGTGTCGGCGAGATCGCGGCTGATGTCGCCCGAGGAGGTGTCGTTCTGCAGGCCGAGCAGGACCGAGCCGTTGTCGCGGCGCAAGGCGGGCCAGGCCATCGGCAGGACCGTGGCCAGGGTGACCGCGGGGACGCCCTCGGGCAGGCCGTCCTTGAGGGTCAGCTCGACCGTGGCCGCCGGCACCAGCTCGCGCAGGGCCACCCAGTCGCACTCGCCGGGCAGGCCCTCGAAGGGGCGGTGCACCAGTTCGGTCGCGGCGTGGGAGGCGGCCCGGCCGTGACAGGCCTTGTAGCGGCGGCCGCTGCCGCAGGGGCAGGGCTCGCGAGCGCCGACGACCGGAACGTCTCCATCAGCACCTGCGGTGCGGGATCCGCCCGTGGTCTGCGGGCGCTTGGCCTTCGTCTGGGGTCGCTTCTTGGCCATCGCTGGGTCTCCCGATTACGGCTCGTCTCGTACGGTCGCGAGCCTAGCCGTTCGTGCCCCCGGTCACGGGTTCCTGTGGACAACACCCGGTCCAGCGCGGCGTACGCGCTCAGTCCATGTCGTCGAAGGCGTCCGCGAAGTCCAGTCCGGGTATCCGGGAGACCGCGGGGGCGGTGACGCGTGTCGCGAAGTCGTCGCGGCGGTGGCCGGCGTCCGGGTCGTGGACGTCGTCGTGGACGATGACCCACACGGTGACCTCGCCGCGGATGTCGTCCCGCACGCCCCAGTCGTCGGCGAGCGCGGTGATGATGTTCAGCCCGCGGCCGCCGTGCGCCGTGACCGACGGGGTCGCGGGGGCGGGGCGGGTCGGGCCGCCGCCGTCCGTGACCTCGACGATGAGCCGGCCGGCCGGGTCCACGCGCCACGCGGCACGGACGTCACCCTCGCCGGCCAGGGCGTCGCCCAGCGGTCTGCCGTGCTTGCACGCGTTGCTCAAGAGTTCGGAAAGGATCAGTACGGCGTCGTCGATGACCGATTCCGCGACTCCACCTCTGCGCAATTGCGTACGCATCCGGTGTCTCGCTTCCCCCACGCCCGCAGGGCCATGGGGTACGGCCATGCTCGACGACGTGGGCACCTCCTGTGCCACCACCAACGCCACCCCCGAGACCTCCTTTGCCCCACGCCACGGTGTGGATGCCCCATTGGCCTGTACCGGAAACCGGCCAATCGACCTCCGGTGACGCATTCACCACGAGTGAATACGGATCGAACGCGCCGGAGCACTCCCTGTCATCGCATGGCTGGAAATCATCGGTGTGGCCGAGAGGGGAGGATCCCGTCCTTCATGGCACGGGGTCAAGAGGTGTGCGTGGGTCTGGTGGGACGCAAGAGGTCAGCGGCCGAGCTGGTCCAGCACCGCGCGCGGACGGTTGGTGATGATGGCGTCGACGCCCAGCCCGACGCAGCGGTCCACGTCCTCGGGCTCGTTCACGGTCCACACGTGCACCTGGTGCCCGGCCTGCTTCAGGCGCTCGATGTACGTGGGGTGGTTGCGCACGATCCGGATGGACGGGCCCGCGATCCGCACGCCAGGGGGCAGCCGACCGTCGCGCAGCCGGGGCGAGGGGAACTGCGTCAGATGGACCGTCGGCAGCGTCGGCGAGGCGGCACGCACGCGGTGCAGCGAGCGGGCCGAGAAGCTCATGACGCGCACCTGGGACTCCTCCGCGGCGGCCGGGGCGTCGAGGCCGAACCGCTTCAGCAGGACCAGCAGCCGGTCCTCGACCTGCCCCGCCCAGCGCGTGGGGTGCTTGGTCTCGACGGCCAGTTCCACACGGCGCCCGGCATCGGCGACGAGTTCCAGCAGCCTCTCCAGGGTGAGGACGGAGGTCGCCTCGCGGTCCTCCGGGCGGTGCTCCCAGTCGGGCTCCTCGTCGCGCCCCCTCCAGGCCTCGCCCCTCTTCCAGGAGCCGAAGTCCAGGGCGGCGAGGTCGGCGAGCTCCAGCGCGGAGACCGCGCCGCGGCCGTTGGACGTACGGTTGATCCGGCGGTCGTGCACGCACACCAGGTGGCCGTCGGCGGTGAGGCGCACATCGCATTCGAGGGCGTCCGCGCCGTCCTCGATCGCCTTGGTGTACGCGGCCAGGGTGTGTTCCGGGGCGTCCTCGGAGGCTCCCCGGTGGGCGACGACCTGAATCACATGCTGTCGTGCGTGGGTCACCGCGTCATGGTGCCACCGAGTGCGGGTACGCGTCCGGTCGGACGGACTCGGCGGATGCACAGGTCCGGACGGAGGCATTGGGATTGACTCCTTATCGCCGCTAATGACCTATATAAAGAATGACCTCGGACGCACAGCCACCGCTTATGGTGCTCTGACGGCCGGTGGGAAAAGCTGACGGCATACAAAGGGACAAGCACCGCTGCATCGCGCCGGACCCGTCGACCGGCGTGAAAAGGCGTGATCGAGTGCGACCCGGAAAACGGCCGTGGATCTAGGAGAGAAGCTGTGAGCACCGAGAACGAGGGCACCGCGGTACCCCCCGCCCCGTCCGCACCCCCCGTGCCGGTGGACGCTCCCGCTGCTCCGGCGCCCCAGGCACAGGCCCCGCGGGGGCCGTACGGGCAGGACGCCCAGGGGCAGCCCCCTCAGGGGCAGGGCTCCTCCGGTGACGCCGGCCAACCCGGCGCCTCCTCCTCCGCCCCCGACCCGTCCTGGCCCCCGCCCCCGCCGCCGACCGCGCCGTACGGCGACGGCGGTTCCGGATCCGGCCCGGGCGGCTGGGGTTCGTCGTACCAGCAGCCGGCGCCGAAGTCCGGCCGCGGGCGTGGCGGTCTGATCGCCGCGATCCTGGCCGCCGCGCTGGTCGCGGGCGGCATGGGCGGCGGGCTCGGCTACGTGCTGGCGAAGAACGACGACGAGAGCACCGGCTCGACGACGGTCTCGGCCTCAGCGAGCGGCGGCGACGTCAAGCGCGACCCGGGCACGACCGCGGGCGTCGCCGCCAAGGCGCTGCCGAGCACGGTCACGATCGAGGCCGAGAGCACCAGCGGCGAGGGCGGCACCGGCACCGGCTTCGTCTTCGACAAGCAGGGCCACATCGTCACCAACAACCACGTGGTGGCGGACGCGGTGGACGGCGGCAAGCTCACCGCCACCTTCCCGAGCGGCAAGAAGTACGACGCCGAGGTGGTCGGTCACGCGCAGGGCTACGACGTGGCGGTCATCAAGCTGAAGAACGCCCCCTCCGACCTGAAGCCGCTCACCCTCGGCGACTCGGACAAGGTGGCCGTCGGCGACTCGACCATCGCGATCGGCGCCCCGTTCGGTCTGTCCGACACGGTGACGACGGGCATCATCAGCGCAAAGAACCGCCCGGTCGCCTCCAGCGACGGCAGCGGCAGCCAGGCGTCGTACATGAGCGCCCTGCAGACCGACGCCTCGATCAACCCGGGCAACTCGGGCGGTCCGCTGCTGGACGCGCAGGGCAATGTCATCGGCATCAACTCCGCGATCCAGTCCACCGGCAACGGCGGCTTCGGCACCGGCCAGTCGGGCTCGATCGGCCTGGGCTTCGCCATCCCGATCAACCAGGCCAAGTACGTCGCCCAGGAGCTGATCAAGAACGGCAAGCCGGTGTACGCGAAGATCGGCGCGTCCGTGTCCCTGGACGACAGCTCCGACGGCGCGCAGATCACCGACCAGGGCGCGGGCGGCGCGTCACCGGTGGAGCCGGGCGGCCCGGCCGCCAAGGCGGGCCTCAAGCCGGGCGACGTCATCATCAAGCTCGACGACCGGGTGATCGACTCGGGCCCCACCCTGATCGGTGAGATCTGGACCCACCAGCCCGGCGACAAGGTCACGATCACCTACGAGCGCGGCGGCAAGCAGCACACGGTCGAGGTCACGCTCGGCTCCCGCGTCGGCGACAACTGACCCCCACCCGCCCGCACCGACCCGTTACCCTTGTCCCCGCGCCGCCGATCACGGCCGGCGCGGGGAGGCGTGCCCGAGCGGCCGAAGGGAACGGTCTTGAAAACCGTCGTGGCAGCGATGTCACCGTGGGTTCAAATCCCACCGCCTCCGCGTTGAGCACAACGCAAGCGGTCCCCGACCTGGGCATTCGGTCGGGGGCCGTTTCATGTGCGCTGTCTGTCGATCACCGTGGTTCCTCGTCGGTTCCCGGTCAATCGGGCACGGCAGGGACACAAGAACCTTCTGCTCCGGAGCTTTAGCCGCATGCCCTACCCCATGGAACGCGTGAAGACGGCCCTCTCCTCCCTGAGGACCTCCTCGTGTTCGGGCTTCAGCGTGATGGGGGCCTCCGCGCGTTCCAGGAGGACGAGGGAGGTGATCAGCAGGTCGCGCGTCAGACCGCGCAGCACCGGATTCCCGACCGAGGAGTATGCGCCGTACAGACCCCGCACGAAAGCCCGGAACGTCGGCAGCTCGATGTCGCAGCTGCCCTGAGAGGTCGGTGTCAGACCGGTCGGTAGCTCCAGGAGCTCCGCCGCACCCCGTGCAAGGGAGAGGTAGAGCCGTCCGCTGTGGTAACCCGCGTCCCACAGCGTCTCTCCACCCAGTTCGTAGGGGTGACTCAATCTGCGATCTCCATACTCGAGGGGAACTCCGGGCGTGCTGCCTTGAGTTCATACGACCGTATAGCCGAAGCCGCACCGCTGGCTCTGCCTGAGTCGATGAGGGGAGCTCCCCGCGCACGCCACTACTCCGGCCGGCACTCGCGAGCGGCGCCCCCGCCCCACCACGACACAGGAGTGGCATGACGAACACCAAGGCGCGCACGGCCGCGCTGATCACCCCCGTCGGGCAGGAAGCCCAGGACGAGGCGAGGGTGCTGGCCGCGGACGGCCGTACGGGCAAGGCCGTGCGGAGATTGCGCAGGGGCTCCTGGCTCAAGCGGGGCCCGGCCCGGGAGGCCGTGCAGATGCTGGCCGACGGGCACGCGCTGCCCACGAGCAACGCCCAGGCGCTGGCTGCCCTGCGCCGACTCGACGCCGCGCTGGTGGGGGAGCTGACCGCGCTGCTCGACGACGGTCAGCAGATCGCCGCAGTCAAACTGCTCCGTGAGCGGACCGGTGTCGATCTGGCCGGCGGCTATCACCTCGTCCTGGAGCTGGGCGGCGAGCCGGGTACGCGCTGAGCATTACGATCACCGGGGCGTGCTGGTCGGAGAAGGGTGGGTGAACGACGTCGTGAGCCGGCGCATCGTCGTCGTCACCGCTGTGCACGGTCCTCATGCCCGGTTCCTGCCGGAGGCCTACGCGTCGTTGTGCGCGCAGCGGCTTCCCGAGGGCTGGGAGTGGCACTGGGTCGTGCAGGAGGACGGGGAGAGCGAGGACGTCAGGCCGTATGTGCCGGGGGACGCCCGGGTGACGTTCCGGCAGGGGCGGGCCGGGGGGCCCGGTGTCGCGCGGACCATGGCGTTGGCGCACGGCGACGGGGCGTACGTGAAGGTCCTGGACGCCGACGACCAGCTGGCGCCGGGCGCGCTCGCGCGGGATCTGGCCGTACTGGAGGGGGATCCGGGCCTCGGGTGGGCGACGTCGCGGGTGCTCGACCTCCTGCCCGACGGGTCGACCGTCGGGTTCCCGGGCGATCCGGACCAGGGGCCGATCGAGCGCGGTGCCGTGCTCGCGCACTGGAAGGCGAACGGCTTTCTCGCGCAGGTGCATCCCGCCTCGCTGTTCGTGCGGCGGGAGTTGCTGCTCGCCCTGGGCGGGTGGATGGCGCTGCCCGCCTCCGAGGACACGGGTCTGCTGCTGGCGCTGAACGCGGTGAGCCGGGGCTGGTTCTCGGGGGAGGTGGGCCTGCTGTACCGGAAGTGGGACGGGCAGGTGACCGGTCAGGCGGCCCATACGGACCGGGCCGAGCGGGAGGTGCGGATGGCTGTCGTCGAGGCCAGGGCCAGGGCGTTGTCCGAACTCCGGTGGGGTGCCCCGGCCGCTCTATGAGAGCAGTTCGGTCTGTGCCGGGGCCGTCGGCGCCAGGCCGTGGCGGGTGTACCACTCCGTGCCGAGCAGGCGTTCCCGCTCGCGCTCGGACAGGGCGGCGATCATGCCGGGCGCGGCTCCCCGTGCCACCTCGCTGCGGTGTGCCAGGACCGCCGCGACCTTCTGGTCGAGCCAGGGGGCGACGTCGACGGTGGCGGTGACGCGTTCGTCCGGGACCGTGCGCAGCGTCTTGCCCACGTGGGCCAGGTGTCCGCCCCATGCCCGGACCGCCGTGTGCGGGTGAGTGGACAGGTACAGGGCGCTCGGCTGCCAGGGCTCGCCGGCGTCCGGGTAGAGGCGTTCCAGCCCGGCGGCCTGGACGGCGAGCGCGGTCACGCGGTGGGTGTGCACATGGTCCTCGTGGCCGGTCAGGCCGCCGTAGGCGTCGTGGGTGACGACGATCTCCGGCCGGAAGTCGCGGAGGTGTGCCACCAGTTGCCCCACCGCCTCGTCCAGCGGGGCGTCGCACCAGCGCGGTCCGCCCGGGGCCGAGTGCGGGACGCGGGAGTCGGCGTAGCCCAGCATGCGCGGCCTGCCGGCGCCCAGGATGTGGAGCGCCTCGGCCAGTTCCGCGGCGCGCGGGGTGTCCGCCGACCAGGTCGCCGTGACGACCGCCGTGCGCGCGCCCGTGGACGCGTGGCGGGCGAGGACACCGCCCGCCGACAGGGACTCGTCATCGGGGTGGGCGAAGACCGCGAGCAGGCTCGGCAGTGGCATCCGGCCTCGCTACGGCCGGCTCGGCGACGGCGGCACCTCGGTGACGCTGATCGCCTGGCTCGGGCACTTCTCCGCCGCCTCCAGGATCTCCGGGTCGTCGCCGGTCCGCTCGCGGCCCGGGCGGACGGCCCCGAGGCCGTCGACGAACTCGAACACCGCCGGGGCCCGGTGGACGCACTCGGCGGAGCCGTAGCAGAGCTCGCGGTCTACGGAGACCTTCATGCCCTCGTGTCCCCCCTCCTGACGGCATCGGGTCCTCGTGGCCGCCGGGAGTTGACTGCCCAGCGCGCCCCCGCCTGAACCGGTCCGGTCACCGCGCGCCTGCGGCGGTCGCCAGCCAGTGGGCGACCCGGCGTACAGCGGCCTCGTCGAGCCGATCGACCAGCGCCCGGACCGTCGTGTCGTCCTCGGGGGTGAGGTCGTAGAGGCCCGCCTTGGTCAGGCCGGCGATGAGGACCTGGTGGCGGCGGCCGGTCATCCGTTCCGCCAGGGTGGCCGGCTCGCCGGGGGAGGGCTCAGGATTCGGCTGAGATACGACGGTCTGCTTCAGCGGGGTGTCGAACCGGTGCCACGCGCCGTCCTTCGGTCCCCACAGGGCGACGGTCGCCTCTTCGCCCCGCGCGCGCAGGGTCTGGGTCATCTCGCCGAGGGCGTGGAGCACCGGTGTGCGGTGGGGCGACTCGGCGGCCGTCTGCCAGGAGTCCGCGGCCGGCCGGTGGAACATGGCGACCCAGCGCGGAGCACCCTGCGGTCGTGGGCTCTCGGGACGTGACTCCACTGCGCTCACCCCTGTACATCGCTGCGGAAGCGGTACGGCAGGGCGACCATAGCTGACGGGTCATCAGTTATCCAGGGTCGGAGAGCAGGGTGGGAGAGCAGGGCCGGAGAGCAGGGTCCGCCGGGGTTGCAGGGCGCGGTCCGCTGGGGAGGATCACCACGTCGTCCGGCACCGGTCCCTCCCCTCGTGGGGACCGGTACCGAACGGTGGAGCTACCGTCGTCCGGTTCGGACGGAAGCTGACCGGATGAGTGCGCTGATGCATCCGGATCCTGCCATTTCCGGCCGTGGACGAGGAGGTTCCGGCACCTGGCGGACGGTATCGCCGCAGGTCAGCCAGATAAGGTGAGTTTTCCGGTCCGGACGTCCAGGCGTGGAAGTGAGGAGCTGAGACCTTGAGTTCCGACTCGGGGGCACGCACCGCCTTCGCGGAACGCCTCGCACTGCTGTACAAGGAAGCCGGCAACCCTCCTCTCAAGCGGGTCTCCGAAGCGGTCGTCCGGCTCCAGCGGGTCGACGAACGCGGGCGGCCCGTGCGGGTGTCCGCCCAGCGCATCAGCGACTGGCGGCGGGCCCGGAACGTACCCGCCCAGTTCCCCGCTCTCGCGGCGGTGCTGCACGTGCTGATCCCCGAGGCGCGACGCGAGCGGCCCACGCCGGTCTCCCCGGGGCTGTACGACCTCGGCCAGTGGCAGCGGCTGTGGGAGAGCGCGGTGGCCGACCCGGTCGGCGAGCGCGCCGCGGCGTCCGCGGCCGAGGAACGGCCTGCGGACGAGGCCGCGCCCGCGCCCGGCGGGGTGTGCCCGTACCGAGGGCTGGCCTCCTACCGCCGGGAGGACGCCCGGTGGTTCTTCGGCCGGGAGCGGAGCACGGACGCGCTCGTCACCCAGCTCGGGGCCGTCGCGGGGGCGGGCGGCCTGGTCATGCTCGTGGGTGCGTCGGGGGCGGGGAAGTCCTCGCTGCTGAACGCCGGTCTGGTGCCCGCCCTGCGGGACGGCGCGCTGGGCGACGGCGACGGGAACGGCCGGGCGCGCAAGGTCGTGCAGCTCGTACCGGGTGGTGATCCGCTGGCGGAGCTGGGCCGGTGCATCCCCGAGCTGGCAGCCGTCGTCCCGGCCTCGACCCCGCCCGGGGAAGCCTCGGCCCGGCCGGAGGCGAGCCGATCCGACACCTCCTCCGCGGCCGAACCCGTCCCCTCCCCCGTCGGGAAACCCACGGCTCAGCGGCCCGGCGGCCCGCCGGCACCGGAACCCGGCACCTCCCGCTTCACCGCCGCCGTCCGTGCCGCCGTCGCCGTCTGGGCCCGGCGCGAAGACCCCTCCGGGGCCCGCCCGGTCGTCATCGTGGACCAGTTCGAGGAGACCTTCACCCTCTGCCCCGACGAGGCGGACCGGCGCACCTTCATCGAGGCCCTGCACGCCGCCTGCTCGCCCGCGGGGCCCGGCGAACCGGCCCCGGCGATCGTGGTGCTGGGCATACGCGCCGACTTCTACGACCGGTGCCTGAGGTATCCCGAGCTGGCCGACGCGCTCCAGCACCGGCACATGGTGCTCGGGCCGCTGACCACCGCGGAGCTGCGCGAGGCGGTGACCGGTCCGGCCAAGGCCGTCGGCCTGGAGCTGGAACCGGGCCTGGCGGAGCTGATCGTCCGGGAGGTCAGTGCCGACGGTCCGCGCGGGGCGCACGACGCCGGCGTCCTCCCGCTCCTCTCGCACGCCCTGCTCGCCACCTGGCAGCGCAGGAAGGCGGGGCGCCTCACGCTGGCCGGCTACCGCGCGGCCGGGGGCATCCAGGGCGCGGTGGCGGCGACCGCCGAGCGGGCCTGGACCGGCCTCGACCCCGCCGCGCGCACGGCGGCCCGGCTGCTCCTGCTCCGCCTGGTCCGGCTGGGCGAGGACACCCAGGCCACGCGCCGGCGCGGGACCCGGCGTCAGCTGGCGGAGGAGTCGACCGACCCCTGCAAGACCGAGGAGTCGCTGGAAGCGCTGGTCCGCGCCCGGCTGGTGACGCTCGACGCGGAGACCGTGGAGATCACCCACGAGGCGCTGCTGCATGCCTGGCCGCGGCTGCGCGACTGGATCGACGAGGACCGGCAGGGCAATCTGCTGCGCCAGCGGCTGGAGGAGGACGGCCGGGCCTGGGAGGAGTCGAACCGCGACACCTCGCTGCTCTACCGCGGCTCCCGGCTGGAGCAGGCCCACGGCTGGGCGAGGTCCGCCGGGGACAGGTTCCTGACCCGCAGCGCGGTGGAGTTCCTGGCCGCCTCGGTCCGGCTGCGCAAGCGGATCACCTGGATCAGCCGGGGCGCGGTGGCGGCGCTGGTGGTGCTGGCGGTGCTGGCCGTCGGGTCGGCCGTCGTCGCCTGGAAGCAGCGGGACGAAGCCGTCTTCGAGCAGGTGCTCGCCCAGTCCGACCGCGTGCAGGACACGGACCCGTCGCTGTCCGCGCAGCTGGACCTGGTGGCGCACGGGCTGCGGCCGGACGACAAGGGCGCGAACAGCCGCCTGATCTCCATCGTGAACGCCCCGCTCGCCACCCCCCTCACCGGCCACACCGGCGCCGTCTACCTCACCACCTTCAGCCCGAACGGACGGGTCCTGGCCACCGCCAGCTACGACAGGACCGTACGGCTGTGGGACGTCGCCGACCCCAAGCGCCCCAAACCCCTCGGCAAGCCCCTCACCGGTCACACGAGCTGGGTGAGCAGCGCGGTCTTCAGCCCGGACGGCCGGACGCTGGCCAGCGCTTCCGACGACGGCACGATCCGGCTGTGGGACGTCACCGACCCCGGGCACCCGACGCCGCTCGGCGCGCCTCTGACCGGCCACGACGGCACGATCTACCTGATCGCCTTCAGCCCGGACGGCCGCACGCTGGCCTCCGCCGGCGACGATCACACCGTCCGGCTGTGGAACATGGCCGACCCCCGCCGGCCCCGGGCCCTGGGCGAGCCCTTGACCGGGCACACGGCCGCCGTGCGCTCGGTGGCCTTCGGCCCGGACGGCCGGACGCTGGCCGCGGGCGGCGACGACGGCACGATCCGGCTCTGGGACGTGTCCGAGCCCGGCCGCCCGCAGCCGGCCGGGAAACCGCTGACCGGCCACACCACCACCGTGCACTCCGTGGCCTTCAGCCCGGACGGCCGCACGCTCGCCAGCGGCAGCGCGGACGGCACGGTACGGCTGTGGAACACGGCCGGTGAAGGCCGCCCGGCCGCGATCGGCGCGCCGCTCACCGGCCACACGGGGCCGGTCTGGTCCGTGGCCTTCAGCCCCGACGGGAACATGCTCGCCGCGGCCAGCGCGGACAGCACCGCGAGCCTGTGGAAGGTCAGCGATCCGCAGTACCCGTCGCAGGTCGGCGGGCCCCTCGCGGGCAGCAGCGGGGAGATGTACGCCCTCGGCTTCAGTCCCGACGGGCGCACCCTCGCCACCGGGGCGGGCGACAACAAGGTCCGCCTGTGGTCGCTGCCGACATCGGACATGGTCGGCCGGACCGGAGCGTTCCGGCCGGACGGACGGCTGCTCGCGACGGCGGCCCGGGACGGGCGGATCCGGCTGTGGGACGTGCGGACGCCCGGCAGACCGGTGCGGATGGGCGAGCCGTTCCGCCCGGGCAAGGGCGACGTGCGCTCTCTGGAGTTCTCCCCGGACGGCCGCACCCTCGCGGTCGTGACGGGCGACCGGGTGGTGGAGCTGTGGAAGGTCAGCGATCCCGAGCGGCCGGTCCGTCACGGTTCTCCGGCCCCCCTGCACATCCGGTACGCCGACCCGCTGGCCTTCAGCCCGGACGGGCGGGTCCTGGCCACCGCCTACGACGACCGCACCATCCAGCTGTGGAACATCGGCGATCCGGCCCGCCCGCGCCGGCTCGGCGCCCCCGTCACCGGTCACAAGGGCTACGTCAACCACCTCGTGTTCAGCCCGGACGGCCGGACGCTCGCGAGCGGCAGCGCGGACGGCACCATCCGGCTGTGGAACGCGACCGACCCCCGCCGGGTGACCTTGATCGGGGCGCCCCTGCGGGGGCACCTCGGAGCGGTCAACGCCCTCGCCTACAGCCGCGACGGCCGCACGCTGGCCAGCGCCGGTGACGACACCTCGGTCCGCCTCTGGGACATCACGGACCCCGCCGAGGCCTCCGAGCAGGCGAGGCTCACGGGCCACACGGAGGCGGTCGTGTCGCTGACGTTCAGCCGGGACGGCCGCACCCTGGCCAGTGGCGGCAACGACAGCACCGTCCGGCTGTGGAACGTCTCCGACCCCTCGCACGCCACCGCGATCGGCCAGTCGATGAGCCCCCACTCCAAGACCGGTACCTTCCTGGCGTTCAGCCCGAACAGCCACATGCTGGGGGTGTCGAGCGGAGCGGACACCATCCGGCTCTGGGATCTCGACGTCGACACGGCCGTCCGCCGCATCTGCTCGATGACCCGGGGCGTGCTGACGCAGGACGCCTGGCGGGAGTACCTGCCCCGGCTCTCCTATGACCCGCCGTGCGACGGCTGACGAGGCCGTCCCGCACAACAGGCCCGGCCGTCACGGCAGTTGAGTGATACGAGTCACAACCAGGGCATTCCTGACGGTCAGTCGGCTCGCGGTGGGCAAGCGCTTGTTACCCTTGGCCATAGCCCGACCGCTGGTGCATCCCCCGTCGCCAGCGGTCGGGCCTTTTTTCAGAGCAGGTCGAGGCGCATCAGGATCCGGGGGTGACCGGCCAGGACCGAGGTCGTGTCCGCCGCGTGGGCGAAGCCGGCGCGTTCGAAGTTCTTCCGCAGACCCGCGTACGCCATCGTCAGGTCGACCTTGGCGTCGCCGTTGTCCAGGGGATACGCCTCGATCGCCGGTGCGCCCCGGTCCCGGGCGAACTCGACGGCGCCGGCGATGAGGGCGTGCGAGATGCCCTGCTTGCGGTGGCCGGGGCGGACCCGGACGCACCAGAGCGACCAGACGGGCAGGTCGTCGACGTGCGGGATCTTGCGGTTGCGGGCGAAGGAGGTGTCCGCTCGGGGGGCGACGGCGGCCCAGCCGACCGGTTCGTCACCGTCGTAGGCGAGCACACCCGGGGGCGGATCCGCGCGGCACAGCTGCGCGACGTACTCGCCGCGGGCCGGGCCGCGCAGTTCGTTGTTGAGCCCGGAGGGGATCCGGTAACTCAGGCACCAGCACACATTCGCCTGGGGCGACTTCGGCCCGAGCACGGCACGGACGTCCTCGAAGTCCGTGGCCGGGCGGACATCGATGCTCATGCCCCCACGATGTCACGCACCGGGCGGCCGCGCCCCGGGAGCGGGAGTCGACGGTCCATCGCGTCAGTTCTGGACGGACGCCACCCGCAGCAGCCTCAGCTGGCCGATCTCGGTCGCGTTCTTCATCAGCTCCGCGTTCACCCAGGCCACCATGTGGGCGACGGTGTACCCGGGGTCGTTCGGCCAGGGGAACGGGGCCGTGGCGTCCAGGTCCGGGTCGGTGAGGTCGTCCAGGACCTCCAGCCACTGTGTGCGCAGGCCGCGCAGCCACTCGACCGTCGGGGCGCCCGCACCGGGCCAGGCGATGTCCTCGCGGTCGCGGGGCGGGCGGCCCCGGGCGTGGTCGAGGGTGACGCTCCACCACCATCCGAGGTGCCAGCTCACCCAGGCGAGGGTGGGGACGGGGACCGGGTCGGGCTCGGTGTCCGCCCAGTCCGGGACCCAGGTGCCGTCGGGGCCCCGGCGCATCGTCCAGCAGTGCGCCACGGGCTCCCAGAGGAAGTCCTCGGGCTCCAGTCGCTCCAGGTGGTACTCGAACAGCGACCAGGTCAACTCGAACTGCCAGCGCGGAAGTTCCGTACGGGAAGCACTCATCGGACGACCTTACGGGGGCGCCGGGGCGTCCCGGGCCAGTGCCGCCCAGTCGAGGTCCCGCAGCGCGGGCTCCGCGTCGCAGCCCGAGGGCAGGCGGGGCGTGGACTGGAACCAGACGACGGTCAGGCGCGAGCGGTAGGCGACCGGGTCGCGGGCCGGGTCCAGGGCCATGGAGTGGAACGTGCCGAGGCACGCCACCGCGGGCAGCACCTCGACCGGCCCGAGGCCGCCCGCGTACTGGTCGGGGTACTCGCGCCGCGGCGGGACGAGATGCACCGGCGTGCCCGGGCGGGACCGTTCGGCCGCGTGCAGGAGGCCGCGGATCCGCAGGTCGTTCAGCGGCTTGCAGGGATAGCCCTCCAGCATGTCACCGTACGTCGACGAGAACCGCAGGTCGGCGAGGTCCACCGAGCGGCCGGAGGCCAGGACGAGGCGGGTGAGCGCCAGGGCCGGTGATGTGGCGTGCTGTTGCATGGAGGTCTTTCGGTGCTCATGGACGGGGCCGTACGGGCCTTGCTCACGGCCGGTGCCCGGTCATCCGTGCCGCCGACGCGATCGTCGTCCGGGCCTCCCGCTCGGACAGGCCGGTGTGGAGAGCCGCGTCGACCAGGGGAGCCACGAGCGCCGGGCCGATGCCGTCCTCGTAGGCCCGGCAGGCCGCCCAGAACAGGCGGGTGTTGCGCTGCCCCTCGTGCGCGGCCAGGACGAACTGGACCAGGCCCTGGCCGTGTCCGCCGGCCGTCGGCGGCGCGGGGTGGCCGGCGCGGGGCGGCGGGAGCAGCAGCCGCAGGAGGGAGCGCGGGCAGGGTGCGGGGGGCAGGTGCGCGGTGCCCGGGGCGGCGGCGTAGACACCCTGGCCCGTGCGGGAGCCGGGGCCGACGAGGTAGCCGCCGGCGCCCCGGATGTCGATGCCGGGGGCGAGCCGGCCGGCCGAGTTGGGGACGACCACCTCGGGCGGGCCGCTCAGCCACAGGTGACGCCCGCCGGACGGGGTCACCACGACCACCGTCGGCGGGATCGTGAACAGGTGCCGCAGTGCCAGCTCGCGCAGGGCGGCCGAGGAGTCCGTGCCGGTCTTCACGTCCAGGTCGAGGCCGATGAGGTGGTGCGGCGGCAGCCCGCAGGCGATGCCGTAGCCGGTCGCCCAGGGCGCGGCGGCGAACAGCTCGCGGATGCGATCCGGGTCGCTGGAGGCGTCGTACACCCCGTGCCCGAGGCGGCCGCACTCCCCGTGGCAGAGGGACGGGGCGGGGTCGTCGCGGTGGGGGGAGCGCAATGCGGGGAGCTTGGTGCGGGACAGGGGGATGACGGCCAGTCCGCGTTCGGCGGCTGACAGGGCGTGTGCGAGGGCCAGCGTCGTGGCCTGCCGGTCGGTGGTGGCCATGACTCTAGTTTCGTACGTACGTTCGAAAAAGGAAAGGGGGAACGGTTGCGACGCGCCGGGTGGCCCGATACCGGCCGGAAAGTGCGGGAACGCTTCGTCCCTTGCGGTACCCGGGTTCGAGCGCCCCCTTCCGCTCCAGTCCGGTACAGAAGTGACGCATTGGGGTTTATCGACGTGTCCTCACGCTTGCGTGCGAATAGCGGCTTCCGGTGTGGTTCGCCGGGGATTCGGTGGGCAACTCTGGATTCGCGACGTCGAGCACGGCACCGGGGCGGTCGGCCGACTTCCCTGGTCACAGCAGTGGTTCACACACGACCGGCCAGGAGCCGGTGCGTCCTCGGTTCCGAAAGCCCTGGAGGGACAAGAAACATGGCAAGCATCCGTACCGCCCGCGTCATCGCGGCCGTCTCCGCCCTTCCGCTCGCAGTCGCCCTCTTCACCGGTGTCGCGACGGCGGACAACGGCGCCTTCGCGGACAACGGATCCGTCGCGTCCGTCAAGGAGGCCGAGCAGGGCCTCCTCGGCAGCGGCGTCGGCGGCGACAACTTCGGCAACGCGGCCACCACCCAGCAGCAGGCCGTCGGCGACGGCGCCTCGAACCAGAGCAACACCGCCCAGGTCAACGGCTCGGAGCCCACCGCCGTCAACCAGGGCAACGGCAACACCGCCGTCAGCTTCTCCCCGCTGTGGTGGTGAGCTGAGCGGGCCGGTGCGCCGGCACCGGCCCGGGTGGCGTGGGGGTGTGCTTCGTGGGTGACAAGCGTCTGAGCGGCGGTACTCCGGTGCCGCCGCGCAGGCGTTCTCGCGTCCGCGGGGTCTTGACGGGGCACTGTATCTGACGGACAGTCAGAAACTGTGAGCGGTGAGCCGGAGGTCCACGAGGAGTTCGAGGCGCGCCTGAAGGCCTACGAGGGCCTCCCGGCCGCCGCCACCGGGGTCGGCCGGGACCCCGTCAACGAGCCGATGATCAGACACTGGTGCGAGGCCATGGGCGACACCAGTCCCGCGTACACGGGACCGGACGCCATCGCTCCCCCCACGATGCTCCAGGCGTGGACCATGGCCGGCCTCCACCGCCGCCCGGAACGCACGGCCGCGTACGACGAACTCCTCACCCTGCTCGACGAGTCGGGCCACGACGCGGTCGTCGCCACCGACTGCGAGCAGGAGTACCTGCGCCCCCTGCGCCCGGGTGACGAGATCACCTTCGACTCGGTGATCGAGTCGGTGTCCGGCCGCAAGACCACGAAGCTCGGAGCGGGATACTTCGTCACGACCCGTACGGACATCCGCGCGGGCGGCGCACCCGCCGGCACCCACCGCTTCTGCATCCTCAAGTACGCCCCCGCGCACCGGCCTCCGACACCGGCGGAACGCCGCCCCCGCCCCGTCGTCAACCGCGACAACGCCGGCTTCTGGGAGGGCGTGGCCCGCCATGAGCTCCTCATCCAGCGCTGCACCGCCTGCACCGCCCTGCGTTTCCCCTGGCTGCCGGGCTGCAACGGCTGCGGCTCCCCGGACTGGGACACCGTCGAGGCGAGCGGCGAGGGCACGGTCCACTCGTACGTCGTCATGCACCACCCGCCCTTCCCGGCCTTCGAGCCCCCCTACGCGGTCGGCCTGATCGAGCTCGCGGAGGGGGTGCGGATCGTCAGCAACGTGGTGGGGGTGCCGTACGACACGGTGCGGATCGGCATGCCGGTGCGGCTGGAGTTCCGGCGGTACGACGACGAGCTGGTGCTGCCCGTCTTCCAGGGGGTGACGCCGTGAACGTCGGCGACCGCCTCCCGCCGCTGGAGATCCCCATCACCCGCACCCTGATCGTCGCCGGGGCGATCGCCTCCCGCGACTACCAGGACGTCCACCACGACCCGGACCTCGCCCGGCGGAAGGGCTCCCCCGACATCTTCATGAACATCCTGACGACCAACGGCCTGGTCGGCCGCTACATCACCGACCACTTCGGCCCCCGGGCCGTGCTGCGCCGGGTCGCCATCCGGCTCGGCGCGCCCAACCACCCCGGCGACACGATGGTGCTGACCGGCACGGTGGAGGAGGTCGACGGCGACACCGCGACGGTCCGGGTCGTCGGCGCGAACGGCCTCGGCACGCACGTCACGGGCACGGTGACGGTGAGGGCCCCGGCATGAGTCTGCGAGGGCGGGACACGCTCGGCGGGCGCGCGGCCGTCGTCGGCGTCGGGGCCACCGAGTTCACCAAGGACTCGGGCCGCAGCGAACTGCGCCTGGCCGTCCAGGCGGTGCACGCGGCCCTCGCGGACGCGGGGCTGACACCGGCCGACGTCGACGGGATGGTCACCTTCACCATGGACACCAGCCCCGAGATCACCGTCGCTCAGGCCGCGGGCATCGGGGAACTCTCCTTCTTCTCCCGGATCCACTACGGCGGCGGCGCGGCCTGCGCCACCGTCCAGCAGGCCGCCCTGGCGATCGCCGCGGGCGTGGCCGACGTGGTCGTCTGTTACCGGGCCTTCAACGAGCGCTCGGGCCGCCGCTTCGGCTCCGGGGTGCGGCACCGGGAGCCGTCGGCGGAGGGCGCGGCCCTCGGCTGGTCGCTGCCGTTCGGCCTGCTCACCCCGGCCTCCTGGGTGGCCATGGCGGCCCAGCGCTACCTCCACACCTACGGACTGACGCCGGAGGCGTTCGGGCACGTGGCCGTCGTCGACCGCAAGCACGCGGCGACCAACCCGGCCGCGTACTTCCACGGCCGGCCCATCACCCTCGCCGACCACGCCGCCTCGCGCTGGATCGTAGAACCGCTGCGGCTGCTGGACTGCTGCCAGGAGACGGACGGCGGGCAGGCCCTCGTCGTCACCTCCGTCGAACGGGCCCGCGACCTGCCCCACCCGCCCGCCGTGATCGCCGCGGCCGCCCAGGGCGCCGGACGCGCCCAGGAGCAGATGACCGGCTTCTACCGCGGCGACCTGACCGGCCTGCCCGAGTCGGCGGTCGTGGCCCGGCAGCTGTGGCGCACGTCGGGGCTCGCGCCGGCCGACATCGACGTGGGGATCCTCTACGACCACTTCACGCCGTTCGTGCTGACGCAGCTGGAGGAGTTCGGTTTCTGCGGCCCGGGTGAGGCGGCGGACTTCGTGGCCGAGGACCGCCTGCCCCTCAACACGCACGGCGGGCAGCTCGGGGAGGCGTACCTGCACGGCATGAACGGCATCGCCGAGGCCGTCCGGCAGATCAGGGGCACGGCGGCGAACCCGGTACCGGGAGCGGAGCGGGTCCTGGTGACGGCGGGGACGGGCGTGCCCACGTCGGGACTCGTCCTGACCGCCGACCCGCAGGGGTGAACCCGCAGTACCGCGGGCCACGCGCTCCACCTACAGGAGGTGCAGCCGGCCCCACCCCTACAACCTGAGGGGGACCCCGCTTCGGGACCTGCGGCCGATCCGCTCACCGTGCCGTGGCTCATAGCGTTGAGCCATGACCACACTCGTCTGCACGAGCGCTTCGAAGGCGGCCGGACCAGCGGCGCAGACCCTTCCGTACCCGTCGTTCTCGTCGTACGTCAGGGCCCGCCAGCCGGTGCTGCTGCGTACCGCCCGCTCGCTCACCGGCAACCCGAGCGACGCGGAGGACCTGCTGCAGACCGCCCTCGCCAAGACGTACGTCGCCTGGGAGCGCATCGAGGACCACCGCGCCCTGGACGGCTACGTGCGCCGGGCGCTGCTGAACACCCGGACCTCGCAGTGGCGCAAGCGCAAGGTCGACGAGTTCGCCTGCGACGAGCTGCCCGAGCCGGACCCGGTGGCCGCCGGCGACGACCCGGCCGAGCACCAGGCGCTGCGCGACGCGATGTGGCGGGCGATCATGCGGCTGCCCGCGCGGCAGCGGGCGATGGTGGTCCTCAGGTACTACGAGGACCTCAGCGAGGTCCAGACGGCCGAGGTGCTCGGCGTTTCGGTGGGTACGGTGAAGTCGGCCGTCTCCCGGGCGCTCGGCAAGCTCCGCGAGGACGCTGAGCTGGGACTTGTCCGCCAGTGAGGCGGTGCTCCGCCCGACTGTGAGCTGTCCCTCCGGCATGGCGTGATCTGATCGATCGCCCGGTCCTAGTGACATACCGCGCGGTATGTGCGCAGAATCAGCGCAACCTTTACACCGCGCAGGCAATGTCGCCCCGGGAGGACGCCGTGCTGAGCACCATGCAGGACGTACCGCTTTTGATCTCGAGGATCCTGACCCACGGGTCGACGATCCACGGGACATCGCAGGTGACCACCTGGACCGGTGAGGACGAGCCGCACCGCCGCTCCTTCGCGGAGATCGGCGCCCGCGCGGCCCAGCTGGCCCACGCGCTGAGGGAGGACCTCGGCGTCACCGGCGACGAGCGCGTCGCGACCCTCGCCTGGAACAACGCGGAACATGTCGAGGCCTACTTCGCGATCCCGTCCATGGGCGCGGTCCTCCACACCCTGAACCTCCGCCTCCCGCCCGAGCAACTGGCCTGGATCGTCAACCACGCCGCCGACCGCGTGATCATCGCCAACGGTTCGCTGCTCCCGCTGCTCGCCCCGTTGCTGCCGCACCTGAAGCCGGTCGAGCACGTGGTCGTCACGGGCCCCGGAGACCGCTCGCTCCTCGCCGACGCGGCCGTCCGCGTCCACGAGTACGAGGACCTGATCGCCGGCAAGCCGACCTCGTACGACTGGCCCGAGCTGGACGAACGCCAGGCCGCCGCCATGTGCTACACCTCCGGCACCACCGGCGACCCCAAGGGCGTGGTCTACAGCCACCGCTCCATCTATCTGCACTCCATGCAGGTCAACATGGCCCAGTCGATGGGTCTCACCGACCAGGACACCTCCCTGGTCGTGGTGCCCCAGTTCCACGTGAACGCCTGGGGCCTGCCGCACGCGACCTTCATGACCGGCGTGAACATGCTGATGCCGGACCGCTTCCTCCAGCCGGCCCCGCTCGCCGCGATGATCGAGGGCGAGAAGCCGACCCACGCCGCCGCCGTCCCGACCATCTGGCAGGGCCTGCTCGCCGAGCTGACGGCCAACCCCCGTGACGTCTCCTCCCTCGGCCAGGTCACCATCGGCGGCTCGGCCTGCCCACCCTCGCTGATGGAGGCCTTCGACAAGCTGGGCATGCGGGTCTGCCACGCCTGGGGCATGACGGAGACGTCCCCGCTGGGCACGATCGCCCGTCCGCCGGCCGGTGTGGCCGGCACGGAGGAGGAGTTCGCCTACCGCCTCACCCAGGGCCGCTTCCCGGCCGGCGTCGAGGCCCGCCTGACCGGCCCCGGCGGCGAACGACTCCCCTGGGACGGCGAGTCCGCCGGCGAGCTGGAGGTGCGCGGCCCCTGGATCGCGGGCGCCTACTACAACGGCCCCGACGCCGAACCCCTCCGCCCGGCCGACAAGTTCAGCGAGGACGGCTGGCTCAAGACGGGCGACGTCGGCACCATCTCCGCCGACGGCTACCTCACCCTCACCGACCGGGCCAAGGACGTCATCAAGTCCGGCGGCGAGTGGATCTCGTCGGTGGAGCTGGAGAACGCGCTGATGTCCCACCCGGACGTCGCCGAGGCGGCCGTCGTCGCAGTCCCCGACGACAAGTGGGGCGAGCGCCCCCTGGCCACGGTCGTCCTCAAGGAGGGCTCCACCGCCACCTTCGAGACCCTGCGCGGCTTCCTCGCCGACGAGGGCAAGATCGCCAAGTGGCAGCTGCCCGAACGCTGGACGATCATCGAGTCGGTCCCGAAGACGAGCGTCGGAAAGTTCGACAAGAAGGTGCTGCGCAGGCAGTACGCGGAGGGGGAGCTGGACGTCACGTCCCTCGGCTGACCGGCCGACCCGTGGTGAGCCCCTGGCTGCGGCCGGGGGCTCCTTCGTACCCGCGTGCAGCATGCGCCGGTGCCGGGCACGGCCGACATACCGGAGACCCCGGGCCAGGCCGCCGTGAAGCGGGCGAGCGGGACCTCCGGCTGGCCCGCTGCGCGGTTCCCTCGGCCCTCCTCCGCGGCCCCGGTACCCGGGATCGGTCGCCCAGGTCACGACTTGGTTTCACCTTCGCTGGATTGGCTGAGTTCGGCCACGAGCAGCTGCAGCAGTCCGGGACAACTCTCCTCGATGTCCGTCCTGAGCAGCCTCAGTGTGCTTCCGTTTCCGTGATCACGCTGCACTACCAGGCCCGCCTCCCGCAGAACCCGGAAGTGGTGAGTACGTGTGGCCTTCTTCACCGGTAGGTCGAACGACCCGCAGGCGCGCTCCTGATCCTCGGGATGGGCCGCGAGTTCGGCGATCACCTTCCGCCGGGAGTCGTCCGCGAGCGCGGCGAACACTTTGCCAAGGTCCACGATCCTCCTTCAGGTACGACTTGCATCGTACCTAGATGCGCGGCTAGCTTCCCAGGTATGAACATCGTCATACCTGATGAGGGAAACGGCCCCATCGGCATCTACGGATTCGCCCGCCCCCGCCCGGAACGCGCCGAGGAGCTGGAACGTCTGCTGCTCTCCTTCGTCGAGCCGACTCGTGCCGAGCCGGGCGCCTGGCAGTACCAGGTGCACCGCGACGCCTCCGACCCCACCACGCTGGTCTTCTACGAGCTGTGGCGTTCCGGGGACGATCTCCGCAATCACCTTGCCCGGCCCGACCTTGTCCGGTTTCAGAAGACTCGCATGGACTACCTGCGCGAGGACCTGGAGATCCACTGGTTGACCCCTCTCACCGCGAACGCTGTGACCCCATCCCCACAGCAGGATGCGTAGCTCGGTCTCTTCCCGGATACGCAGGCCGCCCATGCCGTGACAGTGAAGGCTCGCCGAGTCGAAGACCCGGACGTGGACCTTCGCCGCCCCAGGCGTAGTCGCCACCTCCTCACCTCACCGTCGCGGCCGGCTCACCCCCCACCCCAGCACCAGCCACAGCCCCGCCACCCCGCACACCCCGCCCCAGCCGAAGTGGCTGAAGGCGGCCCCGGCGAGAGCGGAGGCGGTGGCGCCGCCCGCGAAACCGGCGACCACATAGGCGGTGTTCGCGGTGGCCGGGGTGGATGTGGCGGTCAGGGCGAGGGTCTGGTTGGCGACATGGGAGGCGACCAGCGCCGCGTGCACGGCGATCGCGGCGGCGAACAGCGCCCAGAGCACATGACCGCCCAGCCAGAACAGCGGCACGGAGACGGCGGCGATCAGGTACGCCGACCGTACGACCCTGGCGGCGCCGAACCGGTCCACCAGCCCGCCCGCCAGCGGCGCCACCGCACTCGCGGTCAGTCCGAACAGCCCGAACAGCCCGGCGGTAGCGGTGGACAGCCCGTACTCCGGCCCGGTCAGCAGCAAGGCCAGCGAGGTCCACAACGCGCTCCACGCACCGAACATCCCGGCCTGCCGCACACACGCCCGCCACAGCTCCGGCGAGCTCCGCAGCACCGACGGCAGCGCGACGAGCCCCGCGAACAGCGGGCCTTCCCGGCGCCGCCCCGACGGCAGGACCACCGCGGTCGCGAGCCCCAGGACGAGGGTGAGCACGGCCGCGCCCGCGAACACCCACCGCCAGCCGAAGGCCTGCCCGGCCAGCCCGCCCAGGACCCGGGCCGCGACGATGCCGGTGAACAGGCCCGCGATGACGGCCGCGACATGCCGGGCACGCCGCTCGGCGGGCGCCCGCTCGGCGACCAGCGGGACGAGCAGCTGCGGGATGACGGTCGCCGCCGAGGCGATGAACATCGCGACCGCGAGGGCGGCGGCGCCCGGGGCGACCGCACTGGTGGCCAGTGCGAGGGCGGTGACGAGCGTGAGCCCGGCGACCAGCCGGCGCCGGTTCGCGCGGTCGCCGAGCGGGGCGAAGAACAGCAGGCCGACCGCGTAGCCGAACTGGGCGACCGAGGCGATCCAGGCGATGGCCGAGGGCGCCGAGCCGAAGTCGCGGGCCATGAGCGGCAGCAGCGGCGCGGCGAGGTAGATGTTGGCGGCCGTGACCGCGCTGCACGCGGCGAGCAGCGTGAGGAAGAGGCCGGGGGCGGGGGGACGGGCCTGCCGCACAGGGGCGGTGGCACGGGCTGTGGTGGTGGTCGCTGACGGCATGGGAGGGGGACTCCTTGGAGTCGACTCTAGCAACTAACTGGTTGGTTGGCTGATGGAGGAACAGTCTGAGCCGCCCCGCCATTCCTGTCAACCAAACAGTTGGTTACCCGGCGCGCTACCCTCTCCCCATGGCAGCAAGGGACCCCGAGGCCACCAAGGCCCGGATCTTCGAGGCGGCGGTCGCCGAGTTCGCCCGGCACGGCATCGCCGGCGCCCGCATCGACCGCATCGCCGGCGAGGCGAAGGCCAACAAGCAGCTCATCTACGCCTACTTCGGCAACAAGGCGGAGCTGTTCGCGATCGTCCTCGAGAAGAAGATGCTCCACCTCGCCGAGGCCGTCCCCGTCGACCCGGACGACATCGAGGGCTGGGTCGACCGCCTGATGGACTACCACGCCGCCCACCCGGAGCTGCTGCGCCTGCTCTTCTGGGAGGGCCTGGAGTACGGAAGCACCGAGCTGCCCCACGAGTCCGACCGCCAGGAGCACTACGCCCGCAAGGTCGCCGCCCTCCAGGAGGGCCAGGCCCGGGGAGCCGTCACCGACGCGATCCCGGCCGCCGACCTGCTGTTCCTGCTGACCGCCCTGGCCAACTGGACCGCCGTCGTCCCGCAGATGCGGCGCATCCTGGTCGGCCAGGGGGAGCCGGACCGGGACCGCCTGCGGGCGTCGGTGAAGGAGGCCGCGCGCCGGCTGACGGCACGCTAGGGGGTGTCCGCAAAGTCCCGCCTGCCCTCCGGGCGAACGGCGCGACTTTGCGGACACCCCCTAGGACCTGCCGGCCGCCGCTAGTTGGTGCCGATCCGGCTGAGCAGCTCGACGATCCTGGACTGCACCTCGGAACTGGTGGACCGCTCAGCGAGGAACAGCACCGTTTCCCCGGAGGCCAGCCGCGGCAGGTCGGCCTGGTCGACGGCGGCGGTGTAGACGACGAGCGGGGTGCGGTTGAGCTGCCCGTTCGCCCGCAGCCAGTCGATGATCCCGGCGAAGCCCTCCTGCCGCCGCTGCACCTGCAGCAGGTCCATCACGACCAGGTTCGGCCGGAACTGCCCCGCCAGCATCACCGCGTCCGCGTCACTCGCGGCCCGCGCGACCTGCATGCCGCGCCGCTCCAGGGCCGCCGTCAGCGCCAGCGCGATCTCCGCGTGCTCCTCGATCAGCAGAACCCGCGGCGGGTGCTGCTCACTGTCGCGCGGCGCCAGCGCCTTCAGCAGCACGGCCGGATCGGCACCGTACGCCGCGTCCCGCGAGGCCTGTCCGAGCCCGGCCGTGACGAGGACGGGCACCTCGGCGGCCACGGCGGCCTGCCGCAGCGACTGCAGCGCCGTACGCGTGATCGGCCCGGTCAGCGGGTCGACGAACAGCGCGGCGGGGAAGGCCGCGATCTGCGCGTCGACCTCCTCGCGCGAGTGCACGATCACCGGCCGGTAGCCGCGGTCGCTCAGCGCCTGCTGCGTGCTGACGTCCGGCGCCGGCCACACCAGCAGCCGCCGCGGGTTGTCCAGCGGCTCGGGCGGCAGCTCGTCGTCCATCGGCTGCGGCCGCGGCGGATCGGCCACCTCGACCGCCCCGCCGGGCCCGTCCAGCGGCTCGGGCCCCTCGGCGGCGTTCTCGTCCGGTGCGCCTATGGCGTACGACCGTCCACCGCCCTCGGTCATCTGTGCGAGCCGCGACTGACCGGCGAGGGACGGCTGCGCCGGGGCGGTGGCCGGGGCGGGGATCTGCGCGGCCACCGGCGGCGGTGTGTGCTCGGCCGCCGGATGCGGCCGCGCGGCCTGCTCCGGACGGGGCGCCTGTTCCGCAGGACGCGGCTGTCCCTGCTCCGGGCGAGCCGCCTGGTCCGTACGCGTCGCCGGGTCGGGCGGCGTACCGAGCTTGCGGCGCCGGCCTGAGCCGCCCGGCTGGTGCGGGGGAGGCGTCGCCGACTGCTGCGGGGCGGACTGCGGGCCGGGTACGGCCGACGGCCGCTGGACCTGGGCCGCCTGCCGGTTGAACGGCACGCCCTGCCCCAGCGTCCGCACGCTGATCGCCCGCCCCTGCGTGGAGTTCGGATCGACGGGCGCCGCGGCCTCGGCGGGCAACGGCTGAGCCGCCCGTGGCGCACCCTCCGGCGGCAGTGGGGTGCCCGGAGCGGGGGTGTTCGGCTGCGGGGCCCGGGGCGGCGTGCCGTTCGGGTGCGCGGGATGTGCGGCACCGGCCCCCGACGTGTCGTCGGCGGCGGGCCAGGGCTGGGCACCGGGCTGCAGGGCGTCAGGCTGCTGAGACGCGGTTCCCTGAGCGGGCGTGCCCTGGGGTGGGGTGCCCTGCCCGGGAACGGCCTCCGCGGGGAGCGGCCGGCCGGCGGAGGGCTGCTGCCCCGGGGCGGCGACGCCCTGCTGCGGCAGGGGCTGCGCCGGGGCCTGAGGCTGGAGGGCGTAAGCCGGGAGGGCCGCCTGCACACTCTGCCCGAGCCCACCCGGAGCGGGGACGGACACGCCCTGCGGAGGTACGGCGACGCCTTGCGGCTGCTGGGTGCCCTGCGGGACGTTCCCCTGGGGAGGTACGGCGTTGCCCTGCGCGGCGACCGGCACGCCCTGCGGCGGCACGGCCGTACCCGGAGGGACCGGGGAAGCGGCAACGCCGGCCTGGACGGGCGCGGCCTGCCCCGGCGGAACCTGACCGGTGGCGTCCTGCTGCGCGGGAACACCGTGCGCGGTACCGGCGGGCACGGAAGCGGTAGCCACGGGACCTGCGGCCGGCACGGCAGCCGCAGGCACGGAACCCGCAGGCACGGAACCCGCAGGCACCGGACCCGTATGGTCGGCACTCCCCGGCACCTGCGCTGCGGCCCCCTCGGCCGGCTGCGGCGCCGCGACGGCCCGGCGACGGCGGCCGGTCGGCGCGCTGGTCGGATGCGACTGCGGCGGAGTGTGATCGGCAGACTGGTCATGCGGAACGGCGTCGTGCCGCCCCTCCTCGACCACCCCGTCACCGGCGGCAGCCGCACCGGGGACCGCCACGGCTCCCTGCGCCTGAACCGGCACCTGCCCCTGAACCGGCACCTGCCCCTGAACCGGCACCTGCCCCTGGGCGGGCATACCACCCGGCGCCCCCGAAGGAACGTCGGCGACCTGCCGCCCCTGGTCGGCCTGCGCCTCCTGCGGGGCCGGGGCCGGGGCCGGAGCCGGAGTCTGGTCTGCCTCGGCCGGCGGCAGCGCGAACACGGGACGCGGCCCGGCCGCCTCCTGCGCGGCGGCCGCCCGTTCGTTGGCGGCGGCCAGCGCACGCCGCCGGCGCCCGGTCGGCTGCTGCGCCTGCCCCTGATCCGTATCGGCCGAACCGGCGGCCTCACCGCCGGACGACGGCGCGGGCAGCGCCGGCGGCAACGCGGCCTGCTCACCGGGTTCACTCCGGGACCGCCGCCCGGCCGGCGCCGGCACGCCCTGCGGCGGCACGGTCCCGCCCAGCCCCGTGTTCGAGGCGGCGGCTCCCGCCGCATGCTCGGCGGCCGTCACCACGGCCCCCTCGGCGACACCCTGGACGGCACTGCCGACGGCACCCGCACCGGCGTCCCCGGCCGCGCGCCGCCGCCGCCCGGTACCGCCCGACGCGGCGCCCTCACCGGACGCCTGTGCCGGCAGGGCGGCCTGTTCCCCGGCGGCCCGCCGCCTGCGCCGCCCGGTGGGCGCGGCCCCGTCGGCTCCGGGACCACCGGCCCCGTCGCCCTCTCCACCCGGAACGTTCTCGTCCAGGAAGGCGTCGGTGGTGGCCCGCCGTGCCCGGCGCCGCCCCCCACCGGAGGTCTGCTCATCGCGGTCGACGAGGGCGAGCGCGGCGGACTCGTTCACCGGCTGGGCGGCGACGGCCCCGGCCCCGCCCCCGATCGGCACCTCGAGGACGTACGCGCTCCCGCTCATCCCCGGCACGTCGTGCGTCTGCAGCACGCCGCCATGGGCCCGGACGATCCCGCGCACGATGGGCTCGTGCACGGTGTCGCCACCGGCGTACGGCCCGCGCACCTCGATGCGGACGACCTCGCCGCGCTGCGCCGCCGCCACCACGACGGTGTTGTCCAGGTAACCGCCCGCCGACACCGGCGTGTTGCCGGTCGCGTCGACCCCCGCCACGTCCGCGACGAGATGCGCGAGGGCGGTCGCGAGCAGCCGGGGATCGACCTCGGCCTCGATGGGCGGCGCGTGCACGGCGAACTGCACCCGGCCGGGCCCGATCAGCTCGACGGCCCCGTCGACACCGGCGGCGACGACGGCGTCGAGCATCACCTTCGTACGGGACACGTTCTCGCTGCCCGCGTCGAGCCGCTGGTACCCGAGGACGTTGTCGATCAGCGTCGTGATGCGCGCGTAGCCGGCCGACAGGTGGTGCAGCACCTGGTTGGCCTCGGGCCACAGCTGCCCGGCGTCGTCGGCGGCCAGCGCGGCCAGCTCGCGGCGCAGCTCCTCCAGCGGGCCGCGCAGCGACCGGCCGAGCAGGGTCAGCAACTGCTCGTGGCGGGCGGCGAGCGCCTCGAACCGGTCCTTCTCCCGCTCCCCGAGCGCGGCATACCGCTCCTCGTTCGCGGCGAGTTCCTCGGCGTGCCGCTCGGTCAGCTCCTCCAGCTCGGTGACGTGCTGCTGGCGCAGCGCGGTGAGCTCGGAGGCGTGCTCCTCGGCGATCCGCTCCAGTTCCTCGGCGTGGCGCTTCTCCGCCGCTTCCTTCTCCTCGACCACGGCGTCGTACGGCCGCCGGTCGGTGAAGGTCATCACGGCGCCGACGAGCTGGTCGCCGTCGCGCACGGGCGCGGTCGTCAGGTCGACCGGCACCTTGCCGCCGTCCTTGGCGTACAGCACCTGCCCGCGCACCCGGTGCTTGCGCCCGGAGCGCAGGGTGTCGGCGAGCGGCGAGTCCTCGTACGGGAAGGGCGAGCCGTCGGCGCGGGAATGCAGCACGAGATCGTGCAGTTCGCGGCCGCCGAGATCGCTGGCCCGGAATCCCAGTATCTGGGCGGCGGCCGGATTGACGAGGACGATCCGCCCGTCGGTGTCGGTGCCGACGACGCCCTCGGCCGCGGCCCGCAGGATCATCTCGGTCTGCCGCTGCGAGCGCGCGAGCTCGGCCTCGGTGTCCACGGTCCCGGACAGGTCACGCACGACGAGCATGAGCAGCTCGTCGCCGGTGTAGCCGTAACCGTCATAGGCCTGCTGGCCGTTCTCCAGATTCGCACTGGTGACCTCGACGGGGAACTCGGTCCCGTCGGTCCTGCGCGCGATCATCCGGGTCGGCTTGGTCCGGGCATGCGGATCGAGGTGCTCCGGGCGCCGCATGGAGCCGGGAATGAGCTTGGAGTCGAACTGCGGCAGCAGGTCGAGCAGCCCGCGCCCCACCAGAGCGGTCCCCGGGGTCTCGAAGGCCTCCAGGGCGATGGTGTTGGCGTTGACGACCGTGCCGTTGGCGTTGACCAGCACCAACGCGTCGGGAAGCGCGTCCAGTATGGCTGCGAGGCGAGCAGCGCCTCGGGATGGCCTGCTGCTCACGAGACGCTTCCTCCCTGTTACCGCACCTTGCCGACCGCTCGGGCCATCTTGCCAACCGTCCCGCGGCGTGTCACGCGAGGGAGTGTAAGGGTTGCGGTTGCGCTCGCGACGCCGGATGAGAGCGAGGTCGCACGAGGAAGTGACCCCGAACTGACGACCGAGTAACCGTCACACGCCCGCCCTCCTGCGACGACGTCGCGGGACCTTCGCGGGACCTTTACGACGGCGGCGTTTCTGTACCTTTCGGCCGGGCGGCGTGATGGGGACGGAAAGTGGCGCAAAGGGGAGCTGCGGGGCGCCGGTCAGGTCAACGGTTCGGCGCCCCGGCGGCCTGCCCCACCTTCCGTGCGGGCCGGACGGCTCAGGTCTTGGCGCCCACGCTCGGCAGAAGCGGCACGAGCCGGTCCCAGCGGGAGATCTGGCAGCCGTCGCGGCGGTCGTACGTGGCGTCGACGGGGCGTCCGGCCCAGGTGCCGGTGACGTGCGCGGTGGCCGGCCCTCCGTACTGCATGGTGCAGAAACCGCCCTTCGGCGCGGGCGCGAAGACGTCCTGCCCCCACCGCGTGTCCCGCTCCAGGGCGGCACAGGCGCCGCGCGGGTCGGGGTGGCTGCCGCCGTCGGGGCCGCAGTACAGCTCGAACGTTCCGTCCGCCCCGCCGCCGGCGTTGCGCACGGTGACGGTGAGGTGATCGCGGTCCGGGCCGCCGGGCTTCGTCGGGGACAGCAGGCCGATCCCGCCGGCCTGGGCATAGGCGGCCGGCGACACCGCGGTCAGTGACCCGGCGGCGGCGACGGAGGCGGCGGCACCGACGAGGAGGCGCCGCAGGAGGGGGCGGGCGGTGGCCCGGGAAGTGGCACGCAACATGCCCTGCTAACGCGACACGGCCGCGGATGTTGCGCGCGGCCACGCGAGTGGGGGGTCGCCACGGGCCTGACAAGGCCTTTGCCCTGCGCCCTTCCCGCCTAGTACCGTGGGGGTCGATTGGTGACAGCACGCTCGACTGTGTCATCATCGGCACGCACCGCTCGCGCTCGCGCGGGAGTGATGCTGGAGGCGTCGCCTAGTCCGGTCTATGGCGCCGCACTGCTAATGCGGTTTGGGCCTTAAAGCCCATCGAGGGTTCAAATCCCTCCGCCTCCGCACTTGATCACGAAGCCCCGGTCACCCGACCGGGGCTTCGCTGTCGTTGCCCCCTGCGAGTGCGTCCGGAAGTGCCGTTTTCGCAGCTCACAAGGGGTGCGGCTAACGGATTTCACATGGCGGCGGCAGTCATGTAATGTTCTTCCTGTCGCCGCGAGCGAGCCGAAAGGCCCGAGAGCGGCGAAAAAACAGAACAAGCACTCGTAGCTTAACGGATAGAGCATCTGACTACGGATCAGAAGGTTGCAGGTTCGAATCCTGCCGAGTGCACAGCAGAGTTCAGAGGCCCCGGAGAGATCCGGGGCCTCTGGCGTTCCCGGGGCCGCCACCGGTTCCTCTCGGCGACCGCCGGGCGCGTTCAGTCGGGGCGGCAGTGTTCCTCCAGGTAGGTGGCCGCCAGCGTGCTCGCGCGGGTGAACCAGTCGTGCAGGACCGCGATCTCGTCCGGGGAGTAGTCCGCGAACAGGTCTGTGAGACGGGCGTAGTAGGGCTCGTAGACCTCTCGGACGCGGGCGACCGCCTCGGGCTGGGCCGCTACGCGGATGCGGCGGCGGTCCGTGGGGTCGGGGCGGCGGGTGATGTAGCCGGCGCGCTCCAGGCGGTTGAGGATTCCGGTGACCGCGCCGGTGGTGACGTGGACGCGGGCCGCCAGGTCGCCTGCCGTGGGGTGGTTCTCGCCGGCCTCGATGACGTAGGCGAAGCAGGTGAGGTCGGTCACACTCAGGCCCACCTGTTGGGCGATCTCATGCTGTCCGACCAGGTGAGTCGCGATGAGCTGGTCCATCGCCGACAGTGCCTGCTCCGGCGTGGCGGCCGGACGCGGCTTGGCTTGCATTCCCAGATCCCTTAGTTCGTGAGATGTTTGGGTCGTAAAAGTCTTAGCAGGTGAGGGGTTCGGCGAGTCGGAGTCCTCGGGTGCGAGGGAGCAGCACGTGAGTGCACATCAGTATGACCACGGGCACACGGTCGCCGGGTGGGTCGGATTCGGCATCGCCAGCGTCGGGGCCGGTGTGGCGGGGCTCGGGGTCTGCACCGTCTCCGGCGTGCTGATCGCCGGCGGGCTGGCGATCGGGGTCGTGAGTCTGCTCGTCACCTGGGCCCTGCATCTGTCCGGGTGGGGAAAGGGGCCGGGGCTGCGGCCCCGGGCGGAGTGGGGCTGGCGCGTGCGCGACTCGGCGGCGCCCGGCGGGCACGAGGAGTGCCTGGGGTGCCGGCTGGCCGGGCGGGGCCGGCGTGCCGGGCGGGCGGTGGCGCCGGTCATGCCCCTTCAGCGGGAGGGCGAGCCGGAGACCGTCGCCGCCGTCGGCGCCGACTCCGTGCGCTGACGTCGTTCCGCGTCGGCCGCGCGCCGTTGTCAGTGGTGCCGCCTACTCTCGGCAGTGATGGCACAGGCATGGAAGTGCTCGGGGCTGCGGTGGTCGGCCGACGGTCCCGTGCTGCTGTGGGACGGTGGGCGGCGCACTGCGCTGACCTGGGGGAAACGCGTGGCCTTCGGGGTCGCGGAGGGGGGTGTGCGTACGTGTGTGGGGGCTCGGGGGCATGCGTGCCCGGTGGGCGCGGTCGTGCCCGGGCGGAGCACGGGAGCGCGGTGCGAGGAGTGTGCGCGCCTGGACCGGGCGCACTCCGTGGCGGCGGACACCATCGCCGACGATCCCCGGCCGTACCACGTATATCTGGCGTGGTTCGGACCCGGCATGGTCAAGGTCGGGATCACGGCGCAGGAGCGGGGTTCCGCCCGGCTGCTGGAGCAGGGGGCCGTCTGTTTCAGCTGGCTCGGTGTCGGTCCGCTCATGGCCGCGCGGCGTACGGAAGAGCTGCTCAGGGCCGCCCTGCGGGTGCCCGACCGGATCCCGTACGCCGAGAAGCGGGCCGTCCGGTCCGCGCTGCCGGAGGTCGCCGCCGACCGGGCGCGTGAGGTCGCCGAGCTGCACGAACGGGCGGTCGCGCTCCCCGCGTGGCCGGAGTCGCTCGTGCGGGAGCCGCTGGAGGTCGTCGATCATCTCGGGGTGTTCGGGCTCGCGGGGGTGCCCGTCGCCGTCGGGGGCGTGAGCGAGCTCGTCGCCGGGGGCGCGGTCGGCGGGGAGCTGGTCGCGGCCGCCGGGCCCGATCTGCATCTGGCCACCGGGGGCGGGGTCGTCGTGCTCGATACGCGGTTGATGACCGGGTGGGGGCTGGTGCCCACCACGGGAGGCGAACTGACCGTGCCGGTAAGGCAGTTCAGGGAGGCGGCGGGCGTGCAGGACGGCTTGTTCTGACCCGTCCGGCCTTCCCGGGCGTTCCCTGAGAAGCGCCTGTGTGTTTCTCAGAGAAATCACAGGTTGCCGAAAGTGTGTTCTCAGAGGTCCCCGACATCGTGTTCACATGACCACGACCTCGCCCCAGGGGCGCACCGAACTGCTCAGGCCGGACGGGAGCCCCGTCCGCGTGCTTGTGGTGGACGACGAGCTGTCGATCACCGAGCTGCTGTCCATGGCCCTGCGCTATGAGGGATGGCAGATCCGGAGTGCCGGTGACGGCACGGGCGCGATCCAGACCGCGCGCGACTTCCGGCCCGACGCCGTCGTCCTCGACATGATGCTGCCCGACATGGACGGGCTGGCCGTGCTCGGGCGGCTGCGCCGCGAACTGCCGGACGTGCCCGTGCTGTTCCTGACCGCCAAGGACGCCGTCGAGGACCGGATCGCCGGGCTCACGGCGGGCGGCGACGACTACGTCACCAAGCCGTTCAGCCTGGAGGAGGTCGTCGCGCGGCTGCGCGGGCTGATACGGCGCTCCGGTGCCGCCGACCGGCGCTCGGACTCCATGCTGGTCGTCGGCGATCTCACCCTCGACGAGGACAGTCACGAGGTGACCCGGGCCGGGGACAACATCCACCTGACCGCGACCGAGTTCGAGCTGCTGCGGTTCCTGATGCGCAATCCGCGGCGCGTGCTCAGCAAGGCGCAGATCCTCGACCGGGTGTGGTCGTACGACTTCGGCGGCCAGGCCAACGTCGTCGAGCTCTACATCTCCTATCTGCGGCGGAAGATCGACGCCGGACGCGAGCCGATGATCCACACGCGGCGCGGGGCCGGGTACCTGATCAAACCCGCGGCGTCATGAGCGGACGACGACGGCAGCGTACGCAGCAGCGGGCGGGCGGGCAGCGAGCACGCAAGCCGCGCACACTGCGGACGCGGCTCGTCGTCGCGTCCGTGGTGCTGATCGCCGTCGTGTGCACGGTGATCGGAACGGTGACGACACTCGCCCTCAGTTCACATTTGTACGAGCAGTTGGACGGGCAGCTCGACGCCGCCGCGTCCAGGGCCGCGCTCAGCCCACCCCGGGAGCCCGGCGAGGACGGGGCCGGCGGACTCGCGAAGAAGGAGGAGAGCCTCACCGACTTCGTCACGAGAGGGCCGCAGCCGGGCGGTACGGTCGCCGCCAGGATCGAGGGCGGCCGGATCACGGAGTCCGCGTACGGCGTCTCCGAAGACAACTACCAGATGAGCGCGCGGTCGCTGAATTCCGCCCAGAGAGCCGCCCTCGCTTCCGTGCCACAGGCCGAGGGAGCGCCGAGAACCGTCGACATCCCCGGCCTCGGTGAGTACCGGGTCGAGTACAAGAGCGGCGACAAGGGCAGCTACTACGTGGCCATCCCGACCACGGACGTCACCAACACCATCAACACCCTCATCCTGGTCGAGATCAGCGTCACCGGCGCCGGTCTCGCCGCTGCCGGTCTCGCCGGTTCCGTGCTGGTCGGCGTGGCCACCCGCCCCCTGCGCCGCGTCGCCGCCACCGCCACCCGCGTCTCCGAACTGCCCCTGCACAGCGGCGAGGTGAACCTCAGCGAGCGCGTCCCCGACTCCGAGACCGATCCGCACACCGAGGTCGGCCGGGTCGGCGCCGCGCTCAACCGGATGCTGGACCACGTCCACGGGGCGCTGCACGCACGGCAGCAGAGCGAGACGCGCGTCAGACAGTTCGTCGCCGACGCCAGTCACGAGCTGCGCACCCCGCTCGCCTCCATCCGCGGGTACGCCGAACTCACCCGGCGCGGCAGGGAGCAGGTCGGGCCCGACACCCGGCACGCCCTGAGCCGGATCGAGTCCGAGGCCGGCCGGATGACCCTCCTCGTCGAGGACCTGCTGCTGCTCGCCCGGCTCGACGCCGGACGGCCGCTCCAGTTCGAGCAGACCGACCTCGTCCCGCTCGTCGTGGACACCATCAGTGACGCCCGTGCGGCCGGCCAGGACCACACCTGGCGGCTCGACCTGCCCGACGAGCCCGCGCTCGTGTCGGCGGACGCGGCCCGGCTCCAACAGGTGCTCGTCAACCTGCTCGGCAACGCGCGCAACCACACCCCGCCCGGGACGACCGTCACCGCGCGGGTCCAGCGGCGTGACCGATGGCTGTGCGTGGAGGTCGAGGACAACGGGCAGGGCATTCCCGCCGAGTTGCTCCCGCACGTCTTCGAGCGGTTCGCGCGGGGCGACTCCGCGCGCACCCGCGCGACCGGCTCGACCGGTCTCGGCCTCGCGATCGTGCAGGCCGTGGCGACCGCCCACGGCGGTGCCGTGACGGTCGACAGCGTGCCCGGGCGGACCGTGTTCACGGTGCACCTGCCCGCGCTGCCGCCCCAGCCGCAGCCGGACATGACCTGGCAGTCTCACTCACAGGCACGCCACAGCGTCACCACATGGGCACAACAGGGCGCCTGACGACAGTCGGTTCCATGCGAACCGACACTTCTCCCGGCACCCTGCCGGCGCGGGAGCACCTCCCGGCCGCACCAGCCGGTACGCCTGTCCTGGACGTAGTGATCCCTGTCTACAACGAGGAGAAGGACCTCCAGCCGTGCGTCCGCAGACTGCACGAGCATCTCGACCGGACGTTCCCGTACGCGTTCCGCATCACGATCGCGGACAACGCCTCCACGGACACCACCCCGCAGGTGGCCGGGCGGCTGGCGGCGGAGATCCCCGAGGTCACCGTCTTCCGCCTGGAGCAGAAGGGCCGCGGCCGGGCCCTGCGGGCCGTCTGGTCGGCCTCGGACGCCCCGGTCCTCGCCTACATGGACGTGGACCTGTCCACCGACCTCAACGCCCTGCTCCCGCTGGTGGCGCCGCTGATCTCCGGCCACTCGGACCTCGCGATCGGCTCCCGGCTGGCCCGCAGTTCGCGGGTGGTGCGCGGCCCCAGGCGGGAGTTCATCAGCCGGGTCTACAACCTCATCCTGCGCGGCTCGCTCCAGGCGCGGTTCTCCGACGCCCAGTGCGGCTTCAAGGCGATCCGCCGGGACGTGGCACAGGTGCTGCTGCCCCTCGTCGAGGACACCGGCTGGTTCTTCGACACCGAGATGCTGGTGCTCGCCGAGCGCGCGGGCCTCAGAATCCACGAGGTGCCGGTCGACTGGGTCGACGACCCCGACTCGACCGTGCACATCGTCAAGACCGCGACCGACGACCTCAAGGGCGTGTGGCGGATCGGCAGGGCGCTGGCCACCGGCTCGCTGCCGCTGGACCGGCTCGCCCGGCCGTTCGGCGACGACCCGCGCGACCGTGACGTCAAGGACGTGCCGAAGGGACTGGCCCGCCAGCTCATCGGGTTCTGCGTGGTCGGCGCCCTGTCCACGCTCTTCTACCTGCTGCTCTACAGCGGCTTCCGGGTCTTCACCGGCTCCCAGGTCGCCAACGCCCTCGCCCTGCTGGTCTCGGCGGTCGCCAACACCGCGGCCAACCGGCGGCTCACCTTCGGGGTGCGCGGGCGCGGCGGGGCCGTACGGCACCAGGCGCAGGGCCTGGTCGTGTTCGGTATCGGGCTCGCCCTGACCAGCGGCTCGCTCGCGGCACTGAACGCGGCGACCTCCGAGCCCGCGCACTCCACCGAACTGGCCGTCCTCGTCGCGGCCAACCTCGCGGCGACCGTGCTGCGCTTCCTGCTCTTCCGGGCGTGGGTGTTCCCGGACCGGCGCGAGGACGACTCGCCGGTGCCCGCCCCGTACGACACCACTCAGTTCCGCGCCGGTGACGTCGCGGACTCCTGGCGGGACGCCACCGTGCAGCTGCTGCCCGTGCGCCCGCACGACACCGATGTGAGGGATTTCCGATGAGCGTCCACCACGACCAGCGGACCAGCGACGCAGTCACGCGTCCCGAGACCTGGACGCGTCCGCCCGCACCCCCGCCCTCCCCCGAGGCCGGTGAGCCCAGGCGGCCCCTGCCGCAGCGGCTGTGGCGCGGCCGGCCCGAGGACCCCCGCTGGTGCCGCCCGGCCTTCCTCGGATTGTTGTTCGCCACCGCCGCGCTCTACCTCTACAACCTGAGCGCCTCCGGCTACGCCAACTCCTTCTACTCGGCGGCCGTACAGGCGGGCAGCGAGTCCTGGAAGGCGTTCTTCTTCGGCTCGCTCGACGCGGCCAACGCCATCACCGTCGACAAGCCCCCGGCCGCCCTGTGGCCCATGGCCCTCTCCGTGCGGCTCTTCGGCCTCAGCTCCTGGGCGATCCTCGCGCCCGAGGTCCTCATGGGCGTCGGCACGGTGGCCGTCGTGTACGCGTCCGTACGGCGCCGGTTCAGCCCCGCGGCCGGACTGATCGCGGGCGCCGTGCTCGCCCTCACCCCCGTCGCGGCGCTGATGTTCCGCTTCAACAACCCCGACGCGATGCTGGCGCTGCTGATGGCGGCGGCCTGCTACCTCACCCTCCGTGCCCTGGAGGACGGCCGTACGAAGTGGCTGCTGTGGGCCGGTGCCGCGATCGGCTTCGCCTTCCTCGCCAAGACGCTCCAGGCCTTCCTGATCCTGCCGCCGCTCGCCCTCGTCCACGGCTTCTGCGCCCCGGTGCCGCTGAGGAAGCGCATCGGGCAGCTCGCCGCGGGGCTCGCCGCGATCGTCGTCTCCGGCGGCTGGTGGGTCGCGATCGTCGAGCTGTGGCCCGCCTCCTCCCGCCCGTACGTCGGAGGCTCGCAGAACAACAGCTTCCTGGAACTGACCTTCGGCTACAACGGCCTGGGCCGGCTCAACGGCGACGAGACCGGCAGCGTAGGAGGCGGCGGCGGGGGCGGGGGCGGTGGTGGCGCCTGGGGCGAGACCGGCTGGGACCGGTTGTTCGGCTCCTCCATCGGCGGCCAGATCTCCTGGCTGATCCCGGCCGCGCTGATCCTGCTCGTCGGGGGACTGGTGGTCACGCGCAAGGCTCGTCGGACCTCGGCGACCCGCGGCGCGTTCCTGGTGTGGGGCGGCGCGCTGCTCACCACCATGCTGGTCTTCAGCTACATGCAGGGCATCTTCCACGAGTACTACACGGTCGCCCTCGCCCCCTACATCGCCCCGCTGGTCGGCATGGGCGCGGCGCTGCTCTGGGAGAAGCGCGAGAAGGCGTGGGCGTCGCTGACCCTGGCCGCCGCGATGACGGTGACCGCCGCCTGGGGATACGTCCTGCTCAGCCGCTCCTCCGACTACCTGCCCTGGCTCGAGTGGCTCGTCCTGGTCGGCGGTCTGACGGCGGCGCTCGGCCTGATCTTCGCCGGGAGGCTGGGACGCCGACTGGCCCTGGGAGCGGCCGGGCTCGGTCTCGTCGCCGCGCTGGCCGGTCCGGCGGCGTACACCCTCACCACCGTGAACGAGGGGCACACCGGCTCGATCGTCACGGCGGGTCCGGCGGTCGCGGGCGGCCGCGGCGGACCGGGCGGTGGTGCCGGCCCCGGCGGGGGCGGCTTCCCCGGCGGCGGCCGGAACCAGCAGAACGGCAACGGCAACGCCCAGGGGCAGCAGGGCAACGGCTTCCCCGGCGGCGGCTTCCCGGGCGGCGGCCAGAACCGGCAGGGCCAGAATCAGCAGGGCCAGAACCAGCAGAACGGCGACGGCGGCCGTACGGGCGGCATGGGCGGTGGCGGCGTCGGCGGCCTGCTCAACGGCGCCGGCGTCAGCGCCGAGGCCAAGAAGCTGCTGGAGACCGACGCCGACCGGTACACGTGGGCCGCGGCGGCCATCGGCGCCCAGAACGCGGCGAGTTACCAGCTCTCCACCGGCGACCCGGTGATGGCCGTCGGCGGCTTCAACGGCACGGACCCGTCCCCGACGCCGGCCCAGTTCAAGAAGTACGTGGCGGACGGAAAGATCCACTACTTCATCGCCTCCGGCGGCATGGGCGGCAGCAGCGACGGCACGTCCTCCCGGATCACCTCCTGGGTCGAGGCCAACTTCAAGAAGGTCACGGTCGGTTCGAGCACCTTCTACGACCTCACGCAGAAGGCGAGCACCTGACATTCCCTGACCGGACGCAGGGCGGTGGCCGAAAGCCACCGCCCTTCGCCGTCTCCGCCGAAACGCTGTTGTACGCCGTATAAGAACTGTTCTACGGTGTACAGCATGACGACGTCCCCCCAGGAGAAGGCCCCGCCGCACACCGTTCCCGGCGGGCACCCCCAGCGCTGGCTGATCCTCGGTGTCATCTGCCTGGCGCAGCTCACCGTGCTGCTCGACAACACGATCCTCAACGTGGCCATCCCCTCGCTCACCCGCGAGATGGACGCCTCGACCGCCGACGTCCAGTGGATGATGAACGCCTATTCGCTGGTGCAGTCCGGCCTGCTGCTCACCGCGGGCAACTCCGCCGACCGCTACGGCCGCAAGCTGATGCTGATGTCGGGCCTCGTGATCTTCGGCGTGGGCTCGCTGGCCGCCGGACTGTCCCAGAGTCCGGCCCAGCTGATCGCGGCCCGTGCCGGCATGGGCGTGGGCGGCGCGCTGCTGATGACCACGACCCTCGCCGTGGTCGTGCAGATCTTCGACGACCAGGAGCGCGTGAAGGCCATCGCGCTGTGGTCGACGGTCAGTTCGCTCGGATTCGCCGCCGGGCCGCTGATCGGCGGTGTGATGCTGAACCACTTCTGGTGGGGCGCGATCTTCCTGATCAACATCCCGGTCGCCGTGCTCGGCCTGGTCGCGGTCGCCGCGCTCGTGCCGGAGTCCAGGCACAAGGCGGGCGATCGGCCCGACCTGGTCGGTGCGGTGCTGTCGACCATCGGCATGACGGCCGTCGTGTACGCGATCATCACCGGGCCCGAGCACGGCTGGACCTCCGCGCAGGTGCTGGTCTCGGGGCTGATCGGCGTGGTCGTGCTCGGCCTGTTCGTGCTGTGGGAGCTGCGGACCGAGCACCCGATGCTCGACATGCACTTCTTCCGCAACCAGAAGTTCGTGGGCGCGGTCGCGGGCGCGATCCTCGTGGCGTTCGGTATGACGGGGTCGCTGTTCCTGCTCACACAGCATCTCCAGTTCGTCCTCGGCTACGAGCCGCTGGACGCCGGGCTGCGGACGGCGCCCCTGGCCCTGACCGTCGTGGCGCTCAACTTCACGGGGGTCGGGGCGAAACTGGTGCTGAGGGTGGGGACGCCGGGGGCGATCGCGCTCGGCATGACCCTGGTGTCCGCCGGGCTGGCGGCGATCGCGCTGCTCGGCGGCCACGGGTACGGGGGCATGCTGCTCGGGCTGATCGTGATGGGGGCGGGTGTGGCGCTGTCCATGCCGGCGATGGCCAACGCGATCATGAGCGCGATCCCGCCCGAGAAAGCGGGGGTCGGAGCGGGGATCAACGGCACGCTCGCGGAGTTCGGCAACGGGCTGGGGGTCGCCGTCCTCGGTGCCGTGCTCAACTCGCGGTTCGCCTCGCTGGTCGCCGTGTCCGCGGCGTCGTTGCCGGCGGCGCTGGCAGCCGCGGGCTCGGCCGAGGAGAAGGCCAGGATCTCCGACGCGTTCGCCTCCGGCCTGGAGACCAGTCAGCTGGTGGGGGCGGTCGCAGTGCTGGCAGGCGGGCTGGTCGCGGCGGCGTTGCTTCGGCGTGCTGAGCGGGCAGAGTCCGCCTAGGAGCTCGGGCGACCGGGCAGTAGGGCGGCTGCGGGTCGTTGTGGCCGGTCGCGCAGTTCCCCGCGCCCCTGATGGGGCGCATAGCATGGCCGGCGTCAGAAAGTTGAGGAAGGTGCGCCATGGCGAAAGCCGCCCGGCAGGATCAGCCGCGGTCCAGTGTCTGGCTGGAAGACAAGGCGCACCGGCGGCGCGGTGGAGGGCAGCCCTCGGGGCTGGACCGGGCGCGCATCATCGAGGTCACCGTGCGGCTGCTGGACGCCGAGGGGCTGGCCAAGTTCTCCATGCGGCGGCTCGCCGGCGAGCTGAACGTCACCGCGATGTCCGTCTACTGGTACGTCGACACCAAGGACGACCTGCTCGAACTCGCCCTGGACCAGGTCATGGGCGAGATGCGGCTGCCCGATCCGGACGCCGGGGAGGACTGGCGGGACGAGGTGCGGGCGCTCGCCCGGGAGTACCGGACGCTGCTGGTGCGGCACCCCTGGGTGTCCGCGCTGGTCGGGGTCTTCCTCAACATCGGCCCCCACAGCCTGGCGTTCTCCCGGGTGGTCCAGCGCGTCGTCCGCAGGACCGGGCTGCCCGCGAAACGCCTGACGAGCACGATCTCGGCCGTCTTCCAGTTCGTCTACGGCTACGGCACCCTGGAAGGCCATCTCGCCACCCGGGCCGCCGCCGGCGGCATGAGTGTGGACGAGTACTTCCAGCAGGCCCTGACCACCGTGACCGCCGCCCCGCAGGCCGCCGACGTCCTCCAGGAGTCCCGGGAGATCATGGCGGCCCGCGGTGGCGACACGGTCGCCGAAATGCTGGAGCGCGACTTCGCGTTCGCGCTGGAACTGCTGATCGCGGGCATCGAGGCGATGGTCGCCCGCGAGCGGGAAGCCGCCGGAGAGGGCTGACCTACTCCCCTTCCACCAGTCGCGCCGGGAAGCCCCCGGTCGCCACCGGGCCCCACCGCTCCGGCGTGATCCGGATGATCGACTTGCCCTGCTTGAGCATGGCCGCGCGGTACTCGTCCCAGTCGGGGTGCTCCCCGGCGATGTTCCGGTAGTACTCCACGAGCGGCTCGACCGAGTCGGGGGAGTCGATGATCTCGGCCGTGCCGTCGATCTGGACCCAGGGGCCGTTCCAGTCGTCGCTGAGCACGAGCAGGCTCACACGCGGGTCCCGCTTGGCGTTGCGGGTCTTGGCGCGCTCCGGGTAGGTGGAGACCACGATCCGGCCGGAGTCGTCGACACCGCAGGTCAGCGGGGAGCCCTGGGGGCCGCCGTCGGCTCGCCGGGTGAGCAGGACGGCGTGGTGCCGGGGTCGGACGAAGTCGAGCAACTCGTCCAGGGAGACGCGGGTGTTCGTCGCGATGTTCGGTGCCATGTCCGGCAGCCTACGACGCCATGGCTTCGGCGAGGTCGTCGTAGACGGGGACGTCCCGGCGCAGGCCGGTCAGTTCCAGGACCCGGCTCGTGATGCCCTCCGGCCGGGCCACCAGGCGCACCCGGGCCCCCGGACGCAGACGGTGCCGTACGTCGTTGATGAGGCTGATGCCCTGGGAGTCCATGAAGGTGGTCTCGCGCAGGTCGAGGACGAGGAGTTCCAGCCGGTCGCCCCGGGCCTGAGCTGCGGACATGACGAGCGGCAGCAGCTCCGCCGCGTTACAGAAGTCGATCTCGGCGGGCATGGTGAGGTGGACGCGGCCGGGGAGGTCGCGCGGTTCTGTGGGATTCGTGAAGAAGGTCACGGCACTCACCTGGCAGACGTTCGTCCTGATTCCGGTAAGGCCGCTTCCTGACCCGTGGGGCCATTCCACCATGCGGGGGGCGGGTGGAGGAAGCGCCCCTCGGCGGCGTCGGCCGGACGTCACTTGGAGGCAACCGAACAGTTAGAGTGCTGTCCGTCCTGTGCTCGCAGTCGGGAATGTGCTGCGGAGCTCTCCTGCGCACGGCCATGGCCGTGCATGCCGAAGAGGTTCGTGGTGGCTGCGTCCGAGTTTCCTGATTTGCCCCGTTATCCGGCTGGCGTCGAGCTGGCCGAAGCCTTGACGGTGGCTTCTCAGCAACTGCACGAAACCCTCACGCCGCACAGCGCTCTGCGCACGGCGGTCCGGCTGGCCGTGCACCTCATGCCGGGCGCCGAGCACGCCGGTATCTCCGTGATCGAGCGCGGCAACAAGCTCCGCACCCTCGCCTGGACCGACGAGGTCGTGCGGTCCGTCGAGGCCCGGCACGCCGGTCGCGAACAGCATGTCCTGTGGGACCAGTTGTGGAACAGCCCGGTGGCGCGGATAACGGACAGCGAGGCGGACGACGGCTGGGACGCGCTGGCGGCCCTGGGACTGCGTTCGGCGCTGTCGCTGCGGCTGCGCGCCGACCGCCGCCGGCTGACCGTGCTCACGGCCTACGCGAGCAAACCGGGCGTCTTCGACGAGGACGCGACCCGCATCGGCCGGCTGTTCACCGCGCACGTCGGCATCGCCCTGGACTCCGCGACCGTGCGTGAGCAGCTCACCGAGGCCATGCACACCCGGGATCTGATCGGCCAGGCCACCGGCATCCTCATGGAACGCCAGGGCATCGACGCCCCGGCGGCCTTCGAGAGCCTGGTGCGGGCCTCCCAGCGGGAGAACGTGAAGCTGCGCGATCTCGCACGCCGGATCGTCGGTGCTCACACCACCCCCTGAGGTGGGGTGAGATACGAAGGAGGCGTGTTCGGATGGTGACGGGATACCCGTACGGTCATGAGTTCCGAGACGTCCGACACGCTCGACCAGGCGATGGTGCGCAGTAGCGGTCTCGACACCCTGCTGCGTGATCTGACCGACCGCGCGGTGCAGGAGGTGCCCGGCGCCGTCGCGTGCAGCATCACCGTGCGCCGCGCCGGCCGGCTGCTCACCCTGGCCGGCAGCGACGGCATGCCCAGCGGCCTGGACCTGCGCCAGTACGAGAACGGCTCGGGGCCCTGCGTCGACGCGGCCGAGACCGGCGAGGAGCAGTACGCCCCGGATCTGACGGCGGAGTCCCGCTGGCCGTCGTACACGGAGTACGCCCTGTCCGCGGGCGTGCGCTGTGTGCTGGCGGTGCCGGTGGCCGTCGAGGGCGGGAGCGGCGCCGCGATCAACTTCTACGGCGTGCGGGCGGAGGAACTGGGCACGGGCCGGGAGGCGGCCCGTGCCTTCGCGGCCCGGGCGGGGGACGCGATCGACATGGCGCTGCGCATCGAGAGCCGGCGGCAGTCCGCGGCCGACGTGCGCACCGCGCTGCTCTCCCGCAGCGTCATCGACCAGGCGATCGGCATCCTGATGGCCCGGGAGCGGATCGACGCCCGTAACGCGCTGGAGCGGCTGCGCCGCGTCTCGCAGGACCGGAACGTCAAGCTCCGGGACCTGTGCGGCCAGTTGGTGGCGAAGGTGTCCGCCCCGGACTCACGCCGCCGGCAGTGACTCGCCCTGCACGGCCTGGATGTCCAGCTCCACCTTCAGCGTGGTGCCGATGGCGGCGATGCCGGCTTGCAGGACCTGGTTGTAGTTCATCGCGAAGTCCTCGCGGCGCAGTTCGGTCGTGGCGCGGAACGCCGCGCGGATGCCGCCCCACGGGTCCGGACCCGTGCCGAGGTAGGCCAGATCCAGGTCCACGGGCCGTACCACCCCGTGCATGCCCAGCTCGCCGTGGACGGTCCACCGGTCGGACCCGGTCGCCGTCAGCCCCGTCGACCGGAAGGTGATCTCCGGGAACCGCTCGACGTCCAGGAAGTCCGGCGACCTCAGATGCCCGTCGCGCATGCCGTTGCCGGTGTCGACGGACGCGGCCCGGATCACCGCCTCCACGCGCGACTTGGTGACGTCGTCCGGGGCGATCTCGATCGAGCCGGAGAACTCCGTGAACCGGCCGTGCACGCTGGAGATGCCCAGGTGCTGTGCCACGGCGGCCACGCTGGAGTGCACCGGGTCGACGGTCCACGGGCCGGGCGGCGGCAGCTCGGTGCCGCCCTGCCGCGCCAGCGTCACCGAGCCGACCTCGGCCCGCCCGCTCGCCGTGACGATCACACTCGACGCGGCGGGCGCGTACCCGACGGCCGTGACGATCACGGTGTACGCCCCCGGCTCCAGCGGCGTCGCGTCCCGTACGGCGCCCTCCGCGTCGGCCTCGGCCCGCAGCACCTGCGCACCGGTCATGTCCGCCACCGTGACGACCGCGTGCGACACGGCCCATCCGTCCCGGGTACGGATCCTCGCGGTCAGTCCCATCTCAGCTACTCCTAGAAGAAGAAGCCGGCCCGCGACAGGGGGCGCACCTCCGCTCAGAGCGCGCCCACCTGTCACGGGCCGGGGTCGTTGCTACTCGCCGGGGTGGGCGAGTTCGATGTCGTGGGCGTCGGTGCCCGCGCCCGTGACCGTCAGGGCGGTGGCCACCGGCGGGTAGCCCGTGGCGATGACGGTGTACTCGCCGCCGTCCAGGTCGGTGAAGGCGTACGCCCCGTCCGTCCCGGTGGTGGCCGAGCCGACGACGTTGCCCGCCTGGTCGACCAGCGTCACCCGGGCGTCGGCCAGCGGGCCGTGCGGGGCGCGGACGACACCCTGGACACGGGCGCCCGCGTCCAGGTCGATCTCGACCCGGGTGACGCCGGTGCCGCCGACCTCGACGGGCAGGGCCCGCGGCCGGTACCCGGCGGCGTTCACCGCGACGGTCACCGCCCCCGGCACCAGCTCGGCGAAGGAGAACTCGCCCTGCTCACCGGTGGTCCCGTTGGCCAGCAGGTCCCCGCGCACATCGGTCACGATGACCATGGCGTCCTTGACGGGCTGCCCGTTCCCGGCGGCCCGCACCAGGCCGGTCAGCCCGCTGGTGCCGCTGAGCAGGATGTCGTAGGCGACCGGCTCGCCGTTCACCACGACCGTGGACGCCTGAGGCTGGAAGCCGTCGGCGGAGGCGATCAGGACGTACGACCCGGAGCCCGGGGCGTCCACCGCGTACGAGCCGTCGGCCTGCGCCACGGACCGGCCCAGCTGGCGCCCGGCCAGCGAGATCAGCGTGACGGCGGCCTGCGGCACGGGCGCGGACTCGGCGCCGCGGACGAAACCGCGCACCGGAACACCGCCCCCACCGGACTCCTCGGCCGGGGCCGCCGTGGCGACGGCGGCGAGCCGCTGCGTCCCCTCGGGCCCGGTCCCGTCGGCGGCCTCGGTCTCGGCCACGGCCCAGCGCGGCACGGCCTTCTCCGCTTCGGCGGCCTCGACGGCGACTTCAGCCGGAACCACGGCAGGCGTCTCCGCGTCGGCGGCCTGCGCCAGCCCGCCCTTCGTCTTCAAGGGGACCTCCTTGATGAACAGCGCCACCAGCAGCGCGAGCAGCGCCATCGGGGCCGAGTAGAGGAACACGTCCGCGACACCGTGGCCGTAGGCGCTCTCCACGACGGTGCGGATCGGCGCGGGCATCGCGCTCAGGTCGGGGATGTTGCCCTCGCCCGTCCCGGCGTGGCCGAGGGCCGCGCCCTTCGGGCCGAGGTCGGCCAGGCCGTCCTTGACGTAGTCGGTGATCCGGGTGGCCAGGACCGCGCCGAGGGCGGAGACGCCCATCGCACCGCCGAGGGACCGGAAGAACGTCACCGTGGAGCTGGCCGCTCCCAGGTCGGAGGGCGCCACCTGGTTCTGCGTGCACAGCACCAGGTTCTGCATCATCATGCCGATGCCGAGACCCAGCAGCGCCATGAAGATCGCTATGTGCCAGTACTCGGTGTCGTAGCGGATGGTGCCCAGCAGACCCAGGCCCGCGGTCACCAGCACACCGCCGCCGATCAGCCAGCCCTTCCAGCGCCCGGTCCGGGTGATGACCTGGCCGGAGACGGTGGAGGAGACGAACAGGCCCGCGATCATCGGGATCGTCATGACGCCGGACATCGTCGGCGACTTGTCGCGGGCCAGCTGGAAGTACTGGCTGAAGAAGACGGTCCCCGCGAACATCGCGACACCGACGAACAGCGAGGCCAGCGAGGCCAGCGTGATGGTGCGGTTGCGGAACAGCCGCAGTGGGATGATCGGCTCGCTCGCCTTGGCCTCGACGAGGACGAACAGCGCCAGCAGCGCCAGCGAGCCGCCGACCATCGCGTACGTCTGCCAGGACACCCAGTCGTACTTGTCACCGGCGAAGGTGACCCAGATCAGCAGCAGGCACACCGCCGCCGTGATCAGCAAGGCGCCGCCCCAGTCCACCTTGACCTTCCGCTTGACCACGGGCAGGTGCAGGGTCTTCTGCAGCACGATCAGGGCGATCACGGCGAAGGGCACGCCGACGTAGAAGCACCAGCGCCAGCCGAGCCAGTCGGTGTCCGTGATGACACCGCCGACCAGCGGACCGCCGACCATGGCGGTGGCGAAGGTGGCGCCGAGGTAGCCGTTGTACCGGCCGCGTTCACGCGGCGAGATCATCGCCGCCATGATGATCTGGGCCAGCGCGGACAGACCGCCCATGCCGATGCCCTGGACCGCGCGGAAGGTGATGAGCATGCCCGGGTTCTGGGACATGCCGGCCGCCGCCGAACCCAGCACGAAGATGACCAGCGCGAACTGGATCAGCAGCTTCTTCGAGAACAGGTCGGCGAGCTTGCCCCACAGCGGGGTGGACGCGGTCATCGTCAGCAGGGACGCGGTCACGACCCAGGTGTAGGCGCTCTGGCCGCCGCCGAGGTCGCTGATGATCCGGGGCAGGGCGTTGGAGACGATCGTCGACGACAGGATCGCCACGAACATGCCCAGCAGGAGCCCGGTGAGGGCCTCCATGATCTGCCGGTGCGTCATCGGAGCGCCGTCGCCGGAGGAGCCGTGGGAGCCTCCCCCGTGCTTGGCATGAGCCCGCACACCGGCTGGTGTGGTCGTTGCCATGGGCTTCCTTTTCTTACGTGCTTGCGGGTGTACGGGTGGTCTGGTCGAAAGCGGCCGGTGCGGCCCGGGCCCCCGGCCGGCAGTCGAAGCTCTCCCTCAGCCGCGCCATGAGGTCCGTGAGCTGGCCGACCTCCTCGTCGGTCCAGTCGCTCAGGCGCTCGGCGAGGACCTCGGTGGTCCGCCGGGACAGCTCGTCGAGCTGTGTGTGGCCCGCGGGTGTGAGGCGCAGGATGCGTGAGCGTTTGTCCGCGGGGTCGGGGGAGCGTTCGATCCAGCCCCGGGCCACGACGTGTGCGACATGGCGGCTGGTGACCGACATGTCCACCGCCAGCAGCTCGGCGAGCTTGCTCATGCGCATGTCGCCGTGACGGTCCAGCAGGGTCAGAACGGCCGCCGACCCGCCGGGGCACTCGGCGGGCATGATCCGGCCGAGCTCCCGCTTCACGGCGCCGAAGGCACTGAACTGGCGTACCAGCTCTTCGTACTGCGCCTTGTCGGCCATGACACCTCCCGCTTTCGTTGCTTAGGGCAACCATAGGAGCTGTTGGTTGCTACAGGCAAATAAAAGAGGTGAGCTCGGCATAAAAACTTGGCAAAGGCAAGTATTGCGAGAGTAAACGCGCTGGTGACGAGTCCGGCGGTACGGGTCGGCCGGGCCCAAACGGAACCCCAACCCCCACTTGGGGAGCCCCGCCGTTTTCGCTAGGGTCTCGGGGCATGGCTAACAACCAGGCCCCGCAGGGCAATCACGACCCCGCCGGCAGCACCCAGATGTTCCGCGCGTTCGTCGACGAGGCCCCGCAGGGCCGTCAGGCGGCGGCACCTTCCAGCAGCGGTCCGCGCATCGGCCTCATCCTCGGCCTCGTCGTCGCCGTGGCGATCGTCGCGGCAGTGGCCTGGCTGGCGCTGGCGTAACTCCGGCCCGTCGGGCGGGTTCGCACCCGCCGGACGACGCACGGGGACGTGTCGGGGGGTGTGCGCCCGCAGCGGTTGGCGCGTCGACGGACAGTCAGTCGGTGTGAGACCCATCGCGCCGTTCCGAGGACGGACACCCCCGGCGCGGCCCCGGCCCACCACCCGGCGTCAGGCGCAGGCGCGCGCACCCCCACCAAGCGGCCACAGGCATACGGCGCGGCCCCGACAGCCGCGCCCAGCCCTCCGTCGGTGTCAGTCCGAGATCAGGCCTTCCCGGAGCTGCGCCAGCGTCCGGGTCAGCAGCCGGGAGACGTGCATCTGCGAGATGCCGACCTCCTCGCCGATCTGCGACTGCGTCATGTTCGCGAAGAAGCGGAGCATGATGATCCGCCGCTCCCGAGGCGGCAGCTTCGCCAGCAGCGGCTTCAGGGACTCCCGGTACTCCACACCCTCCAGCGCGGTGTCCTCGTACCCCAGCCGGTCCGCCAGCGACCCCTCGCCACCGTCGTCCTCCGGCGCCGGCGAGTCCAGCGAGGACGCCGTGTAGGCGTTCCCCACCGCCAGCCCGTCGACGACGTCCTCCTCGGACACCCCGAGCACGGCGGCGAGTTCGGTCACCGTCGGCGACCGGTCCAGCTTCTGCGAGAGCTCGTCGCTGGCCTTGGTCAGAGCGAGCCGCAGCTCCTGGAGCCGGCGCGGCACCCGCACCGACCACGACGTGTCACGGAAGAACCGCTTGATCTCCCCGACCACCGTCGGCATCGCGAACGTCGGGAACTCCACGCCCCGTTCGCAGTCGAACCGGTCGATGGCCTTGATCAGCCCGATCGTGCCGACCTGGACGATGTCCTCCATCGGCTCGTTCCGGGACCGGAACCGCGCGGCGGCGTACCGCACCAGCGGGAGGTTGAGCTCGATGAGCGTGTCACGGACGTACGCACGCTCGGGGCTGTCCTCGTCGAGCGCGGCCAGCCGCAGGAACAGGGAGCGGGACAGGGTGCGGGTGTCGATGGCGCCCGCGGTCGGAAGGACCGGGACGGGCTCGGCCACGAGGGCCGGAGCCTCATCGATGGGGCCGAGTGAGTCGAGAGCATGGGGAGCTGACTCGCTCTCCGCGAGCGTGAGCACCTTCGAGCTGCCCTGTTCTGCGGACATGCCACCCCCTTTGGGTCGCGGGACGGTCGCGGCGGACGCTCCCGTCTGAGGAACGCAGCCTTCACCTGAATACCGGAGCCGGAGCTCCGGCAAACGCGCTTCCCGCAGAATGTCACATGTCGGCAACACGCTGTAGTGACATGTCGACATCTGAGACGCGAATCCGCCCTGCAAACAAGGGGTCTGACGGTCTTTCGGCTCTCAACTGTCGGCAACCGCCCTGATGAGCGATTTCCCTCCCCCAGGTGACCTCTCGCTAACGTTTGCGGTTACGCGTCGATGTGGTTCGCAGACCGCAACCGTTGGAAGCTGCGCGCGAGCAGCCGCGACACATGCATCTGCGAGACGCCGAGCTCCGCACTGATCTGAGACTGCGTGAGATTGCTGTAGTACCTCAGCAGCAGAATCCGCTGCTCCCGCTCGGGCAGCTGGACGAGCAGATGCCGTACGAGATCCCGGTGCTCCACGCCGTCCAGCGCGGGATCCTCGTAGCCGAGCCGGTCCAGCAGCCCCGGCAGCCCGTCACCCTCCTGTGCGGCCTCCAGGGAGGTCGCGTGGTACGACCGCCCGGCCTCGATGCAGGACAGCACCTCGTCCTCGGTGATGCGCAGCCGCTCGGCGATCTCCGCGGTCGTCGGGGTCCGCCCGAAGGAGGTCGTCAGGTCCTCCGTCGCGCTGTTGACCTGCACCCACAGCTCGTGCAGCCGGCGCGGCACATGGACCGTACGGACGTTGTCGCGGAAGTACCGCTTGATCTCGCCGACGACCGTGGGCATGGCGAACGTCGGGAACTGCACGCCCCGGTCCGGGTCGAAGCGGTCGATGGCGTTGATGAGCCCGATCGTGCCGACCTGGACGACGTCCTCCATCGGCTCGTTGCGGGAGCGGAACCGGGCGGCCGCGTAGCGCACGAGCGGGATGTTGGCCTCGATGAGCGCCCCGCGCACGCGGTCGTGCTCCGGAGTACCGGGCTGGAGCTCCTTGAGCTGCGCGAAGAGGACCTGCGTGAGCGCCCGGGTGTCGGCGCCACGACTGCTCCGCTGGGGAGCGGCCGGAGCGGCCGGAGCGGCTTCCGGGCTCGCGGCCTGAGCCGGAGCTGCCTGGTCGGGAGCTGTCTGGACCGGATCTGCCTGAGGAGACGGTGTCTGAGGGGACGGTGCTTGAGCGGACGGTGCTTGAGCGGACGGTGCCTGAGGTGCGGTACTGGCCAGCACGGTCAACTCCACCTCGTCATCGTCAACTCATCCGTCAACGCCTCCATCAAAAGCGGTCATAGCATCACAAGACATGTGCACTGTGTGCAAGCACCCCATAACTACGTGTTGAGGGATGAAAGCCGCACAAATCAGCCCACGCAACACAACCCACGCAACAAAAGAGCCCCCTGCCGAAGCGACAGGGGACCGGTCCGAAGCGGTGGGTTCTCAGAACTCGTAGTCCGCGATCACCCACGTGGCGAACTCCCGCCACAGCGCGACACCCGCCTGGTGGTCCGGGTGCTCCACGTACCGCCGCAGCGCGTCCGCGTCGTCGAAGGCCGAGTTGATGGCGAAGTCGTACGCGATGGGACGGTCGCTGACGTTCCAGCCGAGCTCCCAGAAGCGGATCTCGGGGATCGTGCCCTCAAGTGCGCGGAAGGCCTCGACTCCCTTCACGACCAGGGGATCGTCGCGCTCGACGCCCTCGTTGAGCTTGAAGAGCACCAGGTGGCGGATCATCACTTTCCTCCGTTGGCGACCCACGTGGCGAAGTCGCCGAGGGCCTTGGCGGCGTCCGAAATGCCCTGGAAGCCTATCTGGACGTAGTCGGCTGCCTTGGCCGGGTCCGTGATGATCACGTACAGCGCGAAGACCACGACGGCGTAGACGGCGACCTTCTTCGCGTTCACCGCCATCGCGGCCTCCCCTGTCACTGGTGTCCCATGCAGCGCACATGATCGCACGAAGGACCGATCACACGAAGGGGCTGATCGCACGAAGGGCCCCGTCTGACGACGGGGCCCTTCTCAAGCGGTAGCGGAGGGATTTGAACCCTCGGTGACTTGCGCCACACTCGCTTTCGAGGCGAGCTCCTTCGGCCGCTCGGACACGCTACCGAGGGAGACCTTACAGCACGGAGCCGCGTGCTTTGAAATCGGTATTCAGCGGCCGCGGAAGAACTCCGTGAGCAGCCCGGCGCACTCCTCGGAGAGCACTCCCCCGATCACCTCGGGCCGGTGGTTGAGCCGCCGGTCGCGCAGGAGGTCCCAGAGGGAGCCGGCCGCGCCGGCCTTCTCGTCGCGGGCGCCGTAGACGAGCCGGTCGACGCGCGACTGCTGGATCGCGCCCGCGCACATCGTGCAGGGCTCCAGCGTCACCACGAGGGTGCAGCCGGCGAGCCGCCACGCACCGAGCGCGGCCGCGGCCCGCCGCAGGGCGAGGACCTCCGCGTGGGCCGTCGGATCGCCGCCGGCCTCGCGTTCGTTGTGCCCCGCCGCGAGCACGGTCGTGCCGTCCGGGGCCAGGACGACGGCGCCGACCGGGACGTCCCCGCCCCGGACGGCCTCGGCGGCCTCGTCCAGGGCGAGTCCCATCGCGGGCCGCCAGGGGTCCCGGACCGGATCCGGCGGTGCCGGGGCGGCACGACCGGTCAGCGGACGGCCTCCAGGGTCTCCGAGGCGCCCAGGGACTCGGCGATCTCGGTGACGGCGTCCGTCGACATCAGGCGCAGTTCCTTCTCGCTCACGCCGAGGTCGTCCAGGATCAGGGCGTCGCCGACCGGGCCGTGCGGCACGACCTCGGTGGAGGCGGCGGCCCCGGCGGCGCCGTCGGCATCGTCCTCGTCCTCGTCGTCGTCGGATTCACCGTCCTCGGTGCCGTCGAGGTCGAGGGCGTCGAGAACGTCCCCGTCGTCCGGATCGCGGCCGAGCAGCTCGTCGGTGAGCAGGATCTCGCCGTAGCTGCTGCGTGCAGCGGCGGCGGCGTCCGAGACGTAGATGCGAGGGTCTTCCTCGCCGTCCACGCGGACGACGCCGAACCAGGCGTCCTCCTGCTCGATGAGCACGAGCACCGTGTCCTCGTCGGGGGAGGCTTCACGGGCCAGGTCGGCCAGATCCGACAGGGTTTCCACATCGTCGAGCTCTGTGTCGCTCGCTTCCCACCCGTCTTCGGTGCGCGCGAGCAGTGCGGCGAAGTACACCGTGACTCTCCCACTGGTCATAGGCGTGCCGGTTGGGGGTCCCCCCGGCGGAGGTTACGGGCGGGGAGTGCTCGTCCGAGCCCCACCCACTCGGAATCGTGGCAGAAACAAGGCGTTCAGGGGACGTCTTCGGCACCCTGTGTCCGGCAGTTCTGCCCGCGCGCTCGTTGCCGCCACCTGCGGATCGTACGCCGCTTCACCCCACTCCACGCACGGTCACCCGCGACAACCTCCGCGCGGTTCGTGATCTTTGCCGGAGGTTTCCTCACCCGTTTCCTACCAGCGGAACGTGCGCATGCGCATCGCGTGGCGCAACCGGGCGGTCTTGGCGCGGCGCGGCTGGACGCGGTCGCGCAGCTCCCGGGCCTCGGCCAGGTCGCGCAGGAACCGGGCGCGACGCCGGCGGCGCTCGGCGTCGGACTCCTCGGTCCCGTCCGCCCGGTCGGGCTCTGGACTCGTCCCCGGCCGTGTGCGGGGCAACGGATCGTCTCGGAATTTCCGGTCGGGCATCAGGTTCACCACCCCCAGTCCGTCTTTCCCACCTTCCCCCGGACGGGCGGTTTGACGCCAGCGATCGGGCGACGGCCGGACGAGGGCTTGCCGTGCGGTCCGGGCGACCCGCCCGGTTAATGTTGTGGACATGCGTCTCCACGTCGTCGACCACCCTCTGGTCGCCCACAAGCTCACCACGCTGCGCGACCAGCGCACCGACTCCGCGACCTTCCGCCGTCTCGCCGACGAGCTGGTCACCCTGCTCGCCTACGAGGCCACGCGTGACGTGCGCACCGAACAGGTCGACATCCAGACGCCGGTCGCGCGGACCACGGGCGTCAAGCTGTCCCACCCGCGGCCGCTGGTGGTGCCGATCCTGCGAGCCGGTCTCGGCATGCTGGACGGCATGGTCCGGCTGCTGCCGACCGCGGAGGTGGGCTTCCTCGGCATGATCCGCAACGAGGAGACGCTCGAGGCCTCCACGTACGCGACGCGCATGCCGGAGGACCTGTCGGGGCGTCAGGTGTACGTGCTCGACCCGATGCTCGCCACCGGCGGCACGCTGGTCGCGGCGATCCGGGAGCTGATCCGGCGCGGCGCCGACGACGTGACGGCCGTGGTGCTGCTGGCGGCTCCGGAGGGCGTGGAGATCATGGAGCGCGAGCTCGCGGGCACGCCGGTGACGGTCGTGACCGCCTCGGTGGACGAGCGGCTGAACGAGCACGGCTACATCGTGCCGGGCCTCGGAGACGCGGGGGACCGGATGTACGGGGCGGCCGAGTAGGCCGGACAGGGCTCCCTAGGGGGTGTCCGCGAAGTCCCGCCTGCCCCGCGACGCCCGGCACGCACTCTCGCCGCACCGGGCGAACACCCGAGTACAACCAGTACGCGGGTGTCCGCCCGGCACGCCGAGAGCACGCACCGAACGCCGCGGGGCCCGCCCTCCGGGCGAACGACGCGACTTTGCGGACACCCCCTAGCAGCTCTTCTTCGATGTGGGCGCCGGCTCGGGCCTGGCCAGCTCGGTCAGGGCCCGGTCGGCGTCCGGCCTTTTCGCCAGCTCCTTGAAGCCGTCCCCGATGACGAGGTCGACGGCGGCGCCCTTGCGGGCCGCCTCGGTACGCCGTTCGGCGCCCGGGAGCTGGGTGCCGAGCACGGGCAGCGAGGTGTCGAGCGCGCTGGCCGGGCCGAGCAGCAGCCCGGCGGCCTTGACCTTCTTGTCGTACTCCTTGGTCGCGTTGCCCACGTCGCCGATCTTGAAGCCGCGCTTCTTGAGCTCGTCGGCGGTCTTCTTCGCCAGGCCGCCGCGGGTGGTGGCGTTGAGCACGTTGACGGTGATCGTGCGCGGCTCGGGCAGGGGCTTGGCGCCGGGCGAGGGGCTCGCCTTGGTCTTGACGCCGCAGTCCGTCCCGTCACCGGCCGCCGAAGCCTTTCTGCCGCCGCCGGTGAAGGCGTCGATGAGCTGCAGCGTGCCCCAGCCACCCACGCCGAGGACGACGACGGACGTGACGGTCAGGACGACGAGCCTGCCGCGCCGCCGGGGCCCGCGCATCCGGGGGTACTTGTTGCCCGTGATGCGGTACTTGCCGCCCATGCCGGGGGGAGTCAGCATGCTCATGAGCGCAGCGTAGTGCGCCCGGGCGACGATGCCTACTAGATGATCATTCGACGTCGCCCAGTGGAACCCGAAAGGGCCAACCCGCGACCGGCGGGGATCAGTCGAGCTCGAGCACGCGCGCGTGCAGCACCTGGCGCTGCTGGAGTGCCGCTCGCACTGCGCGGTGCAGGCCGTCCTCCAGATACAGGTCGCCCTGCCACTTCACGACGTGCGCGAAGAGGTCGCCGTAGAACGTCGAGTCCTCGGCGAGCAGCGTTTCCAGATCGAGCTGACCCTTGGTCGTCACGAGCTGATCGAGGCGGACCGGGCGCGGCGCGACGTCCGCCCACTGCCGGGTGCTTTCCCGGCCGTGGTCGGGGTACGGCCGGCCGTTTCCGATGCGCTTGAAGATCACACGGAAAGCCTACCGGTCAAGACCTTCCGGGCGCAGCCATGGCGCCGAGGTGCGACGCTGAAAAAAACCCCACAAGGCGGTACGAACCGGGAACAGGGGCGTGAATATGCCGGACCGCGAGACGATGCCGTCGGCTCACGCTCCGGAGGTGTCCGAGCGCGCCGCCGCCCTTCCCCAGGAGGCCCTGCGGATCGCCTCCGGCTACGCCTTCTCCGGCCCGGCCCTGCATCTGGGCGCCCTGCTGTGGGACGGGCGGTGCCTGCCGGACGCGCAGGTCCGGGTGCCGCTGGCGATGCTCAACCGGCACGGTCTGGTCGCGGGCGCCACGGGCACCGGCAAGACCAAGACGCTCCAGCTGATCGCCGAGCAGCTGTCCGCCCAGGGCGTGCCCGTCTTCCTCGCCGACATCAAGGGCGACCTGTCCGGGATCGCCGCGCCGGGCCGCCCGGACGCCCGGGTCGATGCGCGGGCCACCGACGTCCATCAGCGCTGGACGGCGACCGGCTTCCCCGCCGAGTACCACGCCCTCGGCGGCATCGGCCGCGGCATCCCGGTCCGGGCCACGGTCACCGGCTTCGGCCCGGTGCTGCTGTCCAAGGTGCTGCGGCTGAACCGGACCCAGGAGCAGTCCCTCGCGCTGATCTTCCACTACGCCGACAGCAAGGGCCTGGAGCTGATCGACCTCAAGGACCTCAGAGCGGTCGTGACCTTCCTGACCTCGGACGAGGGCAGGCCGGAGCTGAAGACGATCGGTGGTCTGTCGGCGGCCACGGCCGGGGTGATCCTGCGCTCCCTCACCGCCTTCGAGGCGCAGGGCGCGTCCGGCTTCTTCGGGGAGCCGGAGTTCGACACGGGCGAGTTGCTGCGCACGGCCGAGGACGGGCGGGGTGTCGTCTCCGTCCTGGAGCTGAGCGCCGTACAGGACCGGCCGCAGCTGTTCTCGACGTTCCTGATGTGGCTGCTCGCCGATCTCTTCCACGATCTGCCCGAGCTCGGCGACGTCGACAAGCCGCGGCTGGTGTTCTTCCTCGACGAGGCGCACCTGCTCTTCGACGACGCCTCCGAGGCGTTCCTGGAGTCGATCACGCAGACCGTGCGCCTGATTCGCTCGAAAGGGGTCGGGGTCTTCTTCGTGACACAGACCCCGAAGGACGTACCGGCCGACGTCCTCGCCCAGCTCGGCAACCGCGTCCAGCACGCCCTGCGCGCCTTCACCCCCGACGACCACAAGGCCCTCGGCGCCACGGTGAAGACCTTCCCGAAGTCGCCCTACGACCTCGAAGAGGTGCTGACCGGCCTCGGGACGGGTGAGGCGGTGGTGTCGGTGCTCAGCGAGAAGGGCGCGCCCACCCCGGTCGCCGCGACCCGGCTGCGGGCGCCGGAGTCGCTGATGGGGCCGCTCGGGCAGGAAGCCCTGGAGCGGACGGTCGTGGAGTCCGCGCTGTACGAGCGGTACGCGCGTGCCGTGGACCGGGAGTCGGCGTACGAGCGGCTGGAACGCGGACGCGGGGCCAAGGGGCCCGACGAGATGCGGGACGCCGCGACCGGGCGGCCTGGGCGGGCGAAGGAGCGGCCGTCCAGGGCGGAGCGGGTGGTCGAGAGCGGCGTCTTCACGTCGTTGGCCCGGTCGGTGGGGACGCAGATCGGGCGGGAGATCACGCGGTCCCTGTTCGGCACGGCACGGCGTTCGGGACGGCGCAGGCGTTAGCGCGGGGGAGGCGTCGGAACGGCGGAGGCGTCAGGGCGCCTCCGCCGCGAGGGTGGGTCAGCCGCGGTCCCGCCCCTGTCCCTGTCTCGGTCCCTGTCCCTTCGGGGGGTGCGGCGGCTTGCGCGTGTCCGGCCGGGCGTGGGGCTTGGGGGCGCTGCGGGCGGCCTCCGCGCGCAGGAGGGCGCGCAGCACCGCGTACGGGTCTTGGAGCATGGCTGGGTTCCTCGTCGTTCCTCGTCGTTCTGGTTCCGTCTGGTTCCGTGCGGGACGGACGGACCGGTGGCCGGCCGGTCCTGTCAGCAGCGCAGGACCTCGGAACGCAGGGGGCGAGGGGCGTGCGGCGGGTTCGTCGGTGCGGGCACGGGGCGCTGTGCGGTGTACGCGGGCCCGGGGTCCTGGAGCGGGGCGGGGCTCAGCGGGACGGCGGTGCGGCGGGAGCCTCTGGCAGGTGGGCGCAGGGTGGTGTCGAGGACGTCGCACTCGGCGGTGGTGCCCTCCCCGGAGACGACGGCCACCGGCCCCGCGTGGGCCTCGGCGTGGGCGCCCGGCACGAGCAGGGCGAGCAGCAGGACGAGCACCCGCAGCCACGCGTTCCGGCGCGGGCCGCGAGCGACGGGCTGCGGTGCGGGGGTCACGGGAGGTCAGTCCCCGCCGCGTCGATGCCGCTCATCCCCCCGGCTGCGGGATCCGCTCGCCCTGGGTCCGGGCTCGGCGACCTCGCGGCCCTCGTGCTGGTCTGGCGGGGCATGCACGCCTGGTGGGGTGTGACCGTGCCGTTGCGGGCGGCCGGAGAACGGGCCGTGGGGGAAACGGGGTTCCGGGCTCTGGGGCGGGCGGGGCACGCGGTCACCGGAGGCGTCGTGCTCCGGGTCCCAGGGGGAGCCGTTCGGTGGCTCGGTCATGGTCCATGCTTGGACCGGCCCGCAGACGCCCGCCACCCGGAACGGGCCGGGAGAGCGACACCGGGTGTGCCGGCCGGCTCCGGACGCGGCCGGGCCCGCCCCGGGGGATGATCGGGGCATGGACGTCACTCTTCACCTCGCCCAGGATCCCGAGGCCGACGCGCTGCTCGGCCGCAGCCCCCTCGCCGCGCTGGTCGGCATGCTGCTGGACCAGCAGGTTCCGATGGAGTGGGCGTTCAAGGGCCCGGCGACGATCGCCCAGCGGCTCGGCGGCGACGACCTGGACGCGCACGAGATCGCCGCGCACGAGCCGGAGGCCTTCGCCGCGCTGCTGTCGCAGAAGCCGGCGGTGCACCGCTACCCGGGCTCCATGGCCAAGCGGATCCAGCAGCTGTGCCAGTACCTCGTGGAGCACTACGACGGTGACGCCGAGGCCGTCTGGAAGGACGTCGGAACCGGCAAGGAGCTGCTGAAGCGGCTCGCGGAGCTGCCGGGCTTCGGCAAGCAGAAGGCCCAGATCTTCCTCGCGCTGCTCGGCAAGCAGCTCGGCGTGCGGCCGACGGGGTGGCGGGAGGCGGCGGGCTCCTACGGCGATCCGGATTCGTTCCGCTCGGTCGCCGACATCACCGGCCCCGAGTCGCTGGTCAAGGTAAGGGCGCACAAGCAGGAGATGAAGGCGGCGGCCAAGGCCGCGAAGGCCTCCGGCGCGTAGACGTCACCCCGGCAGACGGGCGTTCGCATCCGCCCCGGCCCGGTGACGGCAGGACGCGAGCGTCGGACCGCCCGGTGCCTACGTCGCGCGCCAGTAGCCCAGCGCGTGCACCCGCTGCTTGGGCAGGCCCAGTTCCTTGCGGACGTACGCCGCGAGCGTCCGGGTCGTCGCCGTGTCGCAGGCGATCCAGACGTACGGGTCGGAGGTGCCCTGGAGCAGGCCCGGCAGGTCCGACTTCACCCGGTCGACCAGGTGGGCGCCGGCATCCTGGCGGGGCACCTTGCGCAGCTCGTGCCGGGCCGGGTCGGTGCGGTACGGCAGGTCGTCGTCGCCGCCCTCGAACCAGACGGTGGCCGGGGCGGACCCCAGGGCGTCCAGGAGCGAGTTGATGGCCGGGAGCGAGGCCGGGTCGCCGACGGCGAAGACGTGCGAGGGCGCGGGGTCCGGGTGCTCGAAGCCGGTGCCCTGGACGGTCGCCTCGATGGTGTCGCCCGGCTTCGCCGCCCTGGCCCAGTCGCTGGCACACCCCTCGTGCAGGGCGAACTCCAGGCCGAAGGTGCCGGCCTCGGCGTCCGGGTCGACCAGGGTGTAGGCCCGCTGGTGCGGCTTGCCCGCGTTGTCGAACCACAGTCGTACCCACATGGTGGCGTGCACCCCGGTCGCGGCGAGCAGACCGCCGTCGGTGAAGCGCAGCCGCCGGTAGTCCGGGGTGACGTCCTCGACGTCCGTCACCGTGAACTCGAAGTCCTTGCCGCGCAGCAGTTTGAGGACCGCGCCCTCCCAACCCCGCCCCTGCCCCATCGCTTTCCGCCCCTTCGCGTACGATTCCGGCCACAGCCTTGACTTAGGCAAGGCTAACCTAAAGAAGAGAGGGGCGGCGCAGCGTGGCCACCGAGATCCACCGTGATGCCTGGGGCATCCCGCATCTGCGCGCGGGCAGCGCGGCCGAACTCGCCCATGCGCAGGGCCTCGTCACCGCCCGGGACCGGGCCTGGCAGCTGGAGGTCGAGCGCCACCGGGCGCAGGGCACCTCCGCGTCCTTCCTCGGCGAGAGCGCCCTGGCCTGGGACCGGCTCGCGAGACGGGCCCGCCTCGACGACACCGCGAGACGCTGCTTCGCGGACCTGGAGGGACAGGACCCCGAGACGGCGCGGTGGGTGCGCGCGTACGTCGACGGGGTCAACGAGGGGCTGGCCGGCAGTACCGCTCCCGAGTTCGCCCGCACGGGTCTCGCCCCGGGCCGCTGGGATCCCTGGACCCCCCTCGGTGTCTGGCTCGCCACCCACATCCTCTTCGCCGGGTTCCCGGCCAAGCTCTGGCGCGAGCAGGTCGCCGCCCACCTGGGCGCGGACGCCATCGGCCTCTTCGCCACCGACGGCCCCGGCACCTCCGGCAGCAACGGCTGGCTGGTCAGCGGCGAGCGGACGGTCACCGGGCAGGCGGTCATCGCCGGCGACCCCCACCGCTGGATCGAGGACCCGGGCGTCTACCAGCAGATCCACCTGGCCTGCCCGGAGTTCGACGTCGTGGGCCTGGCCGTCCCCGGTGTCCCCGGCATCGCCCACTTCGGGCACACCGGCACGGTCGCCTGGGCCATCACCAACGCCATGGCCGACTACCAGGACCTCTACCGCGAGCGGCTGCGGCGCACCGGGGCCGGGGTGGAGGCCCTCGGCCCGGACGGGGTCTGGCGGCGGGCGGCCCGGCACACGGAGAGCGTCGAGGTGGCGGGCGAGGAGCCGGTCGAGGTGGAGGTGATCGAGACCGACCGCGGGCCGGTGATCATCGGCGGCCCCGAAGGGCTCGACGGCGACCCGGCCGACCCGTCGGACCCCTCCGGCGTGCCCGTGGCGATCAGCCTGCGCTACCCGCCCCGCGTCACCGGCGACCTCGGTTTCGGCGCCCTGCTGCCGCTGCTGCGGGCCCGCCGGGTCGCCGACGTGGACCGGGCCTTCGACCGCTGGGCCGAACCGGTCAACGTCGTCCAGGCCGCCGACACCGAGGGCGGTGTCCTGCACCGCGTGGCCGGGCGGGTGCCGCGGCGCAGTGCGACCAACTCCCTGCGGATGGTGCCCGCCTGGGAGCCCGGCCACGAGTGGCACGGATGGCACGAGACACCCCACTGCGGTCTCACCGACGGCGTCGCCGTCATGGCCAACCAGCGCGGACCGTCCGGACCCCTCGGCGTCGAGTTCGCCCCGCCGCACCGCGCCGACCGCATCGCCGCGCTGCTCGCGGGCAAGGAGCGCTGGTCCGCCGCCGGCATGCCCGCGATCCACATGGACACCCACCTGGCCTCCGCGTCCCCCCTCCTCGAGCACCTCGACGCCCTCGACGACCTCACCCCCGAGGCCACCGCCCTCAGGGACCGGCTCCTCGGCTGGGACCGCCGTATGGACGCCGGCAGCGCCGACGCCGCCCTCTACGCGGCTGTGCGCGCAGCGGTCGTACGGCGGCTCGCGGCGCACCCGGTGTTCACCGCGCTCGCCACACCACCGGCGTACCCGGACGTCTTCCAGCCCTGGCTGGCCCTCGTCCCCCGGGTCGCCTTCGCCCTCGAACACCTGCTGCGGGCCGAGGAGCTGTACGGGATCGACCGCCCGGCGGCCGTCCGCGCCGCGCTCGAGGAAGTCGCCGTACGCCCGCCGGCCGGGGTCTGGGGCGACACCCACCGGCTCGCCCCCTGGCGGGCGCTGGAACCGGAGCAGCCCTACGACGAGCCGGGGCTGTCCGGCGACCACGACTGCGTGCTGTGCACGTCGGGGGTGCCGGGCCTCACCGACCGCGCCGCCAGGGGCCCGGCCGCCCGGTACGTCTGGGACCTGGCCCGGCGCGAGGACAGCCGTTGGGTGGTCCCGCTCGGCGCCTCGGGCGTCCCCGGCTCGCCCCACCACCGCGACCAGCTCCCCCTGTGGCTCGGGGGAGACCTCGTCCCGGTCGTCACCGACTGGACCCGGCTGAAGAAGGAAACCGATGCCTGACCCGTACGCCTCCCGCACGCCCGTCCACGACCAGCTGATCGACGGCTTCGGCGCCGTCCGCGTGCTGCCGCTGGACCCCGGGGCCGACGCGGCCGTGATCCACCGCTGGGTCAGCGAGGAACGGGCCGTCTTCTGGGGCATGACCGAGCTGACCGAACAACAGGTCGCCGGGATCTACGCCCACATGGCCACGCTCGACACCCACCACGCCTACCTCGTCGTCAAGGACGGCGAGCCGGTGGCACTCCTCCAGACCTATGAGCCGGAGGCCGACCGCGTCAGCGAGTGCTACGACGTCCGCCCCGGCGACATCGGCGTCCACCTGCTCCTCGCTCCCGCGGGCCCCGGCGGCGCACAGCCCGGCTGGACGGCCCGGCTGGTGACGGCCGTCGCCGCGTACGTCCTGCTCGGCCTGGACCGCCGACGGGTCGTGGTCGACCCGGACGTGCGCAACGAGAAGGCGGTCACCCGTTTCCTCACGATGGGCTTCACTCCCGGGCCGGTGGTCCTCCTGCCGGAGATCGACCTCCCGGACGTCCACCTGCCGGAGAAGAAGGCCCAGCTCGCCTTCCTCGACCGGGAGATACTGTTTCCCGGGTGACCCCCGAGGACCTCATCGCCCATTACGGCCTCGAGCCGATCCCACGCGAGGGCGGCCTGTTCCGCCAGACCTGGGCCGGACCCGAACGCCCCGACGGCAGGCCGGAGGGCACGGCGATCGTCGCGCTCCTGACGGCGGACGACTTCTCCGCCCTCCACCGCCTGCCGACGGACGAGATCTGGCACTTCTACCGGGGCGACCCCCTGGAGCTGCTCCTGCTCGACCCGGACGGCGGCACGAGGACGGTGGTGCTCGGACCGGACGTCCTGCGGGGCCAGCACGTCCAGTTCACGGTCCCGGCGGGCACGTGGATGGGCGGCAGGGTGGGAGAGGGCGGCTCATGGACCCTGTTCGGCTGCACGATGGCCCCGGGCTTCACCTTCGAGGGCTACGAACACGGCGACGCGGCAGAGCTGACGGCACGCTATCCGGCAGTGGCGGCCGCCGTCGCAGGTCTGTCCCGACCTGCTCCTTAGCCACGCCCCGCCCCGTTGAGCGCTCCCCCGATCCCGTCCGTACTTAACCCGGAGCCGTCCAGCCCGACCCCGGAGAACCACGTGGACCAACGGCGGAACGAGGATCGCAATGCCGGACATCCCCGGCGATTCCAAGCGCTGGTGCTGCTCGGCACCGTGCTGGTACTGCTCCTCGCCGGAGCAACCCCCGCCTCCGCCCACGCCGCCCTCCGCAGCACCGACCCCGACGACGGATCCGTCGTCCGACAGGCCCCCCGCCACGTCACCCTGACCTTCACCGAGTCCATCGGCCTGCTCGACGACTCCTTCCGCGTCTTCGGCCCCGACCAGCGCCGCGTCCACACCGGCGAGGCCACGCACGCGGACGGCCGCTCCGACACGGCCCGGGTCGGCCTGCCCGGCAAGCTCGCCCAGGGCACGTACACGGTGGCCTGGCGCGTCGTGTCCGCCGACAGCCACCCGGTGTCCGGCGCCTTCAGCTTCTCCGTGGGCAAACGCTCCGCGACCACGACCCAGATCGACACGGGCCCGGCCGAGGACCCGCTCACCCGCGGCCTCTACGACGGCGCCCGTTACCTCGCCTACCTCGCCGCCGCGCTGCTCGTCGGCACGGCGGCGTTCGCGCTGCTGTGCCGGCCCGCGCACACCTCCCCGCTGCGCCGACCGCTGCTGGGGGCCTGGTGGACGCTGCTGGGCTCGACGGCCGTCCTGCTCCTGCTGCGCGCCCCCTACGAGACGGGAACGGGCCCGGCCGCGGCCCTCGACGCCTCCGCCCTCGGCCGCACCCTCACCAGCCGCCCGGGCCTGGCGCTCCTCGCCCGGCTGGCCGTCCTCCTGCTCACCGCGGCCTTCCTGATACGGCTCGCCAAGCGCCGAGACCTCAAGGAGCAGCCCGCCGCCGCGGCGCTCGGCACGGCCCTGGCCGCCGCCCTCGCCCTGACCTGGGCGGCGGCCGAACACGCCTCCGCCGGGATCCAGGTGCCGCTGGCGATGACATCGTCCGTACTGCACCTGCTGGCGACCGGCGTCTGGCTCGGCGGCCTGGTGGCGCTGCTGCTGACCCTGCGCCGCTCCTTGGGCGACGACCTGGTGGAGGTCGTGCCCCGCTTCTCGCGGATCGCCTTCGCCTCGGTGACCGTCCTGGCCGTCACCGGCGTCTACCAGTCCTGGCGCGGCCTCGGCTCCCTCTCCGCGCTGACCGGCACGTCGTACGGCCGTCTGCTGCTCGCCAAACTGGCCGGGGTGGCCGTGCTGTTGCTGGTCGCCGGGTACTCGCGGCGCTGGACGGCGCGGCTCGCGGCGCCGGCGACGGCCCCCCGGGCAGCCGTTCCGGCCCGGGTCCCGCAGCCGGTCGGCGCGGCGGCGGAACACGAAGAACCGGAGAAGCCCGGGGAACCGACGGGGCCCGACGGGCCGGGGACGCCCGACGATCCGGCGGGGGCCGCGGCAGGACCCGGTGATCCCGATGTCCGGCGTCGCCTGCGCCGCTCCGTCCTCGTGGAAGTCGCCGTCGCCGCCGTGGTGTTGCTGATCACCACCGTGCTCACGGGAACCCTCCCGGGCCGCGCCCAGGCCGAGGCGGCCCAGCAGGCCCCGGTGGGCGCGCTGCCGCCCACGACCCAGGTCACGGTGCCCTTCGACACGGGCACGGGATCCGTGACCGGACGCGGCACGGTGCAGGTCACCCTGGACCCGGCCCGTGTCGGCGAGAACGGCGTCCAAGCCGTGGTCTACGGCTCCGACACGGGCCTGGTCGCCGTCCCCGAGGTCCGCATCACCTTCACCCTGCCCTCCAGGAAGGTCGGCCCGATCGACGCCGAACTCCACGACCGGGGCGGCTACTGGAGCACCAACTCCGTCAACCTGCCGCTCGCCGGGAACTGGACGATGAAGACGACCGTGCGGGTGTCGGACGTGGACCAGGTGTCGGTGGAGCGGCGGGTGCGGATCGAGCCCTAGGCAGCCGCGCCGCCGCCGGAGGGTCGTCGTCCAGGAGCCGTGCCATCGTCTCGGCGGCGCGGACGGCGGCGTCTCCGCAGCAGTTGTTGAACAGGACGTGGACCTGTTCGGTCCGCTCGGCCAGCCGGCGCACCCGGGGCAGCCATTCGGCGAGTTCGCCCTCGTCGTAGGCGTACCGGAAGCGGTCCTCCTTGCTGCCGGTCCCCCAGGCGGTGCTGCGCCCGTGGAAGCGGACGACGGACAGCCGGGGCGAGGTCACCGGAGTGACGGGCGGGACGGAGGAGGGGAGCGTCTGCGTCATGTCGACGGCGACCGCGGCCATGCCGTGCCGGGTGAGCAGTGCGCCGGTCGCCTCGTCCTGCCCCGGCTCCCACCACGAGGGGTGCCGGAACTCGACGGCGAGCGGCCAGCCCTCGGTCCGCTCCGCGCACTCCTGGAGGAACGCCTCCGCCCGCTGCCCGGGCCGGAACCAGGGCGGGAACTGGAACAGCACGCTCCCGAGCCGCCCGGCCTCCCGCAGCGGCTCGATCCCGGCCGCGAACCGGGCCCACACCTCGTCGAGCACCGCCGGGTCCCGGTGCTCGGCCGGCAGCCCGTCCGGCATCACCGCCTCCCGGGTGGGATGCCCGGTGAGCAGTGAGAACGCCTTCACGTCGAACACGAACCCGTCCGGTGTCCGCTCGGCCCACAGCCGGCTGTTCCGCTCGCTGGGCAGCGCGTAGTACGAGGCGTCGACCTCGACGACCGGGAACCGCTCGGCGTAGTGCCGTAACCGCCCCTCGGCGTCCCGCCGCCCCGCCGGATACCAGCCGCTGCCGACCAGGGCCCGGTCGGTCCAGGAACACGTGCCCACGCGGATCTCACCCATGGGGGAGCGGTTACCCGGGCCGGGCGGCGGCAGGCTCCGCTTCTCGGCCGGGCGTCACGGTGAAACCCTCCCTAATCGGGGTAAGCAGGTCATAGCTGTACATGTCCGGGGCTACGGCTGACACCCCCCGAGAGCGAGATGACCGATCATGGAGCAGCCCGTCACCGTCGGCAGGGCCACCCGGTCGTCCGGCGAAGACGCCGACGCCCTCGAAGCCCTCGTGGGCGCCTCTCTCACGGCCCGGGTCACCCTCGACGAACACGGCACCGTGACCGGCTGGAACACGGGCGCCGAGCGGCTCCTCGGGTACTCGGCCGGGCAGCTGACCGGCCGCCGTGCCGCGGATCTGCTGGCCGAGCCGATCCCCGTGCGGGGCGGTTTGCCCACCCTCGCCGGGCTGCCGCGCTGGAACGGCGACGTCGCGCTGAGACACCGTGACGGCCGGAAGCTGACGGTCAGGATCCTCGCCCACCACAGGCCGCCCGGCGCCGGCGCCCCGGGCTGGCTCATCGTCTCCGCCCTGACCGGCCGGCAGCCTCCGGCCGACTTCGACGAATCCCTCGTGAGCTGGAGTTTCGCCCAGTCCCCGTGCTGCGCCCAGGCGATCTACGACACCCGGCTCCGGTTGCGCCGGGCCAACGCCGACATGGAGCGCTCCACCGCGCTCACCGAGGAGGAGATGCGCGGCCTGCGGGTGTCCGAGATCGTCGACCACGACGCCGGCCTGCGGGCGGAGCGCAGCATGGCCCGGGTGCTGCGGACCGGCGAGCCGGAGTACGAGGAGAACTACCTGCGCGCCCCCGGCGAGAACCATGAGCACGCCTGGTCGGTCTTCATGTCCGCCCTGCGCGACCACGAGGGCACCATCCAGGGCGTCTGCCTGTCGGCGCACGACATGACGGAGCAGTTCTGGGCCCGCAAGCGGCTCCAGCTGATCGCCGAGGCCGGCCGGCGCATCGGCAGCACGCTCGATGTGACGCGCACGGCCCAGGAGCTGGCGGACGTGACCGTTCCGGCCCTGGCCGACTTCGTCAGTGTCGATCTGCTGGCCGCTCTGGACGACGTGCCCGAGCCGCCCGCGCGGGCGGTTCCGGCGGTCGGGCCGCTGCTGCTGCGCCGGGCCGCCCTGCGGTCCGTGACCCCGGGCGCCCCGGAGGCGGTCGTGGCGGCAGGCGCGGTGGACTCCTACCCGGCGGGCTCGTTGCCCTACGAGAGCCTGCGCACCGCACGGCCCACCCTGCACGAGGTGAGCGACACGGCGTTCAGCGCCTGGCTGGCACGCGACCCGGCCCGTGCCGCCCGGGTCCGGGCGTTCGGCATCCACTCCGTGATGACCGTGCCGCTGGCCGCCCGCGGCACCACGCTGGGCGTCGCCTTCTTCGTCCGGCACCGCAACCAGGAGCCCTTCCGGCACGACGACCTGGTCCTGGCCGGGGAACTGGCCGCCCGGGCCGCGGTCAGCATCGACAACGCCCGCCGCTTCACCCGCGAGCGCGCCACGGCGGTCACGCTCCAGCGCAGCCTGCTGCCGCAGCGGCTGCCCCGGCAGGCGGCGGTCGAGGTCGCCTCCCGCTACCTCCCGGCGGGCGGGCACGCCGGTGTCGGCGGGGACTGGTTCGACGTCATCCCCCTGTCCGGGGCGCGGGTCGCCCTGGTCGTCGGCGACGTGGTCGGCCACGGGCTGCACGCGTCGGCGACCATGGGGCGGCTGCGTACGGCGGTCCGCACGCTGGCCGACATCGACCTGCCGTGCGACGAGCTGCTGACCCACCTCGACGACCTGGTCGCCCGCCTCAACACGGAGGAGGACGACGCGGACCGGAGCGCGACGGGCCCCGCGGAGACCTCCGGCGAGGTCGGGGCCACCTGCCTGTACGCCGTCTACGACCCGGTGACGCGGCGCTGCTGCCTGGCCGGGGCCGGGCATCCCGTACCGGTCGTGGTGAGCCCTGAGGGCGCCGTTGATCTCATCGGGCTCCCGGCAGCGCCCCCGCTCGGCGTGGGCGGTCTGCCGTACGAGGCCACCGAGGTCGTCCTCCCCGAGGGCAGCCTGCTCGCGCTCTACACCAACGGTCTGATCGTGAACCGCGACCGGGACCTCGACAGCGGCGTCCACCGGCTGCGGCAGGCCCTGGCCCGCCCGGCGGGGTCATTGGACACGCTGTGCGACACGGTCCTCACCGACCTGCTGCCGCGGCGCCCGGCCGACGACGTGGCCCTGCTCATCGCCCGGACCCGCGCGCTCGACGCGAACCAGGTCGCCACCTGGGCGGTGCCGTCCGACCCGTCCGCGGTCGCGCGGACCCGCAAGGACGTGGTGGCGCAACTGGAGCGGTGGGGCCTTTCCGACGCCGTGTTCGTCACGGAACTGGTCGTCAGCGAGCTCGTCACCAACGCCATCCGGCACGCCGAGCCGCCGATCCAGCTGCGCCTGATCCACGACACGACCTTGATCTGCGAGGTCTCCGACGGCGGCAACACCGCTCCCCACCTGCGGCGTGCCCGCACCTATGACGAGGGCGGCCGCGGCCTGCTCCTCGTCGCCCAGCTGACCGAGCGCTGGGGCACCCGCCAGGGCGCCACGGGCAAGACCATCTGGGCGGAACAGACCCTGTCCCTCACGTGAGGAGCCACCGACCATGACCACACCTACGTCCCACCGGGCCGCCCGCACCCCCATCCAGCAGGCCGCCATGCTGTTCGGCCTCGTCTTCCTCGTGGTCGGCGTGCTGGGCTTCATCCCCGGTATCACCACCGACTACGGCTCGATGGAGTTCGCCTCCCACGAGTCGGGCGCCGAACTGTTCGGCCTGTTCCAGGTCTCGATCCTGCACAACCTGGTGCACCTGGCCTACGGCCTCGCCGGTCTGACGCTCGCCCGTACGGCCGCCGGGGCGTACTCGTACCTGCTGGTCGGCGGTGCCGTCTATCTGGTGCTGTGGGTGTACGGCCTGTTCGTCGGCCACGACAGTGACGCGAACTTCGTCCCGCTGAACTCCGCGGACGACTGGCTCCACTTCGTCCTGGGCATCGCCATGATCGGCCTGGCCCTCGCCCTCAGCCGGCGCGGCACGCGCGCCGACGCACGGTAAGGATCACCGACGACGGCATGCAGACCTTCCTGCCCTACCCCGACTTCCGCACCACGGCCTTGGCCCTCGATCGCCGCCGGCTGGGCAAACAACGGGTCGAGGCACTGCAGGTCCTGCGCGGGCTGGTGGTCCCCGGCTACGGGTGGCGCCGCCACCCGGCCGTGAAGATGTGGCTCGGTTACGAGGAGGCGCTGGTCCGCTACGGCCTGGAGATCTGCCGCGTCTGGCGCGAACAAGGGCACCAGGACACCTGTGCGGCCACCCTCGTGGCGGATCTCGCGGCGACCCGCCCGCACGCCCCGATCCGCGACCAGCACCGACTGGCCGCCGAGGGCGAACTCCCACCCTGGCTCGGCGACGACTCCTTCCATGAGAGCCACCGCTCGGCCCTGGTCCGCAAGGACCCCGTCACCTACGCGGACCTTTTCCCGGGCGTCCCCAACGACCTGCCGTACGTCTGGCCGGCCTCGGACCGCACGGGCCCGCAGCCGTCCCGGACCTGACAGGTTCCTGCGGGACTAGGCAGCCCTGCGGCGTGCCGGACGCCGGGTGGCGGTGGGCTGCTCCGTCACGTCCTCGTGCGGGAAGGCCTCGTCCTCCCCGAAGTCCGGGGGGGCCTGGAAGGGGTTGGTCACCGGAGGCGGCGACACCGCGCCGGCACGGCGGGGTTGCCCTTCCACGGCGGAGAACAGCGAAGTCGGTTCGATGAGAGGTCTCTTTTCCGTTACTGGCCCAGGGAAGGACCAGGTGTGCCCTGACCGGGCACGAGGTCCTACAGCTTGGTCATCTTGGCGTAGGGGCTCAGGATCCGCATCTGCGCCGAACCGAAGTCGACGAGTGCAGCGATTCCGTCCTCCATGCCGATGACCCGGCCGAGCCCGTACATGTCGTGCGTGACCTGGTCACCCACGGCGAAGTGCTTGGGAGCGGGTGCGACCGGAGCCTTGAAGGGGCTGGTAGGCAAATGACGCTTAGGAGCAGCAGGCTTTGTCATTGGCCTCAGTATGCGCCTACTCGCGCCCCTCGCGCTGCGGCTGTCCCCGTCCGGTGCCCGAACCGAGATGAAAGAGAGGCGTCGCGGTGGCCCAAAAAATCGAACACATGATTGAATTCGGCCATGCGAACGTTTCCCGACGATCTCGTCCGGGCGCAGCGTGAGTGGAGTGCCACCTACCGTCAGCTCGCCGACCGGCCCGGCCGCACCGAGCTGCGTCGGCGCCTGTACCGGCTGTCGGCCCAGACGTTCTTCCACCCCTGCCGGCACCGGCGACGGCCGAGTCCCGCGGCGTGGTGGGAGCTGCGCGAGCCGGGGCAGGCGGCCGGGGGCGCGAGTGAGCGGCTCCACAAATGACCCGCCGACCTGCGGGGCCGTACGTCCCGGATGATCCTGAAGGCATGTCCGGATCGATTCGCGTGATCGTGCATCCGCCGTCGCCCTCGGGCGGCCGACGCGTGCGCGTGGACGGCGAGATCCTCGGGCTCGCCCACAACGTGGCCGACGTCGCGGAGTTCCTCCGCCGCGCCGGTCTGGAGATCGACCCGGCGGACGTGGCACAGGCGCCGTGGATCGACTGGCACGGAGTGGGTCCTGAGCACTGGGGTCCGGAGACGGGTGACTGATCCGCGCGTCTGCGCATCACGCCAGAATGGGGTTATACACCCTTTTTGCCCCACATCGGAGGGCCCCATGAAGGACCTCAAGTTCGAGCAGAAGCGCTCGCTGTCCCGCCAGGAGGCCGCTGACCAGCTCACGGCACTCGCGGACGCGCTGAGGGAAGGCGGGGACGCCGAGCTGGAACTCGGCCCCGGAACGCTGGGCCTGCGGATCCCCGACGACCTGCACAGCGAGATGGAGGTCGAGATCGGTGACGGTGAGATCGAGCTGGAGATCGAGCTGAAGTGGCCGACCGCGGACAAGCCCGAGCGGAGGAACGCACCCACCGGTGCGGGCCGGAACAGGAGCGCCAAACGGTCCACCACGAAGACACCGTGAGACCGGCAGTGCCGCGCTCGGGTTGTCCGGCGGTGGCGACGAAAGGTCCGGCCCCGCACTTCCTCGTACCCTGTCCCGGTGCCGTCCTCCCGCCTGCGTCGCGTCGCCGTCCTGGTGCTCGCGGGTGCCAAACCGCTCGATGTCGGCATCCCCGCGCAGGTGTTCACGACCCGCGCGAGCATGCCGTACGAGGTGCGCGTGTGCGGGTCGGCACCTGGTCTCGTGACCGGCGGCGACGGCCTGTCGTACTACGTCGCCCACGGTCTTGACGCACTGGCGTGGGCCGACATCGTCTTCATCCCCGGCTACCGGTCCCCGGACCGCGACGACCCGCCGCAGGCCGTCGTCGACGCGCTGATCGCAGCCCACGCCCGGGGCACGCGGCTCGCCGCCATCTCGACGGGCGCCTTCGCGCTCGCCGCCACGGGCCTGCTCGACGGCAGACGCGCCACGACGCACTGGCATTACTCGCGGGCGCTTGCGGCGAAGCATCCGCTCGTCCAGGTCGACGAGAACGTCCTGTTCGTCGACGAGGGCAGCGTGCTGACCTCGGCGGGCGCCGCCTCGGGCATCGACCTGTGCCTGCACATCCTGCGCGGCGACCTCGGAGTGGCAGCGTCGAACCACGCGGCCCGGCGGCTGGTCGCTGCCCCCTATCGCAGTGGCGGTCAAGCGCAGTACGTGCCGCGCAGCGTGCCCGAGCCGCTCGGCGAGCGGTTCGCCGCCACCCGCGAGTGGGCGCTGCACCGGCTCGGCGAGCCCCTGGCCCTCGGGGTGCTCGCACGGCATGCGGGGGTCTCGCCGCGCACGTTGTCGCGGCGCTTCGTCGAGGACACGGGATACACGCCGATGCAGTGGGTCATGCGCGCCCGCATCGACATGGCCCGTGAGCTGCTCGAGCGTTCGGAACGGAGCGTGGAGCAGATCGCCGCCGACGTCGGTCTGGGCACCGGTGCGAATCTGCGGCTGCACTTCCAGCGCATCCTCGGCACCACGCCGAGCGAGTACCGGCGCACTTTCGCCCGGGGCGAGTAGTCCGCCGCCACGTGGCGCGATCCTTGTGAACCGTGGCGATCCCGCCGCTGTCACGGGCGGATGCCGGACGCGACGCTGGTGACGAACCTGTAGGGACCGAAGGGACACCACTCATGACGCGCATCGCGATCAACGGATTCGGCCGCATCGGACGCAATGTGCTGCGCGCACTGCTCGAACGCGACAGCGACCTCGACCTCGACATCGTCGCCGTCAACGACCTCACGGAGCCCGCCACCCTCGCCCGGCTGCTCGCCTACGACAGCACGGCCGGCCGCCTCGGGCGCCCGGTGACCGTCGAGGGGGACGCCCTCGTCGTCGACGGCCGCCGGATCACAGTGCTGGCCGAGCGCGAACCGGCGCAACTGCCCTGGGCCGAACTCGGCGTCGACATCGTTCTGGAGGCCACCGGCCGCTTCACCTCGGCCAAGGCCGCCCGCGCCCACCTCGACGCCGGCGCGAGGAAGGTGCTCGTCAGTGCGCCGTCGGACGGCGCCGACGTCACGCTCGCGTTCGGGGTCAACACCGGCGCGTACGACCCGGACGTGCACACGATCGTCTCGAACGCCTCGTGCACGACCAACGCGCTCGCGCCGCTGGCCGCGGTGCTCGACGAACTCGCGGGCATCGAGCACGGCTTCATGACGACGGTGCACGCCTACACGCAGGAGCAGAACCTGCAGGACGGCCCGCACCGCGACGCCCGCCGCGCCCGCGCCGCCGGCGTCAACATCGTGCCGACGACGACCGGCGCCGCCAAGGCGATCGGTCTCGTGCTGCCGAACCTCGACGGCAAGCTGTCGGGCGACTCGATCCGCGTGCCGGTTCCGGTGGGCTCGATCGTCGAACTCAACACGACCGTCGCCCGCGACGTGACGCGCGACGACGTGCTGGCGGCGTACCGCGCCGCGGCGCAGGGCCCGCTCGCCGGCATCCTCGAGTACGCGGACGACCCGCTCGTGTCGTCCGACATCGTGGGCAACCCGGCCTCCTCGATCTTCGACTCGGCCCTCACCCGCGTCGACGGCCGCCACGTCAAGGTGGTCGCCTGGTACGACAACGAGTGGGGCTTCTCGAACCGCGTGATCGACACGCTCCAGCTCCTCGCCGGCTGAGCCGATCGAGCCGGACAACGCCGAAGGGCCCCACCGCAAGCGGTGGGGCCCTTCGACATCGTGCCCGGTGAGGCACTGGCGGAGGATACGAGATTCGAACTCGTGAGGGGTTGCCCCCAACACGCTTTCCAAGCGTGCGCCCTAGGCCTCTAGGCGAATCCTCCGCCGCAAACAATACAAGACGTTGAGGAGTGCTCGCGAACTCGTTCCCGCCTGCCGCCATCGGGTACTGTGGGCGCAGCCCCTCACGCGGCGCTATCTGACTGAACTCCCCCAGGGCCGGAAGGCAGCAAGGGTAGGTCGGCTCTGGCGGGTGCGTGGGGGGCGTCTGCGTTCCCGGACCGGATCGCCTGGCCGGGGCCCGTTGTCGGTGGGCGCCTATAACCTCGTATGCGTGTCGTCTCTCGCTCTGTACCGCCGCTACCGCCCGGAGACCTTCGCCGAGGTCATCGGGCAGGAGCATGTCACCGACCCGTTGCAGCAGGCGCTGCGGAACAACCGGGTCAACCACGCGTACCTGTTCAGCGGGCCGCGCGGCTGTGGCAAGACGACCAGTGCCCGCATCCTCGCGCGCTGCCTGAACTGCGAGCAGGGGCCCACACCGACGCCGTGCGGTGAGTGCCAGTCCTGTCAGGACCTCGCGCGCAACGGCCCCGGTTCCATCGACGTCATCGAGATCGACGCCGCTTCCCACGGTGGCGTGGACGACGCCCGTGACCTGCGCGAGAAGGCCTTCTTCGGGCCCGCCCGCAGCCGGTACAAGATTTACATCATCGACGAGGCCCACATGGTCACGTCGGCCGGCTTCAACGCACTGCTCAAGGTCGTCGAGGAGCCGCCGGAGCACCTCAAGTTCATCTTCGCGACCACCGAGCCCGAGAAGGTCATCGGGACGATCCGGTCGCGCACCCACCACTACCCGTTCCGGCTCGTGCCCCCCGGCACCCTGCGGGAGTACCTCGGGCAGGTCTGCCAGAAGGAGGCCATCCCCGTCGAGGACGGCGTGCTCCCGCTCGTGGTGCGGGCCGGTGGCGGCTCCGTGCGTGACTCCATGTCGGTCATGGACCAGCTCCTCGCGGGCGCCGCGGCGGACGGTGTGACCTACGCCATGGCCACCGCCCTGCTCGGATACACCGAGAGCTCGCTCCTCGACTCCGTCGTCGAGGCCTTCGCCACCGGCGACGGCGCCGCCGCCTTCGAGATCGTCGACCGCGTGATCGAGGGCGGGAACGACCCCCGTCGCTTCGTCGCCGACCTGCTGGAGCGGCTGCGCGACCTGGTGATCCTCGCCGCCGTCCCGGACGCGGCGGAGAAGGGGCTGATCGACGCCCCCGCCGATGTGATCGAGCGCATGCAGGCCCAGGCCGGCACCTTCGGCCCGGCCGAGCTGAGCCGCGCCGCCGACCTCGTCAACGAGGGCCTGACCGAGATGCGCGGCGCCCACTCGCCCCGTCTCCAGCTGGAGCTGATCTGCGCCCGCGTCCTGCTCCCCGCCGCCTACGGTGACGAGCGCTCCGTCATGGCCCGCCTCGACCGGATCGAGCGCGGCGTGAACTTCTCCGCGGCTCCCGCCGGCATGCCGGCCACGGGGTACGTGCCCGGGCCGGAGGGCCATGGGGGAGCGGCGGCCGCTCCGGCCCAGGCGGGCGGCGGCGGTCCGGTGCCACAGGGTGGCGGCCCGGCCGCGGCCCGTGCGGCGGTCCGGGCGCCCGGAGCACCGGGCAACGGCGGCACCGCGGCCGCCGGCGGAAGCGGTGGCGGCCATACGGCGGCCGCGGCCGGCTCCGCCCCTTCGGCGGCGGGCCCGGGTGCGTCACAGGCATCGCCCGGTCAGAGCGCGTCGCCGTCGGCCCCGGGCACGCCCAGCGGGCCCCCCGCTCCCGGCGCCCAGGGCGGAACCGGTGCCCCCGAAGGACCCGGCGGACCCGGCGCCCCGAGCGCCCCCGCCGCAGCCCCGGCCGTCTCCTCCCCCGCCCCCGGCGGACAGGCGAAGCCCTCCCCGGCCCAGCCCGCCCCCGGCGCCTGGCCCACCGCCGCCTCCGCGGGCAGCGGTGGCCGCCGCCCCGGAGGCTGGCCCACGGCCGCCCCGGGCACGCCGGGTTCGCACACCCAACCGGCGCACACCCCACCGGCGAGCACCCCCACCCCCGGCGCCCCCCCGACGGCCCAGCCCCCGGCTCAGGGTCAGGCTCAGGCCGCCCCGGCTCCCGCCTCCGCGCCCACGGGCGGTGGCAACCTCGACCCCCGCATGCTCTGGCCGAACATCCTGGAGGCGGTCAAGAACCGCCGTCGCTTCACCTGGATCCTGCTCAGCCAGAACGCCCAGGTGACCGGCTTCGACGGCACGACGCTGCAACTCGGCTTCGTCAACGCGGGCGCGCGGGACAACTTCCTGAGCAGCGGCAGCGAGGACGTGCTGCGGCAGGCACTGGGCGAGCAGTTCAACGTCCAGTGGAAGATCGAGGCGATCGTCGACCCCTCGGGCGGCTCCGCGCCCCCGGCGCCGGGCGGCCCCTCCGGGTTCGGCGGCGGTGGCGGATACAACGCCGGCGGCGGCGGACACCACGCGAGCGGCGGCAGCGGCGGATACGACGCGAGCGGCGGCGGTACGGCGACCGCCCAGCGCCCCGCCCCCTCCCAGCCGGCCGCCCCGTCCGGCCCCATCTCGCAGGCGGGCACCCCTGCCAGAGCTCCCGCCCCGGCCGCCTCCGTCCCTCAGCCCTCCGCCCCGGCGCCGCGTCACGTCTCCGTCGAGGAGGACATCCCCGAGGACGACGACCCCGACCTCGACGAGTCGGCCCTCTCCGGCCAGGAGCTGATCGTGCGGGAGCTGGGAGCGACGGTGGTCGAGGAGTTCACGAACGAGTAGCCCGCTCTCGCTTGTGCGGAGCCGCCTTTCGAGGAAGCGGGATCCTCCCTTGGAGGAACCTCCAGCTCGCGCATCCCCCTCCCTTCGGAAGCCCGCACAAGGGGAATCCGGCGTCTCCCGTTAGGCTGACCCTCGTGAAGGTCCTCGTCATCGGCAGCGGCGCCCGCGAACACGCCCTGTGCCACTCCCTGTCCCACGACCCCGATGTCACGGCGCTGCACTGCGCCCCCGGCAACGCCGGCATCGCCGAGGTCGCCGAGCTGCACCAGGTCGACGCCCTGGACGGCGCCGCCGTCACCGGGCTGGCCACCCGGCTCGGCGCGGAGCTGGTGGTCGTCGGCCCGGAGGCCCCTCTGGTCGCCGGTGTCGCCGACGCCGTGCGCGAGGCGGGCATCCCGGTCTTCGGCCCGTCCGGCCGGGCCGCACAGCTCGAGGGCTCCAAGGCCTTCGCGAAGGACGTCATGGCGGCGGCCGAGGTGCCCACGGCCCGCTCGTACGTCTGTACGACGCCAGAAGAGGTCGACACGGCCCTCGACGCCTTCGGCGCTCCGTACGTCGTGAAGGACGACGGGCTCGCCGCCGGCAAGGGCGTCGTCGTGACCGACGACCTCGAAGCGGCCCGGGCCCACGCGGCGGCCTGCGAGCGCGTGGTCATCGAGGAGTACCTCGACGGCCCCGAGGTCTCCCTGTTCGCCGTCACCGACGGAGAGACGGTCGTACCGCTCCAGCCCGCCCAGGACTTCAAGCGCGCGCTGGACGGCGACGAGGGCCCGAACACCGGCGGCATGGGCGCGTACTCCCCGCTGCCGTGGGCCGACCCGAAGCTGGTCGACGAGGTGACGCAGACCGTGCTGCAGCCGACCGTGGACGAGATGCAGCGCCGCGGCACGCCGTTCTCCGGTCTGCTCTACGCCGGGCTCGCGATCACCTCCCGCGGTGTGCGCGTGATCGAGTTCAACGCCCGGTTCGGCGACCCCGAGACCCAGGTCGTCCTGGCCCGGCTCAAGACGCCGCTGGCCGGTCTCCTGATGGCCGCCGCCACCGGCAACCTCGCCCACCTGGAGCCGCTGCGCTGGAGCGACGACGCGGCCGTGACCGTGGTCGTCGCCTCGCACAACTACCCCGGCACCCCGCGCACCGGCGACCCCATCACCGGTCTCGACGAGGTCGCCGCCCAGGACGCCCCGCACGCGTACGTGCTGCACGCGGGAACCAGGCAGGAGGGCGACGCGATCGTCAGCGCGGGCGGCCGCGTGCTGTCCGTGACGGCGACCGGCAAGGACCTCACCGAGGCCCGCGACCGCGCCTACACGGCCGTGGGCCGTATCCGCCTCGACGGCTCGCAGCACCGCACGGACATCGCCGCGAAGGCGGCGGGCGCGTAACCCACCCCTCGTGGTGCGGGGAAACCACCCCGCCGCCGATGAACCCCACAGGCCCTGGATCCGTCTCAGGATCCGGGGCCTGACGTGTTCGACAGGTGGGGGCCTGATGTTCGCTTTCCGTCATCCACCTCTCCCCAAAGCCATTCCATCGAGTGACCGATGCCCTATCCGGCTGACGGGGGGCGGAGCCCCAACTAGGGTGCGGCGCAAGCGTTCGGGCACTTGGCCCACCGGCATTGCGATGTCAGTGGCGGGTGCCACAGTGGGGGAGTGAGCAAGGAAAGCGTCGGGTCAACGGGGAGGGGGTGAGGTCGGTCGTGACCGGAATGGGTGTGGAAGCAGGCGCGCAGGCCGCGCGGGCACGGGCCCTGGCCGTGCTGCGCATACGCAGCCGCGCACTGGCCGTCGCCCTCCTGCCCGCCGCCGTCGCCGTGATCCTGCTCGCGGGCGCCGCAGGCGACCGCCTCGAGGGCCCCGTCTGGGACACCGCCCGCTGGATCCTGACGCCGGTCGCGGTCCTCGTGCTGCTCGCCGCCGCCGGGATCGCCCTGGTCGTCGCCCGGGCCCGGCCCGCCCTGAGCCCGACCGTCCCGGTCACCGAGGAGGCGGCCCCGGACCTGTACCGGATGGTGCGCGACCTCGCCGACCGCCTCGACGTCCCCGCGCCCTCCGCGATAGCGCTCACCCCGGACTGCGACAGCTGGCTGGAGGACCGCACCCACCCGGCCCACGGCCCGCCCCCGGCCGAGGAGCACCACGACATAGCCGGAGCGGGGAGGCAGACGCACCGCCGGCAGCCCGCCGCGCCGGTCCTCGTCATCGGCTCCCCGTTCCTGTGGTGGATGCGGGTCGGCGAACTGCGCGCGGTGCTCGCTCCGGTCATCGCCGGTACCGGCCCCTCGGCCCACCCGGACATAGCCGCCGCCCGGCGCTTCGTCCGGGGTCTGGACGCCGCGGTGGCCGTGACGTCGGCGCCCCGCCGCGATCCGGTGTCGCGGGCGGTGCTCGCCGGCGTCGGCTGGGTCGCCCGGCTGCTGCTGCGCAGCTGCCGCGGCCATGCCACCGAGATGGAGCGGGGCGTGGCGGCCGCGGCCGCGGAGCGTGCACAGGCTGTGGATTACGGGCTGCGGATCGTCGCCCAGGAGCAGGTGGGCCTGGCGTACGCGGGCTGGGACCGGCTGCTGACCCGGGTCGCGCTGCCCGCCTGGCGGATGGGCCGCTGGCCGTCCCGGCTCGACGCAGGTGTCGTCGCGGCGCTCACGGAGCTGTCCCGGCGCGACCGCCTGGCCGAGGGCTTCGCGTCCCGACTGGGCGAGCGGCCCGCCTGCGATCTGCTGGAGGAGCCGGGCGCGGTCGACGAGGCCGCCTCCCTCCTCGCTGCCCGCCTCTTCCACGGCGGTCCCGCCGGGCCCGGGCCGGACTGGTCGCCGGTGGACTGGAGCGAGTATCCGGAAGAGGTCGTGGACCGCAAGTGGCGCCTCGACGCGGCCCGCCTCCATCGGGTTCTCGACGCGATGGGTGTCCGCCCCGCCACCGGCCCCACAGCCCCGGAGACGGGCCCCCCGACGTTGTCCCGCGTCCTCGACCACCTCACGGACACGGCCCCCGCGTGGACGGCCGAGGGCGCCGCAGCAACCGGCCCCGGGGCGGACTCCACCGCCTCCGGACCGGAAACCGCCGCGAACGAAACCCCCGGGGCACCCACCGGCACCACCGGCACGGCACACCCCCTCGAGGACGAGGACCTCTCCGGTACGACGGGCCCCAGCGCCACCCTCGCCGCCCGGCTCAGCGCCGAACTGGCCCGCGAGGAGACCACCCCCTCCCCGGCGGACCCGTCACCCGCCTCCCCGTCACCCGCCTCCTCCCCCACCCCCGACCCCGCGGCCCTCTGGGACGACCGAGCCCTTCCCCTCTTCCCCCTCCAGCCCCCGCGCACGGCCAGAGAACTGCTCGCCGACCACCTCACCGCGATGGTGTGCTGCGCCGCGATGGACACCGCCGGGGCGACCCCGGGCCTGGACTGGCTGGACGGCCCGACCCTCCTCGTCGACGGCGAGCGCATGGCCGACCTGGCACCCAAGGTCCTCACCCTGATCGAGGACGGCGACGCCACACCCCTGCGGGTCTGGCTGTCCCAGCTCGGCATACGCCCCGAGAAGCCGGTCCGCCTCGGCTGAGCCCGGAGCAGCTGCTTCCGGTTCTGGCCAATTCAAAACGAACAGTGACGAAGTGCGTGCGTTATGTGATGTGCTGAGACCGTTCGCGTCCATGGCAAGGGCTTGCGACATACGACAGGCACATAAGCGCGAAAGGTGTCGCAGGGAGCGCAGAACACCGCACACACCACACAGGTACGCACCACCACGGGGGCAAAGGGGAGGGGAACCAACCATGGGTTCGGAGCAGATCCGCCGCTGGGAGTCGGGAGCGCTGGCGCACGCCGTGACGGATCCCTTCGGGCAGGGCCCCGTTCCCTGGCTGCGCGGCAACGTGACGTACTTCGACGACTCGGGCCAGGTCGTCCCCTGGTACGTGGACCAGGACGCCCCCCACCCGTCGAAGAAGGGCAGCGGCTCGGGCGGCCCCCGCGCGGCCGACGACGTCCACCGCCAGATCAAGGGCTTCACCTCCACCGGCGCGGTCGCGCCCGGCGAGGCCATCGATTTCCACATCACCGTCGACCCACCCCAGCAGTTCGCCGTCGACCTCTACCGCATCGGCCACTACGGCGGTGACGGCGCCGCGAAGATCACCACGAGCCCGCGCCTGTCCGGCATCGTCCAGCCAGCCCCGCTCACCGCGGACCGTACGGTCTCCTGCCACCACTGGTGGCTGTCCTGGCGGCTCCAGGTCCCGTCGTACTGGAACATCGGCGCGTACGTCGCCGTCCTCACCACCGCCGACGGCTACCGCTCCCACGTGCCCTTCACCGTCCGCCACGACCAGCCCGCCGACCTGCTGCTGGTGCTGCCCGACGTGACCTGGCAGGCGTACAACCTCTACCCGGAGGACGGCCGGACCGGCGCCAGCCTCTACCACGCGTGGGACGAGCAGGGCCGTCTGCTCGGCGAGTCCGAGGCCGCCACGACGGTCTCCTTCGACCGCCCGTACGCGGGCGCAGGCCTCCCCCTGCACGTCGGCCACGCCTACGACTTCATCCGCTGGGCCGAGCGCTACGGCTACGACGTGGCCTACGCCGACGCCAGCGACCTGCACGCGGGCCGCGTCGACCCCACCCGCTACCGGGGCCTGGTCTTCCCTGGCCACGACGAGTACTGGTCGGCGGACATGCGCCGGACCGTGGAGCTCGCCCGCGACACCGGCACCTCGCTCGTCTTCCTCTCCGCGAACTCCCTGTACTGGCAGGTGGAGCTGGGCCCCTCCCCGTCCGGCGTCCCCGACCGGCTGCTGACCTGCCGCAAGCGCCGGGGCCCGGGCAAGCCGGTGTTGTGGCGCGAGATCGACCGGGCGGAGCAGCAGCTCCTGGGCATCCAGTACGCCGGGCCCGTCCCCGAACCGCACCCGCTGATCGTGCGCAACGCCGGTCACTGGCTGTGGGAGGCGACCGGGGCGCACGAGGGCGACGAGATCGAGAACCTGGTGGCTGGCGAGGCCGACCGCTACTTCCCGCGCACCCCGCTGCCCGAGCACGAGGAGCGCGTGCTGCTCGCCCACTCCCCGTACACCGACAAGGCCGGCGCACCGCGCCACCAGGAGACGTCCCTGTACCGCGCTCCCTCCGGCGCCTGGGTCTTCGCATCCGGAACGTTCGCCTGGTCACCGGCCCTGGACCGCCCGGGCCACGTCGACCCGCGTATCCAGCGGGCCACGGCCAATCTTCTGGACCGCATCTGCAAACGCGACTGACCCACTGTCGGTGATCAAGCTCGGATACGGGAGAATCGAGCCACTTGGACAGAACCACGGGGAGGAACCGTGTCCGGATTCGTCGAAAAGCCCGAGCCGATCCAGGTTCCGGGTCTGGTGCATCTGCACACCGGCAAGGTGCGCGAGCTGTACCGGAACGAGGCGGGCGACCTCGTGATGGTCGCCAGCGACCGCATGTCCGCCTACGACTGGGTGCTGCCCACCGAGATCCCCGACAAGGGCCGGATCCTCACGCAGCTGTCCCTGTGGTGGTTCGACCGGCTCGCCGACCTGGTCCCGAACCACGTCCTGAGCACGGACGTGCCCGCGGGCGCCCCCGCCGACTGGGCGGGCCGCACGCTGATCTGCAAGTCGCTGCAGATGGTCCCCGTGGAGTGCGTGGCCCGCGGCTATCTCACCGGCTCGGGCCTCGCCGAGTACAACGAGACCCGCACGGTCTGCGGCCTCGCCCTGCCGGAGGGCCTGACCGACGGCAGTGAACTGCCCGCCCCGATCTTCACCCCGGCCACCAAGGCCGCCGTCGGCGAGCACGACGAGAACGTCTCCTACGAGGAGGTCGCCCGCCAGGTCGGCGCCGACACCGCGGCCCGGCTGCGCCAGGCGACCCTGGCCGTCTACTCCCGGGGCCGGGAGATCGCCCGGGAGCGGGGCATCATCCTCGCGGACACGAAGTTCGAGTTCGGCTTCGACGGCGACGACCTGGTCCTCGCGGACGAGGTCCTCACCGCCGACTCCTCCCGCTTCTGGCCGGCCGACCAGTGGCAGCCGGGCCGCGCGCAGCCGTCGTACGACAAGCAGTTCGTCCGCGACTGGCTGACCTCGGCGGAGTCCGGCTGGGACCGGGGGAGCGAGCAGCCGCCGCCCGCCCTGCCCCAGCAGGTCGTCGACGCCACCCGGGCCAAGTACGTCGAGGCGTACGAGCGCCTGACCGGCACGAGCTGGGCGTGAAGAAGTAGCGCACGAAGAAGCCCCCCGGCCGAACCGGGGGGCTTCTCGATGGAGCGAACGACGAGGTTCGAACTCGCGACCTCAACCTTGGCAAGGTTGCGCTCTACCAACTGAGCTACGTTCGCATGCGCCGTGGCGCGAGAACCACTATACCCAACCTCGCTCCCGCGCGAGCCGCACCGCCGCATGCCGGTTCTCCGCTCCGAGCTTCGACACGGCCGACGACAGATAGTTCCGCACGGTCCCCTGCGACAGCGCGGCCCGCTCGGCGATCTCCGCGACGGGTGCCCCGTCGGCGGCGAGTTCCAGGACCTCGGCCTCCCGCGAGGTCAGCGGCGAGTCGCCGGCGGCGATCGCGTCGGCCGCCAACTCCGGGTCCACGTAACGGTTCCCGGCGTGCACCGTACGAATGATCTCCGCGAGCCGCTGCGCGCTCACGGTCTTCGGCACGAAGCCCCGCACCCCCGCCTCCAGCGCCCGCTTCAGATGCCCGGGCCGCCCGTGACTGGTGACGATGAGGACCCTGCAACCGGGCAGTTCGGCCCGCAATGATGTGGCGACCTTCACACCGTCGGCTCCCGGCATCTGGAGATCCAGCACGGCGACATCGGGCTTGTGCGCCCGGGCCATCGCCATCGCCTCGGGCCCGGTGGCCGCCTCGGCGACGACCATGAGGTCGTCCTCCAGCGACAGCAGCGCGGCGAGCGCCCCGCGGATGAGGTGCTCGTCATCGGCGAGCAGTAGCCGGACGGGCTCCACGACCGTCATGAGGTGACCTCGCTCACAGAACGCACAGCGACAGCGGCCGGGACGGCGTCGGCGGGGGAGGGCTGCGACGGCAGCGGAATCTCCGCCGTCAGCCGGAACAGCCCCCGCCCCGCGGGCCCGGCCTCCAGCGTCCCGTCGATCTCCGCCAGGCGTTCCCGCAGCCCGGCGAGCCCCGAACCGGACGGCCCGGTCCCGGACCGCGTCCCCGCCTCGCTCACCCCGTCGTTCTCCACGGACAACACCACCTGCCCCTCCCACACCCTCAGCCGCACCGCACACCACCGCGCGTCCCCGTGCCGCAGGACGTTCGTCGCGGCCTCCCGCACCACCCACCCCAGGGCGGACTGCACCGCGGGCGGCAGCCCGGCCGCCGTCGCCCCGCCGACCGTGCAGTCGATGCCGGCCGCCGCCAGCACCCCTTGCGCGCCGGCCAGTTCGGACGCGAGGTCGGCCTCCCGGTAGCCGCGCACGACCTCCCGTACCTCCCGCTGCGACTCCTGCGCGAGCCGCTGCACCTCGACCATCTGCGCCACGGCCTCCGGCCGCCCCCGCTGGGCGAGCTGCACGGCCAGCTCGCTCTTCAGGGCGATCACCGCGAGATTGCGTCCCATGACGTCGTGCAGATCCCGCCCGAAGCGCAGCCGCTCCTCGGCGACGGCGAGCCGGGTCCGGGTCTCACGGGCCTCGTCGAGTTCGTAGACGGCGTTGAGCAGCCACACCGAGAAGACGGCCGTGAAGGCGATGAACACGCCGCCGACCAGGACGATCAGCGCCGTGAAAAGCGCCGTGAGTGCGGAGGCGCCGAGCGCGAACGCCACGGCCCAGGTGCCGGCCGCGAAGCCGCCCGCGATCCCGAACGCGCGCCGCCGGTCGCGGACGCCGAGCGCGATGATGCCGGGACCGAAGACCAGGATCACCCCGCAGACGCCGCCGGCGGCGGTGTCGACGCGCTCGCCGTCGGGTCCGAGCTCGGCGAGGCCGAGCGCGGCGGCGGCGACCGCGGCGGTGACCGCGGCCAGTGTCCACAGCAGTCCGGTGGGCTGGGGCCTGCGCCCGCGCGTCCAGTCGATCGCCCGTGACACGGTCACGAAGCAGAGAGTGGCGTGCACGGCCACCACCACCATGACGGCACCGCCCAGCCGTGCCCCGAGCGGGGCCACGGACGTGAGCCCGACGGAGAAGAACTCCATCACCGCGAAGAAGTGGAACGACCACCGCGTGTACGTCTCGACCTTCTCCGGTGTGCTCTTGTGCCGCCACCACCTGCCCGGCGTGCGCATCGGCACGTCACTCCCCCCTTCGGTCAGCGCCGCGGTTCCCAGCGGAACCACCGCCGTACAGCAAACACCCCGATGAGGATCCAGGCCATCGCGGTCGCGAGAGCGCCCAGCGCCTCGTACCCGGAGAGGTTCCCCGCCCAGCCGCCGCGCACCAGAGTGACGACGGGCGTCAGCGGCAGCAGCTCGCAGACGGAGGCGACCCGGTCCGGCAGCAGTTCCAGCGGCACGAACATGCCGGAGCCGATCATCGAGACCATCAGCAGCGGCATGGGCGTGACCTGAGCGCTCTCGCCGGTCCGGGTGAAGCTCGCGGTGGCCGCGGCGAGGGCGGCGCACATCACCAGGCCCGACAGCAGGCCGAGGACGACCAGATGGGGCGCCGAGGGCGCGGACAGGTCCAGCAGCGCGACGCAGCCGGCCGCCAGCAGCAGGCACTGCACCAGCCCGGTGAGGACGGCCGGCAGCGCGGAGCCGGCCAGGATCTCGACGTCCCGCAGCTCACCGGTGCGCAGCCGCTTGAGGACGATTTCCTCGCGCCGGACCACGAACGCGCCGACGAGCACCGAGTAGACGGCGAACAGCAGGGAGAAGCCGACCGCGGCGGGCAGCACCAGGGTGCCGGTGTTCAGCCCCGCCTGGGCGAGGTCCATCTCCTTCGCCGCCGACCGCACGCTGACCGGCATCACCAGCGGCACGAACAGCGCGGCGAAGAGCGCGCCCTTGGTCCGCCCCAGCAGGGTCAGTTCGGCGCGGGCGAGAGCGGTCATCCGGCTCAGCGGAGTCGTCGCCGCCGGTGCCGGGCGGGGCGAGGCCTGCGTGGGGCTCATGCCGCGTACTCCTTCGTCGTCATCCCCGTGGCCTGCTCCGCGGAGACGTTCTCGGCGATCCCGAGGAACGCCTCCTCCAGGGAGGCCGAGCGCACGTCCAGGCGGCGCAGTTCCACCCGGGCCTGCGCGGCCCACATCAGCAGTCCGGTGGCGGTCCGCTGGAGTTCGTGGGTGCGGAGGCGGACGATCCGGCCGTCGGTCTCGTGCCCGGTCACGCCCAGCTCGGCGAGCGGCGGAAGATCACCGACGAAGTAGCCGTCGGGCAGCTCGAAGGAGATCCGCGACGGCTCGGCGGCGGTCACCTCGGCCGGGGTCCCGGTGGTGGCGATACGGCCCTCGTGCATGATCGCCAGCCGGTCGGCGAGGTTCTCGGCCTCCTCCAGGTAGTGCGTGGTCAGCAGCACCGTCGTCCCTCCGTCGCGCAGCGCGCTCACCAACTCCCAGGTGGCCCGGCGGCCTTCGGCGTCCAGACCGGTGGACGGCTCGTCGAGGAAGAGCACCTCGGGATCGCCGAGCAGGGCGAGCGCCAGGTCGAGGCGGCGCCGCTGGCCGCCGGACAGCTGCTTGACCCGCGTGCGGGCCTTCGCCTCCAGGCCGACCAGCGCCAGCACCTCCGCCGGCGGCCGTGCCCCGCTGACGCATCCCGCCCACATCCGCGCGGTCTCGGCGACGGTGAGCTCGGACGGGAAGCCGCCTTCCTGGAGCATCACGCCGGTACGGGGCCGTACGGCGGCCCGGTCGGTGTACGGGTCGTGCCCGAGGACGCGCACCCGGCCGCCGGCCGGTTCCGCGAGTCCCTCCAGGAGTTCGACGGTCGATGTCTTGCCCGCGCCGTTGGTGCCGAGCAGCGCGAAGATCTCCCCGCGTCGGACGGAAAAGCTGATTCCGCGTACCGCCTCGAACCCGCCCCCGTACACACGCCGCAGGTCAGTGACCTCAATCACGTGTTCGTGTCCGTTGGATTCCATGCCTCAAGCGTCCCGGCCGGGCGGGCACGGAAGCAGTGCGCGCTGTCATCACTCGGCATGACAAATGTCAGACGAACGCTCGGAGGCACGAAAAAGACCCCGGTCCATCAGGACCGGGGTCTTCATTCCCGAGCGGACGACGAGGTTCGAACTCGCGACCTCAACCTTGGCAAGGTTGCGCTCTACCAACTGAGCTACGTCCGCATGTGCTCCCGATCAGCTTTCACTGACCGGTGCAGGCACCAGCCTACCTGATCCACATAGTGGCCGGTACGGTGATGCAGAGCGGGTGACAGGAATCGCACACTGCGCCTTCCCCCTGGAAGGGGGATGTTCTACTACTGAACTACACCCGCATGTTTCCGTGAGCTGGGCCTTTCGGCCTCGCCCCTCGGCGTGCTCCAGACTCTAGCTGATCAGCCGGGGTGCTGCGCAAGTCGGTTGCCGCGAGGGGCGGATGGCCGGGCGTCGGTCCGGGCTTCGACGGACGTCACTGCGCGGCGGTGAACGCCTCGTAGACCTTCTTGGGGATGCGCCCGCGCGCGGGGACGTCCATCTTGTTGGCCTGAGCCCAGGCGCGCACGGCCGACGGGTCGGGTGCGACCTCCGTCTGCCGGTACGCCTTGCCCGAGCGGGACCGCTTGCGGCCGGCCTCCACGTAGGGCGCGAGCGCCTGCCGCAGTTCTCCGGCGTTGACTTCGCTCAGGTCGATCTCGTACGACTTGCCGTCCAGTCCGAAGGCGATCGTTTCCGCCGCTTCCGAGCCGTCGATGTCGTCAAAGAGAGTGACCACGACCTTCTGCGCCACGAATATCGGTCCCTTCATGCGGCACTTTGCCAATTCATTTGTACAGTGCCTGGCAATACATTGTGAAGCCCGACTAAATCCTTCCGCGTGTCAGAAGGCAATGGGTGCCGGGTGTCGATCCGGAATCTTTCCCGAAAATTTCGCGTGTGGCCCCGTCGATGCCGGATCGTGATGACGGTCACGTAGTTTCCTACAAGTCGACGCGCGTAGAAATTTCGTACGGGTAGTCTGAAGGAACCTGCTCAGCACCACACACCGGGAGTGCCAGTGGCACGCGTCGTAGTCGACGTCATGCTCAAGCCGGAGATCCTCGACCCCCAGGGCCAGGCGGTGCAGCGCGCACTGCCGCGGCTGGGTTTCGACGGGATCTCGGACGTCCGCCAGGGAAAGCGTTTCGAACTGGAAGTTGACGGGCCGGTCGACGAGGCCGCCCTCGCCCGCATTCATGATCTTGCCGAGTCCTTCCTCGCGAACACCGTGATCGAGGACTTCACGATCCGGGTCGAGGAAGTCGCGGAGGCCGCGAAGTGACCGCTCGTATTGGCGTCGTCACTTTTCCCGGCAGTCTCGACGACCGCGACACCCAGCGCGCGATCCGCGTCGCCGGCGCCGAGCCGGTCGCCCTGTGGCACAAGGACAAGGACCTCAAGCAGGTCGACGCCGTGGTGCTGTGCGGTGGTTTCTCCTACGGCGACTATCTGCGCGCCGGGGCCATCGCCCGTTTCTCGCCGGTGATGGAGCCCCTGCTGGAGCAGGCGAAGGCCGGTCTGCCGGTGCTCGGCATCTGCAACGGCTTCCAGATCCTCACCGAGGCCCACCTGCTGCCGGGCACGATGCTCCGCAACAACCACCTGCACTTCATCTGCCGTGACCAGAAGCTGCGGGTGGAGAACGCCGAGACCTCCTGGACCACCGACTACTCGGCCGGCCAGGAGATCCACATCCCGCTGAAGAACAACGACGGGCAGTACGTCGCCGACGAGCGCACCCTGGACGAGCTGGAGGCCGAGGGCCGGGTCGCCTTCCGGTACCTCGACTTCAACCCCAACGGCTCGCAGCGCGACATCGCCGGCGTCACCAACGCGGCCGGGAACGTCGTGGGCCTCATGCCGCACCCCGAGCACGCCGTCGAGCCGCTGATCGGCACCGGCCGCACCGACGGCCTCCCGTTCTTCACCTCGATCCTCAAGAAGCTGGTCAACGCATGAGCCGGACGCCTCTGGACACGGTCGAGCACGCGGCCGCGACCCCCGACGTCGAGCTGCCCTGGGCCGAACTGGGCCTGAAGAAGGACGAGTACGAGCGGGTCGTGGAGATCCTCGGCCGCCGGCCCACCGGGGCCGAGCTCGCCATGTACTCGGTGATGTGGTCGGAGCACTGCTCGTACAAGAGCAGCAAGGTGCACCTGCGCCAGTTCGGCGAGAAAGCCCCCGAGTCCGACGCGATGCTCGTCGGCATCGGCGAGAACGCCGGTGTCGTGGACGTCGGCCAGGGCTACGCGGTCACCTTCAAGGTCGAGTCGCACAACCACCCGTCGTACGTGGAGCCCTACCAGGGCGCGGCCACCGGTGTCGGCGGCATCGTGCGCGACATCATCGCCATGGGCGCCCGCCCGGTCGCGGTCGTCGATCCGCTGCGCTTCGGCGCGGCCGACCACCCCGACACCAAGCGCGTCCTGCCGGGCGTCGTCGCCGGCATCGGCGGCTACGGCAACTGCCTGGGTCTGCCCAACATCGGCGGCGAGGTCGTCTTCGACGCCTGCTACCAGGGCAATCCGCTGGTCAACGCCGGTGCCATCGGCGTCATGCGGCACGAGGACATCCACCTCGCCAAGGCCTCCGGCGCGGGCAACAAGGTCATCCTCTACGGGGCCCGGACCGGCGGTGACGGCATCGGCGGCGCCTCGATCCTGGCCTCCGAGACCTTCGACGACGCCAAGCCCTCGAAGCGCCCGGCCGTGCAGGTCGGCGACCCCTTCCAGGAGAAGCTCCTCATCGAGTGCACCCTGGAGGCCTTCGCCGAGAAGCTGGTCGTCGGCATCCAGGACCTCGGCGCCGCCGGCCTGTCCTGCGCCACCTCCGAGCTCGCCTCCAACGGCTCCGGCGGCATGCGCGTCACCCTGGACGACGTGCCCCTGCGCGACTCCACGCTCTCGCCCGAGGAAATCCTCATGAGCGAGTCGCAGGAGCGCATGTGCGCCGTCGTCGAGCCGGAGAAGGTCGACCGCTTCCTGGAGATCTGCGAGAAGTGGGACGTCATCGCCACCGTCATCGGTGAGGTGACCGACGGCGACCGCCTGGAGATCTACTGGCACGGCGGCAAGATCGTCGACGTCGACCCGCGCACGGTCGCTCACGAGGGCCCGGTCTACGAGCGCCCGTACGCCCGCCCCTCCTGGCAGGACGAGCTCCAGGCCGACGACGCCGGCAAGCTGCCCCGGCCGGAGACCTCCGAGGAGCTGAAGGACCAGGTCCTGAAGCTGGTCGGCTCCCCGAACCAGGCCTCCAAGTCCTGGATCACCAGCCAGTACGACCACTTCGTGCAGGGCAACACCGTCCTCGCCCAGCCCGAGGACTCCGGCATGATCCGGATCGACGAGAAGACCGGCCTCGGCGTGGCCATCGCCACGGACGGCAACGGCCGGTACGCCAAGCTCGACCCGTACCACGGCGCCCAGCTGGCCCTGGCGGAGGCGTACCGCAACGTCGCCACCACCGGCGCCAAGCCGCTCGCCGTCTCCGACTGCCTGAACTTCGGCTCGCCCGAGGACCCGGCGGTGATGTGGCAGTTCGCGGAGGCCGTGCGCGGTCTGGCCGACGCCTGCCAGCAGCTCGGCACCCCGGTGACCGGCGGCAACGTCTCCCTGTACAACCAGACCGGCGAGGCGGCCATCCACCCGACCCCGGTGGTCGCGGTCCTGGGCGTCATCGACGACGTGGCCCGCCGCACGCCCGTCGCCTTCCAGGAGGAGGGCCAGCTGCTCTACCTCCTCGGCGACACACGTGAGGAGTTCGGCGGCTCGGCCTGGTCGCAGGTGGTCCACGACCACCTCGGCGGTCTGCCGCCCCAGGTCGACCTGGAGCGCGAGCGGCTGCTCGCCGAGATCCTGATCGCCGCCTCCCGCGACGGCATGATCGACTCCGCCCACGACCTGTCCGACGGCGGTCTGATCCAGGCCGTGGTCGAGTCGGCGCTGCTGGGCGGCAAGGGTGCCCGTCTGATCGTCCCGGACGGTCTGGACGCCTTCACCTTCCTCTTCTCCGAGTCGGCGGGCCGTGCGGTCGTGGCCGTGCCCCGTTCGGAGGAGGTCCGCTTCAACGACATGTGCGGGGCGCGGGGCCTCCCGGCCACCCGCATCGGTGTCGTCGACGGCGACACGGTCGACGTCCAGGGCGAGTTCGCGCTCACCCTGTCCGAGCTGCGCGAGACGCACGAGGGCACGATCCCGGCACTGCTGAAGTAGGCAACCGCTCCGAAGCCCCCGTCCGGTCGGTCCGGGCGGGGGCTTCGCCGTGCCCGGAGCGGTGGCCGCACACCGACTCTTGCACGAGATTACGTAGTTACGTAATATCGGCGGCATGGAACTGGAACGACGCGTCGCCGACCTCGAACGCCGCCTGGCGGCCCTGGAAGGCGCCCAGCGCAGCGGCCCCCGCATCGACGGGAGCGACTTCTGGGCCTTGAACGGGCTGAAGGATCACCTGTCCGAGGCGGAAGTGACCGACGGCGGTGTCCTCTACACCGGCTCCGTACGCCTGCCGACGGGCGAGGAGTACGCCTGGCAGATGACCGCTCTCACCGAGGACCTGATGGAGGACGACGGGGCGACGGCCGCCGAGTCGTTCGCGGCGCTCGGCCACCCGGTCCGGCTCCGGCTGCTGCGCGAGATCCTCGGCGGGCGTCGCACCGCCGCCGAACTCGCCGAGCTGGACGAGGTCGGCACGACCGGCCAGATCTACCACCACCTGCGCCAGCTCACCGCCACGGGCTGGCTGCACACGACCGGCCGGGGCCGCCACGAGGTGCCGCCGGGGCGGGTCGTCCCGCTGCTCGTGGCGCTGGCGACCACCCGACCGTAGAGGAACTGGGGGAAACCGGATGTCCGCTCGCAAGCTCGGCACGGTGGCCTACCGCGTTCTGTGGCTGGTCTTCTTAGGCCTGATAGCCGCCGACCTGGGTTTCGGCCTGTCGGCCGGTCCCTGGTGGTGGAATTTCGCGCCGGTGCTCCTGGCGTACGCCGTGGTCCTCCTGGCGAACCGGTGGGGCGGTGCTCCGGACACGCCGCGCGCGGCCCGTGCAACCGTTGAGGTCGCCCCGCCCGTCACCGGCCGCTGGTCCGCGCTGAACAGCCCGGCCGACCGCACCCCCAGCCACGGCGTGCACAGCTACGGCCAGACCTTCGCCATCGACATCCTCGCCGAGCCCGAGCCGGGTGCCCGCCCGGCCTTCGGGTGGCTGTGGCCGCTCGCCCGCCGCCCCCGGGTCTTCCCGGCCTTCGGCGCCCCGATCCTCGCGGTCGCCGACGCCACGGTCGTCCGGGCCACAGACGCTCAGCGCGACCACCTCAGCCGCACCTCGCTGCTCGGGCTGCTGTACCTGATGCTGATCGAGGGTTCCGTGCGCGGGATGTCCGGAGTCCACCGCATCCTCGGCAACCACATCGTCCTCGACCTGGGCAACGGCACCCACGCCGCCTACGCCCACCTCCAGCGCGGCTCCCTCACCGTCCGCGAGGGCGACCGGGTGCGGGCCGGGCAGGTACTCGCCCGCTGCGGCAACTCCGGCAACTCCTCCGAACCGCACCTGCACTTCCAGCTGATGGACGGCCCGGACCCGGACGCGGCCCGGGGCGTCCCCTTCGCCTGGAGCGGCCTGGGCGTGCCCCGCGACGGCGAGATCTTCGAGGCACCTCCGACTGTCGTAGGCCCCCCTTAGGCTGGCCCTCATGCCACCGGTCAAGAAGCGCACCCGTAGCTACGACCCCGCCAAGATCCGCGCCGCGGTGCTCGCCCAGTTCGGGAACGTACGGGCCGCTGCCGCCGGACTCACCCCCGAGCAGCTCGCCCTGCCCACCCGGCTGGGCGACTGGACCGTCCGGGACCTGGTGGCACACGTCGGGACGAGCCTCGGGGCGGTCTCCCTGCTGACCGGCCTGCCGGAACCGGCCCAGCAGGACGGCACACTGCTCGACTGGCCCTCCGCGATCGCGGCCGACGCGCCGGACATCGCCGCGTACGCCCGTGAGGCGGCCGAGAGCCACCCGGACCCGGCCGCCCACCTCGCGGCCACTGAGGAGCGCTTCACCGCCGACCTCGCCGCACACCCCGGCACCCGGCTGCTCGCCACCAGCGCCGGCGCCCTGCCGCTGGCCGACTACCTCGTCACCCGCACCGTCGAGCTCGTCGTCCACACCGACGACCTCAACGCCGCCGTCCCCGGCCTGGACATCCCCTACGACCGGCAGGCCCTGGCCGCCTGCACCCGGCTGCTGGCCGACGCGCTCGCCGCGAAGGCGCCCGGCGGTTCGACGGAGGTGAGGGTGCCGCCGTACGCGGTCGTGCAGTGCGTGGAGGGGCCGAGGCACACCCGGGGCACCCCGCCCAACGTCGTCGAGACGGACCCGCTGACCTGGATCCGGCTCGCCACCGGGCGGCTGGCCTGGGCGCAGGCCCTCCAGGACGCCAAGGTCAGCGCCAGTGGCGAGCGGGCGGACCTGTCGGTCTACCTGCCCCTGATGAAATAAGGGGAACCGATCCCCCCGGGTCGTCCGTCGAAGTGGCATGGACAGGCAGAAGCAGCGCATGACCCTGACGGCCGCCGCCATGCTCGTCCCGCTCATGGCGGCTTGCGGCAGCGAGAAGGCGGACAGCGGCAGCGGCTCGGTCGGTGCCGGGAAACCGGTCACCGGAGTGCGGTGGAACGTGGACAGCGTCACCGCGGACGGCCGGACGCAGAAGGCCCCGGCCGGCGCCCACGTGACCATCGACAAGGGCCGGGCCGAGGGCAGCTTCGGCTGCAACAACTTCAGCGCCGAGGCCACCGTCGACGGCGACCGCGTCCGGCTCGGCAAGACCATGGCCACCGAGATGGCCTGCGAGAACAAGCCCATGGCCTTCGAGGAAAGCCTCGCGCGCGCCTTCTCCGACCAGGAGCTGCAGGCGAAGGTGGACGGCGGCCGCCTCACCCTCACCACCGCCCGGGGCGACACCGTCCGCCTGACCGAGGCGAAGGACGCCCCGCTGGCCGGCACCAAGTGGACCGTCACGACCCCGAGGGCCGACGGCCGCGCCCACCTCACCTTCGACGACAAGAAGGGCACCGTCGCCGGCAGCCTCGGCTGCAACAAGGTGAACGCCAAGGCCACGGTCAGCGACGGCCATATCACCCTCGGCCCTCCTGCCACGACCCGAATGATGTGCGAAGACTCACTCATGGCCGACGAGAAGACCCTGCTGCGACTTTTCGACGGAACGCTGAAGTACGGAGTCGATCACCAAACCCTCACGCTGACCAGCGAAAACGGTACGAGTGTGCGAGCGGTCGCCGAGCGGTGATCCACCGGAAAGTCCGGTATCCCCAATTCGGACCAACGGTCGACCTCGCCTACACTCGGTGGCGTGCCACGTGGTGACGGACGACTCAACCACGACCTGCTCCCCGGTGAGAAGGGCCCCCAGGACGCTTGTGGCGTCTTCGGTGTCTGGGCTCCGGGCGAAGAGGTCGCCAAGCTCACGTACTTCGGGCTCTACGCCCTCCAGCATCGAGGCCAGGAATCCGCGGGAATCGCGGTCAGCAACGGCTCGCAGATCCTCGTCTTCAAGGACATGGGCCTGGTTTCCCAGGTCTTCGACGAGACCTCCCTCGGTTCGCTCCAGGGTCACATCGCGGTCGGACACGCCCGCTACTCGACCACCGGTGCCTCCGTCTGGGAGAACGCCCAGCCGACGTTCCGTGCCACCGGGCACGGATCCATCGCGCTCGGCCACAACGGCAACCTCGTCAACACCGCCCAGCTCGCCGAGATGGTCGCCGACCTGCCCAAGCAGGAGGGCGGCCGCACCCCGCGCGTCGCGGCGACCAACGACACCGACCTGCTCACCGCGCTCCTCGCGGCCCAGACGGACGAGGACGGCAAGCCGCTGACCATCGAGGAGGCCGCCCACAGCGTCCTCCCGAAGGTCCGGGGCGCCTTCTCCCTCGTCTTCATGGACGAGCACACCCTGTACGCGGCCCGCGACCCGCAGGGCATCCGCCCGCTGGTCCTCGGCCGGCTGGAGCGCGGCTGGGTCGTCGCCTCCGAGTCCGCCGCCCTCGACATCTGCGGCGCCAGCTATGTCCGCGAGATCGAGCCGGGCGAGTTCGTCGCCATCGACGAGAACGGCCTGCGCACCTCCCGATTCGCGGACGCGAAGCCCAAGGGCTGTGTCTTCGAGTACGTGTACCTGGCCCGCCCGGACACCGACATCGCCGGCCGGAACGTGTACCTCTCCCGCGTGGAGATGGGCCGCAAGCTGGCGAAGGAGGCCCCGGTCGAGGCCGACCTGGTCATAGCGACCCCGGAGTCCGGCACGCCCGCGGCGATCGGCTACGCGGAGGCCTCCGGCATCCCGTTCGGCGCCGGCCTGGTCAAGAACGCGTACGTCGGCCGGACGTTCATCCAGCCCTCGCAGACCATCCGCCAGCTGGGCATCCGCCTGAAGCTGAACCCGCTGAAGGAAGTCATCAAGGGCAAGCGCCTGGTCGTCGTCGACGACTCGATCGTGCGCGGCAACACCCAGCGGGCCCTGGTCCGCATGCTCCGCGAGGCCGGCGCCGCCGAGGTCCACATCCGGATCTCCTCGCCGCCCGTGAAGTGGCCCTGCTTCTTCGGCATCGACTTCGCCACCCGCGCCGAGCTCATCGCCAACGGCATGACGATCGACGAGATCGGCACCTCCCTGGGCGCCGACTCCCTGGCCTACATCTCCATCGACGGCATGATCGAGGCGACCACCATCGCCAAGCCGAACCTCTGCCGTGCCTGCTTCGACGGCGAGTACCCGATGGAGCTCCCGGACCCCGAGCTGCTCGGCAAGCAGCTGCTGGAGACGGAGCTGGCCGCCGGCCCGGCCGCCACGGCCGCCGCCGACGCGATCCGCCGCCCGTAGACGGCTCGTCACACCTGCCGTACGACACGAAGGTTCTCTTTAGCCATGTCCGAGAAACCCAATGCCGAGGGCGGCGCCAGCTACGCAGCCGCGGGCGTCGACATCGAAGCGGGCGACCGCGCCGTCGAGCTGATGAAGGAGTGGGTGAAGAAGGCCCAGCGCCCCGAGGTCCTCGGCGGCCTCGGCGGCTTCGCCGGCCTCTTCGACGCCTCCGCCCTGAAGAACTACGAGCGTCCCCTGCTCGCCTCCGCCACGGACGGCGTCGGCACCAAGGTCGACATCGCCCGCCGGCTCGGCGTCTACAACACCATCGGCCACGACCTGGTCGCCATGGTCATGGACGACATCGTCGTCTGCGGCGCCGAGCCGCTGTTCATGACCGACTACATCTGCGTCGGCAAGGTCCACCCCGAGCGGGTCGCCGCCATCGTCAAGGGCATCGCCGAGGGCTGTGTGCTGGCCGGCTGCGCCCTGGTCGGCGGCGAGACGGCCGAGCACCCGGGCCTGCTGGGTGAGGACGACTTCGACGTCGCCGGCGCCGGTACGGGCGTCGTGGAGGCCGACCGGCTGCTCGGCGCGGATCGCATCCGGACGGGTGACGCGGTGATCGCCATGGCGTCCTCCGGTCTTCACTCGAACGGGTACTCCCTCGTCCGCCACGTCCTGCTGAACCAGGCGGGCCTGGCGCTGGACGCGCACATCGAGGAGCTCGGCCGCACCCTCGGCGAGGAGCTGCTGGAGCCGACGAAGATCTACTCGCTGGACTGCCTGGCCCTGATGCGCACCACCGAGGTGCACGCCTTCAGCCACGTCACCGGCGGCGGACTCGCGGCCAACCTCGCCCGGGTCATCCCGGACGACCTGCACGCGATCGTGGACCGCTCCACCTGGACGCCGGCCCCGATCTTCGACCTCGTCGGCCGTACGGGCAGCGTCGAGCGCCTGGAGCTCGAGAAGACCCTGAACATGGGCGTCGGCATGATCGCGATGGTGCCGCAGGAATCCGTGGACGTGGCCCTTACGACCCTCACCGACCGCGGCGTGGACGCCTGGGTGGCCGGAGAGATCACGGACCGGGGCGAGCACCCCACTGGTGCCGCCCTGATCGGTGACTACGCGAGCTGACGCACGGGTGGTCATCACCCTGCAAGCAGCACAGAACCCGGTCGGTGACCGAAGTCACCGACCGGGCACGTGCTCAGTGCAGGGTCAAGCGCCGCGACGATGTTGCGAGGACTGGTCGTCCCCGTCGTCGTCGTCCTCGTAGAGGTCGGCGTACCGTGCGTACAGGTCGTCGTCCTGATCATCGTCCTCGAACGGCTCGCCGTTAGGCGGCTGCGGATTCGAAGGCGATGCACCCAGCTCCTCGGCCAGGCGTGAGAGGTCAGTCCCACCGCTGTTGTACTTCAGCTGGCGGGCGACCTTCGTCTGCTTGGCCTTGGCCCGGCCGCGCCCCATGGCTCGACCCCCTCAACGACGGGGCTCGACGGCCCCAGAGTCTTGACACGCGTTCATGGTCCGGCACGGACTCTCCGCGGAGAGACCGGTCCGTAGGGCTTCCACGGTACCTGAGCCCGCGCCCATACGGTACGTCGCCCGCATGACGTGCCCGCGCCCAGGACCCTCGAGGCGCCCCGTCCTCGCTGGTCAACCGCGATTTTAACCACTTATCGACGGTCGACCCGCCGGTAGAAGTGAGAGTTCTCTCTAACTGCCCACCGACGGGTACCGGCCAAACGTACGAGACTCCGGGATCGTCCCGCACCGGTCCGGGGTCAGCGCGCCCGGCGTGCCAAGGCCGCGTCGTGCATTCGCTGCTCGGCGATCCGGTCGGCCGCGGCGGCCGGCGGAATGCCGTCTTCCTTCGCACGTGCGAATATGGCCAGCGTGGTGTCGAAGATCTTCGACGCCTTCGCCTTGCACCGCTCGAAGTCGAAGCCGTGCAGCTCGTCGGCGACCTGGATGACACCGCCGGCGTTCACCACGTAGTCCGGCGCGTAGAGGATCCCGCGGTCGGCGAGATCCTTCTCCACGCCCGGGTGGGCGAGCTGGTTGTTGGCGGCGCCGCACACCACCTCGGCGGTGAGCACCGGCACCGTCTCGTCGTTCAGGGCCCCGCCGAGCGCGCAGGGGGCGTAGATGCCCAGACCGTCGACGCGGATCAGCTCGTCGGTGTCCCGGACGGCGATCACGTCCCGGTGCCGCTCGGTGATCCGCCGCACCGCGTCCTCGCGCACGTCCGTGACGAAGACCTCGGCGCCCTCCTTCACGAGGTGCTCCACCAGGTGGTGGCCGACCTTGCCGACGCCGGCGATGCCGACCCGCTTCGCGCGCAGCGAGGGGTCGCCCCACAGGTGCTGCGCGGAAGCGCGCATGCCCTGGTAGACCCCGTAGGCGGTGAGGACGGAGGAGTCCCCGGCGCCGCCGTTCTCGGGGGAGCGGCCGGTCGTCCAGCGGCACTCGCGGGCCACGACGTCCATGTCGGCGACGTACGTACCGACGTCGCAGGCGGTGACGTACCGGCCGCCGAGGGAGGCCACGAACCGGCCGTAGGCGAGGAGCAGCTCCTCGCTCTTGATCTTCTCCGGGTCGCCGATGATCACGGCCTTGCCGCCGCCGTGGTCGAGACCGGCCATGGCGTTCTTGTACGACATCCCGCGGGCGAGGTTCAGCGCGTCGGCGACCGCCTCGGCCTCGTTCGCGTACGGGTAGAAGCGCGTACCGCCGAGCGCGGGCCCCAGGGCGGTGGAGTGGAGGGCGATGACGGCCTTGAGGCCGCTCGCGCGGTCCTGGCAGAGCACGACTTGCTCATGTCCCCCCTGGTCCGAGTGGAACAGGGTGTGCAGGACATCAGCAGGTGCGCCGATTACGTCGGTCACTGTGGTGACTCCTGAGTAAGTTGCGGCGGGTGGAGACCAGCTCCCGTGTGGGTGGCGGGGACTGTTGAGCACGAGATTAGAGCCTGGTGGGCCCGCCGACCGCACAGTGCACGGGATCACCTCCGACCGGAGTACACCCGTGCGACGATTTGCATAGATTTCCCGCGCGATCGTAAGCGGGTTCCGCAGGTTTTCGCGGCGGCGCGCGGGGGAGGGAGCAGGCGTGCCCAAGGTGACCTCGGTGATCGTCCCCTACGCGACCTACCTGCGCGTGTACGAACCGCTGGCCGCCTTCCCCGAGCCGGAGCGCAGCCACTGGGCCCGCTACGCCCGCCGTACGGACCGCCCCTCGTACCAGGACGAACTCCGCCGGGCCCTGGCCGACTTGGCCCCCACCCCGCCGGTCCCGGTGCCGGTGCACGAGAGCGAGGACGCCCTCGTGCTCGACGTCGACGGCGTCGTCTGCGTCTGCCCCTGGCGCACCCGGCTGCGCGGCTGGCTCGCGCTGGAGGAGCTCTCCGAGGAGCTTCCGCCGCCGGTCACCGACGCGGTCCTGCCCCCCGTCCTGCGGCGCCAGGCGGCCCAGGACTACGAGCGCTGGCTGGCGATCAACCCGGACGCCCGGCCGTGGATCCGTACGGCCACCTGGCAGGTGCCGATCAACTGGTTCGTCCTGGTCTCCGACGAGGAGCGCGAGTACGACAAGGGCGCCTCGGTCGACAGCCCGCCCGTGCTGCGCTACCGCACCCCCATGGTCCAGGCCCGGCGGCGGGTGGCCCGGGGGCTGCGCGCCCTGCGGGAGGCCATGGACGAGGGGCCGCTGATCGACGGCCTGGTGGACGTCGGGCGCTGGCTGGAGGAGTTCCACCCGCGCTCGCTCGTGGAGCTGGACTACGGCGGCCTGGTGCACGCGGTGCCGGCCGGGGCGCTGGAGGACGACCATTCCGCGGCGGACGTGGCCGCGGGCATCGCCGCGCTGCGGCGGGGTGACAGGGCCGCCGCGGGGGAGGCGTACGCCCGGCTCGTCGAGCGGTGGCGTTCCGTACGGGATCTGCGGTCGGCCAACTGACCCCTGACCATGATGTCCGTACAGACCGCTCGCAGTCGGTCACGAACTGACGTTTGACGAACCGCCCGATTTGGGGTTTCGTCCTCGCACCGAGTTCCTGAAGCGGGCTGTGCTTCTCCTGAGGCTTCGTCAACAAGGGACGTAGGGCCCGATCCGGGCAGACCTCTCAAGTAGGCCAAGCGTGACGGACTACACGTACGAGGCTCTTGCGTCCCTTGCCCCTCCTCATGCCAAAATAGGACAAGGAGTCCGGGGAGGGCTCCTTCCGTCCCATGGTGCTGCACTATGGGCGGAATCTCAGCATTGCACGCTTTGGGGGGTCTCGTGACTTCCTGATCACCCTGTGACTGATCGTCACAGCGGTGTGACTGTCCGCTATGGCATGGTCCATCGGCTTCCGTCGCTGATGAACACCTGGAGGGGCAATTCCATCGGTTTGGCCGACGCGGCTGGACAGATGGTGTAGTTGTAGTGCCGAGGACAAGCCGTTCGTCCTATAACCGACTCGACTCGCGTCCGCCATTTCGGGCAACGCGGGTCAAGGTGCAGAATTTAGAGGAAAGAACCGAGAAGGTTCGGTTCTCCCGAGGAGGCCGCTCATGACCGCTCGCACCCCTGATGCCGAGCCGCTGCTGACCCCGGCTGAGGTCGCCACCATGTTCCGCGTCGACCCCAAGACGGTCACGCGGTGGGCGAAGGCCGGCAAGCTCACGTCGATCCGCACGCTCGGCGGGCATCGGCGCTACCGCGAGGCCGAGGTCCGCGCTCTGCTCGCGGGCATCCCGCAGCAGCGCAGCGAGGCCTGAACAACTGAATAACCGGGCAAACCGGCTGGTCCCCCAACTGGCCGTGGCGTCCGGAACCACAGCTCCAAGCGACGCGGGATCCTGCCCCAACAGGCCCCACGCCCAAGCCAGTCAGAGCTTTCCAGGCATATAGCAGGGTGCGTCGTCGATCGCGCTGGACTCCGCCGGGTCCAGCGCGATCTTTTTTGTGCGCCCGCGGTCGGTCTGCCGATCCCGCTGTGGGCGGCCTTGTGGAAGCCTGGGGAGGGATGTCGGACCCCTGTGTGCGACGCCCCGGTCAGGGTGCAATTGCACATATTAAATTGACCCTTTGTAGGTGGGGCGTAAGTACCGCACTTTCCAAAACTCATGCGGTGACACCCGTCACATACCAAGCGGCTTGTTAGCTCAGCCGCAGGTGCGGTAGAGGAGCCTCCCGCTCCAGCGGCCCCTGCCCCGACGGGTGTTGAAGCCGCTCATGGATCATGCGGACGCCGGGCTCTCGTCCTCCCGGCACCGCGCCGCAGTCGGGGCCTGAGCGGCGCGCGGTGCGGACTCCATCGCCAGCCGCAGCAGACGATGGCAGATCGGGCAGTGCCGCGTGAGGTGCCGGTACGACGACGCGGCCGACAGATGCGCGCGGAGCAGAGCCCGCGTCTCGTGCCTGGCAGCTGCCGCCATACGCCACCTCCAGAAGGCCGCACCGGGAACGGCCCTGGTTCTGGGGTACCGGCGGAATGAGGGACCGTCAAGACGGCGTGAGGGGGCCCGGAGGGCCTACGCGGAGGTCAGGGCACACGAGAAGAGCCCGGATCCGAAGACTCGGGCTCTTGCCAGGGCAGGCGGTCCTGACGGGATGTGCTGTGTCTGATCGCGGCTCCGCCGCGGGCGCGGCCTCCGGCTGTTCGCAGTCGGGGCGCGGACGACAAAGAGCCCGGATCCGAAGATCCGGGCTCCTTCTCTGCGGTCCTGACGGGATTTGAACCCGCGGCCTCCACCTTGACAGGGTGGCGAGCACTCCAAACTGCTCCACAGGACCAGGTTTCGCAGTGCGATTCGTGCGTTGCGCTGCGAGAAGAGACTGTACAGGAGGGTGAGCCCACGGTCGAACTCACCCTGCGTGCAGGTGTCGTTACGGCGCCGCCGCGTCGATCGCCTTCACGATCCGCTTGTCGGAGACGGGGTAAGCGGTACCGAGCGCATGGGCGAAGTAGCTGACCCGGAGCTCCTCGATCATCCAGCGGATGTCCAGGACCGACGAGGGGACCGGCCGGCCCTGCGGCATCTGCTCCAGGAGCCAGGCGTACTCGTCCCGCATCTCGTGGACCTTCTGCATCCGCGTGGTGTCCCGCTGGACGTTTGTCGGCATCTGCTGCAGACGCCGGTCGGCCGCCACCAGATAGCGCATCAGGTCCGGCATACGCCGCAGCCCCGCCTCCGTCACGAAGCCCGGCTTCACGAGAGCGTCCAGCTGCCCCCGCACATCCTGGAGGTTCGGCAGCAGCGCGGGGCTGCGTACGGCCTTCAGACGCCGTTCGCAGGCCTGCCAGGCCGCCAGGACCTGCTCCACCTGACCCACCGTGCGGACGGTCGTGTCCACGATCTCGGCGCGCACCTTGTCGTACAGCTTCCGGTACGACTCCTCGTCCCACGCCGGCCCGCCGAAGTCCCCGATCAGCTTGTCCGCGGCGGCCATCGCGCAGTCGTCGAACAGACCCTGGACGGAACCGTGCGGATTCGCCGACAACGCCAGCTTCTGCGCGTTCGTCAGACGATCGCTCGCGAATTTCGCCGGGTTGACCGGGATGTTGCGCAGGATCAGCCGACGCGTGCCCTTCCACATGGCCTGCGCCTGCTCCGCCTCCGTGTCGAAGAGACGCACCGAGACCGTGTCACCGTCGTCGACCAGTGCCGGATACGCCTTCACCGGCTGACCCGCCCGGCGGGTCTCGAAGACGCGGGTGAGTGTGCCGATCGTCCAGTCGGTCAGCCCCGAGCGCTCCAGGGACTGGCCACCGGAGCGTTCGGCCGTCGCCGCGGCCGCCTGGGAGAGGGCCTTGCGGGCTTTCGGGCGCAACTGGAGCTTCAGCGCCTCGAGGTCCTTGTCCTCGGCCAGCTTGCGGCGGCGCTCGTCGACGATCCGGAACGTGACCTTCAAATGGTCGGGGACCTTGGACAGATCGAAGTCGTCCGCCTCGAAGGGCACACCCACCATGAGCCTCAGCTCACGGGTCATGGTCGTGGTGAGAGGCTCCTGGAGCGGGACGGCCCTGTCCAGGAACGCCTTCGCGAAGTTCGGCGCGGGCACGTAGTTCCGGCGGATCGGCTTGGGCAGCGATCGGATCAGCTCCGTCACCAGCTCCTCCCTCAGACCCGGGATCTGCCAGTCGAAGCCCTCGTCCGTGACCTGGTTGAGGACCTGCAACGGAATGTGGACGGTCACGCCGTCGGCATCCGCGCCCGGCTCGAACTGATACGTCACCCGGAACTTCAGATCCCCCTGACGCCACGAGTCCGGGTAGTCGGCCTTGGTGACCTCGCCCGCCTTCTCGTTGATGAGCATCTCGCGCTCGAAATCGAGGAAGTCGGGCTGCTCGTGCCGCTTGTGCTTCCACCACGAGTCGAAGTGGGCGCCGGAGACGACGTGTTCCGGGATCCGCTGGTCGTAGAAGTCGTACAGCGTCTCGTCGTCGACCAGGATGTCCCGGCGACGGGCCCGGTGCTCCAGCTCCTCGACCTCCGTGAGGAGCCGGCGGTTGTCCGAGAAGAACTTGTGGTGCGTACGCCAGTCGCCCTCCACCAGCGCGTTCCGGATGAACAGCTCACGGCTGACCTCCGGGTCGATCCGCCCGTAGTTGACCTTCCGCTGCGCCACGATCGGCACGCCGTAGAGCGTGACCTTCTCGTACGCCATCACCGCGGCCTGGTCCTTCTCCCAATGCGGCTCGCTGTACGTGCGCTTGATGAGGTGCGCCGCGAGCGGCTCGACCCACTCGGGCTCGATTCTGGCGTTGACCCGGGCCCAGAGGCGGGACGTCTCGACCAGCTCGGCGGACATCACGAAGCGCGGAGGCTTCTTGAACAGCGCCGAGCCGGGGAAGACCGCGAACTTGGCGTTACGGGCGCCCAGATACTCGTTCTTGGCGCCCTCCTTCACGTCCTTCATGCCGACATGCGACAGCAGGCCGGCCAGGAGGGAGACATGGATGCGGTCGGCCGGGGCGTCGTCCTCGTTGAGATGGATGCCCATCTGCTTCGCGACCGTGCGCAACTGCGTATAAATGTCCTGCCATTCGCGGATGCGAAGGAAATTGAGGTACTCCTGCTTGCACATCCGGCGGAAGGACGACGAACCCCGCTCCTTCTGCTGCTCGCGGACATAGCGCCAGAGATTGAGGTAGGCCAGGAAATCGCTGGTCTCGTCCTTGAAACGGGCATGCTGCTGGTCGGCCTGAGCCTGCTTGTCGGCCGGGCGCTCACGCGGATCCTGGATGGACAACGCGGCGGCTATCACCATGACCTCGCGCACACAGCCGTTCTTGTCCGCCTCCAGCACCATCCGGGCCAGCCGCGGGTCGACGGGCAACTGGGCCAGCTTGCGGCCGGTGTCCGTGAGCCGCTTGCGGGGGTCCTTCTGCGCCGGATCAAGGGCGTTCAGCTCTTGGAGCAGCTGCACACCGTCGCGAATGTTGCGGTGGTCCGGCGGGTCGATGAAGGGGAACTTCTCGATGTCGCCGAGGCCGGCCGCCGTCATCTGCAGGATGACGGACGCGAGGTTCGTCCGGAGGATCTCCGCGTCCGTGAACTCCGGGCGGGCGTTGAAGTCGTCCTCGCTGTAGAGGCGGATACAGATGCCGTCCGACGTACGCCCACAGCGACCCTTGCGCTGGTTGGCGCTGGCCTGCGAGACCGGCTCGATGGGCAGACGCTGCACCTTGGTGCGATGGCTGTAGCGGGAGATCCGGGCGAAGCCCGGGTCGATGACGTACTTGATGCCCGGAACGGTCAGCGAGGTCTCGGCGACGTTCGTGGCCAGAACGATCCTGCGGCCCGTGTGCGGCTGAAAGACGCGGTGCTGCTCCGCATGGGAGAGCCGGGCGTACAGCGGAAGGATCTCCGTGAACCGGTAGTTCTTCTTGGTGAGCGCGTCCGCCGTGTCCCTGATCTCCCGCTCACCCGAAAGGAAGACGAGGATGTCGCCCTTGCCCTCCCTCTGGAGCTCCTCCACGGCGTCGGTGATCGCGGTGATCTGATCCCGGTCGGCGTCGTCGCCGTCCTCCTCCAGAAGCGGCCGGTAACGGACCTCCACGGGGTACGTACGGCCGCTGACCTCGATGATCGGGGCATCACCGAAATGCCGGGAGAAGCGCTCGGGGTCGATCGTGGCCGAAGTGATGACGACCTTGAGGTCCGGGCGCTTCGGCAGCAACTGGGCGAGGTAGCCCAACAGGAAGTCGATGTTGAGGGACCGCTCGTGAGCCTCGTCGATGATGATCGTGTCGTAGGCGCGCAGCTCACGGTCGGTCTGGATCTCCGCGAGCAGAATGCCGTCCGTCATGAGCTTGACGAACGTGGCGTCCGGATCGACCTGATCGGTGAAGCGGACCTTCCAGCCGACGGCCCCGCCGAGCGGGGTGTCCAGCTCCTCGGCCACACGCTCGGCGACCGTCCGGGCGGCGATCCGGCGCGGCTGCGTGTGCCCGATCATGCCCCGCACACCGCGCCCGAGCTCCAGACAGATCTTCGGGATCTGCGTCGTCTTGCCCGAGCCGGTCTCACCGGCGACGATCACGACCTGGTGATCGCGAATCGCGGCCGCGATGTCGTCCTTCTTCTGGCTGACCGGCAGCTGCTCGGGATACGTGACCTCGGGCACGAGAGCGCGCCGCCCGGCCATCCGTTCCTCGGCCCTGCCCACCTCCGCCTCGATCTCGGCGAGCACGGCGGCCCGGGCCTCCGGCTTACGGATCTTGCGCGCACCTTCGAGCCTGCGCCCGAGCCGGTGCGCATCGCGCAGGGACAGCTCGGTCAGGCGGGGGGCGAGGGCGCCGAGGGCGGGGGCAGGGTGCGTAGACATACGCGATCCAGGATCTCATCCCCCGCAAAACGGAGGCGAACGGATTTCGACCAGAGCACGCAGACGCTCTTCGAGCGCTGACCGAGCCGGCCTACACGAGCAGGAGTGCTCGCGCTGCCATCACATCGACAAGAGAAACCGGCCGACACAGGCCGTGTTCTCGTGCAGGAACTGCGGCTTCTTCGAGCACGCGGACCTGAACGCGTCCCACATCATCGCCGATCGCGGCTGGTGGACCTGGGTCTGCGGGGCCGAGTCACAGGCCCTGCCCTCACGCTGATCGCGTAAGGGCTGGATGCGCCGCTTCCGCCGAAGGCATCGGCGGGGCGAACTGCAAACCGGAGAGTCTCCTGTCTCCGGTAGCGGACGCGATCGCTCGTACCACGGGGGTGATCCACGAGGCATACAACAAGGCCCCGATCCGAAGATCGGGGCCTTAGCTGTGGCTGGGGCCGGGGTCGAACCGGCGACCTTCCGATTTTCAGTCGGACGCTCGTACCAACTGAGCTACCCAGCCAAGAGGTTTCACGTGAAACCTCAGCGGTCCTGACGGGATTTGAACCCGCGGCCTCCACCTTGACAGGGTGGCGAGCACTCCAAACTGCTCCACAGGACCAAGCTTCGTACGACAGTGTCGCACAGGGTGGTGCGTGCCCCCAACGGGATTCGAACCCGTGCTACCGCCTTGAAAGGGCGGCGTCCTAGGCCGCTAGACGATGAGGGCTATCGGCCCGCCTGGGCGCTTCTCAGCGCGTCGGGGACGTGAGAAGCATATGGGATGGCGGGAGCTATCGCCAAAACGGTTTAGGGGGAGGCCGAGGGAGTGCCCTCCGGCGGGGTGCTGGGGGACTGGCTCGCGCCGGGTTGGTTCTCCTTCGGGAGGTGGCGGCTGACCTCGGCTGTCGTGAGGCCGAGGCCGCCGAGTTCGATCTCGTCCCAGGCCTGGAGATGGCGGGTGTCCCGGTCGAAGTAGAGGATCGACGCCTCGATGGGGTCGGGGTGTTTGCCCTCGATGGCGCGCAGGCCGCTGCCGCCTGTGGAGCCCTCGATACGGAGCCGGGTGCCGTAGGGCAGGTCCTCCATCTCGTCGTGGTGGAGGTGGCCGGCCAGGACCAGGGGGACCTCGCCGTCGACCTCGCGGGCGGCGGAGGGCTCGTGGGCGACGGCGATGTCCACGGGAGTGCCGGCGGTGCTCTGGTCGCGCAGGGCCGTGGCCAGGCGGGCGCCCGCGAGTTCCTGGGACTGCTCGGCGCCGGCCTGTCGGGAGCGGTCGGGGGTGAATTGGGGGTCGCCGATGCCCGCGAAGCGCAGGCCCTTGATCGTCTCGGCCTTGCCGTCGTCCAGGACGTGGACGTTCTTCAGGTTCTGCATGTAGCGCTGGGTGATCATCGAGTCGTGGTTGCCGCGGACCCAGACGTAGGGGGCGCCGAGGTCTTCGATGGGGTCGAGGAAGCCGTTTTCTGCGGCTGTGCCGTGGTCCATGGTGTCGCCGGAATCGACGATCACGTCGACCTTGTACTGCTGTACGAGCGAGGCGATGATCTTCCAGCTCGCCGGGTTGAGGTGGATGTCGGAGACGTGCAGGACCCGGATGGTGGAGGGGTCGGGCGCGTAGGCCGGCAGCGTCGAGGTGGCGTCGTAGAGCTTGGTCACGTTGGTGACCAGGCGGGCCAACTCCTTCTGGTAGACGTCGAATTCGGTGACGATGTTGCGGGCGTTGCCGACGAGGGAGGGGGCTGAGGTGAGCAGGCCGGAGAACTTGGGTTCGAGGACGGAGTCGGGGCGCCAGGTGGCGTAGGCGGTGCCGCCGGAGGCGGCGAGGAGGGTGAGGGCGAGGCCGCCGGCGGCCAGGGCGCGGCGGGGGCGGCGGTAGACGGCGAGGCCGAGGGCGGTGGCTCCGGCGACGACGGCGACGCCGGAGCGGACGGCCAGGTCGAGGGTGCCGCGGCCGACGTCCTGGGTGACCTCGTCCTGGAGGCCGGAGAGGCGTTCGGGGTGGTCGACGAGGGCTTGGGAGCGGTCGGGGTCGAGCTGGTCGACGTTGACGTCGAGGCGGACGGGGGCGATGTGGCTGTCCAGTTCCAGGGCGCCCAGGGGCGAGATGTTGATTTTGGTGCCGCCGGTGAAGGAGGGGCGCAGGGTCATGGTGGTGTTCATGGGGCCGACCGGGACCCGGACGTTGCCCACGACCAGCAGTCCGAGCCAGGCGCCGAGGAGGACGACGGCTACGAGTCCCACCGCGCGGGTCCACGGGTGTGGCTGCGCCACGAGCTCGATGGTGGTGGGTGGCCGGCGGGCGCGGTAGCGGCGGGCCAGGGCGCGCGGGGGGTTGCGGATCGGGTTCAGGGCACTCCGGACTGCGGCGGGGACGCGGGCCATTGGTCCCGTATGCCCAAGTGCGCGGGCGGATATGCGGCGCCGGAAGGCTCTCGTACGGCGGGGTCGTGGCTGACAATGGGCCTGTGCTGGAGATGACGCGTGAGGAGTTCGAGGAGCTGGTCGCCGAGGCGCTCGACCGGATCCCGCCGGAGTTGACGCGACTGATGGACAACGTCGCGGTGTTCGTCGAGGACGAGCCGCCGGTGGATGATCCTGAGCTGCTCGGGCTGTACGAGGGGACTCCGCTGACCGATCGGGGTGAGTGGTACGCCGGTGTGCTGCCGGACCGGATCACCGTCTACCGGAATCCGACGTTGCGGATGTGCGAGTCGCGGGAGGATGTCGTCGCGGAGACGGAGATCACCGTGGTGCATGAGATCGCGCACCATTTCGGCATCGACGACGAGCGTCTTCACGCCTTGGGCTACGGCTGACCGGGTTGTGAATGCGGGGCGCGTGTCCTCTTGTGGGCGGCGGGAGTTGGAGGTGTTGACTTCATCACCCTCCACCGGAGGTGGCCCCGTGCGCCCCTTGTACGTACCCGTCCGACTGGCCGCCACGGTCGTGGCCGTCGCCGCTGCCGCCGGTTGCATGAGCGTCGGCGACGACGATGCGGGTGGGAGCGTCAAGCCGTCGCACTCCGCCGGGCAGCGGGGTGGTGGGGCGCCCGGCGGTGGGCCGGCGGTCTCGGGCGGTGGCGGGTTCGGCGCGGCCGGGGCCGACGGTGAGCGGGGGCGCGGCAAGGGCAAGAAGGGCGAGAAGGGCAAGGGCGGCGGGGTGCGGGAGTCGGTGTCTCCCGAGGCGTCGCCGAGTGTTGATGCGAGTCCGTCCGTGCCGGGGCGCGAGAAGCCGGGGAAGCCGGTTCGGCCGGTGCCGAAGCCGCCCGCGCCGCCGACGCCCACCCGGACGGCCGAACCGGAGCCGACGCCGACTCCGCCGGAGCCGACGACGTCGCCGGAGCCGACGCCGGAGCCGTCGTCGTCGGCGCACGAGCCGCCGGGGCCGCAGCTCGCGCAGCGGGAGCCGGCGCCGGAGGCGGGGGTCCCGGCGTGAGGCCGGGGATGGGGTGAGGGGCCGGGAACTCTGTGGGGGCCGGGCGGGAAATCCCGTGGGTCGGGCGGGAACATTTCCGGCTGGAGGGTGGTTGCAGCCCTTGGGAGGCGGTCCGGTCGTCGGACTGCCGCTCGCTGTCTCCTGCACAGTCCGGTTTGCCTTGTGGGGCCCGGAGTGCGTATGGTGGCAGATCGTTTGATCCCATCTTGCCCGGCGCCACTGCAGAGCGCGCCGTGTGGCGCGTACTCTCCCTTGCCGTGGTGGACCGCATTGAGGCGGTCGTATTGCGAATCGCGAATCACGGAGTTGACGGGCGCGTGCCGACTTGAGACTCCGGAAGGTTTCGCATTCGCATGTCCATCGCCAGTACTGATCACGTCGTCGTGCCCGAGAACGAGGCAATCGAGGACGCCCCCGAGGCCACGTTCGCGGAGCTCGGCCTCCCCGAAGGCGTCGTGCGCAAGCTCGCGCAGAACGGCGTGACCACCCCCTTCCCGATCCAGGCCGCGACCATCCCGGACGCCCTGGCCGGCAAGGACATCCTCGGCCGTGGCCGCACCGGCTCCGGCAAGACCCTGTCGTTCGGTCTGCCGACCCTGGCCACGCTGGCCGGCGGCCGTACCGAGAAGCACAAGCCGCGTGCGGTCATCCTGACGCCGACGCGTGAGCTCGCCATGCAGGTCGCCGACGCGCTCCAGCCCTACGGCGACGTCCTCGGCCTGAAGATGAAGGTCGTCTGCGGCGGTACGTCGATGGGCAACCAGATCTACGCCCTGGAGCGGGGCGTCGACATCCTGGTCGCCACCCCGGGCCGGCTGCGCGACATCATCAACCGCGGCGCCTGCTCGCTGGAGAACGTGCAGATCGCCGTTCTCGACGAGGCCGACCAGATGTCCGATCTGGGCTTCCTGCCCGAGGTCACCGAGCTGCTGGACCAGGTTCCGGCCGGCGGCCAGCGCATGCTGTTCTCGGCCACGATGGAGAACGAGATCTCCACGCTGGTCAAGCGCTACCTGACCGACCCGGTCACGCACGAGGTCGACAGCGCCCAGGGCAACGTCACGACCATGTCGCACCACATCCTCATCGTGAAGCCCAAGGACAAGGCGCCGGTCACCGCCGCGATCGCCTCCCGCAAGGGCCGCACGATCATCTTCGTCCGCACCCAGCTGGGCGCCGACCGTATCGCCGAGCAGCTGTGCGACTCCGGTGTGAAGGCCGACGCGCTGCACGGCGGTATGACGCAGGGCGCGCGTACCCGCGTGCTGGAGGACTTCAAGAAGGGCTACGTCAACGCGCTCGTCGCGACCGACGTCGCCGCCCGCGGTATCCATGTCGACGGCATCGACCTGGTGCTGAACGTGGACCCCGCCGGTGACCACAAGGACTACCTGCACCGGGCGGGCCGCACTGCGCGTGCCGGTCGCACGGGCACGGTCGTGTCCCTGTCGCTGCCGCACCAGCGGCGTCAGATCTTCCGGCTGATGGAGGACGCGGGCGTCGACGCCTCGCGTCACATCATCCAGGGCGCCGGCGCGTTCGACCCGGAGGTCGCCGAGATCACCGGTGCCCGGTCGATGACCGAGGTCCAGGCCGAGTCGGTGGGCAACGCCGCGCAGCAGGCCGAGCGTGAGGTCGCCCAGCTCGCCAAGGAGCTGGAGCGGGCGCAGCGTCGTGCGAACGAGCTGCGTGAGGAGGCCGACCGTCTGGTCGCCCGGGTCGCCCGCGAGCAGGGTGAGGACCCCGAGGCCGCGGTGGCCGAGGCCCAGGCAGCGGTGGTGGCCGCGGCGGCCGAGGCGTCCGTGCCCGAGCAGCCGGCGGCGCAGGACGTCGACCGGGCGGACCGGGACGACCGTGGCGGGCGTTCGTACGAGCGTCGTGACGACAGCCGTGGTGGCGGTTTCCGCCGGGACGACCGTCGTGATGACAACCGTGGTGGTGGCCGGTCCTTCGAGCGTCGTGACGACCGTGGTGGCCGTGGCTTCGAGCGTCGTGACGACAGCCGTGGCGGTGGTTTCCGCCGGGACGACCGTCGTGATGACAACCGTGGTGGTGGCCGGTCCTTCGAGCGTCGTGACGACCGTGGTGGCCGTGGCTTCGAGCGTCGT
>NZ_JBIWIV010000003.1:0-33437 GCF_044764825.1 Streptomyces sp. NPDC093598 | reverse complement strand
GTGACGACAGCCGTGGCGGCGGTTTCCGCCGGGACGACCGTCCGGGCCGTTCCTTCGAGCGCCGGGACGAGCGCGGTGGGCACCGTGGCAGCGACCGCCCCTTCAACCGCGACCGTCAGGGCGACCGCCCCGGTTTCCGCTCCTCCGGTCACGACCGCCCCTCCGGCCGTCGTGACGACCACCGCACCGGCGGCTCGTTCCAGCGCCGCGAGGACAAGCCGCGCTGGAAGCGCAACGGCTGACATCAACGCATGAGGAGCGCCGTGGCTCCCGTCCGAACGGGCGGGCCACGGCGCTTCGTCGTTGCGGCGGGCTGCACGGACACGCCCGAACCGGTCGATCCATGGCCCTCATCGGCCCTGTTCGTCCCTCCGGCAGGGCCGGGACGCCGATACCCGATCGGAGACTCGGCGTCGTCGGGCTATGCTCGTGGGGGCAACATCGCCTGGGCCCTTAGCTCAATTGGCAGAGCAGTGGACTTTTAATCCATTGGTTGTGGGTTCGAGTCCCACAGGGCCTACAAGGAAGCCCCGGTCCGGATCGTCTCCGGGCCGGGGCTCTTGTCGTTTGCGGGGGCGGGGTCAGCCGGTGGTCAGCATCCCCGACCGCAGCCGTGCCACGGTGCGCGAGATCAGCCGGGACACGTGCATCTGCGAGATGCCGAGCCGGGCGCCGATCTCCGCCTGGGTCAGTTCCTCCACGAAGCGCAGGTGGAGGATGAGGCGCTGGCGTTCGTCGAGTTCGGCGACGAGGGGGGCCAGGGCGTGGAAGTCCTCGACGAGTTCGAGGGCCGGGTCCTCCTCGCCGATGAACTGCGACAGTGTCGTGTCGCTCTCGTCCGGGTCGCCGGTGACGGTCGCGTCGAGGGAGGAGGACAGGTAGCCGTTGGCCGCGATCTGGGCCTCGACGACCTCCTCCTCCGACAGGTTCATCAGGGTCGCCAGTTCGGCCACCTTCGGCGCGCGGCCGAGGCGGGAGGACAGTTCCTCGGTGGCCTTGGCGAGTTCCGTGCGGGCCTCCTGCAGGCGGCGCGGTACGTGCACGGCCCAGGACGTGTCACGGAAGAACCGCTTGATCTCGCCGATGATGTACGGCACCGCGAAGCTGGTGAACTGCACCTCGCGGGAGACCTCGAACCGGTCGATGGCCTTGATCAGCCCGATGACGCCGACCTGGACGATGTCCTCCATCGACTGGCCGCTGGTGCGGAACCGGCGGGCCGCGAAGCGCACCAGAGACATGTTCATCTCGATGAGCGTGTTGCGGGCGTACTGGTATTCGGGCGTGCCTTCCTCGAGCACGGCGAGCCGGTCGAGGAACTGGCCGGTCAGCCCGCGTGCGTCCTGCGGGGCGAGCTTCTGGGGCTCGGCGATCTGCGGCAGCTCCTCACCGGTGTGGGTGGCGGAATCCGTCGTCGTGCCGATGCGCATGGTCGCCGTCACGGGCCCTCCCTCTCGTTCCGGCCCGCTCCGATCCCCCGACAGGCCACCTCCAGCGCCGCTACCCGCCCTCGCCCGGCTCATGCCCCGTACCTGCCCCGGCGAGACGTTGACCACAGTCGGCGCAGGTCGAGGCGGTGGCGGGGTACCCGGACCTGTGCTGCGACGGTACGGGCAGGGAGGGTGGGCGGTGGGGTGCGCAGGAGAAAGACAAGGGGTTCGCGGAGCGGACAGTTGTCGTTTGACAACTATAGGTGGAGGGCAACAGCCTAGGCGTGCCGAACGTGTTCGGGGAAGGGACCGGAAGGACCGACTCCGTGCGCGGCGGGTCGTTCAGGCAGTCCGGGTGCCGGACGAGCGGGAGTCTTCGGAGTCGTCGTGTATCTGGGCCGCCGCCGCGTCGCAGAACGCCTCGAGACCCTGCAGCAGCGCCGCCCGCTTCGCCGCCGGCATCTGGTCGAGCACCGCGCGCAGCGCCTGCTCCCGGCGTACGCGCAGGTCGGCGAGGAAGGTGCGGCCCCGGCCGCTGAGGTGCAGCCGGACCTCGCGCCGGTCGGCCGGACTCACCTCCCGCTCGACGAACCCGGCCGCCTGCAACCGGTCGCACAGCCGGCTGGTCGAGGGCGGCGTGGAGGCGAGGGAGTCGGCGAGCGTGCGCAGGTTGATGCCCTCGTGGTGTTCGAGGATGAGCAGCACCCGCAGCTGGGACGCGGAGGCCGGCGCGGTCGAGGCGCGGCCCCACAGGACTTCCAGCAACTCCGCGGCCGTGGAGGTCACACGGGAGACCTCTGCTGGCTCAGGGCGGGGTCGCAGGGAAGTCACAGTCACACTCTCGCAGGCACCGGGATGGCCGTCAGCGTACTAGGCGCGATGTGAGCCGCCCGGGACCCGATTCCCGGCCCGCAGGCAAGGACCGTTTCCGAGGACGCGTCGACGTCCCACCGAGGATGGTGAACAGACCACCGTGACCACGCTCACGAGCAGATTCGTGGCCGCCGAGCGCGCCCTGCGCACGGCGGCGCCCCACCAACTGCTGGACGCGGTCCGTCGTGTACTGACCGATCAGTACGCGGCGGACTCCGTCGAGCTTTTCCTGGCCGACTACGGACTGACGGTGCTTCAGCCGGTGTCCGAGCTGCCGCACACCCTCCAGCCGGTGTCCGTGCACAGCAGCCCGGCGGGCCGGGCCTTCGGTGCGCAGGAGCCGTACGTGGAAACCTGTTCGGGCGACCTCGTACGGGCGCATCTGCCCGTCACCGTGCGCGGCGACCGCCTCGGCGTGCTGACCGTGACCCTGCCGGGCGGCGAGCACGCCGACGGCAGCCTGGGCGAGCTGGCCGAGATCGCCGAGGTGCTCGGGCACGAGGTCGTCGTGGCCGAGCGGGACACCGACCTGTATCTCCAGGCGCGGCGCCGGGACCGGCTCACGCTGGCCGCCGAGATGCAGTGGCAGCTGCTGCCGGGCCGCTCCTGCACCCGCCCCGAGTACGAGCTGGGCGCGCAGCTGGAACCGGCGTACGCGATCTTCGGCGACAACTTCGACTGGTCCGCCACGGCCGACCGGCTCAGCCTCTACGTCACCAACGGCATGGGTGAGGGCATCGAGGCCTCCCTGCTGACGAACCTGGCGATCAACGCCCTGCGCAACGCGCGCCGGGCCGGGCTGCCCATCGACGACCAGGCGGCCCTGGCCGACCAGGCCGTGTACGCCCACTACCGGGGCCGCTGCTACCTCTCCGTGCTGATGCTGGACTTCGAGCTGGCCACCGGGCGGGTCCGGGCGGTGGACGCCGGGTCGCCGCAGATGCTGCGGCTGCGCCGGGGCGCGGTGGAGCGGGTGCCCTTCGATGCCCAGCTGCCGCTCGGCATGTTCGAGGAGACCGACTACGTGGTCCAGGAGTTTCAGGCCGAGCCCGGCGACCGCTTGGTCTTCGTCAGTGACGGGGTGTACGACGTCGCCTCCCCGGGCGGCGTGGCGTACGGGGACGCCGCCCTGGCCCGGGCGATCCAGTCGACCCGGCTGCTGCCGGCCGCCGAGGTGCCCCGGGCCGTCCTGCGCGAACTGACGGGCCACCGCGGCCCGTCCACCCCGGACGACGACGCCCTCGTGGTGTGTCTGGACTGGCGTGGCCGGTAAGGGAGGGGGAAGGCGCAGGTCGGGGGCATCGGTAGGCAGTTGTTTGGTAGTGCTGCAGGTCGGCACTAATGTTTGTCATACGGCAACTAACGGCTGAGGCGCCGTCGTGCGACCTCGGTCCGGCCCGTGCAAAGGAGCGATGCAAGTGTCGGTGTCGGAAGAGAACGCGGAACAGGAGCCGGCCGCATTCCAGGTGAGCGCGTTCCTGGAACGGCGCCGGGAGCAGATCGCCCAACGGTGGGCGGACGCGGCGCTGTTCCGCACAGTGTTCACCGTGTCCCGGGACGAGGCCGTGGAAGCGGGCAGGGCCGTGGTCGCGGCGCTGGCGGCGGTGGCCGCCTCCGGGCGGCCGGACGACATCCGGGCGTCCGGGTTCGAGGCCGTGCGCGACCAGCTGGGGCGGATGGCGGCCTCCCGGGCCCGCACCGGAAGGGACCCGGACGGGGTCGCCCGCGAGGTGGCCGCCCTGCGCGAGCCGGTGACCGAGCTGCTGCGCGCCGAGTTCCCGGAGCCGTACGCCCCCGAGGCCCAGGAGGCCGTGGTGGCGCTGACCGTGCTCATGGGCACGCTGCGCCTGGTCGTGATGGAGACGACGGTCAGCGCGGGCGAGGAGCTGATCGCCCGGCAGCGCGAGCAGCTGCACGAGGTGGCCACCCCGGTGATCAAGCTCTGGGAGAGCACCGTCGCCGTGCCGCTGATCGGCACTCTGGACAGCGCGCGCAGCCAGGTGGTCATGGAGAGCCTGCTGGACGCGATCGTCGCCGAGCGCGCCCGGTACGCCATCCTCGACATCACCGGCGTGCCGACGGTCGACTCGCTGGTCGCCCAGCACCTGATGAAGACCGTGGCGGCGGCCCGGCTGATGGGCGCCGAGTGCATCGTCTCCGGCATCCGGCCCGCGATCGCGCAGACCATCGTCCACCTGGGCATCGACCTCGGCACGGTGCTCACCCGCTCCAGCCTGGAGGACGCGCTCGCCTACGCGCTCAGCCAGCAGGGGGTCGAGATCGCGCCGCTGCGGGCGGCCGGCGCGGCGGCGGACGCGGGCACGCGGTGACCGGGTCGGCGGGACACGGGTCGCTGGGAGGACACGGCTTCACCGTGCCGGTCCTCCAACTGGGCGACGTCCTGCTGGTCACCCTCCAGGGGGAGCTGCACGACGGGATGGCCGAGCAGCTCCAGCAGGACATCACGGCCCGGATCTCGCACACCCGGGTGTCCGGGGTCGTGATCGACATCTCCGGTGTGGAGATCGTCGACTCGTTCCTGGGCCGGGTCCTCGCCGAGATCGCCGCCGGGGCCAAACTGCTGGCGGCCCGTACGGTGCTGGCCGGGATGCGCCCGGCGGTGGCGATCACCCTGGTCGAGCTGGGACTCACCCTGCCCGGCATGCGGACGGCCCTGGACGTCGAACGGGCGATGGAGATGCTCGGCGTGACCACGCGCCGGGGCGAGGGGAGTCCATGATGCAGACTTCCCGCCATGCCGGTCCGGCCACCCTGCCGATCGGCTCGGACGCGGATCTGGCGTGGGTGCGCCAGCAGGTCCGGCAGGCCGCCGCCGAGCTCGGTTTCGGGCTGGTGCAGCAGACCAAGCTCGTCACCGCGGCGAGCGAACTGGCCCGCAACACCCTCGTCCACGGCGGGGGCGGCCATGTGCAGCTCACTCCGCTGGCCATGGGGCAGTCGAAGGGGCTGCGGCTGGCCTTCGTCGACACCGGGCCCGGCATCCGCGACCTGGACCAGGCGCTGACCGACGGCTACACCAGCGGCGGCGGGCTCGGGCTCGGCCTGAGCGGGGCCAAGCGGCTGGTGCAGGAGTTCGAGGTGGACAGCCGGCCCGGTGAGGGGACCACCGTCACCGTCACCGCCTGGGCCACCGTCGTGCCGCCCTCAAGGACGGTGCCGTGATGAGCAGGGTCTGGGACGTGCCGGTGGACGACTCGACCCGGGTGCGGGACGTCCGGGTGGCGGCCGAGGAGGCCGGCGCCTGCGCCGGCCTGCCCCCGAACCGCATGGCGACCGCCGCGCTCGTGGCGACGGAGCTGGCGACCAACCTGCTGCGGCACGCGGGCGGCGGGCGGGTGCTGATCAACCTCGTCGAGCGCGCGCACGACGACGGCCACCGGCCGACCGTGCAGCTCGTCTCGGTCGACCACGGCCCCGGCATCCCCGACGTCGCTGCGGCGATGCGCGACGGCTACACCACCACCGTCGCCGCCTCGCTGGGCGCCGGGCTCGGCACGTGCCGGCGCATAGCGAACGACTTCGATCTGCACAGCGCTCCCGGCCGGGGCACCGTCGTGATGGCCCGGATCGGGCACGAGCCCGCCGTCCGCAACCAGGGGCCGCCCCCGCCGGGGCCGCGCGCCGGGGGTGTCAACGTCCCCCTCGGCAGGGCCGAGCAGTCCGGGGACGCCTGGGGCCGGGTGCGCGGCGGCGACCGTCTGACCCTGCTGCTCGCCGACGGGCTCGGTCACGGGGCGAAGGCGGCCGAGGCCTCCATGGCGGCGGTGAAGGAGCTGCGCGGCTTGGCCGAGCTGCCGCCCGTCGAGATCCTGCGGAGTCTGGGCCGGGCCCTGCGACCCACCCGGGGCGCGGCCGTCGCCGTGGCCCAGCTCGACGTGCGGGCCGGGGAGTTGAGCTTCGCCGGGATCGGCAACGTCGGCGCCCGGCTGCGGACCGACGGCACATGGAAGGCGATGCTGTCCCACCCCGGCATCGTGGGCGCGCAGGCCCCGGCGTCCGTGCCCGTGCAGCGGATGCCCTGGCACGCCGACAGCCTGCTGGTCCTGCACAGCGACGGTCTGCCCAGCCGATGGACGCCGCCCGACGACGGCGTACTCCCCGGCTGCGACCCGGCGGTGGCGGCCGCGGTGGTGCTCCGCGACGCGGGGAGCGCGGCCCGGCCGACGCGGGACGACACCTGCGTGGCGGTACTGACCGCCGGCGGCGTGAGCCGTCATGGCTCGGGCACCTGACGGGCGTTGCGGGGCGGGCGATCGGCGCTGCCGGGGGACTCGTGGGCGCAGGTTCACCGGCGGGACGATCGTCCGCCGCCCGGAACTCACTCGGTCCCGTCGCCGCCCGGAACCACCGTGTCCTGGGCCGCAAGGAATCCCCGCAATCCCCTGCGCAGTGCCGCCCGTTCCGCCGGTTCCATCGCCGCCAGCGCGGCGGCCAGGGCCCGGGCCCGGCGGCCGGCGACGTCCCCCAGCACATGCCGCCCGTGTGCGGTGAGCCACAGTTGCACCTCGCGGCGGGTGTCGGGATGCGGGGCCCGTTCCAGCAGTCCGGCCGCCGCCAGGCGGTCGCAGAGACGGCTGGCCGTGGGGAGGCCGATGTCCAGGCCCTCCGCCAGGGCCGTCAGGTTCAGGCCGGGCGCCGCCTGCACGGTGCGCAGCGCCCGCAGCTGGTGCGGGGACAGGCGCAGGGACGCCTCCTGGGCGGCGAACGACCACAGCGCCGTCAGACTCTCCACGGCATCGGCGATCTGCGATGCGACGGCCTCCGGGCCATCGCCCGGTCCCCTCGCCCGGTGGTCGCCGGGGCCGCCGAGATCGGTCACGAAACGGTCACTTCCATAAAGCTCCGGGTACTGATGAGGTCGCCCTCTTCCAAAGGCTGTACCCGGTGAACCGAGGGGCAAGCAGCCCGGTTCTGTGCCCGGCCGGACCGGGGCGGCTCAGCCGGCGCTGAGTTCCGTCAGCGCGGCGAGCGGCAGCGTGTGCTGGGTCTGGAGGACCTTCGCGCGCAGGTAGCGGACGTTGTGGGCGGTCGTGAAGACGCCCGTGGGAACGCGGTCGCGGACGCCGACGCCCAGGGACCGCAACTGGCCCGCCTTGTCGGGGTTGTTGGAGAGCAGGTCCAGCTCGCCGATGCCCAGGGCCCGGAGCATCTGGGCCGCCGCCGTGTAGTCGCGGGCGTCCTCGGGCAGCCCCAGGGCCGCGTTCGCCTCGTACGTGTCGAGCCCCTCGTCCTGGAGGGCGTACGCGTCGAGCTTGTTGTAGAGGCCGATGCCCCGGCCCTCCTGGCGGAGGTAGAGGAGCACGCCGCCGCGCTCGGCTATGCGTTCGACCGCCTCGCGCAGCTGCGGGCCGCAGTCGCAGCGGGCGGAGCCGAACACGTCCCCGGTCAGGCACTCGGAGTGCAGCCGCACCAGCGGGACCGGGCCGGGCTCGCCCAGGACGACGGCGACGTGCTCACGGCCGTCGGCCAGTCCGTGGAAGGTGACGATCTCGGCGTCGGCCTCGTACCCGTCGTGGAAGCGCAGCGGGACCCGGACGCGGGAGCGGGGGGTGGCGATGACGGCGGGGGTGTCGGGCATGCGGGGCCTCCGGGTTCCGTTCCTGTTCGGCTGCACAGCCGTCTGCTCGGATCTGCTTGCCGGATCTGCTTCAGATTTGAAGCAGATCCACGTCCGGAACCCTACTCGTGCTTGAAATTTGAAGCAATGAAACGGCGGGGCGATGTGGCGCGCGTCACGAACAGGCCGACGACGACCTCCGCCGCCACGGCACGTCGTCCGCCGCCGGCCGCGCCCCGTCCTCCTGGAGGCCCTGTGCGATCGCCGCCGAGATCTCCTCCAGCTGCCCCACCTGCTCCGCGCTGAGCCGGTCGAACACAACGCTCCGCACGGTCTCGGCATGCCCGGGCGCCGCGCGCTCCAGCACGGCGAACCCCTCGTCGGTCAGCGCCGCGATGCTGCCCCGCTTGTCGTACCGGCAGGCCTCACGCCGCAGCATGCCGTCCTTCTCCAGCCGCGTCACCGCGTACGTCAGCCGGCTGCGCGTGATCTTCAGCCGCTCGGCGAGATCGGTCATGCGCAGCCGCCGTTCCGGGGACTCCGACAGGACGGACAGGATGGAGTAGTACAGGTGCGGCATGCCGGCGTCCTGCTGGAGCTGCCGGTCGATCGCATCCTCCAGGAGCAGCGAGGCGGCGATGTAGGCGCGCCAGGCGCGCTGCTCCTCGGGGGTGAGCCAGCGAGTCGTCATGCCGCCAGTGTAGGTTTGTTTCAAACTTGAACCAAGCCCTGCACAGTCCCGCCGTCCCGACCAGCCGCGGAGCGTCGATGCCTCACCCGTACGTCCTGCTGTCCGCCGCCGTCTCCCTCGACGGCTACCTGGACGACACCGGACCCGACCGCCTGCTCCTGTCGAGCCCGGCCGACTTCGACCGGGTCGACGAGGTCCGGGCCTCCGTCGACGCGATCCTGATCGGCGCCGGCACCATCCGCGCCGACAACCCGCGGCTCCTGGTGAACTCCGACGAGCGCCGGGCCGCCCGCACGGCCGCCGGGAAACCGGAGTACCCCCTGAAGGTCACCGTCAGCGGCTCCGGCGACCTCGACCCGGACGCCCGCTTCTGGCACACCGGCGGCGAGAAGGTCCTCTACACCACCGACCGGGGCGCCGAACGCGCCCGTGCCCTCGGTCTCGCCACCGACGTCGTCCCGCTCGGCGCCGGCCTCGACTGGCGGCGGCTCCTGACGCACCTGCACGACGTCCGGGGCGTCCGGCGGCTCATGGTCGAAGGCGGCGGCCTGATCCACACCCAGCTCCTCACCCAGGGCCTCGCCGACGAACTCCAGCTGGTCCTCGCCCCGCTCTTCGTGGGCGACCCCCGGGCACCCCGGCTCTTCGGCCCCGGCGGCTACCAGGGCGGCCGCCTCCGGCTGCTGGAGTCGCAGCGGATCGAGGACGTCGTCCTGATGCGCTACGAGCCGACCGCCCCGGGCACCGGCGCCCTGCCCACCGCCGCCGACCACCACTGGCTGGCCCGCGCCTGCGAACTGGCCGACCGCTGCCCGCCGTCGGACACGGCGTTCAGCGTGGGCGCGGTGGTGGTCGCCGCCGACGGCACGGAACTGGCCCGCGGCCACTCCCGCGAGGCCGGTGATCCGGTCGTGCACGCCGAGGAGGCGGCCCTGGCCAAGATCGACCCGGCCGATCCGAGGCTCGCCGGCGCGACGGTGTACAGCAGCCTGGAGCCCTGCGCCCGACGTGCCTCCCGCCCCGCGCCCTGCGCCCGGCTGATCCTCGACGCGGGCGTACGACGGGTCGTCACGGCCTGGCGCGAGCCGGACACCTTCGTGACGGACGCCGACGGCAGCGGCCTCCTCGCGGCCGCGGGCGTGGACGTCCTCGTCCTCCCGGAGCACGAGGAGCGGGCCAAGGCCCCGAACCGCCACCTGCTGAGGTGACCCGGAGCGGGCGAGCGGTGGGTGTGCGCGAGGTGTCCCGCGGATGGCGTACACTGGTGTCACAACGACGCGGGGTGGAGCAGCTCGGTAGCTCGCTGGGCTCATAACCCAGAGGTCGCAGGTTCAAATCCTGTCCCCGCTACTGAAGGCCGAGGGCCGGAATCCAAAAGGATTCCGGCCCTCGGTGCATTCCCCGGTATCCATTACCGTCGGTGAGCGAATCACCCCGTTCCGCAGCACAACTGACGCATCGTCAAAACTCGTCAGTCACTTGCGAAGCGGTCAACTCGCCCGATTTAAGCCGGTCATGGCAGGTAAGTCCGCGTGAAAAAGGTTAATGATCAAGTGGAATCGCTGGAATACCCCTCGCGCGTCTATTAACGTTCGATAACGCAGCGCGGTCGTCCCAGCCGTCACAGAAGGCGGCTCCGTGCGCACGCGCCGAATCCCGCAAGGGAACCGGGGAACCACCACTTGGGGTGAATCGGGCGGATACCGCCGTGGAAGCACGGCAGGTATACGCGCGTAGGAGACCTTCCTGCTCCGAACCCGTCAGCTAACCCGGTAGGCGAGAAGGAAGGAAAGGAGCACGCCCACGTGGCGTCCAACCGGCCTGCCCCCGCGGCCCCGTTCGCGCCGAAGCGCGACACCGACACCTTCGGCTACGGCGGTCAGCGCACCGACGAGGGCCCGTTCCAGGAGTGGAACCCCACCGAGGAGTCCATCCGTCCCGTCCGTGGCCGGCATCGCGTCACCAAGCAGCGCGGCGGAGGCCTCGCCCGCAGCTCCACCGTCCTGGGCGTCGGCGTCATAGCCGCCGTGGGCGCCGGCGGCATGGCCAGTGCCCAGACCGGCAAGCCTCCGGTGTCCATCTCCGTGCCGGACCTGCCCTCGGTGGGTTCCCTCATCTCGGACGACGACACCCCCGAAGGTTCCGCCACCCCGCTCAGCAGCCTCGGCTCCGCCACGGCGGACACCGAACAGGCCACCTCCGACGCCGGCGCCGGCGAGGCGCTGCGCGCCCGGATCATGGCGCAGGTCGAGCACCAGCAGGACCAGATCGAGACCAAGGCCGCCCAGGACGCCGCGGCCGCCGCCGAGAAGGCAGCCGCGGAAGCCGTCGCCAAGGCGGAGAAGGAAGCCAAGGCCAAGGCCGCCGAAGCCAAGAAGAAGGCGGAGGCGGAGGCCAGGAAGAAGGCCGAGGCCGAGCGGCTCGCCGCTCTCGCCAAGCAGTTCACGCTGCCGACCTCCTCGTACACCATCACCTCCAGCTTCGGCCAGGCCGGCGCCTACTGGTCCTCCGGTTACCACACCGGACTGGACTTCGCCGCCCCCACGGGCACGCCGATCAAGGCCGTGCACAGCGGCACCATCACCGAGGCGGGCTGGAACGGCTCGTACGGCTACAAGACGGTCCTCACCCTCGATGACGGCACCGAGATCTGGTACGCGCACCAGTCCTCCATCGGCGTCAGCGTCGGCCAGAAGGTCAGCACGGGCGACGTCATCGGCCGTGTGGGCGCCACCGGCAACGTCACCGGGGCGCACCTCCACCTGGAGGTCCACTCCGGCGGCTCCGCGAGCGGCATCGACCCGATGGCGTGGCTGCGGGGCAAGGGGCTGAACCCGTAAGCGGAAGACACCCGTTGCAGCACCGGCGGCCCTGACGACGACCCCCCGACGTCAGGGCCGCCGGTTTTCCGGTGCGGTGTTTGCGGGATCTTTGCGTCCGTTGCGGAATGAGGCGTTCAGGTACGCGCGTTGACGCGGAGCATGACTTCTCTGCGCAAGCTAGGCTCCTCCGACCTCGAGGTCTTCCCGCTCGCCCTCGGCGGCAACGTCTTCGGCTGGACCGCCGACGAGGACCAGTCGTTCGCCGTCCTCGACGCCTACACCGCCGCCGGCGGCAACTTCGTCGACACCGCCGACGTCTACTCGGCGTGGGCCGACGGCAACCGGGGTGGGGAGTCCGAGACCATCCTCGGCACGTGGCTCGAGGCGCGCGGCAACCGCTCCGACGTCGTCATCGCCACGAAGGTCAGCCAGCACCCCGACTTCCGGGGTCTGTCCGCCGCCAACATCAAGGCCGCCGCCGACGCCTCCCTGCGGCGCCTCGGCACCGACTACATCGACCTGTACTACACGCACTTCGACCAGCCCGACGTACCCGTCGAGGAGATCATCGGCGCGCTCGACACCCTCGTGAAGGCCGGCAAGGTGCGGCACATCGCCGCCTCCAACATCTCCGCCGAGCGGCTGCGGGCGTCCCTGGAGTTCTCCGACCGCGAGGGACTCGCCCGGTACGTCGCCCTCCAGCCCCAGTACAACCTGGTCTCCCGCGACACCTACGAGGGCGAGCTCCAGGATCTGGCCGAGCGGAGCGGCCTCGCGGCCGTTCCGTACTACGCGCTCGCGTCCGGCTTTCTCACGGGCAAGTACCGACCCGGTACGACCGTCGAAAGCGCGCGGGCGGGCGGTGCCGCCAAGCACCTGGAGACCGAGCGGGGACGGCGGGTGCTCGCCGCCCTCGACGAGATCGCCGGGGGGCACGGCGTGCCCGTGGCCACGGTGGCTCTGGCCTGGCTCGCCGCCCGGCCGACCGTGGCGGCGCCGATCGCCTCCGCGCGGACGGTGGAGCAGCTGCCGGCGCTGGTCGGCGTCGCGGAGCTGACGCTCTCGGAGACCGAGGTCGAGCGGCTCACGCAGGCCTCGGCCTGAGCCGGGCGACAGGCCCTACGAACGGTATGGGTTGTAGGCGGGGTACGGCGCCGGCTGGTGGCCGTACCCGTACACCCCGTACACCGGCCAGGGCGGCGCCGTCACCGGGACCGGTGGGGCGGTGATCCGTGCCGCGTGGTCCAGCGCGGGGCGGGCCACCTCCCGGCGCCGCCACAGCTCGCCGAGCAGTTCCCGCTCCCGTACGGCGAAATCCGCCCCGGCGCGGTGGCGCCGGGCCCGGTGCCGCAGGAACGCCAGGGACGTCGCGTACGCCTCGTACCGCGCCACCTCCCGGGCCGCCGCCTTGCCCGCGTGACGGCGGGCGTACTGGCGGGCGATCCGCCGGGCCCGCATCGAGCCGAGCGCGTACGGCTCGGCCGGGGTCAGCCAGCCGGCCACCGCGTAGGCGGGCAGTTCCGCCCGTACGGTCTTCAGTTCCCGCTGCCGGGTCCAGATCACCAGCCACGTCAGCAGCCCGAAGATGGGCACCATGAAGGCCGCGTACACGGCGAAGAACCCGTACTGGCCGAACGCCGACGAGCCGTTCCACATCGCGTGCATGCCCATCGCGAGCAGCAGCCCGGCGAGCGGGAAGGCGATGCGGCGCAGATGCCGGCGGTCCGCCGAGAGCGCGGAGATGCCGAAGCCGATGCCGGTGAGGACCGTGAACAGCGGGTGCGCGAACGGCGACATGATGATGCGCACGAAGAAGGTCGCCGCCGTGACGGAGGCGATGCCGGTGCCGCCGGTGAGCTGGTCGGTACCGAAGGCGGTGCCCAGGTAGAGGATGTTCTCCGTGAACGCGAAGCCGGTGGCCGTCACCCCGGCGATGACGACTCCGTCGACGATGCCGGTGAAGTCGCGGCGCCGGAAGAGGAAGACCAGGAGGACGGCCGCCGCCTTGGCCGACTCCTCGACCACCGGCGCTATCACGGTCGCGCCCAGGGTGTCCGCGCTGGACGGGTCCGCCGTCGCCGTCGCTATCCATCTCGTCGCGAAGCTGTTGGCGACGATCGCTATCAGCGCCGCGGCGCAGGCGCCCCAGGCGAAGCAGAACAGCAGGTTCCGCCAGGGGCCGGGTTCGACCCGGTCCAGCCAGCGGAACGCGGCTATCAGCAGGGGCACCGGGAGAACGGCCAGCCCCAGGCCGACCAGGAACCCCTCCGTGCCGGTCTCCTCGCGGACCAGGGCGAGGATGACCAGGCCGGATATCGCGAGGAGCGTGCTCAGCGCGCCGTAGCGCACCCAGGCGGGCTGCCACCAGTGGGCGTGCCGCAAGGAGCCGGGCGTGCCTGAGCCGGCGAAGGGAGCGCCGTCGGTGGGACCGCTGGGGTACGACGGATGTGGGGGGCTGGTGGCCACGGCATTGACCCTAACGACGGATGGGCGCTGTCCGCAGGCGGGAGAGGTGCCAGGGGGGTCAGGCGCCGGCGGGGGGCTGGTCCACGTGCTGTACGCGACGGAAGAGGAGGTCGTTCACGACATGTCCCTTGTCCAGTCCCTGGCCCTCGAAACGGGTCAGCGGACGGAAGTCGGGGCGGGGGGCGAAACCACCGTCGTCCTGCGTGTTCTCGAAGTCGGGGTGGGCCGTGAGGACATCGAGCATCTGTTCGGCGTACGGCTCCCAGTCGGTCGCGCAGTGGAGGATCGCGCCGGGCCTGAGGCGGGTGGCGGCGAGGCTGAGGAAGTCGGGCTGGATGATCCTGCGCTTGTGGTGCCGCTTCTTCGGCCAGGGGTCGGGGAAGTAGACGCGCAGGCCGCCGAGGGAGTCCGGGGCGAGCATCTCGCGCAGGAGGATGATCGCGTCGCCGTTGCCGACCCGGATGTTGGACAGACCGTTGCGGTCGGCGAGACTGAGCAGATTGCCCTGGCCGGGGGTGTGGACGTCGACCGCGAGGATGTTCGTGGCCGGGTCGGCGGCGGCCATCTGGGCGGTGGCCTCGCCCATGCCGAAGCCGATCTCCAGGACGACGGGGTTGTCGTTGCCGAACAGCTCGGGCAGGTCGAGGGTCCGGCTGCCGTCGATGTCGAGGCCCCACTTGGGCCACAGGCGCTGGAGCGCGTCCGCCTGACCGGCGGTGACCCGGCTGCGCCGCGGCTGAAAACTCCGGATCCGCCGCTCGAAGTGCGACCCGGCGGGGTCGGGCTTCGGCCCGTCGGGAAAGCGGGGCTCTCCCTTGGCCCGGGTACGCCGGACGGGGACACCGGGCGTGTGCGGGTGCTGGTTCGGGTCTTCGGGGGCGTTCGCGGAGTCAGACACAGTGCCCCTGATTTTACGGCTGCGGTGCTTCGCCTGACGCCGGGTGTGGGTCGGGGCCGCGCCGGGGGGGGGCCCGTCCTCGGAACGGCGCGATGGGGTCTCACACCGGCTGACTGGCGTTGACGCACCAACCGCTGCGGGCGGACACCCCCCGACACGTCCCCTTGCGTACGACGGCGGCTGCGGGCGCGCTCAGCCTGCGGGCATGCGTGCGCCTGGGGCGGCACGGATGGGCGTGGGTGTCCCCCCTGCTCGAGCGAAGCCGAGAGCTTGGGGGAGGCACCCCGCTGCGCAGGGCTGCGGACCCACCCGGCGCCCGCAGCGACGCCGAGGTCCGCAGAGCTCACAGCGCGCTCAACGCCCTCCGTGCCACCTCCCGGCCGATCGGCAAAGACGCCGTTGCCGCAGGAGAGGGGGCGTTCAGGACGTGCACCGCGCGAGGGCCCTCGCGGATCAGGAAGTCGTCGACCAGGGTTCCGTCACGGAGGACCGCCTGGGCGCGCACACCCGCCGCCGTCGGCACCAGGTCGGCCTCGGACACCCCGGGCAGCAGTCTGCCCACCGCATCCGTGAACGCCGTCCTGGACAGGGAACGGCGCAGCTCACCCGCCCCGTACCGCCAGTGCCGGCGGGCGATGCGCCAGGAGCCGGGCCAGGCCAAGGTGGAGGCCAGCTCGCGCGGGCGGACCGTGCCCCATCCGTATCCCTCGCGGGCCAGCGCCGGCACCGCGTTGGGCCCGACATGGACGCCCCCGTCGATCCCCCGCGTGAGATGCACCCCGAGGAAGGGGAACGCCGGATCGGGCACGGGGTAGACCAGGCCTCGCACCAGCTCCGGCCGGGCCAGCTCGTAGTACTCGCCCCGGAACGGCACGATCCGCATGTCCGGGTCGTCCCCGGTGAGCCGGGCGATCTCGTCGCACTGCAGACCCGCGCAGTTCACCAGGACCCGCCCCCGTACGACGTCCCCCGCGGCTGTGAGCACGGCGACCCCCCGCTCGGGACGCCGGTCGACGCGCACCACCCTCGTGCCGTAGCGGATCTCCGCGCCCGAGCCGTGGGCCAGCTGGCGGGCGACCGCGACGAAGTCGCAGATGCCCGTCGTGCCGACGTGTATCGCGGCGAGGCCCCGCACCTCCGGCTCGTACTCCGCGATCTGGGACGCGCCCAGCTCCCGCACCGGGATCCCGTTCTCCCGGCCGCGCTGCACGAGCGCGTGCAGGCGGGGCAGCTCCGCGCGGTCGGTGGCGACGATCAGCTTGCCGGTGACCGCGTGCGGGATGCCGTACTCGGCGCAGAACTTGACCATCTCGGCCGCGCCCCGCACCGCGTAGCGCGCCTTGAGGGAGCCGGGGCGGTAGTAGACGCCGCTGTGGATGACGCCGCTGTTGCGGCCGGTCTGGTGGCGGGCCGGGCCCGGCTCCTTCTCCAGGACGGTGACACGTGTGCCCGGTGCGGCGCGTGTGATCGCGTACGCCGTCGACAGGCCGACGATTCCGCCGCCGATCACCAGCACGTCACAGTCGTATGCGATCCGCATGCGCACCACCTCCCGCCTCGATAGTGCACTGCGCCACTGACAATGCCTTCAAACGCGGGACGGGCGGCACGCCTGCGCCGGCTACGCCGGAGTCATCAGCAGCGGCCGTGCACGCTCACGGAGCTCCACCACCCTCGGCTCGTCGCCGTACGGCTCGAGCCGGTGCAGGAGATCCTTCACGTACTCGGTGGTTCGCGCCGAGGAGATCCGCCCGGCGACCTCCACCGCCCGCACCCCCTGCTCGCAGGCCGCGTCCAGGTTGCCCGACTCCAGTTCGGCGACCGCCGAGACGACCAGGCGCAAACCGTGCGAGCGGACGAACTCCTCCGTCGGCTTCGACAGGGCCTGCTCCGTGAAGCGGCGGACCTGGCGGGGCGCCTTGAGGTCGCGGTAGCACTCGGCGGCGTCGGCGGCGAAACGGTCGTAGGAGTAGAACCCGAGCCAGCTCGGGTCGTTGTCGCCGGGGCGGGCGCGCTCCAGCCAGCTCTCGGCCGCCTTCAGGGCGCCGCCGGCCGCCTGGGCGTCGCCCGCACGCGCGTGTGCCCGGGCCTCGACCAGGCGGAAGAAGCTCATGGTGCGGGCCGTGGCCAGTCCGCGGTTGCGTTCGAGGGCGGCCTGGGCGAGATCCACGCCCTCGTCGCCGAAGCCGCGGTAGGTGGCCTGGAGGGACATGGACGCCAGCACGTAGCCCCCGAGGGGGACGTCCGCCGCCGCCCGGGCCAGGCGCAGGGCCTGGATGTAGTAGCGCTGGGCCGCTTCCTGCTGGCCGGTGTCGAAGGCCATCCAGCCCGCGAGCCGGGTGAGTTCGGCGGAGGCGCCGAAGAGGGCCCGGCCGACCTCGTCGGAGTACGAGCCGAGCAGCAGAGGGGCGGCCTCCACTCGTAAGCACTCGGGGACCATGGACGAACGCCAGTCGCCGCCGCCGTACTTGGAGTCCCAGCGCCGCGCGTCCTCGGCGGCCTCCCGCAGCTTCTGCACATCGCTGTGGCCGACTTTGAGCGGTGCGCCGGAGCCCTCGCCGGGGCCCACGTCACGCGCGACCGAGCTGTCGGCCGGGGTTATCAGCCATCGTGAGGCGGGCGTTGCGTATGCGCTCACCGCGAACGATCCGGCCAGCGACTGCCAGATGCCACCGGAACCGGCCCGGCGGCCGGCGAGGTCGAGGCGGTACAGGTCGGTCGCGGACCGCACGGCCTGGCCGACGTCCCGCGGGAAGGCGAGGCCGACTTCGGGTGCCGGGTCCGCGTCCGCCAGGCCGATCTCGTGGAGCGGCACCGGGCGGCCGAGCTTCTGGCCGATGGCGGCGGCGATGAGGTGCGGCGCGGCACCCTGCGGCACCATGCCCTTCGACACCCAGCGCGCCACCGACGTCTTGTCATAGCGAAGCGTCAGACCGCGCTGGGCGCCGAGGTCGTTGACGCGCCGCGCGAGGCCCGCGTTGGAAATTCCCGCGAGGGCGAGAACGGCGCCGAGTTTTTCGTTCGGCCCGCGTTGCTCCCTGGACATGCGCCACCCCTCGACACAGACGGCTGCCGCACTGGCATAACCACGCGGCATTCGTAAACCCAGCGTAGTTCGCCGCATCCCAAGCGTTAAGGGGCATTCTTCCGGTTGGCGGGATTGTGGTCCGTACTGAAGTGCGGTTCAGATACGGGCTGTTGCGACGTGCTCCCGCTGTGTGGCCGTGCGCCTGTCCGTGCGCTCTTCTCCGGCCACTGCGGGAGCGCTTCCATGGTCATTGCGTGGGTCGGCCCGCTGTACTGGATCCAGTGGGCTGGGGGACACCGCCGCCTCCATCCCCGCGGGCGGCGGAACGGTCCGGGAGGCGTGCTCCGTCTCCCGGACTGCGCGATCGGGCGGCAGGGTGCGGAGCCTGTACGGAGAGTGTTCGAGGCTGCCTGCGTGATACTGATTTGGCCGAAAATCGATCCCGCCGGTCACGGGGTATCAGGGCTCCGACCATGGCACTTGAGGGCGCATCGGGCGTGACGAGGGCGCGTTTCGGGGGCGCATTCGCGTCGCAGTCGTACCGGAGACATGTCGCCGGCGTGCCTTGATTCTTGGCCGCCCCTTCGCTTTCCTCCGCCTCCGCCCTCGTCTTCCCCGTCCGGGTTTTCCGTTTCTCCGTCCGTGTTCTCCGTCCGGCCGCCCGTCGTCGCCGCCCGGGTCTTCTGGTGGCGCGCGGGTGTTCGGGGTGTTCGGAACGGTGCGGGTGGCTCCGCCGGGGCGCATTCAGCGGAGCGCAAGCGGCGTCGGCACCCTCTGGAACGCCTCCTTCATGGCAGCATGGTGAACCGGTTCGTACGGTGCACTGGTTGTCCACAGCCTGTGGAGGCGGCGATGCGGTGGTTGGTGGGATGGAGCAGCACCGCCGCGGCAGCCGTCGCTGCCGGTTCGGCGGGGGCCACCGGCAGCGAGGGTGAGACGCTGCACCCGGTGGGGTCCCAACTCCTGTGGGGAGACCCCGATCCGCTGTGGGCGGTCGGCGACTGGCGCCCCGACGAGGTGCGGGTCGTGAAGGCCGACGACCGGACCCGGATCGCCGTCCTCGGCATCTGCGGCGCCACCGACGAGCAGCTGCGCGTCGCGCTGTTCGCCGCGCGCGGCGGGGCACTTCGGCATCTGACCGCCTGGCCGGGCAGCTACACGGCGATCGTCCAGGTCGGCAGGCGGATCACCGTCTGCGGCGATCTCGCGGGCGCGCGGCCGGTGTTCCACACGCCCTGGGCCGGCGGTACGGCGTACGCGACCGCCGCGCTGCCGCTGGCCGACCTCATCGAGGCCAACCTGGACTTCGGGCATCTCGCCGCGCTGCTGGCCGCTCCGGACGTGCCCGCCGCGCTGCACGACTCCACCCCTTACGACGGCGTGAAGCGCATTCCGCCCGGGCACGCACTCATCCTGCGCGCCGGGGCGCGCGAGATCGCCGGGTACGAGCCGGTCGCCTCGCTGGCCGTGGCGGCGCCCCCGGCCGATCCCGACAGCGCGGTCGACGCGGTGCGCGACGCGCTCGTGGAGGCCGTACGGACGCGGCTGTCCGCGCCGCGGCACGTCCCCGGGGCGGACATCGACCCCGGTCCCGTGCCCGGCATGGGGCCCGCCGAGCGGCGTGCCGCGCGCGGGATGCCGGTGCCGGGGATCGGCGCGGACCTGTCCGGCGGGCCGGCCTCCGGGGCACTGGCGCTGCTGGCCGCGGGGCTGCCCGGAATGCCGGGCACGGTGCTCGGGCACGGCACGGGCGCGGGGGAGCGGCTGCTGGCGGTCACGTTCAACGACCTCGCCGTCGGGGGCCGGGAGGCCGAACTGGAGCGGGCGGGCGCGCTGGCGGCGAACCCGCGACTGCACCATGTCGTCGTGGCGGGCGACGAGCAGACCCTTCCGTACGCCGACCTGGACGGGCCGCTGACGGACGAGCCCGGGCCGTGCCTGGTGTCGGCGGCGCGCCACCGCGCCCGGCTGGCGGCGGGCAGCGCGGACCACTTCACGGGCTACGGGGCACGCCAGGTCCTGGACGCCCATCCCGCGCGACTCGCCGACCTGCTGATGGACCGCCGGCGGCGTCATCTCGTACGGCCGGTCGCTGCGCTGGCCAAGGCCGACGGGTCGGTGCTGGTGCCCGCGCGCGTGTACGCGGCGGCACGGCGGTTGTCCCGCACGCCGTACCGGTCGGGTCTCGAGTCCCTCGCCGAGCGCCTCCTCGCCCCCCGCGCCGACGACGGTCTCGACGCGCCCGGTGGGGCACTGGATGCCTCGCTCGCCGCGCTGACCTGGGGCAGACCCGGGCCGGCGGCGCGCTGGCTGACCGGTGAGGCGCTCGCTGAAGTATCGGTTCGCCTTCAGGCGTCGACCCACCGGTCGGAGCTGGTGGGGCCGGGGCAGCGGCCGGGTGACTTCCGCGCGCGTGCGGCGCTGGCACGGCATGCGGCGGACCTGCGGGTGCTGGAGCAGGCCGCGGAGGTGCGCTTCCAGCGGCTGCACGCGCCGTTCCTCGACAACCAGGTCGTCCGCGCGGCCCGGGCGCTGCCCGAGGCGTTGCGGGTGCGGCCGGGGGCACGGGCGGCGATCCTGCGGACGGTGCTGGAAGGGGCCGGCGTCCGGGAGCTGCCGCCCGGGTGGGGCGCCCCGACCCAGGCGATCGCGGCGGCCGCGGAGCGGACGGGGCTGCGGGTGGCGGCGGACTCCCTGGTCGCCCTGTTCGACACCCCGCTGCTGGCGGAGGCGGGTCTGGTCGAGGCCCGGGTGGTCCGCAAGGCGCTGCGCGGCGCGGCGGCGGGTGAACCTCTCCCCCTGGACGGCCTCGCCGACCTGGTCTCCCTCGAACTGTGGCTCCGCCGCCTGCTGTCCCGCCGCGGCACCTGCTGGACGGGCACACCGGCTCGGCAGCGCGCGGTACCGGCGGGGATCGCGCCGCAGCGGGGGGCGTTGGGGGCGGGGGCCGGTGGGGGGCGACGGGTTTAACACCTGCGTCTGCGCTTGCGCCTGCGGTTGCTCGGACGGTGGGGGTGCGGGTGGCCGCGCCTTCCGCCGGGTGCGGGTCGGGGCCGCGCCGGGGGTGTCCGTCCTCGGAGCGGCGCGATGGGGTCGGACGCCGACTGACCGGCGTTGACGCGCCAACTGCTGCGGGCGGACACTCTCCGGCACGCCCCCTGGCGTCGTACGGCGGCTGCGGGCGGACACCCCCCGGCACGTCCCCTTGCGTCGTACGGCGGCTGCGCGAGGGCCCCGGCCGGCGCCGCACAGTCGCGGGCCGCCCGTCCCGCACAGCTGCGGGCGATCGTGCCGCTGGGGGCGGCACGGGTGGGCGCAGCGGGTACCCCGCTCCGCCGGGTTGCGGACCCCCCCGCCCCAGCGCCAACGCCGAGCACCTGCACACAGCCCTCGCAACGCCCAGCGCCGAAAACCCCCTGACCCTCACCCCCACCCCAGCGACAATGACCCCGTGCGGTACAGAATCCTGGGCGTCACCACGGCAGAGGACGAGCGTGGCGCAGTCGTATCCGTCGGCGGCCCCCGGCTCCGCGCACTGCTCACCGCCCTCGCCCTGCGGCCCTCCCACGTCGCCACCCCCCGGACGCTGATCGACGAGGTCTGGGCGGACGACCCGCCTCAGGACGCCCCCGCCGCCCTCCAAGCCCTCATCGGCCGGCTCCGCAGGGCCCTCGGCAAGGACGCCGTCACCTCGGAGACCGGCGGCTACCGGCTCGCGGCCGGCAAGGACGACATCGACCTCTTCGTCTTCGAACGGCTCGTCCAGCAGGGCATCGACGCCCTCGCCGGCAACGACCCCGCCCGCGCGGAACGCCACCTCGACGCCGCCCTCGCTCTCTGGCACGGCCCCGCCCTCGCCGACCTCCCCGACCGTTCCGCCGCCACCCGTCCGGAGGCGAGGCGCCTGGAGGCGACCCGGGCCAGGGCGGAGGCCCGGTTACGGCTCGGGCGCGGTCCGGACGTCGTACCGGAACTGCGGGAACTGACCGCCCTGCACCCGTACGACGAGCCGCTGCACGCCCTCCTCATCCAGGCCCTGCGCGACACCGGCCGGGCTGCCGACGCCCTCGCCGCGTACGAGACCGCCCGCCGCTGCCTCGCCGAAGGGCTCGGCACCGACCCCGGGCCCCGACTGCGCGCCCTCCACACCGAGCTGCTCGATTCCGTGCCGGAGGGCGGCAAGCCTCCGCCCGCTCCACCGGAGCGCGAGCGCATGCGCATGCCTCCCGGGAGCATCCGCCCCCGTCTGACGTCTTTCGTCGGCCGGGAACCCGAGATCGACGCCATCCGTTCCGAGATGCACAGGGCCCGACTCGTCACGCTCACCGGACCGGGCGGCTCCGGCAAGACCCGTCTCGCCGAGGAAGCCGCCGCCGGGCTCCCGCAGGCACGGCTGGCCGAGCTCGCCCCGCTCGACCGGCCCGAGGCGGTGCCGGGAGCGGTGGTCAGTGCACTCGGTCTGCGCGAGACCGTGCTGATGACCAGCGAGCTCACAGCCGTGCAGGACGACCCCGTCGCCCTGCTCGTCGAGTACTGCGCCCAGCGCAGCCTCCTGTTGATCCTTGACAACTGCGAGCATGTCATCGGCGCCGCCGCCCACCTCGCCGAGACCCTCCTGACCCGCTGCCCGGGGCTCACGATCCTGGCCACCAGCCGTGAACCCCTGGGCGTGCCGGGCGAGTCGGTGCGACCGGTCGAGCCCCTGCAACCGCACCACGCCCGCCGGCTGTTCGCGGAACGCGCCGCCGCCGCCCGTCCCGACGCGGACGCCGTGCTCCGCGACGAGCGGGCGGTGGCGGAGATCTGCCGGCGGCTGGACGGGCTGCCGCTCGCCATCGAACTCGCCGCGGCCCGGCTCCGGCTGCTCACCCCCCGGCAGATCGCCGACCGCCTCGACGACCGCTTCCGCCTCCTCACCTCCGGGAGCCGTACGGTCCTGCCCCGCCAGCAGACCCTGCGGGCCGTCGTCGACTGGTCGTGGGATCTGCTCGACGACGCCGAGCGGACGACGCTGCGCGAGCTGTCCGTGTTCGCAGGCGGCTGGGACCTCGCGGCGGCCGAGGCCGTGTGCTCCGGGCCCGCCGCCGAGCTGCTCGGGGCGCTCGTCGACAAGTCCCTCGTCGTGGCGGCCCCCAGCGCGGACGACGGCTCCTCCGGCATGCGGTACCGGATGCTGGAGACCATCCACGAGTACGCCGTCGAGCGCGCCGCCGACGTCCCACTGCTGCGCACCACTGCCGAGCTCCGGCACCGCGCGTGGGTGCGTGCCCTCGCCGAGCAGGCCGATCCGCTGCTGCGCTCCGCCGGGCAACTGCCGTGGATCGCCCGCCTGGAGACCGAGCTGGACAACATCCGGGCCGCCCTCGACCGGGCCCTCACCGCCGGGGACGAGGAGGAGGCCGCTGCCCTCGCCCTGGCCATGGGCTGGTTCTGGTGGCTGCGCAACTACCGCCACGAGGGCCTGGAGTGGCTCGAGCGGACGTTGCGGCTGGGCGTGGCCCTGGACATGGCGGGCCGTGTGCCGCCCGGCGGCGCGCCGGAGCTGCCCGGCCACATCGACCACTTCCTCACCGCGCCCGACGGGGAGGAGGGGCATCCGCTGCACGCCCTGCGGATGGACGTGCGCATGCTGCATCTGTTCTTCATGACCGAGGCCGCGCCCATGGAGACGTTCGTCGACGAGGGGCGGCCGTACATGGAGCGGGTGTCGGCCTACTTCGAGGGGGGCGGCCCGCACGCGGCCAGCATCCCGGGGCTCGTCTGCCCGATCCTCTCCACCTTCCTGGGCGACCAGAGCGAGGTCCGGACCGTCCTCGACGCCGCCGTCGCCAACTGCCGTGCGCACGGGGGTGACTGGGAGCTCTCGGTCGCCCTGATGTTCCGTGCGCACACGGTCGTCGACGGACCCGGCGGCCTGGAGGGCGTCGACGACGACCTCGCGGAACTGCGGATCCTCAGCCGTCGCGCGGGTGACCGCTGGCTGCGCGCCCAGGTGTGCAGCGCGGCCGGTGAGGCCGCCATGGCGCGCAGCCGCTTCGAGGCAGCCAAGGGGGAGTACGAGGAGGCGCTGCGGCTCGCCTATGAGGTGGGCGCCTACGCCGAGTCGCCGTTCCTCATCGCCCGGCTCGCCGAGATCGCCTACCGCGCGGGCGACCGCGTGGCCGCACTGGCGCTGCTGGACGAGGCCACTGCCGCCGCCGAGCGGTACGGCGTACGGGACTCCAAGGCGTACATCCTGCTGATGCGCACCCAGATGGCGTTCGAGGACGGGCACGTCGACCGGGCGCGCGCGTGGTGCGAGGAGGCCCGCGCGAACACCGCCCCCGGCACACCGCCGCCTCAGTTCATGGTGCTGCTGCTCCTGCTCGACGCCGTGATCACGGCGAGGGAGTCCGGCCCGCGGTCCGCCCTGCCCAAGCTGACCGAAACCCTGCGCGAAGCCGTGGACAAGCGGTGCTCGGACGTGATCCGGGCCATGGTGGTGGACGGCGCGGCGGGGGTGCTGGCCGACCTCGGCGACTTCCCGCGCGCGGCCCGGCTGCTCGGCACCGGCGACCACTGGCGGTCCGGCCGCCCGCGCTCGATGCCGGAGCGCGCCCAGGCGGAACGGGCCGAGGCCGCCGTTCGTGCCGCCCTGGGAAGTGCCCGCTGCGAGGCGGAGCGCGCCCGGGGCACGGCCCTCACCGCGGACGACGTCCTGGACGAGCTGGACGAGGTGCGCGGCGCGTGCGCCACCGGCCGGGTGCCGTGAGCACTCGTGATCAATACAGCTAGCGGCAGGTGAACCTGGACTCCGCCCAGTCCACCGGCATCAGGTGGTCGAGGGCGCTGCGCGGTTCGACCACGAGCCGGACCGTGCGGAGGCCGGTGAGGTTCACATGGACGGGCACGGCCGGGTCGCCGCCCTCGACCAGCGGGGACCGCCACAGCCGGACCCCGTCGGCGTAGAGGGAGAAGTGCACCCTGCCGAGCCTCAGCGTCATGTCGTCCACCCCCACGAGCGCGTCGTACGACGTGCAGGTGCGGTTGAGGTCGATGGTGACGGAGGAGCGGCCGTGCACGGTGACGCCGTGCGTGTACCGCTGGTCGCCGACCGACAGGCCGGACCGCTTCCAGACCCAGCTGCTCGAACCGATCCGCATCTCGGGCTTCGTGCCGTCGCCGCTGATGTCGTACGACAGTTCGTTCCACTGGTAGACGGCCGGGGCGGGCGGGGGCGGCGGGGGTGTGGGCGTCGGCGTGGGAGCGGGGGGCGGTGTCGGCTTCGGGGACGCGGGCGGTGGAGCCGGGGTCCGGGTCGGGGTCGGGGCTGGTTCCGGACTCGGGCTGGTCTTGGGGCTGGTCCTCGGGTCCGGCGTCGGCGAGGGCGTTCCGGCGTGCGCGGGCACGATCCCCGGCGGCCGCGGCCGCGGCGGCGGCCCGGCTTCCGGTCGTGAGGGGGAGGGCGTGGGCGCTCCGGGGCGCGCCACCGACGACGATGGAGGGGACGCAGGAGCGGTCCCGGCCTCCTCCTTCGGCTTCTCGTTGCCGGTCAGTGCCACCACCACCGCCGCCACCGCACCGACGGCGACCACACCGGCCGCGATACCGGCCTTCACCGGCGCCCCGATCCCCTCGGAGACCGCCGCACCACCCCCGCCTCCGGCTCCACCGGCCGAGCCACCCGCCGCCGCGGCCGCCCCCGCCGCACCGGCCGCGCCCGCGCCCCCGGCGATGAGCCCGGCCGCCTTCGCATACCCGGCGGCCCCGAACCAGCCGATGACCGCGACCGGCACGACGGCCGGGATACCGCCGGCCACTTCCTCGATCTGCAACGCGGCCAGCCGGCACTTCGCGCACTCCTCCAGGTGCTTGCGCAGCCCCCGCTCGGCCCGTGTGCGCAGCCGCCCGCGGGCGTAGGTGCCGAGCTGGTCGGCGTAGCGCGCGCACTCCTCGTCGGCGGTGAGCATGGCGCTGACGTGGGCCTGGAGGTAGGCCTGCTTGAGGCCCTCGCGGGCCCGGCTGGCGAGCACGCGCGTGCCGTTGGCGTCCAGCCCGAACAGCGTGGCGACCTCGCTGGGCGACTCGTCCTCGATCTCGGTGTGCCACAGCACGGCCTGCCACCGCTCCGGCAGCGACCGGAAGGCCCGCATGGCCATGGACTGCTCGGCCTCGTGCATCGCCCTGACGTCCGCGCCCAGTTCGAGCGTGCCGTCGTCGGACACCTCGGACCCGCGCGCGGACTGAGCGGCGAACACCGCGAAGTCGTCGACGAGCTGCTCGCGCCGGGCCGACCTCGTCCAGGAGGCGGCGACGCGCCGGACGGAGGTGAGCAGGTACGCGCGTACGGCGTGTGCGGGGCCCGCCCCGCCGCGTACGGCCTGGAGCATGCGGGCGAAGACCTCGGCCGTCAGGTCGTCCGCGGTGTGGGCGTCACGGCAGCAGGTGTGGGCGTACCGGCGCACGGCCTGCGCATGACGCCGGTACAGCTCCTCGTACGCCGTGTCGTCGCCCGAGCGCATCCGGCCGATGAGGTCGGCGTCGGACGGCGGCAGCTCGTGCGGCGGCGGCAGGACGCCGTCCTCCCGCCGGTCGCGCTGGGCCGGGACCGTGCCGTCGGCGGGGCGCCCGCCGGGCGGCACGCTCGCGCGTCCTCCCTGACTCGGCACCTGCGGCGGGACCGGGCCGCCGACTGTGGCGTCGCCGTTCCCGCCACCGCTCGACTCGTCCCGCCCGTCACCGCTCATCGCGGAAAGCCCCCGCAGCCGCCCAACCCGTCCGAACTACCGGGCCAGCGTGCCATATCGGCTCTTGGCCAGAACCCCGGAGTCCGGATCATCACTCATCCGTGGGGACTTACCGCGCGGCGGTACTAGCCGCCACTCGTTCGGGGAAGCCTCCCCCTTTTCGCCCGAGCCCGGACGTCCTGCCCGAGCCCGGATGTCCCACCCGGCCCGGGCCGGATCGACCCGGGCCCCGGCGGCTCACGCCGGTCGGGAGCGCAGCCCCTCCAGCAGGATGTCCAGCAGCCGGGCCGACGCGGCCGCCTGCTGTGCCGCGTCCGGCAGCGAGGGCGCGGCTGTGGCGATCACCAGCAGCACGTCCGACACCGACACGTCCGCCCGCAGCTCACCGGCCGCACGCGCCCGGTCCACGAGCTGGCCCACGACCTCGAGCAGCGCCGACGTCCCGGCGTCGTCCTCGGCCGCGACCGCCGGTACCGAAGCGACCGCGACCGGCTGGTCCGGCACCAGTCGCAGTTCCGTCGGGCCCGGCTGGGTCCGCTGCTGCGGCACCCGCGGGCCACCGGCACCGTCGTCGACCGAGACCCGCAGCACCTGCGGCGGCAGCAGCCGCCCGGCGCCGGAAGCCACCGACGTCCGCAGGAAGCGCGACAGCGCCGACCACGGCTCGTCCTCCTGCCCGAGCGCCGCACGCGCCTGGTCGGTCAGCCGGGAGGTCTCCTCCTCGGCTATCCGCCGCACCAGGACGTCCTTGCTCGGGAACCGCCGGTACACCGTGCCCACACCGACCCGCGCGCGCCGCGCCACGTCCTCCATCGGCGCGCCGTACCCCAGCTCGCCGAAGACCTCGCGCGCCGCACGCAGTACGTGCTCCAGATTGCGCTGTGCGTCCACGCGCAGCGGCGTCGTCCGCGACACGTCGCGTCCGTTGCCCGCCGCGCTCATCGTCATGCCGCCCGCCGCGACAGCGGACGCGGGCGACCAATGAGAGTCCTGAACATGCATAAGCATTCCCCCGGTAATGACGTCTCCCCCCGGAGACACTCCCCGTCATACGATGCCGGAGCGAGGGAAACCGGCCCGGTCCCGCGGCCCGCCCGTCGCGGACCCCGGTGAGCGCATCCCCCTACACCCCGTCGACACACGAACATAGTTGAGAGGGAGTCAATTCAGAAGGGGCAGGTTCCGCACGGAGCGCCCACCGATCGGAGTACGCGCCGCATACGTCCTGAATGTGCCCCCGCGCGCCCCTCGCACTACCCCCTCTGACCTGCATGGATGCACCGCATGTTGCTTTTCCGGCCAACTCCGCGCGCGCTCCCGCTCCGGTCACACAATTCGTCGAGGCTGTGGACAAACGCAAGCGACGGGTGCGTCATGGGATGGTGAAGGAACGTGCGCGCATTCTCGTTGTCGGTGGCGGCTACGTCGGGATGTACACGGCCCTGCGCCTGCAGCGCAGACTGAAACGGGAACTGGACCGGGGCGAGGTGGAGATCACGGTCGTCACCCCCGACCCGTACATGACCTACCAGCCGTTCCTCCCCGAGGCCGCCGCCGGTGCCATCTCACCCCGCCACGTCGTCGTGCCGCTGCGCCGCGTCCTCGGCCGGTGCCGGGTCCTGATCGGCGAGGCCACCGCCGTCGACCACGCGAAACGCGCCGTCACCGTCACCACCCTCGCCACCGAGGAGGAGGGGACGGGCGGACAGCGGCTGCCCTACGACCAGCTCGTCCTCGCCCCCGGCTCCGTCTCGCGCACCCTGCCGGTCCCCGGCCTCGCCGACCACGGCATCGGCTTCAAGACCGTCGAGGAGGCCATCGGCCTGCGCAACCACGTCATCGAGCAGATGGACATCGCCTCCTCCACCCGCGACCCCGCGATCCGCGACGCGGCCCTCACCTTCGTCTTCGTGGGCGGCGGCTTCGCAGGCGTGGAGGCACTCGGCGAACTGGAGGACATGGCCCGCTACGCCGCGCGCTACTACCACAACGTCCAGCCCGAGGACATGAAGTGGATCCTCGTCGAGGCCTCGGACCGCATCCTGCCCGAGGTCGGCGAGGAGATGGGCCGCTACACCGTCACCGAACTGCGCCGCCGCAACATCGACGTCCGCCTGCGGACCCGCCTCGAGTCCTGCTCCGACCGCGTTGCCGTCCTCAGCGACGGCGCCCGCTTCCCCACCCGTACCGTCGTCTGGACGGCCGGCGTGAAACCCCACCCGGTGCTCGCCGCCTCCGACCTGCCCCGCAACGGCCGCGGACGCCTGAAGTGCACGCCGGAACTGTCGGTCGACGGCACCACGCACGCGTGGGCAGCCGGAGACGCCGCCGCCGTCCCCGACGTCACCGCCGACCAGCCGGGCGGGGAGTGCGCCCCCAACGCCCAGCACGCCGTCCGTCAGGCCAAGGTCCTGGCCGACAACATCGTGCACACCCTGCGCGGCGAACCCCTGGAGACGTACGCACACGCCTACGCCGGATCGGTCGCCTCCCTCGGGCTGCACAAGGGCGTCGCCCACGTCTACGGACGCAAGCTCAAGGGCTACCCCGCCTGGTTCATGCACCGCGCCTACCACCTCAGCCGCGTGCCCACCTTCAACCGCAAGGCGCGCGTGCTCGCCGAATGGGCCCTGGCCGGCCTGTTCAAACGGGAGATCGTCTCCCTGGGTTCACTCGAACACCCCCGGGCGGAGTTCGAACTCGCGGCCGGTGGAAAGCCTTCTCACGACCCCCCGCACAACCCGAAGGGGTCGTCCTGACCGGACCCAGGAACTCCACCGGCCGGCCCGGCGTCTGACGGATGTCGGTCCGGTCCGCGCACTGCCAGACTGGTCCACCACCGCGGGCATGCCACCACTCGCCCGGTGCGGGCCCCCCGGGGCCCCGGCCGGTTCCGGTGCCGGCCGCCGACCACTACACGAGGCAAGGATTCGTGAACTTCACGCGCTGGAGCGCCCGGCTCCCCGGAACGCAGCGCCGCGCCGCAGCGCGGACCGAGCAGACGGCCTCCCCGGACCGGCGGGGGGAAGGCTCCGTACCCGCCGCCCGTGCCGAACAACTGACCGACGAGACACCGTCCGTACCCGCGGTCGACGAACTGCGGGTGCGTGAGGTCCTCGACCGCGTCCCGTCCCTCGTCGCCCTGGTCCACGGCCCCGACCACCGCATCGCCTACGTCAACGACGCCTACACGACCGCCTTCGGCGTACGCCCCCTGGGCGAACGCGCCCGCGAGGCACTCCCCGAGCTGGACGCCCTCGGCCTGTTCCCCCTCCTGGACCAGGTCCAGCGCAGCGGCAAACCGCGCACGGTCAAGTCCCGCAAGGCCCCCGACGGCCGCTCCTACACCTTCACCTGCACCCCGGTCGCGCAGGGCGACGGCAAGGGCGGCAGCGACGGCCGCGGCGTCCTCGTCTTCGCCAACGACGTCACCGACCACGCCGAAGCCGCCGAACGCCTGCGCGCCAGCGAACGCCGTCAGCGCGAAACGGCGGTCACCCTCCAGCGGTCCCTGCTCCCGCAGGAGCTCGAAGAACCCGACGACCTGCGCATCGCCGCCACGTACCACCCGGGCGGCACGGAAGCCGCCGTCGGCGGCGACTGGTACGACGTCATCACCCTGGGCGGCGGCCGCACGGCCCTGGTCATCGGCGACGTCATGGGCCGCGGTGTCCGCGCGGCGGCGGTCATGGGCCAGCTCCGCACGGCGGTCCGCGCCTACGCCCGCCTCGACCTCCCCCCGCACGAGGTCCTCCAGCTCCTGGACGGCCTGGCAGCCGAGATCGACGCCAACCAGATCGCCACGTGCGCGTACGCCATCCACGACCCGAACGAGGGCAAGCTGATCTACTCCTCGGCGGGCCACCTCCCCATCCTCGTCCGCGACGAGAACGGCACGGTCCTGCGCGCCGACGAACCCACCGGCCCCCCGCTCGGCACCGGCGGCTGGATGCACACCTCGGGCTCGATCCCCCTCGCCCCCGGTTCCACGGCGGTCCTCTACACGGACGGCCTGGTGGAGCGCCGCGACGCGGATCTGGACGAGGGCATCGCCGCCCTGGAACGCGCCCTGTCCGGCGCCACCGGCACACCCCAGGTCGTCTGCGACCGCCTGGTCCGCTCGGCGGGCGTGACCCCCGACCACGACGACGACGTGGCCGTCCTGGTCCTCCAGCACCCCGCCCGCACCGGCCCCGAGAGCGAGCTCTTCCGCAACGCCGCCCTGGAACTCCTGGGCGGCGTGGAGGCGGCCCCCCGCGCGCGGGCCTTCGCCTCCGGCGTCCTGACCAGCTGGCGCTTCCCCGCCGACCTGCACGACCTGGGCGTCCTGGCCACCAGCGAACTGGTCGCCAACTCCCTTCAGCACGGCACCCCGCCGATGAGACTGCGCCTGCGCCGCACGGACAGACGCCTGATCATCGAGGTCACCGACGGCGACGACCATCTCCCCAGACGCCGCCGCGCGGAACCGGGCGACGAATCGGGCCGGGGCATCGCCATCGTCGCCACGATCGCGTCGAACTGGGGCTGCCGCCGCACACCGGGCGGCGGCAAGGCGGTGTGGTGCGAGTTCGCCCTGCCGCGCACCCAGCCGACGTGACGGGGCCGAGGATCAGACGTCCGCGGAAACGGGCGCCCCACCCCGGGCCACGACCCGGCTCTTCCCGAGCCACGGCTGATCCTGCACATCGGTCAGCTGCCGCCCCAGTCGCACGGCCAGGACGGTGATCCCCAGCGAGAACACCAGGAACGCCACGATGTAGGGAGCGTGCAGCGAGGCCCCCAGCGGCCCGCCCACCGCCGGCCCGACGGCCAGCGCGAGCTGCTTGACCAGCGCGAACGCGGAGTTGTACTGCCCGGCCATCCCCTCCGGCGCGAGATCCGCGACCAGCGGGGCCACGGTCGGCGACAGCATCGCCTCACCCAGCCCGAACAGCGCGTACGTCGACACGAACGCGGCCGTCGCCATCTCCTGGCTCCCGTGGCCGAGCCCCGCGTACCCGGCGACGGCCCACGCCACGGCCCAGATCAGCCCGACAGCGGCGATCACCCGCGACCGCCGGCGCCGCTCCACGAACCGCAGCACGGCGAACTGGGCCACGACGATCATCAGCGTGTTGGCGGCCAGCGCCGTCCCCAGCGCGGACGTCGAGATCCCTGCGGCCTCGACCCCGTAGGCGCTCAGTCCCGACTCGAACTGCCCGTAGCAGGCGAAGAACAGCACGAAGCCCAGCACACACAGCTGCACCATGGCCCGGTTGCCCAGCAGCTGCTTCCAGCTGCCCCGCCCCGACGCCGTGGGAGCGTCCTCGATCTTCGGCGCGTGCGGCATCCGCACGGTCACCATCACCACGACGAGCAGCAGGAACATCGCCGCTTCGATCGCGAAGAGCAGCGTGAAGGAGGCGGCACTGGTCGTGTCGACCAGATGCCCGCCGATGAGGCCACCGACGCCGAGCCCGAGGTTCTGCAGGAAGAACTGCATGGCGAAGGCACGCGACCGGGTCTCGGCCGACGAGCAGTCCACGATCATCGTCGCGAGCGCCGGCTGCATCACGGCCTGCCCGGCCCCCAGCAGGGAGGCCGACACCAGCACGGCCGCCGCGCTGCCGGCGATCCCCAGACTGAGTGCCCCCAGGGCGGCCGTGACCAGGGCGGCGAGCAGCACCGGCAGCGGGCCGCGCCGGACGATGGCCCGCCCGGCCAACGGCAGCACGACCAGCGCGGCCACAGCGAAGACGGCGAGTACGAGACCCGCCGTCATGGCTCCCAGCCCTCGCACCTGCGCCACATAGACGTACAGGTACGGGACCGTGAAGCCGAGCCCGAACGCGCTGAGTGCGTTACCCACGTGAATCCGGCGCATCGCTGCGCCCATCGCCCTGGTCACGTTCACCTCTCTCACAAGTTAGGAGTGAAGACTTCGAAACTAAAGTTCGAACCTAAAGAGTACATACCCAAGGACTTCAAGGCAAAGAGGGACCGTGCCATACTGCGGCCATGGGCGACACCCCCGGCCCCAGCGAGCCGACCCTCGAAGAGCAGATCGCCGCGTATCAGCGCGAGTTCCAGGACCTCGACCCCCAGGTCGAGCAGATCGTCTCGGCCCTCTCCCGCCTGAACCGCCGGATGAACGTCGCCTACGGCCGTCAGACCTCGGCCCTCGGCATCAGCAACGCGGAGTGGGAGGTCCTCAAGGCCCTCGTCCTCTCCGGAGCCCCCTACCGTCTGGGCCCCAGCGACCTGGCCAAGCGCCTCGGACTCACCCCGGCCGCGATGACCCACCGGATCGACCGCATGGTCGCCGAATCTCTGGTGACCCGTGAGCGAGACGAGTCGAACCGCGTCCGCGTCATCGTGGAACTGACATCCGAGGGGCGAGAGAAGTGGCTGGAGGCGATGCGCCTGGCGTCGGTCTTCGAGGAGGACCTGCTCCAGGACCTATCCGCCGACGAGCGCACGGCGCTGGGCGAAGTGCTCACGCGCCTGCTGCGCAGGGTCGAGCACGCACAACCGGACGCCGGCGGACGCCTCACCGACCTGGACTGACGCCCGGGCCGAAAAGATCTTGACAGGGGCCGCTTGACAGCCCCATGCCGGATCCGTAGAATTCTTCGGGTTGCCGGAGAGCCGTAACGGTTCTGCGACAGCACTTCCGCCGCAGCAGCGGCACCCAAACCACCAAGCTCGACCTCCCGACGGGGTTGATTTCGGCACGCCGGAATTCAATTCGAATTGGGACTCGACGATCTGATCGACTCCAACGGCGTCGATTTGGGAATCGCCGAGAGGGCGCGCTAAGGTTAGGGACGTCGGAACGGCCCAACGGCCGCGAAGACAAACCCCGCTGACCGGGGATCAGGCCCGAAAGGATCTGATAGAGTCGGAACCGCCGGAAAGGGAAACGCGAAAGCGGAAACCTGGA